>NZ_JAPAIX010000001.1:0-1322639 GCF_025910175.1 Agrobacterium sp. BT-220-3
AAACGGTCAATGGTCTTTACAAGGCCGAGGTCATCCATCGGCGAGGACCGTGGCGAAACTTCGAAGCCGTGGAGTTCGCCACGCTGGAATGGGTAGATTGGTTCAACAACCGTCGCCTTCTGGAGCCCATCGGCAACATACCGCCAGCCGAAGCCGAAGAACGATATTACGCCATGCTGGACGCACCGGCCGTGGCCGCATAACTTAAACGAAATGGCCTCCGGCAAACCCGGTGCGGTTCAGACCACCACCAAGCAAGAGTGGGAGAGGATTACCGCTTAAGCGAGTTGATGATGTCCGTCTTAATAGCAATCGGATCGATTGAAGCCCCAAGCACAGTGCTGCAGCTTGGGCACAGCAACGTGATGGCCTTCCATCCAGAGGCAGCGAAAGGCTCTTTGGCGTCCAGACCCTCAAGTTTGAGATAAGGCACAATCTTTTCGCATTTTGGACATTTGCCAGAATTAATCATTCCCATCCCCCAAGGTTACCCATGCCAGTTCTCAAGAATGAATTGGGATACTCAAGCACCCCAAATCTGATGCGAGTCTACTGCTTAACCTTGAGCATTTCAGGATTGAAGATGGCGAACTTCACTTCGAAGGAAGCATGATCTTGGTTGAACCAAGTGCATGAGACTTTGCCTTCTTCGTTGATGAAAGCGACCGTCATAAGAGGACCGCCTGATTTCAGTTGCACCACATCTCCGGGTTTGAATGCCATTTAACTTCCCTCATAGGTTAGATTATGCCGACACTAAAGAATGCACGGCATGAACTTTTTGCTCAGGCGCTAGCTAGAGGCGCCACTGCTACCGATGCATACTCGCAAGCAGGTTACAAGGGGGACAGGACTGCCGCCTCTAGGTTGTCAACAAATGTCAACATCACCCGAAGAGTTGGCGAAGAGTAACATTCGGGTTTCCGGTCACGAATACTCACGATAAGGGGCATTACCGATACCATTTGCCGCTTGACTGAGACGTGCTTGAGCCGCAATTTTGCGCCTACAGATTGTGGGGATATTCATGAAGCTCAAAACGACCACAGCTTTGGCCGCTCTGTTAATCCTTTCTGGATGCTTCGAGATGCAGCAGGACATTGTCGTGTCTGATGATGGCACCACAAAAATTAATCTCGTGATGAGCGTAGACGCAGCTTTGCTCAACATAGGGGTGAAGGATAAACCGTCCAATTTCTGTCCTCCAATTCCCGAGGGAAAGCTGCCAGAGGGTCTGAAAGGCTCAACCACTCGCACAACCGAGAAGGGCGATATCGTTTGCACTATCGCGCTCGAGGGACCGACAGATCAGGTTTTCGCGACCCTTGCGAAAGGCAATCTCGTTGGTAGCGACAACCAAAACAAGTCTAAGGACTTGGCGATGTCGATCACGAACCAAGGAGATAACAGGAAGCTTGAACTCGCGATTCCACCAGCTCCCACAAAACCCGGTGACAATCCTCAGATGGAAGCGATGCTAATCGGCGCCACGTCGGGTCGATATCTTGAATGGCGGGTAACTGCGCCGCAGATTATTGAGACTTCAGGTAAACTCTCTGAGGATGGAAAGACGGCCAGTTATTCCTTACCGGTGGCCACCTTACTGTCAAACAAAACCGAGACGCTAAGCTTCTTTGTGGTCTTCTCGGACAAGTCTGCCGGCTTCACAGGATGGTTCAAGTCGCTATTTCAGTAGTTGAACTGCTCGATCGTTTGCCGCACTCATGTAGCGCTGAGCCTGGCTGTAGGTAATGCCGCTCTTGTCTTCTACCCATCGACGGAAGTGACCATGCGGCAGCGAGGCTTTAACGTTGAGCAGCTGCCGCCCATAGTTTGCCTTCTCGGCCTCTGACAACCTCTCCCATGCGCGTGGAGGCTTTGTCACCTGTTCCGTCGTCGGTCTGATGGGCGCGCCAGCACCAGGCGCTGTGAGGCGATTGTGAGCATCCCAGATAAGACGCTGCTGATCGGCGCTGAGCCTCTTGAACTCCTGTACAGTCAATCCGATGCCAAATGCTGCCATTGCGATGGCTCGGTTCTTCCTGTCGGCAATGCGCATAGCTCTCCGCATCTGAAATGCGTTCATGTGGCGCATGGTGCCGATGCCTTCGACTTCGATCTCTGTAATCATGGGAAACTCCAGGCAAAAAGAAAGGCCGTCACCTCGAAAGGCCGGCCCATATTTTGCGCCAGTTCATCCGTGGTCGCTGGCTGACCTATAACAGATTTAGATGGGTAACCACAACACCATCAAAAAATGTTCTGATTTGCTCTACAAAAATTGCTTTAAATTGCTTTACCGAAGCTTTGATTTCCGCGTGGATTAAAATTCAAAGCTGGAGCGCATAAACTGTCCATATTTGTCCACTTTCAGAGATAAAAATCCTCGACATAGACCTTGCTCTTGAGCCACTCGACAAGCTGGGCAGTCGGCATATCGACCAATCGAGCAGCGGCATCTGCCCAGCTTTCGTTATCCAGCCTACCGCCGTTTTCGTCGACGAACGCCTGTATCTTGGCGAGTGGGTTTGTGCTCTCTCCCGGCAGGATCTTCGGAGAGATAGTCTCCAACCTGTGAAGGCGGCCGTGTATCGATCTACCGGCCATTGTCTACCTCCCGCTTGCCGTAGTCTGAATCCAGATAGAACTCTTCCAGCTTATCAAGTTCTTCATCCGACAAGCCCATCAAAGCCTGTTCAACGTTTTCAGGAAGGTTCGGACGCATCTTTTCGATGATCGCGCATATCTCGGCTTGCCCCTCTTCATTCAGTGCGAGAAATGCTTTGTCACTGGCGAAGTCCCAAGTCACCACGTCCGCTCTGGGGGCGGCGCGGGTCTCCAGTCGCTGCAATCGAGCTTGAATGTTCTTCATTTCAGCTTCTCCTCCAACGCCTTCAATCGTGCCTCATGTTCGACCGCCTCAAGGGCATTCACATATCGGCTGCAAAGGCTGGCAATGGACTCGGCTTCGTCCGTGGTAAGCTCACCCTTTGCGACGGCATGAAGAAGCGACGACAGCGCGCCGGGAACGTCAGCAGCGCTTTCCACCTTCGGGAAGTTGCCCACGGTCACCACGCGGCCACGGCGTACAGGCGCAATTCGCTCCATGCAGAGCTTCAAGGCTGTGCTGTCGCCATCCAGTGCTGATTTGATGGCCTTGCGAGTGAGCTTTGTCGCATCCTTCCCAAGCAGGCTTTCGATGGCGAGCGTGGTCTGAGAGCGCGCACCCTTCGGCTTGCCAGGATTGCCTTTGGTGAAGCGGCCTTTACCGTCCTTGTGTCCGTTAAGTTTATCCGTTGTCATGCCTGCCACACCCGTTCCGCTGTCCGTAAATTTATGTAGCCCACCACATTCTGAGGAGCCTTTTCATCGCCTGAAATGATGACAAATGATGACATTCGGGAAAGCCCGCCAAACCGTAAAACGTCCGTAATTCCGGACTCTTTCAGGTCTCGAGAATTCCCGTTATCGTTAGTCATTCGGCCAATCTCCGCGATTAGTTCCCCACCGCTATCCAACTGAGAAGAACAGCGCCGCCTCCGTTGTGATTGGCTGTAAAACCGCTCGTGCTTTCGCCCGAAACGGTCACATTGACCGCCGTATTGGTCCCGCTATGAACCGCAGTAACGATGGGCGTTTCTGCAAAACCCTTGGGAAAATTGACAGCCGCGCCAGATGCAACGGTCGCTTGACCGGACTGAATGATTTTTTGACGGTAAGAATTGTTGCCGTTGTTCGCCACCTTGTTGCTGACATACTCGAACAGATTGGTTTCAGACACCGTGCAAAACCCGGTTCCAGATCGGATCTGCACGCCGAAAGTCATCGGATTTCCGTTGAATCCGTAGAAGTTATTACCGTCAATGATGCAGTAATTGCCTTCATTGAAATCAATGCCTGTCGTCGTGTCGCCTGTCCTCTGGTTCTCCTTCGAGAAATGGCAGCCCTTGATGCTGGAGAAGCGATTCAGCGCGCCTTGAAGGAGAACACCTCGCCACTCAGGCCAAGCGCTTGAATGAAGCCAGCTGTTGGCAAAGAACACGCAGTCAGCGATGGTGACCATTTGGATATTCTGCGCCCAGACGCCTACTTCTTCAGCGTTGATGTCAGTGCCGATAACCATCAGTTCCGGCTCGGCGCCGGTTGTCGTCACATGATGGATACCGTACCTCACTCCCACTATGGAGCACTGCAGAACCTTCACGCCTTCCGTCGTGCCGTGAGCATAGATCCCGGTATCGGCCTCCAATACCAAGACGTTATTGAAGGTAAAGAAGGTACTTTCATTGTCGAGCTCGAACGCTGATTGCGATGTCGGCACCAGGTTCATTTCACCCATGAAGTATGAGTGCTCTACAGTCGAGTTGCGGGCGTTCGAACAATAGACGCCGCGCGTCCAATACCCGAAGTTTGATCCATCGTCGGAGGCGCGGGTGATGCACTGGCGCATCTCAACCCGTTTCATGTAGAACGGCCGTTCGATGTTGTTCGCGTTTGCCCATGTGGCGGAAATAGCCGTGCCAGCGTTCTTCCGCGAAGTTTCAATGGAGAAATCGCTCAACTCCAAGCACGGATGATAATTGTCGACGGTCTGGCTCGAAACATAGGAAATACCGTGAGTGGCAGCATCCGAATAACTCAGCACCGAAACATTCTGCCCAGCGCCCTTAATCGCCAGATTGTTGCTGTTATTGACGTTGACCGCAGTCGTCGCCTTTAGCCGCATCGTTCCGGGCGGTAACTGCACAACTCCATTGATAAACAAGGCGAGGTTGATGCAGGCCTGCAGCGCGGTGCTATCATCGGTTACGCCGTCTACCTTTGCTCCAAAGTATCCAGGCTTCAGTCCGCCTGAGTAGATCCGAACCCAAACACCAGTCGACGCAGCAACACCGTCAGCTTTGACGTAAATGCCTTCTTGTGGATCGGCGGATACATGTGCAGCATAATTTCCGGAGCGCCAGATGAACTGCCCCTCTCGGCCTCGCTCAGTCATGTATGCTTCCTGCGTGGTACCTACGTCCAGCGCCTTGAGAGTGGTTCGCGAGGGCGAAAAGACATTCGGCACAGCCCCCAGCACAATGTCACGAATGACTTCCACCTGTGATAGTACGGCCTCTGCTTCGGTGATGATGGCAGAACTTACCTGATCACTGACTATCCGGAACGTCGAACCGGAAATTCGTCCCATGACGAGCATTCCACTCTGAAGGCCACCGGGGAGGATGTCGCCTCCCGAGTTCGACTTGATCGTCAATGCTGTTCCACCGTTGAACGATACCGTTACAGGGGATGCGGTGTTGGTTTCAAACACGTTGAGCAATACGAGAGCGGAGGCTGACAAAGGTAACGACGAAGATGCCTCGATAGCATTCGGCGTACCTTCCCCAACGTCTTCCGCGGTAATAAAGCTGTATGGAAGATCGGCCACTCGTGTCCAAGATCCCGAACCAGATACACCGACCTTCATGTAGACGCCGTTGTTTGACGCGGTCACATCGCCAATCACCCAAGCCATGCTGTTTGGAGCATGAGCAAGGTCGTTGGTGAGAGCCGCCAATGTCGAGTATACGAGACCGCCATTACTCAGAAAGGCGGACAGAACGCTCTCCACCCATTCAGACCAGGTTCGAATATCGGACTTGCGGGGGCTGTGCCGACCACTGGAAGGCACGCCGTCCGTTTCGAAATCGCGCCAAATCTGTCGGCCGGGCATTGGGGCGTTCATAGATTTTTCTCCTGATTTTGCGAAAGATAGTTATCTCCAGCCTGTTCGAGCATCGCAGCGGCAACTTCGGTCATTTCCCGGGCGTTCGGATGTTCATCCGCATCCTGCCGGATGCCTGCAGCAATGGCGTAGTGGGTGCTGCGCGCCTCTTCCTTCGAAAGGACGCCCTTTGCCACAAGCACATCAACGAGGCGGAACGCGATTTCTGTGCTGAGGTAAATGGCAGCACCTAGACCGCCCGTTATGCCTTCCAATACTTCTTTCATGCTCATCCATTGCCTTATGACGGAGAAATCCTCTTTCATAGAACTACTTTCGAACGCGAATTTGCACTGGAAACCTGCGGTAACATTTGACGGATATCTTCAGTTTTTTCCCGTCGCCTTAATGTTCTGTCAGCCTAAATTATCGCTTCCGTTTGAAAGATGTGAGCTCTTCCGATATCCGCTCCACCTGAAATCGGAGAGATGAGATGGACATTTCGTCAGTTGTTTTTATGGGGTTTTTGGCTGCATCGGGCTTGATGTGGGCGCTGAGCCGTCACGCACAAAAAGCTATTCCGTCGCTAGATTGGAGCAGCACGAGAAACCAAGGTGATCAAGTGGCCCAGTCGAAACTTGAAGCGTCAGTGAAGACAGCAACGGCAAAATCAGAAAAAATAGAAAGACTATCCTTGTATGTATATTCTCTGACTTTTATTGCTTTCATCGCATACGTTTGGATGAACTATACGACCGTTATCAATGCTGCGAAGTACGTCTTCTCGCTTTTACCCGAACGTCCAGAATTCTGATATTTTAAGAGACTAACGAGAGAGACGGTTATCGTTATCGATGGCGCCGAGGACGAAAGACGGAAAATCCCCGGCGCCATCATTCTCAGCTATCGACCCGATAGCCTTGAACTCCAAAGCCGACTTGATGCTGGCTCTCGGCCGCTGCAAGACGATCAACGATGTCGTGATGTGCCTGAGG
Organism: Agrobacterium sp. BT-220-3; assembly: GCF_025910175.1. Taxonomy (NCBI): domain Bacteria; kingdom Pseudomonadati; phylum Pseudomonadota; class Alphaproteobacteria; order Hyphomicrobiales; family Rhizobiaceae; genus Agrobacterium; species Agrobacterium sp. BT-220-3. Next base: position 6,703 of record NZ_JAPAIX010000001.1, read on the forward strand.
GGCCAGCGCCTTGATGCGCTCGCTGGTGAACTTGCCCATGATTGGCATTTCAACGCCACTCGACTGAGCAATCGACCACGCCTCATCCGTCAGGCCGGCAGATCGACGCCTGAGTTCGTCCCAAGCGTCCAGCGCTGAAACGAAGTCCTCCCAGGCTGACACGACGTGATCGACTGCCTTTGCGGCGTCTGCGGCAAGTTTTCGGTGCTGGTCCACCTTGTCTCGGGTGAGGGTTTCGCCCTCGTGCTTTTTCGCGAGAGGTAAGTCAGCCTCAAGGGCTTTCCGTTCGACGCGGAGGCGGCGGGACTGTCGCTCCGCGTCGAGATGAGTATTTTCCAGAGCATCGATATCGCCGCCGCTGCGCATCACGTCACGCAGTTCAGCGTCGAGATCACGACGGGAATGCTCTTCCTGCTTCGCGCTGATCTCGGCAATTCTCGCCTCAATATCAGCAACGCTGAGGTGCTTCACGGACGCCGTCATATCAATCACCTTCCGGTGCTTTGTAACCGTCTGCTGACGGCAGCTTGAAGCCTTCGCCAGGCTTGCGGTTGTGGAGCAGCGTGCCGTTTGTAGCGATGCGCTTGTCGATAGCTTCATCGACAGTCTTGGCTACAATCTCCGCGATGACATCCGTCAGTTGGTTGATGACGGCTTCGCTCATTTCGGGCTTTCCTGCCATGGTGCGTTTCCTTTCAGTGATCGACGCGCACATGATCAAGTGCCGCCTGGTTTCGTTCAGTGATTGCGAGAATTCCGGCCATCGCGCCGCCGACGGCTGAGCCCACAGTTTCCGGTATGGTTTGGGTGTGGCTCATGAGCTTTTGCTGGTTTTCAGTCAGCCGGCTGACCAGATCGAATAATTGCTCGACCTGGTGCTCCAAGGCTCTCATGTCTTTGCGGATGGCGCGGCTCTTCTTGCTCATGCGGCGCTCTGAACGTTCTGGGTGATATCGCCTGGTTCAAAGACTCCAGAGAACCGGCTGCCAGAAGCACACAGCTTTTCGGCAGTTGCGGTCAGCACGAATTCATTGACGGAAACGCCGGCTCGACTGGCAGCGGCGAACAGGGCTGTTCTGAAGCCCGAAGTGACCCGGCCGCCATTCAACATAACGTTGACGATCGGGTCTTTCTGCTTTCGCTGTTTGGCGACGATCGACATTACCGCAACCTCCTGCTCTCGTTGTGGAACTCAACGTAACAGGATTATTCACCTCCATATGAGTATACACGTGCGGTAGTGTTTTCCCGAAGTAAACAGGAGATCTAATGGTGGAACAGAGTCCAGTAAGCATACCCGTAATTTTCGCAGATCGGCCTGGCTTTGAAACCGTGAGCGGCGCGTACAAGTCTCCTGTAATCGAGATCGGATTGGGTTACGACATTCGTGCTTTTCAAACAGGACAGCTTGTACGTGGATCGAAAATCTTCAGAGTAAGGGCGCTGATGGACACTGGAGCTGATGATTTCTTCGTTGATGCGAAATTGCTGGATGAAATGAACGCTCCTTTTACCGACGATGTCGCCGAGATACGAACTGCCCATCAGGTGAGTTCCGCGCGGAAAAGGAAAGTGCATATGTTCATATCCGAGTTTGGGCATTGTTCTGAAATTGACGTAATTCCGATGAATTTTTCGGATGGGACTAGAGCATACCAAGCTGTATTTGGTCTTCGGTTCATGGAAATTGGCAAACTAACGATTGATATGCGAGGTAAGAGCCAGTTCACGATGCACCCACCTGTCACGCAGGTAGGCCTAGATGTTCAAAAAATCTCCTAACTCTGGGGTGTTCTCGCCTTCCTTGCCGCAACAGCTCCAGCGCCGCAAAGTCACCATGCCTCACCATCTCCAGCGCTGGCGCCGATATCTCTATTGGAGCTCCGGCGCAGGGCTGAACACCAATACCGAATTCCTTGCACCAGCCGCGGAGGGTCTTCTCGCTGCGGCCGGTGACATGAACCGCGGTCTTGAGGTTGATTACCTCATCTCTGCGCATGAGTATCGGGGCGAGGCCGAGGCCCTCGCATGCGTCGAGATCCTGCCGGGTAAAAAGCTCGTAGCTCAAAGCGCATCTCCGATAATGTTCTCTTGAGCCCAAGCCACATAGCGATCGAGAACAGGGCCAGCATCTTCGCCAGTGCACTTCCGGTAGGCTTCGCGAGTGGGCAGGTGCTGGATCGCCCATACGAGGGCATCGGCATCCACCTGCAGATTTCCGCTATCGGGAATGACGTTTATCGTGACTGGTTCAGCCGTCATGGGTTGCTTCGCTCCATTCGTTCGATCTCATGCTCCAGACGCGCGAAGGCCCAGCGATCACGGGTATTCCAAAACGACGAGCCGAAAATACCTCTGTATGCCAAGAGCGCAATCTTGGCCGCTACCAGCAGGCGTCGCTCCCGAACTGTTAGTTTACTCATGCCACGCTCCTTTTGCGCTCGAAGGCCGGGCGAATTACCTTCGCGGGCTCGGGATATCGGGGATCGACGTCGGGCATGTTGCGAACGATGATCGGCACCAGATCGATGATCTGCGCAGACGGTCGCGCATCGGCCCAGGCGAAGAGGTCAAGCTGATCTTTCTTCATGCTGCCAGTCTCCGAAGAACCTCAGGTGTCATCTTCCTCTCGCGCAGCAGCCGGTATGCTTCCCGGTGATTGGCACGGTCTGGAATGTTCCGCGTTATCCACGAGTTGAATTCCGATTCCTGATCTGGGATTTGCACCGCTGGCGCAATCAACCTTTCAGCCATGGCCGGCGTGAGGATGCCGAGCATGATGAACTGGTGCAGCTTCTCTTGAAGGACTTCCGGCACGTCGCGACCGTCCACAATAGTCAAAACCATCTGCCGACCAATGAATTCGTTCGCCGGCACTCGATAGGGAACGTTCCTTGCTGCCGATGGCCTTACGTCTGCGCTGCTTTGATCACTGTCGCCATAGAGAGACTCACTCCCCTCAGAGCAAGAATCTTTCTTCGCAGGTTCGTCTTCAAAGGTTCCCTTCATAGGTTTACCCGCCATTTCTGTCGGGTCGTGATCCGCCATTTCTGTCGGTTCATGACTACGCGAATTTGTCGGGTCACTTTGGGAGTGATCCGCCATTTCTGTCGGGTCACCATGGAGACGGCGGCGCGCTCGCTCTTCGACCCGTTGCTCTCGCAGACCATCCACGTATTCGAGTATTCCAGCGACTTTCTCGGTTGGCACCTGGAAGCGATATGAATTCGTTGTTGTCCGTCCACGCCGCTTAATCGTAATCCAGCGAGCAGACGCAATCCGGGGTATAGTCCGCTCGACCGTACGCACGCTTATGCCAAGCTCATCCGCAATGAACTGGTGGCCGGGATCGCAGCGACCGGTATCAAAATTCAGACAATCCAAGATGACGAGTAGGATTTGCTTCGCAGTGCGGTTCATGCGCGAGTCTCTGTCGCGCCTAACCCATGTGGCGAATTCAGCTTTCGAGGCTGTGTATGTTGCGTGCAGGCGCTTGTACTCCGCCCTCATATCTGAAGGCCAGTCAGGCTTATCCTTCAAGCGCGCCGCCATCTCCTTGGGCAGAAGCGGTATGAGATAAAATCCATCCTCGACAATCATGCGTGCGCTCGCCTCCAAACTCGGTACTTGTTGGAGAGGGCAGCCGCCTCGCATGCTTCCAATGCCGAAAGACCGAAGCGGTCACGAAGCATAGGAATAATTGGCGTCGGAGTAGGATTTTGTTCCGCAAGCCATTGAGCGGCGGTGACTACCGTTTCGCTGTGCTGATGATCGGCGCCTGTCATGCGGCCTCCATGAAGAAGTCGATCAGCTTCTGCCGGCTGGCCACCCAGCGACCGCCAACCTTCTTGGCCGGAAGCTCACCCTTTTTCAACATGTGGAAAGTCTGGCGCTCAGTCCGGCCAATCAACTTGGCGATTTCCTCGACTTCCCACAGCAGATCCATGTTCTGGATTGGTTCGGAATTTCCTGTCATTGCGTTGATGTCCTTTGCACTGCTTTTGCATTACGGACAGAGTATGTATTCCGCTGATTGCGTCAAGCAGTATTTGCACTTACTCAGCATTACGTGTAATTAATCGCCCGACTGAGGGAATCGACATGGCAAAAGCATCGCAGAAGGCCGGGAAATCAGAGACGCTGACGATCCGGCTAGACCCTAAGACAAGGTTCATTCTGGAGTACGTTTCGAAGCTAAAGGGGCAAACGATTACGACCGTAGTCGAGCGCGCGATAGTAAGCGCTGCGCTGGGCGAGAAGCTCAACGACTACGAATATGGTGGTGATTTGAGCTGGCACGACTTTTGGGATGTGAGCGACGGCGTCAGAGCCTTGCGGATGGCTGCTCGAAAAGAGTTCTATCCGACTTACGAAGAGGACAAGAGGCTAACGTTCTGCAGAGAACACTGGCCATTTTTCTGGTCATCGAAGGAACGCAAGGTTTTCCTGAACTACTATGTCGATGTGCTATGGCCGCGGATCGATGAGTTCGTTCAAATGCATGAAGATCAGAAGGCCACGGATTACTTTGCAGCCGGGAAAGCAATGCGTGCTGCTCTGTCCGACGCTAAACTGAAGGCTCCAGACTGGCCTTTGCCCGAGAAAAAACAGGACGCAAAGCCGATCGTAGAGCAGAAGCCCGCTTTTCCCCCAATGGATGATGATGACATACCTTTTTGAGGATCAAGCATGTCAGTTCGCAAGCGTGAATGGACAACTCCAAAGGGCGAGGCAAAGAGCGCTTGGGTGGTCGATTATTTTGACACCACCGGTAAGCGCCGGCTGAAAACCTTTAAGTTGAAGAAGGACGCCGACAGTTTCGCCGCTACCGCCTCTGTTGAGGTGAGGGAGGGCGTCCACGTCGCTGATAGCGCCAGCGTGACCGTCGAGAAAGCTGGCTCTCTGTGGATCGCATCGGGCGAAAGCGCGGGCCTTGAGCGGTCATCCATGGACCAGCGTAAAAGCCACCTGAAACACCACATCAACCCGCTTATCGGTCAGACGCTGTTATCGCGCCTCAATGTCCCGGCCGTCAGGGACTTCGAAGACACGATGCGCCAAAATGGCCGATCGCCGGCGATGGTAAAGAAGGTTCTGACTTCGCTGGGGTCGATCTTGTCCGACGCGAACGAGCGGGGCTTAGCAACCCGTAATCCGGTACGGGACATACGCTCCAGCCGCAAGGGGCGCGACAGGCGTCAGGAGAAGCGCCAGAAGGGCAAGCTGGTTGTTGGGGTAGACATACCCACCAGAGGCGAGGTCAAAGCGCTGGTGGCCGCTCTGGATGGCAACTGGAGGCCGTTGCTTGTGACGGCCATCTTCACGGGTATGCGTTCCTCAGAATTGAGGGGCCTGCGGTGGCAGGACGTTAATTTCAAGAAGGCAGAGATCCACGTCAATCAGCGCGCCGACCAGTTCAAGGAAATCGGCCCGACGAAGTCAGAGGCTGGAGTTAGAACGATCCCGGTTCCGCCTGTCGTTATCGCGGCGTTGAAGGAACATAAGCTCCGGCAGCCGCCTGGCTTCGAACTGGTCTTCGCCAATCCAGACGGCGAACCGCGTTCACACGCGAACATCGTGAACAAGGGCCTCAAGCCGGCGATGATTCGAGCTGGCGTGACCGTGGGTGAGGGGAACGAGATCGAGGCGAAGTATACAGGCCTCCACGCGCTGCGCCACTTCTACGCCTCCTGGCTCATCAACCGGAAGGAAGACGGCGGCTTGGGTCTGCCGGTCAAAATGGTGCAGGAGCGCATGGGACACTCCTCGATCGTGATGACCATGGACACCTACGGACACCTATTCCCGCGGCTGGACGATGGGACAGAACTAGCACAAGCCGCGAACATTTTGCTCGATTGACTGCAACATGATTGCGACAAACAGGGAAATTGCGGTGGTAAATCAAGGGCGGGTGAAAGCCTGCAAATCCTTGTACCCCGGTTCAATTCCGGGCGAGGCCTCCAATCAGCTCCTTCACCGGGAGCAAATATCTGAAATACCTTCCTTATTATCCAGGTGTGGCAATGTGAACCGTTCGCCGTCCTTTGGCCGGGGCTCTCCATACCCATTTTATCCCATCATCGCGTCATCGGCGGGGTAACACCTGCGATCCGGCTCCACGTTCGGCGTCCCTCGTGTGCATTTTCGATGATGAGTGCCAAACGGGAGATCGCTGCGGCGTGACGCAAGAGCCCCGACGAAGCGAACCCGTTGGCTGCGTCAAAAAGACCCTGCATGGGGACATGGATTGAAGTTGTTGACGCCCCTATTTTGAGATAGCGCTCTTCACGATCGATAGTGTCACGTAACAGCTTGGAAATATTCGAAATGATGGATTGGGATTGGGTAGATTTATTCCCTATAGTCGTCTTTCCGCTCAAGGTTCTCGTCTTGGGGACGGGCATGTTCTTCGCCATCAAGTGGCATCACGATCAGGCGAAGAAGGACAAAGAAACGAGACCGTAAATGTCCGCAGGACACATAGCTGACGCGTGAGAGTCGTCAGCCAGTATAAGAGCCGACGTTTGGAATTTCGGGCGAAGCCTCCAAAATCTCATCAACAGAACCTGTCGTCCTGACGACGTCGCACCCTGTTGCGGTCATTCCCGTTCCTATTGTTCTAAAAATCCCCGCCATTTCGCTTTTTCCCGCACTTCCGGTTCACCACGCTTGAAAGCGCAGGCTTGGGCAATTATGAGATTGTTTAAAGGCAAGGGGAGACCCGTGCCGTTTTGAGCTTTTGGAGCCGAGGCTTCCCGACCGGCATCCGCGAAATTGAGGCGATAACGATATGATGGATTTCGAAACCGCACGCGCCAATATGGTCGATAGCCAGTTGCGCACGACCGATGTGACGTCGCATTCGGTGCTGAAGGCGTTTTTGAGCGTGCCGCGCGAGGCTTTCGTGCCGGCGGGCGTGCGGCAGATTGCCTATGTGGACGAGGATCTGCAGATCTGTCCCGCCCGGGATGGCCGCCCGGCCCGTTACGTCATGAAGGCTTCGCCGCTGGCAAAGCTTCTGCAGCTTGCTGCCGTGTCCAAGGAGGACGTGGTTCTGGAAGTCGGCGGCGGCGCCGGTTATACGGCCGCCATTCTGTCCCAGCTCGCCGGTTCGGTTGTGTCGCTCGAATGCGACGAGACGCTGGCGGCTGAGGCGACCGAGACCCTGGCGTCGCTTGGATATGACAATGTTGCCGTCGTCACCGGCGATCTTGAAAAGGGTTATGCGGGCGAAGCGCCCTATGACCTGGTTTTCGTCAACGGTTCCGTCGAGGAAGTGCCGGCGGCGCTGACCGATCAGCTGCGGGACGGCGGACGTCTGGTCGTGGTTGTCGGATATGGCAATGCTGCCAAGGCCACTGTCTATCGCCGCGACGGCAACAGCACATCGGCCGTGACCTCCTTCAATGCCTCGATCAAGCCTCTGCCGGGCTTCGCCAAGGCGGCCGAATTCGTTTTCTGATCCACGGAAACAATTATCCTGTTCTGACGCCGGGGTGGAGTTTTCACCCCGGCGTTTGTTTTTGCGGGCAGGGCCGTCGTTTGCTCAGACATAATCCTCGGCCCTGCCGAAAAAGGCTGCTCTCACAAAGCTGTGCATCACCGCGAAAGTTGTCGAATCAGTGATTTAGTTCCTGACTATGCTGCCCTAAACTAAGGGTGATTCGGGGTGTGCGTATTTCTGCCCCGCATGAGCCTGCGACAGGGATGGCAAAGACGCTCGGCGGTTTTGACCTGACATGTTTCAGAGCATCGGGGCGGCGATCGGGTGCGATTGTCGCAAACGCGATGTAGGAATTGAACAGGTGCAAAGCGCCCTTTCCGGCATCCGAGGTGATGCGGCCGGGTGCTCGAGAGTGGAAACCGGGGATTGATATGGCTCAGCCAAGCGTAGCGCGTGAACCGTCCATGGAAGAAATTCTGGCGTCCATACGCCGGATCATCGAGAGCAACGAGCCCGGGCCTGCCGGTGCGTTTTCCGGACAGTTGCCGCCCGTCTATGACGATGAAGACGATGCCGCGAGCGAAGCGGCCTTCGTGACGGAGCCTGTCAGCCCGCCGGCCCGTGTTCCCCCCGCCGCAAACCAGGCATACGGCGCAAGGCCGGTGCAGGATTTTTCGCCGGCCTCGGAAAGGCCGACCTCCGAAAAGCCGATGTCTGAACAGCAGGAAGGCTCTGACAGGAGCATGTCGCTGGCCGATGTAGCTGCGCGTGTTCGTGCCGCCGCCGACCGCAACGCGGCCATGGGTCCGCAGGCATTTGCCGCGCAGGCTCAGCGTGAGCCCGTGCAGGCGGCTCCCACCGCCCATTCCCCAAGCGCAGCGCAGCCTTCTGCTGCGCAACAGGTTGAACGCGCCGCGCCACAGCGCCCAACGGATGTGCGTCCGCTGCTGGCGGCCGCTGCCGCGAGCAGCAATGAACAGCCTGCACCTTTCGCCGCCGAGGATCGCGCTGCCGCCGCCGCTGTGGAAAGTGCAGCTTTTGAGAACCGCTTCGATCAGCTGACGCTGCGCGGCGCCATTGAAGCGCCTGCCGCCGAGGAACGTTTCGAGGTTTCCGTCCAGGAACCTGCCGTCGAGATGCCGACATTCGATCTGGCCGAGCCGAAGGATGAGGGCGGCCTGTCGCTCAACCTCATTTCCGCCGCCGCCGGTGCGCAGATCGCCCGCTCCTTCAGCGAGCTTGCCGAAGTTTTCGATGGCGTCGAGCGTCGTTCGATCGAGGATATGGCTGCCGACATGCTGCGCCCGATGCTGCAGGACTGGCTGGAAGACAATCTGCCGACCCTGGTGGAGCGTCTCGTGCGTGAGGAAATCGAGCGCGTGGCGCGCGGCTCGCGCCGCTAAGGCCTGTCCGGCCGCATCCTGAAATGCGCGCAAGGTATTGAAACAGAGGCCGCTCCGGCACCGGGGCGGCTTTTTTGTTGAAGATGAAGGCGTTATCGGGTCATAGTCGTTGACGGGGCCTCTCAATAGGTCGCTCGGGGGTCGGTTTCTGTTGACTCTCGACCGTCCATCCTTATTTAAAAAATCCACACAAGAACTCTAAAATTCAGGTCAGGAAATGCTCGAAAAGACCTACGATTCTGCAACCGTCGAACCGAAGATCGCGAAAGCCTGGGATGAGGCGAACGCTTTTCGTGCCGGTGCCAACGCCAAGCCGGGTGCGGAAACCTTCACCATCGTCATCCCGCCGCCGAATGTGACGGGCTCCCTGCATATGGGCCACGCGCTCAACAACACGCTGCAGGATATATTGGTCCGCTTCGAGCGCATGCGCGGCAAGGACGTGCTGTGGCAGCCGGGTATGGACCATGCGGGCATCGCCACGCAGATGGTGGTCGAGCGCAAGCTGATGGAACAACAGCTTCCGGGCCGCCGTGAGATGGGCCGTGAGGCTTTCGTGGAGAAGGTCTGGGAATGGAAGGCCGAATCCGGCGGTCTGATCTTCAACCAGCTGAAACGTCTTGGTGCTTCCTGTGACTGGTCGCGCGAGCGCTTCACCATGGATGAAGGCCTGTCCGAGGCCGTGCTCGAGGTCTTCGTCACCCTGTACAAGCAGAACCTGATCTACAAGGACAAGCGCCTCGTCAACTGGGATCCGAAGCTGCAGACCGCGATTTCCGACATGGAAGTCGAACAGCTGGAAGTTAAGGGCAATCTCTGGCACTTCCGCTATCCGCTGGAAAAGGGTGTGACCTATCAGTATCCGATCGCGTTTGACGAGGAGGGCAAGCCCACCGAGTTCGAAACGCGCGACTACATCGTCGTCGCCACCACCCGGCCCGAGACCATGCTGGGTGATACCGGCGTTGCCGTTAACCCGGAAGACGAGCGCTACAAGGGCATCGTCGGCAAGCACGTCATCCTGCCGATCGTCGGTCGCAAGATCCCGATCGTTGCCGACGACTATGCCGATCCGACCGCCGGCACCGGCGCCGTGAAGATCACGCCCGCACATGACTTCAACGATTTCGAAGTCGGCAGGCGTTGCGGCCTGCGCGCCATCAACGTCATGAATATCGACGGCACGATCTCCATCAAGGAGAACGAGGATTTCCTCGAGGGCCTCAATCACCCGGCGGCGCTGCACGGCGCATGGGACCGCCTGGAAGGGCAGGATCGCTTCTTCGCCCGCAAGGTCATCGTCGAAATCTTCGAGGAAGCCGGTCTGCTCGACAAGATCGAGCCACACAAGCACGTCGTGCCGCATGGCGACCGTGGCGGCGTGCCGATTGAGCCGCGCCTGACCGATCAGTGGTGGGTGGATAACAAGACGCTGGCCCAGCCTGCTATTGCTTCTGTTCGCGAAGGCCGCACCAATTTCGTACCGAAGAACTGGGAAAACACCTATTTCCAATGGATGGAGAACATCCAGCCCTGGTGTATCTCGCGGCAATTGTGGTGGGGACACCAGATTCCGGCATGGTACGGCCCGGACGGGCAGGTCTTTGTTGAAAAGACCGAGGAAGAGGCGCTTCAGGCGGCCATCCAGCACTATATCGCCCACGAAGGCCCATGGAAGGCCTGGGTCGAGGAGAAGCTTGAGAACTTCAAGCCGGGCGAAATCCTGACCCGCGACGAAGACGTTCTCGATACCTGGTTCTCATCGGCGCTGTGGCCTTTCTCGACGCTTGGCTGGCCCGAGCAGACGCCGGAACTGGCGCGCTACTATCCGACCAACGTGCTGGTCACCGGCTTTGATATCATCCCGTTCTGGGTTGTCCGCATGATGCAGATGGGCCTGCATTTCATGAAGGACGATGCGGGCAATCCGGTCGAGCCGTTCAGCACCGTCTATATTCATGCGCTGGTTCGCGACAAGAACGGCCAGAAGATGTCGAAGTCCAAGGGCAACGTCATCGATCCGCTGGAACTGATCGATGAATACGGCGCGGATGCGCTGCGTTTCACGCTCGCCATCATGGCGGCGCAGGGCCGCGACGTGAAGCTTGATCCGGCACGTATCGCCGGTTATCGCAACTTCGGCACCAAGCTCTGGAATGCGACCCGTTTTGCCGAGATGAACGGCGTGAAGCGTGATCCGCATTTCCTTGCAGAAACCGCTTCGCTGACCATCAACCGCTGGATCCTGACCGAACTTGCCAATACGGCGCGCGACGTGACGGCGGCGCTTGAAAACTTCCGCTTCAACGATGCCTCCGGCATTCTCTACCGCTTCGTCTGGAACCAGTTCTGCGACTGGTATCTGGAACTGCTGAAGCCCGTCTTCAGCGGTGAGGATGAGGCGTCGAAGACGGAATCGCAGGCCTGCGCGGCCTATGTTCTGGATGAGATCTACAAGCTCCTGCACCCCTTCATGCCGTTTATGACGGAAGAGCTGTGGGCGCATACGGCGGGCGAAGGCGAGGAGCGGTCTGATCTTCTCTGCCTGACCGACTGGCCGGTGCCGGAGTTCCGCGACGATGCTGCGGCTGCGGAAATCAACTGGCTGATCGATCTGGTTTCCGGCATCCGCTCGACGCGGGCCGAGATGAACGTGCCACCGGGCGCCACCGCGTCGCTGGTGGTCGTCGGCGCCAACACCTCGACCGAAGCACGGCTCGACCGCCATGCCGCCGCCATCCGGCGTCTGGCGCGGGCGGATGAAATCCGTGGTGCCGATGTTGCGCCGAAGGGTTCCGCACAGATCATCGTCGGCGAAGCCACGGTGTGCCTGCCGCTCGGTAACCTCGTCGATCTTGGGGCTGAAAAGGCCCGTCTCGAAAAGGCGATCGGCAAGGTGGATGCGGAAATGGAGCGCATCGACAAGAAGCTGTCGAATGAAAAATTCGTGGCGAATGCCGATCCGGAGGTCGTGGCCGCCGAGCGCGAGCGCAAGGCGGAGCTGGACGTTCAGCTGGCAAGCCTTAGAACCGCCCTGCAACGTGTCAGCGAAGCGGGATAAGGTTTGCCCGAGCGGCATGTTGTAAATGGGTCGTGAGGAGGGCAGCCCCGTCTTGGATGCCCTCCCGTTAAACACACGTCATCCTCGGGCTTGCCCCGAGGACCACGGCCTCGAGCGACAACGGCTCCTCACCCTGAAGCGGGATGAGGGCTGATAGATTTTCGACTCTTATCGATTACATGACGCCCGTGAGAGCGGGCGTTTTTTTGCGTTTTGTCAGGATTCATTTCTTTTCATTGCTGCGCCGCACCGGCGAATCGCTCCAGCCCGACAGCGCAATTATTTCAGTCCGATCCGGGCGGAAAACGCTGCAAAAAGCGGAAAAAACCAATGAAAACGGCCTGATAAGCGGGTTTGGTCGGGAAACCCACAACTGTGGTTATTTGGCGACATTTCCAGTTTGGGTTGGGAATTTGTTTCGTTTTGTATCAGTTTTTCCAACCGGGTTAGAAAAATAGCCTAAAATGATTATATAAGAGGGCATCCATAAAAAACTTACGTAAAAAAATGGCTGTGCGGGCAGGATCGCGCCGCGCTGCGGCACATTGTCATTTGCCCGTTAGCACTTCACTCTACCATTGATCACATTGCCTTGATTGGGGAGAGAGATGGCAAAAACTGCAATTTTTCGCGGCGCGGTATGTTTCGCAGTCAGCATCGCGGCGGTCACGCCTTCACTGGCGGGTGGCCTTGAGCGCGGTGGTTATAATATCGACCTGCTGTTCGACCCGTCCGACTATGTTCTGGATAGTTCCGCCACCTTCGTCGCGCCGCAGCGCGAGGTAAAGAATGCGCGTGACAATCCTGCCAAGAGCGGTCCTTTGCCTGCCTCCTGGTCGAGTACAGCAGACGATTCTGAAAACTTCTGGTCGACCCGCATCGGTGCCAAGGTTGCTGTTGGCGATCTGGGCGACTGCATGTTCGATTATTCGCAGCCGTGGGGCGCGCATCTCAATCCCGGCATCTGGCAGGGGTCGAGCTACAATATCGAAACCAAGGTCAAGTCGCACAATTATGCCACCACCTGCCGTGTGAAGTTCGATGTCGGCAAGGGTGACTTTTCGATCATCGGCGGCGGTTTCTACCAGGAGATCAGCGGTTATAAATATCGTCAGGTTCTCGGACCGGCCGTTCTTGGCCTCAATCCGGCCTGGTCCAGCTTCAGCGGCGTCGGCAAACTTGAGATGGAAGGTGATGGTTGGGGTTGGCGCGCCGGCGTTGCCTACGAAATCCCTGAGGTCGCCTTCCGTGCGAGCCTCGTTTATAACAGCGCCGTCGATCACGACCTGACCGGTTTCGCCGACGTTAGAGGTGTTCCGCAGACACCGCCGTCCATCTCTCCGACGCTTGCGAAATACGGCGGCAAGCTCGTGCCGATCTATGGCTCTGTTTCGATGCCGGACAGCATCGAACTCAAGGTGCAATCCGGCATAGCGCCGGACTGGCTTGCTTTCGGTTCGGTGAAGTGGACTGACTGGAGCCAGATTCAGGTCATTCCTTTCTGCGCGGTCGGCACGTCTCCGTGCGTTCCAAGCGGCGCGGACACGCTGAACACGCTCGACCTGTTTTACCGCGATGGCTGGACGATTTCCGGCGGCGTCGGTCACAAGTTCAATGAGCAGTGGAGCGGTGCTGTGAGCCTGACCTGGGATCGCGGTACATCGACTGTCATCGGCACCCAGACCGACACCTGGACGCTTGGCACGCAGATCGTCTACTCGCCGAACAAGAACATCGAGTTCAAGATTGCCGGTGCTCTCGGCCTCCTGACCTCGGGTAGCTCTTCCATCAACGGCGGACCCTGTGGTGCAGGCTTCACCTGCGGCAACGAGGCTGGCTACGACTTCGGCAACGATCTGGTGGCGGCGATCTCGACGGGCGTCAAGGTCAAGTTCTGACGCCATTCGCCATGCCTGAACAAAAAGAAAGGTCCGGTTTACCAACCGGGCCTTTTTTCGTTTTCGACTGTGATTCTTTCTCGATAAAATTTTCTAGCCCGAAAGTTTTGTGACGATTTGGCAACACTTTTCTGCAAGCGTGGGGGCGCGTTGGAATGTGAGCATATCCGTCCATTTCCCGCCACAAACAGAGTGCTTGGCTTATGTTTATGGACGCGGGAATGGAAGAACATGCAGGCGTTTGATGTGGATCTCTGGAATTGCAAAAAGTGAAAACAGGTTTGGATTCAGGGTTTAAGCAAGTAATACGGGAACTTCGTCCGGCTTTCTTGTTTGGCGCTGACCGGCAGGCGGTGAAACGCCGTTATATTGCCGGAAATTATGCCTATATCTGTCTCACTGAAAATTTTGAGCAATTACCGCATGAGACCACCGGCGGTGCGCTGGAAAGTGCTGCCGGAAAGACGCAGTGTGTTCGAAAAATCGCGACCCGGCGGGGTTCGGCTTTGCAGTATTCCGCAAGTATTGGCTATATGCCGGGAAGAGTGAGAGAAGTTCGCCGAAATGCTGAAATGTGAAGCCAACGTTTTAAAGCCGCTCCTTATGGGCATGTTGCTTGCGTCGCTCGCAATGCCTGCCGCGGCTTTTGACATCAATGCCGGCGTAACCAAGGAATCCGGCCCCTTCGACCTGTTCAAGTTCGGCTTCAAGGCCTACAAGAACGGCAACAAGGGCGAAGCCGTCGAGGCCTATCGCTACGCGGCCGAAAAGGGCCATACCGGCTCACGCTGGGCGCTTGCCAATATGTACGCTTTCGGCGATGGCGTTGCCAAGAACGACTTCGAAGCCTTCAAGATTTACAGCGAAATTGCCAGCCAGGGCGTTGAGCCGGGCTCCGAGGATACCGGCTTTTTCGTCAACGCGCTTCTTTCTCTTGCAGATTATTACCGGCACGGCATTCCCGGCAGCCCGGTGAAGATGGACCTTTCACAGGCTCGCCAGCTTTATTTTCAGGTGGCTTCCACCTTTGGAGTGGCTGAGGCCCAGTTCCGTCTGGCGGAAATGATCCTTGCCGGCGAGGGTGGCCGGGCGGATGTGCAGCAGGCCAAGAAGTGGCTCAACCAGGCGCGCAAGCACGGCCATGCCGGCGCCATGTCGATTTTCGGCAATCTGCTCTTCCAGGAAGGCCAGACGACCCAGGGGCTCGCTTTCATGACGGCCGCGCTGGACAAGTGCACGGCGGTGGATTGCACCTGGATCCAGAGCCTTCAGGAGCAGGCTTTTTCGCTCTCGGGCGAAAACGACCGCCGCGCGGCCATCGCAATGGCGCAGAACATGCGGATTGACGATCCCGATTGAGTTGATGCCGCCTGCGGCTGGGGCGAACTCAGCCGCCTGTCGAGAGCCGGTCAGCCGACCGGGCTGAAATCGAAATAACCGCAGACCGGTACGTGGTCGGACGGTTTTTCCCATGCCCGCACATGTTTTTCGATGTTGACCGATTGCAGACGGTCGGCCGCTTCCGCCGACAGCATCAGGTGGTCGATGCGGATGCCGTTGTTTTTCGGCCATGCGCCGGCCTGATAATCCCAGAAGGAATAAAGTCCGGGCTGATCTGTCGTCGCACGTGCGGCATCGGTAAAGCCGAGATTTTCCAGCTTGCGGAAGGCCGAACGGGTCTGCGGCAGGAACAGGGCGTCACCTTCCCACACGCGTGGGTCGTGGCAATCGAAGGGTTCGGGGATGACGTTGTAGTCACCGGCCAGAATGAGCGGCTCTTCCAGCGCGAGGCGGTCTTCGGCAAAGCGGCGCAGCCGTTCCATCCAGGCAAGCTTGTAGGGGTATTTGACCGGATCATCCGGCGGATTGCCGTTCGGCAGGTAAAGCGAGCAGACGCGGATCGCGCCGCCATCGACGGAAAAAACGCCCTCGATGAAACGCGCCTGTTCGTCGGCATCGTCTCCCGGCAGGCCGCGATTGATCTCGTCCGGCTTCATCTTCGAGAGCAGGGCGACGCCGTTGAAGCCCTTCTGGCCGTGGGTTTCGACGTGATAGCCGAGTGCCTCGATCTCAAGGCGGGGAAAGCCTTCGTCGACGGATTTGATTTCCTGAAGGCAGACGATGTCCGGCGATGAATCCTTCAGCCATTGGCAGAGGTTTTCGATACGCGCCTTGACGCCATTGATGTTCCAGGTGGCAATCTTCATCGGAGTTTCCCTTTTGTGAGGGTACTTTTACCCGATGCAAAAGCGATTGCCACCGTTTTTGGAAAGTGGCGGTGCGGATGTGGTGGAAAGAAGCCCGGGGCAGGGTAGATCAACACCTGTGGATGCACTGCTGCGTCCCCAAGCCCTCATTCCTGTGCTTGTCACAGGAATCCAGTCAGCCCAAGTCCTTGGGCTGAAAAGGACTCTCTCGCCGCGCAGACGCGCGCCAGCTGGATTCCTGTGACAAGCACAGGAATGAGGGCGGAGAGAGATGCGAGCTAGTTCAAAGCTTGGCGGTGGCGTACGGATCGCACGCCGTTGTTTCCCACTCAGATTGAGAAGCTGGTGCCGCAGCCGCAGCTTGCGACCGCATTCGGGTTCTTGATCTGGAAGGACTGACCGAGCAGGTTGTCGACGAAGTCGATTTCGGAGCCTGCCATGTAGATGACCGACATGCTGTCGATCAGCACCCTGGCGTCGCCGCGCGCAATCACGATGTCGTCATCGGCGGGGTCTTCCGCCAGATCGAACTTGTAGGAGAAGCCCGAGCAGCCGCCGCCTTCCACCGAAACGCGCAGTGCCTGCTTGCCCGCATCCGCCGCCACGATCTGGGCGATTCGCTTTGCTGCGGCTTCCGAAAGTGTAATGTCGCTGTTTTCCATGTCGTTCCTCGTGCCGGGGTCAAGAACCGGAGAGCAATAGATTTGTCGTCGCTATTATAAACCAGTCAAATAAACGGTCTATAGCGATGTCCACAACGGCCTTTGCCGCGATGATGCTTTGCGCCGACCTCTGCGATAGGTATGAAGGGTGGATGAAAAGGTCAATGGCCGAGGCTAAAAGGAAGTCACGGCCAGAGAACAGTACAGGTGGATGCATGATCATAGACCAGCGCGCATTGGGTTTCGGAAGTGGCGAGAGGGCGGTTTTCGCCTCAGATCCATGGACCACGCGCGGGCGTCTTTTTGCCGAAGAGGGAAGCCTGACGCGTTCGGAATTCCAGCGCGACCGGGACCGCATCGTCCACACAACGGCGTTTCGCCGGCTGAAACACAAGACACAGGTTTTCATCAGCCCGGATGGCGACCACTACCGTACGCGTCTTACCCACACCATCGAGGTGGCGCAGATTGCCCGGGCGCTGGCGCGGGCGCTGAAGCTCGACGAAGATCTGGCCGAAGGCGTGGCGCTGGTGCACGATTTCGGTCACACGCCCTTCGGCCACACCGGCGAGGATGCGCTGGATGCGGTTCTGCAGCCCTATGGCGGCTTCGATCACAATGCGCAGTCGCTGCGCATCGTCACCAAGCTGGAGCGCCGTTACGCTGAATATGACGGCATCAACCTGACATGGGAGACGCTGGAGGGCCTCGTCAAGCATAATGGCCCGCTCATCAACACCATGGGCGAGGGGATCAAGGGCCCGGTTCCGCTGCCCATCCTCGAATATTGCGAGCTGCAGGATCTGGAGATCGGCAGCTATGCCAGCCTCGAGGCGCAGATGGCGGCGATTGCCGATGACATCGCCTATAATACCCACGATATAGATGACGGGTTGCGCGCGGGTTATCTTACCTTCGACATGCTGGAGGAGGTGCCGTTCCTCAGCAAGCTGATGGCCGAGGTGCGGGCGAAATATCCCGTGCTCGACAAGGAACGCTTCGCCAATGAAATCATGCGCCGGCAGATCACCCATATGGTCGAGGATGTGATTGGCGTTGCGCAGCAGAATCTGGCCCGTCTGAAGCCGAAGAGTGCGGCGGATATCCGCGCTGCCGATTTCACCGTTGCGACCTTCTCGCCTGAGATGGCCGAGACCGACCGACAGATCAAGAAGCTGCTGTTCGGTCATATCTACCGGCATCCGGAGATCATGCGCATCCGTGCCGGCGCCACGCAGATCGTCACCGATCTTTTCCACCGTTATATGGAGACGCCGGCGGAGATGCAGAGCCACTACTGGGTGGACAGCATTTCCGGTATGAGCGTGGCCGCAAAAGCCCGGCATGTGGGCGATTATCTGGCGGGTATGACCGACAGTTATGCACTGCGCGCCCACCAGCGGCTGTTTGACCACACCCCCGATTTGCGATAGGGCAGCGGGCGATCGCGAAGCCAACCCGGTTATGATGGCCGGACATAAACAGAAGCCCTTCGCGCAGGTTGGAACGATGAACATTTTTGCCGATTTCGATACCAGGATCAAAAACGCGCTCGAGACCCTCGATCTCGTGAAAGAGAACCGCGACAAGGTCGATTTCAGTCGAATTACCGTCGAATCCCCGCGCGATCTGAGCCATGGCGATGTCGCAACCAATGCCGCCATGGTGCTGGCTAAGCCGCTTGGCACCAATCCCCGGGCGCTGGCCGAACTCATCGTGCCGGCACTTCAGGCGGATGGCGATGTCGACAGCGTCAATGTCGCCGGTCCCGGCTTCATCAACCTCAAGGTCTCCGTCGGTTACTGGCAGCGTCTTCTTGCCGACATGATCGGGCAGGGCATCGATTTTGGCCGCTCGCAGATCGGTGCCGGTCAGAAGATCAACGTCGAATATGTCTCCGCCAATCCGACCGGCCCGATGCATGTCGGCCATTGCCGCGGTGCCGTGGTGGGTGACACGCTGGCGAACCTGCTTGGCTTTGCCGGCTACGGCGTGACCAAGGAATATTACATCAACGATGCCGGATCGCAGATCGACGTCCTGGCGCGTTCCGTCTTCCTGCGTTACCGCGAAGCACTCGGCGAAGATATCGGCGCCATTCCCTCCGGTTTTTATCCCGGCGACTACCTCGTTCCCGTCGGTCAGGCGCTGGCGGATGAATATGGCATCAAGCTGCGCGCCATGCCCGAGGAAAAGTGGATGCCGATCGTCAAGGACAAGGCGATTGCTGCAATGATGGCGATGATCCGCGAGGATCTGGAGACGCTGAACGTCAAGCATGACGTGTTCTTCTCGGAGCGCACGCTGCATGAGGGCAATGGCGGCCCCATTCTGTCCGCCATCAACGATCTGACGTTCAAGGGCCATGTCTACAAGGGCACGCTGCCGCCGCCGAAGGGCGAATTGCCGGAGGACTGGGAAGATCGCGAGCAGACGCTGTTCCGTTCCACCGAAGTGGGCGATGACATGGACCGCGCGCTGATGAAGTCTGACGGTTCCTACACCTATTTCGCCGCCGACGTTGCCTATTTCAAGAACAAGTTCGATCGCGGTTTTTCCGAGATGATCTATGTGCTCGGCGCCGACCATGGCGGTTACGTCAAGCGTCTGGAAGCCGTCGCGCGCGCCGTCTCGGAAGGAAAGTCGAAGCTGACGGTTCTTCTGTGCCAGCTCGTCAAGCTCTACCGTGATGGTGAGCCGGTGAAGATGTCGAAACGCTCCGGTGATTTCGTCACGCTGCGCGATGTTGTCGACGAAGTGGGTCGCGATCCGGTGCGATTCATGATGCTTTATCGGAAGAATTCCGAGCCGCTGGACTTCGATTTCGCAAAAGTGACCGAACAATCGAAAGATAATCCGGTCTTTTACGTGCAATATGCGCATGCCCGCTCAATGTCGATCTTCCGGCAGGCGCAGGAAGCGTTTCCGGGGCTTGCTCCCTCTGCGGAAGAGATGGCGGCATCTGTTGCTTTGATCAGCGATATCAACGAGTTGCAGCTGATTGCAAAACTCGCCGAATACCCGCGTCTGATCGAATCCGCTGCCCTTTCGCATGAGCCGCACCGGCTTGCTTTTTACCTCTATGATCTCGCCAGTTCCTTCCATGGACACTGGAACAAGGGTAAAGACCATCAGGAATTACGTTTTATTAACGATAAAAACCGAGAATTGAGCATTGCCAGACTTGGGCTGGTGAATGCTGTCGCAAATGTTTTGAAGTCTGGCCTTACGCTTTTAGGAGCGGACGCACCTGACGAGATGCGATAACATATCACCATTATTTGCTCACAATACGCTGGCAAGAGCTGCAATGCGTAGATGGTGGAACACGTAATGGTCGAAAAAAATGTCGCGTATAACCGGGACGCCCGGTCCGAAGGCTTCGCTGACAACGATCCTCTGGCAGAACTGGCGCGTATCGTCGGCTTCGAAGATCGTCCTTCGCATGCGGGTTCCGAGGCTGCGCCATCGGCTACCCGCCGCGAGCCCGAATTCAATCTCGAAGATGAGCTTCTGAGGGAATTCGAGGTTTACGACGCGCCGCATGCCGATCCGGTCGTTCTTGATCCGGCAAACGATGTTCGCGCCGGCATCCATCCCAACGACTTCATGCAGCGTGTCGAGCAGGTCTTCGCCCGCCGCGAGCCGGAGCTTTCTCCCGTGGCCGAGCCGCAGGTCGAGGCCCGGTATGCGCCGGAGCCGATGCCAGCCTACGAGGTTGCACCCGAGGTCACGGAAGAGCCGCTTCCGGAGGTCGATCAGGCCTATATCCACAATTACGTCGAAACCTCGACGCAGGACATTCGCGCGGATTTCCGTGACGATGCCGGCGCGGTTGCCGAAGTTTTTGATGTGCATTCGCGCCAGCCGCGTGCTGCCGAGCCGGTGGTTTACCAGCAGGCCGCCCAACAACTGGCATGGGAAGAGCCGCAGGCCATTGAGCCAGCCCAGCCCGAATGGCACGCCATGCCGGAACTTCCGGCCGACGTTTCCAGCAACATTCCTTCTTCGCATGGTTACGCGCCGGAGCCTCAGGCCTTTGATCTTGCCGATGAGGTGGAGATCGCGGTTGCCGAGGAAGCGCCCGCACCCGTTTCCGTGCGTCCGCCTTCGCAGGGCGGTCGTTCTTCGCTGGAATTTTCCAGCCTGCGCCTGCCGCTTGCCAATTTCGGCGCGCGTCGCGATGTTTCGGCTGTTGATCCGCGGCGGGTCGAGCCAAGGTCTGAACAGCAGCCCGCAGCCCGAATCGAACCGCAGGTCGAGCCAGTACCGGCACCTGCCGTCATCCAGGCGGAAGAGACGGCGCCAGCATTTATGCCTCCGGTCGCTGAAGCCTTCGTGCCCGCTGCGCAGCCTGTAACGCCTCCAGTCGTTCAGAAGCCTGTTGCGACCAATCTGTCGCCGATGGACGAGCTGATCTACGACGTGGCGAAATATTCCATTCCTGGCCGTGGCGAAGAACCCGTTGTCCAGTCTACGCCGGTCGTTCAGGCCGCACCCGCCGTTCAGGCTGCAAGGGTGGAGCCGCAAGTTGCTGCGACGCCCGTGCGGACAACGCCCGTTGCCCCCGCTGCCCCTGTTCAGGAGCCGGATTTCAGCGATTTTGCAGGCTTCAACGACGATGATTTCGAGCTTGCGCTTGACGATCTCGATCTTGATCTCGACCTTTCGGAAATTGCCGAAGCCGAGGTCGCACCTGCGCCCGCGCCGCAACCCGTTCGCCAGCAGCCGGTTGCTCCCGTGGTCGCTGCCGCCGCACCTCAGGCCGCACCTCAGCCGGCGAGGGAACAGCCCGCACCCCAGCCGCGCGTTGTGCCTGTCGCTGCGCCGATTGCCGCTGCTGCGCCCGTTCAGCCGCGTCCGGCCGCGCCTGCGCCGCAGCCGGTTGTGCCGCAGACGCTGGAAAGCCTGCCTTTCGACCCTTCACAGATCGGCGAGACGGAAGAACATCCGGAAACCATCGTCGAGATGGACGTGCCGGAACTGCCGGTCGGGGTTTTCGAACCCAAGCCGGTTGCTCGACGCCACGAGGAAGATCTCGATATCGATACCGAGCTTGCGACGCTGTTCGCCCCGGCAGTCGCTGGTGGCCTTGACCGTCACAAACATGCGGAAAACCGGGGTGCTGCCCCGCAGGCGCGCGCCGCCGCTCAGGCTCCGGAAGAAGCCGACGAGTTCGAGCGGGCGCTGGAAGAGGATTTCCGTCGCTCCATGCAGGAGGCAGCGGCTTCGCGCGGCAATGCGCGTGATGCCGAAAACACCTATGTCAATCATCAGGCGGCCTATCGCGATGAGGATGAACGCGGCGGTCGCCGCTGGATCATGCCGGTTGCGGCCGCAATCGGTCTGGTTCTTGTCGGTGGCGGCGTTTACGCGCTGATATCAGGCGGTTCGTCCAGCACGGGCTCCAATGGTGCACCGGTCATCATCTCCGCCGACAATGATCCGATGAAGGTCGTGCCGGAAAATCCGGGCGGTCGCGTCGTGCCGAATCAGGACAAGGCGGTTTATGATCGCGTGGCCGGCGGCAGTGCTGCCGATCCGAAGCAGCCCGCGCTGATCTCCAGCAGCGAGCAGCCCGTTGATGTGGTTCAGCGCACGCTGATCCCCGAACAGCTGCCGCTGGAAGGTGAAAACGACGCCGATATGGAAGCAGCCGCCGGCACGCCGGTTGGCGAGACGGAAGATCCGCGCCTGCTTTCGCCGGAAGAAAAGGCCGCGCAGAACGAAGGTGCGGGTGCAACCGGCGTGTCACCACGCAAGGTCCGCACCATGATCGTCAAGCCTGATGGCACGCTGGTCGCCCAGGAAGTCGATGCACCGGCAGCCCAGCCGCCGAAGGCCGACAAGGTCGCGGAGCTTGCCGCGCCCCAGACCGCCAAGCCGGGTGAGGGCGCTCCCGCCGTCATCGCCGCTTCGCGTGTTCCGGTTGCGCCTGAACAGGCCGCCGCACAGCCGCAGGCTCACACGCCGGCCACGCCCGCCTCGCAGACGGCAGCACCGCTTCCTTCGGCGCGTCCGTCCTCGCAGCCATCCAATGTCGTGGCAACCGTCACCAACCAGGGCAATGTCCGTCCCGCTGCCACCGCTCCGGCACAGCCGCCGGCCGCACAGCAGCAGACAGCCGCAGCAACGACAAGCACTCCTTCTGCCGGTGGTTACTACATCCAGATCGCGTCCCTGCCGAGCCAGGCGGAGGCCCAGAAGTCCTACCAGAACATGTCGGCCAAGTTCGGCTCGGTCATCGGTGGACGTGGCGTCGACATCAAGGCCGCCGAAATCGCCGGCAAGGGCACATTCTACCGCGTCCGTATCCCGGCGGGTGACAAGAACGAAGCCGTGGCGCTGTGCGAAAAGTTCCGCTCGGCCGGCGGCAGCTGCCTGGTGGCGCGCTGATCGGGAGCATCGGGGCCGCAAGTCCCCGCTGTAACGACCGTCACGTGAACGGTGTTTCCTTTGCCGTCATGCCGGACTTGATCCGGCATCCAGCCACGGCGCGTCTGCGCCGTGAGAAGAGTCTCTCGCGATCAAGGACTTGATCGCGCTGGACCCCGGATCTAGTCCGGGGTGACGGGCGTCAAACGTCGCCGTCCCCTCCAAAGGTCGAGACTTATTGAGGCTTTCTTTCCTTCCATTCTGTAACAGGCGTGACATCATGACCGATTGCAAAGCTATGATCCTCGGATGCGGTGGCTTGACGCTTTCCGCTGACGAGATTGCCCTTTACCGTGACCAGCAGCCGTGGGGTTTCATCCTGTTCGGGCGCAATATCGGTGATGCGCAGCAGATCACCGATCTCGTCGCCGCCATGCGCGATGCCGTCGGGCGGCCCGACGCCCCGGTTCTGATCGATCAGGAAGGCGGGCGGGTGCAGCGCATCAAGCCGCCGATCCTGCAGGCCTATCCGAATGCCCGCATTCTCGGTGAAATTTACGAGCGCGACCACGAGGAAGGCCTGCGGGCTGCCTGGCTGATGTCGCGCCTGCATGCCTTCGACCTCACGAAATTCGGCATCAATGTCGATTGCCTGCCGGTGCTCGACGTGCCGGTGGAAGGTGCAAGCAACGTCATCGGCAACCGCGCCTATGGCTATGCGCCGACCATGGTGGCCGAGATGGGGCAGGCAGCGGCCGATGGCCTGAAGGCTGGCGGCATGCTGCCGGTGATGAAACATATGCCGGGGCATGGCCGCGGCATGGTGGATTCGCACCATGAACTGCCCGTGGTCGATGTGCCGCTCGATGAGCTGGATGCCCATGATTTCGTGCCGTTCCGCGCGCTTAACCGTGAATTGATGGCCATGAGCGCGCATCTGGTCTTCAACGCCGTCGACCGGGAGCGGCCCGCCACCACCTCTGCGAAGGTGATCGAGGAGATCATTCGCGGGCGGATCGGCTTTGACGGTTTGCTGATGTCGGACGACAGCTCCATGAATGCGCTGAAGGGCACGCTGGGCGAGCGCGCCGCGAATATTGTTGCGGGTGGCTGCGATATAGTCTTGCATTGCAACGGCGTGATGAGTGAAATGCTGGAGGTCGTGAAGGAGGTTCCCGTTCTTTCCGGCCGTTCGCTGGAGCGGGTGCGGGCCGTGGAAGCGGGTTTTCCCACCGCCGATGCCTCCGACGAAGCTGAACTGAGAGCCGAATTCAACGCCATGTGGGCCGTTTCCTGACAATCGGGCGGCGGCCTCGTAATAGGGACGACAGGCCGGACGCCCGGCGGATGGAACAATGGCCGCAGACAAGTCTCGCAATTCGACGCCTATGGACAAGCTCTGGCAGGATGGCACGCCGGAGCGGCTGACGGGCGAGGCCGGGCTGGTCATCGATGTCGCGGGTTTCGAAGGCCCGCTTGATCTTCTCCTGCACCTTGCCCGCACGCAGAAGGTCGATCTGTCGCGCATTTCGGTGCTGGCGCTTGCCGAGCAATATCTTCAATTCGTGGAAAGCGCGCGCCGCGTGCGCATCGAGCTTGCGGCCGACTATCTGGTGATGGCGGCTTGGCTCGCCTTTCTCAAATCCAAGCTCCTCATTCCGCAGCAATCCAAGGATGACGGTCCCTCGGGTGAGGAAATGGCCGCGACGCTGGCCTTCCGGCTGAAACGCCTGGAGGCGATGCGCGAGGCGGCCGAAAGGCTTGTCAACCGCGCCCATCTCGGCCGCGATATCTTCGCCCGTGGTGCGCCGGAGCATATTCCGCATATCAACCGCTCGGCTTACGAGGCAAACCTCTACGATCTCCTGAGCGCCTATGCCAATCTGCGGCAAAGACAGGCTATCACCCAGGTGACGATTGAAAAACGGCAGGTCTGGTCGCTGGTGGAAGCACGGGAACTTCTCAACAGCCTGCTCGGCGATGTCGGTGAATGGACCGTGCTCGACCAATATCTGCTGCAATATGTGCCCGACCCCGCCATGCGGGTGACGGCGATCGCCAGCGCCTTTGCCGCCTCGCTGGAGCTGGTGCGCGAGGGGTCGCTGCAAATCCGCCAGGAGGGCGCCTTCCAGCCCATCTATATGCGCAGGAGCGAGAGAGACGATCGCGCGGTGAATGCCGAAAGGACTGACAATGACGAATGACGACGAGACCGGCGAAGCCGCCATTGTGGCAGATGGGGTGGAAATCGAACCCACGGTATTTTCCGAACGTCAGCTGAAGGAAGCCGAGCGGATCGCCGAGGCACTGGTCTTTGCCTCCGCCGAGCCGGTTTCGGTCGCCTTCATTGCCGAGCGGCTGCCGCGCGGCATGGATGTCGTCGCCATCCTGCATCGGTTGAAGGCCGCTTATGTCGAGCGCGGCGTCAATCTCGTGCAGGTGGGCGGGCAATGGGCGTTCCGCACGGCGGGCGATCTTTCCTTCGTCATCCGCTCGGAAGAGAAGGAGCCGAAGAAGCTCTCGCGCGCGGCGCTGGAAGTTCTGGCGATCATAGCGTATCATCAGCCGGTGACACGCGCTGAAATCGAGGAAATTCGCGGCGTACAGACCTCGCGCGGCACGCTTGACGTGCTGATGGAAGCGGGCTGGGTGCGTTTCAGGGGCCGCAGGCGCACGCCGGGCAGGCCGGTGACGATCGGCACCACGGTTGAGTTTCTCGATCATTTCGGACTTGAGGAATTGCGGGACTTGCCGGGCCTTGAGGAACTGAAGGGTGCAGGGCTGCTTTCTGGCCGAATTCCATCCAATTTCGGCGTGCCCCTGCCGATGATGAGCGACGAATTGCGTGAAGACGAAGACCCGATCACGCAGCTCGATCTGGAAGAATTGGGCCTGCTTGCGCCCAGTGGCGGCGACGGCGAAGAATGATTGATCGTCTCGCCGGCGACAAGACGCAAAAACTTTATGTTCACTCCCCGTTGAAGCGACGATTTGTTGTTTGAAAAAGCCTTTCAAACATCTTACATCGTCTGAAAGCGAAATTCAGGAGTTTTAGTTATGGGTTCTTTTAGTGTGTGGCATTGGCTCATCGTTCTGGTGATCGTTCTCGTCCTCTTCGGACGCGGCAAGATCCCGGAACTGATGGGTGATGTCGCGAAGGGCATCAAGAGCTTCAAGAAGGGCATGTCCGACGATGACGCAACGCCTCCGCCGGCGGCCGATGCCAATACCACTGCCAAGACCGTCGACCACAAGGCTGACGAGATCAAGTAAGCGGCTTATTGCCGCTTGGTGTGAGACTGGCGTTAGGGTCTCGGGAGCGTATTGATGTTTGATATCGGCTGGAGCGAGCTTCTGGTGATTGCGGTCGTGCTGATCGTGGTCGTCGGGCCGAAGGACTTGCCGCCCATGATCCGCGCCTTCGGCAAGACGATGGCGGGCCTTCGCAAGATGGCGGGAGACTTCCGCACCCAGTTCGACGAGGCCTTGAAAGAGGCTGATATGGACGATGTGCGGCAGACGATCTCCGATGTCCGCAATCTCAATCCGACCAATTCGCTGCGCGATGCGATGAACCCACTTCGCCAGCTCGGAAACGAGATCAAGTCCGATCTCCAGAAGGCGACGGCGGCACCTGATTCCCTGTCGTCGACACCAGCGCCTGCAACGAGCGAGCCGGTGGCGCCGCTGGTCAGCGTGCCCGAGCCGGAAATGAAGCTTCCGGATGCGCCGCCTGCCGTGGGCTCCGCGTCTGCTGTCTCCGCGCCGGTCACTGCGGTTGCCGCTGCGGAAGAAAAGCCGAAACGGGCGCGGGCGAAATCGGTTGCGACCGTCGAAGCCGAAACGGTGGCCGCCAAGCCGAAACGCACCGTCCGCAGCAAGTCTGCCGAAGCGTTAGAAGAAACTGCTGTGTCGAAACCTACCGTGAAGGCTGTCGCCAAGAAGGCTGCCGTCAAGAAAGCGGCGGCTGAGAAGGCGGTGGCGGAAGCCAAACCGGCCAAACCGGCGAGAACAAAGGCTGCAAAGCCCAAAAAGGATGAAGCATGAGCGGGGACATCGAGGATAAGCCGCAGCCGCTTATCGAACACCTCATGGAGTTGCGCACGCGGCTGATCTGGTCGCTTGGCGCATTTTTCGTCGCCTTCATCGCCTGTTTCGCCGTTGCCAAACATCTCTTCAACCTGCTGGTCATTCCCTATAAATGGGCCGTGCTCTGGGCGGGGCTCGATGTCACGAAATCGTCGCTGATCTATACCGCGCCGCAGGAATTCTTCTTCACGCAGATCAAGGTCGCGATGTTCGGCGCCATGGTCATCTCCTTTCCGGTGATTGCCTCGCAGCTCTACAAGTTTGTCGCCCCCGGTCTCTACAAGAACGAACGCGCCGCTTTCCTGCCGTTTCTGATCGCTTCGCCGATCCTCTTCCTCATCGGTGCGGCGCTCGTCTATTTCTTCTTCACGCCCATGGTCATGTGGTTCTTCCTCGCCATGCAGCAATTGCCTGAGGATGGCGAGGTGGCGATTTCACTGATGCCGAAGGTGTCGGAGTATCTGAGCCTCATCATGACGCTGGTCCTCTCCTTCGGTCTGGTGTTCCAGCTGCCTGTCGTCACCACGCTTCTCGCCCGCGTCGGACTTCTGACCAGCGACTGGCTGCGCGAGAAGCGCAAGTTCGCCATCGTCATGGCCTTCGTGGTTGCAGCGGTGCTGACGCCGCCAGACCCCATGTCCCAGATCGGTCTTGCGCTGCCTGCGATCATTCTCTACGAGATTTCCATCTACATGGCTCGACTCGTGGAGAGGAAACGTGCGGCGGAATCCAAAAGCACGGAGCTGGAAGAGACCTGACGCTTCGCCACGGTCTTCCCGCTCATTTAATTTCCTCGCGCCGGGCCCTTCGCCCGGCGTTTTGCTGATAAAACGCGGGCGGCCAACAACAGTCTGGAACGACGATGCACGACATTAAATGGATACGCGAAAACCCCGAAGCCTTTGATGCGGCTCTTGCACGGCGTGGCGTCGAGCCGACCGCCGGCGGCCTGATCGCTCTCGATGAGAAGCGCCGTTCCGTCATCCAGTCCCTGCAGGACATGCAGTCACGCCGCAATGCCGCCTCCAAGGAAATCGGCGCCGCCATGGCGCAGAAGAACATGGAGCTTGCAGAAAAGCTCAAGGCCGAAGTCGCCGACATCAAGGACAACATGCCACGCGCCGAGGAGGAGGACCGCCAGGTCACCGCCGAGCTGAACGACGCCCTGTCGCGCCTGCCGAACATGCCCTTCGACGATGTGCCTGACGGCAAGGACGAACATGACAATGTGGTGGCCCGCGTCGTCGGCCAGAAGCCCGGCTGGAACCATGAGGCCAAGGAGCATTTCGAGATCGGCGAGGCGCTCGGCTACATGGATTTCGAGCGGGCGGCCAAGCTTTCCGGCTCGCGCTTCACCGTTTTGACCAGCCAGCTGGCGCGTCTGGAACGGGCGCTCGGCCAGTTCATGATCGACCTTCACACCTCGGAACATGGCTATACGGAAGTCTCCTCGCCACTGATGGTGCGTGACGAGGCGATGTTCGGGACGGGGCAATTGCCGAAATTCTCCGAGGACCTGTTCAAGACCACGGATGGCCGCTGGCTGATCCCGACGGCGGAAGTGACGCTGACCAATCTCGTCTCCGGCGAAATTCTTGAGCAGGAGAAACTGCCGCTGCGCTTCACCGCGCTTACCCCGTCCTTCCGTTCGGAAGCGGGCTCCGCCGGCCGTGATACGCGCGGGATGCTGCGCCAGCACCAGTTCTGGAAATGCGAGCTTGTCTCCATTACCGATGCGGAAAGCGCTGTCGCCGAGCATGAGCGCATGACGGCCTGCGCCGAAGAGGTGCTGAAGCGCCTTGGCCTGCATTTCCGCACCATGACGCTGTGCACGGGTGATATGGGCTTTGGCGCGCGCAAGACCTACGATCTTGAAGTCTGGCTGCCCGGCCAGAACACCTATCGCGAAATCTCGTCCTGCTCCGTCTGCGGCGATTTCCAGGCGCGGCGCATGAATGCCCGTTATCGCGGCAAGGACGACAAGGCCACGAAGTTCGTGCACACGCTGAACGGTTCCGGCACGGCTGTCGGCCGCTGCCTGATCGCGGTTCTCGAAAATTATCTGAACGAGGACGGTTCCGTCACAATTCCAGAGGTGCTGCTGCCCTATATGGGCGGTCTGAAGCGAATTGAAAAAGCGTCTTGAATTCGGCGATGCCGTCATGCCGGACTTGATCCGGCATCCAGCCAGCCCAAGTCTTTGGGCTGAAAGGACTTTTCCCGCCGCGCGGACGCGCGTCGACTGGATGCCGGATCAAGTCCGGCATGACGGTTGAGGGAATGTTCCGTACCTGAACGAAATGAGTAGCGGGAGAGAGAGATGCGGATTTTGCTGACGAATGACGACGGTATTCACGCCGAAGGTCTGGCCGTGCTGGAGCGAATCGCCCGGACGCTTTCGGACGATGTCTGGATCGTCGCCCCTGAGACCGACCAGAGCGGGCTTGCCCATTCGCTGACGCTTTCCGAACCGCTGCGGCTGCGCAAGATTTCCGACAAGCATTTTGCGCTGCGCGGCACGCCGACCGATTGCGTCATCATGGGCATTCGCGAAGTTCTGCCTGAGAAGCCCGACCTCGTGCTCTCCGGCGTCAATGCCGGTGCCAACATGGCCGATGACGTTACCTATTCCGGCACCATTGCGGGCGCCATTGAAGGCACGCTGCAGGGCGTGCGGTCCTTTGCGCTCAGCCAGGCCTTCAGCCATGCCGAAGGCCGTGTCGTGCCGTGGGAGGTCGCCGAGACCTATGCCCCGGACCTGCTGCGCAAGCTGATGAATGTCGATTTGCCTGATGGCACCTTCCTCAATCTCAATTTCCCCAATTGTGCGCCCAAGGATGTGCAGGGCGTGTCCGTGACCGGGCAGGGCAAGCTCGATTTCGGCCTGACGGTGGAAGAGCGCCAGGACGGCCGTGGTTTCCCCTATTATTGGCTGCGTTTCGGCGAACGTCTCGGCACCTTCCGCGAAGGCACGGATATCCATGCTTTGAAGCACGGCAAAATCTCGGTCACGCCGCTAAAGCTTGACCTGACGGACTACACGGTCAAGGATCGGGTTGCGGAAGCGCTTGGATTCGGAGTCGCCGATTGAAATCTGCCATGGTCGAAAAGGAAGGTTTTGCCGCTCTCGTTCTGCGTCTGCGGGGCGAGGGGATTTCCGATCTTGACCTTTTGACGGCGGTCGAGCAGACGCCGCGTTCCAAATTCGTGCCGCCGCAATTTGCTGCCGACGCCTATTCCAGCCGGACGATCCCGATCGACTGCGGCGCCTTCATGGAAGGTGCCGACATGGCTGTGAAAATCCTTGCCCGCCTGCAATTGAAGCCGGGCCAGCGCGTGCTGGAGATCGGCACCGGCAGCGGTTTCATGACGGCGATCATCGCGCGCCGGGTGGAGCGCGTCTTTTCGCTGGAGCGTTACAAGACGCTGGTGCAGCAGGCGCAGAACTGTCTGGATGATCTTTCCATCCGCAACGTCGTCATTCGCCAGGCGGATGGCAGCAACGGGCTTGTGGGCGAGGGTACATTTGACCGTATCGTCTCCACGGCCGCCTTCACTACCATGCCCCGCTTTTTCGCCGAACAGATCGTCTCCGGCGGCATGATGATCGCGCCGATCATCCTTGACGATGATCGCTGCGTGATGACGCGCTTTTCCAAGACCGGCAGCCGCTTCGAAAAGGAAGAGTTGTTCGAAGCGCCCTATCTGCCGCTCAGCACCCATATTGCGCGTCATTTGTAACAAAATGAAAATTTTGAAGACATTCCATTTTTGTCTTCGAAAGTTCTAAATTACAGCAACTGTTTGATTTTAATTATTATTATTGTCCAGACATGACGCGCATCGTTTTCGTCATGGTTATCGAAGTGTCAAAAAAGCGCCAAACGGCTTAACGTTTTAACGGCGTGGTAACACTAACGCGCTTTAATCATAAACATCGACGCATGGTTTTCCCCTCCTCGGGAAATGGGCCTTGCAAGAAGTGAAGTTTGTGCCGGATCGCATGTCGATGCGGCGGGTTGGCGTCAGTGTAGATCGAGTCATGCGTATGAGACATTCGTCTAAAATCGGAAAATCAGTCGCAAAAATGTTCGCAGCGGCATTGCTGGCAAGCGTCGCAACGGGCTGTAGCTCGGATGCAACGCGGTTCAGCGGCCTCTTTTCCAGTGGACCGGATCAGATGACGACGGCGTCAATTCCAACCCGGCAGGGTGGCGGTGCTTACGGGCAGGCCCCTGTTCCGCAGGGCGACATGAATGGCGGTTACGCGTCTGCCGCGCCGCAGGGCGGCTACGCCAACCAGAACATGTCTGGCAACGCCTATCCGCAGTCCGGCGGTTATGGCGGCAACGTGCAGCCTTCCACGGCCCGCTCGGCCTCCGCCTCTCCGGTTCAGCGTTCCGAGCTGTCGGCGGTGGCGAGCCGCGATCCGGCGACGCGCAACGAAGCCATGGCCCAGCCCTTCCCATCCGCACAGCGACAGGCCGCGCCGTCTCCCGCAGCGCCAGCGCAGCAGGCCGCCGCTCCCGTCGCCGACAATCTCACCACCGCAACCGTCCGCTCCGACAAGAATGGCTGGCATACGGACGGCGCTTCCTCGGTGACGCTGCGTCCCGGTGAAAGCATCACGACACTGTCCAACCGCTACGGCGTTCCTGAAAAGGAACTGCTGCGGGTCAATGGTCTGAAGACAGCCTCTTCGGCGCAGGCCGGCCAGTCGATCCTCATTCCGAAATTCGGTCAGGTTCGCAACGCCGCCAAGGATGCTGCCGGCAACATCGCGCTCAACCGCAATGGCGACCAGCCGACACCGCTGCGCAGCCCCGAGGGCAATGTAGCCGTGCTGCCGTCGCAGGCTGCGGCCCGTGACAAGGTTTCCTCCGAGGCCGGCAAGCTCACGCCTCCCGGTGGCAAGCCCTTGCCGCCAAGCGGTGGCTACAAGGTTCAGCCGGGCGATAGCCTGGCGAAAATCGCCCGTGAAAACGGCGTATCGGTTGCCGCACTGAAAGCCGCCAACGGCATTTCCAACGAGAGCATCCGTGTCGGCCAGACGCTTGCCATGCCGGGTGCCGGCACCGACGGCATCAAGACGGCATCCGTTCCCGCCAAGGAAGCGGCAAAGGCAGTCGAAACCGCATCCGCCAAGCCGGAGCCCTACAAGGCGCCTGCTGCTGCTGCCGCGACCGCACCGTCGGCACCCGCCGCCACGGCGAGCGTCAGCGATATCGAGAAGAAGTCCGACATGGCTTCCGTCGCACCGGAATCCACGGGCATCGGCAAATATCGCTGGCCGGTCCGCGGTGCTGTCATCAACAATTTCGGCGACAATGTGGAAGGCAGCCGCAACGATGGCATCAACATCTCGGTTCCCGAGGGCACGCCGATCAAGGCCGCTGAAAACGGCGTGGTCATTTATGCAGGCAACGGCCTGAAGCAGCTCGGCAACACGGTTCTCGTCCGCCACGACGACGGCAAGGTCACGGTTTACGGCAACGCCGCCAATCTCGACGTGCAGCGCGGCCAGAAGGTGCAGCGCGGCCAGACGATCGCCACATCAGGCATGACGGGCAGCGCCAAGCGTCCTCAGGTTCACTTCGAAGTTCGCAAGGATGCGACGCCGGTGAACCCCTCCAGTTTCCTTGAATAGGTATTGCGTCTCAAGGATTGATGAAGCCGGGTCTAGAGCCCGGCTTTTTCATTTTGGGGGTGAGGGATCACTGGAGCTTGCGTCGGCTTCATGCCACTTCTCCTCCGTCATGCCGGACTTGATCCGGCATCGAGCCGACGCGCGTCTGCGCGGCGCGAGGAGTCCTTTCAGCCCAAGGACTTGGGCTGGCTGGATACCGGCTCAAGGCCGGTATGACGGATGTGGGGATGCAGCCGAAGCGCCTAAAACGCTATCCTTGGTTTAGCCTCACCAACCCCACCGTCTTCTCGATGAAGTCGGCAATCGCGCCGGTATCGTCGAGATCGAAGACGGGAAGGGCGGTGTCCGTCACCTCATGATCCGCTGCAATGGCGATGATATAAGGATCGCTTCCGGCGAGCGGTTCGGTTTTCGCCGCCTCCAGCCGGCGCGCCTCGATCTTTGGCACCGGCTCGTATTTATAACCCTCGATCAGCACGAGATCGCAGGGGGCGAGGCGGGAGAGGATGTCCTCGAAAGACGGTTCAGGCCCGCCGCGCAGTTCATGCATGATGGCGAAGCGGGTGCCGGAGACGATGGTGACCTCGTGGGCGCCCGCCTGCCGGTGACGCCAGCTGTCCGCACCGACCTTGTCGATATCGAAATCATGATGGGCGTGCTTGATGGTGGAGACGCGGTAGCCCCGGGCCGTCAGTTCGGTGACGATGCGCACCGCAAGGCCGGTCTTACCCGAGTTTTTCCAGCCGGCAATGCCGAAGACCTTTCGTGCCGTCATGTCGCGAGGCTCTCCAGATGGCTTCGCGCCAGCGCCAGTTCATCCGGCGTGTTGATGTTGAAGAAAGGGTCGAGGCTGCCCTTTGCGGTTTCCAGCGGCGGAAAGGCAATGCCAATGGTGATGTGTCGTGCCAGATAGGCGCGGATCCGCCGGTTCGCATCGTTCTTCAGCCAATCTTCCAGATCATCGGCAAGCGCCACGGGCCAGAGCGCGAAAACCGGATGAAGCTGGCCGCTGGAGGCGGCGATGACGATCGAATCTTCCGATATGTGTTCGCTAAGGCGGGCCACGAGATCATCGGGGAAAAAAGGGCTGTCGGCGGGCACGGTCAGGAAATGGCTTCCTCCGGCTTCGTGTTTTTGGAAATGGCGCATGCCGGCGAGAACGCCGGCCAACGGTCCAGCATGGCCGCTTACGGTGTCTGGCAGCACGGGCAGGCCGAAGCTTTCGGCCCAGCCATTTGCCGCATTGATGGTGATATCGCAGACCTGCGGTGTGATGCGCCGAATGACATGGGAAAGCAGCGGCGTTTCGCCCAGCATCACCATCGCCTTGTTGGTGCCCATGCGCCGCGACAGGCCGCCGGCGAGCACGAGACCGGGTATTCTGGAAGGGGCCGTCATTGCCGCTTCTCCTGCAGCCTTACGACATAGGTGGTGAGGAGGGCGACAAGGCCGGTCGCCAGCATCACGATAAGGAGCGGCCAGGTTCCGTCCTCCCTGGACAGGACCGAGGAGGCGAGTACCGAAAGCACTGCGCCGCCGCCGATGGTCATGGCGCCGCCGAGACCGGAGGAGGAGCCAGCCAGATGCGGCTGGACGCTGACCATGCCGGCATTGGCACTCGGCAGGGTAACACCGTTTCCAACGCCGATGAGGGCGAGCGGCACGAAAAACGCATAGGCGCTTTCCGCTCCGCTAGAGATCACCACAATGGCCGTGACGATGCCGGCAATGGCGATGACATTGCCCGACAGCATCATGCGGGTGATGCCGATCTGGCTGGCATAACGGCCGGAGACGAAATTGCCGAGCATGTAACCGCTGGCCATGAAGAAGAATTGCAGGCCAAGCATGGCCGGGGCAAGGCCATAAAGCACGCTGCCGACGAAGGGCGCACCGCCGAGGAAGGAAAAGAACATGCCGGACGAGAAGGTCGAGGTCAGCGCATAACCCCAGAACAGCGGCGAGCGCAGAAGCTCGGGCCAGGCATGGAACTGCTGCGAAAAGCTTGCCGATTTGTTGTGGTTGGTTTCGCCGAGATCAAACCAGGCGAGCGCCAGAATGCCGACGCCGAGGAGGGCGAGCAGCGCGAAGCTCGACTGCCAGCCGGAAATGTCGTTGAGCAGGCCGCCAACCGTCGGGCCGACCATTGGCACCACCGACATGCCCATGGTGACATACCCGATCATCGAGGCGGCCTGTTCCATCGGCACCATGTCGCGCACGATGGCCCGGGCGAGCACGAAACCGGAAACGACGGCCGCCTGCGCCACGCGCCCGATCATGAAGACGGTAATGTTGGGCGCCAGCATGCAGACGAGCGTGGCGACGATCATGATCGCGATGCTGGCGAGCATGACCGGGCGGCGTCCGAAAAGATCGGATAGCGGGCCGATGATGAGCTGCAGGCAGGCGGTGGCGGCGAGATAGCCGGATACGGCAAATTGCATGACCGCGTAATCGACCTCGAAATAAAGCGCCATGGCTGCAAGCGAGGGCAGGAACACATTCATGCACAGCGCTGCGACGCCGGCGATGACGACCAGCGTGATGATGTGGGGCGGGGTGGTCCTGTCCAGAAAACGGCCGCTGTTCATGTCACTCTCCCGCTTCTTCCGTAACTGTAGCTTTCGTAACGGAAGCTGGCCGCACCGTGGTTGCGGCCGTGGGCGTTGCGGCGGCGCGCTTGGCCATCTGCGAGCGCTTGCGCAGGCTTTCGCGGTAGAAGGTGTAGAGACCGGAACCGATGACGATCATGGCGCCGACGATGGTGAAACTGTCGATCTTTTCATTGAAGAAGAACACGCCGATCATGAAACCCCAGAGCAGGCTGGTGTAACGGAACGGCGCGACGAAGGAGATTTCGCCGGTTCGCATTGCCAGAATGATCGCCTGATAGCCGACCAGCACCAGAATGGCGGACCCGGCAAGATGCGACAGGATCATGAAGTTCATCGGCTGCCAGCCGCCGAAAGGCTGGATCAGCAGGCCACCCACCGCCATGTTGACGAAGGCGGTAATGACGGTGATGGCGAGAGAGGGCACATCGGCATACATTTTCCGGGTCAGAAGATCGCGTGCGGCGGTAACGGCCAGCGAGGCGACGACCAGCAGGGCGCCTGACGTGAAGCCTTCCGGGCCGGGCCTAATGATGATGAGCACGCCGATGAAACCGGTGATGATCGCCGCCCAGCGCCGCCAGCCGACCGGTTCACGCAGGAAAAGTGCAGCACCCAGCGTCACGATCAGCGGCAGGGACTGCAATATGGCCGAAGCGTTGGAAAATTCGATGAGGCCGAGCGCCGTCAGATAGAGAACGGCGGCTGTCACTTCGCAGAGACAGCGCAGGATGATGATGGGCCGCAGCAGGGTTTTCAGGGGCCGGAGCGCGCCGAAATGCCGTGCAGCGATGTAGATCAGCACCACCGTCATGATGCCGCGCACGAACATGATCTGGCCGGTGTTGATGTAGGGGGTGACGGATTTCGTCAGCGCGTCGTTGGCCGTGAAGCTTGCCATGGCGAGCGCCATCAAGAGGGCGCCGCGCGTATTATCCGTCAATGCCATTCCATATGATCCCAGACCATGCGCAATCTTGCCCCGATTGCCTCTCAAGGGCTGCCCGCCGGGCGCAACTGCGCATTCCTCCATGCCAAGAGACGTGACACGGTGAGGCCGGTAATTCAACCGCTTATATGGGTGGGGAAAGGAGAAACAGGCTTACCCGCCGGTCACGCTCATATGGCGGGCGACGGCGGGCCGTTTATGCGTGCGGTCGATGATGAAATCATGACCCTTCGGCTTGCGCAGAATGGCCTCGTCTATGGCGCTGGAAAGATAGGCGTCGCTGTCGGAAGCGCGCAGCGCGGTGCGCAGGTCGGCCGCATCATCCTGTCCCAGACACATATATAGCGTGCCGGTGCAGGTGAGGCGGACGCGGTTGCAGCTTTCGCAGAAATTATGGGTCATCGGCGTGATGAAACCGAGCCTGCCGCCGGTTTCCCTGACCGTGACGTAACGGGCGGGGCCGCCGGTCTGGTAATCGCTGTCGATGAGCGTGAAGCTTTGCTCCAGATCGGCGCGGAGCTTGGAGAGCGGCAGATAACGGTCTGTCCGGTCTTCCTCGATCTCGCCCATCGGCATGGTTTCGATGACCGTCAGATCCATGCCGCGACCATGGGCGAAACGCATCAGCTCGGCAATCTCGGTCTCGTTGAAATCCTTCAGGGCCACGGCGTTGAGCTTGACCTTGATGCCGGCGGCCTGTGCGGCGTCCAGCCCTTCCATCACACGGTCGAGATCGCCCCAGCGGGTGATCTGGCGGAATTTGTCAGCATCCAGCGTGTCGAGCGAAACGTTGATGCGCCTGACGCCGCAATCGGCAAGTTCGGCTGCGAATTTGGCAAGCTGCGATCCGTTGGTGGTCAGCGTCAGTTCGTCCAGCGCGCCGGTGCGCAGATGGCGGCCGAGGTTCCTCACCAGCGACATGATGTTCTTGCGCACCAGCGGTTCGCCGCCGGTGAGCCTGAGCTTGCGCACGCCCCTTGTGATGAAGACGGAACAGAGCCGGTCGAGTTCTTCCAGCGTCAGCAGGTCCTTCTTCGGCAGGAAAGTCATGTGTTCGGACATGCAATAGGTGCAGCGGAAATCGCAGCGATCAGTCACCGAAACGCGCAGATAGTTTATCGCCCGACCGAAGGGATCCACCATCGGTGCGTTGTTTTCCGTCAGGGATTGCGCTCTTTCAAGCGATCCGGGGAAACTGTTCACGTCTCCATCCTCATTGCGCGATGCCCCTGGCACACACGGTGATGTAGTGGCTTGCCTATCGTGAGGCAAGTCCGTAATTCTGACGCATATGACGAGCTTGCGGAAGTGAAAAATGAGTGATGCCTGGCCGACTGAGCTGCTAGTGTCGAAAGACCGGCGGCAACTGACCGTTTCCTTCGACGACGGCAGCGCCTACCGGCTTGACGCCGAGATGCTGCGGGTGCTTTCGCCCTCGGCGGAAGTGCAGGGCCACGGGCCGGGGCAGAAGGTCACCGTTCCCGGCAAGCGCAATGTCACGATCCGCTCCATCACGGCGACCGGCAACTACGCCGTGCGCATCGTTTTCGACGACGGCCACGACAGCGGCATCTTTACCTGGAGATACCTCAAGGAATTGGGCGAGACCGGTGACGCACTGTTTGCCGATTATGAACGGGAGCTCGCTGAAAAGGGCTTGAGCAGGGAACCGCTATCCCGATAAAACATGGAGGGAGACGCCCTCGTGAGAATGCAGACAGGGGATTTGAAGAACCGGTGCGTTTGGCGATGTTGTTGCATCCCCACTCCGTCACCCCGGACTTGATCCGGGGTCCAGCGCGATCAAGTCCTTGATCGCGAGAGAGTCTTTCACGGCGCAGACGCGCCGTGGCTGGATGCCGGATCAAGTCCGGCATGACGGAAGAAGGGTTCTGGCGCTTTCGGGCAATCTGGCGAGGGAACACCCTCGTCCTATCAATTTAAACGGGGTGGCGTGTGGCTGTCGAAGCGAACGGAAATGATCTGGCCCAGGTGGTCGTGCTTTTGGCGGCGGGCGTTGTGGCTGCGCCGATCTTCAAACGCATCGGCCTCGGCTCAGTGCTGGGTTATCTGGCCGCCGGCCTTGTGATCGGGCCTTACGGTCTCGGTTTCTTTTCCGATTCGCAGGCGATCCTCCATATCGCCGAACTGGGCGTGGTGATGTTCCTGTTCATCATCGGGCTTGAAATGCAGCCGTCTCGGCTTTGGTCGATGCGTCAGGATATTTTCGGCCTCGGCGCGTTGCAGGTGCTGGTCTGCATGGCAGGCCTGACATTGATCGGCGTTGGGCTCGGTTTTCCCGTCATCATGTCCTTCGTCGCCGGCACCGGCTTCGTGCTGACCTCGACAGCGATCGTCATGCAGATGCTGCAGGAACGCAACAGCATGTCGAGCCTGAAAGGTCAGCGCATCATCGCCATCCTGCTGTTTGAGGATCTGGCCATCGTGCCGCTGCTGGCGCTGGTTGCCTTTCTCGGTTCCGGCGGTGAACATGTGACACCCTCGGAGCGCTGGATTTCGGTGGGCATCGCGCTTGCCGCGGTTGGGGCGCTCATTCTCGCCGGGCGTTATCTTCTCAACCCGTTCTTCCGGCTGCTGGCGGCCTCCGGTGCGCGCGAGGTGATGACGGCCGCCGCTCTGCTGGTGGTGCTCGGTTCGGCGCTTCTGATGCAGGTCAGCGGTCTTTCCATGGCCATGGGCGCGTTTCTTGCCGGCGTGCTGCTGTCTGAATCCTCCTTCCGCCATCAGCTTGAGGCGGATATCGAGCCGTTTCGCGGCATTCTGCTCGGCCTGTTCTTCCTTGGCGTCGGCATGGCGATCGATCTTGCCGTCATCGCATCCAACTGGCAGCTCGTGGTCGTCAGCGTCGCGGGTTACATGCTGCTCAAGGCCTTCCTGATCTACGGTGTGGCGCGCGCACTCGGCACCACGCGGCGCGAAAGCCTGGAGCGGGCGGTGCTGATGGCGCAGGGCGGCGAATTCGCCTTCGTGCTTTATTCGGCCGCCGTCAGCGCCGGTATTCTGGATCGCGAGGCCAATGCGATCCTGACCGCGACCATCATCATCTCCATGGTGCTGACGCCGTTGATGGTCATTCTGCACGACCGGCTGGTGCCGGCGGCTGTGCCCAATACCGACGATCTCGACGTGCCGGAAAATGTCGAGGGCAGCATTTTGCTGATCGGCTTCGGGCGGTTCGGGCAGATCGTCAGCCAGCCGCTTCTGGCGCGGGGCTATACGCTGTCGCTCATCGACAAGGATGCCGACTTCGTGCGTGATGCGGCGGAATTCGGCTTCAAGGTCTATTATGGCGATGGCTCGCGGGCGGAAATCCTGCATGCTGCCGGTGCAAGCACGGCGCGCGCCGTGCTTATCTGCGTTGATGACAAGGACGCGGCGGTGCGGATCGCGGAGATCGTCAAACACGAGTTCCCGCTGGTTCCGGTTCTCGCCCGCGCCTATGACCGTGGCCACGCCATCGACCTTCTGAAGGCGGGTGTCGATTACCAGATCCGCGAGACGCTGGAATCGGCGCTGAATTTCAGCGAGGAAGTGCTAGGCGCCATGGGCGAGGAGCGCGAGGATGCGGCCCGTCTGGTCGAGGAATTCCGCGACCGCGACGAGGAGCGTTTCGCGATGGAAGTTGTCGGTGGCAT
The DNA here is from genome assembly GCF_025910175.1 of Agrobacterium sp. BT-220-3. NCBI lineage: Bacteria > Pseudomonadati > Pseudomonadota > Alphaproteobacteria > Hyphomicrobiales > Rhizobiaceae > Agrobacterium > Agrobacterium sp. BT-220-3. The sequence continues at coordinate 46,712 of NZ_JAPAIX010000001.1, forward strand.
CTATGCCGGCCGTTCGCTGATCCGCGGCAATGCCCAGCCGGCCGACCTCGTTGCTGCCCGTACGGCGCGCGAGCGGGCGGAGCGGGAAAAGGCAGAGGCGGCGGAAGATTAAGCCCCATCTGGCGGGGTGCAGGTTGTTTTACGGGATTGGAGCCGACATGACGATCATTCGCACGGTTGAGGAACTGAAGGCCATCTATGATGGCACAAGCGAAGCGTCGATCGCCAAGGTAACGGGCGCGCTGACGGCCGAATACAGGCTGATGATCGAGGCGTCACCCTTTCTGGCGCTGGCGACGGTGGGCCCGGAAGGCATGGACTGTTCGCCGCGCGGCGACAAGGGCGGTGTGGTGCGGGTGGCTGACGACAGGACCCTGCTACTGCCCGACTGGCGCGGCAATAACCGCGTCGATTCGCTTTTGAACATCGTGCGCGACCCGCGTGTGGCGCTGATGTTTCTGATCCCCGGCTCGAATACGACGATGCGCGTCAACGGCCGCGCGGCCGTTTCGGTCGATGCCGATCTGCTGCAGAGCTTCGAAATGGACGGCAAACATCCGCGCACGGTGATCGTGGTGGAGATCGATGAGGTCTATTTCCAGTGCGCGAGGGCTCTCATGCGCTCCGAACTGTGGAACCCTGCCAATTTTGTCGAACCCGCATCTTTGCCCACACCGGGCGTGCTGCTGAAAGCCGCAAAGGCGGAGTTCGATCAGGAAACCTATGACAGAGAATGGGCCGCGCGGGCGGCAAAGACGATGTGGTGAAGGGTTCTGTGACCTGCCGCACACCGCCCTCATTCCTGTGCTTGTCACAGGAATCCAGCCGACGCGTGTCTACGCGACGAGAAGAGGCCTTTTCAGCCCAAGGACTTGGGCTGGCTAGATTCCTGTGACGAGCACAGGAATGAGGGTGGAGAGGGCAGGCGCACCTCACTCTACGTCCGATAAATCAGCCAGTTCTTGCCGGTATAATTCTTCTGCATACCGTCCTCATAAAAGACGGATCGGTTCCTGCCGGTTTCCTTGGCGTGATACATCGCGGTATCGGCGTGGCCATAAAGCTCGCTTGGATTGGTCGCCTGCGCGGCGGAGGCAAAGCCGATGGAGATCGTCACCGTGCCATAGTCTGCGCCTGATCTGGAATTGCGGAACGGCGTGCTTTCCAGCGACAGGCGGATGCGCTCGCACATCACCATGACTTCCTCGGGCGTATTGCCATCGAGAATGATGGCGAATTCCTCACCGCCGCTTCTGGCGACGAAGCCATCCTTGCGGACATTGGCGCGGATGACCGAGGCGACGGTGGCGAGAATCTTGTCGCCGACGGGGTGTCCAAAGGTGTCGTTGATCCGCTTGAAATGGTCGATATCGAGCAGGACGAGCGAGGTATATTGCAGGCCGATGGAGCTGTCATAGATGGAGGCCAGCCTGTCGTCGAAAGCGCGCCGGTTGGAAAGGCGGGTCAGCGAATCGGTATTGGCGATGCGCTTATATTCATCCAGTTCCAGGCGGACCTGATGCATTTCCTCGGCATGGCGGTTGACGTCGTTGAACGCCTTTTCGCCATCGATGATTTTCGACCCGGTGGCCTCGGCCAGCAACGAAATCGCATTCTTCAGAATATTGGTGCTCGAGACATTCTTGTCGTCGATGCGCTGGCGTGTTTCGCCGAGAATCCTGTTGTAGTTCTCGATGGAGGACTGTTCCCGCCGCAGCGTGCCCAGCAGCGCCTCCAGTTCACGCCGCAGCTTCTCGTGCGCGTCGTCGATGGCCCGTCCGGGAGTGCCTTCGCCGTAACGCGTGGAAAGCTCGTCCAGATCCTCCTGCGTGACGCGGTTTCCAAGCGCCGCCAGATCCTTTGTCAAAGCAGGGTTCGAGCCGATATAGGCTTCGTAAAAAAGGCTGTAATTGCGCGGGATCGGCGAAACACCCATGCTCCGCATGGCGTAGGCAATCTGCCCGGCAATGTCGGGTCCCGTGGTTTTGGGCGTGGATGCCGTGTTCATCAAGAAACTCCAGTGAGTCTGCTTATCGACTATGATTATTATTATGAAGCCCGTTTTGGAAAGCTTAATTTATGGGAAACTAATTTTTGTTCCCGGAAATTCCATTTTCGCCGATTTTTATCTTATTTAATTGATAATTATAAGTAATTTTCATTTTCTAGGATTTCCGGAATTTTTTCCCTCTACTATTCGTCTTGGTGACAGCATCGTATTTATTCTGTCAATCCCGAGAATGGGATTCGAGTGATTTATTTTGGCACAACAATGTGGGGCAATAGGCGGGAAATGGTTAGGCGGCGGCCTATTTCATTTAGGCAAAACGTCGCCTATAGGTCGTACACTTCTTCAACATATCGAGATATAACAATCTTATAGTTTTAATCCGCCGGCTCAGCACGTTTCGGTGCGGTCAAATAGGCCGCGCCTGCGTGGAGTGTCCGTCAGGCGAACTTTCGAAACAGGACATCGCCTCGGCAGGCATCGTATGGTGTAGCCCCGCTCTCGTCAGGCCTTGAGCCTTATCACCTGGCATACCGTCCCGGCTTCCACCGCCGGCGCGTGCGGCGGTCGCACGATCAGGCCATCGGAATGGGCCAATATCTTCATCATCGATGAATCCTGCTTGGTATAGGCTTCCGCCATCAGTACGCCGTTCTCGTCGGTGTGGAAACGGGCGCGAAGATAATCCTGCCGGTGGTCGTTTGCTTTCAGCGGCGTGGCGGTCCGGGCGGTAGCAACGCGTTGCAGGGGCGCGCGGCGGGCGATGCTGCGGAGCAGGGGCTCGAGGAAAAGCAGGCTGCAGACGAGGCTCGCGACCGGGTTTCCGGGCAGGCCCAGCACCTGCATGGTTCCGATGGCGCCGACCATCAGCGGTTTTCCCGGGCGCATGGCGATGCGCCAGAAATCAAGCTGCATGCCTTCGGCCTTCAGCGCCGCCTGCACGAGATCGTGGTCGCCGACCGATGCGCCGCCGAGCGTTACCAGCACGTCGGCCTTTGCCGCCACGGCCTTGTCGATGGCGGCGCGGATCAGCGCGTCATCGTCAGCGATGATGCCGAGATCGAGAATGTCGGCTCCGGCAGTCCGGGCAAGGGCCGCGACCCCGAAGGTGTTCGAGGCGATGATCTGCGCCGGCTGCGGCGTGCTTCCGGGCGGCAGCAATTCGTCGCCGGTGGCAAGGATGGCGACGAGCGGCCTGCGATAGACGGGAAGCGTGGAATGGTTCATTGCCGCCGCGACGGTGAGATCGGTAAAACCGAGTTCGCGCCCCGCCTTCAGAACCGTTTCACCCTCGGCAAAATCCTGTCCGCGCGGGCGAATGTGTCTCCCTGCGGCGACTTCGAAGGTGGTGCGGATTTTTCCGCCCTCCAGCACTTCGGCGTCTTCCTGAATGAGAATGGTGTCGGCCCCTGTGGGGACCGGCGCGCCGGTGAAGATGCGCACGGCCTCGCCTTGCCCCACCGTACCTGTAAAAGCATGGCCGGCGGCGGCTTGGCCGATGACGGTGAGAACCGAGCCGATTTCAGGCGCGTCGGCGCTGCGCAGCGCATAGCCGTCCATGGCGGAAGCGTCGAAAGGCGGCTGCGTCAGACGCGCCGCTAGGTCAGCCGCGAGAATGCGGCCATCGCAGTCGGCAAGCGGCAATGTCTCGCTGTCCGCGACCGGAACCGCCGCCTCCAGAAGGCGCCTTGTGGCCTCGTCCACCGGCAGCAGCGGTTTCATTTAGCTCTCCTGTCGTCGGAAATCGCCAGATTTGCCACCGCTTTTTTCGAGAAGGCGGATATTGACGATTTCCATCGCCTTGTCGGCGGCCTTGGCCATGTCATAGATCGTCAGGCAGGAGATGGAAACGGCGGTCAGCGCTTCCATCTCCACGCCGGTCTTGCCCGATAGTTTCACCATGGCTTCCACCCGCAGGCCGGGCAGGGCAATGTCTTCGGTGATGTCGACCGAAACCTTGGTCAGCATCAGCGGGTGGCAGAGCGGGATGAGGTTTGCGGTCTGCTTGGCGGCCATGATGCCCGCGAGCCGGGCAGTGCCGATGACGTCGCCCTTCTTGGCATTGCCGTCACGGATCAGCGTCAGCGTTTCCGGCTTCATCCGTACGAAACCCTCGGCAATGGCGATGCGGACGGTCTCGGCCTTGTCGCCGACATCGACCATATGGGCCTCGCCGGCGGCGTCTATATGGGTCAGCTTGCCCGCCTCGCTCATGGGGCGATCATTCCGCTGCCAGAACGCCGGTCCTGCCGGTCAGCAGCGCCCTGGTGGCCGCCGTCACATCGTCCTTGCGCATCAGGCTTTCGCCGACGAGGAAAGTGCTGATGCCGCTCTTTTCCAGCCGCTTGCAATCCTCATGGGTGAAGATGCCGCTTTCGCCGACCAGCAGCTTGTCGGCGGGCACGAGACCAGCCAGCTTCTCGCTGGTTTCGAGGCTGACTTCGAAGGTGCGCAGATTGCGGTTGTTGATGCCGAGAAGCGGCGAGGCGAGCTTCAGCGCCCGTTCTGTCTCTTCCGCATCATGAACCTCGACCAGCACGTCCATGCCGAGCGCGAAAGCCTCGTCTTCCAGGCGTTTTGCCTCGTCGTCGGAGAGTGAGGCCATGATGAGGAGAATGCAGTCCGCGCCCCAGGCGCGGGCCTCATGCACCTGATAGGTGTCGAACATGAAATCCTTGCGCAGCGCCGGCAGGGCGCAGGCATTGCGGGCGGCGGTCAGGAATTCCGGCGCGCCCTGAAAGCTTGGGCTGTCCGTCAGCACCGAAAGACAGGCGGCGTCGCCCGCTTCATAGGCGGCCGCCAGCGCCGGCGGATCGAAATCCGGGCGGATCAGGCCCTTGGACGGGCTGGCCTTCTTGATTTCGGCGATCAGGCCGAACTTGCCCTCGGCCTGTTTTGTCCTGAGCGCCCTGTAAAAGCCGCGCGGCGCGGTCTGGCCCTCGGCCATTGCTTTCAGATCGGCAAGGGAAACCTTCGCCTTGGCGGCGGCGATTTCCTCGCGCTTGTAGAGTTCGATCTTTTTCAGAATGTCGCTCATGGTTTCGCTCTCATTCCTTTCAATGGTCGGCCTGCTTGGGGTCTGCCTCGTTTGAGACGGCGACCAGACGCTCCAGCGCTGCGGCTGCCGCGCCGCTATCGAGCGCCTCGCTGACAATCGTCATCGCCTGACCCAGCGTTTCCGCCTTGCCGGCAATGACGAGGGCTGCGGCCGCATTGCACAGCGACACGTCGCGATAGGCATTGCGTTTCCCGGACAGAACCTCACGCAGCGCCGCCGCATTGGCAATGCCGTCGCCGCCCTTCAGATCGTTCATCTGAGCCGGCTGAACACCGAAATCCTTTGGCGTCAGGTCGAATGTGCGGATCTTGCCGTTTTCCAGCGCCGCCACATGGGTGACGCCCGTGGTGGTCACCTCATCCATGCCGTCGCCATGCACGACCCAGATGCTCTCCGAGCCAAGATCACGCAGCACTTCGGCAAGCGGCACCAGCCAGCGTGGCGAGAAGACGCCGAGCAATTGCCGTTTTGCGCCCGCCGGGTTGGAAAGGGGGCCAAGCAGGTTGAAGATCGTGCGTGTGCCGAGTTCGACACGGCTCGGGCCGACATGGCGCATGGCGGAGTGGTGCAGCTGCGCGAACATGAAGCCGAGACCCGCCTCGCTGATGCAGCGGGCGATGAGATCGGGGCCGATATCGAGCTTCACGCCGAGCGCGGAAAGCGCATCCGCCGTGCCGGATTTGGAGCTCAGAGCGCGGTTGCCATGCTTGGCGACCGGCAGGCCCGTGCCGGCGACGATGATTGAGGCTAGCGTCGAGATATTGTAGGTGCCGATGCCATCACCGCCGGTTCCGACGATATCGATGGCATTGGCGGGGGCCGAGACAGGCAGCATGCGGGCGCGCATGGAGGAGACGGCGCCGACGATTTCGTCCACCGTTTCTCCGCGCACGCGCAGCGCCATCAGGAAACCGCCGATCTGCGACGGGGTGGCTTCGCCCGACATCAGAATGTCGAAAGCTGCCCGCGATTCCTCGCGGTTCAGGCTTTCGCCGTTCGCGACCTTGGCGATCAGCGGCTTCAGTTCGGCCATCTTTATCGCCCCCCGGTTAGAAGTCGACCATCGCCTGGTCGGCGAGGGCCTGATTGATGGTCACACCATAATCATTCTGCAGGCGGTTGACCATCTGGTCCAGCATGTCGTCGCCGGCCGCGCGGGCGATGGCGGCGAATTGCTGGTCGTCACTGGCGAGCGCATCGGCAGGCGCATTGGTGTCAACGGACGTGACCTTGAAGAGGATGCGGCTGGAGCCGTCGGCATCAGCCGCCGTTCCCACCTTGCCCTCAGCGCCGGAGAAGACGGCCGCGATCGTCTGCTGGCCGAAAATCGCGTCTTCGCTTGTGCGGCGCAAGCCGGATTTCTGTTCGACGGCAAGGCTCAGTTCACCAGCCACGGCTTCAAGGGTCTCACCCTTTTCAACGCGGGCTTTCAGCTCGTCGGCCTTGGTGGCCAGCGCCATCCGCTGCTGCTCCGCCGTCCAGTCGGCGACGACATCGTCGCGCACTTCGGCAAGCGTGCGGTCGCGGGCGGCGATGATCTGGTCGACGTCGAACCAGATGTAACCTTCACGGCCGAGGTTGATCGGCAGCGCTTCGGTGCCGGGTTCGGTCTTGAAGACTTCCTGTGCCAGCTGCGGGGAGGGCAGGCCCTGAACCGCATCGCCCTTTTCATCGAGGCCGGCGGCATCGATGGCGGCGATGGTGACGGGCTTGAGGTTCAGCTGCTTGGCAGCATCGGCAAGCGAGGAACCGCCGGCGCGCAGGTCCTCGTAACGGTCATGCACATTGGTGATTTCTTCCGCGGCTGCGGCGGTGGCGAGGTCCTTGCGGATGTCCTCTTTCGCCTCTTCCAGCGTGCGGGTGGTTTCCGGCTTGATGCCGGTGACGCGCAGGATGACCGGGCCGAAGGAGCCCTCGACGACTGCGGAGACGCCACCATCCTTTTGGATGGCGAAGGCCGCATCGGCAATCGACTGGTCGGGAATGGTGTCTTTGGTGAATTCACCGAGCGTGACGTCGGACGGCGTCTTGCCCTGATCCTTCACGACCTGATCATAGGTGGTGTTGCCGAGGCGGATCTGTTCGGCGGCGGCTTCGGCCATCTCCTTGCCCGGGAAGGTCAACTGCTCCACCGTGCGGCGGCCGGCAGTGCGGAAGCTGTCCTTGTGGCTCTCGTAATAATCGGCGATCTGCGCATCCGTCACCGAGGCCTGATCGGCAATGTCCGACGGTTCCAGCTTCACATAGGTGAACTTGCGGAATTCAGGGGCGCGATATTTCGTCTTGTTGGTCTCGAACCAGGGCGTCAGCACGTCGTCGCCCGGTGCCTTCACCGGCGGAATGACGGCGTTGGAAAGAATGACGTAATCGACCGCGCGCTGCTCGTTGCGATACTGCTTCAGCGCATCGACCAGCACCTGCGGCGCTGCAAAACCATCCGAGACGGCTTCGACGATCTGGCTTCTGACGGCAACCTTGCTGCGTTCCTTGATGTAGTCGTCTTCGCGGAAACCGGAATTGCGCAGCCGCTCGCTGAAGAGATTACGGTCGAACTGGCCGTTGACCGACTTGAAGGCCGGGTCTTCGGCAATAAGGTTGGCGAGGCGGTCTTCCGAAAGGCCGAGATTCATCTTCGAGGCCAGCTCGTCGAGGGCAGCACCCGCGGCAAGCTGGCTGAACACCTGGCGGTCGATGCCGAAGGCCTTGGCCTGTTCCGTTGTCAGACGGGTGCCGAACTGGCGGCTGAGATCTGAAATCTGACGCTGATAGGCGAGGCGGAACTCCTCGGGGCTGACCGTCTGGTCGCCGACGGTCATGACCGCATGCGAATTGGCGGTGACGAGTGATGCGGAGACGCCCCAGACGCCAAACGAAACAACAAGCAGGAGAAGCAGCAGCTTGGCTGCCATGGTTCGAGAAGCATTTCTCAGGGAATCGAGCATCGTTATGCAAACCTCACAGGAACGTCCTTGCGGTCGCCAGCCGTCCGGCCCGCAACGTATCGGCGTTCCTTAAATCAATCCAAACGGAAATTGAAGGGAATTTGCCTTGGAAAAACGGGGTTTTGAAAACGCTTGTGTGATTGGGACGCGTGAAATGGATGCGATGGTTCGATATCGGGTGCCTGTCCGCCCTCATTCCTGTGCTCGTCACAGGAATCCAGCCAGCCCAAGCCCTTGGGCTGAAAGGACACCTCCCGCCGCGCAGACGCGCGTCGTCTGGATTCCTGTGACGGGCACAGGAATGAGGGAAGGAGAGGCCGGCGCCTTGGCAAAATAAAACCGCCCAGGGGACCCAGGCGGTTGCTAAGAATCATCTTTTGAAGGGCGATCAAATCGTATTCTTCGCTCAAAAAGCGCGATCGCGCCTGATCATGGCTTTGAATTCCTCGTCTTCGCGCCGCATCTCGGCGACGACGGAGATCATCGATGTCACGAACATAATGCTGATCAGGGCAAGAAGCAGCGTCAAAAATGTGAACATGATAGTATCTCCGTGTGTTGCGAGAAATTCTCGCCCTCTATCAGTAATAATTCATATACTGATAACGGGCGGTCAGCTGCGGATAGTCCGGACCCTGCTTTTCAGGCTTCTGTTCATAAATACTAAACGTCGTTGCCACCATGGCGATGACCAGTACTGTCCAGGCGGTGCTGATGACACTGATCTTTGCCGAAGTAGACTGTTTTTCTCTTACAAACATCTGTCCGTTCCTTTGGTTCTTTCTTAACGCGCCATGTGCGATCATGTTCCGCGTCAATCGTAAAAATCGATTAGCATCGCGCCTGTGAAACTTCCTTGAATGGCTTGTTCATCTGGCGTTCAGGAAACTGGCGATGGGCATCATTCGAGAAAAAGGTACTCGGCAGCGAATGATGCGACGATCGAAAGGACGATCATGAAGGCCAGCATTTTCAATACTCCGGATGCTTAACGGGTGAGGGGCGTTTCGGTTTCCTGATGGTGTGCATTTATAGAAAATAGCCCTGAAACCGCACTGAACGGCCCATTCATCCGTGGTTCAGGCCGTCCGGAACACGGGCTTGGGTGGTAAAAGTCTTGCGCCGAGCCCGTCTCCATGACAAAAGGCGGCACATAACGCCCACCACCTGAGAGCGATATGACGATTGCCTTTTATCCAGGATCCTTCGATCCGATGACCAACGGACATCTGGATGTGCTTATCCAGGCACTGAACGTGGCGTCCAAAGTCATCGTCGCCGTCGGCATCCATCCCGGAAAAGCGCCGATGTTCAGTTTCGAGGAGCGGGCGGCGCTGATACGCCAGGCCCTTTCCGAGACCCTGCCGGGCGAGGCGGCGCGCATGGAAGTCGTTTCCTTCGATAATCTGGTTGTCGATGCCGCCCGTCAGCACGGCGCGCGTCTTTTGTTGCGCGGCCTGCGTGATGGCACCGATCTTGATTATGAAATGCAGATGGCTGGCATGAATCGCCAGATGGCGCCTGATATCCAGACCGTATTCCTGCCCGCCGGCACTTCGTCGCGACCCATTACAGCCACATTGGTCCGGCAGATCGCCGCCATGGGCGGCAATGTGGACGCCTTCGTGCCCAAAACCGTGCTTGAAGCCCTCAACGCCAAGCTGAAGCGCTGACTTCAGCCTCACATTCTGGAGCCAATCCGATGAAACTCGTTCGATTTGCCTTTGCCGGCGCCCTGTTTGCGGGCGCGCTTGCCGCCAGCACCCTTGCATCTGCCGCCGAACTCCTGACCGTCCAGCTGAAGGACGGTCCCGTTGTCATCGAGCTGATGCCTGATGTCGCGCCCAAACACGTGGCGCAGATCGAGGCGCTGGCCAAGAAGGGCGCTTATGACAATGTTGCCTTCCACCGCGTCATCGACGGCTTCATGGCGCAGACCGGCGACGTGCAGTATGGCAACATGGAGAAGGGCTTCAGCGCCCAGCGTGCCGGCACCGGCGGCTCCGACCTGCCGGATATTCCGGCTGAATTCTCCAAGGTGCCGTTCACGCGCGGCGTGGTCGGTATGGCCCGCTCGCAGGATCCGAATTCCGCCAATTCGCAGTTCTTCATCATGTTTGCCGACGGTCCGTTCCTGAACGGTCAATATACCGTGGTCGGCAAGGTCGTGTCCGGCATGGAAGCCGTGGACAAGATCAAGCGCGGCGCCGGCGGCAATGGCGAAGTTTCCAACCCCGACCGGATGATCAAGGTCACCGTCGGCAAGAAGTAAGGTAGGGCAATAGAGCCCGAACAGAGGAGAATAATCATGGCCGAGATCAAGGATCCGGAAAACACCATCATCATGGAAACGACGACCGGCAAGGTCGTGATCCAGCTTCTTCCGGAAGTTGCTCCGGGCCACGTTGCCCGCATCAAGGAACTCGTTTCTGAAGGCGCTTATGACGGCGTCGTTTTCCACCGCGTCATCGAAGACTTCATGGCCCAGACGGGCGACGTGAAGTTCGGCAAGAAGGGTGCGGAAAGCTTCAACCCGGCCCGCGCCGGCATGGGCGGCTCTGACAAGCCGGACTTGAAGGCTGAATTCTCCGCCATTCCGCACGTGCGCGGCACCTGCTCCATGGCCCGTTCGCAGAGCCCGAACTCCGCCAACTCGCAGTTCTTCATCTGCTTCACCGATTCGCCCTGGCTCAATAAGCAGTACACCGTCTGGGGCCAGGTCATCGAAGGCATGGAAGCCATCGACAAGGTCAAGCGCGGCGAGCCGGTGAAGGATCCCGATTCGATCGTTTCCATCAAGCTCGCTTCTGCGGCCTGATCATCGGAAATTGCAGTTCGACCCGTCTCGCAGTTTATGCGGGGCGGGTTTTGATGTTTATTGACGGTACGTGATGCAGGCGGCGGGGCGACAGGTTTGGAGCCTGCCATCCGTCGCGTCGTTCTCTTCTTCCCTCATTCCTGTGCTTGTCACAGGAATCCAGCCAGTCCAAGTCTTTGGGCTGAAAGGACTCTTCTCGTCGCGCAGACGCGCGTCGACTGGATTCCTGTGACAAGCACAGGAATGAGGGGGCGGATGCGTCGGGATGCAAAACACCGTGCCGTGTCATCGAATTTCTGGAAGCCCTTGCAATGCGCGTAGACCTGTTCGATTTCGATCTGCCCGAGGAGAATATCGCCCTTCGCCCGGCGAACCCGCGCGACAGCGCGCGTCTGCTGGTGGTCGATCCGAATGAAAACCGTATGGAAGACCACCGCGTCTTCGACCTGCCGTCCTTCCTGAAGCCCGGCGATGCGCTTGTCTTTAACGACACCCGCGTCATTCCCGCCCAGCTCGAGGGTGTCAGGCTGCGCGAAGGTGCGCCGGAGACGGCAGTTTCGGCCACACTGCACATGCGCGCCGATCAATCCCGCTGGAAGGCTTTCGCGCGTCCCGGCAAGCGCATCAAGCAGGGCGACCGCATCCGTTTCGGTTACGAGCGCGACAATGCCTGCGGCCTTGCCCATCTGGAAGCCACCGTCGAGGAAAAGGGCGAGGAGGGCGAGATCACGCTGCTGTTCGACGTCTCCGGCCCGGTGCTGGACGAGGCGATCGCCTCCGTCGGCCATATTCCCCTGCCGCCTTATATCGCCGCCAAGAGGCCGGAAGATGCGCAGGACCAGACCGACTACCAGACCATTTACGCCCGCGAAAAGGGAGCCGTTGCCGCCCCCACCGCCGGGCTGCATTTCACGCCCGATCTGTTTGCCGCGCTGGACAGGGTGGGTATCGAGCGGCATTTCGTGACGCTTCACGTTGGGGCAGGCACCTTCCTTCCGGTGAAGTCCGACGATACCGACGATCACAAGATGCATTTCGAGATCGGCCATGTGTCGCAGGAAACCGCCGACCGGCTGAATGCGGTAAAGGCGCGCGGCGGACGCATCGTTTGCGTCGGCACGACATCGCTGCGCCTGATCGAAAGTGCGGCCGATGAGAATGGTGTTATCCACCCATGGTCCGATGCCACCGGCATCTTCATCACGCCGGGATACCGCTTCCGCGCGGTCGATATTCTGATGACGAATTTCCACCTGCCGAAATCGACGCTTTTCATGCTCGTTTCGGCTTTCTGCGGTCTCGAAACGATGCGTGACGCTTATAAGCACGCCATCGAAACCGGATACCGCTTCTATTCCTATGGCGATTCCAGCCTGTTGTTCCGGAAAAACTGATGCACGACAAATTCACCTTCACCCTGAAAGCCACGAGCGGCGGCGCACGCCTCGGCGAAGTCGCCATGCCGCGCGGCGTCATCCGCACGCCTGCCTTCATGCCGGTCGGCACGGTCGGCACCGTCAAGGCCATGTATCTCGATCAGGTGCGCGAACTGGGGGCCGATATCATTCTCGGCAATACCTATCACCTGATGCTGCGGCCGGGTCCTGAGCGTGTTGCCCGCCTTGGCGGCCTGCATGAGCTGATCCGCTGGCCGCATCCGATCCTCACCGATAGCGGCGGGTTTCAGGTCATGTCGCTTTCCGGCCTGCGCAAGCTGGATGAGCAGGGTGTGACCTTCAAGAGCCATGTGGACGGCTCGCTGCACCACATGTCGCCGGAACGCTCCATCGAAATTCAGGGCATGCTTGATTCCGACATCCAGATGCAGCTCGACGAATGCATCGCGCTGCCGGCAGAGCGCAAGGAAATCGAGCGGGCGATGGAAATGTCGTTGCGCTGGGCCGAGCGCTGCCGTGTCGCCTTCGGCGAGCAGCCCGGCAAGGCCATGTTCGGCATCGTGCAGGGCGGCGACCAGCCGGATCTGCGCGTCCGTTCCGCCGAAGGGCTGAAGCAGCTTGATCTGAAGGGCTATGCGGTCGGCGGTCTTGCCGTCGGCGAGCCGCAGGATGTGATGCTGGGCATGCTCGACATCACCCTGCCGGTGCTGCCCACCGAAAAGCCGCGTTACCTGATGGGCGTCGGCACGCCTGACGATATCCTGAAATCGGTGGCGCGTGGCATCGACATGTTCGACTGCGTGATGCCGACCCGTTCCGGCCGCCACGGGCTTGCCTTTACCCGCCGTGGCAGGGTCAATATCCGCAACGCCCGCCATGCCGAGGATATGCGCCCGCTCGACGAGCAGTCCAACTGCCCGGCCTCGCGCGATTATTCCCGCGCCTATCTGCATCACCTCACGCGCTCCAACGAGGCGCTGGGCGGCATGCTGCTCTCCTGGCACAACCTTGCCTATTATCAGGAGCTGATGCAGGGTATCCGCAAGTCGATCGAGGAAGGCCGTTTCGCCGATTTTTATGCGGAAACCATAGAGATGTGGGCGCGCGGCGACATAGACCCCGTCTGACGCTTCCCGACCCTCTCTCCTGTTTCGGACGCTTTCATTGGCACATGCGCCTTACGTTCTTTTCCGGGATGACACGACCGGCACGGTGACAGCCTTCACCGAGCCGGAAGAGATCATCGTCGCGGACGAGCCTGAGGCATTTTTTGCGGCGCTGAAGCGCATGGAGCAGCTGCGTCGCGACGGGAAATATCTTGCCGGCTATATGTCCTACGAGGCCGGTTTCCTGTTCGAGCCTAAACTTGCGCCTTTTGCGGCCGAGCCCCGCAACGTGCCGTTTTTACGATTCGGCGTCTTTTCCGGCCCGCAGCCGGATGAGGGTCGGTTCGCGCGGCCTACAGACCTGCCGGATGCGGATGCCTTTCTGTCCGATCCTGTGCCCGCATGGAGCCTTGAAGACTATTGCCAGCGCTTCGAGCGGCTGCACGGGCATCTGCGCCGGGGCGACTGTTATCAGGGCAATCTGACCATGCCGATACATGCGGGCTGGAGCGGCGATCCGCTGACGGCCTTCTGGTCATTGGTCGAGCGCCAGCCGGTCAAATATGGCGCGCTGGTCGATCTCGGCGGCCCGGTTATCCTGTCACGCTCACCGGAGCTGTTTTTCTCGGTGGATCGCGAGGGTTTCATCGAGACCCATCCGATGAAGGGTACGATGCCGCGTGGCGCGAATGCGCAAGAGGACCGGGCGATCATCGCGGCGATGCTTGAGGATGAAAAGACGCTCGCCGAAAACCGCATGATCGTCGATCTCCTGCGCAACGATATTTCCCGCATCACCGAGGTCGGCAGCCTCGATGTGCCGCGACTGTTCGATATCGAGACCTATCCCACCGTGCACCAGATGGTCAGCCATGTGCGGGCGAAGCTTTTGCCCGGTGTGACGGTAGAGGATATTTTTGCGGCGCTGTTTCCCTGCGGCTCGGTGACCGGCGCACCGAAAATGTGGGCGATGAAGATCCTGCGTGAGCTGGAGCAGACGCCGCGCGACGCCTATTGCGGTGCGATCGGCTTCATGTCTCCGAGTGGAGAAATGCGTTTTTCGGTGGCGATCCGCACGCTGATGCTGTTCGATGGCGGCCGCGCGGTCTTCAACGTCGGCGGCGGCATCGTCTTCGATTCCGATGCCGAGGCGGAATATGATGAGTGTCTGCTGAAATCCAAGTTTGCGGTGGGCGACAGGTTGTTGCGGGAGTGATCGGGAGAGAGGTGCGGCAAACTCGAAGTGTTCTGTCTTCGGCAATGCTCTCTCCTCCCTCATTCCTGTGCTTGTCACAGGAATCCAGCCAGTCCAAGTCCTTGGGCTGAAAAGATTCCTCCCGTCGCACAGACGTGCGCCGACTGGATTCCTGTGACAAGCACAGGAATGAGGGAGGTTGGAGGAGGCTCCAATATCAGCAGCCAGATATGCGTCCGTAAGAAACCGGCTACGGGTTTCGCGACAACACATCCTCAGCGCCCAATCACCTCAAACGCACCATCTTCCACCAGCGCTTCCTTCGCCGCCGGATGGCTTAGAAAACCCGAAGGGCTGGCACTGGCGCCATAGGCTCCCGATTGCAGGATGGCGAGGAGATCGCCGGCCTTCAGATTCGGCAGGGTCGCATTGCGGGCGAGCGTGTCGAGCGGTGTGCAGAGCGGGCCGACGATGGTTGCCGTCTCGTCGTAATCCGCCTGCATCATGGCCGGTGTGACGATGGGGTAGTTGCGCTTGACGATCTGGCCGAGATTGCCGGAGGCCGCCAGATGGTGGTGCATGCCGCCATCCGTTACCACGAAGGTGGTGCCGCGCGAGGTCTTTACCGAATTGACTTCCGCCACATAGACGCCGCCGGGGCCTGCCAGGAAACGGCCCGGTTCGACGATGACATGGGCGTCGGCGATCAGCGGATGCGCCTGCATCAAGGCCTTGAGGTCGGGAATGGCGGCGCTGACCGCTGCAAGATCGAGCGGCGTTTCTCCGGCGAAATAGGGGATGCCGAGGCCGCCGCCGAGATCGATGGTCTGAAGCGGCCTGCCGAGCATTTCCGCCATGCGCGCCGCAAGGGAGATCGAGTGTCTCCATTGAGAGACAAGCATGTCCGCGTCGAGGATCTGCGTGCCGCCGTAAATATGGATGCCGACGAGATCGATATGTCTGCTGTCCCTGAACAAGGGCAGGACGTTTTCCAGCTCTTCCTCATCGAAGCCGAAGGCGGTGGCCTTGCCGCCCATGCGCATGGCGCCGGCCTGCGCATCCGGCACCGGATTGATGCGGATGGAGGCCTTGACCGGCCTGCCGATTGCCTCGATGCGGGCGATTTCCTCGGCGCTTTCGATATGGATTTCGCCGATGCCGCCCTTGATCACTTCCAGTAATTCGGCCGCGCGTTTACCGGGGCCGGCGAAGATGATCTTTTCCAGCGGCATGCCCGCCTTGATGGCGGCGCGATATTCACCGACGGAGGCGATTTCCGCGCCGGCGCCTTCTTCGCGGAAAAGCGAGATGATGGCGGGCAAGGGATTGGCCTTCACCGAATAAAAGATATCGGCAAAACCGCTGAGCGCGGTTGCGAGATCCCGATAGGCGCGGCGCATGGCGCTCGCGTCATAGAGGAAGCACGGCGTTCCGGTCTCGGCAACGATATCGCGCACCGCAAGGCCGCCGATGACGAGATCGTTTTCGTTGACTGCGAATTGCGCGGCGGCAAGGGCCGGGCCGTGGCTTTGGGGTTTATCCGTGGGCGCCATTGTCCGTCCGTTCGCGCACCAGCGCGCGGTAATCCACCTTGCCATTGGCCGTGACCGGAAGCCGGTCGACCAGTTCTATGGCGCGCGGAATCATGAAGGGGGCGAGCATTTCGGCGGCTTTCTTGAGCGCTGTCGAAACATCGATATTCTCATTGGCGGCGGTTGCCACGGCATGCACCTTTTCGCCAGCAAAGGGGTCCGGCAGGCCGATGACCGCAACCTGCTGGAAGAGGCCTGTCGACATCAGGCTTTCTTCCACCTCGGTCGGGCTGATGCGATAACCGGAGGATTTTATCATCGCATCATTGCGGGCAACGAAGCTGAAAAAGCCGTCTTCGTCTTCCACCGCCAGATCGCCGGAATAACAGACGGTCTCGCCGCCGCGTTCAGCCGGAATGAAAGGGTGAGGGCGCAGCACCTTGGCGGTATCTTCCGGCCGGTTCCAGTAACCCAGCGAGACGGTCGGGCCGCGATGGACGAGAATGCCGGGTTCGCCCGGTTTGGCGCGCTGTCCCTCAGCGGTGACGATGAAGATTTCGCATTCCGGAATGGCCTTGCCGATGGAGGTCGGGCGGCGGTCGATCTCTTCCGGCGGCAGGAATGTGGAGCGGAAGGCTTCGGTGAGGCCATACATCAGGTAGATTTTGGTGTCCGGCAGCTTTTCGCGCATCGCCCTCACGGTTTCCTGCGGCACGCGCCCGCCGGAATTGGTAATGTAACGCAGATGCGGCAGCGGCGTCTTCGTCAGCAATGGCGCTGCTCTCGTCAGGATCGCCCAGACGGTCGGAACGCCGGCAAGCCCGGTAATGGCATGGTCACGCAGATCCCTGACGATATCGTCGCCCAGCCTAAAGGTGGAGATGATCGTCGTTGCACCCTGTTCCACCGCCGTCAGCAGCTGGTTCAGGCCATAGTCGAAACTGAAGGGCAGGATGGAGAGGATGCGATCTTTTTCGGTGATCTCAAGATAGGTGCGCACGATGCGCGCACCGGCGAGAAGATTGCGGTGCGACAGCATCACGCCCTTGGGCGAGCCGGTGGAGCCGGAGGTATAAAGGATCGCCGCGAGGTCCTCGCCGATTGCCGCCGAGGCTTTGGCGGGCGCGGCCGGGCGGTTATCCATATCTTCCGCCTGCAGCACTTTGACATGCGGCAGATCTTCCAGCGCCGCTTTCAGCTCATCCGTCATCGCAGCACTGCTGATGACGATTTTCGCGCCGCAATCCCTGACGATATGGCGGATCTGCTGCGCTTTCAGGAGCGCGTTGACCGGCACGAAAACGCCGCCGGCCATGCTCACGCCAAAGATCGACCAGCATTCCTCGATGCCGCGTGGCAGAAAGACGACGACGCGGTCACCACGCTCCGCACCTGCATCCTGCAAGGCTGCCGCGCAACGTGCGGCCGCCTGCGAAAACTCGCGGTAGCTCAATGATTTTTCTTTGAAGACTAGCGCCTCACCGCTGCTTTCAGCCCGCGCGGTGAGCAGGTGGTGCAGCAGCACGTGGGGTGTCATTTCCGGCGTTCCTGCATGACGAAGGCGATCAGATCCGCCGGCGTGCCGAGATTGCCCGGCGTGAAATGTTCGTCACTGAGAATGATGCCGAAGCCTTCGCCGAGAAAGATCATCAGCTCGAGAAAGCCGAGCGAATCGATCACGCCGCCTTCGAGCAATTGCGTATCGGCCGCAAATGGTGCGTGAGCCGGAAAACGCTGCGAGAGGTAGGAATAGATGGTCTCTGACACATCCGCTTCCCTGAGTTGCGCTGAAACCATGCTTGTTCTCCGCTCGTTCGCGCTCTCGGGATAGAGTGGCCGAAGCGCCTTTTCTTCTTTGCAGGCAAGGTTCAACGCGGTCTTTTCAAGAGCGTCCCAATACCCAGGGTGGCAATAACACCAATTCTGAGTATGTTTCGTTAATAAACCGTGGGTTCCATGCGCCTTTTACTTGCATTGGCGCGGATTTGAGAACGGCAAATCCGCCGGCGTCGCGCTCCTCGTCAGAGGCCGCCATGGTCATGGCGAGCCGGCCCTTGCGAAGAAGATGGCGGGCGATCGCGGAGATGTGCCTTTGCGCGAGCTGTCTGTCCTCGCAATAGATGAGGCGGGCGGTGGGCAGCCGCTTGGTCATGGTTTTTAAGAACACCAGGGGATGATGACGTCCATCCGCCTCCATAACCGCCACCATGCAGCCGAAACGCGCATGATCCTCCAGCATGTCACGCATCGCCGCCGGCAGCGCGCCCGGGGGCACGTCGGCAAGCGGGCGAAGCCGCGCCCTTGCCGGGCCCAGCGCCTTTGGCAGCAGCGGATAAAAGAGCGTATAATCCGTCACCGTCGAGAACCCCAGCCTTTCGTTCAGCTTGCAGGCTTCCGGGGAAGGGGTGAGGTCGGTGAAGGTTTCTTCCTGCGAGGACGAGGCCATTTGCAGCATGCGTGGCGCGAACCACCGGCTGGAAGGCTCGACATACCAGCTCGACAGATTGACGACCATCCTGTCTTCGTCGGGCAGGCGGCTTTTGATCGTCAAAAGCACACCGACGGCATCATCGCCCTTCATCAGCAATTGCCCGATCTCGCCGAAATTTAGCCGCGCGTGATGTGCGCTGACGAACGACAGCCCGCGAGACCAGAAGGCCTCGCTTTTTTCCGGGAAACCCTTCGTCAAAAGCGCAACGGCGGCGACGCGGTTTCCGTTGTCGATCGGCACGATTCTCAGAGGTCGCTCCCGCTGTCTGGCGTCGTTCTGGCCCGTGGAGCGTTTTCAACTCCACGCAGTATCGGCTTACGACGATAGATTTACCGTCCCGTTAATCACAGTGAGAGCAGGGTGCGGGAGGACAATCACATTTGCATGAAGGACAGCCGCGCCCGCGCGCCTGCCCTTGTGTTTGTCTGATCAAAGGCGGGGCCTGATCATATCAATTGATCAATAAACAACGACGCCGCGGATGCTTTCGCCCCTGTGCATCAGGTCGAAGCCCTTGTTGATGTCTTCAAGCGGCATGGTGTGGGTGATCATCGGGTCGATCTGGATCTTGCCTTCCATGTACCAGTCGACGATCTTCGGCACATCGGTGCGGCCACGTGCGCCGCCGAAGGCCGTGCCCATCCAGTTGCGGCCGGTGACCAGCTGGAACGGACGCGTGGAGATTTCCTGGCCGGCGCCGGCAACGCCGATGATGACAGACTTGCCCCAGCCGCGATGCGAGGCTTCCAGCGCCTGGCGCATGACCTTTGTGTTACCTGTGCAGTCGAACGTATAGTCCGCGCCGCCGATCAGGTCGCCATTGCGCTTCGTCATGTTGACGAGATAGGGCACGATGTCGTCGCCCACTTCCTTCGGGTTGACGAAATGGGTCATGCCGAATTTTTCGCCCCAGGCCTTTCGGTCCGGATTGATATCCACGCCGATGATCATGTCGGCGCCCGCAAGGCGCAGACCCTGCAGGACATTGAGGCCGATTCCGCCGAGACCGAAGACGATGGCGGTGGAGCCGATCTCCACCTTGGCGGTGTTGATGACGGCGCCGATGCCGGTCGTCACGCCACAGCCGATGTAGCAGACCTTGTCGAAGGGAGCGTCCGGGTTGATCTTGGCCAACGCGATCTCGGGCAGAACGGTGTAGTTCGAGAAGGTCGAGCAGCCCATATAATGATGGATCTTGTCCTTGCCGATCGAGAACCGGCTTGTTCCGTCAGGCATCACGCCCTGGCCCTGGGTGGCGCGGATGGAGGTGCACAGATTGGTCTTGCGCGAGGTGCAGGAATAACATTCGCGGCATTCCGGCGTATAGAGTGGAATGACATGGTCGCCTTTCTTGACCGAGGTGACGCCGGGGCCGACATCAACAACGATACCGGCGCCTTCATGGCCGAGGATGGCCGGGAACAGACCTTCGGGATCCGCGCCCGACAGCGTGAAATCGTCTGTATGGCAGATGCCGGTCGCCTTGACCTCAACCAGCACTTCGCCGGCGCGGGGGCCTTCGAGTTGAACGGTCATGACCTCAAGCGGCTTTCCGGCCTGAATGGCAACTGCGGCGCGAACGTCCATTTTCGATCTCCTGGCGTTGTCTCATGATTGGAAAGGGCTTTTTGCCCGAGCTAGGCGGGAGGGGCAAGAGGTCTTTCGTGTATCTGTCGCACACAAAATGAAAGATCCTTTCAAAGCTGCTGCAAAGAAGCGCGGATCGGGGAAGTTGTGTCCCTGCAATCGAATTTCTACCTGTCGTGTTCAATTCATTTTTTCGATAATAATGTATTATAAATATTCGAATTAAGAATATGATTTTGCATATTATTTTTGATTTTGAAGTGATCTTTAATTTACGAATCCAGTGTTTAATTCGCCATATAGAATGACGAATGCAATTGGCCTGCGGTTGCCCCCAGCCGCCAGCCCGAGAAGATGTTTTAAATCTCCTGAGCCCGATTGGTTCCGGCCATTTGTGTCGCGCCGCCATGAGAGCGGCCTGCATCAGCGGTTTTGCTGAATTTATTTTCTTGCGGTCCGGGTGTTTCGTCCGGCTGCAGGCCTTTGTCTGTCCGGGTGGAAGGAACTCGGGTGATCCGTGGCGGTTGGACGAAAAGCGATAGTTTTAGATGTTGCATATTGGAAGAATATTGAACGCATTGACGAATGGCTTCCGCTCGTTTCTGAGGGATCGGCGGGCAAATTTCGCCATTATTACGGCATTGCTCATGCCGGTTTTCCTTTTGACTTTCGGCATGCTTTTCGAAGGCGGCCGGGGGCTGGCCTATTACAGTCAGTCAAAACGGGTGATCGCACAAGCCTGCGAGCGCTCCACGAAACCGACACGGACGAATGTACCCCTTGATGAGGCGCGCCGTAAAAACGTGCTCGATACCTTCGATGCGCTCATCCGTTCCACCAATCAGAAGGTGGTGAGCCGGGAGGTGAAAATCGATTGGTTGACCACGAACATCAACGCTAAATTCACCTACAAAACGATGTTGGGTGGGATGTTCGACGTCGAAAAGATGGACTACGAGCTGACTTATCGGTGTGGCGGTATTCCCCCCTATCCTTATGACGGTGAAGTGATCGTCAATAACACATTCGATGTGCTGAATGGTGCCAACCGCATTCTCAAACACGGCAAAAGCCCCACTACCCCTAACGGTTGCTGGGGCGTTTATAGCTACGAAGAGCTTGGGTGGGATGGCGGTGCTGGTCCAGGCATCGAGCTTCAGGACTGGAGCAATGCCGAATGCCGCAAAAGACACGGCTGGCAAGGCTATGAGGAGCCTGAGAGGGGCGATGCTGCCCTTTGCGGCACCACATCGACAGATCCCAAGGATACAAAAAAGAACGACAAATCAAAGGAAGTCGACCAGCAGAAAGAAAACGACAAGGGCGGGTCTAGTTCCCAGCAAGCCAACCAGTGCCCGGCCAAGACGGATGACCCGCAGAAAGCATCTATGCTGAGTGTCCAGAAAATACCGCCGACCAAATACGTGGTCGAACTCGACAGCAATTGGGATGGGCAGAAGAGAAGAGACGCTAACAGCTCCATTTTCAAAATTGTTGAACTGCATCCCGGAGAATACGAGGTTTCGGTCTGGTATAATGGCCGCAACGACGCCTATGGGGGCACCAACGACATCGATATCTTCCTGCAGGTCCAGCGCCCGCAATTAGGCCCTGAAAAGAAGATCATTCAAATGGGTCAAGAGGACAAGGTCTTCTGGGAGCGCAGAAGCTACTCGATCACGGTTGATACCTATTCCGTCTACAAACTAACGATTGCCGCAGGCGGGAAAAGCGACAGCATCGGCGGCATCATTACGGCTTTCGAGGTGAAGTATGTCGACTCGCCGAAGTAATATTGTCTCCCTCCGTTGTTGTTGCCTGCTCAGGTCCTGCGTCGCCGATATCCGGGCCGCAACCGCCGTCGAGTTCGGCTTGCTGATGCCGGTCTATTTTTTGCTGGTCTTCGGTATTTTCGAAGTCGGATTGGCCCTGTTGCTTAGTCTCAATCTGGCGACCGCGGCCAATGCTGGCGGGGAATTGCTGCGCAAGGCTGCGGTAAGCCAGAAAGCGGTCACCGAGGCAGAGCTCAGGCGGGTAATAGCCTCAAATTTCCTGCTTGGTACAACGGAAAAGGATATGAAAATAGCGCTCATTCCCATCCCGGATGCGGACTTCACCGCCGCGCCGCTGACGTTTCCGATCGAAAACAAGTTTCAGGCGCCAGACAGGAAGACCGGGCAATATCTTCTGGCACTCGGTTATAATTGGCGATTCATTCTTCCCACCACCCGTTTGCTGGTCCAAGGTGGGGGTAACCGGCCGCAATTGCAAAATCTCTCTCTGGCGATCACCGCAAATCGGGTGACGGAATGATGGTCGTCCGGTTGCAATCCATTTTCACCACCATGATGCGATCTCGCGCGGGCGTGGCTGCCGTGGAATTTTCCCTGTTGTTGCCAATGCTGGTCGTCCTTCTGGCGGTGATGATCGAAACCGGTCGGGGTTGGTTGAGTTACGATCGATTCGTAACGGTCGTCGACAATACAGCCCGCTGGTCCGCCCGTTTCCCGGAATTCGAAGAGCGTGTTCGGACGGGCGTCAAAACCTTTGTCATCGCCGCCGGCCGGCCTCTCGACCCCGAAAAGCTCGATTTGACCTTGCGAAGTGCCAGGCTGGTGGGGGGTGTCGCCGTCACCGAATTTGCGCCTTACAACTTCTTCGGCTCCGCCGAAAACGTGAAATGGGATAAGATGTTGAAGGCGGGGAACTTCAAGGAGGAAGAGGCCGTCATCGTGATTTCGGGCCGTTACAAATATCGACCGCTCTTTTCGTTTCTCAGCAATACGACCCTCGAGTTCCAATATGTGACGACGGTCAACCCTTATTTCTCGCGGCACTATAAGTATCAGAAGGGCAATTCTGACTGGAAGTTCTGGAACGTCCGCTGACGGGAACATTGGGTAAGTTGCTCTTGGCGCTCCAATACCATGTCTATCAGGGGCTTTGAACGATACCAGCGGTCGTGGCGGCTTCGCCCTCCTTCAACCACTCCGCACAATCCCTCAACGCCCGCGCTGCAACCAGCTGGCGTTTCATGATCGTCTTGTCCTTGCCGCGGAAGCGCTTGACGCCTTCCGGTTTGACGATGGAGCCGGGTTCCAGTTCCGGGAAAAGGCCGAAATTGATGTTCATCGGCTGGAAGGAGCGCTTGCCCGGCTCATCATTCGAAGAGAGGTGGCCGCCGGTGATGTGGTTGAGAAGCGAGCCGAGTGCGGTGGTTGCGGGCGGCAGGCTTGGGGCCTCGCCCTTCTGTTCGGCGGCGGCGAAGCGGCCGGCCAGAAGGCCTACCGAGGCGCTTTCCACATAACCTTCGCAGCCGGTGATCTGGCCGGCGAAGCGCAGGTCCGGCCGGGATTTCAGCTTCAACGAGTTGTCGAGCAGGATCGGGGAATCGATATAGGTGTTGCGGTGCAGGCCGCCAAGCCTTGCGAATTCCGCATTTTCGAGGCCCGGTATCATGCGGAACACATCCGCCTGGACGCCGTATTTCAATTTGGTCTGGAAACCGACCATGTTGTAGAGCGTGCCAAGCGCATTGTCCTGTCGCAGCTGGACGACGGCATAGGCCTTGACGGTCGGGTTATGGGCGTTGGTCAGGCCCATGGGTTTCATCGGGCCATGGCGCAGCGTCTGGCGGCCACGTTCGGCCATGATCTCGATCGGCAGGCAGCCGTCGAAATAGGGTGTGCCTTCCCATTCCTTGAAACCCACCGTATCGCCGGCGATCAGCGCATCGATGAAGGCGTTATATTGTTCCTCGTCCATCGGGCAGTTGATGTAATCCTTGCCCGTGCCGCCGGGGCCGACCTTGTCGTAGCGCGACTGGTACCAGCAGATATCCATGTTGATGCTGTCGCGATGCACGATGGGCGCGATGGCATCGAAAAAGGCGAGTGCATCCGCACCCGTTTGCGACTGGATGGCTGCGGCCAGATCCGGCGAGGTGAGCGGGCCGGTGGCGATGATGCTGTTGCCCCATTCCTTTGGCGGCAGGCCGGAAACCTCTTCGCGGACGATTGTCACCAGCGGGTGATTTTCTAGCTCTTTCGTCACTGCTTCAGAAAACCCGTCGCGATCTACGGCGAGCGCGCCGCCGGCCGGCACCTGATGCCTGTCGGCGCAGGCCATGATCAGCGAGCCCGCAAGGCGCATTTCGGCGTGAATGACACCGACCGCATTCGCTGTCGCATCGTCGGAGCGGAAGGAATTGGAACAGACCAGTTCCGCCAGCGTATCGCCCTTATGTGCATCCGTGCCGCGCACGCCGCGCATTTCGTGCAGGATGACGGGCACGCCGCTCTCAGCAATCTGCCAGGCGGCTTCCGAACCGGCCAGTCCGCCGCCCACGACGTGAATGGGAGAAGTGGTCTTGTCTTGCATGCTGGCGTCCATGAGCCGCGCGGTTGCCAAGGGCTCCCGTCCGGCGGCTGTCTTTCGAGTGATTGTTTTGCACGGGCCCCGAAGGACGCGGCATTGTTTGCCGATGCACTAGCATGCATGGCCGGGGCAGCCAAATGTTTTTGCGGGTGGGAGATAACCAGGGGCAGGCGGCGGCCGGAGTTTTGGCGAAGCCCGAGATATGGGCAAGCGTTTGTGGGACGAGCGGTCGCCGCTTGTTTCTTCTCCTCGGTCGGGGAGAAGGTCGCCGCAGCGGGATGAGGGGGCGAGGGTAGAGAGATGTGGAGAGCTTGCCCCCTCATCCGACCCTTCGGGCCACTTTCTCCCCGGGCGGGGAGAAGACATGTGCCGCGCTGCCGAGACTTTATCGGTCGCCTTTGGCGCTCGGTATAAGCCGCGACGGAGAACCAATTCCCCGCAAATACCGCGAGAATCAAAAACGGCGCCAGAGGCGCCGTTTTCTTAAAACCTGTCGCTCGATCGTCGCGCCCTGGAGGTCGGGCAGCGGGACGACCGTTTACGCCTTAGCGGAACGAACGGGCTGCTACGTTACGGATGTCGTAACGGGTCAGACCGATGTCGCTCAGAGCCTGGTTGGAGAGGCTGCCGAGTTCGTTGATCGTGCGGCGGTAGGAGATCCAGTTCTTTGCGATGCGGATAGGGTTCATGGTCGTTTCCTCAATCTTTCTTTGTGAATTCGTCTGCCGGCTCAGTGTTTCTGTGCTCTCGGCTGTTGAGGTTTATATATAGACATTCAGCTATGTTGTGCAGTGCAGAATTTAGGCTACTGCCATGCATTTGTGCACTATGTCGGCTAATTTTACGGCTTTGAGTATCATCTGAGCAAAATATGAGCGGAAATGCCTGTCTTTCGGGCGTTTTTGGAGGGCTTCTTGGCCTTTGGCGACAGTAAGCGGGCCTTTTTCGATGTCAGAGAGTGTCGATGGCGCCTTCAGGCTCTCAAAATCACGCTACGCGACCGGCCTGCCGATGCATTTTTGATCGGTTTCCTTCCAGCGCCTTCCAGAGTGTGGGGGCTGGTTCGATCTCAAGGCATTGCCCAAAACGAAAAAAGGCCAGAGGCGGGGAGCCTCAGGCCTTTTGAAAGGGTAGTCTCGCATCCGCCGCATTCAAGCGGCGGGGCGTATTAGATGCCGACGGCGGTACGGGCGACGCGGCGGATGTCCTGACGGCCAATGCCGAGGTCACTCAGTTCGCGGTCGGTCATACGGCCGAGTTCGGTTACGGTCTGACGATACTTGCGCCAGTTGGTCAGCGAGCGTGCAATGTTCATGGTCATCTTCCTCTTCGTGCTGTTCAGTCTCCACGGCCAGTCTTGGGAGGCTTTGGACCGGGGCTGAACTCGATGTCTGTATGACCATGAATATAATCGGTTTAATCAAAACAAAAACAGACAATGCAAGATGCCACCTATGCGCAGGATGCAATGCAAGCCCGTAAATCGACCCGATTGCGGCGATTCATGCATAATTTGTGACCATTTTGTGTGCTTTTGGTGAAGCGATCCGATCGGGCGGATGTAAAGCCGTGCGATCGGGCGAATGCGTGGGTGATTACAATATGTCGGCGGCAGGGCAGGGC
Organism: Agrobacterium sp. BT-220-3; assembly: GCF_025910175.1. Lineage (NCBI taxonomy): Bacteria > Pseudomonadati > Pseudomonadota > Alphaproteobacteria > Hyphomicrobiales > Rhizobiaceae > Agrobacterium > Agrobacterium sp. BT-220-3. The sequence continues at coordinate 72,846 of NZ_JAPAIX010000001.1, forward strand.
CGTTACGGTCCCTGATCCGGGGCGTTCCGCATGGCCCTCACGGAAGCCCATGCGGAACGCCCTATATATAATGTCATGTAGCCGCATAAATGTTATGTGCTTCCACGCATGCGGCGTGGCTGTCCTTTCGGCTGCTGCCAGGCGGTGCGGAGGCAAGAGGAGCGCGGCCGTTTTCCTGTCCTTCGCGGGTCCGTTCCCTTCCGGCGCGGGCAAAAGCGCGGCGGGGGTCCTTACTTCCGGAGCTGGGACCAATAAAAGTCCGGATGAAACGAAAGGCGGTGACAAGGCGTGCTTGACCCTTTCTGAACATTGTGACATACCGCCGCCCAACGTGCGGGTATGGCGGAATTGGTAGACGCATTGGTTTTAGGTACCAACGCTTCGGCGTGGGAGTTCGAGTCTCTCTACCCGCACCACTAGCAAAGCATGGCTGTGCCACGCTTGCGCCAGGGTGCATCTTTGATGATGCAAGGGCTTTGGGGTTCATCATCCCCTTGCGCCCTTATCTTGGGCGCTGGCGCAATTTCGTCGGGCAGGCGCTTTGTGTGAAGAAATAATGGAAGCCACGGCCGGGGAGCGAAGTTTCCGGCGCAGTGCTCGAAAGTAAACCAACGGCTGTCTGAGCACCGCCGCCATGATGTGAAGGTTAGGAAAATGCAGGTTATCGAAACGCTCGCTGAAGGGCTGAAGCGCGAACTCAAGGTCGTTATTCCGGCCGCCGACATGAAGGCCCGTCTGGACGAGCGCCTGGTTGACGCCAAGGACAAGGTTCGCATCAACGGCTTCCGTCCCGGCAAGGTGCCGATGGGTCATCTGAAGAAGATGTATGGCAAGTCCATCATGGCCGACCTCGTAAACGAGCTGGTTCGTGAAAAGCCGTCTGAAATCCTTTCCAGCCGCGGCGAGAAGTCTGCAACGCAGCCGGCCATCTCCATGACCGAAGACGAGCAGGAAGCTGAAAAGATCCTGTCGGCCGAATCCGATTTCGAATTCACCGTTGCCTATGAAATCATTCCGGCCATCGAACTGAAGGCCAATGACGGCATCAAGGTTACCCGCGAAGTTGTTGAAGTCTCCGAAGACGAAATCAACGAGCAGATCCTCAAGATCGCTGAAAGCGCCCGCACCTTTGAGGCCAAGAAGGGCAAGGCTGCCGATGGCGACCGCGTTACCATGAACTATCTCGGCAAGGTTGACGGCGAAGCCTTCGATGGCGGCGCTGCCGAAGATGCCGAACTGGTTCTCGGCTCCGGCCGCTTCATCCCCGGCTTCGAAGACCAGCTGGTCGGCGTCAAGGCTGGCGATGAAAAGACCATCACCGTGACCTTCCCTGCCGATTATCCGGCTGCGAACCTGGCCGGCAAGGACGCCACCTTCGACATCACCGTCAAGGAAGTCGCTGCTGCTGCTGCCGTCGAAATCAACGACGAACTGGCAGAGAAGCTCGGTCTCGAATCGGCTGAAAAGCTGAAGGAAATCGTCAAGGGCCAGATCGAAAGTCAGTACGGCAACGTCACCCGCCAGAAGGTCAAGCGTCAGATCCTCGACCAGCTGGACGAAATGTACAAGTTCGACACGCCGGCTGGTCTCGTCGACGCCGAGTTCGACAACATCTGGCGCCAGATCAACACCGATCTCGCCCAGTCCGGCAAGACCTTTGCTGACGAAGACACGACCGAAGAAGAAGCCCGCGAAGAATATCGCAAGCTCGCTGAACGTCGCGTTCGTCTCGGCCTCGTTCTCTCCGAAATCGGCGAAAAGGCCGGCGTTGAAGTGACCGAAGAAGAAATGCAGCGCGCGCTGTTCCAGCAGCTGCAGCAGTTCCCCGGCCAGCAGAAGGAAATCCTCGATTTCTTCCGCAACACGCCCGGCGCTTCCGCTTCGCTGCGCGCTCCGATCTTCGAAGAAAAGGTCATCGACAAGCTGCTCTCCGAAATCTCGGTAACGGACAAGACCGTTTCCAAGGAAGAGCTTCTGGCTGACGACGGCGAAGAAGCAACGGAAACCAAGAAGAAGGCTCCGGCCAAGAAGAAGGCCGCTGCCAAGGCTGACGACGCCGCTGAAGGCGAAGAAGCCGCTCCGAAGAAGAAGGCTCCGGCCAAGAAGAAGGCCGCTGAAGGCGACGCCGAATAATCTTCTTCAGCGACAGCTGATCGAACAAAGGGCCGCGGCGAAAGCTGCGGCCTTTTTCGTTTTTGAGATTTGGCAAGACTGAAAACATCCGTACCTCGTCATCCCGGTTTTTTCGCTTCCTCATTCCTGTGCTTGTCAGAGGAATCTAGACAGCCCAAGTCTTTGGGCCGAAAGAAGTCTCTCGCCGCGCAGACGCGCGTCGGCTGGATTCCTGTGACAAGCACAGGAATGAGGGGTGGGGGACGCACTTACGGATCGAGCCGTCAAAAAACTTTTTTTGCTGCTCCCTGATCACAATGCGGTGCAGCATGAATTTTTGCTGCATCTGCTCTTGTTCATCTCCCGTTCATCTGGCACCCTGCGCAGCATGATTTGCCTTGGCTGCCGGGTGCAGCCGTGAAGGAAACATGGGCCGCTTCCGTGCGGCCGACATCGCTGCCAAAACCATTGGCCTCCGCTTTTACCGTGCCTGCCGGGTTCTCCCGGTGCGCCCTTAATTTGCCAGGGGACAAGATATGTCGCCACGAACGGGCTTTGCCCTGTTGTTTTCCCTGTTTGCCGTCACCGGCACGGCCGCCCATGCCGATGAGGCAGGGCTGATCTGGAAGCCAGTCAAGAATTCCGACCGTTCCTATACGGCGCGCATCGGCGCCAAGCTGCCGGTCGATACGCCGATCAGGGCGGGGCTGGAAATGGGCATGAACGCCTCAAGGACGGGGCAGGTGGTGGATACGCCGGTGCGGCTTTGGGGTAACGTGACGCTGCTGGCGGAGCAGCTGCCCGGCGTCTCGCTTGCCCGCGATGTCGGCGTCATCTTCAACGCACTGACGGGATCGAGCAGCGTTTCCATGACCTCGCAGCAGAAGCGCATCGTCACGCCCGAACTGGATATAGAGGCGAACCGCAATTTCACCGTTCGCTATGATGGCACGGCGCAGCAGTGGAACGGCCTCGATGTTTCCCAATCGCTGCGCCTTTCCCGCTCCGAAACCGGCACCGCCTTCGTGCTGACGGGCGCGAGCCGCAACAGCTTCAACGAGTTCAGCAGCGGTGTCGCGGTGGAGCAGAAGATCGGCGATAATCTGACGGTGCGGGGAACGCTGGATCAGGGTTATGCGGACCATTTCCGGCCGGGGGTTAGTGCGCGATATAGTATTCGGTGGTGAGTGCGGTTCCGTCTGTGGTGGGATGGCTGAAAACTCGCCGTCATCCTCGGGCTTGACCCGAGGATCCACAACCCGGCGCTATGGATCCTCGGGTCAAGCCCGAGGATGACGGCGCAGAGGTTTTGGTATGGCGGCGGCGGGCTTTACTTCTACGGGGAAGTAGCGGTGAAAACCTCTCCTCCGTCATACCGGACTTGATCCGGCATCCAGCCGACGCGCGTCCGCGCGGCGGGAAGAGTCTTTTCAGCCCAGGGACTCGGGCCGGCTGGACCCCGGATCGAGTCCGGGGTGACGGAGTGGGGATGCTGCGAACTTGCCGCAAGCGCCCTATGGCATTTTGCCCCCCGCTGAATACTCTACTCAATCCTTCTTCAGCTCACCCATGCGGTTCCACGCATCCAGTCCGGCAATCTTGTAGGCTTCGGCAAGCGTGGGGTAATTGAACGTATTCTCGACGAAATATTCCACAGTGCCCTTCAGGTTCAGCACCGCCTGGCCGATATGCACCAGTTCGGTCGCACCTTCGCCGACGATGTGGACGCCAAGCAGGCGGCGGGTTTTCAGCGAGAAGATCATCTTCAAGAGCCCGCTGTCTAGACCCATGATGTGGCCACGTGAGGTCTCGCGGAAATGGGCGATGCCGCACTCATAGGGAATGCCGCGTTCGATGACTTCTTCTTCCGTCAGGCCGCAGGTGGAGATTTCCGGCACGGCATAGATGCCGTAGGGGAAGAATTGCGGCGGTTCGCCGGCCGGGGCACCCACCGCGTGGCGGGCGGCGATGCGGCCCTGTTCCATCGAGGTGGAGGCAAGGCTCGGGAAACCGATGATGTCGCCGGCGGCATAGATGTTCGGCACCGAGGTCTGGAAGGTTTCAGGATCGACCTTCAGGCGGCCGCGGCTGTCGGCCTCAAGGCCGCAGGCCGAAAGATTGAGCGTATCGGTTGCGCCGACGCGGCCGGCGGCAAACAGCACCGTCTCGGCTTTCAGAACACGGCCATTGCCGAGCGTGACCAGGCACTTGCCTGTCTCGTCGCGCTCCACCTTTTCCGCCTTCTGGCCGAAGATCAGCTTCATGTTGCGGTCACGCAGCTGATAGGTGAAGTCCTCGACGATTTCCTTGTCGATGAATTCCAGCATGGTTTCGCGCGGCTCCACCACCGTCACCTGCGTGTCGAGCGCGCTGAAGATCGTGGCATATTCGATGCCGATGACGCCCGCGCCGACCACGACCATGGAGCGCGGCAGTTCCTTGATTTCGAGAATTTCATCCGAATCGAGCACCGCCTCGCCATCGAAGGGGATATGCGGCGGCCGGTAGGGGCGGGTGCCGATGGTCAGCAGGATGGAGGTGCCGGTGACGGTCATGATTTCACCGTCGCTCTTCACCACCTTCATGGTGTTGGCGTCGACGAAGCTGGCCGTGCCGCGAATGTGCTGAACGCGGTTTCGGGCGAACTGGTGTTCCAGCACCTCGACTTCGTGATCGAGCGTGATGAGCAGGCGGCGGCGCAGATCGTCCGCGTCGATCTCCTGCTTGACGCGGTAGGAGCGGCCATAAAAGCCGCGCTCGCGCCAGCCGGTGAGGTTGAGCGCGGTTTCGCGCAGGGTCTTCGAAGGGATGGTGCCGGTGTGCACGGAAACGCCGCCGACGCGGCTGCCCTTCTCGATGACCAGAACCTTCTTCTCGAGCTTGGCGGCCTGAATGGCGGCCCGTCTTCCGGCCGGACCGCTGCCGACAACTATCAGATCGAACTGGTGCATGAAAAACCCCGGTAGAATGCATTGCGTTGACCGAACGGTGGTGTCCGGTGTGGCGTCGCCGCGAAATGGTCGTGATGCCATTTTGACGATTGGGAGTGATTCCCCAGTCAGCCTTGCCCGCAAGAGTGCAATGCAACAAACGCCTGCGTCAATCTGTAGCGCAAGAATCTGACGGATTCGTAACTGGGTGTGAACTTTCAGGAGGTTGTGCGATTCATAGCGGAGCGGGGGTGCGTGGAGCTTTACCCCCCTCTGCCCTGCCGGACATCTCCCCCTCAAGGGGGGAGATCGATCTGCGGCATGGCTTCGCCCAACTCAACGCTTGCGAATGGAGTTGTAAAAGAGCTTCTTGCCGATCTCCCCCCTTGAGGGGGAGATGCCCGGCAGGGCAGAGGGGGGTAAAGCCACACGCGCCTCCGTCCACTAAGCTCTAAAACCCAACAACTTCATCCCGCACGGCGCTGCCGAACGGGGGATTGTCAGGGTGCGTTGGGCGATTGCCCGGCTGCGCTTTCAGTGGGTTGGTGTGGGTGGGATGCGTTGCGCAGCCGGGCCTTTCACTATGCCGAATCTCGCAAAGGGCAGTGCACCGCACTTTGCGAAATGATTCTGTCGTCACGAACGCGCCACCGTCCCCATCAGAACCGTCCCCGGTTTGCGCCACGTCTGGCATCCACCCGGCAGGACTGAACAGAGGATAACAGCGCCTGTCGACGCGGGGAAAATTGGGGAAAAATTTTACCTTTGTCAGTCCTCTTTCCGGGTGACATGGTGGTGGAGGCTTGCGAGGTCCTGCCGCAGTGCCGCAAGTTCGGCCAGCACCTTCACATCGATCTTTTCATGCAGGGAGAGAACCTCAAGCTCTGCCTTCAGGTTCACCTCATAATCCTTGGCGGCCTCGAAGCGGTCGCGGGCGGCCTGCCGGTTCTGTGACATCATGATGATCGGCGCCTGGATGGCGGCGAGCATGGAGAGCAGAAGGTTGAGGAAGATGAAGGGGTAGGGGTCGAAGGCCCGCGTTGCCAGCACGATGGTGTTGACGACCGCCCAGAACACCAGGAACAGGCAAAAGCTGAGAATGAAACCCCAGGAGCCGCCAACCTTGGCTATATTGTCGGCCAGCCTGTCGCCGAGACTTGCACCGGCCGAAAACTCCGCATTGATGTCGCTCGAAACCAGCTTTTTCTGGTGCGAGAGTTCCAGAATGCGGCGTTCCACCTCACCGATTTCACGGGAGGAGCGCTTGAAATGCGAAACGATATAATCGGAGATATCGGTCACGGTGTTTCTCCGTTTGCGGATGGTTCGGTACGGGTTTCGAGATAAACCCGCATGGCGATGGAATTCAAACGATTTCCACCACCATGCGGTTCACGCGTCCCACGCCAAAACATCAGACGGAGGGCGTGCCCTCATTGACCCAGTTGAAACCGGGGAAGAAGCGCTCGCGGCTATATTGTTCGCCGAACATCATGTCGAATTGCAGCAGGCGGTAATCGCGCACCACGTCGGGAATGGAATTCGGGGCGATGGACCAGTCGGGCAGGGCCTCGCCGTCCGTACCGACCAGCATGTGCCGGTCGATGACTGAAAATGCCTGCTGAACCTCGCCGAGCGTTCCGGTGTAGAAGGGATCGGAAAAGCCGGCGGTCTTCAGAACATGGTAGGGCAACAGCGCCGGGCTGATCGTGCCGATATTCTTGCGCACGCCTTTTTTCGAGGACCAGACGACGAGCGGCGTCTCGTGTTCCTTTTTCATGACCTCCAGCGGCGCGCGGCGGCTGGCCACCATGCCGGGCATGTAGCCGCTTTCGACGAAGGTCTGGCCAAGCGGTGGCAGATGATCGCCGAAGAGGACGATGATGGTCTCACGGTCGCGCTTCTTGGCCCAGCGCATCAGTTTGAGAAGCGCTTCGTCAGCTTCCACCACGCCCTGCGAATAGGTCGTGAGCGCCTGCGATGCCGAGGGGGAGAGATCGCCTTCCACGCCGATGGTGTCGGCGGCATAACGGCCTGCCTCGTATGGGCCGTGTCCCTGCAGGGTGACGGCGAAGAGGAAGAGCGGGTTGCGGGCCTGCTCGGCCGTCGCCATGATCTCTTCCATCAACGCATCGTCAGAGGCGAAGTTGCCGCGCTTTTCCATGGGCGGCAATGTCTCTTCCGAGCGGAATTCCTCGAAGCCGAAATTCCTGTAGACCTGCTTGCGGTTCCAGAACCATTCCTGAAACGGATGCATGGCGATGGCGGAATAACCTTCGCCGCGGAAAAAGCTGGCAAGCGAGGGCACCGGGCGGCGGATATATTGCTGGTAGGGAATGCTGCCATAGGGCAGGAAGGCGTTGGAAAAGCCGGTCAGCGCCTCGAATTCCACATTCGCCGTCATGCCGCCGAATTCCGGCGAGAACACGTTGCCGGACTGCTTGGCGCGGATGGTCGGCATCGGGTCTGCCGAGAGTTTCACCTTTTCAAGCCGGGTCGGATCCCAGAGCGATTCGCTCATCAGCATGATGACATCAGGATAATCGCCCTTGTTGGCGGCGAAAGCGGCGGGTTGCGCCGTAAGGTCGGCGATGCTGTTTTCACCATAACCTTGCGGTGCCGAGACATTCGCCATCGGAATGTTGAAGGCAAAAGCCATCAGGAAACCGTTATGGCGGTAATTTTCCTGCTGGTCCCACATCATGGGAATGATGTTGAGGCGATCGCGCACCCAGGAATAATGCGAATAGTCCATCAGGGAGGCGAGGCTGGCCAGAAGCGGCAGCGCCAGCGCCAGTCCTGCGAAGCGTTCACGCCAGCTCAGGCCCGGCGAGTGGCGGCGTGCCAGCAGCCAGAGAGCGGCAAGGGCCGCAACCGTGGCGCAAAGGCCAAGGCCAACCAGCACGGCCGTCAGCGGCTGGGCTTTCAGCATGGTGGGCAGAAGCTCGAGGATCTGCCGGCCGAACAGCAGGTCGGAAGGGTAAAGCGGATCGGAAAGATAGGTCTGTTTCTGCGCGGAGATAAGGCCCGTCAGCAGGCAAAGCGGCGCAACCGCGATCAGCGACAGGTAACGACGGCCAAGGATCGAATCCAGCGCCACAAGCAGCAGCAGCACGGCGGCAATGGTAGTGATGCCCGGGCGGGCGGATGAGGTGAGGAAAGCGCCGACATCCGTGAGGGAACCACGGGCGATCCATTCCAGCGCAACGACAAGCACGACTGACGAAAAGGTCAGATTGGCAAGCGTATAGGCCGTGCCCGAAAGCTTTAAAAGGCTCCGCGTCCATGCAGGCGAAAAGACAAAACCAGCCTTTTCGGAAGCCGTTGTTTTTGGCGCCGAATGTCTCAAACTCATACTCCGGTATTGCAGGCGGCACGGCCGATCCGGGGAGGTGAATCGTGTGTCGCAAAAGTGTCATGTAACTGTCACATAAGCGCGATGAACGCGACATGAACTTTGCGCAACCTGGCAGGTACAGCGATAACCTTAGCGTGAATGCGGACCGAAGGCGCGAATGTGCCCTGTGGCTGGCACGTGAAGGTGGCGCGGCATGCAATTGCCGCGTTGCGGAGCGGACACGGGCGCGGTATTGAAAAGCCATGAGCGACAGACACGACATCAAGAACCATCTCAGAATTGCCGTCGGGCAGTTCAATCCGACTGTTGGCGACGTGGCGGGCAATCTCGCCAAGGCGCGCGAGGCACGGGCCGATGCGGCAACGCAGGGTGCCGATCTTCTGCTTTTGACCGAGCTGTTCATATCCGGCTATCCGCCGGAAGATCTGGTGCTGAAGCCGGCTTTTCTGAAAGCCTGCCTGAAGGCGGTGGAAGAACTGGCAGCGGAGACTGCCGATGGCGGGCCGGGCATCGTCATCGGTTTTCCGCGCCAGGGCGAGACGGGCCGGCACAATTCCGTGGCGATTCTGGATGGCGGCAAGATCATTGCGCTGCGCGACAAGATCGACCTGCCGAATTACGGCGAGTTCGACGAAAAGCGTGTTTTCGCCGAGGGGTCGATCTCCGGTCCCTATAATTTCCGGGGTGTCAGGATCGGCATTCCGATCTGCGAGGAAATCTGGAACGAGATGGGCGTGTGCGAAACGCTCGCCGAAAGCGGCGCGGAAATCCTGCTGGTGCCGAATGGTTCGCCCTATTATCGCGGCAAGCTCGACGTGCGCCACCAGGTGGCGCTGCGGCAGGTTATCGAAAGCGGCCTGCCTCTCGTCTTCGCCAACCAGCTGGGCGGGCAGGATGAGCTGGTGTTCGACGGCGCGAGCTTCGGCTTTAATGCCGACAAGACGCTTGCCTTCCAGATGAGCCAGTTCGAGGCGACGCTTGCCGTCACCGACTGGAAACGTACGGAAGAGGGATGGCGCTGCGAAAGCGGACCCTTCTCGAAAATTCCCGAAGGCGAGGAAGCGGATTACCGCGCCTGCATGCTGGGCTTTCGCGATTACGTCAACAAGAACGGCTTCAAGAGCGTGGTTCTCGGCCTCTCTGGCGGCATCGATTCGGCGATCTGTGCGGCCCTTGCGGTTGATGCGCTGGGCGAGGAGCGGGTGCGCTGCATCATGCTGCCTTACCGTTATACTTCGGAGGAATCGCTGAAGGACGCGGCCGATTGTGCGAAAGCGCTTGGCTGCCGTTACGATATCGTGCCGATCGTCGAGCCCGTGGAAGGTTTCCTCTCGGCACTGTCAGATCTTTTCGAGGGCACCGAAGAGGGCATTACCGAGGAAAACCTGCAAAGCCGCACACGCGGCACCATTTTGATGGCCGTCTCGAACAAGTTCGGCTCGATGGTGGTGACGACGGGCAACAAGTCGGAAATGTCGGTGGGTTATGCCACGCTCTACGGCGACATGAATGGCGGTTTCAATCCCATCAAGGACCTCTATAAGATGCAGGTCTACGCCATTTCCGCCTGGCGCAACGGCCATGTGCCGCCGGGTGCGCTCGGGCCTTCGGGTGAGGTGATCCCCGCCAACATCATCTCCAAGGCGCCGTCGGCCGAATTGCGTCCCAACCAGACCGACCAGGATTCGCTGCCACCCTATCCGGTGCTGGATGACATTCTGGAGTGCCTCGTCGAGAAGGAAATGTCGGTTGAGGAGATTCTGGCGCGCGGCCATGACGTGGCGACGGTACACCGGGTGGAGCATCTGCTCTATCTCGCCGAATACAAGCGCCGGCAATCGGCGCCGGGCGTGAAGATCACCAAGAAGAATTTCGGCCGTGACCGGCGTTATCCGATTACCAACCGGTTTCGGGATCGGTGATTGATTGGCGGTGCGGAGGAGCCGTGCCGTTGGTTTTGGAAGGTGCGTTTAATTCCCTTACTCCGTCATCCTCGCCCTTGAGGCGAGGATCCACACGCGGTTGGAACGGTGGATCCTCGGGGCAAGCCCGAGGATGACGTTGCGTGTGAGGAGCCTTTTGACGGCCTATCAACGGCGCGGAGAAAACCCCGCGCCGCTCACTCACCTTAAATGACCTGCCCCACATCGATGCGGTTGCCATCCGGGTCTTCGAAAACGAAGGCACGCAGGCCATAATCCTTGTCCTGCAGGCCCTTGATGATGCGAAGCCCTTGGCTCTTGCAAAGCGCGTGCAGCGCGTCGACGTCGCTCACCAGCATATGCGCGACATTGAAGGGTGCCGGCTTGTGCGTGGGCTGCAATGTCAGGTGCAGCTCGGCATTGCCCTGTTTCAGGATCATGAAACCGACGGGATTGCCGTTTTCGAAGGTCTTTTCGAAACCCAGCACGCCGACATAAAAATCACGGGCTTTTTCGATATTCTTGACAGGAAGCATTGCGGCGATCCGGCCGAACCGGATGCCGTGATCGGCGATGGTATTCATCGCGGAACCTCGGATCTGGGAGAAACGGGAAGCGGTGCGGGCGGTGCCGGAGCGCTGGCGTTTTTTCCGATTTGAATTTGCAGGACGGTGCCTGCGGCCCTAGGATCATAATCACGGTGGTGGCGGATGCAAATGGAATATCTGCGTCGCGCCGTTCCGATCCAGACTATCGACAGGCCCGGGAGGCAGCATGCGCAGCTCAATCGAAATCTTCAACATCCGCACCCGGCAGATGCGGGTGGTGTGGCAGACATCCGAGCTGTTCGAGGCGCCGAACTGGTCGCCGGACGGCAGATATCTGCTGTTGAACGCCGAAGGGCTGCTCTATCGCCTGTCTCTTGCCGGTGATGCTGCGCCGGAGAAAGTCGATACCGGCTTTGCCACGCTCTGCAACAACGACCACGGCATTTCGCCTGATGGTTCGCTCTATGCCATTTCAGACAAGGTGGAATTCGGCAAGAGCGCCATCTACCTTTTGCCATCGACGGGCGGCACGCCGCGGCTGATGACAAGGAACCTTCCGTCCTATTGGCATGGCTGGTCGCCGGATGGGAAAAGCTTTGCCTATTGCGGCATTCGCGATCAGGTTTTCGATATCTATTCCATGGATATAGACAGCGGTGTTGAAACGCGCCTTACCCATGGTGAGGGCCGTAATGACGGGCCGGATTATTCGCCGGATGGCGGATGGATCTATTTCAATTCCAGCCGCACCGGGCTGATGCAGATCTGGCGCGTGCGGGTGGATGGCTCCAGCGTCGAGCGCATCACCGACAGCGCTTATGGCGACTGGTTCCCGCACCCGTCCCCCAGGGGTGACAAGGTGGTCTTCGTCTCCTACGACGCCGATGTCTTCGACCACCCGCGCGATCTTGATGTGCGCGTGCGGTTGATGGACATGGATGGCGGCAATGTGGAGACGCTGTTCGAGCTGTTTGGCGGGCAGGGAACGATGAATTCACCCAACTGGTCACCGGATGGGGATGAGTTTGCGTATGTGCGTTATTTCCCCGTGGAGTGATGCGGTAAAGGAGGACCCGTCATTCCGGCCTTGAGCCGGACTCCAGTAGACGCGTGTCTGCGCGGTGAAAAGACTCGTCTTAACCCAAGGACTTGGGCTGGCTGGATACCGGCTCAAGGCCGGTATGACGGAGGTGTGTGCTGCGGACACATTGTCGCGCTATCCCGCAGGATGCTTGCATTGGCAAGGTTTCTTGCCCATAGCTCTTTTGTCAGGTGCCCGCCGTTTATGGCGGGAGAATCGGGAATCCGGTGAAAGACCGGAACGTGCCCAACGCTGTGAGGTGGATGCCCTTTTTCTTAATGCCACTGAAGTTATTCGGGAAGGCGAGAGGGGCGGATGAAGCCTAGTCAGAAGACCGGCCTGACAGGATAGACCGCACCGCGCGGACGGCGGCAGGTTGTTGAAAAAGGCAGGGTGTTTCATCCGGCCTTCGCATTGTTGGGGATAAACGATGCCGATCGATCCGTCTGCGCGCAACCCGTCAGATGACGCGCTTTCGCCTGCCCGCCCGTTTTCCAGCGCCGAGCGCGAGGCGATTTACCGTGCCATAGAAACCCGCCGCGATGTGCGCGATCAGTTCCTGCCCGATCCGCTGCCGGATGATGTGGTGGAGCGTTTGCTGAAGGCGGCGCATTCCGCCCCCTCGGTCGGCTTCATGCAGCCGTGGAATTTCACGCTTGTGACCGACGGCGCGGTCAGACAGGCGGCCTGGGTGGCGTTCCGCCGCGCCAATGAGGAGGCGGCGGCGATGTTTGAAGGCGAGCAGCAGGCGCTTTATAGCAGCCTGAAGCTCGAGGGCATTCGCAAGGCGCCGCTCAGCATCTGCGTCACTTGCGATCCGACGCGTGGCGGCAAGGTGGTGCTGGGCCGCACCCACAATCCGCGCACGGATGTCTATTCGACCGTCTGCGCCATCCAGAACCTCTGGCTGGCGGCCCGCGCCGAAGGCATCGGCGTCGGCTGGGTCAGCATTTTCCACGACAGCGATATTTGCGCCATTCTGGAAATCCCCGACCATATCGAAATCGTCGCCTGGCTATGCCTCGGCCGCGTCGATGAGCTTTACACCGAGCCGGAACTGGCGGTGAAGGGCTGGCGTCAGCGCCTGCCGCTGGAGGAACTGGTGTTTCGTAACCGGTGGGGCGGGCGGTAAAGGGAGGCGGGGGCTCGCCTGTGAGAGGCAAAGCGTTGCCGCCTGTTTCTTCTCCCCGTCGGGGAGAAGAGACAAGCTGCACGCGCTCGCTCCATAACTGACCGCCCTAAGGGGGGAGGCCCTACAGCACGCTATTGTTGCGGCTGTATGCCCTTCAGCGCGGGGTTCTTCAGGTCGATCCGACCAGTCTGATCGGGCAGGAATTTCGGGCCGATGACACGGACCTTGCTGTTGTTTGGATCGTAGTCCCGTTCCGGTACCGGTTGTTCCGGCGGCTTTGCGGCCTGTTGCGGCTCGGTCGGTTTTTCTGGCTTGTCACCTTGTGGTGATGGGATAGTGGTGATGCCAGAATAGGGTTTTTCAGCCTCCGGCCGTGTGGCGGCCTCCTGCTTCTGCATCTCGTCGTGATAGGCGGCCATGTTGCAGGCACAGCCCGGTGCCTTTGCCGAGGCATTTTTATAGGCAAAGGCGGTTGGCAGGTCCTTATAGGGTTTTCCGGTTTCGGCCGAGACCATGTCGGATGTTTCCTGATCCGTCATGGAATGGAAATATAGCTCGGTTTGCGTGCCGGGACACATTTTCTGGCATTGCTCGGCCTGGGCGCGAAAATCAAGCGGCGAGGCATTGGCGGCAATGGGGAAAAACGAGCCGTCGCAGGTGCGCACGCAGAGGGTTCTAAGCCCACTTTCCCCGGCGGAGCCGGGATAGGGCGAAAGCCCGGCCTGTCCCGGCTGATTTTCCTGCTGGCGAAAGGCATCGGGGTAGCGGGTGACATCCGGAGCCGGCGGCAGCTGTGCTTCCGTTTCCGGGAGGGGGCTGCAGCCATTGGCGTCGAGTGCGGCGAGAATGCGCTGGCGTCTGATGTCGCCGTCGTCGCTGCGCTGCGCTGCCATCGCATCGTCACGGTCGCGGATGATGGCGTCGCGCTCGCTCTGCGCATCGACCAGGGCATCGCCGATCTCGGCGCAGAGCCCGGCATTGGGGCTGCCATAAACGATGACGCTGCCTGACGAGCAGCCGTACCGGCGCAGATCGTTCTTGATCCTGCGGATTTCTATGTTCTGGCGGGTGAGCGCATTGGCATAGCGGCGCACCTCGGCCGTGTTGCCGATGACGCGCGGCGGCTCGCGCAATTGCGCATAGAGAGTGTCACAGACCTGATCCGCAAAAGTGGCGGCCGGAGTGATGAAGACGAGGGGAAGCAGGAGGCCGATGATGCGGCTTTGGCGCCGGGTCAATTGTTCGATCCGTTCGATGTCCCCGGCCGGTGGCAGGGGCGTTATACTTCACGAAATCCGTGTTTCAGGAAGATAACATAAGCTGTTGCCGCAATGCGGCAACAGCATGTTCAAAATTGCGTTAATGCGGCCCGCATCACACCGAAGGATGCGATGCCTGCACCACGGCAAAGGCCGCCATGTTGACCACGCCGCGCGAGGTGACGCTGGGCGACAGGATATGGGCGGGCAGGGCCGTGCCGAGCAGGATCGGGCCGACATGCAGGCCTTCCGTCAGGGTGCGGGTGACGCCGAGGGTGATGTTGGCGGCATCGAGGTTCGGGAAGACCAAGAGGTTCGCCTCGCCGGTCAGCACGCTGTTCGGCATGGCGCGCTTGCGAAGCGCTTCCGAAAGCGCCGAGCCGCCCTGCATTTCGCCGTCCACTTCCAGTTCCGGTGCGGCTTCCTGCACGATCTTCAGGGCGCGGCGCATCTTGCGGGCGCTTTCGGAATCGCGCGAGCCGAAATTGGAATGGCTGGCGAGCGCGATCTTCGGCGTGATGCCGAAGCGGCGGATTTCCTTGGCCGCGAGAATGGCCATTTCAGCCACTTCCTCGGATGTCGGATCGTAATTGACGAAAGTGTCGGTGAGGAACAGCGCACCCTGCTGGGTGATGAGCAGGCTGAGGCCGGCGAAGGAACGCACGCCTTCCTGCTTGCCGATGATCTGGTTCACGTCGCGCAGGTGGCGGTCATAACGGCCTTCGAGGCCGCAGATCAGCGCATCCGCCTCATTGCGCTTCACCGCAAGCGCGCCGATGACGGTGGAGTTGGTACGCACGATGGTACGGGCCGCTTCCGGGTTGATGCCGGCGCGACCGACGAGGGCGAAATAATCATCCACGTAATCGCGGTAGCGCGGATCGTCTTCCGGATTGACCACGGCGAAATCCGTATGCGGACGGATGCGCAGGCCAAAGCGCTTCAGGCGTGTTTCGATGATCTGCGGACGGCCGATGAGGATCGGAATGCCGGTGCCTTCTTCCAGCAGCACCTGGGCTGCGCGCAGCACGCGCTCGTCTTCGCCTTCGGCAAAGATGATGCGCTTCTTTTCGGCGGCCTTGGCAGCATTGAAGACCGGCTTCATGATGAAGCCGGAGCGCCAGACGAAACGGTTCAGCTGGTCGAGATAGGCTTCGAAATCGGTGATCGGCCGGGCGGCGACGCCGCTTGCCGCAGCCGCGCGGGCAACCGCCGGGGCGATGCGCAGGATGAGGCGCGGATCGAAGGGCGAGGGAATGAGGTAGTTCGGGCCGAAAATCGGCGTTTCACCGCTATAGGCTTTTGCCGCGACTTCGGAAACTTCCTCACGGGCAAGCTCGGCGATGGCCTGCACGGCGGCCATCTTCATTTCCTCGTTGATCGTGGTTGCGCCGCAATCCAGCGCGCCGCGGAAGATATAGGGGAAGCAGAGAACGTTGTTGACCTGGTTCGGGAAGTCCGAACGGCCGGTGCAGATCATCGCATCCGGCCGGGCCGCACGCGCCGCCTCCGGCATGATTTCCGGGTTGGGGTTGGCAAGCGCGAGGATCAGCGGATTTTCCGCCATGCGCTCCAGCAGTTCCGGCTTCAGGACGCCGGCGGCGGAAAGGCCGAGGAAGACATCGGCGCCGTCAATGGTTTCGGCCAGGACGCGCTTGTCGGTCTTCTGGGCGTAAACTTCCTTCCACTCGTCCATCAGCGTGTTGCGGCCGTCATAAACGAGGCCTTCAATGTCGTGGACCCAGATGTTTTCTTTCTTCGCGCCCATGGCGACGAGAAGGTTGAGGCAGGCAAGGGCTGCCGCACCTGCACCCGAGGCGACGATCTTGACGCTCGAGAGCGATTTTCCGGCGAGTTCCAGCGCATTGGTGACGGCGGCGGCGACGATGATCGCCGTGCCGTGCTGATCGTCGTGGAAGACGGGGATGTTCATCTTTTCGCGCAGCTGGCGTTCCACCTCGAAACATTCCGGCGCCTTGATGTCCTCAAGGTTGATGCCGCCGAAGGTGGGTTCCAGCGCCGCGATGGTGGAGACCATGTCATTGATGCCGGGTGCGTCGATCTCGATGTCGAAGACGTCGATGCCGGCGAATTTCTTGAAGAGGACGGCCTTGCCTTCCATGACCGGCTTGGAGGCAAGCGGGCCGATATTGCCAAGACCAAGCACCGCCGTGCCGTTGGAAATGACCGCGACAAGATTGGCACGGGCGGTGTATTCCGCCGCCATCTCAGGATTTTCATGGATGGCGAGGCAGGGGGCGGCAACGCCCGGCGAATAGGCGAGCGCCAGGTCACGCTGGTTGCCGAGCGGTTTGGTGGCCTGGATTTCCAGCTTTCCGGGACGCGGATAGCGGTGGAAAAAGAGCGCCTGTTCCTCGATGTCGGCCTTTGCCGTGTTGGCGGGCGTATTGTTCTTATCGTGAGAGGTCATTCTTCCACCGTCATATCTGGTTTCATTCCGGCCCCCTGAATACAACAAACTTCCCCGTGGTACAGCCGTTATTTGCCGCGCATTCATGCAAATACAGGCATGACTTATTCGCGTTTTCGTGAAGCCATTCGTCATATTTCATATAAAATCCGACGTCTGTCATGTTGCTGAAACACGAGTCTGGTTCTGAGAGGTAAGAAAGCCGCAGGGACGCAACCGAACAGGGGGATGAAATCCGTGGCCGGTCAAATCGAAACCAGACAGTTCAGAACGCTTTTCATTTCGGATGTCCATCTTGGGTCCAAGGCGGCCAAGACGGATTATCTGCTCGACTTCCTGAAATATCACGAGGCCGAGACGATCATTCTGGTCGGCGACATCGTCGATGGCTGGCGCCTGCGCCGCAGCTGGTACTGGCCGCAGGGCTGCAACGACGTGGTGCAGAAAATCCTGCGCAAGGCCCGCAAGGGCACGCGCATCGTTTATATTCCTGGCAACCACGACGAATTCCTGCGGGAATTTCCGGGCATGCATTTCGGCGGCATCGAAGTGGCCGAGCGCGTGATCCACGAGGCTGCCGACGGCAAGAAATATCTGGTCATCCATGGCGACGAGTTCGACGTGGTGGTGCGCAACGCCCGCCTTCTCGCCTATCTCGGAGACTGGGCGTATGACGCGGCGATTGCGATCAACATCGCCATTGCCGCCGTGCGCCGCCGCATCGGCCTGCCTTACTGGTCATTCTCGGCCTGGGCCAAGCTGCAGGTGAAGCACGCCGTCAACTTCATCGGCGAATTCCAGCGCGTGGTCGCCGACGAGGCACGCCGCAACAATGTCGACGGCGTCATCTGTGGGCACATTCACCATGCTGTCATGGAAGACATGGACGGCATTCGTTACATCAACACCGGCGACTGGGTGGAAAGCTGCACGGCGATTGCCGAAAATGCCGATGGCAGCTTTGAGCTGATCACCTGGATGCAGACGAGCGATGTCACCGCCGAACATGCTTCGGACGAGATGGAACCGGTGAATATTCCGGGGCTGATTGGAAAGCACGCGGCCTGAATTGGGGGCGTTTGACGGGCGCTGACGTTAGGCTCGGATGGAATACCGCCTGCCATGAGTGGCAATAAATATCCGCACACCGTCATCCCGGCCTTGAGCCGGGATCCAGTGCGATCAAGTCTTTGATCGCGTAAGACTCCTCTCACCGCGCAGGCACGCCTTGGCTCGATGCCGGATCAGGTCCGGCATGACGGAGGAGAGGTTCTACAATCTTCCCTGTGACTCTTTGGGTGAGGCACGCGGAAGATGCCGCCTTGGCTTGCGGTGCCTGAGCGATACTACCGCAATTCCGGCGGGGCCGGATAACCACGCCTTCCTCATAGATGAGCCCTTCCGTCATTTAAGGCGAGCGGGTGCGTCTTTCGTCTTCTCCCCGCCGGGGAGAAGGTCGCGGCAGCGGGATGAGGGGGCTTGCTCTCGGCCCATCGTTGACCTCTCCCCCTCATCCGACCCTTCGGGCCACCTTCTCCCCGGCGGGGAGAAGAAACAAGGGGCGACGTTGTGGATCACCTTGTCTCACTGCTTCCAATATCCACGACTTAACCCCACAATTCCGGCCGTGCGGGATAAACCAGCAAACCCTCATAAACCAGACCGGGCTCACGGTCCTCAGCCAGCAGCAGCGGCCCGTCGAGATCGGCAAAGGCTGTATCCTGCGCCGCCAGCACCGCAGGCGCCATGCCGAGCGAGGTGCCGAGCATGCAGCCGACCATGATGGTGAAACCGAGGCGCTCCGCTTCCGCCTTCATGACGAGCGCTTCGGTCAGCCCGCCGGTCTTGTCGAGCTTGATGTTGATCGCATCGTAACGGTCGCGCAGGCCTGCGAGGTCGCGGGTGGAATGCACGCTTTCGTCGGCGCAGATCAGCACCGGATGGTCAATGCGGGCGAGGATGGCGTCCTTGCCGGCGGGAAGCGGCTGTTCGATCAGCGATATCTTCAGTTCCGCCGCAAGCCTCAGATAATATTCGATATTATAATCATTCCAGCCCTCATTGGCGTCGATGATGATGCGCGCTTGCGGGGCTGCGGCACGCACGGCGCGCAGGCGCGCTTCGTCGTCCGCCGTGCCGGTCTTGATCTTCAGCAGCGGGCGGCCTGCATTTTCCGCCGTTTTCGCGGCCATGGTCTCGGGGTCGGCCAGCGAGATGGTGTAGGCGGTGACGAGCGGTTCTGCAGCCCGTCCGAGGATGCGCTCGGCAGCGCTTTTACCGCTGATCTTGGCCTCGAGATCCCACAGCGCGCAATCGACGGCATTGCGGGCGGCGCCCGGTTGCATCGCCTGCTGGAGTTCCTGCCGTGTCAGGCCGTCGGCGATCTGCTCCGCAATAGCCTCGATATCGGCAATGACGCCGTCGATGCTTTCACCATAACGCGGATAGGGCACACATTCGCCATGGCCGGTGAAGGAACCATCGCGGATGGAGCACGTTACGACATCCGCATGCGTGCGGGTGCCGCGCGAAATGGTGAAGCTGCCGGCGACGGGGAAGCGTTGTGTTGTGGCTTGCAGGTAACGGGGCATGTTTTTTCACTTCCGATTGGGCGACAAAAGACACATGACGCCAAATTTATCACGAATTGTCGGCCGTCACTGTGGCTTGCCGGAGACCGAAACGTTATGAAACCTTTAAGAATCTCGTGACGGCTGCACTCGCTCGGAGCATTATGCAAGAACAGGACACACGGCAACAGGCGAACCCGGCCGCAATCACCGAGGACGACAGCGTCTCCGGCGGCGGCTCGCGCTATGTCATGACCGGCTCCTGGCGCAACAGCAATCTTTCCGGCATTTTCGAGAGCCTCGACAGGATTGAAAAAAGCAAACCTGCCGGCCCCGTGGACATCGATCTTTCCTCCGTGGAGGCCATCGACACGACAGGCGCGTGGATTATCCAGCGTCTGCGCAGGGACCTTGAGGCAAACGGCGCAACCGTTACGCTGACCGGCAACGACCGGATCGAAGACGTCATCGGCCAATTGCCTGACAAGGCGGAGATGGAGGCCGAGCCCGTCGCCAGGCCGGGGCTGGTGGAGCGTATTTTCGCGCCGATCGGCCAGGCCGTGGTTCAGAACGGCGCGGATTTCCTCGCCGGCATGTATATTCTCGGCTCCGCCGTGCGCGGCGCGCAAATGAAGCTCGGTCGCGGCCGAGGCGTGTCGCCTGCGGCGATCGTCAACCAGATCGACCATATGGGCGTGCGCGCCGTGCCGATCATCATGCTGATGTCGTTCCTGATAGGCGCGATCATTGCCCAGCAGGGCGCGTTCCAGCTCAGATATTTCGGTGCGGAAGTCTTCGTCGTCGATCTGGTCGGCATTCTGCAATTGCGCGAAATCGGCGTTCTGCTGACCGCGATTATGATCGCCGGCCGGTCCGGCAGCGCGATCACGGCGGAAATCGGCTCGATGAAGATGCGCGAGGAGATCGACGCGCTGAAGGTGATCGGTCTCAACCCGGTCGGCGTGCTGGTGTTTCCGCGGCTGGTGGCGCTGACTATCGCGCTGCCGCTCTTGACCATTCTTGCCAATTTTGCAGCCCTTTTCGGTGCTGCTATCGTGGCGTTGCTCTATTCCGGCATCACTTTCGAAGTGTTCCTGTCGCGCCTGCACGGCGCTGTCGAGGAATCGACCATTGCCGCCGGCATGATCAAGGCGCCGTTCATGGCGCTCATCATCGGCATCGTTGCGGCGGTGGAGGGCATGAAGGTGGGCGGTTCGGCGGAATCGCTTGGTCAGCACGTCACCTCCTCGGTGGTGAAGTCGATCTTCGTCGTCATTCTGGTGGATGGTCTTTTCGCCATCTTCTACGCAGCCATCGATTTTTAAGGAGGGCGCGTTGGAAACCCTGGACCAGAAACCGCATGAGACCAAAACCGGAAAAGACGGCCGCGAGGTGGTGCTTTCCGTCGAGGGCGTGACCGTCGGTTTCAACGGTCGGAATGTGCTCGAAGACCTTGATCTGGATGTTTATCGCGGCGAAATCCTGGGCTTCATCGGCCCATCCGGGGCGGGCAAATCCGTCTTGATGCGTGCGATTTTGCGGCTCCTGCCGCGGCAGGCGGGTGCGATCCGCATTCTCGGCAAGGATTACGACAAGGCGAGTGAAGACGACCGCATGATGCTCGACCAGCGTCTTGGCGTGCTGTTCCAGCAGGGGGCGCTGTTTTCCGGCCTGACGGTGAAGGAAAACATCCAGCTGCCGATGCGCGAATATCTGGACCTGCCGAAAAAGCTCATGGATGAGCTTGCCTATCTCAAGATCGAGATGGTGGGGCTGAAACCGGATGCGGGCGATAAATACCCGTCCGAGCTTTCCGGCGGCATGATCAAGCGCGCGGCGCTTGCGCGCGCACTCTCGCTTGATCCCGACCTCGTTTTCCTCGATGAGCCGACATCCGGCCTCGATCCCATCGGGGCGGCGGAATTTGATATGCTGATCGCG
Source organism: Agrobacterium sp. BT-220-3 (assembly GCF_025910175.1). Classification (NCBI taxonomy): domain Bacteria; kingdom Pseudomonadati; phylum Pseudomonadota; class Alphaproteobacteria; order Hyphomicrobiales; family Rhizobiaceae; genus Agrobacterium; species Agrobacterium sp. BT-220-3. The sequence continues at coordinate 94,130 of NZ_JAPAIX010000001.1, forward strand.
CGCTTGCGCGATTCGCTCGGCCTGACCGTCTATATGGTGACGCACGACCTCGACAGCCTGTTCTCCGTCTGTGACCGCATCGCGGTTCTCGGCCAGAAGAAGGTGCTGGTGGAAGGGACATTGCAGGACATGTTTGCCTGTGACGACCCATGGGTGCAGTCCTATTTCCGCGGCAAACGGGCGCGCTCTGTCGTTCTTCCGGACGGCAGACACGAAAATCCGGTGGAGTAACAAGAAGCATGGAAACCAAGGCGAACTACACCATAGTCGGAATTTTCACGCTGATCGTGATCGCCGCCGCATTCGGCTTCGTTTACTGGATGGCGGAATTCGGCCGTGGTGGTCCGACGGCGCAGCTTGTCGTGCGTATTCCCGGCTCCGCAAACGGTCTTTCCGTCGGCTCTCCGGTGCGTTTCAACGGCATTCCTGTCGGCACCGTGCGCGGCCTTGCCATCGACCGCGACGACCCGGCCTATTCCATCGCATTCACCGAGGTGCAGGCCGATGCCCCGGTTTTCCCGTCCACTCGCGCCGTGCTTGAAATTCAGGGCCTGACGGGCGCTGCCTATATCGAGCTTTCCGGCGGCAACAAGGATGGCGAGCGCATTCTGCAGAAGGCTGTCGAAAGCGGCGTTCCCGCCGAGCTGACGGCCGACCTTTCCAGCGTCACCAACCTTCTTGCCACCGCCGACAAGATTCTGAAGCGTGCCGATGGCGCCATCGGCGAATTGCAGGGCTTCGTGCAGGATGCGCGTGGCCCGCTGACGCAGACGGTGCGCAATGCCGAGAAATTCTCCGATGCGCTGGCGGCGAATTCCGACGGCATCAAGAATTTCATTGCAAGCCTCAGCTCGCTTTCCACCACCGTGCAATCGGTCTCCGTGCGCCTCGACGGCACGCTGACGGCCATCGAGGATCTGGTGAAGGCCGTGGATGCCGGCAAGATCGATTCCATCCTGTCGAATGTCGACAAGGTGACGAAGGATGTTGCTTCCGCTTCCAGCGATATTCAGGGCATCATGGAAACGGTGCAGAGCACGGCGCGCAATTTCGAGGCGGCGAGCACCGAAGTGCAGACCGTGGTGAAGCGCGCGGATGAGCTTCTGGCCTCCGTCGACCCCGCCAAGGTCAGCACTGTGGTGGGGGATGTTTCCGCGGCGACCGCCGATGCGCGTGACGCTGTGGCGAACTTCAAACGGATCGCCGATGACGTCGGTGCCCGCCGCGCCGATATCGATCAGGCGGTTTCCGACTTCACCGATATGGGCCGCAAGCTGAACCTTGCCTCCAGCCGCGTCGACGGCATTCTCGCCAAGGTGGACGGCATGCTCGGCACCGATGACGCCAATTCGCTGTTTGCCAAGGCGCGTGAAACGCTCACATCGTTCAAGGCCGTGGCCGACAATCTCAATGCCCGCATCGGGCCGATTGCCGACAACCTGACCCGTTTCTCCAGCTCGGGCCTGAAGGATTTCCAGGCGCTGATCGGCAGCACGCGGGTGACCGTCGACAATCTGAACAATGCCATCACCAATATCGACCGGGATCCGCAGCGGTTGATTTTCGGCGGCGAAACCGTGAAACAATATGACGGCAGAACAAGGCGCTAAGAGGGGTATGGGCCAATGACACGATTGATGAACGGCCACAAACGCCGCGCCCTGCTTCTGGCCCCGCTGCTTGCCGTGGCATTGGCAGGCTGCGCGGGTGCGCCGAAGAACGACACGTTCGACCTTTCCGTGTCTTCGGCAACGGTGATGCAGGGACCCTCGCTCAAAAACCGGCAATTGCTGATCGCCGATCCGACCGCGCTCAAGGCACTCGACAGCGAAAACATCGTGGTGCGTCTTTCGGGCTCGGAGGTGCAATATCTCGGCAATTCGCAATGGAGTGACCGCCTGCCGCGCATGGTGCAGTCCAAGCTCGTGGAAGCCTTCGAGGATACCGGCAAGCTCGGCGGCGTCGGCCGGCCGGGGCAGGGGCTGGCAATCGACTATCAGGTCGTGAGCGATATCCGCGCCTTCGAGGTGGATACGGCGAAAAATGTCGCGAATATCGAAATATCGGTGAAGCTCCTGAATGATCGCAATGGCACGGTAAAGGCGCAGGAGGTGTTTCGCGCCAGTGCACGTGTCAGCGGTTCCGGCAACGCCAATTTCGTGAAGGCGCTGGATCAGGCCTTTGCCGCCGCCACCCGCGAGATCGTGGCCTGGACGCTGAAGTCGCTTTAAGCCTCGCGGCGGTCATACCGGATTTAAGAAATCAGCCTATGGTGCGGTGAGGCCGCTCCATAGGCTTGCCTTGCGTGCAATCTCTCGATCTGCAGGTTCATCATGCGATTTCTGGTGCCGTTTTGCCTTCTGCTTGTTTCCACGCTCTTCGGTACCGGTGCCGCCATGGCGGCGGGCCTGCGCTTGATCGAGGTTCCATCCGCTGACGGCAAAGCCCCGATCCGGGCTGCCGTCTGGTCACCCTGTGCGGCAGCGCCGGTGGAGATACGGATCGGTCCTTTCGTGCTGCCTGCCGTGCGCGATTGCCCGATCATTGAGGGGCAATATCCGCTTGTCGTCATTTCCCATGGTTTCGCCGGCACCTATTTCAGCCATAGGGATACGGCGGCGGCGCTGGCGAATGCCGGTTTCATTGTCGCAGCGCTCAATCATCCCGGCGACAACGCGATTGACATGAAGCGGGCAGGCGAACTCTCGGCGCTGACCGACCGGCCGGCAGACATTGTGCGCCTGCTTGACCATATGCTGGCAAACTGGAAAGAGGCCGGTTCCATCGATGCCGGGCGGATCGGCGTCTTCGGATTTTCGCGGGGCGGATATACCGCACTGGTGCTTGCCGGTGCTGTGCCGGACTTCGCAAATGCCGGGCTGCCGTGTCCGGATGAACAAGCGGCGCTTTGTGCGCAGATGCGGGACAAGAGCGCCGCTGCGAAAGAACGGATTCACGATGCGCGCGTGAACGCCGTGGTCGTTGCAGACCCTCTGAACGCCTTTCCCCGTGCCGGCGATCTGCTCGGCATCAAGGTCCCCGTCCAGCTCTGGAGTTCGGAGCGCGGTGGCGATGGCGTCATGCCGCAGGATATTGTCAGGCTGCGCGATGATCTGCCGGTGAAACCGGATTATCGGACGGTGACGGGTGCGGGGCACTTTTCGTTTATCGCACCTTGCCCCGCCGAGATGGAAAAAGCCGTGCCGCAGATCTGCAGCGATGCTTCCGGCTTTGACCGAATGGCGTTTCACCGCAGCTTCAACGCGGATGTCGTCAGCTTTTTCAAGGCATCGCTGCGCTGAAACGCAGCCGTTTCCTGCCGGCAGCGCCGCTGTTCAGACGGCGTCCTGCGATTGCCATTCCGGGAGCGGGAAAAGCCGGTCGTAGCTCCAGTTGAAGACGAAGGCATAGACCACGTAAAACAGCGCGAACGAGATATCCATGACCAGCGCGTGGGCGAGGGTGATGCCGAGATACCAGGCGATGAAGGGCATCAGCACGATCAGCAGGCCAAGTTCAAACAGCAACGCATGGGCGACGCGGATGGCCGGCGTCTTCAGCGTCGTGCCTTTCAGCCGCTGCATGGCGTGGTCGAATCCCAGATTGTAGATGTAGTTCCAGGCCGTGGCGAGCGTGGCGCTGACGAGGCCAACGATGCCGATATCCTCCATGGGCATGCCGAAGATGAGCGCGCCCAGCGGCACGACGAGCAGAAGGCCGATGATTTCAAAGCTGAGAGCGTGGCGGATACGATCTTGCAGGGAACGCAATTTATTCTCCGGTATGTGACCGGGCCGTCCCGCATGCTGTCGCCATGATGGCCGAGGTCGTCCTCGCGCTGGGTCATATAGAGGTTTTGGGCGAAATTTTCAAGCGCGAGGCATTGCTAAGGCAGTCGATGTCACGGGCAGGATGCCGCCTGTTTCTTTTCTCCGCCGGGGAGAAGGTCGCGGCAGAGGGTAGAGGGTAGAGGGTAGAGGGTAGAGGGTAGAGGGTAGAGGTGTGCGGAGAGCTTGCCCCCTCATCTGACCCTTCGGGCCATCTTCTCCCCGACGGGGAGAAGAAACACGCGGCGACGCGTTTGTTTCTCCCGCGCACACCAACGAAACCGTGATCGGAACAAGACGAGTGTTTTTTCGTTATCGCTCATGGAAGGAGGCGTGCCATGCAGCAGAATTCCTCTGAAGGAAGAACGATAAAGGCCGCCAACGCAGCAAAGGCCTCGACTTACACACCAAGCCTGATTTCCCTGAAAGGAAGTTATGTGGCGATGATATTTCGCAGGCCGCTTTGCCGAAATCCGCTGGATGTGCGGAAAAAATAAGGGCGCCAGGACAGTATTGGTGCTCCACCGCCCATCAAAGACGACGACTGCCGAAATGATTCAGAGCTTTAGATGTCTCTAAAGTGTGATTTTCAATCAGGGTCGTCTCCACCTAGACTGGAGATCGCCATAAAAGCGAAGGGAGAATGACATGAAATCAGTTCTCATTATCGCCGCTGTCTTTGGTTTTTCCGCCAGTGCAGCGCTTGCGGAATGCGCCGGTCATGAAAAGATCAACGCGTCCGTTCCTGCCGTCGACCGTGAATTCAAAACCGCAAGCATCGTTCCACCCACTGATCCGGTGGAAAAGCCAGTCGTCATCCTGAAAAAGACCGATCGCCTTCCCGCGGCAACGGTTGCAACGACCGGTGAGCCAGAAGCTGCAATGCAGCGCATGCAATAAGACGAGACAATGACCTCTTCATTCTGAAAATCCCGTGCGTGATGTGATCCGCACGGGATTTTGTTTTTGCGAGGCAGGGTGGACGAGCGATCTTCGCTTTCGCGGTGCTGTTTCCTGAAACCCGGCCCCCCCATTTCTGATGACACCGTCTAGCTGTCGAGTTTCAACGACAATTGCTTTGGCCCTTCGTTCTTTTTCAGCACGTAGAGCGGCCGGGTTATGATGACTTCCGTTCGCCGCTGCAATTCGCGGCGGCGCTCAAGCGCGCGCTCGCGCATATCGCGGGACCGGGCGACGACCGAGAGGGCATTTTTTATGGTTGCGTCTGCTGTGTTCATCGCTGACCTCCATAATGTTCACTTTATGTTCTCATTAATGGCCGCTTATGTCAACAGTGTGGCAGGATCGCCGGCGGGCGGCTTGTGCGGACCGGAGCAATAGCTGGCCGCCGCCACAACGTCGCGGGTAGAGACCGCGGAGTGCCGAATATCCGTGGATGGGACGGCGACGCTCCGGTCTGCTCGATCGATTTTCGGAATGAGGTGCCAGGGATGCCGGGCGCTGATCCGCCGCGGCTGGCGGGGGGATATCAGGACAGGGGGCGTTGATCCGGTAAGGGAATTCCTGCCGACAACAGATCGGTCAGATGTTCGCTGGCGAGCGCGACGATGGCGAGCGCGGCCTGCTGGCGGTTCCAGCCGGCATGTTCCGCTTTCTCAATCAGCCCCTGAATGGAGGGTTCCAGCGCGAATTGGCACTCGGCCTGATAGTCCATGGTGTCGATAGAAAGCGATGGAGAATTAATAGCCGCCCGCATCGTTTGGTCTCCCTGTTTTCCGTCATGCCGATCGTTACGCGAAACGCAAATCGGAACATGCACATTCAGAGGCCGGTGATATCGGGTATGCCCTAAGGCTCCCATATCACTGGCAGCGAATCCCCCAGCAGGCGGACGTTACCGGCAAGTCTTGATCGCTGTCAACGAACGCGCGGTAGCGGTGATGCTGCCATGCGCTTTTTCAGAGCCTTCCATTGCGGAACGGCTTTCGCCTCCAGACCAGCAGGGCCATGACGTAAAGCGCAAAAAGCACGAACCACGCGACGGGCAGCACCATAAAAAGCGCCGCATAGGCGCAGTTACCCTCAAAACAGGAACCGAGAAGTCCGGAATCGGCAAGCGCCGCCGACAACAAAAACGCACATACCCCGCTCCCGACTGCGCCGAGGACGAACAGCAATATGTTGATGATCAATCTCATGACGCCAATCATAGGGATGATTGAGACGGCTTTGGGGAGATCGGCAGTGCTGTGACGCCGATATTTATCGTTTTGTCGAGTTTGCTGAAAAGCTGGCGTTGAACGCCGTTGTGCCTGTGCGAGCCCTGCCTCTGTCGGGCAGGGCCGCCATTACCGGAGATGTTACTCGGTGATGGTATATTCGCCGAGTTCGCAGAGGTTCTGCGTATCCTCGAGGTCTTCCAGCGCGTCGCCCTGGAATTCGAAGCGCATGTCGTATTTGCAGACGCTGCGGCCGTCGGCGATGGTGATTTCCATCTCTTCGCCGGGACCAAGCGCCTTCTTTCCGAAAACGTCGTCTTCCCAGTCATTGACGCCCACCGGCGACGTGTAGAAGGCGTTGAGAACGGAGCTTGTCCCGTTCTTCAGCGTGAAGACAAGGTCTTCCGCCTGTGCCGCACCCGCAACCGTCATCGCCGCGCCGAAAAATGCCGCCATTACCCATTTCGATTTCATGAAGTCCCCCTTTGCCCAATGTTCTGGCAGGGCAATGCATACAGCCAAACAGGCGGCTTGCAATGCAAACTGCGAGCTTTGGTTAAGGGACGAAGTCGTGTTTATGGCATTGTATTCTGAAGATATTACGATATTTGATAACACATAAATATATCCTGAATTCTCAAAATTATGATTTCGTCTATTTTGCTTTTTTTCGTTTTTTTAATTAGCATGTTTTCATGTAGTTGATTTTTATCGCCGTATAAATTTCAGATTTATTTGTTTTAATGTTGTTTTTATCTATTAATTAATGATGTATTTCGTCGTGACAGTGAATTTATGTGTTCGGACACTTCCGATGCGCGGCGCTTTCAAGTTTTTTTACTGACGGCAAAGATTTAAAAAAATTATGAGCGGCGGCCACCGAGGCGGGACTTCTTCGATAAAGGATATTTGATTTGTTCAATCGCTTGTTTTTGATGTCGCGCGGCTTTCATCTGTCGGGGCTCGTGGCCTTGGCCATCTTGGCTGGGGGTGCTTTGACGCAGGCTTCAGGCCAGTCGCGGCAATGCAAGGATCCGACGCCGGCCAGCAACCTCAATGAAATGTTCGATGCGATCTACGCCTGCTGGGTGCCGCCGGCAGATACCGAGGGTCTTGTGGTGACGTTGCGCTTCATTCTGCACAAGGACGGGGAGATAAGGGGCAAGGTCGTCGTCGTTGCCTCGCGCCCGCAGGAGGAGAGCCCGAGACGGCAGGCCTTTATCGATTCCGCCATCAATGCGGTGAAGCAGGCCGCGCCGGTTCCTTTCACCGAGGAATTCGGCAGCCGTATTGCCGGTCGACCATTGGAGCCGCGATTCATCGGCGCAAAAAGCGTGACGGAAACGAAGTTGTAGACTTTGCGGGGGGGGCTGACGGGGATGCCCGGTGTCTTCGGTGACGGGTGGCACCTCTCGCGCAGGCATTGCCGAGAGCGCGATTGCCTACTCGCATACGCTAAGGCGATGCTTCAAGTAAGCATCGCAACGTCTTGTCATTTTAAGAGAATTTGGTGGGTGATGTAGGGCTCGAACCTACGACCCGCTGATTAAGAGTCAGCTGCTCTACCAACTGAGCTAATCACCCGACCGACACCGTGTGGCGGTGTGAGGGGGGCTATAAAGGGGAAGTTTGGGCTTGTCCAGCGCGGAAATGAAATTTCTTCGATTTTTGTGACGAAAAAATTTCAGTCGCGCTGGAAAAGTCTGGAAATCCGGGCTTTTACGGATTTTTCATTTTCCTCATCCGCGTCTGAACGCTCGACCGATAAGGATGAGGATGCAGGCGCCGATGAAGCCGGCGATGAGGTAACCGATCCAGCCGGTCAAAACGATTCCGAAAACCGACAATATGGCGTTGGCGACGATCGCGCCGACGATTCCAAGAAGGATGTTCATGAAAACACCCATATTGCTTTTCATGAATTGTTCGGCGAGCCACCCGGCGACACCACCGATGATGATAGCTGCGATCCAGCCAATACCAGCAGATTCCATGATTTCCTCCCATGTTTGCTGCACTATCAAAGGTGATGATTCTCGTGGTGAAAAGCAAGGCAGACACCCGAAAACCTCGCTTTATGCGGGTGGTTTTCCTCGCTGCAGGCGGTAAATAGCCTGAGGCGGTGTTTAGAGACGAAAGGCATGGATGTGCGGTTGATGGTTGGCGGATTGATAAACGACAGGCGCGTGATGGGCGGGCAGGCGTCCGGCCGGCGGCGAAAGACCGCCATGGCCGCGATAATGGCCATGGTGCTTTCCCTGCTTGGCGGGTTTTTCCTGTCGGCAATGCCTGTCTCCGCACAGGAAGGGACAACGCCGTCCGCACCGGTCGTGATCCAGGCCTCCGCCGTCGAGCAGGCAAGAACGGATCTGGAAAAATGGAAGGCCGATGTTTCGGCGATCGCCAAGCAGGTGGAGGCGGGCGGCAGCGACGACGCGCAGCTGGTGGACCTGAAGGGACGCGCAGATACCATTGCGGCCGATGCCTCCGCCACCAACACCAAGCTGCGCACCCGTCTCGACCAGATAAAGACGCGCCTTGAGGCGCTTGGCGAGCCACCTGCCGATGGCCAGCCGCCGGAAGCGAGCATGGTGACCGAAGAGCGCGCCCGGCTGACGGCGGAGCGGGCGGAGGTGAACGCGATTGCCGGCGAGGTGGAGAGCACCGCCACCAATGCCGCGCAGATCTCCAACAATATCACCGCGGTGCGCCGTGCGCTTTTCGCCGCCACCCTGTTCAAACGCACGGAAGTCTCCGCCCAGACATTGGGCGATGCGTCTTCCGCCTTCTTGACCGAACTGACGAACCTCAACAATGCGTTCAGCAGCTGGGCGGGCTTCGTCTGGCATTACAAGCGCCTGCCGATGTTCGGGGCCGTGGTGCTGTCGATCATGGCGGCGCTGCTGTTTCTGGTGGGCGGTTATCGCTTTTTCGGCAGCCGCATGGACAGGCGCGCCTTTACCGGCGAGCCCTCCTATCTTCGGCGGCTTTCGGTGGCCTTCTGGTCAACCATGGTGCAGTCGCTCTCGCTTTTCCTGTTCCTGGTAACCTCGGCGTTCTTCCTCGATAATTTCAACGTGCTTCGCTCCGACATAGCGCCGATCCTGTTCGGGGCCATGGCGATCACCGGCTTCGTTTATTTCGTGTCGCGTCTGAGCTATGCGATCTTTGCGCCGACGCAGCCGGAATGGCGGCTGCTGCAGGTTTCCAACAAGGGCGCGCATACGCTGTCTTCCGCAGTGCTGTTGATGGCGCTGGTCAACGGCCTCGACTATCTGTTTGGCACGATCAGCGAGACGCTTTATTCGCCGCTGATCGTCACCGTCGCCAAGAGCTTCGTCGCCTCCATCATCATCGGCATCATCCTGCTCACCGTTTCGTTCCTGCGCCCGGTGATCGGCGAGGGGCAGGATTACGAGACCGCCAACCAGCGCCTGCCGCGCTGGCTCGTCATCCTGCTGCGTGTCGGCGGCCTCGTGCTCATCGCCGCCTGCCTCACGGGTTATGTCGGGCTGGCGCGCTTCCTTGCCACGCAGATCGTCGCCACGGGCGCGGTGCTTGCAACGATGTATATCGGCATTCTCTCGGGCAAGGCGATTTCGAGGCAGGGGGCCTTTGCGGAATCCCTTGCCGGCCGTTATCTCGGGCGTCGTTTCGGTCTCGGTCCTGTCGCGCTCGATCAGGCCGGTCTTGCCGCGGGGCTTGGCATCTATGCCGTGGCCCTTGCCTTCGGCGTGCCGCTCATCCTGTTTTCCTGGGGGTTCCAGCCGGGCGACATTGAAAGCTGGGCCTATCGCCTGCTGACCGGCATCACCGTCGGCAATGCCTCCATCTCGCTGATCGGCCTGTTCGGCGGCGTCCTCGTCTTCGCCATCGGCTACATCATCACGCGCTGGTTCCAGAAGTGGCTGGACAACAACGTCATGGCGCGCGGGCAGGTGGATGCCGGGGTGCGCAACTCGGTCAAAACAGGCATCGGCTATCTCGGCATCGCGGTTGCGGCCATCTTCGGTGTGTCCTCCGCCGGCCTCAACCTCTCCAGCTTGGCGCTGGTCGCCTCCGCTCTTTCCGTCGGTATCGGTTTCGGCCTCCAGAACATCGTCTCGAACTTCGTCTCCGGCCTCATCCTTCTGGTCGAGCGTCCCTTCAAGGTGGGCGACTGGGTGGTGACAGGCACGACGGAAGGCACCGTCAAGCGGCTTTCCGTGCGCGCGACCGAGATCGAGACCTTCCGTGGCCAGTCGATCATCGTGCCGAACTCCGAATTCATCAATTCCTCGGTCGGAAATTGGACGCACCGCAACCGCATCATGCGCGCGGAAATTCCGGTTTCCGTGGCTTACGATTCCGATCCGCAGCAGGTCATGGATATTCTGCTGGAGCTGGTGCGCGCCCAGCCGCCGGTGCTGCGCAACCCCGAGCCGCATGTGGAATTCCTCCGCTTCGGCGATTTTTCGCTGGATTTCGAATTGCGTTTCCACCTTGCAGATCTGTCAAACGGGCTTGGCGTGAAAAACGCGCTGAGGATCGCCATCCTCAAACGCTTCCGCGAGGAGGGGATCGATATTCCGTTCCCGCAGCGTAACCTCAATATCCACGTGGAAGGCGACGCCAACCCGCAAATGCTGGCGGCGCTGCTTTCGGAGGAGGGCGACAAGGCGGTGGCCGCGCATACAGGCGCCGCATCGCCCGCCTCTGGAACGGCGGAAAAAGATGTCGCCGGGGTGGGCGACAAGACCGTTTCGGAAACGAAGGCGACACCAAAGCTGGTTGGCAAGGATAAATGAAGGTGGGCTGCATCGGCAGGGTTCTGGCGACTGCGCCGTAGCCCTGTCGATGTGCGACAATGGTGGACGCGGGACGGGTGGCTGGCAAAACCCGGCCTGGCTGCTGAGGGATGTATCGCCTGCGGATTTCGCAGCGATCTGCCCGCCGCCTGTCGCAAAAATATAATCGAAATACCCGTAATGACTGTATTGCTGAATAAACTTTAAGTAGATATATTGTGGTTATTCTTTAGTTTATTTTTCTGTCGGGGTTCACATGCCGGATCCAGTCGATGAGAATGCCCAACCTGCCCAGCCTGCCCAGCCTGCCCAGCCTGCCCAGCCTGCCCAGCCTGCCCAGCCTGCCCAGCCTGCCCAGCCTGCCCAGCCTGCCCAGCCTCCGGGCCAAGTTCCCGTAAAAGCGTCTCTGATGGAAAAGCTGAGAAGTTTTTGGGCATGGGGAAAACCCCATGCCGCCAGGGCGTCCTTGCTGGCGGCAGGCATCGTTATCGGCTCCGCGGGTCTGTTTTTCCTGATGGGCGAGGCGGATGTGACCGACGATTACCTGCCGAAACGCTGGAACGAGTCTATCCGCAGACTGGGAATAGAGCCGGTCTATCCGCCGCAGGAGGATATTTATGTGGGGGATATCATTGCGGAGGTTGTGGATTCAGGCCACAAGTTCAAGTCCTTGCCGCGCGATCTGGAAAGCGAATCCTTTATCGGGCGCTACGTCAAGATCACTCAAATACCGAATTTGAGGGGATATCTGGCGGTCAAATCGGACGCGCCCTATTTTGGTGACAGCACGTGGCTGGACGATAAAAAGGGGCTGACGGTGTCTCAGCCCCGCACTGAGGTCACAACCGAAGGAACGACGTCGGGCTTGCAGGTGAAGGATGCGCTCTTTCCGGTCATCAAGATAGAACGGAAAGAAGGCATGGCGGGGGTTCTGCGCAATATCGCCTTTGGCGGTGCGCGGGCGGATATCGAGGAGATCGAGCTTCAGAACGTCCAGACCTACGCGATCAACCCTTTTCATGCGCAAAGCGCGCTGATGAGCTTTTGCGATGATGAAAATACCAAGGTCTATTGCGCCGACGAATATCTTCGCGAAAAACTGTCCTATATTCTCAGCCGTGACATTTTGAGAACCGCAGAAACTGAAGATTGTGGTTCGCGCTATATTTACGATATCCGCTTGCTGGTTGTGCGCCAGGCATTTTTGACGCGTGGGGTGAAGGTGACCAATGGCCGGGGCCGCTCGGCCTTTCTCGATGCGCGGGGTGTCAAGAGGGATACCTCAAAGGAAATGGCTGACGCGGCTGCGGCGGCGACCAGTCAGCCGCAGGGCGGGCAGGTTAACGCCGAGGATATGTCGGGCAAAGACAACAGCATTAGCAGCATAAACAGTTCCGGCCTCTTTTCCGACCGCCAATTTGCGCGACCGCTCGTCATCGGCTTCAAGAGCGTTTCCATAGGTATGCGCAACAGTACGCCAGCGTGGCTGGACGCCGCGGCAAGAGCCGCTGCCGGCAAGGATGTGAAAGATCGCGCGAAGATTTGTGCATCTTCGCAGGAGGTTGCGAAATGAGAAAGACCATTTTTCTCTTCGGTGTGTTTTTTCCGTTTCTGGCAAATGCGCAGGATGCGGCTAGTCCCTCTGTAACTGCCGGAGGCATTGAGCAATTCACGGCCGACTGCATCTATCGCATTCCGCCCTGCGGCGGTGGTGGTAATCCTCCGCCACCTCCTCCGCCGGGTGGCGGCGGCGGGATACACAATCTGCCGGGAGGCCCAATGTTCAGGGACACGATTATCGTTCCCGGCAATGACGTCCTCAAAGGTTTGAAGCTGGACGGCCCGGATGTCCGGGGGCTGCAAATGCAGCTTCAGAACAGGTAGTCGCTGAAGTCGATCCTTGAATTGCCTGTTCTGAACGGGTCGACATCCTCGAACTGTTTTGCACCGAATATTCCTGAAACCTTCGCCGCTGCTCGCAAGGGCGTCGGCGGTGTGAAAGCCAGTCTGGCGCAGGCATTTTCTCCCCTGTCGCAGCACCCTATGGCCATGTCGCAATCAGGCGGCTGAACGGCGGCCGGTCGCTTCATATTCCTCCCATCGATTTGGCGGCACGGCAGGTTATGCTGGCGCTTTTTAGGGGTTCTGGAAATGAAGACACATGCACGGGCGGTGGTGATCGGTGGCGGCGTTGTCGGCGTCTCGACGCTTTATCATCTTGCCAAAAAGGGCTGGAGCGACAGCGTTCTCATTGAGCGCAAAGAACTGACGTCTGGCTCCACCTGGCATGCGGCCGGTCTCCTGCCGCTGTTCAACATGAGCTACTCCGTCGGCCAGATCCACAAATATTCCGTGAAGTTCTATGAGGAGCTTCAGGAAGAGACCGGCATGAATGTCGGCTTCTCCAAGGTCTCCAACATCCGTCTCGCCCGCACCAAGGATCGCTGGGACGAATATATGTATTATGCCGGTATTGCCGAGACCATCGGCGTGCGTGTCAACATGCTGACGCCGGAACAGGTGAAGGAAATCTGGCCGCTCTGCGAGACGGACGGCCTGCTCGGTGCCATCCAGCACCCCGATGACGGCTATATCCAGCCTGCCGATCTGACGCAGGCATTGGCCAAGGGCGCGCGTGACCGTGGGGCGACGATCTATCGCAATACCACCGTCACCGCCATCGAGCAGCTGGAAGACGGTCACTGGAAGGTGACGACCGACAAGGGCGAGATCATCGCCGAACATATCATCTCCTGTACGGGCTCCTTCGCCCGCAAGACCGGCGAGATGGTCGGCATCAATATTCCGGTCATTCCGGTCGAGCATCAATATATCGTCACCGAGCCGCACCCGGCCATTCAGGAGCGCCGCCGTCAGGGCCTGCCGGAAATGGGCGTGCTGCGCGAATCCGACTCGGCCTGGTACATGCGCGAGGAGGCAGGCGGCCTGATCCTCGGTCCTTACGAAGTCGGTGCACCGGTCTGTTATGTCGACGGCCCTTCCGATGACAGCGAATATGAGCTCTTCCAGGAGGAGCTGGACCGCCTGATGCCGCATATCGAAACGGCGATGGTGCGCGTTCCGGCCTTCGGCGAAGTGGGCATCAAGAAGGTCTATAACGGCGCTATCGCCTATACTCCTGACGGCAACCCGATTGTCGGCCCCGCACCGGGCCTGAAGAATTTCTGGCTGAACGAAGGCCATTCCTTCGGCATCACCGCCGCCGGTGGTGCTGGCTGGCAGCTGGCCGAATGGATCGTCGATGGCGAGCCGACGCTCGACCTGATGGGTGTCGATCCGCGCCGCTTCGGGCCTTACGCAACGGAAGGCTATCTCATCGCCAAGAACGAAGAAGCCTATGCCAATGTCTTCACCATGCATTATCCGGACGAAGAGCGCTCCGCCGCGCGTCCGCTGAAGACGACACCGGTCTATGACCGGCTGAAGAAGCTTGGCGGCGTGTTCGGCTCCGTTTATGGCTGGGAGCGCGCCAACTGGTATGCGCCGGAAGGTTATGCGCTGCGCGAGGAAGACCTTGGCGTGGGTGCCGATGTCATCACGAGCCACAACCACGCACCGGCTTTGGATGATGGCCGTATCGTCGAGAAATGGTCGTTCCGCCGTTCGAATTATTTCGAACATGTCGGCAATGAGGTGAAGAACGTCACCCAGAATGTCGGCGTGCTTGATATGTCGGCCTTCGCAAAGATGGAAGTATCCGGCCCGGGTGCGCGTGCCTGGCTGGACAGCATTCTGGCCAACATCGTGCCGAAGAAGCGCGGCCGCATCGCACTGACGCATCTTCTGACGCCGAATGGCGGCGTGAAGGTGGAATTCACCGTTTATGAATGGGCTCCGGGCCGGTTCTATCTGGTTTCGGCCGGTGGTCTGGAGGCGCATGACCACGACGTGCTGCGCCGGCTTGCCCCGACCGACGGTTCCGTGGTGCTGCAGCCGATCACCCAGAAATACGGCGTGCTGGTGCTTGCCGGTCCGAAGTCGCGCGATCTTTTGAAAAAACTGACCCGCACCAGCCTCGAGAACAAGGATTTCCCGTGGCTGACGGCAAAGCAGATTTCCGTCGGTGTTGCGACGGCGCATGCGCTGCGCGTCAATTTCGTCGGTGAACTTGGCTGGGAACTGCACCATCCGATCGAGATGCAGAACTACATTTTCGACCGGTTGATGGAAGCGGGCGCCGAATTCGGTATCAAGCCGTTCGGCATCCGGGCCATGGTGTCCATGTCGCTTGAAAAGTCCTATCGCAATATGGGGCGCGAGCTTTCGGTGGAATATAACGCCTATGAATCCGGCCTTGACCGCTTCCTGCGTCCGGAAAAGAGCTTCATCGGCCGCGATGCGCTGGTGGCCTACAAGGAGGCCGGGGTGAAATGGGTGTTCTCGACGCTGACCGTTACCGGCAATACGGATGTGGATGCGCGTGGGTCTGAAGCGATCTCCGACGAGAGCGGCGCTCTTGCCGGCCGTGTCACCAGCGGCGGTTTTGGCTGGCGCATCGGCAAGTCGATTGCGCTCGCCATGCTCAAACCGGAATATGCGGCAATCGGCACGAAGCTGAAAATCCGCATTCTCGGCACGCTTTATGATGCCGAAGTGGTGGAAGAAAGCCCGTTCGATACGGAGAATGCGCTGCTGCGCGCCTGAGGCCGCTTCTATCCGCACTGACAATACGGCCCTTGCGGGCCGTATTTCCGTTTAGGTAAGCATGTGCGTAACTCGTTTGCCGGCAAAAGTGTCATTAATTATTCTGCAAAATGCGCCTGCTATTTTCCCTTAAATACGACGGGGGACTGGGGCAGGATGAATTTTCTCGGCATCACGGGCATGCAATATTCGGGCGTGCCTTTTACCAACAACCGCATTTTGCTTGCGGAAGACAGCAACGTTTTCACCCAGATGGTGAGCATGCGCCTGAAGGAGATGCTGGGCGTAACGGTGGAGGTGTGTCGCTCTTTTGAAGAGCTGCAGGCCTGCTATGAACATTCGCCCGAACCGGTGACGCTGGCAATTTCCAACATCAACCTGCCGGGGGCGGAAAAGGGCGAGGCGCTGGAATATCTGATCGACCTTTCGATTCCGACCATCGTTTTCACCAGCACCTTCCACGAGGCGACCCGCGAGACGCTGATCGCCAAGGATGTGGTCGATTATATTCTGAAAGACAATATCTTTGCCGTGGACATGCTGACGGAATCCGTCTGCCGGTTCCTCACCAACCACCGCCACCATGTGCTGATCGTCGATGACAGCCCGACGGCGCGGGCGCTGCTTTCCAGCCGTCTGAAACGTTATAATTTCCGCGTCAGCCTTGCCGATAGCGGCGCCAAGGCGCTCGAAATATTGAAGGCCAATCCCGACATCGGGCTGGTGGTGACGGACTATAACATGCCGGATATTGACGGTTTCGAACTGACGCGGCGCATTCGCACCGTGCGCGGTTCGCATGAGCTGCGCATTATCGGCGTTTCCTCTTCCACCAACCGGCTGCTGTCGGCCCGGTTCCTGAAGGCGGGCGGCAATGATTTCATGCTGCGGCCCTTCATCGACGAGGAATTCTACTGCCGCGTGAACCAGAACCTCGATACGCTGGTGCAGATACAATTGGCCAAGGCCGGGGTGAGACCCGCAGCCTGACCGGCGTTCATTCTCAAAGCTGTGATTCAAGCGGCAGGATGCGCATGATACCGGCGATGATCCTACGGCTGATGGCAGCATCGGGTTCGCGCCGGTATATTTTTGGCTGACCCTGTTCTTCCGTCATCCAGAGGAGACGGTTGTCATCGTCCATACCCAGCTCGAAACTCATCATGCGGCGGATTTCATCTGAGAATATCTCGTCCATGCGGGCAACCAGCGGGGCCGAGTTGAAGACAACGCCCATTTCGGTGTTGAGCGAGGCGGAGCGCGGATCGAAATTGAGCGAGCCGATATAGCCGGTTTTGCCGTCGCGCGTGAAGGCCTTGGTGTGCAGGCTCGCCTGTCCCGAACCACGTAGCGTGAAGCTGCCCTGGTCCGCCTGGGAGCGTAATTCATGCAGGTTCACGCCACCCAGCAGAAGCGGTTTTCGATAACGGGCGTAACCGGCATGAACGGCGGCCACATCGGTCGCAGCCAGCGAATTGGTGAGGATGGCGACCGACACGCCGCGCTCGGCCAGATTCAGGAAAATGTCCACGCCCTGTTTGCCGGGAATGAAATAGGGGGAGGTGATGTGCAGGCTCTCGCTTGCCGCCTGCATCAGCGGCAGCAGGCTTTCCATCAGGAAGTTATGGCCCTTGCGGCGTTTTCCCGCCGCTTTCTCGGGCGGATCGGCAAGCACATCGGCGGTATCGACCCAGTGAAGGCGATCCGACATCAGGAAATGGCCGCTGCCATACTGGCTTTCGACGCGTTCCAGATAGGGCTTGGCGGCTTCACTTTGCGGCAGGGCGTCAAGTTCGCGTCGCAATCTGGCAAGCTTGCTCGGTCGTCGCGCCAGCAGCGAGCGCACCGGCACGGAGACGGCGCTGTTCCAGTAGTCATCGAAAATTTCGGTGGCATCGGCAACGATCCTGCCGAAACCGAGCACATCGAAATCGTGGAAATTCGCCCGCTCGGCGGCATCAAAATAGGCATCGCCAATATTGCGCCCGCCGACGATGAGCGCGCGTCCGTCGGCAATCCATGCCTTGTTGTGCATACGCCGGTTGACGCTTCGGAAGCGAAGGATGAGTTCCAGGCTGCGATAGAGGATGTTTTCCCGCGCTCTCGTGGGATTGAAGAGCCGCAGCTCGATATTGGGGTGGCTGTCGATGGCGTGGAAGATGCGGTCGGAGATCGAAACGCCGAGATCATCCAGAAGCAGCCTTACACGCACGCCACGGTCGGCGGCGGCGATAACTTCACGCATCATCAGCCGCCCGGTCAGATCGGCATTCCACATGTAATACATGAGATCGAGGCTGCGCCCTGCCGCCCGTGCGGCCGCCACGCGCACCGCAAAGGCATCAAGGTTGGAATGCAGCAGGCAGAGCGCGTTTTTTTCGCTCCAGCCGTTCCTTATCGACTGCCAGTGCCGGTCAAGCCTGGTTTCATCCTCCGCAACCGGCAGGGCGGTGGAGGGGAGTTTGGGAATGGCCTTTTCCCGCTGCTTGCCGAAGACGACAAACAGGCTGGATCCGATAACCAGCAGAAGAATGGCAATGAAGACCGTAAATGCAGTCACTTGTTTTGATCGCTCCCCGGCCTGAAGATTATCAGGCCGGGTGAAAACGCGCGAGGGCAGAATGCGTTCATACAAGGTTGCAAAATGCCATGGCAATTCAGCGTTTCAAACCCTTGGCAACCCTTCGGGTCTCTTGCAGCCCTGTGGCAGCCTATTTCGCGGCGAAAGCCCTGCCTAGTCTGTTGCCGAGGGCGCGGGCGCCCGAGAGGACAGGATGCTGGCTGGCCCCGCCGGTCTGGACCGGTCGAGCGGATGAAACCTCGCCCTCGCTTAACCGGAACTGCGCGATCAGCCGGTTCAGCGCTGCCACCTCGTTTGCAAGCGCGTGGCTGGCGGCCGTCTGTTCTTCGACCATGGCGGCATTCTGCTGGGTGCCCCGATCGATGGAGTTCACGGCCGAGCTGATCTCGTTCAGTCCGGTCGTCTGCTCACGCGACGAGCGGACGATCGCCGTCACGTTGCGGTCGATCTCCTGCACCTGGTCAACGATCTCCGCCAACGCCGCGCCGGTTTCTCCGACAAGGCTGACGCCCATATGGACCTGCTCGCCGGACTTGGTGATGAGCGCCTTGATTTCCTTGGCGGCATTGGCGGAGCGTTGCGCAAGCTCGCGCACCTCCTGAGCAACAACGGCGAAGCCCTTGCCGGCCGAGCCGGCACGTGCCGCTTCGACGCCAGCATTCAGCGCCAGAAGATTGGTCTGGAAAGCAATCTCGTCGATGACGCCGATGATGTTGGAAATCTCGCGCGACGAGCTTTCGATGCCGCTCATCGCTTCGACGGCGCGGCGCACGACCTCGCCGGATTTCGCCGCTCCCGTGCGGGTACGTTCCACCAGCTGGCCTGCCTCGTCGGCGCGCAGCGTCGCATCCTTGAGAGATGTGGTTATCTCCTCCAGTGCAGCCGCCGTTTGTTCCACGGAGGCGGCCTGCTGCTCGGTGCGCTTGGCAAGATCATCGGAAGCCGTGCGGATTTCCTCGGAGCCTGACCGGATGGCCTCGGCGTTTCTGTTGACGGCGGAAAGTGCCGATTGCAATTTTTCGAGCGAGGCATTGAAGTCATGGCGAACCTGATCGAGCGATCCCGCGAAGGTCTTTTCGATACGGTGGGTCATGTCGCCATCGGCGAGCTTCTGCAGGCCCTCGGCCAGCGCCTCCACCGCGGCGCGCGTCTGCTGGTCGCGTTCGGCGGCTTCCGCTGCGCGTTCCGCCCGTTCCTCATCGGAAAGCGCCCGGTTGCGCTCGGCCTCGTCTTCAAGACGCACCTTGGCGATCGTCGCATCGCGCAATACGGCAAGCGAGCGGGCCATTTCGCCGATTTCGTCGCGGTGGCGGGCTTCGGACAAATCCACATCCGTCTGTCCCTCTGCAATCTGGCTGGTTGCGGAGATGACCCTGTTGAGACGCTTGCCAAAGCGGGCGGCAAGCAACCAGCCTATCGCGACCATGAGCCCGGCAGCGATGGCGATGACGGCAATGGAGGTGAGGGCAAGCGTCGAGAGATGGGCGAAAAGCACCGATTTCGGTACCGAGACGATGGTGAACCAGGTCGTATCCGGCAGGACATGGGCGGGCACGGCCAGCATCATGTGGCGGATGCCGGCGGCATCCGTCAGTTCGCGGGCAACACCCGGATTATCGATCATGGCCTGCCATGCGGCCGCGTCCAGGCCGGAATCCTTCAGGGCTTTGCCATGTGTTTTGGTATCGGGATGGCTGACGATACTGCCGTCCTTGCTGAGAAGCGCGATATATCCCTCTCCAAGCGGTTTCAGCTTTGCGAGGTCGGACGACAGGGAGTCGAGCGCGATGTCGACACCGATCACGCCACCGAACTTGCCGTCAAACATCAGCGGCGCCATGAACGACGTCATGAAGACATCCTTGCCGTTGATGGGATAGACGTAAGGCTCGGTCATGAGGTCCTTGCCGGTCCGTCGCGGCACGAGATAGTAGTCGCCGGCTCCGGGGGTCTCGTAGTCGACAAGCGCCTCTTCGATCACCTTTCCGTCCTTGCGGGCATAATAGGGTACAAAACGGCCGGTCGCGTCATGGCCCGGTGCGTTGGCGAATTCCTTGTCCCTGCCGTCAAAGGCGTTGGGTTCCCAGCCGGTGCTGATGCCCACGGCAAAGGGGCTGTCCTGGAGAAGCCGTTTGAACAGGCGATCGATGGACTCGCGGCTCGGGTTGCCGGTTTCCTTCTCGGTATGGAGTGCCGAGCGCATGTTCGCGCCCAGCGTCGTTGCATGCGCAAAGAAGGTTTCGACGTTGGCGGCGCTGGTATTGGCGGCGTTGTGCATCTCGGAGATCGAGCGTTCTTCCACCGCCCGATAGGAAAGCCATAAAAGCACACCGGCAGTCGCGACGGTCGTCAAGACACCCGCGAAAACGATGGCGAACATGTTGCGGGCGGTAGCGGTTTTCAAAAACATCCTCATTCTCCAAAACACCGGCATCGGAGCACGGCGCTAGCTATTGCTTCATAGGGGGATGCAAGGACATGCCGGACCGGCCGGCGAGAGACAGCGAGACCATTTCGCGCAGGTGTATGAGTTACCGGTTGAACGTTTAAGAATCGATAAGGCGGGCAGAAATTCTGGCGGTAATACTTGGTAAGACAAGTATTATTCGAGGAGGGCCGGGCTGGGGCCGGCTTGCCGAACGAAGACAGGGGCTTGCGAATCATATAAGTGTGTGCTTATGTGTTCTCATGACAGAGAATGATATTTTCCGGGCGCTTGCCGATCCGACCCGACGGGCAATTTTCGAAAAGCTGGCGGATGGCGCCATGAACGCCTCCGCCTTGCGCGATGGCATGGAAATCAGCCAGCCGGCCATGTCGCAGCACCTTTCGGTACTGCGCGGGGCGGGGCTGGTGGTTGAGAGGCGGCAGGGTCGTTTCGTCAATTACGAGGTCGATCCGGATGGGCTGACCCGCATTGCGGCATGGCTTGGAAAATACCGCGCCTACTGGCCACAGCGCATTGATGCTCTCAAGCTCTTGCTGAAGGATATGGACCAATGAACAGGCAAACACCCGAAGCGATGAAAAACGGTCTCGAGCTTGAATATGATCTCGATGAGCCACCACAAAAGGTCTGGCGCGCGATCAGCATTCCGGCGTTTCGCGAACACTGGTTGCCGAAGGAGGCTTTGGCGGAACCCGAGGCGATCAATGTCACGCCCGGTCAGGAAGTTTGCTACAGGCTGCGGGAGGATATCCCGCCATTTCTGGAAAGCACCGTCACCTTCAGGATCGCATCGAATGACCGGGGCGGCACCAGTTTGCGGGTCATTCATGACCTGCCCAGCATGAAGCCCGGCCGGATGACAAAGGCTGCCGCAAACCACAATGGTTCGCCGATCAAGCTCGCCGCCTGATCCGCCACATTCCCTTACATTGTCAAACGACAGGAGTTCGCCGATGCGCGAAGCGATGCAACTCGTCCCTATGGTAGTCGAACAATCGTCACGGGGAGAAAGGTCTTTCGATATCTATTCCCGGCTTTTGCGGGAAAGGATCATTTTTCTCAACGGCGAGGTGAACGATACGGTTTCGGCGCTGGTCTGCGCACAATTGCTGTTTCTCGAGGCGGAAAACCCCAAGAAACCGATCCATCTCTATATCAATTCGCCGGGCGGTGTGGTGACCAGCGGTCTCGCCATGTATGACACCATGCATTATATCCGCGCACCCGTTCATACACTGTGCATGGGAACGGCCCGCTCCATGGGATCGTTTCTGCTGATGGCGGGTGAACCGGGCGAGCGGAGCGCCCTTCCCAATGCCAGCATCCACATTCATCAACCGCTGGGTGGTTTCCAGGGACAGGCGTCGGACATGCTGATCCATGCCGAGGAGATGCGGCTGACCAAGCACCGCATGACGCGGCTTTATTCCGAACATTGCAAACACAGCTATGAAAAATTCGAAACGGCCATGGACCGGGATTTTTTCATGACGGCGGAGCAAGCTCTGGAATGGGGCCTGATCGATCGCATTCTGGGCGTTCGTGAGGATGTCGCGGCATAGGGCCGGACGCCTATTCGGATTTCCTGCTGATATTGGCGCCCTCTGGCAGGACCTCCAGACTGCGCCGGTCCAATTGTGCAAGTACCTCGCCGAAACCGAAGCGGGATGTCCAGCCCAGACGCTCGGCGGCGCGAGCGGGTGAATAGATCCGGTCAATCGTTTCAGGCAGCGCCCATTCCCTTTGCGTGAAAGCGTCGGCGAGGGCCGGGGTCCGCTGCCGGAGAACGGAAGCGGCATCCCCGGCGAGGCTGTCGCAGTCATCGGCGGAAAACGGGGTGGTTGCCGATATGATATAGCGCTGGAAATCGTCTCCCGCATTGGTCAGCGCCAGTACATGGGCATCGGCGACATCGCGCATATCGACGCCGCGATGCAGCCGGTAAGCCGCCATCACGTCGGCGGGCTCCGGGAAACTTCTGGACATGCGAAGCACGCGCACGGCGAGATGCGGGCCCGCCATCGCCTCGAGCATCTGCTCCGCTTCGAGTTTAGTGCGATGATAGATGCTTTTCGGCCGGGGCGGCGTCTCTTCATCGATGAAGGTGCAGGACCCTGCAGAAACCGCGTGCCCGTAAAGCGCTGTGGTGCTGGTGAAGACCAGCCGCGGCACGCCCGCGACCATTGCCGCTTGCGCCACCATGCGGGTTCCCTCGACATTGATGCGCTGGAATTCCGTGTCCGGGACAATGCCGACATGCGGAGCGTGGAGCGCTGCCGTATGGATCACCGCATCCGCCTGTTTGAAAGTAGAGCGCAGGAGTGCCTCGTCCGCAAAATCGCCGACGATATGAGTGGTGGAAAAGGGGGAGCGATCCATGCCTATGACATCGTGCCTGCCGGCCAGCGCACTGAAAATCGCGCGGCCGACCCGACCGGAACTGCCCGTCAGCACAATCCGCATGATGTTGCCTCCACATCAACATAAAAGGCAGCGCCATGCGCTGCCTTTCAAAAGTTCATCCGGACGATCAGATATCCAGATTATCAGCGAAGGCCGCCCGTTCCTGAATGAAACGGAAGCGGGCATCGGCCTTGGTGCCCATCAGATTGTCGACGGCTTCGCGGGTGCCTTCGAAATCCACGTCGTCGATCTCGACGCGCAGCAGGGTGCGCTTTTCGGGATCCATGGTGGTTTCCTTCAGCTGCGCGGCCATCATCTCACCGAGGCCTTTGAAGCGGCCGATTTCAACCTTCTTGCCCTTGAAGACGGTTTCCATCAGCTCGGCGCGGTGGGCGTCGTCGCGCGCATAGGCGGATTTTGCGCCCTGGCGAATGACGTAAAGCGGCGGCACCGCCAGATAGAGGTGGTTGCCGCGAATGAGTTCCGGCATTTCCTGATAGAAGAAGGTGATGAGCAGTGAGGCGATGTGAGCGCCATCGACATCGGCATCGGTCATGATGATGATGCGCTCGTAACGCAGATCCTCTTCGCGGTACTTGGTGCGGGTGCCGCAGCCGAGCGCCTGGATGAGATCGGCGATCTGCTGGTTGGCGGAGAGCTTTTCGCGGCTGGCGCTGCCGACGTTGAGGATCTTGCCGCGCAGCGGCAGGATGGCCTGATTGGCGCGGTTACGCGCCTGCTTGGCCGAGCCGCCCGCCGAGTCACCCTCGACGATGAAAAGTTCCGCATTTTCCGCCGTGTTCTGGGCGCAGTCCGCCAGCTTGCCGGGCAGGCGCAGCTTGCGCACCGCCGTCTTGCGGTTGACTTCCTTTTCCTTGCGGCGGCGCAGGCGCTCTTCGGCGCGTTCGATCACCCAGTCGAGCAGCTTGGCCGCTTCGCCCGGATTGCCGGCAAGATAATGGTCGAAGGGATCGCGCAGTGCGTTTTCGACGATGCGCTGGGCTTCGACGGTGGCGAGCTTGTCCTTGGTCTGTCCGACAAATTCCGGCTCGCGGATGAAGACCGAGAGCATGCCGGCGGCCGAAATCATCACGTCGTCGGTGGTGATTTCCTTGGCGCGCTTGTTCTGCGTCAGCTCCGCATAATTCTTCAGGCCCTTGGTGAGCGCGATGCGGAAACCGGCCTCATGCGTGCCGCCTTCGGGCGTCGGGATGGTGTTGCAATAGGAATGGATCTGCGTATCGCCGCCATACCAGGTCACCGCCCATTCCAGCGCGCCGTGGCCGCCGGTCTTTTCGGTGCGGCCCGAGAAAATCTCGCGCGTGACGGTGAATTCCTTGCCGAGCGTGGCGGCCAGATAGTCCTTCAGACCGCCGGGAAAATGGAAAACGGCCTTTTCGGGGATTTCGCCGCCGGCCGGCACCATACCGGGATCGCAGCTCCAGCGGATTTCGACGCCGCCGAAGAGATAGGCCTTGGAGCGGGCCATGCGGAAAATGCGCGCCGGTTCGAACTTGGCGTGATCGCCGAAGATCTGCGGATCGGGATGGAAACGCACGCGGGTGCCGCGACGGTTGTGCACGTCACCAAGTTCCTCGAGGCCACCGATCGGCGCGCCGCGCGAAAAACGCTGGCGATAAAGCTTGCGGTTACGCGCCACTTCTACTTCCAGAAGATCGGACAGCGCATTGACCACGGAAACGCCGACGCCGTGCAGGCCGCCCGACGTCTCATAGGCCTTGCCGTCGAACTTGCCACCGGCATGCAGCTTGGTCATGATGACTTCGAGTGTCGACTTGCCCGGCACCTGCGGGTGGTTTTCCACCGGAATGCCGCGGCCATTGTCCGTGACGGTCAGGAAGCCTTCGGCGTCGAGATGGACCTCGATGAAATTGGCGTGGCCGGCGACGGCCTCGTCCATGGAGTTGTCGATGACTTCGGCAAAGAGGTGGTGCAGCGCCTTCTCGTCTGTGCCGCCGATATACATGCCGGGCCGCATGCGCACCGGCTCCAGCCCTTCAAGCACGCGGATCGACGAGGCGCCGTAATCGTCACCGGAGGGAGACACGGGTGCGGGTGGCGCAGGCGGTGTGGCGGCCGCAACGGCTGCGGGTTTCGGCTGCACGTTCGCGTTGGCGGGAACTGTCGACGGGGCCTTCACGGGTTTGACCGCGTCATCATTCGTTTCCGTTTCGCTGTTTCGTGCTGCCGGAAGACCGGAGAAGAGATCGTTGCTGTCGTCCATCATGTCCAAGTTCAAAATTCGTGTCGTCAGAATTTCGCCAAGCGAATCAGTATGCCAATAGGGGCGATTATAGCGCCAAACGTGTAAGGCGTGTGGCCGAACGCGGCGCACCTTATGCCACGATTGTGTCAGGGTTTCGCAACAGGAGGATTGCGCTGCCGGCCTTGCAATGGCAAGTCTCGCAGCCACGAATGAACGGTTAACCAAGGCATGTCCACAGCTCATTTCACGTTTTGTACTCTTTTCTGCCTGACTGTTGCGGCGATGCCGGGCGGTGCCTGGGCGGCGGACGGGCCGCTGCGCCCCTTCAAGGACGAGCTTTTTTCCAGTCAGACGGTGCTTTCCACCGGAGATGGCGGCGCGTCGGAGGTGATCGATTATCAGGAGATGCGCGACATCAACGGCCGCGACGAGGTGCCGGAACGCCGGGTGAAGCGGCAATATGTGGATATGGCGCCGAAGAGCGCGCAGGCGCTGGAAACCCTGACCGTCGAGGGCAGGGCGCTTGAGGTCGGTCGCGTCGGGCCATCTTCCGGGCAGGCCTTCACGGTGATCTTCATACACGGGCGCGGCGGCGACCGGCGGCTCGGCATGAACGACTATACGTTCGGCGGCAATTTCAACCGGCTGAAAAACCTCGCTGTTGCCAATGGCGGCACCTATTACGTGCCGAGCGTGCGGTCCTTCGATGAAAAGGGCGTTGCCGATGTCGCCGCGCTGATTGCCGATGCGGCCCGCAAATCGGGCGGCAGGCCGGTGGTGCTGACCTGCGCCTCCATGGGCAGTTTCATCTGCTACGGTATCAGCCGCGACAAGGCTGCTGTCGCCAATCTCAAGGGCATGGCGATCCTTGGCGGTGCGGTCGATCCCGATTTTCCGAAGAGCGCCTTTGCCAGGGCTAAAAAGCCGGTCTGGTTCACGCATGGCAGCGCCGACAAGGTCTATTCGGCCGATCAGCAGGCAATGATCTTTCGTGCCTTGCTGAAGGCAGGTGAGCCAGCACGCTTCACCCGTTTCGAAACAGGCAGCCACGGGACGCCGGTGCGCATGACCGACTGGCGGGCGGTTTTGAACTGGATTTTGAGCCGCTGAGGCTCCGATTTGGGTCAGCGCCGGCGAAATTGACGAAATTGACCGCCGTTTTGAACCTTCCGGCCGCTTTTTTGTACCATTTGTTG
The DNA here is from genome assembly GCF_025910175.1 of Agrobacterium sp. BT-220-3. Lineage (NCBI taxonomy): Bacteria > Pseudomonadati > Pseudomonadota > Alphaproteobacteria > Hyphomicrobiales > Rhizobiaceae > Agrobacterium > Agrobacterium sp. BT-220-3. The sequence goes on from NZ_JAPAIX010000001.1 coordinate 120,445, forward strand.
TCGGCTGCGTTTAAAGGAATATCCCGGGATTTCCGGCAGGCTTTCTGTCGCGATTATGGGGCCGTGACTGGCTGAGGGAAGGGGGCCGCCAATGGCGGCACTCGAGACAAAGGGAATGGGATACGCATGACGCCGAATGTTCGACCGCTTGTAGCCGGAAACTGGAAGATGAACGGCACCCGTGCCTCGCTCGATCAGATCAAGGCCATGGCAGAGGGCGTCAAGGGCGCGCTGTCCGAAAAGGTGGACGCGCTGATCTGCCCGCCATCCACGCTCCTTTATGTCGCGACCGCGCTCTGCGACGACAGCCCGCTGATGATCGGCGGTCAGGATTGCCACCAGAACGTTTCCGGCGCGCATACGGGTGATATTTCCGCAGAGATGATTGCCGATTGCTTCGGCACCCATGTGATCGTCGGCCATTCAGAGCGTCGCACCGACCATGCCGAGACGGATCATCTGGTGCGCGCCAAGGCCGTTGCCGCGCATCAGGCGGATCTCATCGCCATCGTCTGCATCGGCGAGACGGCGGATGAGCGCAAGGCGGGCCAGACACTCGATATCCTCAAGCGGCAGCTGGCCGGCTCCCTGCCGGACGAGGCAACCGCCGAAAACACCGTCATCGCCTATGAGCCGGTCTGGGCGATCGGTACGGGTCTTACCCCGACCACGCAGGACGTGCGCGAGGCCCATGCCTTCATGCGCGACGAACTCGTCAAGCGTTTCGGCGAAGAAGGCAAGACGATGCGCATTCTTTATGGCGGCTCGGTGAAGCCCGCCAATGCGCTGGAACTGATGGGCGTCGAGAATGTCGATGGCGCGCTGATCGGTGGCGCGAGCTTGAAAGCCTCCGACTTCCTTTCCATCTATGCGGCATATGAGCAACTGACGGCCTGAGACAAGCTTTCCTGTCACAGTGGCGGGAAAGGGGCTTGGAATAAACCTTCGCCTCATGTAAAGAGCCGCGAAACCTTCTTTGTAGTGCTCCGCGCGGGGCATGGAATGGATTGTCATGCAGACCGTTTTGATTGTTATTCACCTCATGATCGTGCTGGCGCTCGTCGGCGTGGTCCTGATCCAGCGTTCCGAAGGCGGCGGCCTCGGTATCGGCGGCGGTTCGGGCTTCATGTCCGCACGCGGAACGGCCAATGCGCTGACCCGCACGACGGGCATCCTCGCCGCGCTGTTCTTCCTGACGTCGCTCGGGCTTGGTCTTCTGACCCGCTACGAAGCGCGCCCGACCGATATTCTGAACCGTATTCCGGCAACGCAAGGCCAGGGCAACGGCATTCTCGACACGCTCGGCCCGGCGACGACGCCCGCAACACCGGCTCCGGCTGGAAATGGCGTTCCGACCAATAATGGCGCAGCAGCGCCCGCGCAGACGGCTCCGGCTCCTGCCGCGTCCGGCACTGCCGCCCCGGCACCGGCGCAGCCCGCCGATCCGAACGCAGTACCGACCGGTCAATAAGCCCGGTTTCGATTTAACGCTCCGGCAGGCCAAAAGCCTGCCGGTTTTCTTTTGTGTGCATTTCGCCGTATCCCATTGCCAATTCGTCAACAGCGAATTTGCAACAGCATGAAATTTGGGCTGGCGGAATCAGAGGTAAAAAGGTATCCGGTGAATCCCATGGCGCGATATGTATTCATCACAGGCGGCGTGGTCTCCTCTCTAGGTAAGGGCATCGCCGCGGCAGCACTCGGAGCTTTGTTGCAATCCCGTGGTTATCGGGTGCGGCTTCGTAAACTCGACCCCTATCTGAACGTCGATCCCGGCACCATGAGCCCGACACAGCACGGCGAAGTGTTCGTGACGGATGACGGTGCCGAGACGGACCTCGACCTTGGCCACTACGAGCGCTTCACGGGGCGTTCGGCCACCAAGACCGACAACATCACGACCGGCCGCATCTACAAGAACATCATCGACAAGGAACGCCGCGGCGACTATCTCGGCGCAACCGTTCAGGTGATCCCGCACGTTACCAACGAGATCAAGGACTTCGTCATCGAAGGCAATGACGATTACGACTTCGTCATCTGCGAGATCGGTGGCACGGTTGGTGACATCGAGGCGATGCCGTTCATGGAGGCGATCCGTCAGCTCGGCAACGACCTGCCGCGCGGCACGGCGATCTATCTTCACCTGACGCTGATGCCTTACATTCCGGCAGCTGGCGAATTGAAGACCAAGCCGACCCAGCATTCCGTGAAGGAACTGCAGGCGCTCGGCATTCATCCCGACATCCTGCTGGTGCGCGCCGACCGGGAAATCCCGGAAGCGGAACGCCGCAAGCTTTCGCTGTTCTGCAACGTGCGTCCTTCCGCCGTCATCCAGGCGCTGGATGTTGCAAACATCTATGACGTTCCGATCGCCTACCACAAGGAAGGTCTCGATTCGGAAGTGCTGGCCGCTTTCGGCATCGAGCCTGCGCCGAAGCCGCGTTTGGAACAGTGGGAAGAGGTCTGCAACCGTATCCGCACGCCGGAAGGCGAGGTAACGATTGCGATCGTCGGCAAATATACCGGCCTCAAGGACGCCTACAAGTCGCTGATCGAGGCGCTGCATCACGGTGGATTTGCCAACCGCGTCAAGGTGAAGCTCGAGTGGATTGAGTCGGAAGTCTTCGAAAAAGAAGATCCGACGCCCTATCTCGAAAAGGTCAACGGCATTCTAGTGCCTGGCGGCTTCGGCGAGCGCGGTTCCGAAGGCAAGATCATGGCGGCGCAGTTTGCGCGTGAGCGCAATGTGCCCTATTTCGGCATCTGCTTCGGCATGCAGATGGCGGTCGTGGAAGCGGCCCGTCACCTTGCCGGCATCGAAAATGCCTCTTCGACCGAATTCGGTCCGACGTCCGAGCCGGTCGTCGGCCTGATGACCGAATGGGTCAAGGGCAACGAGCTGGAGAAGCGTTCCTCCAAGGGCGATCTCGGTGGCACGATGCGTCTCGGCGCCTACAAGGCGGCGCTGAAGAAAGACACCAAGATCGCCGATATCTACGGCACCACTGACATTTCCGAGCGCCACCGTCACCGCTACGAGGTGAATGTGGACTATAAGGACCGGCTGGAAGAATGCGGTCTCGTCTTCTCCGGCATGTCTCCGGATGGTGTCCTGCCGGAAACGGTGGAATATCCTGACCACCCGTGGTTCATCGGCGTTCAGTACCACCCGGAACTGAAGAGCCGTCCGCTCGACCCGCATCCGCTTTTTGCGAGCTTTATCGAAGCTGCGGTGGAACAGAGCCGGCTGGTTTGACGGTTTGAATGAGATGAAGAGGGCCGCTTTTGCGGCCCTTTTTTATTGCGGAAATCGAATAGCTCTCTTCCGTCATGAAGAACTTGATCCGGCATCCAGCCACGGCGCGGTATAATGATCTTTGCGTAGTAAAGTTTGTCGCCATCAGCTTCAGGCGTTGACTGCTATGCGGAGGTTGACAGGTGTTGATCGCGTATTCTTATTCTGCTGCAAGCGACGTGTGGGTTGCCCAATATAATGAGACTTCGTGTCGCCCTTTTCCATAATCAAAATAATTCACCGGAATACCAGCCGCGCGCTTGGCATCCATCTCGGCCTTTCGTTCCGCGATGCATGCGTTATCGAGCATTGAGGCGACTTTTTGCGGATTTTTGTTTGAAACGAGATATGCTTTTGTGGTCCGCTCCAAGCACTTGCCCAATGCGCTCCCGGCCGAGATGACGCGGCGTATTTCTGGGGTATTGTAGGGCGAACGTGTATTACACGACGCTAGAGCCAGTACGAGGCTCAGGATAATTCCCGTATATCTCAATGTAATCCCCGCTCAGATTGAAGCTTAGTTGAGTATCAGCCCTACCATTGAGGCGCATGTTTAAACACCGCAATCGAAAATCATCACTTAAGAATCGCCCCATAATCCACCTCGCCAAAGTGGATATTGAATCAGCTTCGGCTTGCACCGTCACTTCTCATGCCCAAAGCAAAAACGGGCCCGAAGGCCCGTTCTGCATTCCACCAGAATCCAAACCGATTATTTCGGGCCGATCATGTTCTCCGGGCGCACATACTGGTCGAATTCCTCGTTGGTGAGGTATCCGCCGCCAACGGCCTCGTCGCGCAGGGTCGTGCCGTTCTTGTGCGCGGTCTTGGCGATCTTGGCGCAGATGTCGTAGCCGAGCTTGCTGTTCAGCGCAGTGACGAGCATCAGCGAGTTCTCTACGCCCTTCTTGATATTGTCTTCGCGGGCCTCGATGCCGACGACGCAATTGTCGGTGAAGGAGACGGCCGCATCGCCCAGAAGCTGGACCGACTGCAGGAAGTTGTAGGCCATCATCGGGTTATAGACGTTGAGCTCGAAGTGGCCCTGCGAACCGGCAAAGGAAAGCGCTGCGTTGTTGCCGAAGATGTGGGCGCAGACCTGCGTCAGTGCTTCCGACTGGGTGGGGTTGACCTTGCCCGGCATGATAGACGAGCCGGGCTCGTTTTCCGGCAGCGACAATTCGCCGAGACCGGCGCGTGGGCCGGAGCCGAGGAAGCGGATGTCGTTGGCGATCTTGAAGAGTGCAGCGGCTGCAGCGTTGATCGCGCCGTGCGAGAAGACCATGGAATCGTGCGAGGCGAGCGCCTCGAACTTGTTCGGCGCGGTCACGAAGGGCAGGCCGGTGATCTTGGAAATCTCGTCTGCGACCTTTTCAGCAAAGCCGATGGGGGCATTGAGGCCCGTACCAACAGCCGTGCCGCCCTGGGCGAGCTTGGAGAGCGCGGGCAGGGTGAGTTCGATATTGGCAATCGCCGAGGCGACCTGCGCGGCATAACCGGAGAATTCCTGGCCTAGCGTCAGCGGGGTCGCATCCTGCGTGTGGGTGCGGCCGATCTTGATGATCTTCTCGAACTGCTTGACCTTGGCTTCCAGCGCCTTGTGCAGGTGCTTGAGGCTCGGCAGCAGGTGGTGAACGATTTCTTCCACGCAGGCGATGTGCATCGCCGTCGGGTAGGTGTCGTTTGAGGACTGGCTCATATTGACGTGGTCATTGGGGTGAACGGGCTTCTTGGTGCCCATTTCGCCGCCGAGCATCTCGATGGCGCGGTTGGAAATCACCTCATTGGCATTCATGTTGGACTGTGTGCCGGAACCGGTCTGCCAGACGACGAGCGGGAAATGCTCGGTCAGCTTGCCGTCGATGACTTCCTGTGCGGCGGCGATAATGGCGTCGCCGACCTTGGGGTCGAGGCCTGCCAGCGCCATGTTGGCGCGGGCGGCTGCCTGCTTGACGATGCCCAGCGCACGAACGACAGAGGCGGGCTGCTTTTCCCAGCCGATCTTGAAGTTGCCGAGCGAGCGCTGCGCCTGCGCGCCCCAATAGCGATCGGCCTGAACTTCAATGGGTCCAAATGTATCGGTTTCCGTCCGTGTGGCTGTCATCAATCTTGCCTTTTTACTTGTTTTCCTCCGCCAAAACGGCGCCTTCGCCCGCCTTGCGCGGCCGATATATAGAATCATCGCGCCGGCAATGAAAGCGCTGCAATGCGGCAGAGGCAGATATTTCCGGTCGTACAAAAGCGATTATGGGGTGCGGATCGCCCAAGCGAGAAAAAGGCTGCTGCGTGTCATTTTTACTACGTCATGAAATGGCCGGAAAACCGGCGTTTCAGGGGCGGGCAGGGCGCGCGGCTGCCTCTGGCAAAGTTAATGAAATAAATAGAAATTTAACCATTCTCGCCAATTCTGGAAATTACGTTTTTACGGCTTTGGCTGTATCATAAGGTTCATTTCGGCATGGTTGTGGGCTTTGGGCGTTTTCTTTTCAACGGGCCGTCGATCGGCTAGACAAGCATGAAACTGATGCCCGCCGTTTGACTGGCGGTGCTGGGGTGCTACGAGGATAAAATTGCAAGTCACTTCTGGAAAATCATCGGCAGCGCTGGTGCTGGCTCTCGGTCTTTCCGTCTCCACCGCTCTTCCCGGCAGCGCCGGCGCGGTGACGCTGATGGACCTTCTGCGTGGCGGCCCGGGCAAGGTCGCGCGTGATCGCGGTGAGCTGCCGCCGGCCGGCATCGTTACATCGCCACCGGTTTCAGGACCGAGCGCCGATGCCTCCGATCCCGAGCCCCTTCCGCGCGTTTCCGGCCCGCGTTATTATGACTACAAGGCGGATGCCGCTCGTGCGGTGAACACGGCGAATTTCGGCGAGGGTCTTGCCAATCTGAAGTTCAGCGCCACGCCCGAAATCGCCAAGGCGCTCGAGGCCTATTACGGCGCGGGCGGCAAGACGCTGTGGGTTTCCGAAGGCGAGCTGACCGAGCGCGCCAACGCCGTCATCGCGTTTTTCGACACGGTCGGCGAAAGTGGCCTCGATCCGGCCGATTACAGCATTTCCGCCCCCGCGCGGGATGTGACCGCCAGCATCGGCAACGGTGCTCCCAGTGCGAATGTTTCCGGAACGACCGCCTCCGGCACGCCTGTGGAGACGGCTTCCGCCTCTACCTCCGACGCCTATCAGCGGGCGCAGATGCAGTTCGAGCTGGCGCTTTCTGCCAAGGTTCTGGCCTATGTGCAGGACACCACCCGTGGCCGCGTCGATCCGAACCGGCTGTCGGGCTACCATGATTTCAAGCGCAAGACGGTGAACCTCACACCGGTGCTGAAGCTTGCGGGCCTCAGCCCCGATGTCGGCGCCTATCTGCGCAGCCGCGAACCATCCAGCACTGAGTATCTTGCGCTGAAGGCGGAACTTGCGCGCCTGCGTGGCGAAGGCGATGCGGCGCATGTCGTCCGCGTTCCGGCCGATCTGGTGCTGAAGCCCGGCAATAGCAGCGCTGATATGGCCAATGTCGTCAAGGCCATCGAACATCGCGCTTCTCCGGCCTTCAAGGCGGAGCATGCGGCGATCATTTCCGGCTATCAGCAGACGCCGGACTACACGCCCGATCTCGTTGATCTCGTGAAGGCCTTCCAGAGCGCAAACGGCCTGAAGCCGGATGGCGTCATCGGCCGCGCCACCGTGCGCGCCATGGTCGGCGAAAGCAATGACGCGAAGATTGCCAAGGTACAGGTGGCGATGGAGCAGGTCCGCTGGTTGCCGGCCGATCTCGGCCAGCGCTACGTCTTCATCAACCAGCCCGCTTTCATGGCCTATTATCACAATGAGGGCAAAGAACAGTTCGGCATGAAGGTCGTGGTCGGCTCCAAGGCCAACCAGACCTATTTTTTCCAGGACGAGATCCAGACCGTCGAGTTCAACCCCTATTGGGGCGTGCCGCAGTCGATCATCATCAATGAGATGTTGCCGAAGCTGCGCCGCGACCCGTCCTATCTCGACCGGCTGGGTTATGAGGTTCAGGTGGGCGGCCGTGCGGTCTCTTCCACCAGCGTCAACTGGTATGGTTCGACCAATGCCGTGTCCGTTCGCCAGCCGCCGAGCAGCGACAACGCGCTGGGCGACCTGAAAATCCTGTTCCCCAATGCGCATGCCATCTACATGCACGATACGCCTGCCAAGAGCTTCTTCAACCGCGACATGCGGGCGCTGAGCCACGGCTGTATCCGCCTGGTCGAGCCGCGCCGCATGGCGGCTGCCGTTCTCGGCACCAGCGTCGAAAAGGTCGGCGAGCAGATCGCGTCTGGCAAGAACCGCGCCGTGCAGGTGCCGGAGAAGATTCCGGTCTACGTGGCCTACTTCACCGCCTGGCCGGACAAGGACGGCAAGGTGCAGTTCTTCGACGACGTCTATGATCGCGACAGCTACGTGCAGAAGGCGTTCGCCGTGACGACGAAGGCGCGGGCCGCGTCGATCTGATGAGAATAGCATCGAGAAAAAAAGCGCCGGAAACGGCGCTTTTTTGTTTGAAGGAAAGGCCCGCCCAATTTGTTTGGTGCTGGAGTCCGCCAGCTACATTTGGCGTTAACGGCAACCGTACTCCGTCACCCCGGACCTGATCCGGGTTCCAGCGCGATCAAGTCCTTGATCGCAAAAGAGTCTTTCACGGCGCAGACGCGCCGTGGCTGGATGCCGGATCAAGTCCGGCATGACGGAAGAGAGGTTGTTCAGCTCTCATTGACGTCGGAATCGCCGTTCTCTGGCGCTTTACTTGTCTGCTCCAGACTCTCAGGCGGCCGCTGCACCCTTCGCAACCAGTTCTTCGAACAGCGCCGGCGTCAATTCAGTGAAATCGTCGATCACCACATCCGGCTTCAGTTCAACCATCGGCACATCCGAATAACCGAAGGTCACGCCGATCGACGGGACGGCGGCGTTCTTTGCGGCGAGAATATCGTTGATGCTGTCGCCGACCATGATGGAGTGCTGGACATCGCCGCCAGCCTTTTCGATGGTACCGAGAATATGGCGGGCATCCGGCTTGCGGAATTCGAACGTATCGCCGCAGGTGATGGCGGCGAAATATTGGGTGAGGCCTAGCTTTTCGAGCAGCGGCAAAGCGAGAATTTCGGTCTTGTTGGTGCAGACGGCAAGCGTGATGCCTGAGGCCGACAGCGCATCCAGCACAGTGATGATGCCGGGATAGGGGCGGCTTTCGCCGGGCATTTCGGCGCGGTAATGGGTGATGAAGCGCTCATAGAGCGGTTCCAGCTCGGCTTCCGGCAATTCCACCTGACGGAGGGCGAAAGCTCGCCTGATCATCACGCGCGCGCCCTGGCCGACGAGATGGGTGAGGTCTTCATAGGTGACGGGGGCAAGGCCGGCGGCGGCAATGGTGTGATTGAGGCTCGAGACGAGATCGGCGGCGGTGTCGACAAGCGTGCCGTCGAGATCGAAAATGGCGAGTGGGGAGAGCGGGCGGGATGTCACGGAAACGGGCCTCTTGGGTATGCTTCTGGTGAAGATATCGGTGCTTTCATTGACGCCAAGCCTAGGCAAACGGCCTTGTCTTTGCAACCGCACCACAACGTTCTGTTCGTTGCTTTGAAAAAGGCTTTCGTTTGGCTTTCGACCCGTGTAAACAGCACGGCGACGACAAAGCTACCGGAGTTTCAGGCACATGGATGCCCGCCAGATGAAGATCAAGGCCGCCGAGGCCGCATTGTCCCATGTTCAAGACGGGATGCGGCTTGGTATCGGCACGGGTTCAACGGCTGAGGAATTCGTGCGGCTGCTGGCCGAAAAGGTTGCAGCCGGTCTGAAAGTTGAGGGCGTACCGACCTCCGAGCGCACCGCACGGCTCTGCGTGGAACTCGGCGTGCCGCTGAAATCCCTCGACGAGTTGCCGGAACTTGATCTGACCATTGACGGCGCCGATGAGGTGGACCATGCGCTGCGGCTTGTAAAGGGCGGCGGCGGCGCGCTTCTGCGCGAAAAGATCGTGGCGGCGGCATCTGCCCGCGTGATCGTGATTGCCGACCAGAGCAAAGTCGTGGAGACGCTCGGCGCCTTTCCGCTGCCCATCGAAATCAACCCGTTCGGCCAGGTGGCGACACGGATCGCCATCGAGAAGCTGGCGGCGCGGTCCGGCCTTTCGGGCACGCTGACGATGCGCTCGTCTGGCGACGGCGCCTTCATGACGGATGGCGGACACCTTATTCTCGACGCATCTTTTGGCCGTATTCCTGATGCAGAAGCGCTTGCACGCGAGCTGAACACTATCCCCGGTGTTGTCGAGCACGGACTTTTCATAAATTTGGCATCGCTTGCCATTATCGCGGGACCTGAAGGCGCCCGCGTGATGCAGGCAGTATAACAGGAGCGAGATTTTCATGATCAAACTAGCGGGACTGGGCAAAGCTGCCGCTGCTTCGATCCTTATTTCCGGCATCGTGTTCGGTACTGCCGCACGCGCTCAGGAAATTTCGGAAGCGCACATTGCTGCCGCACGGCAGGCGATCGCCTCTCTTGGCGTAACCGACCGTTTCGACGACATCCTGCCGGGTCTGGCGGAGCGTCTGAAGGCCGAACTCATTCAGGCATCGCCGAATGTGCAGGACGCCATCACCGAAACCGTCGATGCCAAGGCGCTCGAGCTTGCGCCGCGCCGCGCCGATCTGGAACGTGAGGCTGCGCTCACCTATGCGCGCGCCTTCACCGTTGAAGAGCTGAACGCCATCTCCACCTTCTACAGCAGCGAAGCCGGCAAGAAGCTTCTGAAGGACGGTCCGATCGCCACGCGCGAGCTGATGAAGGCCGCCGATATCTGGGCCGCCGGCATCAACCGCGACCTCAACGCCTCCAGCATGACTGAGCTGCAGAAGGTTGCCGGCGCCGATCTGAAGCCGCTTCCGGCCGATCAGAACGCCACGGGCGGCGCTCCGGCTCCCAAGCCCTGATTGAATGAACGGACAGTTCAGAAATATTCAAAGCCCGGCCGCAAGACCGGGCTTTTCATTTGTGCGTCGCAGCACCTATATGTGCCGTGAAGATACCACTGTCCGCCTCAAGGCTGATGGCGTGGTTTTGATCAGGGGTTTTGACTATGACAGCTTATGACTACGATCTTTTCGTCATCGGTGGCGGCTCCGGCGGCGTTCGCAGCGGCCGTGTGGCGGCTTCGCTCGGCAAGCGCGTGGGGATTGCTGAAGAATACCGCTATGGCGGCACATGCGTCATTCGCGGCTGCGTGCCGAAGAAGCTGTTCGTCTACGCCTCGCAATTCCCTGAGCATTTCGAGGATTCGGAAGGATTCGGCTGGAGCGTCGGTGAGCGCAGCTTTGACTGGAAGAAGCTGATCGCGGCGAAGGACAAGGAAATCACCCGTCTCGAAGGGCTCTACCGCAAGGGTCTGGAAAACGCCAAGGCCGATATTTTCGACAGCCGGGCGGAACTGGTCGATGCCCATACCGTGAAGCTCACCAAGACCGGCGAGACGTTCACGGCCGAGCGCATCGTGATTGCCGTCGGCGGCACGCCGAACGAGCACAAGGCGCTGCCGGGCCATGAGCTGACGATCTCGTCCAACGAGGCTTTCGATCTGGAAGAATTGCCGAAGTCGATCCTGATTGCCGGCGGCGGTTACATCGCGGTCGAATTTGCCAATATCTTCCACGGGCTTGGTGTTGAAACGACGCTGATCTATCGCGGCAAGGAAATCCTTTCGCGCTTCGATCAGGACATGCGCAAGGGCCTCCATGAAGCGATGGAAGCAAAGGGTATTCGCATCATTCTTGAAGACGTCATTCAGGAAGTCAGCAAGGATGGTACGGGCGGCTTTGTGGCGCGCACGAAGCAGGGCAACTCGCTGCATGTCGGCCTGGTGATGCTGGCGCTCGGCCGCGATCCCAATACCCATGGTCTTGGCCTTGAAAATGCCGGGGTAAAGGTGGATGCGCGGGGCGCTATCATCGTTGATGACTATTCGCGCACGAATGTCCCGAATATCTTCGCTCTGGGTGACGTCACCGACCGGGTACAGCTGACGCCGGTGGCGATCCACGAGGCCATGTGCTTCATCGAAACCGAATACAAGAACAACCCGACCAAGCCGGATCACGAGTTGATTGCGACGGCGGTGTTCTCGCAGCCGGAAATCGGCACGGTCGGACTTTCCGAAGAGGAAGCGGGCAAGAAATACCCGGAGCTGGAAGTCTATCGCGCGCAGTTCCGCCCGATGAAGGCAACGCTTTCCGGCCGTCAGGAAAAGATGATCATGAAGCTGATCGTCAATGCCAGCGACCGCAAGGTTGTGGGCGTGCATATTCTCGGCCACGAGGCGGGCGAGATGGCGCAGCTTCTCGGCATCACGCTGAAAGCCGGGTGCACCAAGGATGATTTCGACCGCACCATGGCGGTTCATCCCACAGCCGCCGAGGAGCTGGTGACGATGTATTCGCCGAGCTACCGCGTTGTGAACGGCGAGCGCGTGTAGCCCTGACGCAAGCGTGATATAATCGCGCGTCAAAATTGCCCGTCGCCCCCGAAACAGATGATTTTCGGGTGGGGGCGGGTTTGTTAAATCGTTTGAATTGACTTTTATGCGCTTGCGACGCTCAAAACGGGCGGATTGAGCGGTATGGCGCCGGGATCGGCTATGCAAAGGCGATGCATGGAGCTATAAGCCGCTCAATTTTTCGAGGCGGCCGCGCGAAAATCGCGCGGGCGAGAAAAGGGTAAGAACATGGCACAGAATTGGACCCCCGGCAGCTGGCGGCAGAAGCCAATCCAGCAGGTTCCCGAATATCCTGACGCGGCGGCGCTTGCGGCGACGGAAGCCACACTTGCGACCTATCCGCCGCTGGTTTTTGCCGGTGAAGCCCGTCGCCTGAAAAAGCAGCTTGCCAATGTGGCCGAAGGCAACGCCTTCCTGCTGCAGGGTGGCGATTGCGCTGAAAGCTTCCTCGAGCATGGCGCGGACAATATCCGCGACTTCTTCCGCGCTTTCCTGCAGATGGCCGTCGTCCTGACCTATGGCGCGCAGCTGCCCGTCGTGAAGGTTGGCCGTATTGCCGGCCAGTTCGCCAAGCCGCGCTCTTCCAACGTGGAAGTGCTCGATGGCGTGACGCTGCCGTCCTACCGCGGTGACATCATCAACGGTATCGAATTCAACGAAGGTTCGCGCATACCGAGCCCGGAGCGCCAGCTTGACGCCTACCGCCAGTCGGCGGCGACGCTGAACCTGTTGCGCGCTTTCGCGATGGGCGGTTATGCCAACCTGGAAAACGTTCATCAGTGGATGCTTGGCTTCATCAAGGACAGCCCGCAGGCGGACCGTTACCGCAAGCTGGCCGACCGGATTTCCGAAACCATGGATTTCATGAAGGCGATCGGCATCAGCGCGGAGAACAATCCGAGCCTGCGCGAGACCGATTTCTTCACCAGCCATGAGGCCCTGCTGCTGGGTTACGAAGAGGCGCTCACCCGCGTCGATTCCACCTCGGGCGACTGGTATGCCACCTCCGGCCACATGATCTGGATCGGTGACCGCACGCGTCAGCTTGACCATGCGCATGTGGAATATTTCCGTGGCATCAAGAACCCGATCGGCCTGAAATGCGGTCCGTCTCTGACGCCGGACAATCTGATCGAGCTGATCGATGCGCTGAACCCGGCGAACGAGGCCGGACGCCTGACGCTGATTTGCCGTTTCGGTCATGACAAGGTGGCGGACAGCCTGCCGAAGCTCATCCGTGCGGTTGAGAAGGAAGGCCGCAAGGTCGTCTGGTCCTGCGATCCGATGCATGGCAATACGATCACGCTCAACCACTACAAGACGCGTCCGTTCGAGCGCATCCTGTCGGAAGTCGAAAGCTTCTTCCAGATTCACCGCGCCGAAGGCACGCATCCGGGTGGCATCCATATCGAGATGACCGGCAAGGACGTGACGGAATGCACGGGCGGCGCGCGCGCCGTGACGGCGGATTCGCTGTCCGACCGTTACCACACCCATTGTGATCCGCGTCTCAACGCCGATCAGGCGCTGGAACTGGCCTTCCTTCTGTCGGAGCGCATGAAGAGCGGCCGGGACGAGAAGCGCCTGGCGATTGCCAACGCCTGATATTAAAGCCTTAAACGAAAAAAGCCGCCGGGAGACCATCCGGCGGCTTTTTCATGCGCGGTGCTGAATTACTGCACCAGCGCCGGCTGCTGGCACCGAACATCCGTGACCCGTACATCGGCCTCGCCGATCTTGACGCCGAGAACCAGAAGCACGTTGTAGAGCAGCTGATCGACTGGGGCCGTGACCACGGAAAGCGTATTGGCAAGTGCGGCCTGGATTCCCGCCAGCCCTCCCAGATCGAGGTTGAGGAAGAGGAGCCTGATATCCAGATCGAGGTTCTTCAGCAGGGAACTGACGAGAGTGGTAACGGTGTCCTTGGTGGAGACGCTCTTGATCTTTGCCTGGGTAATATCCGACTGCGTGAAAGTCAGCTTGGTTTTCTTCATGTTGGTGGCGTTGATGAGAGCGCTGCCATTGATGGCGAGCAATGCAGAATCCACGATCGCTGTTTTGGTGACGCGCGGGTCCTTGCCGAAATTGGCGAAGGCCGAGGTATCGACATTACCGAGGGCGATTTCCGCGACGCCGGGGACGACCTCGACATCGACGGTTCCCTGTCCGCCGCCCGTGCAGCGAATATCGGCAAGCCGTGCTTCGGCATGGGCGACTTCCACATAGAGCGGAACATTGACCTTCAGGCCGGCAATCGCCTGAAGCCCATCGACCACGACATTGACCGCCAGCCGGGTCTGCGCGGTACGGACCACGGTGCCCGGACCGCCGACGGCGAGTGACGGCGTTTCGACAGGTGGTTCACCGATGGCAAGCGTTGCCTTGACCGAGGCGAGACCCAGCAGGTTGGCGTTGAGATTAAGCGCCAGCTGGTTGCCGCCATTGCCCGCCACGGCGGCGGCATTGATGAGATCGAAGACGCCGGCGGTGACCTTGAGGTTTTCGCCGCTACCGATCAGCTTGTCGGAGAACGGCCCGAGATTGAGGATTTCCTCAAGCTTGAGCTTGATATTGCTCTTGTTGACGGTTTTTTGCAGCGCAGTCAGAATGGTGGCGACAGCCGGCTGCAGGCCGGTGGTCTTCGTCAGCGCATTCAGGAACTGGCCATAGGTGATTTCCGTTTTCAGAACATCCTTGTAGGTGCCGGCGGTGAGTTTGAGATCGACGGCCAGCGCCTCGACGACATGTAATGCGTTGACATCGGCAGCGAGCAGCGCCTGATAATCCATGAGCTTGAGCGAAACCGTGGTGCCGAGCAGGCCGCCGAGCAGGCTGTTCAGGATTCCATCGTCGAGGCTTGCGAGCCGCGATCCCACCGAAAATGCGGCGATCTTCTGGGACGAGGCGGTTCCGACCGCTGAGACCTTGGGCGCCGTTGTAAAAGCGGAGGCGAAGAATATCTGGCCTTTTTCGACGATGTTCACTTTCACCGCATTGGTGGGCAGGGCATTGTCAACGAATCGCTGGTCGACTGGAAGCGTAGCGTCGGGTTCGTAGTGACCTTTTACGATCTCGGCATAACCGTTGCTTTTGGCAAATTCGTTCAAGGGGTCGAAAGGTTCAAGACCGGTTGCGGTCAACAGGCCGTTTGGCGTTTTGACCCCGAGGTCCATGCCGTTGAGGGCGAAATATTGCTGGACCGCCTTTTCGGGATCGGCCGCATTGGCCGCCGCCGAAATGGCTGCAAGATCAGCGGTCTGTTGCAATTGCCGCTTCTGCAGGGTCAGGTAGCCATAATCAACACCGAGCGCCAATATACCGATGAAAAGCGGCGCGGTGAGCCCGGCCGATATGGCGATGTTGCCCCTGCGGTCCTTGGCGAAACGGGAGAGCAAAGAAGAGATGGTCAGCATGTCATGCTCCTCCGATCCGGATGGTGGAAAAACGCCGGATGACCGGCTCGGGCAGGGTGTAGCTGTAGAGGCTCCAGATCGGCAGATCGCGGGCGTCATACTCGACTTTGACCGTGAACTGGTTGGCATTGGCGGGATCGGTGGAGACATTCACCGTGAAACGCTTCTTGTCCATGAAAGCGTAGTTGAGGCTGCTCTTGGTGATGAAATCCCGGGCGAGCTGCTGGCGTTCGGTCGTGTTCAGCCCGGCAACCGCCGTTCGTGCCGCATCAGCGGCGATCTGCTGCACCGAATAGGCCGCCATCAGGTAGATGCCGTAGGCGATCATGGTCAGCAGGACGAGAAAGAAGATCGGCGCGACGATGGCGAACTCGACAGCGTTCGAGCCGGACCGATCGCGAAGGAAACGCATTGCATTACGCATAAAGCACCCCCGTTTCTCCAGGCACCAAGGTTCGATGCCTTGATTTATTATTTTCGGAAATGCTAATTTATAGGTATTAATTTTGTATTGATGCCGCTCTTATGGGTTGCAGGCGAGAAAGAATCTTCGCGTCAGCGTCAGTCAATGTCAGATCAGCCGAAGCCCTTTGAAGCTTGCATGGCCGTCCTTGCCGATGATGATGTGGTCGTGCACGGCGATGCCGAGCGGCTTTGCCGTATCGATGATGGTTTTGGTCATCTCGATATCCGCACGCGAGGGGGTGGGGTCTCCACTTGGGTGATTATGGATTAAAATCAAGGCGGTAGATGAAAGTTCAAGCGCGCGGCGAACGACTTCCCGGGGGTAGACCGGTGTGTGGTCGACGGTTCCCAGGCCCTGTACCTCGTCAGCGATCAGCACATTGCGCTTGTCGAGGAACAGGATGCGGAACTGTTCGCGTGTCTCATGGGCCATGGCGGCGTGGCAATAATCGATGACAGACGACCAGGAACCGAGAACCTGCTTGTTGCGAATCTCACCTTTCAGCATGCGCTGCGAAACCGAGGCGACGAGCTTCAGATCGAGTGCCACGGCCTCGCCCACGCCCTTCACCTCCTGCAACAGCGGCAGCGGCGCGCCGAGCACGCCGCCGAGGGTACCGAAACGGGCGATCAGCGCCTTGGCGATGGGTTTGGTATCGCGCCTCGGGATAAGCCGGAAAAGCAGAAGTTCCAGCAGTTCGTAATCGGCAAGTGCGGTGTCGCCGCCGTCGCGATAGCGCGTTCTCAGCCGGTCGCGGTGGCCGTGATAATGGGCGATTTCCGCGTCCGGCTCCGCCATGATCGGTTCGGCGGTTTTTTTGAGCGCGCTTTGCGGTTCGGCAAAAAAGCCGCGCTCATCCTGCCCGTCGAAAAGCTCGCCCTTTCCCGCCTGAAAGCCGGATGTTGTTGAAAGATCGGCGGAAGGCGGGGCGGGGCGTTTTGCCATAGGCGGTCTGGCCTTATGTGAGCGGCGGCAGGCCCGGACGGTCGAAGCCACCCGGCGACAGCGTGAAGATTTCGCAGCCGGTGGCCGTGACGCCGACGGCATGTTCGTATTGTGCGGAGAGCGAGCGGTCGCGTGTCACCGCCGTCCAGCCGTCGGAGAGCACCTTCACATGCGGCTTGCCGAGATTGATCATCGGCTCGATGGTGAAGATCATGCCCTCGCGGATTTCCGGGCCTTCGTCCGGGCGGCCGTAATGCAGGATATTGGGCGTGTCATGGAACAGGCGTCCGACACCGTGGCCGCAGAAGTCACGCACCACCGAGCATCGCTCGGCCTCGGCATAGGCCTGTATGGCCGCGCCGATCGCACCGGTGCGCGCACCGGGCTTTACCGCTGCGATGCCGCGCATCAGGCACTCGTAGGTCACTTCCATGAGGCGCTCGGCGGCGCGCTTGATCTGGCCGACCGGATACATGCGGCTCGAATCGCCGTGCCAGCCATCCAGTACATAGGTCACGTCGATATTTACGATGTCGCCTTCGCGCAGTGGCTTCTCGTCCGGAATGCCATGGCAGACCACGTGGTTGATCGAGGTGCAGACGGACTTCGTATAACCGCGATAGTTCAGTGTTGCCGGCAACGCGCCATGGTCGGCACCGAATTCGAACACGAAACGGTCGATGGCATCCGTCGTAACACCCGGCTTGACGATTGCGGCCAGCTCGTCGAGGCAACGCGCCGTCAACTGGCACGCCTTGCGCATTCCCGTGAAATCCTCCGCCGTGTAGAGGCGGATGACGCCGGTATTCTTCAAGGGAGCGGATGCCGCGTCGATATAGGTGACCATGATCGTGCTTTCTGTCTTTTTACATCTTCGTTCATAAAGCAGCGGGACGCCATTCGTCCATCGCAACCGTTCCGCTGACCGAAATTTGTGCCGGAGAGACCTCGCATTTCACCGCATAGGCCTCGACACCACGCGCCATGGCCCGGTTGAATGCCATGGCATAGACCGGGTCCAGATCGTCGCAGATGCGCATGCGGTCGCAATCATTTCGCTGGATGAGGTAGAGCATCACCGCGCGGTGACCGGCTTCAACCGCGTCTCCCAGTTCCTCAAGGTGCTTGGCGCCGCGTTTGGTGGTGGTATCAGGGAATTCGGCCAGACCTTTTTCCCTCATGAAATGCACGTTCTTCACCTCCACATAGGCATCCGGCCGGCCGATTTGCGAAAGAAGGAAATCGATACGGGAATTGCGACCGTATTTCTGTTCGCGCCGGATCGTCGAATATCCCATCAGCTGCGGGATGCGCCCGTTGATGATGGCTTCTTCCGCCAGCCGGTTCGGCATGCCAGTATTGATGCCGACCACGGTGTCGTCGGCCTCGACCATTTCCAGCATGTGCCGGTACTTGCGGGTGGGACTGTCATGTTCGGACAGCCAGATGCGCGATCCCGGTGCGGTGAGCCCGCGCATCGAGCCGGTATTGGGGCACGAACCGGTAATCTCCGTACCGTCTTCCAGAACGGCATCGAAGAGGAAACGTTTATAGCGGGCGATCAGCGTGGCGGGAACAAGCGGGGGCGTGAAGAGCATGGGGCCAGAAAGATGAGAGGTGGGTGGGCTTGCGCGTTTTGGAGCACAGGATTTTTATAAAAACACTTTTGATTCATTGGCATAATACAAAGGTTCGCGCTTGGGTGCGTCGGTAAAGAATTCTTCTTTTTCGCGATTCGCTTCCGTTCCTCATCCCTGTGCTTGTCACAGGGATCCAGCCAGCCCAAGTCCTTGGGCTGAAAGAACTCCTCTCCTCCGCGCCGACGCGCGTCGACTGGATTCCTGTGACAAGCACAGGAATGAGGGAGGGGGGCTGTCGCGTATGGGTCACTTTTGCGCCGATATTTTAAGAAAGAACATAGGTTCCCGGGGCATCGCCGATTACCGGTTGCTTGCCGTCTTCCGGCTTCCGCGCCTTCACCTTTTCAGCACTCTGGCTTTCGATCCAGTTCTGCCAGTGCACCCACCAGGAGCCCTTATGGGCGGTGGCGGCGGCCTGCCAGGCATCTAAGTCTCCGGATGGTGATGTGCCTGTCCAGTACTGGTATTTTTCAAGTTCCGGCGGGTTGATGACGCCTGCTATGTGGCCGGACGCGCCGAGCACGAATTCCACCGGGCCGCCGAACAGTGCTGCGCCCGTGAAGACCGATTTCGCCGGCGCGATATGATCGTCGCGGGTGGCAAGATCATAGACCGGGATTGTGATGTCGCCGAGATTGATCCGCTTGTCCGCCACGCGCATCAGCCCGCGGGCGAGATTGTTGTCGAGATAACAATTGCGCAGATAGAAGGAATGGCAGGCGGCGGTCACGCGCGTCGAATCGGAATTCCAGTAGAGGAGATCGAAGGGCAGGGGTTCCGTGCCGCGCAGGTAATTATCGACCACATAAGGCCAGATGAGATCAGACGCACGCAGCATGTTGAACACGGTCGCCATGACCGATCCGTCGAGATAACCGACTGCCTGCATGTGCCTGTCGAGCGCCGCAAGCTGGCCTTCGTCGATGAAAACCTTGAGGTCGCCCGCATGCACGAAATCCGTCTGGGCGGCGAGAAGCGTCGCGCTACGAATACGCTCATTGCCTTCCTGCGCATGCAGCGCCAGTGCCGAGGACAAAAGCGTGCCGCCGACGCAATAGCCGATGGCGTTGATCTCCTTTTCGCCGGTCCTTTCCTCGATGGTGTCGAGGGCGAAATCGATGCCTTCGCGGATATAGTCCTCCCAGCCTTTTTCGGCCAGTTGCGCATCGGGGTTGATCCACGAGACCATGAAGACGCTGTGGCCTTGGTCCAGGCACCAGCCGACGAAGGATTTCTGCGGGTTGAGATCGAGGATGTAGAATTTGTTGATCCATGGCGGCACGATGAGCAGCGGCCGTTTGAAGGCCTTTTTCGTCGTCGGCGCGTAGTGGATGATTTCGCAGAGCGGGCTTCTGGCAACAACCTTGCCGGGGGTAACGGCGATATTCTGGCCGATGACGAATTTGCTGTAATCCGTCTGGCGCAGTTTCAGGTGACCATGGCCGGCCGCGACATCTTCCGCCAGCTGCGCCATGCCCTTGACGAGGTTGGCGCCGCTGGAGGCGACCGTCTCGCGGAAGACCTGCGGATTGGTAAAGACGAAATTGGCCGGCGAGAGCGCCTCCGTCACCTGGCGCATGTAAAACAGCGCCTTGGTGCGGGTGTGTTCGTCCAGCCCCTCGGCTTCCGTCACCATCCGGTCGGCGAAACCGGCGGTGGTCTGATAAGCTTTGAGGAGAAAATCGAAAAACGGATTGGCCTGCCAGTCCGCATCGGCAAAGCGTCTGTTCCTGCGCTCCGCAGAGCCGGTTTCAGCACTTTTTGCCGAGGCAGAATCGGTATCCTCGGAAAATTGCGCCACCGACTTCGCCCAGAGATCGTAGTAGCTCGACAGAAGATGGGTTTGCGCTTCAAGGGAGCGCTTGGGCTCCGCCATCCAATATTCGGCGACATCGGACAGCGTCTTGACGAGATCGGTCACCGGATCGGCGCTCGTCTGGGGAATTTCGCCACGCTCTCGGGGAGCAAGCCATTCGGACGCGGCCTTGCCGAGATTCTCCAGCGCGCGGGCGATGTTGACCACGAAGGTTTCGGGATCGCGGATCAGGTAGGCTTCGGCGGCCCTGGCATCGAAACCGGGCGTTTTGCCGCCCTTTTTCTTAGGCCCGCCGTCAACACCTGCCATGCGTCATCCTCCACCAAATTTGTGTTTGCACATTCTGCATGAAAACGAATACAAGTTCCACCAGCAAGGGGAGGCCGCAAAGGGCCGAACCGCAGTCGAATTCGATATCGGCAGATATCCTTACAGGCGGAACATGACGATGGGCAAGCAGATGGGCACATGGGGAACATATGCGGAAAACGCCGCAAGAATCGCCGTTCTTTCGCTCTCCGGCGCAATGTTCGTCACAACGCTTGCCGCCTGCAAGGCGCCGGAGCCGATCGTCGCTCCCGCCCATATGCGCCGCCCGACAGCCGAAATCGTCGGCCCGCGCCCGGTCAGCGACAATGCGGTGAGCCAGAAGCGCGACACCGGCACCTATCCGACCTTCTCAGCGCCGATGACGGCCGCCGGCACCCAGATGGGCGACGACGAGGCCTCCACAATGGAATCAAACCTCTCCCGCCTCGGTGCGGCACGCCGCAACGGCCAGATTTCGGAAGCCGAATACAAGCGCCGGGTCGCGGAATTGCGGGCGCTTGGCGAAAACCAGAAGCCGGTTGCGACGCCTGCTGCTTCGCAGTGAGGTTCCTCCGCGCCTGATGTGCGGACACGGGGATTATCCCGAGCATATACAATCATTTAACTGACGAGACCTGCCTCATAAACGGCGGCCTCATATGAGCCAGGAGGCTGCATATGGAGCGAGCGCGTGCGTCCTGCTTCTTCTCCCCGCCGGGGAGAAGAAACAAGCCGCGATGCCGATGTTTCTACAGCGATATTTACGGCTGACGGGCCATCTCGGCGCGGCGATCATAACCCCTTCTTTACCCTGCATTTGAACCATCCGCTTACCCAAGTTGTTAAGCGGATGGATGAAGTTTGCCGACTATTGTGCAGACATAACAAACAGGCCGCTGAAAAGGCGGCATACAGGGTGAAATATCATGAGATGCATCGCTGCTTTGCTGGTTCTTGCCGGTTTTGCGCTCGCACCCGCTCAGGCGCGGGCGCCTTACATCACCATCGGAACGCCAGCCCTTCAGGGCCGATGAAAACTTTGCGGGATGCCGGTCAGTCGTTGCCGGCGGCGTCGCTCAGTGCATCGAGATCTGGCACCGTTATATGGCGGTTGTTCTCGATGCGGATGATGTCTTCCTTGCGCAGCTTGGTCATTTGCCGGCTCACCGTTTCGATGGTGAGGCCGAGAAAATCGGCGATATCGGCGCGTGACAGCGGCAGGTCGAAGGAGGATTTATCGTCGTTTTCCGGGTCGATATGGGTGGCGATCATATAAAGGAAGCTGGCAACCTTTTCCTGCGCGGATTTACGCCCAAGCGTCAGCATCCAGTCGCGCGCTTCATCCAGTTCCTTCAGAGACTGGCTGTGAAGCTTGCGCTCCATGTCCGGAACTTCTGAAATCATCCGATCGACGATGCGGCGCGGGAAAAGACAGATTTCCACATCGGTTGCGGCTTCCGCCGTCATCTTGCTTTCCGCCATGAACGGGCGGCCGAGAAAATCCGGTGCGAACTGCAGGCCGACGATCTGCTGGCGGCCATCCGACATCATTTTCGAGAGCTTGACCACGCCATTGAGGATATTGCCGTAGGAGGTGACGAGTTCGCCCTGGCCCAGCAGCTCATTGCCCGCTTCCAGCTTTTTGCGGCTGGAGTGGCGGTTGAGGTCGCAGAGTTGCTGTGGCGTCAGCGTGCTGCAAAGACCGCCGTGACGTGCCTCGCAGGAGCGGCACACGACGGGATCTTCCGAATTGTGGATGGTCTTCTGCAGCGTGTCCATAAGCCTTTTCCAATGCTGGCTTTTTCGGAACGATTGCGACCGCGGGTTTAAAATCCGGTCTCTTCGAAGGCTTGCGCCGCGTAGCCGTCGCCCCAGCGTCTACTTTAGCAAGAACTTAAGGCGCAATTTGATTGAAGTCAAAGTTGCAAACTGTCGCAGCCGTTACTGAAAGAGAGGAAATCGACATTTTCTTGATAAAAGGCAAATCGGGTGATGAATACCGAACTTCTTCGCAAATATTCAGGTGCCGTTCCGCGTTACACGAGCTATCCGACAGCCCCGCATTTTCACGAAGCGGTCGATAACGTCACCTACCGGCAATGGTTGGGCGAGCTCGGCCACAGGAATCGGATATCGCTTTACCTGCACATTCCCTATTGCGACCGGCTGTGCTGGTTCTGTGCCTGTCACACCAAGCACACGCTGAAATACGAACCGATTGCCGTTTATCTTGAGGCACTTAAGCGGGAGATAGCAGCTGTTGGAGCACTGGTTTCCCCCGATGCTGTGGTAAGCGCGGTGCATTTCGGCGGCGGTTCGCCCACTATGTTGAGACCTGAGGACATGGTGAGCCTGATGGATTGTCTGAGACGTCATTTCACCTTTGGACTGGCACCGGAAATCAGCGTGGAGATGGACCCGAACGACCTGGACGACGGCCGATACGATGCGCTTGCCGCCATCGGCATGACGCGTGCAAGCCTCGGCGTTCAGGACTTTGATGACAAAGTGCAAAAAACCATCAACCGGATACAGAGCTTCGAGCAGACGCAATCGGTGGTAGATGCGGTGCGGGCGAGGGGTGTTCATTCCGTCAATTGCGACATTCTCTATGGGCTTCCATTCCAGACCTGCGAGACATTGCGAAAGACGGTGGTGCAGATCGTCTCGCTCGATCCGGACCGGGTCGCACTTTTCGGTTATGCCCATGTTCCCTGGATGAAAAAGCACCAGTCGCTGATCCCCGAACAGGCGCTTCCCGATATTGCCGAGCGTTACCGCCAGATGACGATGGCGGCGGCGATGCTTGGCGAGGCGGGTTACAGGGCAATCGGGATCGACCATTTCGCCAAGCAGGCCGATACGCTCTGCCAGGCGGCGGAGGCGGGAGAGCTGCGGCGGAATTTTCAGGGCTACACCACCGATACGGCCGATGCGCTGATCGGGCTTGGCGCGTCCTCGATCGGCCGGCTGCCGCAGGGCTATGTGCAGAACATGGTGGCGACGGGGGAATATCAGCGTCTCGCGGGCGAGGGCGGTCTTGCCGTCGTCAAAGGGATAGAGCTCTCAGAGGATGATCATCTGCGTTCGCATGTCATCGAACGGCTGATGTGCGATTTCTCGATTGATCTTGCGGATTTGCGGCATCGCTTCGGCAAGGTCAGCCAGTCGGTGAGAACGCAGGCGCAGCATTTTGCCGCAATCGACAGGGATGGCGTCGTGCAGCTGGACGCCGATATTTTTGCGGTGACGGAGGCGGGAAAGCCTTTCGTCCGTAATATCGCGGCAATCTTCGACACCTATCTCGGCAATGGACGCGGCCGCCATTCGGTTGCTGTTTAGGCAACAGTTTCAGGGCAAATTTCAAAGTTACGTCACGAAACCATTGGCTTTTTTGTGCGACTTGCCTATGTGGTGCGTCAGACAGGATAATTCATACGAACGACAATAAGGATTATGGGCGTGACAGCTACATTCGACAAGGTTGCCGACATTATCGCCGAAACCAGCGAAATCGACCGCGAAACCATTACGCCGGAGAGCCACACGATCGACGATCTGGGCATCGACAGCCTCGACTTTCTGGATATCGTTTTCGCCATCGACAAGGAATTCGGCATCAAGATTCCGCTCGAGCAGTGGACTCAGGAAGTCAACGAAGGCAAGGTTTCCACCGAAGAATATTTCGTGCTGAAGAACCTCTGCGCCAAGATCGACGAATTGCGCGCAGCCAAGGGCTGAGGCGACGATGCCCGCGTCACGCGGGCATTTCTCTTTCTGGACCCTGCCTTTAGAGGCGGGTCGCAACCGACCAGAAACGGGCCGGACGGATGCTGCTTGAATATTTTCAGATGATCGACAAGGTTGAGGCCGTGGACATGGCGACGCGCACGTTGAAGGCGCAGTCCGTCGTTCCCGACAAGAGCCCGGTTTTCGAGGGACATTTCCCCGGCATGCCGCTGGTTCCGGGTGTGCTTCTGATCGAGACCATGGCGCAGGCTTCCGGCATGATGGTTCTGGCATTCAGCGATTTTGCGTCCATGCCGTTCCTGATGTCGGTCGATGGCGCCAAGATGCGGACCTTCGTGGAGCCGGGTGCCGTTCTCGATATCGAGGCGGTGCTGGAGCATGACGGTTCCGGTTTCGCCGTCACCAAGGCGAAGATCACTTCCGGCGGCAAGAAGGTCTGCGATGCGCAGCTGAAACTCAGGACCATGCCCTTCAGCGACATTCCGCTCGGTCCCATCGTGAAGAAGCGGGCCGAGGAAGTCGGCCTGATGGCGGCAATCGCCGCGGACGCACAGAAATAAGCGTTTCCGGCCCTTCGATGCAGGACGTTTTCCCACCGGCCTGGTTTCGAAGCATGAAAATCGTGGGCTCGCGACAGCGGATCGGGCCTTCACCATTGCCAATCCGCACCGCGCGCTTTATTCCGCAACGCATGAAGTGGTTGTTCGCAACCGCTGTTGGATAGCCGCGACCGTTTCGATGGGGCCGGCTGCAAAGGATGACAGACGATGAAATCTGACAATGATGTGGTGATAACAGGGGTCGGCATCGTGACCTGTCACGGCGTCGGAAGCCAGGCGCATGTCGCGCTTCTTTCGGGAACGGCGGCGCCTGAGACAGTGGTCGAGACCGAAAAGTTCAAACCCTATCCGGTTCACCCCATGCCGGAAATCGACTGGTCCGCGCAGATCGCCAAGCGCGGCGACCAGCGCCAGATGGAAAACTGGCAGCGTCTCGGCGTGTTCGCCGCTGGTCTGGCGCTCGACGATGCCGGGCTGAAGGAAAATGCCGAAGCCTGCGCCACCATGGACATGATCGTTGCTGCCGGCGGCGGCGAGCGCGACATCAATGTCGATACGCTGATCGTCGACGAGGCGCTGAAGCGCAATGACCGCGAAAAGCTGCTGAACGAGAAGCTGACGACCGAACTGCGTCCGACGCTGTTTCTCGCCCAGCTTTCCAACCTGATGGCCGGCAATATTTCCATCGTGCACAAGGTTACCGGCTCTTCGCGCACTTTCATGGGCGAGGAAGCGGCCGGCATTTCCGCCGTTGAAACCGCGTTTCACCGCATCCGCTCCGGCGAATCCAGCCACGCGCTGGTGGGTGGCGCCTTCTCGGCCGAGCGTCCCGACATGATCCTGCTGTTCGAAGCCATCGGCGCACATGCGCAGGGGGGCTGGCAGCCGCTGTGGTCGCGTGGTGACCAGGACGGTGGCGGTATGATTTCCGGCTCGCTCGGTGCCTTCCTCGTGCTGGAATCGCGCAAGCACGCCCAGGAACGTGGCGCCCGGATCTATGCCCGCATCGACGCCATCGAGGGCGATCGCGGCAGCCGTGACGAAGGTAAGATGGAGAAGCGTATGGAGCGTCTCCTCGCTCCGGCAAAGGATAGTGCGGCGACCGTCGTGTTTTCCGGCGCAAGCGGTTATGACGAGGTTACCCAGCGCGAGAAGGATATTCTCGAAAAGGCTCTGCCGCAGGCCGTCATTCGTGGTTTTGGCGGTGTCACCGGCCATGGGCTTGAGGCGCAGTTTCCGCTTGGGCTCGCATTGGCTGCCCTGACGCTTGAAAGCGGCGCGAAGGTTCCGGCTTTCGATGCCGGCGCGGAAAAGCCGATGGGCGAGGCGGCCAGCGAAGCGGTCGTCACCACCGTCGGCCATGTGCGCGGCGAAGGTGTCGCCGTTCTGTCCCGTGACGTTTGAGGAGAAAAGACCATGACTTCCAATTTCAAGGATCATCTCGGTCGCCCGATCGTCGCCGTCACCGGCATGGGCATCATCACCTCGCTGGGGCAGGGGCTTGCCGATAACTGGGCGGCGCTGACATCAGGCAAATCGGGTATCCACAAGATCACCCGTTTCCCCACGGAGGGGCTTTCCACCCGTATCAGCGGCACGGTCGATTTCATCGACGTTCCCGCACCGAATTCCGTCGAACGCTCCTATGCCTTTGCGCGCGAGACGACCATCGAGGCGCTTGCGCAGGCCGGTATCTCCGGCGATTTCGACGGACCGCTGTTTCTGGCAGCGCCGCCGATCGAGCCGGAATGGAGTGCACGTTTCGAGCTTGCAGACCGGTCTCCGCCGGCCGCCCAGCCGGGTGACGCCTATGAACGTTTCCTGACGGCCTTCCGTCAGCGTCCCGATCCGGCGTTCCAGGAAGCTGCACTTTTCGGCGCGATTTCCGAACGTCTTTCCGAGCGTTTCGGCACCCGCGGCCTGCCGGTAACACTCTCGACCGCCTGTGCATCCGGCGCGACTGCAATCCAGCTCGGCGTCGAGGCTATCCGTCAGGGCCGCACCGAGCGGGCACTGACGGTTGCGACCGACGGTTCGGTGAGCGCCGAGGCGCTGATCCGCTTTTCGTTGCTGTCGGCGCTGTCGACCCAGAACGACCCGCCGGAAAAGGCTTCCAAGCCGTTCAGCAAGGATCGCGATGGTTTCGTGATCGCCGAAGGTGCAGCCACGCTGGTGCTGGAATCGCTCGAAGCCGCCGTCGCACGCGGCGCCAAGGTTCTCGGCATCATCAAGGGTGCCGGTGAAAAGGCCGACAGTTTCCACCGCACACGTTCCTCACCCGATGGCGGACCCGCGATTGCGACGATCCGCGCGGCGCTGGCCGATGCAGGCGTGGCTGAAAGCGATATCGGCTACATCAACGCCCACGGCACCTCGACGCCGGAGAACGACAAGATGGAATATGGCTCGATGCTTGCCGTCTTCGGTGAGGGCCTGAAGAATATTCCGCTGTCGTCCAACAAGTCGATGATCGGGCACACATTGACGGCTGCGGGTGCGGTTGAGGCGGTATTCTCGCTGCAGACCATGCTGACCGGCACCCTGCCGCCGACGATCAACTACAACAATCCCGATCCCACCATTTCGCTCGACGTGGTGCCGAATGTGAAGCGGGACGCGACGGTGAATGCCGTGCTTTCCAACTCCTTCGGCTTTGGCGGGCAGAATGCAAGCCTTGTCATGACACGGGAACCGGCATAATCGGTTCCGCCAGACAGAAGCGTTTCCGGCCCGAACGGACGTCCGGAAACGCTCTCGCTTCTTTGATTACGCATTCCGACCGCAAAACCGTTACAGAGTTTTGCTGGAATTACTCTTGAGATAAACGCCTTCGGGCGAAGGACTGAAACATGCGCGCTCTTCAACTCGTCGACGACCGGAAGCTCGAAAAAGTGGACCTGCCCGAACCGGATGCACCGGGACCGGGCGAGGTGACACTGCGCGTCAAGGCCGTGGCGCTCAACCACATCGATGTGTGGGGCTGGCGCGGCATGGCTTTTGCCAAGCGCAAGATGCCGTTGACCATCGGTGCCGAGGCCTCCGGCGTGGTCGAAGCCATCGGTCCCGGCGTGTCGAATGTGCTGCCGGGCCAGCTCGTCGCGGTCTACGGCGCGCGCACCTGCGGGCTCTGCAAGCCCTGTCGCGAAGGCCGTGACAATCTGTGCGAACATGTTCAGGGCGTGCACGGTTTCCATCTCGACGGTTTTGCGCAGGAAAAGATCAATATTCCCGCCCGCCAGCTCGTTCCGGCTCCGCATGGCGTGGATGCCATCGGCGCGGCGCTTGCCCCGGTGACTTTCGGCACGGTTGAGCACATGCTGTTCGACAATGCCAAGCTTGAGCCCGGCGAAACCATCCTCGTGCATGCGGGCGGCTCGGGCATCGGTACGGCGGCGATCCAGCTTGCCAAGAAGATGGGCTGCACCGTGATCACGACGGTCGGTTCCGACGACAAGATCGAACGGGCGAAGGCGCTTGGCGCCGATCACGTCATCAACTACCGGACAGACCGTTTCGAAGGCGTCGTGCGCAAGCTGACGAAAAAGAAGGGTGTCGACGTGGTGTTCGAACATGTCGGCAAGGACACTTTCGTCGCCTCGATGTTCTCGCTGAAACGCGGCGGCCGCCTCGTCACCTGCGGTTCCACCTCCGGCGTCTCCACCGATATCAATCTGATGATGCTGTTCCAGCAGCAGCTGAAGCTGCTCGGCTCCTTCGGCTGCCGCATGGAAAACATGGCCAATGCCATGCAGAAGATGGCGCGTGGCATCGTTCACCCTGTTATCGACACCGAAGTCACCTTCGATGATATCGACCGGGCGCTGGAACGCATGGAAACGCGCCAGGTGTTCGGCAAGATCGTTCTGCGGATGGATTGACCATCGTGAAATTATTCCTCACGCGGATCGTCCTGAAACTGGACCATTTCCGGCAATGGCTGATTGCGACATTTGCCTTCGGCCTTCTCAACCTGCTGAAGCTTTTTCCGGCGGATGCGGGCATTCGCGCCGCTGACCGGCTGGCGCGCTTCGTGGGGCCGAAAACCGGCCGCCACCGGTTGATGCTGTATAATCTCGCTCGCGCCTTTCCGGAAAAATCCGAGGAGGAGCGCCTCGCCATTGCCATGGACAGCTGGGCCAATATGGGTCGGCTTGCGGCGGAATATGTCTTTCTCGACCGGCTGTTCGATTTCGATCCGGAGAAAAACGAGCCCGGCCGTATTCAGGTCGAGGGCATTCCGACTTTTCTCGAACTGCGCGACAATCCGCGGCCCTTCATCGTCTTTACCGCCCATAGCGGCAATTTCGAACTGTTGCCGGTGGCCAGTTCCGCCTTCGGTCTGGATGTGACCGTGCTGTTCCGGCCGCCGAACAATCCTTTTGTGGCCGACAAGGTGTTCAAGTTCCGCAAGGAACGCATGGGCAATCTCGTGCCGTCGCATGCCGGCTCGTCCTTCGCGCTTGCGCGGCAGCTGGAAAGGGGCGGCGGTGTCGGCGTGCTCGTCGACCAGAAGTTCAGCAAGGGGCTGACGACGAAGTTCTTCGGCCTTGAGGTTCGCACCAATCCGCTGCTTGCCAAGCTGGTGCGGCAGTTCAACTGCGATGTCTATCCCGCCCGCTGCATCCGTCTGCCGGATAATCGGTACCGGCTGGAAATCGAGCCGAAGGTCGAGATCCCGCGCGATGAAAAGGGCAATGTCGACATCCAGGCGACAGCGCAGCTTCTGAACGACAAGG
Source organism: Agrobacterium sp. BT-220-3 (assembly GCF_025910175.1). Classification (NCBI taxonomy): domain Bacteria; kingdom Pseudomonadati; phylum Pseudomonadota; class Alphaproteobacteria; order Hyphomicrobiales; family Rhizobiaceae; genus Agrobacterium; species Agrobacterium sp. BT-220-3. Next base: position 149,892 of record NZ_JAPAIX010000001.1, read on the forward strand.
TGGAAAGCTGGGTCCGCGAATATCCCGGCCAATGGCTCTGGTATCACGACCGGTGGGACGTCAAACACCAGATCTGAGGCGTTTGCCGCGTCCCTGTTTGCGCTTGATTTCCACAAAGTTCGGCCGCGAATTTGTATATTTCGATATTTTTCCATATTAGTGGAACCTCATTTTTCGCTCATGGATTATCGAAATTGAAAAAATAGCGGCGGCTGTGATATTTTGGACAACAATCCCTGCGGCGTTTGCGCGCTTCGTTACCTCATTTTTAAAGGCGCGGACGCTACAATAAGGGGATAAAGGGTCCATCCGTTCGGATCGGGAACGGTGTGTGTTTGCCCGTTCAGGGAGAGTTGGGTTGAAAGATTTGATTGAGCTGTTCTGGCTGCGTTACACGGAACTGCAATCTGCCGTTGGTAAGAACGAGGCCGACAAGATCGCGGTGCTGGAGCGTGAACTGGAGCAGCTTCTCGAGCGGGTTGTCGGGCGTCAGACTGGAAGTTCCGAGGACATTCGCGAGCAGTTTCGATTCGCCATTGATCTCCTCAACCATGAGGCGGAAGATCTCGGCTGCGTGCAGCGCAACTCCGAGCTTCTGAGAACTCTGGTTGACCGGTATGTCGGCATGCCGCTCAAGTCAAAGGTCATCGGCGACGAGGACGAGGACACTCTGGAGTGGCACCACAGGCATCTGGTCCTCGATGAGGACATGCTCAACGATCTCGACGAGCCCGTTGTCATCGTTTCCCCCGGCTACCGGGTATCCTTCGCCAACGCTCTCGACGCCTTCCAGCGCAACGCGCCGGAGGGTCTTGTCGGCTGCCATATTGCCGAGCTTGTCGGCGTCCACCGTTTCCAGAACGACCTGCGTGAGAAACTCGACAATTGCTTCAAGGGCGACACGTCGAAATATACCTATGCGGAAGACCATAACGGCAACACGATCGTGAAGTCGCTGGAAATGTCGCCCTGCTATTCCTCCACCTACAAGCTCGTCGGTGCGATGGTGGTGATCAGGGAAATCGCCGACCGCAGACGTGGCCGCGCCAGCGCTTGAGAATGAATGCGTTTCCGGTTTGGACGGAAACGCTCCCGCTCCCTGTCATTTCGGAAAAATCGTATCCCAGATCGTGGCGATCGACCATGCGGATGAGGCATCCACAAGAAGCTTCGTCGCCATGGCCAGGCAGGAGAGAACCAGCAGCGGGCGAATGATCTTTGCGCCGTTCTTCATCGCAAAGCGTGATCCGATCTGCGCGCCGACGAACTGGCCGACACCCATGGCAAGGCCGAGCTTCCACAGAACCGCGCCGCCAATTGCAAAAACAACGAAACCGCCGAAGTTCGAACCGAGGTTCAGAAGCTTGGTATGGGCGGTTGCCTTCAGCATGCCGAACCCGGCAAGCGCCACGAAGGCCAGCATGTAGAACGAACCCGCGCCGGGGCCGAAAACGCCGTCATAAAAGCCCACCAGCGGTGCGACCGTCAGGCCGAAAACGAAGGGCGTGATACGGCGGTGGCTATCGATATCGCTGAGCTGCGGCTTGAAGGCGAAATAAAGGGCGATGGCGATCAGCAGAAACGGCATGATGGTGCGCAGGAGATCCGACGGCACGAAGGCGGCGGTGACAGCGCCGAGCCCTCCGCCGAACATGGCCATGATGGCCATCGGCAATTGCTCCCTGAGATTGACATGGCCGCGCCTTGCATAGGCAAGCGTGGCGGAGGCCGAGCCGAACTGCGATTGCAGCTTGTTGGTGCCGAGCGTGTCGAGCGGCGGAATTCCCATGATCAGCATGGCCGGAATGGTGATGAGACCGCCGCCGCCGGCAATGGAATCGATAAATCCGGCAAAGATGGCGACGCAGAAAAGGACGAGGAAAACGTTGAGGGCGATGTCTTGCACTTGGCATGTCCGGGCAGGCGGAAGGGAGAGGACCTCTTCTTTCACCGAAAAGACCGCCACGCAATATTTTTCTCTCTGATCTGCTGCAGTCGGGGGGATTGCGGTGTTGCCGCTTATGGGTATGTTTCCGTGGCGCATCGCCAGGAGTGGCGGTGAGGCTCAGGACATACGGATGAGGGCATTATGCATAAAGTGATATTCGATACGGACCCCGGTGTGGATGACGCGATGGCGCTTCTGTTCCTGCATCGCCACCCCGATATCGATCTGATCGGCGTCACCACGGTCTTCGGCAATGCGCCCATCGATATCACCACCCGCAATGCGCTTTTCCTGAAACGGGAATGGCAGATGACGGCACCGGTCGCCAGGGGCGCGGGCGTGACCTTCGATCCCGCCCGCAAGGAAGGCCATTGGCCGACATTCATCCACGGCGAAAATGGTCTTGGCGATATCGACATCCCCGAGACCGTCGATCTGCCGCTCGATCTGCGTCCGGCGCACCGCTTCATCATCGAGACGGTCAAGGCCAATCCCGGCGAGGTAACCCTGATTGCCGTCGGCCGCATGACCAATCTGGCGCTGGCGCTGCGCGAGGAGCCGGATTTTGCGGCCTTGGTGAAGCAGGTGATCGTCATGGGCGGCGCCTTCGACATTAACGGCAATGTTTCGCCGGCGGCCGAGGCCAATATTCACGGCGATCCGGAAGCGGCCGACCTCGTCTTCACGGCCCCCTGGCGGGTGGTGGTTGTCGGTCTCGACGTGACGACAAAAACGGTGATGACCAGCGCCTTCATGGCGGAGATGGCCAAGGCCGGCGGCAAGCCGGTGCAGCTGCTTTCCGACCTGTCGCAATTCTACATCGATTTCTACAAGACACGCACGGGCGACGGCATGGTGGTGCATGATAGCTGCGCCTGCGTTTATCTCGTTGCACCCGAACTGTTTGAGACCCGCAGCGGCCCGGTACGTGTGGTCTGCGGCGGTCTTGCCGATGGCCAGACGATCCAGAAGCCGGATGGCCGCGCCTTTCCGCCGGGCGACTGGGACGGGCATCCAAGCCAGCTGGTCTGCACGGATATCAAGCCGGAGCGCGTGCTTTCGGTCATCCGCACGGCAATTGTGAAGGGCGAGCGCGGCTGATCGCCAGGAATGGCCGTTCTTGAGCATGGCTTGCCTTGCATTTTCCAAGAATCTGGCGTTATGCAGGTTTCCTGATCATGTTGCGCGATCCGCCTTGCTGGAGGGGCCGAAAAGGCCGTGCCGAAGGCACGGGCGGATGATCGCGATGCCGCGCAGACCGAGAAAAGCCCTGTAGGTTTTCCCGTGCTTTGCGCTACAATGAATAACGCCTGCCGGATCGGTTCGTGTCGGCGGCGTTTAAAAACAAAAACGAACCTTCGTTATGGACCGGAAGAACCGGTCCATTCCCATGAGGAAAGAGATGGAAGAGTTTCATAAGGTCCGGCGTCTGCCGCAATACGTCTTCGAACAGGTCAACCGTTTGAAAGCGAGCGCGCGAGCGGCCGGGGCCGATATCATCGATCTCGGCATGGGCAATCCCGACCTTCCGACCCCCAAGGCGATCGTCGACAAGCTTTGCGAGGTCGTTCAGGATCCGCGCACCCATCGTTATTCCTCGTCCAAGGGCATTCCCGGCCTTCGCCGCGCGCAGGCAGCCTATTATGCCCGCCGTTTCGGCGTGAAGTTGAACCCGGATACGCAGGTTGTCGCCACGCTCGGTTCCAAGGAAGGTTTCGCCAATATGGCGCAGGCCATCACGGCGCCCGGTGACGTGATCCTGTGTCCGAACCCCACCTATCCGATCCACGCCTTCGGCTTCCTGATGGCGGGCGGCGTTATCCGTTCGATGAATGTCGAGCCGGATGAAAGCTTCTTCGGGCCTCTGGAGCGGGCTGTACGCCACTCCATTCCAAAGCCGCTTGCGCTGATCGTCAATTACCCGTCTAACCCGACGGCGCATGTTGCCTCGCTCGATTTCTACAAGGACGTGATCGCGTTTGCGAAGAAGCACGAGATCATCGTGCTGTCCGACCTTGCCTATTCGGAAATCTATTTCGACGACAACAACCCGCCGCCTTCCGTGCTGCAGGTTCCGGGCGCGATCGACGTTGCGGTCGAATTCACCTCCATGTCGAAAACCTTCTCCATGCCCGGCTGGCGCATGGGCTTTGCCGTTGGCAACGAGCGGCTGATCGCGGCGCTGACCCGCGTGAAGTCCTATCTCGACTACGGCGCCTTCACGCCGATCCAGGTTGCGGCGACGCATGCGCTGAACGGTGACGGCTCCGACATTGCGGAAGTGCGCAGTGTTTATCGCCGCCGCCGCGACGTCATGGTCGATACTTTCGGCAAGGCAGGTTTCGAGGTTCCGCCGCCGGCGGCGACGATGTTTGCCTGGGCGAAAATTCCGGAAAAGTTCCGTCATCTCGGCAGCCTTGAGTTTTCCAAGATCCTCGTCGAGAAGGCAGATATCGCCGTTGCCCCCGGCATCGGCTTTGGCGAGATGGGCGATGATTACGTCCGCCTCGCGCTCGTGGAAAACGAGCATCGAATTCGTCAGGCAGCGCGCAATCTGAAGCGTTTCCTGTCGAGCGCAGACGAAACGATGCACAATGTCGTTTCGCTCAACGCCCACAGATAAGGGCAACCGAAGGCGGCCGGGTCCCGGCCGCCACCATCATCAGCAAATCAGGAACATACCCATGGCAGATTCATTGAGAATCGGCATAGCGGGGCTCGGCACTGTCGGCGCTTCGCTCGTGCGCATCCTCCAGCAGAGAAGCAACGAACTTGCAAACACCTGCGGACGCGCGATTGAGATTATTGCCGTCAGCGCGCGTGACCGTTCGCGCGACCGCGGCATCGATCTCAAGGGTATTACCTGGTTCGACACGCCCGAGCAGATGGCGAGCGAGGCCGATATCGACGTATTCGTCGAACTCGTCGGTGGCGCTTCCGGGCAGGCGGAAAATGCCGTCCGCTCCGCACTCGCGCGCGGTCTCCATGTGGTGACTGCCAACAAGGCTCTGCTTGCCAAGCACGGCGTGGAACTGGCGACGATTGCCGAAGAGAAGGGCGCGCTCCTCAATTTCGAAGCGGCTGTGGCCGGCGGTATTCCCGTCATCAAGGCGCTGCGCGAGTCTCTCACCGGCAACCATGTGTCGCGCATCTACGGCATCATGAACGGCACCTGCAACTACATCCTGACCAAGATGGAGAAGGAAGGACTTTCGTTCGAGGCCTGTCTGAAGGAAGCGCAGCGGCTGGGTTATGCGGAAGCCGATCCGGCCTTCGATATCGAGGGCAACGACACCGCCCACAAGCTTGCCATTCTGACCACGCTTGCCTTCGGCAGCAAGATTTCGGCCGATGACATCTATCTGGAAGGCATCACCAACATCTCCAGCGAGGACATCCAGGCGGCAGCCGACCTCGGCTATCGCATCAAGCTTCTCGGCGTGGCGCAGGTGACCGAATCCGGCATCGAGCAGCGGGTGCATCCGACCATGGTTCCCCTCGATTCCGTCATTGCCCAGGTTGATGGCGTGACCAATGCGGTCGCAATCGAATCCGATATTCTCGGCGAGCTGCTGATGGTCGGTCCGGGTGCGGGCGGCAACGCCACGGCCTCGGCCGTGCTCGGCGACATCGCCGATATCGCCAAGAGCCGTCCCGGTGCCCAGCAGGTCCCGGTGCTCGGCCGCCCGGCGAAGTCGTTGACGGAATATCGTCGCGCCAAGATGAAGAGCCATGAGGGCGGGTATTTCATTCGCCTGACGGTGAAGGATCAGGCCGGCGTCTTCGCCTCCATCGCCAGCCGCATGGCGGACAACAACATCTCGCTGGAATCCATCGTGCAGCGCCAGCGCGTGCATGTGGAAGGCGCGCCGCAGACGATCATCCTCGTTACCCATGCAACGATGGAAGATGCGATCCGCAAGGCCGTGAAGGCGATCAAGAACGAGAAATATCTCGTCAGCGAACCGCAGGTCATCCGCATCGAGCGGACCTGATAAATCAGAAAAGATGGCGTCGTGTCTGATGCCGGACACGACAGCCTCTCGTCAAACGCGACGTCATCCTCGGGCTCGACCCGAGGATCCAGTTTCTTGTGGCGGTGGGTCCTCGGGTCAAGCCCGAGGATGACCGAACAGAAGTTTCAGCGAAACCTGTTTGGCTTTTATTTGAACCGGTAACGCCTATAAAATTTGTGCGAGCCTCTCCAAACTCACTGGAATGCAACGCGATTCGCCTCTATGGTTAATCATGTTCACCAAGCGAGGGAGGCGTGGCCGTGACATCGATTATCCTTTTCAAGGACAACAAGCGCGAAGGCGTTCTGGCCACCCATCATCGGGCACGGCCTCACAATGCCAATGACAATATTCGAAGCATGGAATTCGATATTGCCGACTATGAGCGCAACTGGTGTTCGCTTGCGGTGTTTTCACTGCTGCTGCTGGTCGGCGCCGTGTCGATCGTCAGCCCGTTCTTCTCGATTTTTTCGGTGTGAAACCCTACGCAGGCGTTTTTGCTTGAAAAACCCGCCATCGCCATTTAGCCCGGTGTAAGAAAGGCGCGGATGCGCACGCACACGACAGGACGATGGACAGGATGGCAATGATGGAGCCGGCCGATACCGTGGCCCGCGCATTTCTGAGCGTGGAGCGGTCGGCGACAGAACAGCGCTGGGTTTCACGGCTGGATCAAGCCGGACAGAACCGTGCGCTGGCCATGTCGCAGGTCCATGCCATTCCCGAACTGATTGCACGGGTGCTGGCCGGGCGCGGGGTGGGCGTCGATGACGCCCTGACATTCCTTGATCCCACGATCCGTTCCCTGATGCCCGATCCGCATATGCTGACCGATTGCGAAAAGGCGGCCGAAAGGCTCGTGCGCGCCATCGAGACCGGCGAAAAAGTGGCGATCTTTGGCGATTACGATGTCGACGGCGCTGCCTCTTCCGCCTTGATGTACCGTTTTCTTGCGCATTTCGGGCTCACACCGGAAATCTACATTCCTGACCGGATTTTTGAAGGCTACGGGCCGAACCCGGCGGCGATGCAGCAGCTTGCCGCCAATGGCGCCACTCTGATCGTGACGGTCGATTGCGGCTCCACCAGCCATGAATCGCTGCAGGCCGCGAAGGATGCGGGCACCGATGTGGTGGTGATCGATCACCACCAGGTTGGCTCGGAACTGCCGCCGGCAGTCGCGCTGGTCAATCCCAACCGGGAGGACGATCTTTCGGGGCAGGGGCATCTCTGCGCCGCCGGCGTGGTGTTTCTGGTGCTGGTCGCTACCCTCAGGCTGCTGAAAGACAGGCGCAACCGGCAGGCCTTCACGCTCGATCTACTGTCGCTCCTCGATATCGTCGCGCTCGCCACCGTTTGCGATGTGGTGCCGCTGAAGGGACTGAACCGCGCCTATGTGGTGAAGGGGCTGATTGCGGCGCGCCATATGAACAATGCGGGGCTCGCGGCGCTGTTCAAGAAGGCAGGGCTGGGCGGGCCGGTGACGCCCTATCATTTCGGGTTCCTGATCGGGCCACGCATCAATGCCGGCGGCCGTATCGGCGATGCCGCGCTCGGCAGCCGCCTCCTGACCATAGAAGACCCGTCACAGGCTGAAGTCATCGCCGAGAGGCTGGATGAGCTGAACCGCGAGCGGCAGGCCATGGAAGCCGCGATGCTGGCGGAAGCAGAAGCGGAAGCCCTGTTCGAATATGGCGACGGGTCTGGTGCCGGTGTCATCGTCACCGCCCGGGAAAACTGGCATCCGGGTATTGTCGGCCTGCTCGCTTCGCGGCTGAAGGACCGTTTCCGCCGTCCGGCTTTTGCAATTGCTTTTGATCCCTCCGGCAAGGGCACGGGTTCCGGCCGCTCGATCAACGGTTTCGATATGGGCCGGATGGTGCGGGCTGCCGTGGATGCGGGACTGCTGGTCAAGGGCGGCGGCCACGCCATGGCTGCCGGCCTGACGGTGGAGCGCGCCAATCTCGGCAAGCTCAGGACTTTCTTCGAGGAAGCGGCGGCAAAGACCGTGAACGAGCTGGTGGAAAGCAGCGTGCTGAAGATCGACGGCGCGATTGGCGCGTCCGGCGCGACATTGCAGCTGGTCGATCAGCTGGAGCAGGCAGGTCCTTATGGCTCCGGCCATTCCCAGCCGATCTTTGCCGTGCCCGCCCACAGGCTGCGCGATGTGCGCCTCGTCGGCACCGCCCACGTCAAGATCACGCTCGAGGCCATGGACGGCTCGCGGCTGGACGGCATCGCATTTCGCGCCGCAGAGGCTCCTCTAGGGCAGATGCTGCTGAATGCGCGCGGCAGGTCCATCCATGTCGCGGGCACGGTGGGCGCCGATCTCTGGCAGGGCCAGAGGCGTGTGCAGTTGCGGGTTCTGGACGCGGCTTTCGCGCCCTGAAGGGGCTGCGGATCGAGCTTCAATTTCAGGGAAACAGCGGACGGACGAACGGCAACGATGCGGGTCTTCATTCTCACGTATCGCGTGAGGAATTTTATGTAGAATGATGATTTTATGGGAAAAGCAAGTGGCACGCCCTAGGGGAGTCGAACCCCTCTTTTCAGAATGAAAATCTGACGTCCTAACCGATAGACGAAGGGCGCGTGCGCTTGTGGTGTGGCGCCCTTATAGTCAGGCTCCCGGTGGTCCGCAAGCGGAAAAATCGATTTTTTTCGCTTCATGACGAGTTTTTTTACGCGGGGCGGGAGCGCTGTGGAAAACCGTGATGGGAGAGGCCAAAGCTTTGAAATAACGGCTCTATCGCTGACTGATAAGGAGCGGTTTTTTGCTGGGTCAAACCAATGACGCGATTAATGAAGCCTTAGCTGGCTTCGATCGACCGTCGGTCTGGCAGCACGGAAATCCGGGAGGAGGGAAAGGCAAGCCGTATAATTTGCCCATTGGCATTTCGCCCGGCTCGCCTTCCATCGGGGGGACAGCATTTTAACGTACGTGTCGGCAATCGGTTCCAGCATCGCCATCGTCGCGACGGAAAATACGCGGATGCTCGACCGAAAAACGATTCTGGTAAATTACGCTATTGCATGTCTTGAAGGGAGAACACGAAGGCAAGTGGCACGCCCTAGGGGAGTCGAACCCCTCTTTTCAGAATGAAAATCTGACGTCCTAACCGATAGACGAAGGGCGCGTGCGCTTGTGGTGTGGCGCCCTTATAGTCAGGCTCCGGTTGGTCCGCAAGCGGAAAAATGCATGATTTGACAAAAAAATGACATGGGCCGCTACAAGCCCTGAAAAACAAGGATTCTTGTTTCGTAACAAATGGTTAAAGCGTCGGAGTGTCGCTGTTTTCGAGGCCTTTTTGCTTGGGGTCAATGCCGCAAGATGACGACTCAGCGCGGCTGTTGGCTGGATTGGAACCTAACAGTGAGGCAGTGATGAGGTAGAACGTGCCTGCCGTCATCCTCGCCCTTGAGGCGAGGATCCACTCTCCAGCCGCCCATGGATCCTCGCCTCAAGGGCGAGGATGACGGTGAGTGTGGCGTACTACTTCTGCAAAAAAAACGGGGCCTGAAAGGCCCCGTTTGATGATTCTTTGGTGATCGCAGCCTTAGTGCAGGATCTGGCTGAGGAACAGCCTGGTGCGCTCGTGCTGGGGATTGTCGAAGAATTCGGCGGGCGAATTCTGTTCGACGATCTGGCCCTGGTCCATGAAAATGACGCGGTTGGCGACCTGGCGGGCGAAGCCCATTTCGTGGGTCACGCACAGCATCGTCATGCCGTCTTCGGCAAGGCCGACCATGGTATCGAGCACTTCCTTGACCATTTCAGGGTCGAGCGCTGATGTCGGTTCGTCGAACAGCATGATCTTCGGCTTCATGCAAAGCGAGCGGGCGATCGCCACGCGCTGCTGCTGGCCGCCGGAGAGCTGGCCGGGGTATTTGTGGGCCTGCTCGGGAATCTTGACGCGCTTCAGATAGTGCATCGCGATTTCCTCGGCTTCCTTCTTGGGTGTCTTGCGAACCCAGATCGGCGCCAGAGTGCAGTTCTCGAGGATCGTCAGATGCGGGAACAGGTTGAAGTGCTGGAACACCATGCCAACCTCGCGCCGCACCTCGTCGATCTTTTTCAGGTCGTTGGTGAGTTCGATACCATCGACGTTGATCAGCCCCGACTGATGTTCTTCCAGCCGGTTGATGCAGCGGATCATGGTCGACTTGCCCGAACCCGAAGGACCGGCGATGACTATGCGCTCGCCCTTCATCACCTTTAGGTTGATATCGCGCAGCACGTGGAAGTCGCCGTACCACTTGTTCATGCCGACGATTTCGATTGCCACGTCCGTAGCCGAAACGGTCAGTTTTTTTGCTTGGGTTTCTGCCATTTGAGCGTCCCTTATCGTTTATGCCCGGTGTCGAGGTGCCGTTCCATGAACAGCGAATAACGCGACATGCCGAAGCAGAATATCCAGAATACGAAGCCTGCGAAAATATAGCCAGTCATCGCCGTGACGGGTGTCGCCCAGTTCGCATCCGATTGGTTGAGTGTGACAATGCCGAGCAGGTCGAACATGCCGATGATCGAGACCAGCGACGTGTCCTTGAAAAGCCCAATGAAGGTGTTGACGATGCCCGGAATGACGAGCTTCAGCGCCTGCGGCAGCACGATCAGCCGCGTCTTCTGCCAGTAGTTCAGGCCGAGCGAATCCGCCCCTTCATATTGTCCCTTCGGAATGGCCTGCAGGCCGCCGCGGATCACCTCCGCCATATAGGCCGAGGAGAACAGCGACACACCGACCAGTGCGCGCAGGAACTTGTCGAAGGTCCAGCCGTCGGGCAGGAACAGCGGCAGCATGATGCTGGCGAAGAACAGCACGGTGATCAGCGGAATGCCTCTGATAACTTCGATGAAGAGCACGCACAGCATCTTGATGACAGGCAGGTTCGACCGCCGACCAAGCGCCAGGAGAATGCCGAAGGGCAGCGACACCGTGATCCCGAAGAACGACAGGATCAGGGTCACCATCAGGCCGCCCCAGAGCTGCGTCTCCACCTTAGGCAAGCCGAAGACGCCGCCGATGAGCAGGAAAAACGCAATGAAGGGCAGGATGATGAAAAGCGCCAGCGCATTCAGACGCTTGAACGGCGCCTTCGGGATGAGCATGGGCACGAGCAAGATGGCGAATGTCACCATCACGAGGATCGGACGCCAGCGCTCGTCGAGCGGGTAGCGACCGAAGACGAATTGCCCGAGCTTGGCCGAAACGAAAGCCCAGCACGCGCCGGACTGGCCGTCCGGAAGAGCACCGCCCTGGGAGGCAGTGAGGCAGGCGATGCGATCGCTACCGGTCCACACCGCATCTATGAACAGCCAGTCGATGACTGGCGGCAGAAGATAGGCAAGGAACGCAATCGCAATAACCGTGAGGACGGTGTCCTTCGGCGTGGCGAAGAGTTTGGTGCGAAGCCAATGGCCGATGCCGACCGCGCTCGATGGCGCGGGTTTGGCATCCTCAATGGTGTGTCGCACGAAAGCGTGATTGCTGATCGTCATCGATTATCTCTCCACCAGCGCCATTTTCGCATTGAACCAGTTCATGACCACGGCCGTGAGCAGGGACAGCGAGAGATAGATGACCAGCCAGATCGCAACGACTTCGACCGCCTGTCCCGTCTGGTTCAGGATCGTGCCACCGATGGAGACGATGTCGGCGAAACCGACAGCGACTGCCAGCGAGGAGTTCTTGGTGAGGTTGAGATATTGGCTCGTCAGCGGCGGAATGATGATGCGCATTGCCTGCGGAACGACGATCAGACGTGTCGTCGTGCTTTGGCGAAGGCCCAGTGCTTCCGCTGCCTCGGTCTGCCCCTTTGCCACGGCCTTGATGCCGCCGCGAACGATCTCGGCGATGAAGGAGGCGGTGTAGAAGGAGAGCGCCAGAAACAGCGACATGAATTCAGGTGCGACGACCGCGCCGCCCGAGAGGTTGAACCGCCCGGCAATCGGATAGTCGAATGTCAGCGGTGAGCCAAGCGCGAGGAATGTCGCGAGCGGCAGGCCGATGATGAGAAGCGTGACCGTGATTCCGGTGCGGAACTGCTGGCCGGTTTTTTCCTGCCTCGCTTTTGCCCAGCGGTAAACGAAGAAACTGATGACGATGGCTACCAGGAAGGCGAGCGGAATGAGCCACGTGCCTTCGCCCCAGAGGGGCTTGGGAAAGAAGAAACCGCGATTGTTGAGGTAGCTTCCGAGCGGAAATTCCAGAGAATCGCGCGCCTGCGGCAGGACGGAAATGACGCCCTTGTACCAGAAGAAGATGACAAGCAGGGGCGGGATGTTGCGGAAGATTTCCACATAGGCCTGCGCGAGCTTCGAGATCAGCCAGTTGCTCGAAAGTCTCGCGATACCGACGATGAAACCGATGATCGAGGCGGCGATGATGCCGAAAAATGCGACCTGGATCGTGTTGAGAATGCCAACGAGCAGCGCCCGGCCATAGGTCGCATCGCTGGTATAGGCGATGAGCGACTGGCCGATATCGAAACCGGCTCTTCCGTTGAGGAAGCCGAAGCCGGATGAGATATTTGCCCGTTGAAGATTGGTGATCGTGTTCGTCACGATGACCCAGACGAAGGCGGTCAGGATGACGACTGTCAGAACCTGATAGAATATGCCGCGTATGCGTGGATCATAGATAAGTGACGACGCGCTTTGCGCGCGCGATCGTTGCGAACTGACCGCGTTGCCTGCCATAGGCACCTTTCCCTTTTATATGCTCTTTGCGAGCTTATTTATATAATTTCAAATGGAGGCTGGGCGTTGCCCAGCCTCCCTGCATGATCTAGCCGAGGATGGGGTCGATCAACGGACCGGCGGTGCGTATTGCAGGCCGCCCTTGGTCCAGAGCGCGTTCTGGCCACGCTCGATCTTCAGCGGCGAGCCGGCACCGACGTTGCGGTCGAAGACTTCGCCGTAGTTACCCACCAGCTTGACGATGTTGTAAGCCCAGTCGTTGGTCACGCCGAGGTCGGTACCGATCTTGGTGCCTTCTTCGGTGCCGAGCAGGCGCTTGATATCCGGGTTGGCGCTGGTCTTCTGCTCATCGACGTTCTTGGAGGTGATGCCCAGTTCTTCGGCATTGACCATGGCGTAGTGAACCCAGGTCACGATGTCGAACCACTGGTCGTCACCCTGGCGAACGGCCGGTCCAAGCGGCTCCTTGGAGATGACTTCAGGCAGAACGATGTTGTCGTCCGGGTTCTTCAGCTTGAGGCGGATGGCGTAAAGACCCGACTGGTCGGTGGTGTAGACGTCGCAACGGCCGGAATCATAGGCGGAGGTTGCGTCGGCTTCCTTTTCGAAAACGACCGGGTTGTACTGAAGATTGTTGGTCTTGAAGTAGTCGGCGAGATTGAGTTCGGTGGTCGTGCCGGTCTGAACGCAGACGGCGGCGCCGGAAAGCTCAAGCGCGGACTTCACGTTGAGGCCCTTCTTGGCGATGAAGCCCTGGCCGTCATAATAGTTGACGGTGCGGAAGTTGAAGCCGAGCGATGTATCGCGGCTGATCGTCCAGGTGGTGTTACGGGTCAGAACGTCGACTTCGCCAGACTGCAGGGCCGGGAAGCGGTCCTTGCTCGAAAGGGCGACAAACTTCGCCTTGGAAGGATCACCGAAAACCGCTGTGGCAATACCACGGCAATAGTCCACGTCGATACCGGACCATTCGCCCTTGTCGTCGGGATTTGAAAATCCCGGAATGCCCGCGCTCACGCCGCAGGTGACGAAACCTTTCGACTTCACATCCTGAAGCGTCGCAGCCGAAGCGACCGAGGCTCCTCCCAAAACTGCTGCGCCGATAGCGGCTGACAGAATTGCCTTTTTCATTTTTCCCAACCTTTGTTTGTTATCGTCAATGGAAGGGGACCGGCATCTTTGTTTTACCCCAGCTCCCCCTTCAGCAAGACCTTTTCGATCCGCTTTTTCTATCACAATCGCAATTGGCAGCGGGGTCAAGACGTGCCGGCAATAATTGTGCCTATAAAACGGAATTTTCCAAATTTTGGTCGGGAAGTGTGCAAAGGGTGAAAATATAAGCATATTTTTGCGAAAATTTGCACTTGCACGAATTTTGTATACTTCTTGTATGCTGCTTTGCTGTGCAGCAATCGACGCGCCGGCGATGCTTTGCGGGACTTGACCTCGCCGTTCGCTCTTAGCATTGTCGCTTGCGTCAATATCCCTTCGAAAGCTGATCTGAAATGACCAAGAAAAATGACCTGCTTTCCGCCGCAGGTGTGAATACGCGCCTGACCCATGGCGGCAACGATCCCGCGGACTGTTTCGGTTTCGTCAACCCCCCGATCGTGCGCGGCTCCACCGTACTTTTCCCCGACGCCGAGACGCTTTCGACTGAAAACCAGAAATATACCTACGGGACCCACGGAACGCCGACGACGGATGCGCTGTGCAATCTCGTCAACGAGCTGGAGGGTTCGTTCGGAACGATTCTCGTACCATCCGGTCTTGCTGCGATCACCGTGCCTTTCCTTGCCTATCTCGGCGCGGGCGATCATGCGCTGGTCGTCGATTCCGTCTATTTTCCAACGCGCCGCTTCTGCAACACGATGCTGAAGAAGCTCGGTGTGGACGTGGAGTATTATGACCCGGCGATCGGGGCAGGCATCGAGGCGCTCATTCGGCCGAATACGAAGCTCGTGCATCTGGAAGCGCCAGGTTCCAACACCTTCGAGATACAGGATGTCCGGCTGGTCACCGAGATCGCCCACAGGCACGATTGCGTCGTGACAATGGACAATACCTGGGCGACGCCGCTCTATTTCAAGCCGCTCGATTTCGGCGTCGATGTTTCCATCCACGCCGCCACCAAATATCCCTCCGGACATTCCGATGTCCTGATGGGGTTCGTCTCGGCCAATGAGAAGCACTGGAAGGCGCTTTATCAGGCCAATACCAATCTCGGCATCTGCGTGACGCCGGATGACGCCTATCAGATCCTGCGCGGCATGCGCTCCATGGGCATTCGATTGGCGCACCATCAGGAGAGCGCCCTCGATATCGCCACCTGGCTGGAAGGCCGCGACGATGTTATCAGCGTTCTGCACCCGGCCTTGCCGAGCTTTGCCGGGCACGAACTCTGGAAGCGCGATTTCAAGGGCGCGAGCGGCGTGTTTTCCTTCGTGCTGAAAGCGCAGGAGGGCAAATACAACCAGACGGCTGCGGCATTCCTCGATGCACTGACGTTCTTCGGGCTCGGTTATTCCTGGGGCGGATACGAATCGCTTGCCGTTTCCGTATCGCTTGTTGACAGGACGATTGCCAAAGGCCCGTCGGAAGGTCCGGTCATTCGTCTGCAGATCGGGTTGGAAGATATCGCCGACCTCAAGAAGGATCTCGAGGCCGGGTTTGCGGCGGCGGCTGGGGTCTAACCTCAGCCCTTGGCGCGGTAGCCATAAAGCCAGTCGAAGTCTTTCAGAAAGGCTTCCGTCGGACGTGTCGAAAAGACGAAGTCCCGGGCAAGACGGACAGGACCCGTGGCGTGATAGGCAAAACGATTGAGAGAGGCCCGCTTGCGGGCCTTTTCTATGCGCGGAAGGCGCAGGGCCTCGAAGGCGGCAAGGGCTTGCGGCACGGGCAGGGTCGTTCCGGCAAGCGTGCCCGCCAGTTCAAATGCGTCCTCGATGGCCATAGCCGCTCCCTGTGCCGCAAAGGGCATCATCGCATGGGCGGCATCGCCGATCAGCACCGTATCGCGGCCATTGTGCCAGCGTCCGGGACCGGCCTGATAAAGCGGCCAGAAGGTCGGATTTTCCGACGATGACAGGAGCCGGACGATATCCGGGCTCCAGTCGCGAAATTGCGCGAACAGCATGGCTTTCTGCTGCCCGCTCGATTCGGCCCGCCATGTCGCGCCGGGATCGGCACCGAGCGCGATGGCAACGATGTTGAAGCCGCCGACTTCCTTCAGCGGATAGGCAACGATATGGCCGCCCGAACCAAGATAGGCGGTGACGGCGCTCTTGTTGATGGCGGAAGGCACATTTTTTGCAGCGACCGTGAAGCGCCAGGCGACATTGCCGGAGAAGGTGGCGACGGGGGCAGAGGGGACGGCAAAACGGGCCGCCGACCACACGCCGTCCGCGCCGACGATCAGGTCGTGATCACGAAACGTGGTTGCGGCAATCCCATCCAGCGTCGCATTTTCCATGCGTTTGCCGAGATGCAGGCGGCAGAGTGGATTGCGGGTCACCGCATCGAGAAGTGCGCGTTGCAGCGTCGAGCGGTGGAGGACGCCGTAGGGTGCCCCCCAGCGTGTGCGGGCCACTGCGCCCATGGGCAGCGATAATAGCGGGGCAAGCGTTCTTCCCGATGCAAGATCGACGCTGACCGGCTCCGTCCAGCGTGCCTCGATCTCCGGCATCACGCCGAGTTCGGCGAGGAGGCGGGCGGCATTGGGCGACAGCTGCAGGCCGGCGCCGACTTCCGCCAGTTCACCGGCCTGTTCGATGATGTCTGAGCTGACGCCGTGCCGGGCAAAAGAAAGAGCCGCGGTGAGACCGGCGATACCGGCACCGACAATGGCTACGGATGTGATGGGCATGATGCGCCCCGATCAGAAGAGGTGGAAGCTCAGGCGGCCTTCACATGGAAGACGCAGCCCGGAGGGTTGGTCTGCTCGGCCTTCAGCGACGGATTGTAGCGGTAAAGGGTAGAGCAGTAGGAACAGACCTTCTCGTTGTCGTCGCCCATATCGATGAAGATGTGGGGATGATCGAAAGGCACCGAAGCGCCGGTGCACATGAATTCCTTGACGCCGATCTCGATTACGCTGTGTCCGCCATCGTTCTGGAAGTGGGGAATGGAATGCCCGGCCATGTTCGTCTCCAAATGCAATATCGTGGTTAAGCCGCAGATCGTCCTCGATCATGGGCTCATTGCTGCGGATATGTAGCCTCAAACGCATTGCATCTCCATAAAAATCGTCAGGAAAACATGTTCAAAATTGCGATTTCCTGCCATATGGTCCGGCAAAAAGGATGTCCTTGATGAATCTCAACACGCCGCAATTTTCCGATTTTTCCCATGACGGCCTTCGCCTTGCCTATTTTGACGAAGGCGATCCGGCGGGCGATCCGGTCCTGTTGATTCACGGCTTTGCCTCTAGCGCCAATGTCAACTGGGTGCATCCCGGCTGGCTGAAAACGCTCGGAGATGCGGGTTACCGGGTGATCGCCATCGACAATCGCGGCCATGGTGCAAGCGACAAGCCACATGATCCGGAAGCCTATTATCCGTCCGTCATGGCCGGTGATGCGGTGGCGCTGCTCAATCATCTCGGTATCGCGGAAGCCCATGTGATGGGTTATTCCATGGGTGCGCGCATTTCCGCCTTTCTGGCCATGGCCCATCCGGAGCGTGTCCGCTCGCTCGTTTTCGGCGGGCTCGGCATCGGCATGGTCGAGGGCGTGGGTGACTGGGATCCGATCGCTGAGGCGCTGCTGGCGCCCTCGCTCGATGTCGTCACGCATGAGCGCGGCCGCATGTTCCGCGCCTTTGCCGACCAGACGAAAAGCGACCGGCTGGCGCTGGCCGCCTGTATCGAGACATCGCGGGTTCTCGTAACCCGCGAACAGGCCGCAAAGATCGATGCCCCGACGCTGATTGCGGTCGGAACGAGTGACGATATCGCTGGATCGGGGGCCGAACTTGCGGCGATCATGCCGCATGCGCGGGCGATCGACATTCCCGGCCGTGACCACATGCTCGCCGTTGGCGACCGGGTGTTCAAGGCGGCTGTTCTGGAATTTTACCGCAGCCTTTGACCGGGGGCGGCAAGAAACGCTTTTTCACGCTGCATGAAGAAAAACTGAAGCCTTGCCGCCTTTAAAGTCGTCATTCGAATCCCATTTCTTATACACGTCTTTTTCTGTATAAAGAACGACCACTGCAAACGAGGAGACCATTCATGGTCGCACGTACCGAGGCCCGTCAGCCCGAACAGCTGGCGATCGTCGATCCGATCTGGGGCAGCCTGCTGCATGAAGCGCGTAGCGCCGCAGCGCAGGACCCGCTGCTGTCCGCCTTCCTTTATTCGACGATCCTCAATCACCGGTCTCTCGAAGAATGTGTGATCTATCGTATCTGCGAACTCCTCGATCATCCCGATATGCAGGCCGTTCTTCTGCGCCAGACGTTCCAGGACATGCTGGATGACTGGCCGGAATGGGGAAGCGTGCTGCGTGTCGATATTCAGGCCGTTTACGATCGCGACCCGGCCTGCACGCGCTTCATGGAGCCGCTGCTCTATTTCAAGGGCTTTCAGGCCATCCAGACACATCGCCTTGCCCATTGGCTGCTGCAGAAGGGTCGCCGGGATCTGGCGCTTTATCTGCAAAGCCGCTCGTCGAGCATTTTCCAGACGGACATTAATCCGGCTGCACGCATCGGCAAGGGCATCTTCCTCGACCATGCCACCGGGTTGGTGGTTGGCGAGACAGCTGTGATCGGCGACAACGTTTCCATCCTGCATGGCGTGACACTTGGCGGCACCGGCAAGGAGGGGGCGGACCGTCATCCGAAGATCGGCAATGGCGTGATGATCGGCGCAGGCGCGAAAATCCTCGGCAATATCGAGATCGGCAGCTGCTCGCGCATCGCCGCCGGTTCGGTGGTGCTGAAACCGGTCCCGCCGAAGACCACCGTTGCCGGTGTGCCGGCGCGGGTGGTGGGAGAAGCAGGGTGTTCGGAACCCTCGCGCCTGATGGACCAGGTCATCGGAGCCGATATCTGACGGGTCCGATATGGTCTTAATCGTCCATGTGGAACACGACGCGTGAAAGCCATGGCCTGTGAAAGACACGGGGCAATGTGCCGCTTTCACTTTACTTTGGCCTTTGTCCCATGCCAAAAGCGGCGCAACGCGAACCGCACAGGAGAATAGTGGTGAAAGCCGACGAAATCAAAAAACTCGACGCCTATTTCAAGCGCACCTTCAATGAAAAGATGGTTGTGAAGGCGCGTCCCCGCAAGGACGATTCTGCCGAAGTTTATCTTGGCGAAGAGTTTCTCGGCGTCGTCTACATCGATGACGAAGATGGCGACCGTTCGTACAACTTCTCCATGGCGATCCTCGACGTTGATCTCTGATCGTCACCATTTGGTGACAGGTGGGTTTCTTCAGGATTAAAATTGCCCGCGGTGGTTCACGTCGCGGGCAATTTGTTTTTTCGGTGCTTGATCTGCATCATCAGGCGGTTTTCCGGTCGCAATGTCACTCTCATCAGCGGCTCCGCCGCAGCCGCGGACCTGTTTTCAAGGTGAACCGTCTGCAGGAGAACGGCAAGGATCGCCACGGCCTCCATCATGGCAAAGGCATTGCCGATGCAGATGCGTGGGCCGGCTCCGAAGGGCATGTAGGCATAGCGGTGGCGCGCCTTGACCTTTTCGGGCTCAAAACGTGACGGGTCAAAGCGTTCGGGTTCCTCCCATAGCGCCGTGTGCCGGTGGACGGCATAGATCGGTACATAGAGAACGGTTCCGGCCGGAATATCGTGCTCGCCGAGCCTGAAATCCTGCAACGTCGTGCGGGTGATGACCGGGGCAGGCGGGTAAAGCCGCATTGCCTCCGAAAACACCTGCCGGGTGTAGGTCAACCCGGCGATATGGTCTGCCGTGACCGGCTCTCCGGCGGTGACGGCTTCGATTTCTTCGATGACCCTCGTTTCCACATCGCTGTTTTGCGACAGCAGGTGGAACGTCCAGGCGAGGCCGAGCGCCGTCGTTTCATGGCCGGCGGTGATGAAGGTCAGAAGATTGTCGATGATTTCCGTGTCGCTCATCATGCGTCCGGTTTCCGGATCCCGGGCTTCCAGCAGCATGGAGACGAGGTCGGTTCTCCCGGTCGGGTTCTTTCGCCGCCCGGCGATGACCTTTGCAAGGCTGGCGCGCAGATAATCGACGGCGGCGCGGGATTTGCGCCGGCCGGGATGGGGCAGCCATTCCGGCGCACCCAGCATGGCGAGAGCGAAAGTCCAGCCTGTCGGTCTCAGATAGTCGGTGATGCTCTGTTCGACGCGCGCGATATCGATGCCGTATCCACCGGACATCATGGTTTCGACGATGATGTCGAATGTGGTTCGCATCATTTCATGGCCGATATCGATGTCACCGATGGAGGGGGAGCGCCAGCGTGTTTCCGTGCGCCGCGCCGTCTCGATCATGACCGGCAGCAGCTCCAGCAGTTTTTCATGCCGGAAGGCGGCGGATACGGATTGCCTTTGCCATTTCCAGTGGTCGCCATCGGCCGTCAGGAGACCCTGCCCAAGCGCGGGGCCGAGCACCCGGCGTACATCCTCGCCCTTTCCGAGCAGATGGGCGTTCTTGACCAGGGCTTCGTGGATCAGCACGGGGTCGGCGAGGTGCACACGCATTGTGCCGCCAAGACGGGTGAAGACCGCCGGTTCGCTGAAAATATCCGGTGGCAGCGCCTTTAGCGGGTTACGCACAAGGGAGATTGCCAGACGCGCGGCGGCGAGTTTCGATATGGGTTCTGCTGCGGCAGATGATGTGGACGGTGTGTGGAGGCTGGTTCCGGTCATTGACAGCTCCTTCAATTCACGTTTGAACAACGGGATTTTGCTGTTAAGGTGCATACCTTATTTTAGATATTTAAGGTGCATGCCTTAGGTTTCAATGGCGAGGCAGGATTTTATGAAGAGCAACGAGGCAAAGCGACCACGGAAACGGCACACGCGCGACAGGATTCTGGATGCCACCCTCGACCTGTTCAACGATCGCGGGCCTGATCGCGTAACGACTGCCGAAATCGCGCTTGCGGTCGATATCAACGAGGGCAATCTTTATTATCATTTCCGTACGAAGGAATTGCTGGTCCTCGCGCTGTTTGCGCGGTTCGAAGCCGATGCGATGGTGCTTGTCGCAACCGTTGATGGGGCAGACGAGGGGGCAGCGGCCACCTATGCCGGCTTTCTGCGACAATGGTTCTCGCTGGTGTGGAGTTACCGCTTTCTGTTTCGCGACCTCGTCGGCCTGGTTGCGCTTGCACCGGCGCTGGTGGAGCCGGTCAGGACCATAAGTGCTGCCATGCGGCTGGCGGTCGGTGACATTGTCAGCCGTATGCAGAAAGCAGGTCTGGTGGATATTCCCGAAAGCGAGCACGATGCGGTCCTGACGAACCTATGGATCGTTTCGACCTATTGGGCGGCCTATCTCAACCTGCAGGAAGGCGTCAGCGAATTCGGACAGCAGCAGCTGGACTGGGGGCTGCAGCAGGTTTCCAGCCTGTTCAGGCCCTATCTTTCTGCCGAAGCGAAGGCCGAGCTTGAAGCACTTGTTGAAATCGAAGCTTGATATCTCCGGCTGGAGACATAGTCTCGTCGCAAAAAAAGCCCGCGACGGTATGTGTCGCGGGCATTTCGTCGTAGGACCTGATTGAGGGAGGCTCAGGCGGCCTTCAGGAGATCGCCATGCGGGTCGAGAACGAACTTGGTTGCCGCGCCCTGATCGAAGCTTTCATATCCCTGCACGGCGTCATCGAGTGCGATGATCTTGGCGTTGACGATATCGGCAATAGGCAGACGGTCATGCAGGATGGCCTGCATGAGCTGACGGTTATACTTCAGAACCGGCGTCTGGCCGGTATGGAAAGACTGCGCCTTTGCCCATCCGAGACCGAAGCGCAAAGACAGGCTGCCCTGTTTTGCCGCGGCGTCGACCGCACCCGGATCCTCGGTGACATAAAGACCGGGAATGCCGATAGAGCCGGCAGCGCGGGTGATCTCCATCATCTGGTTGAGAACGATGGCCGGCTGTTCGCCGCCGGAATGGCCGCGTGCCTCGAAACCGACGGCGTCGATGGCGCTGTCCACCTCATTGGTGCCGACGATCTGCGCGATCATGTCGCCCAGCCGGTCGCCCCTGGAAAGATCGACGGGTTCGAAACCGACCCTTGCGGCATGCGCTAGGCGATCCTTGTTGAAATCGCCGATCATGACGACGGCGGCACCGAGGATACGGGCGGAGGCGGCAGCCGCAAGACCGACCGGGCCGGCGCCCGCGACATAGACCGTCGAGCCAACACCGACGCCCGCCTTGACTGCACCATGGAAGCCGGTGGGTAGAATGTCGGACAGCATGGTGAGGTCGCGGATCTTGGCCATCGCCCTGTCGCGGTCGGGAAACTTCAGGAGGTTGAAGTCGGCATAGGGGATGGTGACATAACGGGCCTGTCCGCCGATCCAGCCGCCCATATCGACATAGCCATAAGCGCCACCGGCGCGCGATGGGTTCACGGTCAGGCAGACGCCGGTATCCTGCGACTTGCAGCAGCGGCAGCGGCCGCAGGCAACGTTGAAGGGCACGGAGACGATATCGCCGATATCAAGCATTTCGACGTCGACACCTTTTTCGATGACTTCACCGGTGATTTCATGGCCAAGGACGAGGCCCGGCATTGCCGTGGTGCGGCCGCGCACCATATGCTGGTCGGAACCGCAGATATTCGTGGAAATAACCTTGAGAATGACACCGTGCTCGATGCGGCGGCCATCCGGCGCCTCCAGCTTCGGGTCGTCGATGTCTCGGACTTCGACCTGGCCCGGCTTCAGATAAACGACGCCTCTGTTCCTGCTCATATCCATCTCCTCCTTGGGTTTGAACATCAATGCCGACCCGCTCCTCCGCAGGCAGGATATTGTCGAACTGCACGGACGAACCGGTGACGGCTCGCATGCGATCTCTCGGCGCAGGGATGGAAAGGGGAGCACATGGAGCGTTTCGAAAAGACGCCGCACCTCCTGATCGTCCGCCGCCGCAATCACCGGCATTTCGCCGGTTTTCCGGTTCCACCTCGCTGAATTGACGGGATGGTGCCGGATGCCTGCAGCAAACCATGTGGCGGGCGAGGTGACGTTCGGGAATACGACACCCTCTGTAGCCTTAACGACACGCGTGTTCACGTCAGCAGCAACAATTGCCGTCTCGCAGGCACGGCATCGATACTCTGTTGCAAGTTGCGCTCGAGACGATAAATTACCTTTTTATTATTTAAGGATTTTATTGTGATCATTTTTAAAAAAATCTGTTTTGCAGTATCGGCCCTGTCCGTTACGCCGCACCTGGTCCTGCTTTTTATGGCAAAACCCGGAAACGCGATCTTCCGGGACATCGAGGCGTGGAGCGAAAAACTTCTTCGGAGGTCATCGACGCAGCGGGGTGATCTCATGCTTGATGCAGTGAGATTGCTGACCGGCACAACCGAGTTTCGCAACCTTTTTTATTATCGGCTGCCGAGGGCTCGTTTTTTCAAGTTTCTGGCACGGCCTGAAAATACGCTGCACATTCTCACCCCCGATATCGGCCCCGGCCTGTTCATCCAGCATGGGTTTGCAACGATCATATCGGCCGAGTCGATCGGCGCCAATTGCTGGATAAACCAGCAGGTCAGCATCGGTTACACCAGCTCGGCCGGCGCACCCAAGATTGGGGACAACGTTACGATAAATGCCGGCGCCAAGGTGCTGGGAGACATTACCGTGGGTGACAATGCCAAAGTGGGTGCGAATGCGGTTGTCATAAAAAACGTTCCGTCCGACTGCACCGTCGTCGGCGTTCCCGCACGCATTGTCAGACGTGCGGGACTGAGGGTGGATGAGGCGCTTTAAGGCCTGACCCGTGCGGGACAAATTCGCTCCGGGCCCTTTGATCGCAGCCTATCGGTCGATCGATTTTCTCAGGCGGCCTGCGGCATCCTGAATATATTGCCAGGCGACGCGGCCGGAGCGGCCGCCGCGTGTGGTCGCCCATTCCAGCGCCTCGTGATGAAGGGTTTCGCGATCGAGCCCCAGATCGAAATGCGCGGCATAGCTGTCGATCATCGTCAGATAGTCTTCCTGTCCGCATTTGTGGAAGCCGAGCCAGAGGCCGAAGCGATCCGAGAGCGAGACTTTCTCTTCCACCGCTTCCGAGGGGTTGATGGCCGTCGACTGCTCGTTTTCCATCATGTGGCGCGGCAGAAGGTGGCGGCGGTTGGAGGTGGCGTAAAACAGGACGTTGTCCGGCCGTCCCTCGATGCCGCCGTCAAGCGCCGCCTTCAGGGATTTGTAGGCCGTGTCGTCGTGATCGAAGGAGAGGTCGTCGCAGAAGACGATGACGCGTTCACCGGAGGCCTTCAATATGTCGAGCAAAGCGGGCAGGGTGTGGATATCCTCGCGGTGTACCTCGACCAGCTTCAGGGGAACACCGCTTGCGGCGCGCACATCTTCGTGAACGGCCTTGACCAGCGAGGATTTGCCCATGCCGCGCGCGCCCCAGAGCAACACGTTGTTGGCCGGAAAACCATCGGCGAAACGCAGCGTGTTTTCATGCAGGATGTCGCGTACATGATCGACGCCGCGAATGAGCTTCAGCGCGATGCGGTTGGGCCGCGAGACCGGCTGGAGGAAGAAGTTGACCGGCGACCAGACGAAACAATCCGCCGCATTCCAATCGTTTATGGCCGGCGCCGGGCCAGCCAGCCGTTCCACGGCAACGTTCAGCCTACGCAGTTCGGCAAGAAGCAGGGTGGCCGTCTCTTCTCGAATCATGGTGTTTCTTCCGCTTATCTGGTGTTCAAAACGATGTTTTCGGCCCGGCCTAGCATGGCGTTTCCGGCCCATAAAGGTTAAGAGGTCCGGAATCGGTACGGCGGGGTCCCTGCATCTGTTGCAATCCCGGCGTTCCCCACTATATTCCGGCGGCTTGAAAGCTGGGGCGGCATACGAGGTCGTGCCGTAATCGTTGAGGAGTTTTATATGTTCATTAGTCAAGCTTTTGCCCAGGACGCAACGGGCGGCGCATCGGCCTTCGGGTCTGGCCTTGAAATGCTTTTCCTGTTTGCGCCGCTTATGGTGGTCTGGTACTTTTTCCTGATCCGTCCGCAGCGCGCGCAGATGAAGAAGCGTCAGGAGACGCTGACCAGCATTCGCCGTGGCGATCAGGTCGTTCTCGGCGGCGGCATCGTCGGCAAGGTGACCAAGGTCATCGACGACAATGAACTCGAAGTCGAAATCGCAGAAGGCGTGAAAATCCGTGCCGCTCGTGCCTACATTGCCGAAGTACGCGTGAAGGGCGAAGTGGTCAAGACGGAAGCCGCTTCCTGATCCTGCCGGATAATTGAACGTCCGCTTCCGAATTTGACGGGTTGCGTCATCAGCGCAACCCCAACCCTGACCGAGATCGAAATGCTTCATTTTTCCCGTTGGAAAACAGTCTTCATCTGGCTGCTTGTGCTGGCAAGCGTCTTTATCGCGTCTCCCAACCTGTTTTCGGACAAACAGCTGGAGGGCATGCCTGCCTGGTACAAGGACAACAAGGTAACGCTCGGTCTCGACCTTCAGGGCGGCTCGCACATCATGCTCAAGATCGAGCGTTCCGACATTGTCAAGGAACGGCTTGAAACGATCGTCGGCGATGTGCGCACCCAGCTTCGCGACGCCAACATCCGCTATTCGGGGCTGACCGGCAACGGCCAGCTGATCCAGGTTCGCATCAGCGACCCGGCACAATACGAAGCCGCCAAGAACGCGCTTCGCGACCTGACGCAGCCGGTGTCCGCCGGAACGCTGGTCGGCGGTTCCATCACCGAAGTGACGATGAACGACGGCGGCGACAATCTGCTGCGGCTCAACCTCACGGATGAAGGCATCGATTACCGCCTGTCTTCGGCCGTGTCGCAGTCCATCGAAGTCGTGCGCCGCCGCGTTGACGAAGTGGGCACCACCGAGCCGCTCATCCAGCGTCAGGGTTCCGACCGCATCATCGTGCAGGTGCCTGGCCTTCAGGACCCACAGCGCCTGAAATCGCTCCTCAACCAGACGGCAAAGCTGTCCTTCCGCATGGTCGACACCACCATGCCGGTGCAGGAAGCCATGAACGGCCGTCCGCCCGCGACCTCTGAAGTTCTCTATTCGCAGGATGATCCGCCGGTTCCCTATCTGGTGGAACGCCGTGCGCTGGTTTCCGGCGACAATCTCGTCGACGCGCAGGCAAGCTTCAACCAGCAGACCAACGAACCGGTCGTTACCTTCCGCTTCGACAGCCGCGGCGCGCAGCGCTTTGCGCAGGCGACGCAGCAGAATGTCGGCAAGCCTTTTGCCATCGTGCTCGACAACCAGGTCATTTCCGCACCTGTTATCCGCGAGCCGATCATCGGCGGTTCGGGACAGATTTCCGGGAACTTCTCGGTTCAGGGCGCCAATGACCTTGCGGTGCTGCTGCGCGCGGGTGCGCTGCCGGCCACGCTGACCGTGGTCGAAGAACGCACCGTCGGTCCGAGCCTTGGTAACGACTCCATCACCGCCGGCCTGACGGCAAGCGCCATCGGCGCCGTCGGCGTCCTCATCTTCATGTTCGTCTTCTACGGCTTCTTCGGCCTGCTCGCGAATATCGCTCTCATCGTCAACGTCGTCATGCTGCTTGCGGTCCTCAGTGTGATCGGATCGACACTGACCTTGCCCGGTATTGCCGGTATCGTCTTGACGATCGGCATGGCGGTGGATTCCAACGTTCTGATCTATGAGCGAATACGCGAAGAGGTGAAGAGCGGCAAACCGCTGATCCAGTCACTGGATAACGGCTTCACCCGCGCCTTTGCGACCATTATCGACGCCAACCTGACGACACTGATCGTGGCGAGCGTGCTTTTCTACATGGGCACCGGTCCGGTCAAGGGTTTTGCCGTTACGCTCGCCGTCGGCATCATCACCACCGTCTTCACGGCCTATACGCTGACGGCATGGATGTTCGGCTACTGGGTTCGCCGCAGCCGCCCGAAACATCTGCCAAAGGGTGTGCGTACCGCCATGTTCGATGGCCGCGACATTCCCTTCATGCGCTATCGCCGCGTGGTGTTCATGATCACTGGCGTGATCATGCTCGCCTGTGTCGGCGGTTTCGTTGCCAAGGGCCTGAACCTCGGCATCGACTTCCAGGGCGGTTCGGTTATCGAAGTGCGCGCCAAGCAGGGTGAGGCCGATCTCGCCGATATTCGCGATCGTCTGAACCAGCTGAACCTCGGTGAAATCCAGGCGCAGAACTTTGGCACACCGCAGGATGTTCTCATCCGCATTCAGGCGCAGGACGGCGGTGAAAATGCCGAGCAGTCCGCCATCACCATGGTGCGTGGCGAGCTTGAGGACAAATATGACTTCCGCCGCGTGGAAGTCGTCGGTCCTGCCGTTTCCGGTGACCTGACCTTCACCTCCACGATCGGCGTTGTGCTCGCCATGGCGGCGATTATGGTCTACATCTGGGTTCGCTTCGAGTGGCAGTTTGCACTCGGCGCGGTCATCTCGATGGTTCATGACGTGGTCTTCACCATCGGCCTCTTCGTCTTCCTGGATATAGAGTTCAACCTCACCAGTATCGCGGCGATCCTGACGATCATTGGTTATTCGCTGAACGACACCGTCGTCATCTATGACCGTGTCCGTGAAAATTTGAGGCGGTACAAAAAGATGCCGCTGTCGATGATCATCGATGCGTCGCTGAACCAGACCCTGTCGCGCACGATCCTGACTGGTCTGACTGTCCTTCTGGCGCTTCTGGCACTCTACCTCTTCGGTGGCGAGGTCATCCGTTCCTTCACCTTCGCCATGCTGTTCGGCGTCGGTATCGGCGTGTTCTCCTCGGTCTATATCGCGGCTCCGGTGCTGATCGCCTTCAAGCTGCGTCCTGATAGCAAGGATGCGGAAGACGAGAAGGATGAGAAGTCCGGCAACGCCATCGGCGGCAAGCCTGCCGTCTGATGGCCGGCGGGATTGAAATACGCCCGGCCCATTTTCCCGGCCGGGCGCCCATCGATGCCTATGGCAATGGCGGTTTCCGCTTTGCCGACATGTCGCATCGCGGCTCGCTCCTGCTCCTGCCTTCCGGCATTTACGGCTGGAGCCCGGTCGATGCGAAGGAATTCACGCTCGAGCATTTCGACAAGGTTCTGGCTGAAGCGCAGGATATCGAAGTGCTTCTGATCGGCACGGGCGATGGCATGCGGGTTTTGCCGAAGGAATTGCGCGCGGCCTTTAGGGATGCGGGCATTTCGGTTGATCCCATGAGTACGGGGGCTGCCGTGCGCACCTATAATATCATGCTTTCGGAATCGCGCGCCGTGGCTGCGGCGCTGATTGCCGTCGAAGGCTGACAGGACGTTTCGCGCGGGGAACCATGGCACCCACAGAAGATCTTGACGTCTGCCTCGCGACGCTGCGCGACACCGATCGCGACCGCTATCTCGCATGCCTTCTGTCGCCGGCCGACAAGCGTGCGTCTCTGGCTGCGCTCTATGCCTTCAACGCCGAAATCGCCCGCATCCGCGATTCCGTTCGCGATGCGCTGCCCGGCGAAGTGCGCATGCAATGGTGGCGCGATCTTCTTGACGGCAATCCGCATGGTGACAGCCAGTCTCATCCCGTTGCCGCCGCTCTTTTGACCGCAATCGAGCAATATCGCCTGCCGCGGCCGGTGCTCTCCAATATGATCGAAGCGCGCATCTTCGATCTCTATGACGATCTGTTTGAGGATCGCAACGCGCTTGAAGGTTATGCCGGGGAAACCGCCTCCGCCCTCATTCAACTCGCGAGCCTTGTGCTTTCACCCGAAGATGCGTCTTCGAGCGCGGAGGCGGCGGGACATGCGGGGGTGGCGCAGGCCATGGCCGGCATCCTGCTCCTGATGCCGCTGCACCGGCGGCGCGGGCAGGTCTATATTCCTGCCGACATGCTGGCGGCTGCCGGGCTTGATCGGGAGACGTTTCTTGAAGGCCAGGACAGGCAACGCATCGGTATCGCCATCGAGATTTTCGCGGCGCATGCTTTGGACCATATTGAAAAGGCAAGACGCGTGAAGATTTCCAGAACTGTCTTTGCTGCCTATCTGCCCGTCGCTTTGTCAGGCCCGGTCATCCTCGCCGCCCGAAAGGCGGGAGCGGGCGTGTTCGAAGGCGAGTTGCAACTGTCGCAGCTACGCCGGCAATGGCTGCTGGCAAAGGCGTCTTTCCTCAAGCGTTTCTGATTCCCCAAGCCGCGCGCGATGCGAATGAATCGACGCCGATTTCAGGAAGCCACACTTCACGCAAGCCACGATCTTTATGAACCGAAACCGGGTTCGCATCGTTTCGATTCGCGAATCGTGATGTTTCGGTGCTGAGGGAGCGTCCCGGGTGAGTATTGCGATCTGGATTATCGTTTTCGTGCTGCTTTCGGTCTTTGCTGTTTATGCCTGGCGCATGACGCGGGCGACGGAAGAGGATAACAGCCATGATGTGGGACAAGCGATCATGGATTTCGCCCGCGCCTTTCCGAACGAGGCGATCAGAAGCCTGCATATGACGGTGGGTGGCGGTGCGGCCTTCGTGCGCCTTCACGACAACAAGGCAGGCTTCATGCGCAATATGGGGTCTCATTATGTGTGCATGATGATCGATCCCGAGCGGATAAGGGTCGAAAGTCTGGAAAGCGGCGACGGTTTCGTCGTGACCTTTTTCGACACGCCGAAATATAGCGGCTCATATCGCTTCAAATCGGCCGGAGAGGCGGCGGAGGTCTCCCTCTGGCTGCTCGGCAGCCTCGTGGAGGCGCAGGACCATCACGACGAGGGACCGCTGCCCTCCGGCACCTGAAGGCGATCGGCGCAGCCGTCATTTCCCGTCGAGTGGCAGTGCAGTCTGCGCCTGCTTGCGTTCCCGCCAGATGATGAACAGGCCGGATGCGACGATGATGAGAATGCCGAGCCATTTCGATGGCGTCGGGAAATCCGAAAACAGCGCGTAACCGAGAATCGTCGCCGAGATGATCTCGAAATACTGGAACGGCGCCAGCAGAGAGAGCGGCGCCATTCTGAAGGCCCGGACGATCAGGAGATGCATGTAGCCGGATATCGAACCCAGCAGGATGAGCAGGGTAAGGGCGAAACCGGATTGCGGAAGCGAGACGGCGAAATCCTTGTCGCCGAATGCATCACCGGCCAGAAGGGCCGCTCCCATGAACACCGTTCCGGCAATGCCGGACATTGTCTGCATGACGAGCGGGCTGTCGGCATCGCCGATGGCGCGGTTCAGGAACAGGTAGAGCGTGTAGAGAAAAGCGCAGGCGACCGGCAGGAGCGACGTCCAGCCGAAGATCTCAAAACTCGGCTGAATGACGATCAGCGCGCCGCCAAACCCCACCACAATCGCCGTCCAGCGCTTCCAGCCGACTTTTTCACCAAGGAACAGGGCCGACATCATCGTCAGCATGAAGGGCTCGACGAAATAGATCGCGAAGACATCGGCGAGCGGCATGTATTTGACGGCGGCGAAGAACATCAAACTGGCTGAGGCATGCAGCACGCCGCGCAGGCAGTTCATCCACGGTCGTCTGGCGCTGAACAGCGCTTTGGGCGAGACCAGCACCAGCAGGGGCAGGGTGCACAGTACCTGGAAGAAAAAACGGTAGAAGGTGACCTGCGCCGGCGACATGCCGCCACTGACCGCCATGTACTTGGCGATGGCATCCATGACCGGCAGCACGAACATGCAGCCCGCCATGATGGTCATGCCCTTGGCGACATCGTTGAAACCGGTCTGGCTGGTCATGGGTCGGGCTGCGCTTTCAACCAAAAGGTCCAACGAGGAAATGGGAGCGCCAGAAGACGCCCCCCTCGAAGGGTCAGGCAGCCTTCTGGCGCGGCAGGCTCTTCATATCAATGACGAAGCGATAACGCACATCGCTTTTTATCATGCGTTCATAAGCGTCGTTGATCTGATCGATGTCGATCATCTCGATTTCGGCGGCGATGCCTTTTTCCGCGCAGAAATCCAGCATTTCCTGGGTCTCGGGAATGCCGCCGATCATCGAGCCGGCAAAGGTCTTGCGGCCGGGGATGAGGCTGAAGGCATGCACCGAGAGCGGTTTTTCAGGCGCTCCGACCTGCACCAGCGCGCCATCGCGTTTCAGCAGCGCGAGATAGGCGTTGATGTCATGGTCGGCGGCAACCGCATCGATGATGAGGTCGAGGCTTGCGGCAGCCTTATTCATCTGGTCGGCATCGCGCGAGACGATAACTTCATGGGCGCCTAGCTTCTTGGCGTCTTCCGCCTTGCCGGGTGACGTCGTGATCATTACCACCGTCGCGCCCATCGCATTGGCTATCTTGACGGCCATATGGCCAAGGCCGCCGAGGCCGACGACGCCGACACGCTTGCCGGGTCCTGCGTTCCAGTGGCGCAGCGGCGAATAGGTGGTGATACCCGCGCAGAGCAGGGGAGCCGCCGCTGCCGGATCGAGCCCTTCGGGAATGTTGAGGACATAGCGGTCATCGACGACGACATGAGCGGAATAACCGCCAAGCGTATGCGCGCCGCCGCCCATGGCCTTGTCCGGCGAATTATAGGTGCCGGTCATGCCGTTTTCGCAATATTGCTCCAGCCCTTCGGCGCAGCTTGCGCATTGCCGGCAGCTATCAACGATACAGCCGACACCGACCCGGTCACCCGCTTTGAATTTAGTGACCTGCGCGCCCACCCGGCCAACGCGGCCGATGATTTCGTGGCCGGGAACGCAGGGGTAGAGGGAGCCCGGCCATTCGCTGCGGGCCGTGTGGATATCTGAATGGCAGACGCCACAGAATTCAATCTCGATTTCGACATCGCGCGGGCCGGGATCGCGACGCTTGATGGTCGCGAGCTTCATCGGCGAAGAACCGTCATCGCAGGCATAGGCGGACGTTGTGAACATGGTCGTTCCTCCTCTTGTGGTGATCGATGGTGGAAACACCGGCAGGCGGCAAAGGTTGCGGCGGTTTCAGCCGCCGGAGCCGGCTTCGGGCACTGCCGCGCCGAAAACCTCCTCGAAGGCTTCACGCAGCAGAACGTCGACATCGCCGATCATAACCGGCAATCCGAGATCGACAAGGCTGGTGACGCCATAGGCGCTGATGCCACAGGGAACGATACCGGAAAAATGCGTGAGGTCGGGATCGACATTGATCGACAGGCCGTGGAAGCTCACCCACTTGCGCAGCCTGATGCCGAGTGCCGCGATCTTGTCTTCAGCCATGCTGCCATCTGGCAAAAGAGGTTTCTCCGGCCGCCTGACCCAGACGCCAACCCGGTCCTCGCGCCGCTCGCCGCGCACATTCATCTTGTCGAGCGTGCGGATGATGACGTCTTCCAGCGCCGCCACATAGGCGCGGACATCCTGTCGCCGCCGCTTCAGATCGAGCATGACATAAACGACGCGCTGTCCCGGCCCGTGATAGGTATATTCGCCGCCACGGCCCGTGGCGAAGACAGGAAAACGATCCGGCTCTATGAGGTCGACGGCGTCGGCGCTGGTGCCGGCGGTGTAAAGCGGCGGATGCTCCAGAAGCCAGACGAGTTCATCTGCTTCGCCGCTGGCGATGGCGGCAACTTCCCGTTCCATCTCCTCTATTGCCACCTCGTAAGGCACGAGACCTTCCGAGATTCGCCAGCGGACGGGCGGTGAGCCGGCGGCGGGCAACATATTTGTCTCGATATCCGTGCGTGTGAGCATGAAAAAGTCCTTTCCACAGCCTTCTCGCAAAATGACGACGAGGCGGCAACCCCAGCATTTCCGGGCTTCCTGCATATAGGGTGGGCCGGGGCGATTTTTAATTTCAAAAAACTGTCACGACGCTCTTGTGCACCCAAAATCCTTTTGCTACATGCACCCCCGTCGGCGCAAGTCGACGCCTACCACGATGCGGTCGTGGCGGAATTGGTAGACGCGCAGCGTTGAGGTCGCTGTGGGGCAACCCGTGGAAGTTCGAGTCTTCTCGACCGCACCATTCAACAAGAAATTGTTGAGATGTTTCAATGATACCGGTCCAAAATTGGACCGGCATTGGACCAATCAGAACCAAGCGCCAGTCGCGGTTACCTTCTCCATAGCACCCTGAGCAAGCTTCCATCTTTCCACCCTGCGTGTGTAAACTTCACTCGTTTTGGCTTCGGAATGACCGAGTATCGCCATGATCTCGTATTGGGTGCAACCCATCTCCGCAAGAACCTCTGCAAGACCCTTCCTGACGCCGTGAGCGGACAGTTCATTCAGGCCTGCATCCCGGCACCAGTGCTTGAACATTGCGGACATTGCGTCGCCGCTGGCGTATGGATTGCCACCTCTGCCGAGAACGTATGTGTTGCCCTGAACGGTCGCTGACCGCGTTGCTGCCTTCAGCGGAGCAAACAAGGGCAGGGACACTTCCGACGATCCACGTTTCAGCGGTGTCCAGCGAAGCGCCTCGATCCCGTCAAGCACGCATTCGAATTTGCGTCCGAGAATCGTCAGGTCCTCGATTCGGCAACCTGTCCACAGCAGAACATTCATCGCAATATAGGGCTTGCTGCCGTATTTGTGGGTGGCAAAGAATTTTTTGACATCCGCCGCCTTCCACGGCGTAGCGCCGTCGCCCTTGCGGTATATCTGCTTGATTCCCTTCGCTGTATTCTCAGATATGTATTTCCGT
Source organism: Agrobacterium sp. BT-220-3 (assembly GCF_025910175.1). Taxonomy (NCBI): domain Bacteria; kingdom Pseudomonadati; phylum Pseudomonadota; class Alphaproteobacteria; order Hyphomicrobiales; family Rhizobiaceae; genus Agrobacterium; species Agrobacterium sp. BT-220-3. Next base: position 183,340 of record NZ_JAPAIX010000001.1, read on the forward strand.
TCGACTGCCCAATCATACATGACGCTTACCGCTTCCATCAGTGCGTCTGCTTGCGCCGGTGTCGATCCCATCTTGTCCTGCATCTCGATGAGCTTTTCGCGGGGAATGAGCATCTTCTTGTTAGGCTCGACAATCAGGCGGTTCAGCAGGTTGCGCTTCTTTTTGATCGTCTTCGCGCTGGTGGTCCCGGCCTTCACCCGCTCCTCAAGGTATTCAAAATAGCTTTGAACGAGCCAGCCGATGGATTTCGGTGCTTCCTGTTCGGATGCTTTCTTTTCCGGCTCCGGCTTTTCTCCGCGCCTGGCAATCCAGTATTGCCGGATAAACTCGTCCGAGCCGAACTCCCCGCTGATCTGAATGCGCTTGCTGTGCTGGCCTTTTGGTCTCACGCGATAAATGACCGTGCCCGAAGGAAGCTTCTGCTCGATCAGGCCCGGATAGTCGATTTTCATTTGATGCCTCACCAATCTTTGAGGCCTCCATCATTTTCTGCTTCGCCCGCGCCCTCAACGGCATGGACATGGATCTCGACTTGTCCACCGTTTACGCACAGCTTATCAACAGGCAGGCCTGCAGACTTCATCGCGGCGAGGGCGGCTGTGATAGCTCTTTCGCTGGCTCTCGATCTTCTGGCGATTGTTCTGGCTTCCGCCGTCATCCCTCGCTCCTTTCAAGCGCCGCAAGGCCGGCGTCGGTGATCTCTAGGCGAGACATGGTGGCCCAGATGCAATAGCCTTTGGAAACGAGGGCTTGCCCCGGCCGGTATTCCTGAACGCAGTGAGTTTTGCCATTCGCAACATCCCTCAACAGTTCCAATTGCGGCTTAGTCAGCTTCACCATCACCGCTCCTCCGATTGCAGGGCGCTTTCAAGAGCCGATTCCGGGTAAATCTGGACCGGGCCGAAAGGTTTATCCAGTTGGACGGCATAACCGCGCGGCGTCTGCTCGGTGGAATATGTGCCGACGACTCGGCCTTCCCACCATGAGCCGGATTTTTTGCGGACCAGATCGCCTTCAGCAAACGCCCATCCGGCCCTTGCCTCCTTCTCGCGCTTCTCTGCTTCGGATAGGAGTTTGCGGAGGCGGGTGATTTCGTCGGCAGCTTCGATATGAGTTGGTGTGACAGTCCAAATGAAATGGCTGTCGTCGGATCGGCCGGACCGCAGGCGCTCAACGATATCGCTCATTCGCCGCCCTCCTGCTTTGAAATCCTCTCTGAGAGCATCTTTTCGGCTTCTTCTGTAGGTATTTGGCGCATATCTGCGCGGCAATTCGCAGAATTTTTCCCAAGCTTAAAAAGTGGGGCGTATCTCCCAAGCGCCAGAACCGCACCGCAATTGTCGCAGACATGCAGTTCGTTGATTTGTGTGTGATGTCGCGCCACGTCTCAGCCCTCCTGCTTTGCGGGTGCTGCGGCATAAAGCTTTGTTCCTATCTCTAAATGAGAAACATGGGTGTTCAGCTGCAAGTCTCTGCCGTTAGTCAAGGACGAGAGCGCGCCTCGGTATGGGACAACCTCCCCGACAAGCTTCAACCCGGTTACGTCCTGCACCTGTGCGGCGAGGGCGGAGCGGATGCGGGCCTCGTAGTCGGCTTGGGCAGCGGCTTTGGCTTCTTCGAGCGCTTCAAATGGCGTCGGCAGGTCCGCGCGAATTGCATCGCTCCATACGCGCCACTTATTCCCGCTTTCCGTCGAAAACACTTCGCATCGATAGGCGTTGCCCATTGCGCCAACGGCCGCAACCCATTCACCACTGGTGTCTGGCACATCCTTCCACTCCAAAGCCTCCACGGCCACGAATGGCGCGAGAGGGGCGGTGTAGAGGCCGCGAATTTCCTGACCTACGCTGCGATAGTGAGGGATATCTGCGGCGTCTACCTCGCGCCAGCCATAGACCGTTTTCCTCTGATAGCTTACCGGCTCCGCAGCGGACAGGGCGGCCAGTTTGTCAGCGAACTCAACGAAATGCTGACGCCAGACCCCAATCGTTAAATCGGTATTATTCCGGTTCTTGAAGGCATCACCCGCGTAAAGCTCAATCAGCGCGTCTTTTTCACTCTGCATGGTGTTCGCCTCCTTTGCTGGCGAGGGCGGTGCGGGCGCGCAATGGCGAAATGAATACGTCGTTGATGGCCTTAGCGATCTGGTCGTATTGCTCGTCCGTGATTTCGCCGGCCACATCGTCGTTAACGCCTAAGACGATTTCCCAGAGTTCCAGGCCGTCCAATTCGATATAAGGCAGAACGCCTTTGCCGTCGCACGTCTCACAGAGCAGCGATGGGTAGCCGACAGGGCAGGTCTCGTCCTGCGCGACCTTGGTGCACCGGCAGGCAAGTGTTACCGGAGAGATCAGACGCTTCACCTCGGCCTCTGCTGCCTCGGCGCGGGAACGAAGGTGATCTGCATCGATTTCAGCAAGATCGCACGCCTCACCCATATCTAAGGAAAATTTTCTGGTTCTTGTGACGTTAGCTCGTAGAGCCTCGTTCTCGCGCTGCAAGCTTTCGAGGGGGGAGGTAAGCGCGGCCGATGGAGCTTTGTCGAAATGAGCCACGAGAGCCATTCCGGCTTTCGTGATCCGCGCTGTCGATGTTTCCATGAAGCTGTCGTGTCTGACGCTGATGAAGCCGAGCTTGGCCGCAAGGTTGAACGTGTCATCCTCGTAGTCTGTGCAAAAGGCGTTGATCCAGTTCCACTTATCGTCTTCAGCATTCGTGGTGCCGGTGGACTTTGCTAGGATATGAAGGAACCACCATAGGCGTTCCACGCGTTCTGGCGTCACATCTTCCAGCGCCTTCTTGATCTCTTCCAATGTGGTCATGGCAAATCCCTCGTCGGTAAACGGTCATTCGCTGCTAGCTGCTGGTTGATGATCGCAGCCGCAAAAGGCTCGGCGTCATCGCCCATTTCCGAGAACAGGCCCCAGATTGTCAGCGCAAGGACGTGCGGGTTGATGTTGACGGACCGCCAGTAGGCCATCTCGTTACCGGAATGCTGCCGGCGGTGCTGTTCGGGCGAAAGCGGAAGCGCCCATCGGTCAGGAGCCTTGCTGCCTTTCCCGCGCCCATAGTGGCCGTATTGCAGGGCCGCTGATGAAAGATGCGCGGCCTCGACAATGCGAACGCCGGTAACGACGCACGGTAGCTGGTGCAGGAACGAGAGATAGTCCTTGCTCTTCTGCGGCTTGCGCTTCGGGATCGGCTGAAATTCGGTCTTTCGGATTTCGAAGGCCATCACCTCTGCCCTCCCAGCGCGCGTGTCATCATGTCCCGCTTACGGCGCTGCAGGTCGCGGACACGTCCTGTCTTGCCGTGGGATTGCTTTGCTTGTCGGATCTCGGCGTCTATCGCGCTCATCCAGCGGTATTCCCGGTCTAGGGCGCGCTTGGTTTTCCATGACTGCCAAAGGTGGATTGTGCGGCGGATGAGGCGGTTCATTTGTCACCGCCTTTCATGATCGACTGAATTTCCTCGTCCGAAAGTCCAAGTGACTTCGCTTTCTCGATCGCCAGTTCCCGCATGTCCATTCGGCGCTGAGCAGCCTCATCATCCACAGACGGGGGCACAATGTTGATGATCGAAGCGGGCAAGAAGTGTTTACCTTCGACAACCAAAGCCTCAATCGGCTCAACCGGGCATTTGGTCCCTTGCACGTAGCCGCCGACGGCCAACCGTTCTGCAGTCGCGCGCACCTCGCAGAAGTGCTTGACGAACTGGCGACCTCGGCCTTCGGTCAAATCTGAGTTGGTGTAGACAGCCCACAGTGTCTTTTTCTCAGCCATCGACGCCTCCCAGGTCAGACGCCTTGCAGTCCAGAACCTCGGAAAGGAACTGGCGAGCCTGCAGAAGGGTACGCTTGCCGTTTGCCACGGCTTTGGCGCTGACGAAGATCGATCCGATCTGGTCGTGCAAATCCTTCAGCTTGCCTTCCCATTCCGTCTTGCTGTGAATCAGCGCGTCTTCCCGGTTGGCTGGTTCAACAGCGTTGGGATCAGATGCCAGCCAAAGCATTTCCTTGGCGCACTCGATCAGATCCGCGCGATCCGTTGGGTAAATGGTCGAGGCCGGAGCATCGGAGGCGGGGACATCATCCGCTCCGGCCTCATTTGCTGGCGTCATGCCAGCGTTATCCGACGACGGGGCAGGGAGTTCATCGTCGGAATTGGTGTTTTCGGGTTTCGGTTCTTTGAACGTCACGTTGTTGTCGGCACCGAAAGCGTAGATAAGCTCGATCAGGTTCGTCATCTCTTCGATGGTCATCGTGGAGGTGCGCATGCCGAGCGGAACGAATGTGCCTTTGTCGATGCCTGGAACAACACGGGCATGCCGAAGCGAAGCCGTGAACATATCCTTCCAGTCTTCGGCGTCGATCTTCTGGCCGTACCACTCGACCTGTTCGGACACTTCATGCAGCATGGCCCACATTTTGGCAGATTGCTCCGTGGACCGGCTTTTCTTACGGAAGGTGACAACAGTGCCATTTTCCGTATCAGCAGCCCAGCGGGCCACCTTCTGTCGATCTGCGGGCGAGGCGATAGTGACAGAGACGCGAGTGGTCATGGTCAGCCCCCGTTGATCTGCGCAAGGCGGCGCTGTTTGATCTTGTGAGCGATGTCTAGGTTAATGTCGTCGCCGTCAAAATTCCCTTCTGGATCAAGGTTAGACCAGACCTCTTCAACGGTCGCTTCGTCCATAGCGCCGGCCATAGCCTCTTCAAGCTCTTGGAAGAACTCTGTTGGTTCAATGGGCGATGATGGGTCGCTATCGGATGTCTCATTTGTGACATCCATAACCTCGGCATCTTCCACTGGAGGTTCCGGCGGCTGTGGAGGCATAGGAGGAGATGGGCGTTCGCTCGGCGTGATATCGCGCATATCTTCCGCATCAGCGATTTCACGCGCTTCGAACTCGTCACGAATACCGCCAAGCACGTCACCAAAAAGCTCTCGGAGACAATATCCTGCTGCGCGCCAGGCAAGCATGCGCTGCGGGAAGCGCCACCATGGACTATCGTTCGGCTTCTGCTCGTTCTTCTTGTCCCACTTATTCCATTTGGTGACCACAGCTTCTGTCTGCCATAGGCCAGCGCGGATCGCATCTTCTTGGCTGAATTCGACACGCTTATCTTCGTCCGTGTCGTTGCGCTTGGCCTCGCACCAACCAACCATCTGGCCATCGCGAACATCGCACCCCGTGCGAAGATAAGCGACCTTGCCAGACTGGCGAACGACGTTGATAAGGCCGTCTCCATAAAGGGCTGGCTTGCCGTTGATGACGGTGAAGCTGCGCAGGGCTACCATGGGTTTCAGGCCAAGTTCAGCACCCGACATAATGGCGACGGTTACCGCGCTTATAGCTGCATCGCCCTCCAGCTTGCCCACCAGAGCGGAAGGGGCCAAGCCGCCAAGGTAGACAGCCTTTGCCACGCGAAACGTCTCTTCGAACGTCTGTGGGACGATTGCCATTACGTGGCCGCCACCAACCAAAGCTGGCATGTTTTGCTTTACCGGAGCATTCATCGTACGTTCGCCTTCTCTTCAACGGTGATGCCTGGGATGTTAGTGCGTCCGGCGTCGATGGCCCGCTGTGCCAACTGTCGAAGCGTGTCCTGCATGACAGGGTGGTCGCACATGTAGATTGCTAGCGCCTTCCAGTCAGTGACATCCTTGAGGACGTTTTTCACCTGAACGCTTGCTGCCTTGCCGTAGGTCGGCTTTATAGACGCTGGCGCGGTTTCGACCTTCGGCGCGTCAATTACCGCCACATCAGCCGTTTGCTCGCTGGTGGCCTTCTCTGCGGCAAGGCGGGCGGTTTCAGATTCACGTTCGCGCCTACGTTGCTCTTGAAGCTTTGCAGTCTCGAAAGCGCCGATGGCGTCACGGACCTTGTTGGCGCCTTCCTTGGCCTTCTTCACCAGCGGCTGCCACTTTTCATCAACAGCCTTGCTGGCTTCGAGGTGAGGTGCCTTTTCCCTCACACGCACCTTGTCGGCCTGATTGGAAAGCTCATTGAGGCGGTTTCGGAGCGACAGCGCTTTGCCGGCCGTCGCGTCATCGCTGATCGTTTTGTAGGCGTCCATACCCATGAGAGCATTCGCAATCTGGTCGCGAAGTTCTTCTGTCTGGTCTACACCGCCAGAGTTATGGCCGGCTGCAGCTACCTGCTCGGCGACAACAGCATCTTCGTCCGGGAACGGCTTTCCCTCCATCGCGGCGTCATAGTCAGCGCGACTGATAGGATGCGTCCGGCAGAAATTCCAAACCTCGCCAGCATCGACTTCTCGGCCAGAACGATATGCCAACCAGTTACCGGTATCGTCATCGACCCAGATAGCGACAGGCTCCCATTTGCCGCCTTTGAACCTGGTCCGGTAAAAACCTTGCTCGGGCTGCCCTTCGTGCATGGGGCCGAAGTCGCCCTTGAGCGCCTTCTGCCACCAAGCCCAGCGACCAACGATTTTATTCGAAATGCTGCCGATCACTTCCATGCCACGGACCTTTCCTGATTTACGAGCGCATCCGCCTTGAGGTAGCTTTCCGAAGCCAGCGAGATTGCGAACATGAGCGTGCAGGTCACGAGAACCAGCGTCACGAACTCGATGAATTTGATTTTGCGGAAGTTGGAAGCCGCGCTTTTATTGAGCGCTTCGATGTAAGCCTCGCGCTCATCCGCTTCTTGTGTGTTGGTGGTGGAGAAAGCGGAGGGCATCACGAGCGGCCTTCTGCTTTGGCAATGACTGCAAGTGCAGCATCTAGGCGACCATCAGAACCGAAGGCGTTGATGTCCATCTCGCCCATTACGCGGGCGTCTTCCACCCAAGGATCGCCATCATGCTTGTAAGCGAGGTAATCCTGAATGGTGGAAACGGCTTGCTTGAGAACGTGCAGAAAATCGGCCTCTGAAACCGCGCTATCACAAATCTTTTCCCACTCATCAACATCTTGATCGCTCATGTACCACCACACAGCACCAAGGCCTCCGCACTCACTGCAACCGCAGCCAATAGGTGTTTGGAGCGCAGGGCTATAATCGTATTTTTGCGTGGGGTGGCCGTCCTCAGTGTCGTAGCAGCCTGTACATGGTTGCCATTGTCCGCCGCTTTCGTTCATTTGATCTTCGATACCCATAAGGGCCGGGTCGCCATTATCGATCTTGCTATCTGCGGTCATTTCCTGCCCCTTCATATCTCGGGTTACTCTGACAAAGCCGGGGGGTTGGTTAGTACTTGCGCATGTTTCTCGGGTCGATTGCGTCTTCCAGATCGCCGGCTTCGGGCCAAACGACGGCCTCCGCTTTTCCGGTGAAAACCCACCACGCGGCGCGGATGGCCTCAAAAACGTTCTTTCGATAAGGGGTGGCCACAGCGCGAACCCATCGGCCATTTCGTTGTGTTTGGACCTGACCCGACTGCGGAAACATGCTGGATAGGCGGTTGACGCCCCACGGAGTATGCTTGCTCATCTTCTTCTCCCGCTGTGCTGTGGTTACTTGGTGGTGGTTCATCGTGATGAACAAAACCTGTTTCGACTTCATGTTGCTGCACGCGCTCAACATGCTCACGGTCATTGAACCGACGCCCGCAATCGCAGCAGACAATCCCATCGCCTTCTTTCGCTGTCATCGTGTGAGCGCACCACGCTTCTTGCCTTGCATTCTTCATCTTCCCTATCCCTTGTCTGAAGCCCTATGCGGGGCGGCTATTCGGCGGCTGCGAGGACGTTCCGGGCCGCATCGAAAATCGGTCCATCCAGATTGCGAACACCGTGGCTGTCGAACTCGTCGGAGTTCTTCATTGCGAGGTCGCACCAATCGATGATTGCTTGCAGGCGCTCGGTCAGGACGACAATCTGTGCGTCCTTGCTGGCCACCTGCGAATGAAGTTTTCCGACTTCATGACGCCACTGGTCTAGCGCGCCATATTGCTTGAAAGCTTTGGAGATCGGGCCGTCCTCGGCAGGCGGCGAAATCTCACCGACAGGCTCGTCGCAATTCTCCCAGCGGTGCCAGTCGCCGTTGATGACCATCTTCTGCCAGCGACCTGTCCTTCCCATCTGCTTTGCGCCCTGAGGCTTGTATTTGGCCCAGCGGTAGGCTGTTCTGTCGATGCACTCGACAACGAAGGTTGAGCCGTCTTTCGGAAACGCGCTCATGGTCATCACTCCGCAGCTTCCAGACGACCGATGACTGCGCCGTGGACGATGGGGTTGGAAACACGAATGGCGTAAGAAGACGGATCAGCGTGGGCGGCATAGCGCTCGAACTTGACGACCTCGCCGCCGTACTTGTCAGCATCGTCATTCGCTTCACCTTCGCTGCGATACTCAAACACGTCGCATTCGTCGGTCGTGAACTCGGTTCCGTTGAAAACACGGGCGCCGTCTTCAATCCTGTATCGAGTTACCCATGCCATTTGCTCATCCTCAGTGGTTGAGATCGAATTGGAGATCCGCCCGGAGACGGATGCCGAATGCGATCATGGTTGCGCCTCAAGCCGTTTGACGGTCATGGAGAATTGTTCGTCGCCACCGCCAAATTTGATTTCCATCGCCTTTCCCGGAACAGGCATTTGCCCATCGAATGCGTAGGAAATGATCGCTTTTAGGAAATCATCCATCGCGTCCCTGCTTTCCAAAGCCACATGCGGGTCTTTGCCAAATCTAGCTAGGACGATGCGATTTGAGAGTGGTGCGTGGCGAATGCCGATGCTCTCTATTTTCATGAGCAAGCCCCCAAAAGAGAAGATTTCGCCTCTTCCAAACCGGGAGATAAACCGCAGGAAATCGAGCCATCACCAACAGCCCAATGATATTGGGAAGCTTCACTTTCATGCTTCCAAACGATGCCAACCCTCTGTTCGCCGTCGATAAGCTCAAGCACCTCGGCGCAGCCAAAATCTCTAAGCGGAGTTACGAACTCTCCCTTCACAGCGACACCTCAGATTTCTTGACGGGAAGCCAACGACCAGAGCGGGTCGAGAAGTAAAAGTAGCGACCGTTGGTCTCTTTCACTTTGAAGGTCTTGCCATTGATCGTTGTGGTCATCGTCTCGTCCTCATCCGGGGTGTTCCCGCCCTTCCGTTTCGTCGTCCCGTGGGAGCTTCATTCGGTGGGCTTGTGAGGAAGAATGTTGCATAACGTGCAACTTATTGCAATGGGGTCAGCGAAAGAAAGTTGAATAACATGCAACTTATTTGTTGCGCCATCGTGCATATGAGAGCAAAAAGAAAGCCCCGGCGGGATGATCCGACCGGGGCTGATGGCATGCGTTGCTTCGACGGTTGTTTTACCAGAATGGTATAATTTCGCAACCGAAACGATTGCTGTCAGGCGCTGAAAAGCACAAAATCTTGGGTCTGATCGGAGGTTCCCGCCAAGATGATGTGCTCGAAGGCGTAAAGGCAGCGGTTTTTTAAGGGCTTGTCCCGCGCCGCCGATCAATCCGGCAAATCAATCCCAAGCGGTGACGTCTCCCAGGCTGAGGCGGAAATCACGGCGGGTCTTACTTCGAAAGAAGCTTCAACCGTCCGAATGCTGACATGAGCTGAGGAATAACTAGAGCAATCAAACCCATCCGGTTCGCCGGAACCTGACACAGGGGCTACGCCAAACTGGTTTTCTCGATACCGGCATAACGGTTTCGGTCTTTCGGTTCAGTAGCGGGGCAGGGGCTGACCACCTTCCGAGAGGAGAACGGTACTCTGGCTATACCGTGATTGAAAATGTCCTGCCCGGTTCGCAGCCCAGAGATGGGGGCAGTAAGCGAAAGGGGGAGGTGTACCCAACGGAGAGAGATGATGATCGAATATCTGAAAACTAAAATGGATCGAATGAACGAACGGCAGCAACAGCTTGTCGAGCGATGCGCGGCTATGCATGAGGACCAATGGATCAAGATTGAAAGGGAGCGCTTAACCACGCTGTATATGTGGCTGCACATGAATCCTGATGAATCCGTTGGGTGGAGAAATTTCTGAGCAAAAAGAAACCCGCCGAGAGTGGCGGGCTAGTTAGGAGGAAAGGCGCGCGTACTTGATACATTTCGCGCTTGGTTCCAGCGTGCCATAGAAGTGTAAACGGCTGGTAAAGGGCTGGAAAAAAGAAACCCGCCGGAGCGGGTCATCTCATGGTCTTGAGGTATTGCCCCGTGATTTCGAACCAAAGCCTGCGCGTCGGTTTCTTGAGCTTGAATAGCCATTCGCTCTCAATCATCTCGATCGCTTGTTCCAGCCGTTTCGCGGCCAGAACTTCTTTGCATCCCAAGTGAAGCAAATTCAAGCCTGACAGGCGGGGGTTGTTCCCGTAGCGGTTTGCTATTCGGCGCATATCTAAATCAACTGCGACAAGAATTGCCTCGTTCTTGATCGCAGTTTCGCAGACAAGCAAATCGGGCGCCCCGTCTTCCAGTACGTCGTGGTAGGAAATCACATCGTGGCCATGACTTTGAATCGTTTTCCCTACGGAGACCGGAACGCCCGCGTCTAACAGAAATGTCATCGTAGGGTTCTTAGGACTCACGCAGCATCTTTAAAATTTATGGCCGCGACAATGTCGGCTTCGGTCAGGGTTGGGAACTCCTTCCCAATGTCCTCAACGGAATAGCCTTCTTCGGCAAAAGCCTTGATTGTACTAACGGGAATACGAGTTCCCGCGATGACGGGTTTGCTTCTCGCAATCCCCTTTTTAGTTTCAATTTTCCCGACCTGGGTTTCATCCCGGCTACGCATGGCGTCGACAGCGTGTTTCATGTCCCCGGTTACGACTTCAAGAGCGATTTCCATCACTCCCTGTCCACTAAGGATTTCTTCTTTTGCTTTTGTCTCAGGATTATCGAATGCCACTCGCTTATTGAGTACATAAAGCTTTGTTTTTGCCCACAAATCTTCGCCTACATGCGCCAACGTCTCCTTGACCTGGCGAAGATGTTGTAGAGAAACCTTATGCTCATTTCTAAGGGAGTTTAGAATCTTCAGTGAAACAAGATCGCGGAACGAATACAGCCGGCTGAGGGGTTGGCTCCGGTCTTCGTAAGCCAAACTTGGCACAAAGAATCCGCTCCGATCCCAATGCCGCAATTGCAACACTGATACACCGGTAAGCCGTTCCACCTGATTTTCGGTGAACGCTGCTATAACGATCTTTGCTTCTTTATCGCTCATGTTTTCAGATTATCTTTTCAATCGGTTCCAAACCATTAATAAAAACGGCCCAAGATCACGATTTGTTGCACTCACTGCTTCTTCACCTCGTCCCGTTTCATCCGTTCAAGCTCGTCAGCGCCGAACGCCGCCTCAAGGACAGCGTCCACCTCCGGCAAGAAGCTCTCCCACATCGGCCGCTGTTCGAAGGCGATGTTCTCCGGCACTTCATTGAAGCGGGCTAGGGCGCGGGCGGCGCGTTCTCGGGGAGGCTGTGGTAGTTTCATCCATCAGTGCCGGTTTTAATGTCCTCGAACATCAACTTGAGCATCTGGACGGCTTTCTCTTTCTGCTCTTCGGTTTTGTCGCGGAAGAACTGAGATAACCAATCGTCCTCTGGATCTCGGAAAAGAGAGCCGACTTCTTCCAGCTGGAAAAGAATGCAGAGCTTATCAAGATACTCAGGCTTCGGTAGGACACCTTTGTTGAACCACTTCGAGACAAGGCCTTTGTCAACGTCGAGTTCCTCAACGATATCTTTCTGCTTAAGCCCGCGCTTTTCCGCCCACTCTGGAATGAAGTGGATGCGGCGCGGCGTCTTATTGGCGTGAATCGCGGTGATGTTGCTCATGTTGCAACTTTACGATTTTCAAAAAGTTTGATCGTTATTGCGGCGTGCAACTTTTTCTGTTGCGTCAAGTTGCAACTTATGCAACTAATGTCAGCCATGGAACAGACATCGGCAATCACCAAATTTCGCGAAGGCAACGACCGAATGACCCTTGAGGCATTCGGCAAGCTATTCACTCCGGCTGTCGACAAGTCGACGGTCCTTCGCTGGGAGCGCGGCCAGATTACGCCGCGACGGGCAATAGAGATTGAAGCAGTTTCCGGAATTTCGCGTCATGAATTGCTGCCTGACGTGTTTGGCAGAGCGCCGGAGAACGCAGCATGACCCGAGTTCCCTGCCCAGCCTGCCCGAGTGAATACGGATTCTACTGTGACAGTCCGACGACGGCTCGGTGTGATGCCTGCAATCGGCGTTGGGACGTCGAGTGGGTGAAGCGCCTCGGGATCAACATGCCGAAGCTCACGCTCACCGACGACGGCGACGACCACTTCGAACGCATCGGAGCCATATCGCGTGAGGTCATAGCGTCTTCGGCGATGGCAAAGCGTCACTTCGATCAAATGTCCGGCCTCCAAGCACTCAATGACAAGATCAGGAGTGGCGCATGACTTCCGGTCCTAAGGTGCACCTCGACCACATTGAAACGATAGCCGCCGAGGAAAACATCCCGGCTGATATCATGAAGACGGCTGCTGCGATCACCACGGCAATGCCCAAGGCATTTGGCTGGCGTCAGATCACCATTGAGGTGGCGAAAGCGATATTTGCCGAGCGCCAGCGCCGAGACGGCTCGTTCCCACAGTTGCTGGAAGCGACGAAGCGCCTCGTTACCGAGGCCAAGATGGATGAGATGGATCGCAAGGCAGGCTGGGATTGCTGGGTGTCGATGGCTGATGAAGCTATCGCGAAAGCGGAAGGCGGTGGCGCATGATGGACACATCACTCCAATCCCCCAACCGCTTCATCCCGGACCGCAGCGAAATAAACGCAATGACTGAGGAATGGATTGCGAAGAACGGTGAGCCAAGGAAGTTCGAACGGGGCTTCTGCACCGATCTGGATTACCTCAAGCACCTCATGGCCGGTTACGGATACAACGTGATTTACCACGGTCGCCGGTTCTTCTCGATGGAGAAGGTTGGCTTCCGTGGTCATCCCAAGCGGATCAGCCATGAGCAGCTTTTCCAGCGGATTGATGCGGTCCTTATCAAAAATGGCAAGCAGCCTTTCGGATGGAGGAAGCCATGAGCATCTTCCCATCCGCCCAGACCATAATCCTGAATTACCTTCTGTGGCTTGTCGTGGTGCCAACCATTGCAGCTTCATTTGGATGCTTTGTCTACTGGTTTGCCTGCGAATGCTTCCGGCAGGCTGGATATCGGGAGAAGGACGAATGACCGCCTCCATGCACCCTGATCAACAGCAGCTCCTCGTATGGGCATCTGTGGCCTTTTCGGCATTTGTTGCATCGCTCGTGGTGGCTGCCGTGATGGCCCACCTGGCGGCGACTAGGAAGAAATAACCTTCAACAATCTGAGCGGCACGTCCCCCTGACGCTCAGCGCTGGTCGCTTTCATCCCGCTCCCGATGGGCGGCCAGCACTCTTACCAAAGTCCTCCCCCGCAGCCTTGCGATGACTGCGGCGAGGGGAACTTCAAAGGGAACAAACCCGTCGAGTGCGGCGGACAGGGAGACATCAGACTGATTGGCGTCAGTTCCGTTGTCTCCCTCGATTTCAGTGCCTCTGTGCATGTGCATCAGCGCCTCCGTTGAACGAGGCCAACTTCGCACAGAGGAACGACAAGGTGTTGGGAAGTTACGACAAGGACTTGGGACATCAACCCAAACGAGTTTCGAGCAGGAAGAAAGTAATGAGTGCCGTTTTCGAAGCCAGAGACATGTTCAGAGCCGCATGGCCGACCAGTCGCTACGGGAAGCTGGACAATGTTTTCTACCACGCGGTCAGGTTCGTAGCTCCCCGCGTCTCAAAAGAGTTCACGCAGCGCCGAGCACGCTCGATTTACGAGGGCACGGCCAAGCGCATCGATAGCGAGGAAATGGATGCCCTTAGAGAAGCCGAAAGAGAGCAAGCCAGAATCGAGGCTCGGGAGCTCCGTGCCCGTCTGGCTCTGTTGGATGAAAAGATTGCCTCGTTCAGCGCGGCTGTACCTGGCGAAGAGATGGAGAACTAAGGCCGGCGACCGCATCGTCTGGGCCGAGAAAATTCTGGAGGATGACAATTGAAAACCGCAGAAATCTTTCTCCCGTGGCCAGACAAACGCCTGTCCCCGAACGCTCGATACCATTTCATGCAGGTCGCACGCGCCAAGAAGGCAGCGAAGCGAACCGCTCATCATCTCGTGCTGGAAGCTGGCATAGGCAAAATCAACGCGACAGCCGTCAACGTGAAGCTGTCGTTCTATCCGCCCAGCAAGCGCCACTACGACGCCGACAACCTCATAGCGGCCCACAAGGCGGCGCTGGACGGAATTTCGGATGCCATAGGCATTGACGATAGCAAATTTATCATCAGCGCCACGCCTCACGGGCCGGTCGAGAAGAACGGCATGGTGAAGGTAGAACTTGCTTGGGAAGAAGCGGGCGAGGTGGCAGCATGACCCCGCACCAAATCGAGCAATTCGAACAGTTCTGGAAATCCTACCCCCGCCGGATCGGCAAGGGTGCAGCGCGTAAGGCCTTCGAAAAAGCCCTGAAGCTCGCCAGCTTTGAAGAGGTCATGACCGGCCTTCAGCGCCAGATCCCTTATTACCAGAGCCGAGAGCAACAATTCATCCCGCATCCAACAACATGGCTCAACCAAGAACGATGGGCAGACGATCCGCAGCCGACGCGAGAGCGCCAGCGGGGCAATATGGCCGACTTCGGACGTGAAGTGATGGAGATGTACTATGACCGCACAAACACACTTCCGTCCTCAAGTCATTGAAGCTCTCACGGTCCTGTGGCGCGCTCTGCCGCCACGCGGCGTGACCGACGAGCGCGGGACAATGGAGGATTACTGCTTCGCCCTGGCAGACTGCTCGGCGGAGGCGGTTTTCAACACTGTCAACAACCTTCGCGCCGGCAAGATTGAGGAAGCCAGCAAGAGCTTTTGCCCCAAGGCTCCAGAGCTTGCCGTCATGGTTCGGACTGAGCAGGCGAGGCTGGATGCGGCCAACCGGCCCAAATCTATCCCATACCAGCCAAAGCCCAGAGATTACCTCGTCCACGCCGTCAAACAGCGGCAGATAACGGACGAACTCGCCAAGCAGGGCTACCGCTGCATCGCCAAGGATGTGGACCACATCATGTCGATCAACATGTGGAAGAAGAAAGAGCGTGGCGTCGGATCTCGCTGGTTCGCATCGCTTCTCGAAGTATGGGAGCCACCCCATGTGTGATTGCCCGCTCTCCGAACTCGAACTCAGCATTGTTCGCTGGCTGGCTGATGGGAAGGATGGCGAGGAAATAGCCGCCATCATCGACCGCAAGCGCATCACGGTGAACCGCCATATCAGCGCTGCCAAAGACAAGACCGGCACCCACAACATGCACGGCCTCGTCGCCTTCGTGCTGCGTAAAGGATGGCTCGAATGACCGAATGCCCTCTCACCGAAAACGAACTTGAGTGTGTCCGCTTGCTGTCGATCGGCAAGACCTACGATGAGCAGGCCATCATCCTCGACCTAAGCCGTGTTGCAGTGATGTCCCGCCTCGATGACGCCCGCCGCAAAGCCAAGGTCCACAAAAGCACGGCGCTAGTCGCCAAGGCACTACGGGAAGGATGGATTCAATGACCATTCAGGAACGATTGGAAACTCATGTTTCCGAGCACGAGGCGATGGGATCGACGCGACGGGACAAATCTCTTGGCATTCGGTCTATGCCGGAGGGTTACGCGCTCATGCTTAACCGTGACGAGAGCCATTTCTACTGGCTCAAGTTCGATGGCTCGGAAGGGGTGGAGGCTTGGGACAAATGGTACGTCTACCACTCGGCCACGATGAATAGCGAGAGCTGCGAAATTCTCGCAATGCTTCAAGGCAAGATTGGAGCGTCTGCATGACCCACCCCATCCAATGGAACGGCTCAAGCACCAGCTTTGGACCGGAGTATGCCAGAGCGCAGAATAGCAGGTGGCTTTTCCCATGAGGTACGGCTCAGTGTGCAGCGGTATCGAAGCCGCGACCATGGCTTGGCATCCACTCGGTTGGGAGGTTACCCGATGCGCTTAGTCGATCTCACTGGACAGCGTTTCGGAAGGCTTGTCGTTACCGGCAGGAGTGCGTCTGTCAACAAGCGTACCCGGTGGGTCGTTGTTTGCGATTGCGGAACGGAGAAGGTTGTCGGGGCGCAGAACCTGACAAACCCAAACCCAAAGTCTCGGATCGTCAGTTGCGGATGCTATGGAGCGGAAGCCAGACGCGCGTCTTTGATTACTCATGGCGAATCCAAATCGCCTGAAATGAAAATGTTCTGGGAGGCGAAGAAGCGCTCCAAGCTTCGCGGCCAAACATTCACGATATCTCGGGAAGACATCTCGATCCCTGATGTTTGCCCTTTGCTGGGCATCCCTCTCTTTCTGACCCCTGGCAAGCAGACGCCCAATTCGCCCTCTCTAGATCGGGTTGATAGTTCTCGCGGCTATGAGCCGGGGAACGTTCAGGTAATCAGCAACCGTGCCAACGCAATGAAGCACGATGCCACATTCGAGGAATTCGAGATGATGTATCTCAACTGGAAGAAACAGAGGGCCGCATCATGATTTATGGCTCTGTCTGTTCTGGAATTGAGGCAGCAACTCAAGCGTGGGCACCTTTAGGCTGGAAAGCGGCATTCTTCAGCGAGATCGAGGCTTTCCCCTCTGCTGTCCTCGCTCATCACTACGGATCGAACATGCCAGGAGAACCACTGGCAAAGAACGGGGTACCGAACTATGGCGACTTCACGCAGATCGGCGCGGATGCAGGACCAATCGACCTTCTTGTGGGAGGAACACCCTGCCAGTCTTTCTCGGTCGCAGGAAAGCGTCTCGGACTGGATGACCCGCGCGGTAACCTCGCCCTTGAGTATCTCAGCCTGGCTCGGCGCCTGCGCGCCCGCTGGATCGTCTGGGAAAACGTCCCCGGTGTCGTTTCCTCTGTCACGGATGAAGAGGACGGTGAAGGCGGTATTCAGTCAGGAATTGAAGGACGCGAAGCCGGAGACGAATGGATTGAAGAAAGCGATTTTGCGACCTTTCTCTCATTCGTTCGGGAATGCGGGTATGGGTTCGCCTACCGAGTTCTTGACGCTCAATATGTCCGAGTGGACGGCTTTGGACGGGCTGTCCCTCAACGACGCCGGCGTGTGTTCGTTGTCGGATATCTTGGAGACTGGCGACGTGCCGCCGCAGTATTACTTGAGCCCCAAGGCATGCGCGGGGATTCTGCGCCGCGCCGGGAACCGGGGAAAAGAGTTGCCCCCACAATTGCAAGCCGCCCTACAGGCGGTGGCGGACTCGGAACAGACTTCGACCTCGACGGAGGACTGATCACCTCGACAGGCAATGTGCCACATTGCCTGAACGCAGGCGGGATGGGCCGGCTTGATTACGAGACGGAGACGATGGTGGCGTTCCCGATTACCGCGGGAATGGCGGCAAGCGCAGCGTGGATGCCTCACGAGCAAGGAGCGCTGTTGCCGATCGCCATACAGGCCGGTGCGCTGCGCGAGAACCCGAACAGCGGGCCGGACGGAGTCGGAGTGCAGGAAGGCATTTTGTACACGCTTGAAGCTCGTGCAGAGGTTCAGGCTGTGGCATTCGACACGACACAGATCACCAGCAAGGCGAATTACAGCAATCCTCAGATTGGCGACCCCTGCCATCCTCTCGCATCGGGGGCCCACCCTCCGGCTGTGGCTTTCGCTCAGAACACCCGTGACGAGGTTCGTCTCTTCGGTGGTGACGGCCAGGTCGTTGGAGCTCTCGCGGCAGAGCCGGGAATGAAGCAGCAATCCTATGTAGCGCAGGATTGGGCCGTCCGCCGCTTGACCCCGATCGAATGCGAACGCCTCCAAGGCTTCCCCGACAATTTCACCAACGTCCCATGGGGCAAGAAAGACACGTCACCAGACGGGCCTCGATACAAGGCGCTCGGCAACAGCATGGCCGTGAACTGCATGCGTTGGATCGGCCGGCGGATTGAGATGGTGGAGAAGATCACGAAAGGAGAGGCGGCATGAACGAGTTTTCCGGTTATGCAGTCCAGCGCGGCGGCCAGTGGTGGGCAATGGTGAGATTTGCTCGTGATGCCAAGCCTAAACCGATCATGGGGCAGGGCGACAAGCCCGAAGGCTACCCGGATGAACTCGCAGCGACGAAAGCAGCCCTTCGGCATGTGCTGGCATATTTCAACGGGCATCTCGTCTGCTCTCGCGAGATCGAAGGCGCTAGCATCAAGCAGGTACGTCGGGCTCAGGCAGAGCGCATCTTCAGCAAGGGCAAAGAGATCAGCGTGGAAAGGATTCCGGCATGAACCGCATCGTCATCAACATGGACGCCCAAGGCCTGTTCACGGTCTACAGCGACGAGCCGGTGGAGTTCTTCGTGGTTTGCGACCACACGCCGAATGATCGCGTCTACAAGATGGAGGTCGAGACGGGCGTGGAGAAGGTGCAGCAGCAGCTTGGCGCCGATCCAGTAGGCCACAAACATGACAGCCACGAATTAGGCAGCGGGCATGGGCCACGCAGGCCACCGTCGAAGCGGAAGCTGGAGGTGGTGAAATGAACAACCACGCCACCCTAACCCCATCGCAAAGAGCATGGCACGAAGCTGCAAAGGCCAGAGAGGCCGATAGAGTGCGGAAGGCAATGCGGTTGAAATCCGTTGCGCCCGCGCCGAAGGCTATAGAGATGCCAAAGCCACGATTGGTTCAGGTCGCGCCAGAAGGCCAAATCATCCCGCTGCACTTCACAACCTTCAAATCCCTCTGCATCGCATGGGTTGGCGAATACTGCCCATATGCCGGAGGATCGGTCGAGATAGCCCGCGACCGCAGCATGGCTGAGATAGCCTTCGACTGGCTGAAACGCTTCCACGGCGTCACTGTTGGTGAAGTAAAGGGTGCGGCTAGGGCAAGGAGGATAGTATTCCCCAGACAGGTCATCATTCACTCAATCAAGACCGAAAGACCGGACTTGTCATTCCCGCAGATCGGAAGGTGGACCGGTGGACGCGATCATACCACCGCGCTTCACGCCTATAACAAAATCCAAGCCATGATCGACAACGGCACCTTTGACGCCGAGATGGAGAACTGGCAGGCGCTTCATAGCGGAAAGGCGAGGGCGGAATGACCAATCACCCGGCAGCCGAAGCACTACTCGCGGAATTTGGAATACGCATAGTTCCGGCGAACGTGGTTCCGGGGCCGGGGGAGACAAGAGCAGTTGCTACGGTTCAGCGCATCATCGAGAAACATGGACCGAACAATGCCCGCATGGTCGTAATGACGCTTGCAGAGACGGCAAACTCGAAAGCCAACATCAATGAGTGCGCTTTGTGGGCTGTGAGTGATCTGGTCTTGCTTGCCGAAAAGAACTTTCCCCAACTGGTGACAACCGACGTTGATGCATGGTTTCAGTTCTTTGACCGACTGCCGCTGGGCTGGATTCAGTACTGGTCTTTGGACATGGACGGCATAGTTCCAAAGAGATTTGCGATTGCTGGCATGGTATACGAGAGAATGAAGCGGACGTTCGGCGCAATGGCAAAGCAACCGGACCTTTTGGATGACAGGAGATCGGCGTGAAAAAAGCACTTTTAGCCAAGATCGTTGATGAAGTTTTTGACGGTGAGATCGAAGACGCCTCTGTCATCGAGAAGATTTATGCAGTCATCGAGCGTGAGGAAATCAACCAGCTTCGGCGTGAAAATAACGCCCTCCAAAACGCGCGCCAAAACAATCTCCGGCAGATCGGGGAGCTAACGTTGGTGCTCAAGCGCAACGGACTCATGGATCAAGCCTCACAAGCCATTCGCGATGCCGCCGACATGGGGAGCCTGCAATGAACGAAGGACAGATCATCGAGCTATTCATCAAGGCGGCAGAAGTGGACGCCAAACTTCCCGACACTGCACGACCGGCACAGGACAAGGCCATCAACTACGGCTACATCCACGACACCGCCGATATCAACGGCTGGTCGGCGGAAGACAAGCACGCCAACAACTGGGCATGGCTCGATCCGAAGAGGCTCCGCAACTCGACCAATGACATGGGTCTCTGGGAAGCCGCCATGGAGGTCATAAAGCTTGTGCCGTGCGAGAAGAAGCGGCGCGCGCTGTGGGCATGGGCCAAATCGGAGGCCGGTGGACAGGCGTTCGCTAAGTGGTGTCGGAACGTCGAGGGCATATCGAGACAGGCCGGTGATTGGCGGAAAAACGCAGCGATTAAACAGATTGCATTAGCTTTTGACCGCAAGCCATTGCAGCATAAAGATTTTGACGATGAAAGCGCCTTGCCAAATCACCCTGAAATCGGGGATAAAAAGTCCAACATCGGAGTTTGGCGCGCAGATGACGCAAGGCCTTCTCTAGACTTCGACGCCGATCTTCGGGACTTCAGTTGGGCAGACGCGCAAAACGCTAGGCGGCGTGAGCGTGAAGCTCGAAAGCGCGAGGCGGCATAAGGACACTCGGGAGCGCGTATGCGTGTGAGGTTTCGGCCTCCCCGGTGACATCAGGAAGGCGGGCATAGCTCGTGAAGGTTGGGGTTCGTGCCTGGCCGTTCCCTCCTGCAACAGCCGACGATCGGCTCTAACCTTCGCAGTCGGGTAACGGGTCTGGGGAAGTCCTCGTAGACAGACGCCGCATGCGGGCCGACTAGGGCATCAATAACGCAGAGTAGCCAAGTGGTAAGGCCTCCGGCTCATAACCGGAATATCGCGGGTTCAATTCCCGCCTCTGCAACCAGTTGACCGGCTTCGGCTTGGTCCTCAAGACCGGGTATCGACGCGATCTGATCGCGGGTGATCCCGGCACTTATCACCAGCCCCGCCCGTAACTAGGTGGGGCTGAATACGTTTCAGGAGATGACCCCGACAGGTCACGATGTTGCGCAACGGGTGAGTGGGGTGTCGGCCCCGCTCGTTCATCCTTCCGACAAAGGACACGCCAAATGAACAACGAGATTGAAGCCCTAGTTCAGACCACTCTCCAAGCGCAAATCATCAGAGCATTCAAGGACGCCCCAGAGGCGATTGATGCGCTTGTGAAGTCCGCGCTGGAAATGGAAGTGGACCAGCACGGCGGGAAGCCAGACTACCATAGCCGCCAAAAGATGCCTTATCTGGCATGGCTTGTGGGGGATCAGATCCGAAATCTTGCCCGTGCCGCTGTTATCGAAGCGGTCGATGCAAGGCGGGAGGAAATCAAATCGGCGGTGCTAAAAGCCGTATCTGCCGAGAAGCTTGTTGAAGGTCTAACAGAAACAATTCTCGGGACCATGAGCGAAAGTTACCGGATGACGATCAATTTTGCCGATGGCAGCCGATCCTAACCCCATTCCCCCGCCCACATGGAGAGAGCGATGACCGAACCGATGACCATGTTCAAACTCCGAGATGAGATGAGCAAGGAAACGGAGAACGTCGTTAACCGCCTCCACCGCCGTTGCAAGATCGGGCGGGTTGTGAAGAAGTTTCAGATACATGGTGGCCAATGGGTAGCGCCTAAATCGCTGCTCCCCGGCTCGATAAAGCTGCCATCGGCTGGCGGCTATGTTCATACCACCAGTTCAGGCGACGTTCCGTTCATGCCCGGCAGGATGATGTGACCCCATGACCACCACCGAGCAAGAGCGGGAGAGGAAGTAGCAAGCGATGCCAGTTCTTCGGAACGCTAAACACGAAGCCTTCGCTCAAGCGGTAGCTACAGGCAAGAGCGCCACGGAAGCATATGCCGAGGCCGGGTTCAAACCTCACCAGCAGAACGCATCACGGTTGATGTTAAATGATGTGGTGAAGGCTCGCGTTGCCGAGATCAAGAATAGAGTGGCAGAGAAAGCCGAATGGAGCGCCGCTGACAGGCTTTTGAGCCTCAAGGCTATTCACGACGCATGCACAACCGACGACCGCCGTACGGCCATTGCAGCCATTGCAGAGGCAAACAAGATGCAGGGCAGTTATGCGCCGACCAAGACAGAGAATGGTGAGCCAGGAGACTGGAAGCAGGCGGAAGACAAGACATGGCGTCAAGTAATGCGCGGCAAAAAGAGTTAGAGGCGGATAGCTACCTAACCAACCCCGCGCTCTTTGACTTCTGGGAAAAGG
The DNA here is from genome assembly GCF_025910175.1 of Agrobacterium sp. BT-220-3. Classification (NCBI taxonomy): domain Bacteria; kingdom Pseudomonadati; phylum Pseudomonadota; class Alphaproteobacteria; order Hyphomicrobiales; family Rhizobiaceae; genus Agrobacterium; species Agrobacterium sp. BT-220-3. The sequence continues at coordinate 205,422 of NZ_JAPAIX010000001.1, forward strand.
CATTCTTGGGTGAAAACGACATAGCCGTATTGCATGGCGGTCGATCCAGCTCAAAGACCAGAGACACAGCTTGCCAGCTCGTCCGCCTTGTTGACCATGTCAGGGTCAAGATGCGCATCATGTGCATTCGCCGCTTTCAGAACCGCATTCAGGAGTCCGTCTATACCGAACTGAAGTGGGCCATCGGTCACCTCGGCCTGCAGCATGCCTTCGACGTCCAGAAGACGACTATCATTCACATCGCGACCGGCGCGGAGTTCATATTTTACGGGATCGAGCGCAACCTTGAGGAAATCAAGGGAACGTCCGATATCGACATCCTCTGGGTGGAAGAAGCCGAAAAGCTTACGGCCGACCAGTGGGCCGTCATTGCCCCGACGATCCGCAAGGAAGACAGCCTGGCGATCCTTCTCTTTAACCCGAAGATGGTCACGGATTACGTCTGGAAGAACTTCGTCATCAACCCACCACCACACTGCGTGGTGCACAAGATCGACTATACCGAGAACCCGTTCCTCTCGGAGAAGGCCAAGCGCGACATTGCAGCGATGCGAGAGCGCGACCCTGAGCTATTCGAGCACATCTATGGCGGCGTGCCGCTCGGTGACAGCGAGCTATCGATCTTCAAGCGCCGCTGGCTTGATGCCTGCGTGGACGCTCACAAGGTACTCAAGATCGAGTTGACCGGACGGAATATCATCGGCTTCGACCCTGCCGACGACGGCGAGGACAAGAGCGCGACGGCCGACAAGATCGATGGCGTGTTCACGGACGCTGAAGACTGGTCATCAGGCAAAGATCAGCTTGTTCAGAATGCCAAGCGGGTATGGGCAAAAGCAAAGCATGCCGGCGCTACGGTTTCATACGATACCATCGGAGTTGGCGCTTTCGTCGGCGGCTATATCGATGAGCAGAACGAAGAGAACGCGGCGAGTGTTGAGCATTTCGCCTTCCATGCCGGCGGTGCGGTCATGGACCCGGACGAACCGAGCGACACGCTTAACAGCAACAGCCCACTCAACAAGCACGAATATCTGAACCTCAAGGCACAGGCATGGGCCAACACGGCCCGCCGAGCCATGTTGACGTTCAATGCCGTCACCAGAGGGCAGGCGATACGCACAGAGGACGTCCTGTCGTTCTCCTCGACCATGGGCAAGGAAAAGCTCGACGCGCTCTTTACCGAGCTCTGCGTGCCTTGGTGGGTTGAGACTGAGGGCAAGAAGCGTGTCGTGCCGAAGGTGAAGCTCAAGAAGGATCTGGGCGTCAAATCGCACAACCTGGCTGACGCTCTGATCGCAGCCGATAACGTGAACATCGCAAGCTCTGGCGTGGCGATGTTCCTGACATCACGTCACCGATAAGAGGCACCGATGAGCAATGTTGTGATGCTGGCGAACCGAGCAGTGCGCCAGCTGGGCGCTATGTTCCCCGGCTTCTTTGCGGGGGCGAAGCACGACCACTACAAGGACTTCGGCTATCCCGACGTCCTCACCTTTGATCTGCTTCACAAGATTTATTGCCGCAACGGCATAGCCGCGGCTGCAGTCGACAAGACGGCACTCAAGACATGGCAGGATACGCCATACTTGCTTGAGCAGGAGCGCGACGGCTCACAGATGGGCAAGAGCAAGGAAACGGAACTAGAGAAGGAAATCCGCCTCAAGTTCGCCTCCATGCGTCTGTGGGCAAAACTGGCTGAAGCTGACCGGAAGGCAATGGTCGGGGGCTACTCCGGCGTCATCCTGAGGCTGAGGGACGGGAAAAGGTTCGACCAGCCCGTTGACCGCGTGGGTGGAGGTCTCAAAGGCCTCTATCGCATCGACCCGGTTTGGGCTGGCCAGTTGAAGGTGTCGGATTGGAACACGGACACGACGTCGGAAACCTACGGCGAGCCGACTATGTACGAGTTCAACGAGGCGGCTGTAGAAACGGACAACCCGAACAAGCGCAGCCTTCGCATCCATCCTGACCGGGTGTTGATCTGGTCGGACGATGGGACCGTAAACGGTCGATCGCTTCTTGAGCCTGGCTATAACGACCTAATCGACCTTGAGAAGATCAAGGGCGCAGGCGGTGAGGGGTTCTGGAAGAACGCCAAGAGTTCCCCGGTTCTGGAAATGCCGGCCGATGTGAAGATTGCCGAAATGGCCAAGGCCATGGGCGTCACGGTGCAGGATGTGGCCGACAAGATGAATGAGCAGGTGGCCGACTTCCAGAAGGGGTTCGACCAGATGCTGATGCTGCAGGGCATGCAGGCAAAGACGCTCGGCGTCACCCTGCCCAGCCCGGAGCATTTCTTTGGTGCGGCTTTGCAGTCATTCGCAGCATCCGTTGGCGCACCCGTGAAGATCCTCGTCGGCATGCAGACCGGCGAACGCGCATCCACGGAAGACGCAAACGAGTGGAACCAGACCAACATGGCGCGGCGGGTGAACATCACCCATCCCAACATCATGGACTTTGTCACCAGGTTGGTGACATGGGGGATTTTGCCGAAGAAGGACTGGTTCATCGATCAGGCTGACCTAACGGAAAGCTCGATGACAGAGAAGGTCGATCGCGCCAACAAGATGGCCGACACAAACCAGAAGATGGGCAACTCGACCTACGTCTTCACCGATGACGAGATCCGCGCAGCAGTTGGCTATGAGCCACTGACCGACGCACAAAAATACCGGGATGATACCGAGGACGAGACGCAAGCGGCGCTCGGCAACCCGCCTCCCACGGAAGAGGATTAATCAACAATGCCCCACGTCCGAGTGAATATTCGCTCGGTCGCCAACACGAAGTCGGTGCGCCATGAAAAGCGCAACGGTCGTGATGTGGTGATCGTGCCCAGCGCAACGCTGCCCGATAACATCGTGATGAATGGCATCATGTATCCGGCCGACGAGATCGAGAAGAGTTTCGCCGGTCTTGAGCGCACGCCGGCGCCTCTTGGCCATCCGACCATCAACGGCAAGTTTGTCTCCGCAAAAGACCCTGAGGGCATCAACCTCGGCTGGATCGGCGCATGGAATGAGAACCTGCGTCGGGAGAACGGCCGGGTGTTTCTCGACAAGGTGATCGATGTTGAGATGGCAAGCCGCTCAGAGGGTGGCAAGCGGGTCCTGAACGCGATCGAGAAGGGCGAGCCTGTGCACACATCGACAGGCCTGTTTGCTCTCCTTGAGGCTGCAAACGGCGATGTGCCGTACAAGAATATCGCTCGCGAGATAGAGTTCGACCATGACGCAATCCTTCTTGATGAGGATGGTGCGGCTACGCCTGCGGAAGGCGTCGGCATGATGGTCAACTCCAAAGGCGAGCAAGAAGAAATCGAGGTCATTAACTCCGCCGTCGATGACGCGGATCGTGACCTAGATTGGGCAGTGGAACATCTCGCCCGTGCTCTGGACCGTCGGCAAAAGGCTGGCGTTCTGGATCGAATGAAAGCCGCGATACTGGAAGCCCTTGGCTTTTCCGAGCGGGAATCCTCAACCAATCGAAAGGAAGACGAAATGTCTGTCTCTGATGAGCAGTTCAAGGCGCTTTCCGATGAGGTCAAGACCCTCTCGGAAGGCATGGGGAAGATCGGTGAAACGATCTCCAACGCTGTGACAGCGGCTCTCAAGCCGGTTCTGGATCAGCATGAAGCGCTGGTCGCCAATCAGAAGGCCAAGGACGAAGCCGAAAAGGCTGAACTGGTCGAAAAGGTTGTCAAAGCGAACCTGCTCACCGAACCCGTCGCCAAGGAACTGACGCTGAACGCGCTCAAGGAACTGGCGCCAAAGGCCGAAGTCGGTAAGGCAACCGGCCTCAATTCCGCATTCAAGGGCAGCGGTGCTGAAAAGGCCGCTCACAAGGCACCGGAGGGCGAATAATCATGGCTCGCTTCAATAAAATCTTCGCAGGTCCCTACACTGAGGCCACCCCCCAGGTGCAGGAGCGCCTATGCACCACCGCCGTTCTGCCAGGCACGGCTCTGGTTGAATCCGGCGCCAACTTCGCTCAGGCGGGCGCAAATGCGGCAGGCAAAATCTACATCGCGCAGGATAACTACCTGGCGATGAAGGATGTTGACACCGCATGGCCGGCGAATGACCGCGTCATCGGCATGGAACAGCTCGATGAGCAATTCTTCAACGTTCGTGTGCCAACGGCCACCAACGTGACTCGCGGTGCCAATCTGACCACCAATGCCGCTGGCAAGTTCGTCCCCGCGACGACTGGTCAGAACGTCAAGATGGTGGCCGAAGAGGCCTACAACAACACGTCTGGCGCTGACCAGCTGGTGCGAGCCCGCAAGGCTCAGCCCGGCACGGTCCAGGCATAAGGAGAACCCGGATGCGCTATTTTTCTTCCCAGCTCATCGCCAACTCCCGGCCGCATGCCGCGTGGTGGGATGAAGTCAACGCCGATCGCGACTGGTTCCACAACATGGAAAACCAGATGGCGGCGGTGCAGAACGCCTCCGCAGTCCTGCCGCGTGACGCGTGGCTCGAACTCGATGGCATCACCCGCCGTGTCATGCGTGCTGACGAAGGTCAGGCGTGGATGGCCGACCTCATGCCTCTCGCCAAGCCGGTCAATATCGGCAAGCTTGTCGTGCTGAACCGCGTCTCTGGCGATGCCGGCGTTGTTGTCCGCTCCATGTCCGGTCAGGTGCCGGTACCGCTGGACAAGGTCAACTACGACTACCGCGGCACGCCTGTTCCGATCTTCTCCACGGCCTATGGTCGCGAGTGGCGGGAATGGAACACGCTGCAGTCGGAAAACTTCGACGCGCTGGCAGACGACCAGGAAGCTCACACTGCGAAGATCCGCCGCGACATGGCGCTCTACGCACTGAACGGCGACTCCTCGATCGTCTTCCAGGGCTACACAGCCTACGGCATCCGCACGTCGCCGTTCTCGAAGATTTTGAACATCGGTGCTTCCGGTGCCAACATCAACCTGACGACTGCGACCGCTGACCAGATCGATGCATTCTTCACCCAGACCATGGGCGCGATGCTCGACGCCAACCTGGTCACCGGCAAGGTCAATCTCTATGTGTCGCCCGATATCGGCCGGCGCCTGGATATGTCCTATTCCGGTTCTTCCGGCTTCAAGGGCGGCACGCTGCTGGCATACCTGCTGACCAACCGTCGCATCGGCAAGATCGAAGTCAGCTTCGAACTGTCGGGCAACGAGTTCTTCGGCTTCGTACCCAGCTCCGAGTACATCCGCCCGCTCGTCGGCATGGCCGTGAACACCACCGCCAAGACCCGCCAGAACCCCACGGACAACTACCAGTTCCTCATCATGGGAGCGATGGGTATCGAAATCCGTGCGGACATCAACGGCAAGTCAGGCGTGTTCTACTCCACCAACACCTGATGACCGGCCTCGCTTTCGGGCGGGGCTGATCCTTCTCAACAGGAGACAATCCAATGAAAATTCGGATCAAGGCGCCTTATACCGGCGCCACGTCGTCGGGCATCTATGGAGCCGACGCGAAGGAAATCGAGATCGGCACTGAACTGACGGTCAAGGAAGAGCCGATCGGCTGGGCTGGTCGCTATGACGTGATCGATGGCTCCGATACCGAAACCGACGGCAAAGCCAAGGACAAGGGCGGCGCCAAGACGGCGATCGTCAACCCTGCCGAAGCCAAGGCCCCTTTCCAGGCCAAGGACAAGGGCGGCGGCTGGTGGGCGATCTATGACGCCGACGGCAAGGAAGTGAAATCGCTCCGCAAGGATGACGCCGAAATCTTCAACGCACTGTCCGACGAAGACAAGGCAGCGCACGTCGACACGCTGAAGACGGAGTAACGAGACATGGCAGGCTATGGTGATGACGGTGGGTTCTCCACTTGGGTATCCGATAACGGATATGTTCTCCCCGCTGATGCGCCAGCGCCTGCCGTTCTCCGCAACCGTGGGAGCCAGTATATCGATGCGGTGTATGGCTCTCGGTTCCTCGGGTCTGTTGTAGACGCCACGCAGGAGCGCCAGTGGCCGCGTGAAGGGGCTATCGTGAATGGCAAGCTGCTGCCGTCAAATGTAGTGCCGATCGCCGTCATAAACGCCTCATATCAGGCGGCATGGCAGGAGGCCACCAACCCCGGCAGCCTCAGCGTGGTTGGCTCGGCGTCAGGCGCTGTTGTGCGAGAAAAGGTCGGGTCGCTTGAGGTGCAGTATGCCAATGCCCAGAGCGACGGCACGGCAACCTCAATCACGCCGCTGATTTCCATTGTAGATGGGATGCTGGCGCCCTTCCTCAAAGACGAAGACCTGCCCTACATCGGGATCTGGTCTGTGGGGTGCTGAATGGCAACCTTCGACTACGCCAAACCCAGAGCGACTGCCGAAAGGCTCATAGCGCGCTTCGGCACTGCTGGCGCCATCCGCAGGACAGTCCAGTCCGGCCCGTCATACGATCCGGTGCTGACCGACACCGATTACCCGTGCACGCTAGTCACGCTGGAGATAGACATGTCGAAAATCGACGGAACCCTTATCCAGAAGGGAGATCGCATGGTGTACGTTTCTACACAAGGGTTGCCAATAGAGATTGCCGAGAGCGATAGGATTGTCATCGCAGGCAAAGAGCATGTGATTAAGCAGTGCCGGCCGTTGTCGCCGGCTGGTTTGACCGTCTACTATGAATTGATCATCGCGAGTTAGAGGGCCGAATGGCGTTTCCATCAGAAGTTCAGGCCATCCTCGGCGCGCTGGAGCCAGAGGTCCGCAAGGCGTTCCTTGATGCCATTGGCCGGATAACCTCCCAGGCGCAATTGCAGACGGTGATCGGGCATATCCAGAACGGCAACATTGAGGCGGCTATCGCGGCTCTCCGTGTCGATCCGGTATTCTTCCAGCCCTTGGACCGAGCGCTTTCTGACGCCTACTACAGGGGAGGAGTGGCGGCGCTGGCCGCACTTCCGAAGATACCAGACCCTTTTCGGGCGGTTCAGCGGTTTTTGGCTTCAATGGAAGACATGACCGCGCCGAACTCTGGGCAAGATCACACGTCGCAAACCTCATCACCTCCATTACCGAAGGAGTGAGGCAGGCCGTTCGCGAGACCATCGTGGAAGGCATCTCGCAGAATAGGACGCCGCAGGCCATCGCGCTCGATCTGGTCGGTCGGAAAAGCAAGGTCACTGGCCTTCGCGAGAACGGTTTGATCGGGCTGACACCCGCCCAAGCACAAACGACGCTCAAGATACGCAATGCGCTGCTCACAGGAGACCGTGAGGGGCTAGGCGATTATCTGGGCATGAAGCTCCGCGACAAGCGCTATACGGCTGTTGTTGAGGCTGTGCGGCGGAATGGCTGGGACGCGGCGCTTGCGGCTTACAACAAGCGGCGCACGGTCAAGGTCACAAAGGCCGAATTGATTGCCACGCTGATGGCCGATCACAAATCTCGGGCCTTGATGTTCAGGGCTGACCTGATCGCGGAGAACGAGACACTGACTGCGCTTCGTGCCGGACGGCATGAGGGCTATCTTCAGCTTCTCGAAAGCGGCGCGGTAACAGAAGACCAGATAGAACGGTCGTGGGACGCGACCGGCGATAAGCGCACTCGGCCGGATCACATAGCGATGGAAGGCCAGAAGGTAACCGGTCTGTCGGCGCCATTCGTCGCTCCCGACGGTTCTCGGCTGATGTTCCCCGGCGACACATCGCTTGGAGCGTCTGCGAAACAGACCATCAGATGCCGTTGCTTTGAGCGCATCAGGATAAGGTACATCAGGTAATGGTGAAGCAAACCCTCTCTGCATCGGTCAGGCAGTTCGCCAATATGACCAAGCTGCAGATGAGGAACGTGTTTGCCGAATCGGTGCAGGATGTTGTTGACGCTGCGCAGCTCCCCCGCGCAAAGGGCGGAAGGATACCCGTCGATACTGGCAACCTGCGGAATAGTCTTGCCAGCGGGTTGAACGGCACCATGGGCGCTCCAGACGCCAGCAGCTACGTTGTCACGCTCAGTCAGATGGAAATAGGCGATATCGCACAGTTCGCGTGGACGGCTCCCTATGCCCGCAGGATAGAGCTTGGGTTCTCTGGCAAGGATAGCCTGGGGCGCACCTATGAGCAGGCCGGGACACACTTCCTTAGCTCGGCCGTCGCTCAGTGGCCGCAGTTCGTGACGGCCAATGCAGCAAGGCTGAAAAAATGAACCAGACGAATATCGAGTTGACCCTTGCAACTGATTTTGTGGGGGCCGCAGGGACTTGGAAGGTGGCAATCCCGAACGTCTCTTTCGATGGAGCAAAGCCTTATCTCAGATTCGAGATTGTGCGCGTTTCCAGTCGAGACGACACCCTAGAAGGGCAAGCGACCATCAACAAAGGCCGTATCGTCGCGACCGTTGTCACCGAGCAGGGCAAGAAGAGCAAAGACGGGAACATGAAGGCCGATCAGATCGCGGCTTATTACCCTATGGGACGGCGCATCCCGATCATAGACGGCGAGATCGTCATCATCGCGCCACCGAACATTCAAGAGGGCTTCCCTCAAGACGCGGATTGGCGAACGCCAGTCATCATCGACTACGAAGCTTCCTAACTCTGAAAGGATAAAGGCATGTCTACTTCCGACATCGGCCACACGCTTTTTTTCAAGGCGGGCGCACCAGCGACTTTTGACGAAGCTGGCTATGAGGCGCTGTTCACCACAGGCGCAATCAAGGTCAACGGCATCCAGTCCATCGGCCCGGTCGGCGGCACGAACGCCATCATCGACGTGCCGGATCTGGAAAGCGGCTGGATCATGGGCGCCAAGGGTGCCAAGACTGGCTCCGCCACGGCCATCTCCATGCGCGAGATCAAGGCAGATGCAGGGCAGGCAGCTGTTAAGGCGGCGGCCAAGGAAGGCCCGCATAACCTCTACTCGTTCAAGATCGTGGAGCCTGGCGCCAGCGGCGATGTCGAATACATCACGGGCATTTGCCACGACTGGCAGCGCAATGAGCGTTCTACCACCAGTTACGCCGGATACACATTCAGCATCCGCGCGAACTATGACAGCGTGATCGCAGAGGCTCCCTGATGGATTTCACACAGTTCGACAGCCGCAAGGCATCTGAGAAGCCCCGCGCGCTTCACCTGAAACACCCCGGCACTGGCAAGCTGCTCTATGACGATGACGACAAGGCGAAGCCCTGCCGGGTTCTTGTTCTCGGCATCGAGGGAGCAACAGGCCAGACGTCTATCCTCGAAAGCCAGCGCGCCCGCATGAAGGAAGATCGATCGGCCGGCGAGCCTGTCACGGTCGAATCCATCCACGCCAATCTCGTGAAGGACTTCGCGCCTCTGGTCGTCGGCTTCGAGAACATCAGCCGCGGCAACAAGGCAGCGAAAGCACCTGATGACGTCGAATGGTTCCTGAACCTGCAGGTGGTCAACGGCAATCGGGCGCAGAAATCTTTTGTCGAGCAGGTGAGGGACTTCGCGACTGATCGCGCGGCAATCCTGGGAAACGAGAGCGCCAGTTAGTCTTAGCTGCACAGCAACTCGGCTGGCTGGCATCCACGATCACAAACGAGAAGATGAGCCGGGGGCAGAAATACCTCGTCTCAGGCGTTATGCCACCGATGCCAGACCTTGAGGCGGGGGAATATCTGCTTGATGCCCTGAAAGAACTCGGCCCGATCCGCTCGAATGGAATGGGCCTTGGAACGCCGGACTGGCAAGAGCTGGTAGCTTTCGCGGCAGCAAACGACCTCGAGCTTCAGCCTTGGGAGTTTCGCCTGATCCGAAAGATGTCGGCGGCTTATCTGTCTGGGTTTAACTCTGGCAAGGAGCCTCTGAGCATTCCGCCGATGGAGCGGGAGTAGTGAAGCGAAAGGCGAGAGCAGCGTCTTAGCCTGTGGATCACGCTGTATAGCGCCAAAATGACACGGAGAGAGTGCGCTGATCTGTTGCGTTCTCAATTCGTTCCTGACAAAAATTTTCTCTGATTTGGCAAGCCTTGGACTAGGCTTTCGATTGAGACTGATTTTATCCCCAAGAAAAACATTGATTGGGGAAAGCCGTAGTTTCTTACCGATATCCACAGGCTGGAATGGTAAAAAAGCAAATCACCTTAGCGGGTGGGCCGTGGCGCTAAACACGGCGGGGCGGAAGGCACTTGGATTGGACCCCCACGTTGCCGACCGCCCCTTCTCTTAGGTCCACTGGCGCTGTTAGCGCAGGCCAGCCAACAGGAGAACCCATAGCATGGGCAATTCCGAGATTACCAGACTGAACTATAATGGGCATGTCATTACCGATAAGGGTGACATGCTTTCGCTTACCGATATGTGGAAGGCAAACGGCAGTGATCCTGCTCGGCAGCCGTCGAACTGGCTGGCGTCAGCCGACGCAAAGCGCTTCATTACGTTTGTGACGGATATTCTCAATCCCAGAATTTCTGGGACTGAACTCGTCGTAACGAAGGTCGGCGGCAGAAAGCCAGGAAGTTGGGCGCATTGGCAAATCGCCTTCGCCTACGCGAAGTATCTTTCCCCAGAGTTCCACATGTGGTGCAACACGGCAGCGCGGGAAAAGATGGAAGGCAAAGTCTCGGCTGGCATCCCTGACGACGTGCTGGAATTGATCCGGCGCACCGATGGCATCGCCAAGATGCTGGCCCACAAGGTGACGGAGATCGAGAAGGCAATGCCGCTCATCGCCGGCCAGATGGCTGAAACGATGATCACAGCCAAACTGGCGGAGCGGAACCTGCTTCTGCGCCACGGCGTCACCGCAAAGCGCATCTGGGACGATTTCAATCTCCCACCGCGCCTTCGTGGATCCACTGTGTGGCTCGGGAACCGTCTTGCTGAAATGGGGTGCTGCATCGACGGCGGCATGAAAGCGGATCGAGGTAACTCCGCTGTTCGTCTGTTCGATCCTGACAAAGCCCGCATCTGCATGCGGAACGGCCTGCTCCACAAGGCAAGGATCTACACGACCGAGAAGATGGGGCAGGGCAAGCTTCGGCTGGTTCCTATCGCATCCGCGTTCCAGCCATCGGCATAATGTCACCACCACGGTGACACGCATGAAAACAGTGAGTTAGGCGGCGCAAGCCGCCTTTCTTGTTTTAGAATACGCCGATCAAATCCAATTGATGTCTCTCGTAGGCACCCAAGCGCTTGAAGTCATCGCACAGCTTTAGTTCTTCAACGAACTCGTAAGTCTTGGGCGGTTCTCCCGCCTTGTCTGGAATGGTCCTATTCGCGATATCAGCACATCGTTGCGGCGTGATCCGTACCGCGGCTAGTTCTTTCTGTTTCTTGATGGCAAGTTCTCGCAGCCTGTCGATGTCTCGCGTTGTGGCAATATCGGAAAGGCTCTGTCGCCGATTTTGCTCCGCAACATATGATTGGCGCTCTTTGTAAAGATACCAACTCGTCGCTGCGATTATGCATACGCATGCCGCCGCAATGAGCGCCTTCAATGCATCGTTCATGATCCCCTCCTGCTGGGCGTTCAACTTATCCTAGAGACAGGTAAATCCGAATGGCTGATTTCGCAACGCTCGTTCTTGCGGCGGACTCCCGCAGCCTGAAGGCTGGCGAGAAGGATCTGGATAGCATCGCAGCGACTGCGGAGAATGCAGAGCGTCGGGTAGGCAAAGCCACCGACACAATGGCGAAGGGCTTCAACGGGGTAGCAAAGCAGTCTACGTTCGCCAGCCAGCAGATGCGCATGACGTCAATGCAGCTGTCGCAAGTCGCTCAGCAAGCCTCTGCGACCGGCGACTGGTTGCAGGCGATCGCGATTCAGTTGCCGGACTTGGCGCTCGGTCTTGGCCCAATCGGCATCTTGGCAGGTGCTGCGGCTGGCGCTTTGCTTCCATTGGCCGCAAACTTTCTCACGGCAGCTGAGAATTCCGACACGCTAGAGACATCAATGTCTCGCTTGGCAAAAGCCACAGACAGCTATGCCGAAGCTGTCGCTAACTCGTTGCTTTCTGCATCCGACTTGGTGGAGAAGTTCGGAGCGCAGGCCGAGGGCGCCAGCCGGGTTTACGACGCGCTTAGGAAGATTGCTGAACTCGATTTTGCCAAGGCCATGGGTGACGTTAAATCCGCCTTGGAAGGAACAATTCAGCCGCTAGATCAGTCTATAGAAAAGTTCGATCTGTTGGCGAAGTTGCCACGAATGCAGACAGACGGATTTGACGCTTATGCTGCCGAAGTCCAGAACCTAGCGAATGAGTTCGGCCTTACTGCTGAGCAAGGTCGCAAAGTCACCCAGGCGATGGACGATCTCTCCAACGCTCAAGGCCCGGTTGAAATTGCACAAGCCGCGATGCGCCTCGGGGATTCGCTGACTGACGCGGCCAATTCAGGAGCGAAGCTGTCGCCGGAGCTGCAGTCCGTACAGAGAGACGCCTACAAGGCCTCTGTCGATGCGGCTGAGTTCGCTCGCATGACAGGTCAAGCTGTTGGTCACGCCAATGAACTCGCAACAGCAGTAGGGGGTGTCGCTGATCAATACGCCAGAGCGGCAAATATCGCCGCTGCACTCAACGCTCAGGCTACAAAGGACATCTTGAGCCAGCTCGGGCCGCTCAATACCCTGAATGCTTTCGAGCGGACGCCTTTCAAAGACGAAATGCAGCTTCAGAACGAGCGTGCAGAGAATACCAAAAGCCAGTACCAGCTCAACGCCGAGCGTGAAGCTCGCAAGGGAAGCCGGTCTAGAAACGCGGCCGTCAATAGGGCAGAGCGCGAGCGCCAGTCCGTTGCTGACCTCATTGACGAACTGAAGGAAGAACTGAGCCTTGTAGGAGCAACGGAAACTGCCAAGCGATCGGCCGCCGCCATTCGTCAGGCTGGAGCAGCGGCAACAGATCAGGAGAGGGAGGCGATTGCCAGCCTCATCACTCAGATCGACGCCGAGCAGGAAGCTCGGGACCGCCAGATCGACACCATGGACGAATACAAGGATTCCGTCGGGAGTGTTCTCGATGACATCCGCTCGGCCATGGACGATGGACGGATTAGTTGGGACGAATGGGCTGATATCGCACTGAACGCGCTCGATAAGGTGATCAGCCGGATCCAGGATGATTTGCTCGACGCGATGTTCAGCGTGAACAAGGCTTCCAGTGGTAGTGGCGGTGGGGGCTTTCTAAGCTCTCTCTTCGGCGGATTATTCGGCGGCGGCACAGGCGGATTTGCGAAGCTTCCATCGGTCGGTCCTGTTCCTATCGCTCGCCCCAGCTTCGATGGTGGGGGTTACACCGGCTCCGGCGCGCGCGCGGGCGGCCTCGATGGCAAGGGCGGGTTCTGGGCGATGATGCACCCAGACGAGACCGTAATTGACCACACCAAAGGTCAGTCAGCATCGTCTCAAGCCGGCGGGGAGTCGAGAGTTGTCATCGAACTGTCGCCGGACCTGGAGGGCAGGGTGATGCGGAACACCGCCAACCAGACCGTCCAAATTATGAAGCAAGACAAGAGAAACAGTTCCGACCGCTACCAGAACGGAGGAAGTCAGAATGCCTGATCCAATAGCACTTCCCGCGATACCGTGGAATCAGGTTGACTTCGTCCCGGTCAGCCCTGTTTCCGCCAACCGCATGGAAGGCCGGCGCACGGAAGTTCAGGCTTTTGGAACTCCGTACTGGACTGCCAAGTATTCCACGGGAACTCTGCTCCCGGTCCAGTCCGGTCTTTTTGATGCGTTCATGATGAAGGCAGATGCCCGAGGCACAACGTTTCTTGGTTATGACGTCTGGCGCCCTCGACCAATCGCGATGGATACAGGCGCGCCTCTATCCGGCACGAAAGCCGGAGGCGGTGCGTTCAACGGCCAGGTGTTCTTTCAGTCTGTGAGCGCAAACACGTTGTATCTCGGCGGGTTGCCGGCGGGGTTCATCTTCTCGCCCGGCGATTACATCGAGGTCAGGAAAACTCTGCTTATTCGATCGCTTCACCGGATAGTCGAACCCGCCGTAGCGAGTTCTGGCGGGTTTGCGGCCGTTCAAATCATGTATCCGCTCGACACGCAGAACTTCAACGCCACATGCACGGGGCACCTCGAAAAGCCAGCGTGTGTCATGTTGATCGATCCCGGCAGTGCACAAGCTTCAAAATCTCTTGGCAGTAGGGAAACGTCGTTCAGCGCGACTGAGGTATTCTTCTCATGAGCCTTGATCCAGCAGTATCAGCACAGATCGACAAGGGGGGCATTGCTCGCCTTGATCTGGTTCGGTTTGACATACCCGGCTTGCCGCCAAAGGGATATCACATGGGAGGGCGCGACTTCACCTTCAACGGTTTGGTCTACAAGCCCAACCGGTTTCTCAGTATGGGGTCAATGACTTCCGCTGTAGGAACGGCAGTAAGCACGAGGACGCTCACGTTTTCGAACATCCCGGTTAACGACCCGGATGATGCGATGACGATTATCGAGCAATTAAATTATCAAAACGCGCCGACGATAATCGCCCACCTGTGCGGCGTGCCCAACACGAACGAGGTCTTGGGCATCCTGGCATCGTCCATCTATGAGATCGACCAGGTGCGTTACAACAAAGGTGCTGTATCGGGATCTGAGCGCACGTTGACGATGGAAATAGACCTGCAGCCGCCGGGACGCTCGGCGCGCGGCTCCACGGGCGTCAAGCGCTCCATCGCAGAACAACAGTTCGACAATAGCCCTACAGACACCGGCCTCGAATATGTGGCCACCAACGCCAGCATTCCTGAGGAATGGGGCCAACGGCAAGGTTGAGGAGAAGTCAGATGATGTTTCATCATAAGCAGGCAGAGCATGTTTCCGTCGGTGTGTTCAAGGACCACGAAGGACAGCCATTGGTCACTGTCGACGGCATCAAGGCTGGCACGGTCGATTATCTGGAGGAGATGATCCGTAATTTCCGTCGCCAACAGGCTGAGGCTCTTGCTGACCCCAATCAGGTCAAAGCGCCTTTCGTCGTTAAGGACGGAGTTCTCTACCTCGATAAGATCGATATCTCGAACGCCTACATCTCGACGCTAATCGTTCGCGACGGCAACATCGTTTCGGTCTGACCGCATGAACCGGTTCCGTATTGTTGAAGCTACGCTCACCGCGGCGCTGGCGAAGCCGTATGCCTATGGCACAGCCGATTGCTTCTTTTTGGGCTGCGCGATGATTGATGCGCTTACAGGAGCAGAGACGGCCAAGAAGTATCTCGGCAGCTATCGCACGCTCGCAGGTGCCCAGAGAGCCCTCAGGAAGCGCAAACACAAGTCGCTGGTGACGTTCTTCGAGGCCGAACTGGATCAGCCCTCTAAGGGTGCTGCTGAAGCAAGGCTGGGCGATCTTGTCATTCTGCGATTGGATGATGGTGCCGAGCATGTCGGTATCTGCATCGGCCTTCGCTTCGTTACGAAAACACCGGACGGCCGTCAGGATTTCGGCCTCGGGGAAGTCATCGCCGCCTTTCACATCGGATAATCGTCAATGGCAATTTTTTCGGCTATCGGCGGCGCTATCGCCACTGCACTATTCTCTAGTACCGCCTTAGCTGCATCGACAATCGCCACAATTGGTAGCTTCATCGGCGGCGCGCTGGCGTTCGGCACTAGTCTCGCATTCAGCTACCTCAAGCGCCCGAAGAAGCGCAGCTATACTGCCGTGCAGGGTGAGACGCAGTATGGCGGCGATATCGACGTTCAAGCGCTTTTTGGCGATGGCAAGACGAAAGGCCAGCGGCTTTATTACGCAAAGTGGGGGCAGGGCAACAAGTACAACGCCGAGGTCTTTGCTCTCGCAAATGGCTGGTGTGATGGCCTCGAAAACTATTGCTTCGTCTATGGCGAACGCCGCGCGCTGATCCAGGTCGGCAACGTCGGCGGTGAAGCCGCTCACTATCACGTCGACGGATTCAGCGACAAGATATCGATCCGCTTCTACGATGGCAGACCCGGCCAGCCGGTTGACGCTAAGCTGGTCGCAGACACGGCAACTCTTGGCAACGTGTGGAAGAACACGAGCGTCAATGCTGGTCTCTGCTATGTGATTGTCGAGCGCCTTTATGACAGCGCACTGTTCGAGAAGGGCAAACCCGAGTTCGAATTCGTTATGCGTGGTCTGCGTGAGTATGACCCTCGCAAGGATTCGACGGTTGCCGGCGGTTCGGGCCCGCAGCGCATTAACAATCCGGCGACGTGGGTATTCACGCGCAACCCGGCTGTGCACCGGCTGAACTATCAGCTTGGCCTCATGGCGCTAAATTCGGGCCGAACGTTGATTGGTGAAGGCAAGTCGCTCGGTCAACTGGATCTGTCAACGTACTTCGTCGCGATGAACGTCTGCGACACCATCAAGGCCGGGAAGCCAACGTATGAATGCGGTCTGTGGGTAACCGGCGCTGACGATCACACGGAAATCCTCAAGGAATTTGAGGATGCGATGGCAGGCTACGGTCTCAACCGTCGTGGCCTGTCTGGCGTGATTGCTGGCGCACCGCAAATACCGGTGATGGAGATCACCAAAGACGATCTCGATATCGGCAGGGACAGTGAATACCAGTTCAAGAAGTCTGCTTTCGAGCGGTATAACCATCTCTCCGGTCAGTTCCTTTCGATCGAGGATAACTGGAACCCGCAGAGCCTGAAGCCGGTCTACTCGAACGCCGACGTGGCCGCTGACGGTCGCAACCGGCAGACAAGCAACGACTTTTTGCAGGTCACAGACCCGGATATCGCCCAATACCTCCTGACGATCCGGTACCGCCAGAACCGTATGGGTGGCACGGCTGCTTTGCCTGTCAGTCTCCGCGTCGGCTTGAAGGTGCAAGAGGGCGAATGGATCGTCTGGAATGGCCGCACATGGATGATCTCGGAGTGGATTTGCGACGAGAGCTTCAACATCACTCTGAAGCTGTCGGAGACCAGCGCTGACATCTACGATGATGGCGGCATTGATCCCGGCCCGGTGGTTATACCGCCGACGCCGCCTATCAATCCATCGATCCTCACGACCGTTCAGAACTTCACGGTCGAAACCGGTATGATCGAAGGTGCCGAAGGATTCCAGACGCCTGTTCTCCGGTTCACCTGGGATCCGCCGCAAGACCCGTCTATTGTTGAGGTCATCTTCGAGTATCGCATCAGCGGTCAGACGATTGTCTATACCGACGTCTGCAAAGACCCGGAGGCTGGCGTTTACCAGACCTCAAAGGATGTGATTTCGGGTGTGTTTTACAACGCTCGAGCCACGATCAGGACGGTGCCAGACAGGTTTAAGACATTCACGGCTTGGATTACTTCGGCCAACATCACCGGCAATCAGACGGTGTTTGCAGAGATCGATCTGTCAAACATTGAAGAAGCGCTCGGATGGCTCCGCAACAGCACCAGAACCGCACAGGACGCCATAGACGGCCTGATTGCGGCGCAGATGGAAATGGCGACGGTTGCCTATAAGGACACCCGTAATCTCGCCAGAGAACTGTCTGTGGAACTTGGCGCGGCCCGCGCTGAATATCGCGAGGATATCCAGCTTGCCGTGAATGAAACCATGGCCGTCGCGGGCAAGGTGGAAAGCCTTACAGCGGCGCTGGGTGGCAACACAGCATCGATCAACATCGCTTGGGCTGCGATTGCTGCTCCAGCGGGCTATGCGGCCCGCTACGGCATTACGGCTGCGGTTGATGACGAAACGTATCGGTCTGCTGTTTTTCTCATGGACGTGCCGTCCAACCCATCTCTACCTACGCGCATTGTGATGCAGGCCGGTCAGGTTCTGATGATCAGCGACGACGATCTGACGATAAAGCGGCCGTTCGTTTTCCAGTCGGGCGTGCTCTATCTCGATGAGGTGAGGGTCAATCAGCTATCGGCTCTGTCGGCAGTTCTGGGCAATGTCGATATTTCGAACGCCTACATCGGCACGTTGACGGTCGGTACATCCAACATCGAACCTGGCGCGATTACAAGAGTAGACGCCAATTCAAGAAATGACACAGGGACGTTCGATGTCACTGTCAGTCACGGCGTTGGCTCCCCAACTGTGCGCCTTGATATATCAAGCAAACTGATCTCTGGTGGAACGGTCAACGGGAAGTCGCAGATTGTCACGCAGAATATCACCAACGGTGGCGAGGTGAGCAACTTCTGCATCTTCAACTCGACGGATGATGCCAGCGGGTTCCGGTATGTTGGGAGTGACATCGTTCTCTACACCCCGTCGTTCGGTCAACCTTCCACAACATTCAGAGTAACCGTATCCGGCGGCCCGTTCATTGGTTCGGTTGATCGGACGACGTTGATCGCATCCACCTTCAAGCGCTGAGGAAATCCCATGACTACCGGCAACACAATGCAGGTCGACGCTCTCGTCGCCTTGCATGAAGCAGAAGTGCGCGAAGGCTTCTTAAAGCAGCGCACTTTGCTGCTCTCCCAGCATCTTTCGATGCAAAAGCAGGAAAACCAGATCCTTCTCGACAAGATAAACGGCCTTGAAGCCGATCTGCGCTCGGCGCGCAGTGAGGGTTATGCCGCCTTCGTAGAAGCCGCTGATGGAGAATCCGAATAATGGCTAACACCACATGGTACGGCGACGGCTTGTCCACGGCCACCGTCGGCTCGCGCACGGTTATCGGAACGGACACGGGCTGGTTGACGGAAGTGGCTGGCCTGACGCCGATCAAGGCCGGTGACAAGTACGGCATTCATGTTGGCCGCCCGATCGTCATCGAGCAGATCATCAGCGACACGGAACTGCTGCTTGCCGACGACTGGCCCGGTCCTGCCCAGACTGACGCACCCTATAAAGTCGAACTGACGTCTCCGACGATCGCGGCGGTTGAGGCCATGCGCCGGCTGCTGGCTTCTTTGTCGAATGGCAACCTCGACAGTCTGTCTGAAATCACCGTTGGCACTGACGATATCCCGATTGGCATTGGTCCGGGTGTGTTTGGGACCATTAAAAAACTCGACCTTGCGGGCAACAGCATCGTAAAATGGGGCGACGATGCGAACGGCGGCATGAAGATAAAATCTGGCGATCTGGAGGAAATTCTCCAGTGGGGCTTTGTCCCATCGCTAGACTCCTTTGGTGGCGCTGTCGTCGTCTACCCACAGGCGTTTCCGAACGCGATATCTGGTTTCTTTCCAGTCATCCTCACGGATTACGTGAGCGGATCGCATAGTCCGATCGTCTATCAGTCTTGGGATTGGGGTGGATCCAGATTATCCAGTCAAACTATTTGGTGCAGGGCGGGCGGGGCGCAGCTGTCTGTTGCCAATGTCCGATGGTTTGCTATTGGGAGGTGAGGTTGAGAAAATTCGCTACGTTTAATAGTGATGGCTTCCCGCTTGGATTTTATTCGCCAGAGGTTCATGGCGACAAAATTCCTGAGAGCGCGATAGAGATCAGTGAAAATGATTGGTTGGAGTTCGTTGCCAATGCTGGTTCTCGCAAATGGCTGGACGGTGAGATTGCCGTCGTAGATCATCCTGAAGTCACCCCAACTATCACTGACTACGAGAACGCCATACAGAACCTTGTCGATGCAACTGCCCGCGAGAAGCAGTTTCGCGACGGCGTGACGCTGGCATCCTACACGGCGTCAACCAAACCGAAATGGGCGGCAGAAGCTCAGGCCTTCGTCGCGTGGCGGGATAACGTCTGGTCCTACGCTTACGGCGAGCTTGCAAAGGTGCAGGCAGGCCAGCGGCCGCAGCCGACCGTCGAGAAGTTTCTTGACGAGATTGCACGCATCGCTTGGCCGGTAGCCTAACCCGGCACCAATAACCCACAATCAGGAGAACACCATGGCTCGGGAAACCCTTCCCGTCGCTCTCGACCTTATGTTTGGTCATGAGGGCGGCTACGTCAATGCAAAGACGGATCGGGGCGGCCCGACCAAATTCGGCATCACCCACAAGACACTTGCGGCTCATCGCGGCGTCACTTCTGTCACGGCCGAGCAGGTCAGGGCGATGACGATTGAGGAAGCCACCGAGATCTATCGCCGGTCTTATTGGGTTCAAAGCGGTGGCGATCTGCTACCCAAGGGTCTCGACTACGCGGCTTTTGACTTCGGGGTGAACTCTGGCCCGTCCACCGCTGTCCGTCGCCTCCAGCGAATTCTCCGGGTTCGTGAAGATGGAGCGGTGGGTGAGCAGACCGTGGCGGCGGTGAAGTCCTATCCCGGCGGCATTTCAAAGCTAATCCACGCATACTGCGACGAGCGCATGGCCTATCTGCGCAGCCTCACCAATCCCCAAACTGGCTTTCCGGTTAATGGCCGCGGATGGACGATCCGTGTCACTGGCAAGGATCCAAAAGGCCAGTGGAAGGACCAGCTCGGTGTCGTCGGGAATGCTGTCCGCTTGGCCACTCTCAGTGCTGAGATGGTCAAGCCCGTGAATGTGCCGGAGGAAGGAAAAGCAAAAGCTGACGTCCGAGACACGGGCCTTGTCGAAGTGATCAAGAAACCTGAAGCATGGGGCCCGCTCGGCGGGTTCCTCTCGGCTGCCGGCGCCATTTTCGCCGGCTCTGGCCCGGTCCAATGGGCGCTTGCTGCGCTGATGATCGGCGGCGGGATTCTCGGCTTCATTTACCTGGTCAAGCGCGTGAGAGCAGCATGATCACCGGCAAGATCAGCTTCGCCATAGGAGCGGCTGCAGGCGCGATTGTGGCCTGCCTGCTGTTCACCACCATCAACGCCGTCTGGTGGCTTCCCAGAGCCAAGGAAGAGGCCCGCCTGATCGAACGTGCGGAACTCGACGCCGCAACCAACAAGGCAATCGGAGAACTCACCAATGAAGCTGACAAGGCTCGCGTCAATCGTCGCCTGTGCCGTGAGCGTGGCGGCGTGTACCTCAACGCAACAGGTCGCTGCCAGTAAAGAGCGGCTGAACCAGTCGGCCCGTTCGATCTTCGGGACGTCTCTCGTGGGCGCTCGTGGTGCCTCTCCCAAGGATCAGGATGCAATTGATGAAACGGTTGCCGGGATTTGCGGCGCCAAGGTTTGGACCGTCGGCGAGTGCGCGCGCCATGACGAACTCACAGGAGCGAAGTAATGGCATTCGAGAAAAAGAACGACGGAGGCACGTGGACCGACGAGGCGGGCACGCGCCGCGGTGCGCAGGTAGTTATCGCGGTCGGGGCTGATGGCGGATCTGTCAGCGACAAAAAGCAATACACGCTGCTGTCCGGCGCCACCGCAACAGGCGCTCAGGTCGGCCCCATCTCCGGCGGCGACTATATCTGGCGCGTCGAGTCATCGAACTTCAACGGCGCCACAGCCACGCTGCAATATCTAGGTCTGGACGGCGTGACATGGTATCCAGTCCGCAATGCTGCCAACACAGCCGATGTGGCTCTCACGGCGACAGGTTCCGTTGCAATCGGCGTTGCGCAAGGCTCTGTCCTGCGCGTTGCGATCAGCGGCGGCACGCCTGCACCCATGAACTCGGTCATCGGTGGCCTGTAATGTCGGCGCTCGGTTATGGCGCTGCGGTGACCGAGGCCGCATTGAGCGCTTTATCCGCACGCCTCGGAAACGTGGAAACTGCTCTTCCGGCCAAGGCTGATATGTCCATGGTGGAATCAGAACTGGCAGGGAAGGCCAACGAAAGCGATCTGCCGCCGGCCGTGCAATGCAAGCGCATTCAAGTTGCTGGGGCTTCTGGTGTCGCAACGTGGGCTTTCTCCCCGGCATTCGATGTTGCCCCGATCTGCGCCGCAATCGCTGAAACGCCATCCGGTGCCAGCTACATCAACGTCGCCACCATCGTTCAGGGGTCAACAACGACCGCACAGACACAGTTCGTCGTTCAGCAGGTGGTGAAGTCCATCACGCTCCCCACGCTCGCTACAGCCTTGCTGGGGCTCGTCTTAACGCTGTTCGGGTTTGCTCCAGCCGGTGTCTACGTCAACTGCTTCGCTCGCCGCCCTTCATAGGATAGACCAATGCCATCTCGCGCGATCCTGAATAATTGGCCGCTGGTGCCGCCGACGCTGATTGTCACTCCCGACATTGCCACCGACGTAGTCATCATTGCGGCTGGGCAAAGCAACCAAGTCAACGGTTCCGGCGCAACTCCCGATGCTACGCTTGACCGCTTCCCAGATAACGCCGTTGTACTGTCTGCTGGAGCGACTGCCGTAAGCGCTCCTGTTCAGCCGCCATCCGCAACGCTGTTCGGTGTCGGTAATGGTTGGGGCGGCAATCCATCTCCGGCAATTCAGATAGTGAAGTTTATTTCTCGACGGTTGGCATCAGGAAAGAAAATCGTCGTTCTGCCTGTTGCAGTGCCATCCACGGGTCTTTGCGCTGGGACCGGAAATCCTTATTGGGACCCCGCAAAGACAGGCGGCGGCAACGCCGGTATTTCCTATCAGGATATGATTGATCGCGTGACAAAGGCGCTGGCTCTTTACCCCGGAGCAAAGGTCATCCTGTCTTGGCTGCAGGGTGAGAATGACACGGCGATTTCGAAGGACGTTTATAAGTCGACCTTCACCGCTCTGGTAAACGGTTTGCGCGCCATCCCCGGCGCGGAGCAGGCGGAAGTCATCATCCACCGGATGCTGATCACGGCCAGCTCGCCGGTCGGTAAGCGGAACATCGATCTTGCTCATCGCGAACTGGCGCTTGATCTTCCCCGCGTGATCTTTGCGGGCGCCGTCACTGGTGATGACGATAGCGGTGTTGGTGGCGCAGGTGTTCACTTCACGGCAGCCGGTCAACGGAAGGCAGGCGCCAAGGGTGCGCAGTTGCAGCCCTATATCGCGTCTCTCTATGCGTCAGCGCCGGCCACTCCTGTCAACTTCCAGATCGTCGGCAACAACTATTCTTTCGTTGTGCCCCCGACCTATGCCCCCGGCTATGATCTCGAGATTCAGGATGCCGATCTCGGCGGCGCGTGGACGGTCTATGAACTCCTGCCATCAGAAGGGCAAATGCCGGGTGAGATTATCACCGGCCGTGTTCCCGGTATCCGCAACGTCAATGTTCGCGTCCGCGCCAAGTCTCGCGGGGCATCAGGTCTTCAATATTCCGCTTACACGCCAACCCTCCAGTGCCTCAGCGGCGGCTGGTGGCACCGGCAGGTATTGGCAGCAATCGATTACACCAACAACCGCGCATACGTGAACGGTACGGCTTATGCGACGATTGCTGCTGCCGTTTCTGCTGGCGCGCTCACATCTTCGTCTACAGGCCACGCAGCATCCCTTACGGTTCCTTCCGCGTTTACCCTTCTGTCAAGCGGTGTAACTAGGGCGGCAGCTTTGGGAAGTGGCAGCACGGAAACACTCGCCTTCGTTGATGACGGGACCGCCAATAACATGGCCCGGTCAAACTACTGGTGGAACATTGGCGGCACTCTGTACATCGGGGGTCATGTTGTGACCGCCGGTACTGTCATCGGCGGCAATACGAACCTCATGGACACCGGCGCGAGTGCTGCATCCAGCACAGCGGTCAAGAACGCCGTTCGCGTGCAGTCCGGAAACTTCGGATCATGCGTGAACGGTGGCGCTATCAAGACCGTGGCGTCTGGAGCAATTCCGACCGGCATGACGACAATGCGAGCTGGTATCGGTCCAAGCGGCAACGCCTCATGGACTGGCACGAAGGGCTTGATTGAACTGGCCACTGTTGTCTTTTCAGACGATGAATTGGCAAAAGAGACATCACCCTGATCTAGTATTCTGCAACATTTAGAATCTCCATTACTTTAGGAGATTTGAAAATGGACAACTCAAAACTGATGGCGATTGAGGATCACCTTAAGGCCGCGTTGCTGTTGGCGGAACAGGCGAACATAGGCCTGCTAATATACTTGCTGAATATGGTGCTTCTTGAGGTGCAAGACCGGATTAAGGGACGCACCAGAGTTAATTGACGACACCCACGAAATCCGCCCTCGACCTGACCGGCCGGGGGTTTTCTTTTTCTCGCATGCAGGCTGGGATAATGGCAGGAAACGACGATATGGCGAACAACGGTAACATTGAGCGCAGTTACACCGATGCTGTTACCGCACAGCTTGGCGAGCGCGTCACCAATCTCGGGCGGCGCCAAAGCGATCTCGAGACAGAGATGCGCGCCGGGTTCAAGCAGGTTGAGAACGGCATGTCAGCCATCGCCAATGAGATGCGCAGTTCCATAGCCGCTCTCTCGTCCAACCTCTCAGAGCGGAACAAGCCTCAATGGTCAGCAATCGGCGTAGCTA
Source organism: Agrobacterium sp. BT-220-3 (assembly GCF_025910175.1). Taxonomy (NCBI): domain Bacteria; kingdom Pseudomonadati; phylum Pseudomonadota; class Alphaproteobacteria; order Hyphomicrobiales; family Rhizobiaceae; genus Agrobacterium; species Agrobacterium sp. BT-220-3. Next base: position 229,586 of record NZ_JAPAIX010000001.1, read on the forward strand.
TCACCTTCTGCACCGTGATTGGAGGGCTGGCTTACTGGCCCATCAATTCGTCCACATCGAGGCTTGAGAGCGCCGTAGCGGTTTTGGCTGAAAAGGTGGTCACGCGTCAGGAGATGGACTGGCGGCAGGCTAGAGGCGCTGAGGACCGCAATCGAATGGAAGGATCGATCAAGGATATTCGTGATGCGCAAGTCCCTCGCGCAGAGCTTGAAAGGGTTTGGACGAGCCAGACGAACATCGATGCCGATCAGCAGCGCCAGCTTGATGAACTGAAGCAGGCACAAGGATCGGTGTACGGCGCGCGTGACGTGATACTAGACCTTCGTCAGCGGGTAGACCGTATGGAGCGTGAAAAGGCTTCACCGGGGAACTGAGACCGATTTAGGCTCATCCTTGTGCGGGTAGTGCTCCCAGCAGTGCCATGTTGATTTCTCAGCCTTCGACCGGCTGAAACCAAAGCCGCCCCATTCCTTGCACCCGGGATGCTCGCACCAGTGGTTCTCGTGAATGCCGTCGCCGGCTTTATTGGTCTGGTCGCTCACAGGTAGGCGTCTCCGGTTATGTCCATTGGACCCCGCGACGTCTCAATCAGCGGCCAGCGGACTTTCTTTTTCCATTCTGATAAAGCTTCGTCAGGAGACGTGCAAAACACCCACTCGATGAAGGCATCAGAAATGTTGGGGTGGTCGTAGAGAATGGCGGCGATGCCTTTGCGCTCGCTGAACAACACCTGAATCCTCGCTCCGGTCGGAATGTCGTCGTCATCGGCCCAGAGTTCCATGGCAACATATCCCGAATAGGCGGTGAGGTTGGATTCCCTATCAACTTCGGCGACCAGGCGCTTATCTAAATCTTCGTGAATGGCCTTCTGCACTCCGAAGAAATCGCCATCTTCCAGAAATCCCTTTGGGTAGACACCATGATTTTCGAGAATGTAGGGGCGAATATGCATCTTCCTCCTCCTCTATCCGAATAGTGGGTTTGCTCTCCTCATCGACATGCATTCATCTGGCGGTGGCCGCCGGTTATAAAAGCCTTCCTTGCTCGACTGGTTCTCCGCTTCGCGAAACAATCGTTGAGCCATAAGGTTCACGTGACAACACAATCAAGGCATCGTTTGGCAGTGGGCGGGCGAGGTGCTTTGCCTCATCCCAAGGCGCCCGCATCCAGACGTCAGTTTCTTCCTTCGTCAACAAAAGAACGGGCATGGCCTTCTCGTGGATGGGCCTAACGAGATCATTCGGATCGGTCGTCAGGAAGCCATAGAGATCGTCGGTTGTGAGCCCGTCCTTCACCTTGCGGACGCTTTTCCATTGCGGCACGTGGATGCCCGCGAAGAACATGAGTGATTTTGCCTCGTCTCGAGCGAACCAGGCGTTAGGCACATTGCCGCCTTCCTGTCTGCTGGCCGGGTCTGGTTCGGCGAAGCTTGTGACCGGGACGATGCATCTGTGTTCGACGCCGAACCATCGCGTCCAGTGAGGCAGGTTGAGCTTGCGCACATTCGTCACGCCACGGTCAGGCTCCATTCGGATGAGTTCATCCATATCGACGGCCTTGCCCTTGGCCTTCAGTTTGTCCGCTCTTGCTTCGGCGGCCTTCTTCTGGATGAAGATCGGCGAAGGCAGGCCCCAGCGCGCATGCACGAGCTGCTTCTGGCCGGCCGCCGTGTTTCGAACAATCGGCCCCATCTGGTCGGGGTTCATTTGATAGGCCGGCATCAGGTTGATCAGGCTTTCGGCGTCCTGAGCCCACTTCGAAACCCAATCTTTGTCTTCCATTCGGTAGAGATTACACATGCTCACCTCGGCAATTTTGCAATTGTGATGTAGGAGCCGCCCTTCTCGCCGCACTTCCGGCACTTCAGACGTGGCTGTAATTCCTTGAGGGGCGTATTACCCCCGACCATCTTTAATAGCTTCCAGCGTGGTAACTCCGTCACATGCTTGCACGATCCACAACCTGCTACAACAACTTCCCAAGAGCGTAGATCGAACACTCGCACACCGGCAGACTCTTCTTCTTGCGCCGCTTTCGCTGATCGTTCCTCGGAGGTCCAATAGTAGCTGATCCTGCATCGCGGTCCGAAGTCTTCCTTCGATTTCGGGCAGCCTATAAGTTTCTGTGCGATCATGCGGAGCGGGCTTGCGGCCGGGGTGGCGGTAAACTCGGCTTTTACCGCCTTGCCATCAAACGACCGAAGAATCTCGCAATCCTCGCAGATGACCCATATTTTTTCTCTGTCGAGTTCCTTGTACTCGTAGCCGTTATCGTTTGCTGTCATCCCGGTTTTCATTCGGTAGCCAGCCTCTCGTAAATCCTCTACCCATTGCTGCCGTCGCTAGCGCAAGCTGCAACCGCAAATGCTGGATGTCGTCCATCAGGGTCTCTATTGCAGCGCGGCTATCTCCATCGTGCCATCCAATGATGTGGTCCACCGGATCGGCTTCCGGTTCCTGTCTTTCTGGGCGCACGTTCTCATTCTCCTGTCTCAGAGTGTCAAAATCTTTCCCTGTTTTGAAAGACGCGCGCCCCCGCGCCGGTTAAATCAGTCTGGCATCAAGTCGGCAATTTGCCCGTGCGAGACGAGCAGACGCGGGTTTGCCATGGTGCCGCTTTCCTCATCCACCGTCACAGCATAAGCGGCAACGCCCACATGACGAGGGGCCATTGCGCCTGCGATTTTCTCGGCGGAGGCTTGATTGGACGCCTGCCGCATCTCGCCCGGAACAACACCGCCACGGCTATTTTTGAACTGCACGACAATTATCTTTTCAGCGTCGGCCATATTTCAATTCCTTCGTTTGTTCTACGAATGTTCTCATTTTAGCAGAGAGTCAAGAACAGATATCTGGAATCGGGCGTGAGTATTTTTGGGAGCGATGGCCATTGATATGCACCCGTCATTCCCAACCCAATTATTGGACAGGCAAACGGTTATCCACAAAGCCCATTTTCTGTGGAGAGATTGTAGTAAAGGGGAACGACCGTTGACCGAGCAGGACATAGAAAACGTTGGACCACAGATCGGTAACCAGTTGTTTTATATTGCCGTTAAATGCACTGCATTGGACCATTTACATTAAATAAAATCATATACTTAGGTCAATTTTCCGAGTCTTCTCGACCGCACCAAAGAAACCCGCTTCGGCGGGTTTTTTCTATTTTAGCCAATCGGTTGCCAGCACACTTCCCAGAACAAGAATTCCGTTGGTGCCGACTATGCGTGCCGCATTTGTCTCTTATCCACAGGCGACTATGAGAATTTGGGGGCGGCAAATAATCGATTTGCCGCCGACCGGACGCGATGTTCTGACAGCCTAGCGTCGAATGATATTCGAGGCGGTGCCGTTGTCCTGATGGTTGCCGTCACCGACGCGATAAGGATCGCCATCCATGACCTGATCCATCCGCCATCCGCTTCCTCGATATGGACTTTCCCATGTCTGGCACCCAGCAAGAAAAACGGTTGCCGACAGCAGTCCAAGGGTAAGGGCGGTTCGCAGCATATTAGCCTCCTTCGAAATTTTAGCGCAAAGCTATGTAGGTGCAGGCGAACGGCTTTACGATATCTTTTCAGAATTTATCGCCGCCTGGAGGCCGGCATCCGGTCACGGTCATCATCAAATTTCGGTGGATATCGATGCACGCTGCAGTAGTCGGGCGGTTCCCCCTACAAAAACGAGGGGTGGAATATTAGAGGTCTGATGTTAGCTTTTGTCAGGAAAAATGTCTGGGGGTTTTCGTGCAAGGGGACAAAACGGATTCAGACAATGCGCTCGGCTATTATATGTGGAGCATTTCCGACAACAGGTTGATCATGGATGCGGTCACCGCAGAATGCCATGGGTTTTCCGAAACCGTCGCGTCGCGGGGTGTGACGATCGAGGATGTTCTCGAGAGAATCGATGTCGAAATGCGCGATCAGGTGGCGCAGGCGATTTTCGACAGTATCACCACCGGCGTCTTCTTTGATCAGCGCTACAGGGTCAATCTGCCCGATGGTTCGGCCCGTTGGATCGTGGCGAAGGGAAGGGCGCTTTTTGATGCGGACAACACGCCGTTTCTTGGCATCGGCAGCGTTCGGGACATTACCCTTAAAAAAGCCTATCAGTTCGAGCCGCGCCAGTAACGCAAAAAAGAGGCGGCTTTCGCCGCCTTTTTTGTTCGCGCTATGCCGGGACATCAGAAGACGGCGAGATATTTCAGCAGCGAAATAATACCGATAATGATGACGATGATCTGCGCGATCTGTTTCGCGCCGCCGCCCACGGGCAGTCGTGCGATGAGCCACAAGACGAGCACGATCACCAGGAAGGTGATCAGAATGCTGACGAGCGTAGATGTAACCATATGTCCCAGCTCCCTGTAAAATAAAGGTTCAACGGTCGTTCACCGTTGTGTGAGTAAAAAGCGCCAGATAGGTTTTTGTTCCATGCGATCGGTTGCGTGCGATTAAATCAGGATTTTTTGAATGGTGGGCGGTGCGAAAGTGAAGATGAGGCCGGTTGGCGCGACAGCCAGGGTCGGGCGGCTTGGTCGCCCAGCCATTTCGACGAGGACCGGCGGTGCTCTTGAGATCGTGACCGGCGTCTCGGAGCCGGGCTTCAACCCGCTCGATCTTCTTTATTCGTCGCTTGCCGCATGTCTGGCGATCAGCGCCCGCATCGCGGCGAGCCACATGGGCATGCTGGACCGCTTCGAAGGCGTTGCCGTTGACGTTGCCGGTGAGAAATCCGCAGAGGAGCCCTATCGTATCGTCCGTTTCGATATCAAGATCGAGATTGCCGGCGATTTCGATGAGGCGACCCGCGCGGCACTGGCGCATGCGGCGGAGGATATCTGCACCGTCAGCAACACGCTGAAGGGCGAGGCGGAATTTGTGCTGTCGGTTGCCGGCTGATCGTTACGGCTTGCGGGATTTTTCCCATTTTTTCACCAGCCGGTCGCGCTTGAGCTTCGAAAGCCGCTTCAGCCAGAAGACGCCGTCGAGCTGGTCGATCTCATGCTGGATGCAGATGGCGTGAAAGCCTTCGGCAGTTTCGTTATGTTCCACACCTGCCGCGTCCTGAAACCTTAACTCGATCTCGGATGGCCTCTCCACCTCATCGGTGAAGCCCGGCATCGAGACGCTGCCTTCCATATGCCGCATGGTTTTCGCGGACTGGCTGAGAATTTCGGGGTTGATGTAGGTGAGGACTGTTCCCGGTGTCAGTTCGAGCACGAAGACGCGCTGCCTTACGCCAATATGGGCCGCGGTAATGCCGACGCCGGGGGCGGCGCGCATCGTGTCGGTCAGGTCTGTGACCAGGTCCTGCAGATGATCGTCAAAAACGGTGACTGGCCCGCAAGTCTCGGAAAGGCCTGAATGAGGGTAGGGCAGGATCGGCCTGATTGCCAAGGAATGCTCCGTTCGTTTCAGTTTCGGGAGGGCAACGCGGCAAGCGCCTGTCCTTCCGCCGTCGCCTCCAGAAAGCTGCGTTGGGTGCGGGCGTCTCGTTTCGTCACCCGCACGAAGCGAGGCGTGAGCGCTGCGATTTCGCGCAGAACGAGAGCGTGCGCAAGGCCCAGCCGGTTTGCGATGCTGCGGCTGTCGGTGGCAATGTCTTGACAGATCGCCAAGAGGATCGCCGCACCCGTCGCGGTAAGAACCGAGGAGGATGCCTGCTGGATCTGCTCCACCGCCGCCATGAAGGCGGCAGCGGATTGCTCTTCATCCATCAGGAAGCATCCGCCTTCAAGGGAGCATCGGCAAGCAGGCGGACGGAAACCAGCACCGATTTCGATGTCGGCGTGAAGCTGCCTTCGCCATAGCTCGACAGCGGCACCAGCACGTTCAGTTCCGGATAATAACCGCCGACGCTGCCGCGCGGGATATTGTAGGGCACGAGCCGGAAGTTTTCCGCGATGCGTTCCACGCCATCACCATATTCGCCGATGACATCGACACGCTGGCGGGAATGGGCGCCGAGCGCTTCCATATCCGCAGGGTTCATGAAGATGACGTGGCGTTCGCCATAGACGCCGCGATACCGATCGTCCATGCCGTAAATCGTGGTGTTGTACTGATCGTGGCTGCGGAAGGTCTGCAGCACGAAAAGATTGTCGCGGCTGAGCGCCTGCTGGTGCTCTGTCTGTTCGGGAAGCGGGCCTGTGTAGAAGGTCGCCTTTTTCGCCGGCGTGTTCCACTGCCGTTCGGCCGCCGTGTTGCGCAGATGAAAACCGCGCGGCACGCGGACGCGCTCGTTGAAATTGTCGAAGCCGGGAATGACCCGCTCGATCATGTCGCGAATGAGATCGTAATCATCGGCGAGCGCCTTCCAGTTGACATGCGCATTGCCAAGGGTGGCTTCCGCTATGCCGGCAACGATGGCGACTTCCGAGCGCAGTTCGTCCGAGGCCGGCGGGTTGATGCCGCCGGAACCATGCACCATGCTCATGGAATCCTCGACCGTAACGATCTGCGACCGGCCTGCTGAATTGCGATCGATTTCCGTTCGCCCGAGGCAGGGCAGCACGAAGGAGGTTTCGCCCGGCACCAGATGCGAATGATTGAGCTTGGTGGCGATATTCACCGTGAGTTTCTGCTTCTCAAAAGCCTTGATGATCAGCGGGCTGTCGGGCGTCGCCCGCAGGAAGTTGCCACCGAGCGCGATGAAGGTCTGAGCCTTGCCATCGAGCATGGCAGCGACAGCCTCCACTGTGTTGTGGCCGGGCTTGCGCGGCATGGAAACGCCGAGTTCCTTCTCCAGCGCGTCGAGAAGGGCAGGCGGCGCTTTCTCGTCGATGCCTACGGTGCGGTCGCCCTGCACGTTTGAATGGCCGCGAACGGGGCAAAGGCCGGCGCCCGGCCGGCCGATATTGCCGCGCAACAGCATGAAATTGGTGATTTCGCGAATGATGATGACGGAGTGCCGGTGCTGTGTGACACCCATGGCCCAGGTGGCGATGACCGAACCGGCATTCATGTAGATGCTGGCGGCTTCTTCGATCTGGGCGCGCGTCAGGCCGGACTGGTCGAGAATGGTTTCCCAGTCGGTTGCCTCGACGGCGGCGCGATAGGCCTCGAATTCCACCGCGTGTTCGGCGAGGAAATCGTAATCGATGATGGCGGGTTCTCCCGCCGCCCTTGCGGCATCATCGGCGGCGAAGACCGCCTTGCTCATGCCGCGCACGGCGGCCATATCTCCGCCCTGCCGGGGCTGGTAATAATTGGTGGCGATCCTGGTATTGCCGCCGGTGATCATCTCGATCTTGTCCTGCGGATCGGCAAAGCGTTCCAGACCCTTTTCACGGATAGGATTAAGGACGGCGATCTTGGCGCCGCGAAGGGCGGCACGGCGCAGATCGCCCAGCATGCGGGGATGGTTGGTGCCGGGGTTCTGGCCGATCACGAAGATGGCGTCCGCCTGTTCGAAATCCTCCAGCAGCACCGTGCCCTTGCCGACGCCGATCGACGCTTTGAGGCCAACGCCGCTTGCCTCGTGGCACATGTTGGAACAGTCGGGGAAATTATTGGTGCCATAGAGCCGTACCATCAACTGATAGATGAACGCTGCCTCGTTGGAGGCGCGGCCGGACGTGTAGAATTCCGCCCGGTCCGGGCTGTCGAGGCTGTTCAGGATCCTGCCGATTTCGGCAAAGGCATCGTCCCAGGATACGGGAAGATATTTGTCGGTCGCCCGGTCGTAGCGCATCGGGTTGGTCAGGCGGCCCTGTTTTTCCAGATCATAGTCGGACCAGCCGCGTAGTTCGGACAGGGTATGGGCGGCAAAAAAATCCGGCGGCACGCGGGCCTCCGTCGCCTCCCACGCGACTGCCTTGACGCCATTTTCGCAGAATTCGAAGGAGGAGCCGTGTTCGGGATCGCCCCAGGCGCAGCCTGGACAGTCGAAACCATCCGGCTGGTTTGCCTTCAGCAGCGTACGTGCGCCGGAAATCGGCGCTCCTGTTTCCAGAAGCCGTTTGCCGACGCTTTTAAGCGCACCCCAGCCACCTGCGGCAGACGATGCCTTGCCGATGAAATCCGTCTTGCTCATTGCTTTGGCTTTCCCGAAATCGCGTTCGCGACCGCGTGGTCGCTGCGGCCGATCCTATGTAAAAAAGCTGTTTCAGAATCGCCTATGGACGACATATGTCAATCTCTATCTTGCTGCTGCCGGGAACGGTAAGAGGTCTCTTCCGGCTATCTCCGTGGAACGGCAGGGGTGTGCAACGCGTTGAGAGAATTGCGGCGTCATGCACGTCTGGCGCGCCATCGAGTAGTGTTGCGTCCTTAAATCGCGGTCTCGCAAAGCGGCGGTTCATGACATTTGCGTCGCAGTCGGGAGGCTTGTTGTTTTCCGCCTATCCGGTTGTTGACAATATACTTTTTAACGCCATTCTGCCTGCGCATTCGTGCACTGCGGCATTTGAATACAAGAGGACGCCAGATGACAGACCGTGACGACGATCTTGTCGCGCCCGAAGAGTTGAGGCCGGCAGAGGCACCTTCCGATATCTACGCCGAAGACGGGTCCGTTCGCTCGGACTTTCTGACGATGGTCGGGGCGGCGATCGCTGACCGCGACCTGCTTTTCCTGCGCAAGAACGTGGCGCGGCTGCACGAGTCGGAACTTGGTGACGTGCTCGAATCCATCCTGCCGGAACAGCGCCATGCGCTGGTTCGGCTATTGGGTTCCGATTTCGACATGACGGCACTGACCGAGGTGGATGAAGGCATCCGTCTCGATATCGTCGACCAGATGTCGAACGAGCAGATCGCCGCCGGTATCGGCGAGCTGGATTCGGACGACGCGGTCTACATTCTCGAGGATCTCGACGACGAGGACCGCGAGGATATTCTTTCGCAACTGCCATTCACCGAACGGGTGCGGCTGATGCGGGCGCTGGATTATCCGGAAAGCTCGGCGGGCCGCCGCATGCAGACGGAATTCGTCGCCGTGCCGCCGTTCTGGACTGTCGGGCAAACCATCGACTATCTACGCGAGGAGGAGGAGCTACCGGATTCTTTCACGCAGATATTCGTCATCGACCCCACCTTCAAACTGGTTGGTGCGCTTGATCTCGACAAGGTGCTGCGCGCCAAACGTCAGGTGAAGATCGAAACGATCATGCACGAGACGAACCACTCCATTCCGGCCGAGATGGACCAGGAAGAGGCGGCGCAGCTTTTCGAGCAATATGACCTTCTCTCCGCCGCCGTCGTTGACAATAACGGCCGGCTGGTCGGTGTGCTCACCATCGATGACGTGGTCGACGTCATTCAGGAAGAGGCGGAAGAGGATCTGCTCAGACTGGGCGGCGTGGGCGACGAAGAATTGTCTGACAGCATTGTCAGTACCTCGCGCTCCCGCGTGCCGTGGCTTGCAGTCAACCTCCTGACCGCCTTTCTGTCCGCCTCGGTGATCAGCCTGTTTGATGCGACCATCCAGCAGATCATCGCGCTGGCGATCCTGATGCCGGCAGTCGCCGGCATGGGCGGCAATGCCGGATCGCAGACCATGACAGTGTCGGTGCGGGCGCTGGCGACCAAGAGCCTCGATATTCACAACGCCGCCCGCATCATCCGGCGTGAGGCGGGTGTGGGCATCCTCAACGGCATGCTGTTCGGCTGCGCCATCGGTGTCGTTGCCGGTATCTGGTTTCAGGATGTGCATATTGGCGGCATCATCGCCACCGCCATGTGTCTGAACATGCTGGCGGCAGCGCTGGCAGGCATTCTCATTCCGCTGGTTCTCGACAAGTTCGGGGCCGACCCCGCCGTCTCCTCGGCGGTCTTCGTCACGGCGGTGACTGACATTGTCGGCTTTTTTGCCTTTCTCGGTATCGCGACCTGGTGGTACGGTATTTCCGGATAGGCGGGGCAGGCAAAAATTGACTTTTACGTGAAGGTCAAATAATATTATCCGATTATGAATCGGATAGGCCCTTGGACAAGTATTATAGCATAACCGAACTGACACGCGAATTCGGTGTTTCCACCCGCACCCTGCGATTTTACGAGGATGAGGGGCTGATTCACCCTGAGCGTCGCGGGCGCACGAGGCTTTTCAGGGCCGCGGATCGCCGTCTTATTCAAGAGATTCTGCGCGGCCGCCGTATCGGTTTCACGATTTCCGAAATTCGCGAGATTATTCACGTCTACAAGGAGCCGCCCGGCGAATCGGGCCAACTGGTGCTTCTGATGAAGAAGGTCGATGAAAAGCGCGCCGATCTCAGACAAAAACGCAAGGACATCGAAGAGACCCTTGCTGAACTCGACAATGTCGAGGAAGCCTGTCTGACCCGGCTTGCCGAAATCGGCGTGGGGACTTGAACGAGGGCCCTGGCTGTCGCGCTTAAGGCGCGCTTTTAGAGGTCGAGACCTCTCCTTCGTCACCCTCGGGCTTGACCCGAGGGTCCACAGCGACGTCGATGGATCCTCGGGTCAAGCCCGAGGATGACGTCGGGTGTAGGACAACACGCCGTCCCTCTATGACCCCGCAACTTTTCCCTACTGCGCCTCAACCGTGCACTGCTGCGCCACTTCGCTGACCTTGGTCTGCTGATCGGCGCTGAGCTTGCCTTCCATCATCGTGTCGAAGAGGTTTTCCGCCTGCAGCTTTTCCAGCGTGCAGCCGCAGAAACGCTGGCACAATTCCAGCCCGTTCGGCTGTTCGACACAGCTCTTTTCGCAGCTTGATTTGTAAAGCTCCACCTGATCGACCGGTGGAGGCGGAGCCGCCTGCGACAGGACGTAGACGAGGCCAATCAGCACCGGCTGGTGGATAAGGTAGAAGGCCAGACTGTGACGGCCGGCGCTTGCTATCAGATTGCGTGGTGAACTGGGGCTGCGAAAACGATCCAGCCAGTCGCGCGGCGTGACGAACTGCGAGACAGCGAGCCCGGCAAGAAAGGGCGCAAGCCATGGCAGGAGTGGCACATAGTCGTTCGAGCGCGGCGGCATGGTGGAGAAGCCGATCCAGGCCAGCCACTTGCTGTTGAACAGGTCAAACTGGACATACTGCGGCAGCGCAAAGGCAATCACTGCGAAAAGCAGCGTTACGGGCGCCGGCGCGCGCAGAAACAGCAGGCCCACGAGGCTTGCGGCGGCGATATTATGCAGGATGCCGAAAAAGATGAAGCTGTCCGGAAAGGCGAAATACGTGGCGATGGTGATGAGCAGCGCCGAGCCGGCCACCATCGCAAAACGCTTGCCGAAGGACGACCAGTTCAAGCCTTTGCCATGGGCGAGAAACAGGCTGAAGCCGGCCAGGAACAGGAACGAGCTTGCAATGCCGCGCGCATAGAGCTTCCAGAGGCCGGTGGTCGCCGTGCCGGGTTCGAGATAGCCGAAATATTCCAGGTTCCACGTGAAGTGATAGGATGCCATGGCGATGAGCGCCAGCCCGCGCAATGTATCGAGACCGCCGATGCGGCCTTTGCGGCGGTTTTCGTTTGCGGCTGTGTTTGTGTCCATGGTTCCCGCTTTTTCAGCTTTTTGGAGGGCCAATATTCACTCGGGCTTGGCCCTTGAAGTGCGGCTATTTCAAGGCCGGGTTTCTTCCATGATGGCGCGGCGCGCCTCGGAAAAGAACTGACGGCGCAACAGCGCCACGATGATGATGACGGTGCTGGCAATGAAGACATAGGGGCTGATGAACCAGCCGAGATAACCGATGGACAGAAAGATCGTCCGCAGGCCGTCATTGAAGTTCTTAGCAGCGATGATGTTCATCTTTATGACGTTTTCAGCCGCGCGCTCCGCCGCCTCACGGTCCGAATTGACGTCGTGGACCATGGGAATGGCGCCGAATAGGATCGTGCAATAGTTGAACAGACGGTAGGACCAGCCGAACTTGAAGAAGGAATAACCGAAAAGACAGGTGAGCCCGATGACCTTCAGCTCGAAGGCCGTGCGTCCGGCATAGTGCACGAAAGGCATGTCGCGAAACACCGATTCCACCTGCTCGGTCGCGCCCAGAAGAGCGAAACATCCGCCGATGGCGAAGATGGAGGTGGAGGCGAAAAAGGCGGTGCCATTCTGCAGGCCGGCCATGATCTGCGTGTCGATCATCTTCAGGTCGCGTTTGAGGGAGTTCATGATCCACTCACGCCGGCGCTCGGCCATGGCCTGATTGAGGCTGGTTCTCGAAAACAGCGTCCTTCCCGTCGTGACATGCGTATAGACGGCCCACAGCACTATGAAAACGACGATCGAAATATAGTCCATGATGGTCATCACGGGCAGGCCACCTTGCTGTTTGCGAATCTTCGAAAGCATATTGATTTGAAGGCCATGCCAAGGCAATGGCAGCGGCCTCCGTCAGCCGATATTCTGCCGCGGCGTTGCAGCTTGATCATTTTATTTTCTGCTAACGTTCCGGTAACCAAGTGGCTTTATCAATCCTCTCGCGGACAGCAGGTCTGCCGGTTCCGGGTAAGGTTTTGCGTACCGGTTCCGCTTTGATTTTCCGGCCATATCGCGTCCCGATTGACAGGGCCGCCTTTCGCACCTAGCCTTTCATGAGGACCGGTGTTTCCGGCGCCCGGAGTTGTCAGGACTTTGATATGATCCGCATCCTGCGGACAGGTTTTGATCTCTCCGGCCCGGTATCAGCGGCAGTCCGGCATGAGCAACCGGGGGATGCCTTTTTCTACGAATCGTTCCCTTCATGTCCGCGCCGCCTCTGGCTTGCACCATCGCAAAGACGCCGGTCCGCTCCATCCTCTCTTTCAGGTTTCCCATGACAGATAAAAACCGCTCCGTTTTCATTCTTGGCGGTGCGCGGTCGGGCAAGTCCCGTTTCGCCGAAGAGCTTGCGGGGACCGCCGGCGGGCATCTGCATTATCTCGCCACCGGCCGGGCGTGGGATGATGAAATGCGCGATCGCATCGATCACCATCAGGCGCGGCGCGGCGGGGAATGGACAACCCACGAGGCGCCGGTCGATATCGCTGCGGTGCTTACGTGGCTCGATGCGTCGGACAATGTCATCCTCATCGACTGCCTGACATTGTGGCTCACCAATCTGATGATGGAAAATGCCGATATCGAGCCCGCCTTCGCCGGGCTTGAGGCGGCGATCGCTTCCACGAGGGCGAGACTCATTCTGGTCTCCAACGAGGTTGGTCTCGGCATCGTGCCGGAAAACCGCATGGCGCGGGAATTTCGCGATCATGCCGGGCGGCTGCATCAGCGCGTCGCCGCAATTGTCGGCGAGGTCTATTTCGTTGCTGCCGGACTGCCATTGAAGATGAAGGGCTGATAGCGCCCGCCTCTTAAGCAGGGACCAACTCGCAGCCCGGCCTTTTTGCAGTGAGATTGCCTGTCCGTAACTGCACCGTTTTTCTCCCGCTGCGACAGCTTTGCTTTCTTGATCTGAATCAAGGTGGCTTTCCCACGCCGGTGGCAATGCTCCAACCGACGCAAAGGCCCGTTTCCGCTTAGTCAAGCGCGCGCCGTGCCTTTCGTCGGTCGCTTGCACGTTGGGGGAAACCAACAATGAATTACACGTTAGAAACCGCGATCGTGGCCCTCGGGGCCTTTCTCGCGTTGCTCGGGGCGGCTTTCGCTCACGACAGTCTTTTCGCCGCCCATATGTGGGTGCTGTTTTTTACGCTTCTGGTCAGCACGGTGCTTCTGCTGCGCCGCGTTTCCTTCGCGCCGGTTGATCAGGCTGCGCGCGCGCGCCTCAAGTCGGAGTATTTCGACGAGGTGGTGAAATACGGTGTCATCGCCACCGTGTTCTGGGGCGTCGTCGGTTTTCTGGTCGGGGTCGTGGTCGCGTTGCAGCTTGCCTTTCCCGATCTCAACATCGCGCCTTATTTTAACTTCGGCCGCATGCGGCCGCTGCACACCTCCGCGGTGATCTTCGCTTTCGGGGGAAATGCGCTGATCGCGACGTCATTTTACGTTGTGCAGAGAACCTGTCGTGCACGCCTGTTCGGCGGCAATCTCGGCTGGTTTGTCTTCTGGGGTTATAATCTCTTCATCGTCATGGCCGCCACCGGCTACCTGCTTGGTATCACGCAGGGCCGCGAATATGCCGAGCCGGAATGGTATGTCGATATCTGGCTGACAATTGTCTGGGTCGCCTATCTCGTTGCCTTCCTCGGTACGATCCTGATGCGCAGGGAGCCGCATATCTATGTGGCGAACTGGTTTTATCTCGCCTTCATCGTCACCATCGCCATGCTGCACATCGTCAACAATCTGGCGATACCCGTGTCGTTCCTCGGGGTGAAGAGCTACTCGGCTTTCTCGGGTGTGCAGGACGCGCTGACGCAATGGTGGTACGGCCATAACGCCGTCGGCTTTTTCCTGACCGCCGGCTTCCTCGGCATGATGTATTATTTCATTCCCAAGCAGGTGAACCGCCCGGTCTATTCCTACCGCCTGTCGATCATCCACTTCTGGGCGCTGATCTTCATGTATATCTGGGCCGGTCCGCACCACCTGCACTATACGGCGCTGCCGGACTGGGCGCAGACGCTCGGCATGGTGTTCTCGATCATGCTGTGGATGCCGTCCTGGGGCGGGATGATTAACGGCCTGATGACGCTTTCGGGCGCCTGGGACAAGATCCGCACCGATCCCATCGTGCGCATGATGGTGATGGCGGTGGCCTTCTACGGCATGGCGACTTTCGAGGGGCCGATGATGTCGATCAAGGCCGTCAACTCGCTCAGCCACTATACCGACTGGACCATCGGCCATGTGCATTCGGGTGCTCTTGGCTGGAACGGCATGATCACCTTCGGCGCGATCTACTACCTGACGCCGAAACTCTGGGGCAGGGAGCGTCTCTACAGCCTGCAACTGGTCAACTGGCACTTCTGGCTCGCCACGCTCGGCATCGTCATTTACGCCGCCGTCATGTGGGTGGCCGGCATCCAGCAGGCGCTGATGTGGCGCGAATACGATACGCAGGGCTTCCTCGTTTATTCCTTCGCGGAATCGGTCGCGGCGCTGTTCCCCTATTACGTGATGCGTGCACTGGGCGGCCTGATGTTCCTCAGCGGGGCACTGATCATGGCCTACAACGTCACGATGACCATCCTCGGTCATCAACGCGACGAAGGCGTTCACACGGATGCCGAGGCTTCGGCGCAGCCCGCCGAAACCCGTTCGCTACAGCCTGCTGAATAAGGAGGGGCCGATGTCCATACTCGACAAACACGGCGTCATCGAACGCAACGCCACGCTGCTTCTGGTCGGCTCCCTGCTGGTCGTCTCGATTGGCGGCATCGTGGAAATCGCACCGCTCTTCTATCTCGAAAACACCATCGAGAAGGTGGAAGGCATGCGACCCTACACGCCGCTGGAGCTTGCCGGGCGCAACATCTACATCCGCGAGGGATGTTACGTCTGCCACAGCCAGATGATCCGGCCGTTCCGCGACGAGGTGGAGCGTTACGGGCATTACAGCCTGGCGGCGGAATCCATGTACGACCATCCGTTCCAGTGGGGCTCCAAGCGCACGGGGCCTGACCTCGCGCGCGTCGGGGATCGTTATTCGAACGAATGGCATGTGCAGCATCTGGCCGATCCGCGCTCGGTGGTGCCGGAATCGATCATGCCGTCCTATGCGTTTCTGAAAACCACGCAGCTGAAGATCACCGATATCTCGATGGAGCTGAAGGCTAACCGCGCCGTCGGTGTGCCCTATAGCGACGAGATGATCGAGAAATCCGCCGCCGATCTTGCCGCCCAGGCTGACCCGAATGCGGATTCGTCGGAACTCCTGGCGCGTTATCCGAAGGCGAAGGTGGGCGATTTCGACGGCGATCCGACAAAGCTCACCGAAATGGATGCTCTGGTCGCCTATCTGCAGATGCTCGGCACGCTGGTCGATTTCTCGACCTATGACGATGCCGCCGGATATCGCTGAGGAGGCGAAACGATGGAAACCTATACGGCCATGCGCCACTTTGCCGACAGCTGGGGTCTGCTTGCCATGACCCTGTTCTTCGCCGGCGTCGTCGTTTTCACCCTTCGCCCCGGCTCGAAAAAGGCCGCGGACGATGCCGCCAGCATTCCGCTCAGGGAGGACTAGGATATGTCCGAAAAACACATTGATGACATCAGCGGCGTCGAAACCACCGGCCACGAATGGGACGGTATCCGCGAGTTGAACAACCCCATGCCGCGCTGGTGGGTCTGGACCTTCTACGCCACCATCATCTGGGCAATCGGCTATACCATCGCCTTTCCGGCATGGCCGCTGATCAACGGCGCGACACAAGGCTTGCTCGGCTGGAGCAGCCGCGGCGAGATTGCCGCCGATATGGCTGACGCGAAGCAGACGCAGAGCGTTTACGTCGACAGGATCGCCAGCTCCTCACTCGCCGAAATACAGGCCGATCCGACCCTGAGACAATTTGCCCTTTCCGGCGGTGCCGCCGCTTTCAAGGTCAATTGTATCCAGTGTCACGGTTCCGGTGCCGAGGGCGGGCAGGGTTATCCCAACCTCAACGATGACGACTGGATGTGGGGCGGGAGCGTCGAGGATATCTATACGACGGTGAAGCACGGCATTCGTTTTGCCGACGATGCGGATACACGCGCTTCGGAAATGCCGGCCTTCGGCGACATCCTCAAGTCGGACGAAATCCGCGAAGTCGCCGCCTATGTCGTCAGCCTCACCGGCAAGCCCGCCAATCCGGCGCTGGTGGAACCGGGCAAGCAGCTTTTCGCTGATAATTGCGCCTCGTGCCACGGTGAGGATGCCAGGGGTAATCGGGAATTCGGCGCACCTAACCTTGCCGACGCCATCTGGCTGAAGTCCCATGGCGAAGAGGGCATTGTCTCGCAGATACGTTCGCCGAAGCACGGCGTCATGCCCGCCTGGGGTGCGCGTCTCGGCGATACCACCGTCAAGCAGCTTGCGATCTTCGTGCATTCGCTGGGCGGTGGTGAGTGATTGCTAAACAGGAAAAGGAAAGGGCCGCGTGATGCGGCCCCGGCCCAAGACGAATAACTAACCTTCCCACATACTCCACGTCATCCTCGGGTCAAGCCCGAGGATGACGTGGAGAGGTTTCAATAGACGGGCCGCTATGCGGCCCTTTTCTTATCGATCCGACCAGACGGCCAGCTCGTATCCATCAGGATCGGTGAAGTGAAAGCGGCGTCCGCCGGGAAAGGCGAAGATCGCGACGCTGATCTGTCCACCGGCTGCCTCGACGCGCCGTTGCATATCCTCGATATCGGCGGCGTAGAGAATGACAAGCGGCCCGCCCCTGGCGGAGACCGGTGCTGTGGTGGTGAAACCGCCGGTCAGCCGGCCGTCGGAAAATTCGCAATATTGCGGGCCATAATCCTTGAAGGACCAGCCGAAAGCGCCGCCGTAAAATTCCTTGCTGCGCTCGATATCGGTCACATTGAACTCGACGTAATCGATCCGCCGGTCGTTCGTATTCGTGGTCATTGTTTTCTCCATCATTCCGTTTCGAGCAGCGACTTCAATGTTTCGAGGTCTGCCCGGACCATTTGCGCATCCCGTTCGAAATCTTCGTCCGTCATGCCCGGAAGGCGAAGCAGCGTGAAGCTGACTTCAGCGCCGCTGCCATTCGGCGTCACCCGCAGCGCGTTATAGACCTTCAGGCCATCGGGCAATGTGACGACATGGTCTACCACGCCGAATTCGTTTGTCGGCGCGAAATTGACGCGCACTTCACCGAGCGGCCCGCCATCGGCAATCCAGTCTTCGCCTTGCGGTCTGAGGCCGCCTGCAAGACCGGCGGCCCAACGCGGCATGGTCTGCGGATCGGACGTGAAATCATAGACATGGCTCCACGGTTTTTCGATCGACAGATGAATGATTCTCGACTGCATGACAGGCATCGCATCCTCCCTTTACGGTGCAGTCCTCTCACTGCGCCACTTTGTCGTCGCTTGATGTAAGTCAAGGATGTTTTGCCGGTGAGATGGGAGAAAGCAAGGAGATAAAAATGGACTCCTGACATGAACATCTATCGCGCCGGACAAGATCGCCCGCAACAGTCCGTTGAAAGGCTGGAGGCGGAAGCCGTCAATTCGGCAAAGACGCGTAAACCCCTCTATGAGGCGCGCAAGAAGATTTTCCCCAAGCGGGCCGAGGGCCGGTTCCGCCGGTTCAAATGGCTGGTGATGCTCGTCACCCTCGGCATCTATTATCTGACGCCGTTTTTGCGCTGGGACAGGGGACCTTATGCGCCCGATCAGGCGGTGCTGATCGATATCGCCAACAGGCGCTTTTATTTCTTCTTCATCGAGATATGGCCGCAGGAGTTCTTTTTCGTCGCCGGACTGCTGGTCATGGCGGGGCTGGGGCTGTTTCTCGTCACCTCCGCGGTGGGTCGCGCATGGTGTGGGTATACCTGTCCGCAGACCGTCTGGGTGGACCTGTTTCTGGTCGTAGAGCGGGCGATCGAGGGTGACAGGAACGCCCGCATGAAGCTGGATGCCGCGCCCTTCACATTCGAAAAGCTGCGCAAACGCGTCCTGAAACATGCGATCTGGCTGGTGATCGGCGTTCTGACCGGTGGCGCCTGGATCTTTTATTTTGCCGACGCGCCGACGCTGGCGATGCAGTTCGTGACCGGGCAGGCGCCGATGATCGCCTATTCGACCGTCGCGATCCTCACCGCCACGACCTACGTTTTCGGCGGGCTGATGCGCGAGCAGGTCTGCACCTATATGTGTCCCTGGCCGCGTATCCAGGCGGCGATGCTGGATGAGAATTCACTGGTCGTGACCTATAATGACTGGCGCGGGGAGCCACGCTCAAGACACGCCAAAAAGGCCACTGCAGCAGGGGAGAGCATCGGCGACTGCGTCGATTGCAATGCCTGCGTGGCGGTCTGTCCCATGGGCATCGACATCAGGGACGGCCAGCAGCTGGAATGCATCACCTGCGCGCTCTGCATCGATGCCTGCGACGGGGTGATGGACAAGATCGGCAAGCCACGCGGGCTGATCGCCTATGCGACGCTGTCCGAATACCAGTCCAACATGGCGCTTGCGACCGGCAACGGCCGGCACGCGATCCGTCCCGCCAATGTGCGCAATGAGGATGACAGTTTCAAAAACAGCATTCGCCATTTCGACTGGCGCATCGTCTTCCGTCCGCGCACGCTTCTTTATACGGCGATCTGGGCTGCCGTCGGCATCGGCCTGCTGGTGGCGCTGGTGACGCGCGAGCGGCTGGCGCTCAATGTCCTTCATGACCGCAATCCGCAATATGTGCTGGAATCGAGCGGCTCCGTCCGCAACGGCTACACGGTCCGCATCCTCAACATGGTGCCGCAACCGCGCACGATAAGCCTGACCATCGAGGGCATTCCGAATGCGGTGATGAAGATCAACGGCGTGTCGGATGCAGCCTCACGCAGCTTCGAGGTGATGGTGGAGCCGGACGAGGCGACGACGCTGAAGGTCTTCGTCACCCTGCCGGGCGGGGATGTGGCGCGGGCTGCGGAAAACTTCGGATTCATCGTCAGCGATACGGGCGGCCATGAGACGGCCCGTTACGATGCCGTCTTCAACGCTCCGGGAGTGAAGAAATGACAACCAATAAAAGCCAGGCATCCGGCTTCGTTTTCACCGGCTGGCATATGCTCGGCGTGATGGTGCTGTTCTTCGGCACGATCATCACCGTCAACATGGTGATGGCGTGGAATGCCGTTACCAGCTGGAGCGGGCTGGTGGTGCCCAATACCTATGTCGCCAGCCAGCAGTTCAACGCCAAGGCCGAAGCCGCCAAGGCAAGGGCTGCGACCGGCATCAAGGGCAAGCTGGTGGTGGATGAAAACACCGTGCGCTACGAGGTGTTTCATCCCGATACTGGTCCTGTGGATACGGACACGGTAACGGCGCATTTCCGCCGGCCGGTGGGTGAACACCAGAATTTCGACATGGAGCTGACGCCGGTTTCCACCGGTGCCTTCACGGCCAAGCACGACATGTTGCCGGGCCAGTGGATCGTCGAGGTCACCGCCGTCAAGGACGGCAGGATCATCGTGCACGAGGGCACGCGGATCGCCGTCATCCGGGGGCGCAAATGAGTTGCTGCGCACCCGGAACGGAAGGATCGATACAACTTGGCGAGCCGGTCAACCCACCCTCATCAGAGGAGCTGATGCTGGCAAGCCGCGATCTGGGGCAGGGGCTGCGCCAGACCGACCTCAGCGTGCCGGGCGTTTATTGCGGGGCCTGCATCACCACCGTTGAGACCGCGCTCCGCCGTCTGCCGCAAGTGGAACAGGCGCGTGTGAACCTGTCGTCCAAACGGGTGGCGATTGTCTGGAGGGAGGAGATCGACGGCATCAGGACTGACCCCGCCGATCTCGCCCGTGCGATCCTTGAAACGGGTTACCGCACGCATCTTTTCGCGAGTGGACAGGATGCCTCCGACGCATTGCGTTCGCAGCTGATCAGGGCGGTGGCGCTCTGTGGCTTTGCTTCGGCCAATATCATGCTTTTGTCCGTCTCCGTCTGGTCCGGGGCCGATGCGGCGACGCGCGATATGTTCCACTGGATATCGGCGATGATCGCCGCGCCGGCGCTGATCTATGGCGGGCGTTTCTTTTATCAGTCGGCGTGGAATGCGCTGAAGCATGGCCGCACCAATATGGATGTGCCGATTGCGCTCGCCATCACGCTTTCCTATGCCGTGTCGCTTTGGGAAACCATTCATCATGGCGAACACGCATGGTTCGACGCAACCGTATCGCTGCTGTTCTTCCTGCTGATCGGCCGCGCGCTTGACCATATCATGCGCGACAGGGCGCGTTCGGCCATTGCCGGGCTGGCCCGGCTTTCGCCGCGCGGCGCGACCGTGGTCAGTGAGGACGGAACGCGGGAATATCGTCCGCTTGCCGATGTGCTGCCCGGCATGGCGATTGCAATTGCCGCGGGTGACCGCGTGGCCGTGGATGCGATGGTCATCAGCGGCAGCAGCGATCTCGACATGTCCATCGTCAACGGCGAAAGCGCGCCGCGCCGGGTGGAGGCGGGCGATCTGCTTCAGGCCGGTACGCTCAATCTCACCGGTTCGCTGACGGCGCGGGTGACCGCATCGGCAAAGGATTCGTTTCTCTCCGAAGTGATCGGGCTGATGGAGGCGGCGGAAGGTGGGCGGGCGCGTTACCGGCGCATCGCCGACCGCGCCGCGAGCTATTATTCGCCCGTCGTGCATCTTCTTGCTCTCGTGACCTTCCTCGGCTGGGGCATTTTTGGCGGTGACTGGAAACAGGCTATGCTGATCGCGATTGCGGTTCTCATCATCACCTGCCCCTGCGCGCTTGGTCTCGCCGTTCCGGTGGTGCAGGTGGTGGCGGCAGGGCGGCTTTTCCGGCATGGCATCATGGTCAAGGAAGGCTCGGCGATGGAGCGACTGGCCGAAATCGACACCGTGCTGTTCGACAAGACAGGCACCCTGACGGTTGGAAAACCGAGGCTGGTGGAAACCGGCGATGTGAAGCCAGCAACGATGGCGATTGCCGCCGGCCTCGCTGCCCATTCGCGCCACCCGCTGTCTAAAGCCCTGCATGCCGCCTATGCCGGAACTTTACCGGTCTACGACGCGGTGCGAGAAATTCCCGGTTCCGGCGTCGAGGCAAAGACGGCGGCGGGAACCTATCGGCTTGGCAATCGCCGGTTTGCCTGCCCGCAAGACACACAGCCGGAAAATGACGATGCGCGCTCGGAAGTGGTGCTCTCGCTCGACGGCCGGCATCTGGCGACGTTCGGTTTCGAGGACAATCCGCGACCCGGTGCAATGCAGGCATTGCGCGGCCTATCTGCGCGGGGACTGGTGCAGGAAATCGTGTCCGGCGACCGGGCAGCCGCGGTCAAAGCCATGGCGCATCGTCTGGGGATAACCAAATGGAACGCGGACCTGTCGCCGAAAGACAAGGCGGGGCGTTGTGTGGCGCTGGCAGGCGAGGGGCGAAAGGTACTGATGGTGGGTGATGGCATCAATGATGCACCTGCGCTTTCTGCAGCCCACGTTTCCATGGCGCCTGCCACCGCCGCCGATATTGGTCGGCAGGCCGCCGACTTCGTCTTCATGCATGAGGATCTCAATGCCGTTCCCGTCGCAATCGAGACATCGCGTCTGGCCGGACGGCTCATCCGGCAGAATTTCGCTCTCGCCATTGGTTATAATGTCATCGCCGTGCCGATTGCGATTGCCGGTTACGCGACGCCGATGATCGCCGCCATCGCCATGTCGACATCGTCGCTGATCGTCGTTGCCAATGCCCTGCGTCTTGCGGGAAAGGCCGAGCCAGTTTCGAGGAATGAGGCGGTGATGACGGAATTTACGGGCGAGGGGGCGCAAGCGGCATGAACATGCTGATCTATCTCATCCCCGTCGCACTGTTTCTTGGTGCGCTCGGGCTCTTTGCCTTTCTCTGGTCGGTGCGATCAGGGCAATATGAGGATATGGATGGGGCGGCCTGGCGGGCGCTCGATGACGGAGACGACCGGCCGCGTTCTTCCTAGCGGTGTTCTGAGCTTGCCTCGACCTGTCGCAAATATGCAAAGCTGATTTGCGTCATCAAAATTTAATCGTTTCAGTCGCCCCTAGCCTTGCCGTTTGTTCATTACAGTGCCACAACACGACCACCTAAAAGCAAGATGGAGGCACATCCGTGGAACAGGCAGAAATCGGTTTGATCGGTCTCGGCGTCATGGGCTCGAACCTGGCGTTGAACATCGCGGAAAAGGGCAACAAGATTGCCGTATTCAACCGAACCCCGGAAGTTACACGAAAATTCTACGCTGACGCTGGCGATCTGCAAGGCCAGATCATTCCATGCGAAACCATCGAGGAATTCGTCGCCGCCATTCGCCCTCCGCGCCCGATCATCATCATGATCAAGGCCGGCGATCCGGTTGACCAGCAGATGGAAATCCTGAAGCCGCACCTCTCGAACGGCGACATCATGATCGACGCGGGCAATGCGAATTTCCGCGATACGATCCGCCGTTTTGATAACCTCAAGGACAGCGGCCTAACCTTTATCGGCATGGGCGTATCCGGCGGTGAAGAAGGCGCGCGCCATGGACCGTCGATCATGGTCGGCGGCACCGAGGATAGCTGGAAGCGCGTCGAGAAGGTGCTGACCTCCATTTCCGCCAAGTATAATGACGATCCGTGCGTGGCATGGCTCGGCAATGACGGCGCCGGCCATTTCGTCAAGACCATCCACAACGGCATCGAATATGCCGATATGCAGATGATCGCCGAAATCTACGGAATCCTGCGTGACGGCCTGAAGATGAGCGCAGTCGAAATCGCCGACGTGTTCGCCGAATGGAACAAGGGCCGCCTCAACTCCTACCTGATCGAAATCACCGAGAAGGTTCTGCGCGCCGCCGATCCGATCACCGGCAAGCCGATGGTCGATCTGATCCTCGACAAGGCCGGCCAGAAGGGCACCGGCAAGTGGTCGGTCATCGAGGCGCAGAATATGGGCGTCGCCGCAACCGCCATCGAGGCGGCCGTGGCTGCCCGCATTCTCTCCTCGCAGAAGGACGAGCGCGAAGCTGCCGAGAAGATCTTCGGCCTGCCGACCGTCGCAGCAACGCCCGCTGACAGAAAGGCCTTCATCGCCGATCTGGAAAGCGCGCTTCTGGCCGCCAAGGTTGGTGCCTATGCACAGGGCTTCGCAATCATGTCTGCCGCATCGAAGGAGTTTAACTGGAACCTGCCGATGCCGACCATCGCCCGCATCTGGCGCGCTGGCTGCATCATCCGCTCGGAATTCCTCGATGAGATCACCTCGGCCTTCACCAA
The DNA here is from genome assembly GCF_025910175.1 of Agrobacterium sp. BT-220-3. Taxonomy (NCBI): domain Bacteria; kingdom Pseudomonadati; phylum Pseudomonadota; class Alphaproteobacteria; order Hyphomicrobiales; family Rhizobiaceae; genus Agrobacterium; species Agrobacterium sp. BT-220-3. The sequence continues at coordinate 253,357 of NZ_JAPAIX010000001.1, forward strand.
GGACCCGCATGTGGCCAACCTCATCGTGACGCCTGCCTTCTCCGGCATCGTCAAGGACACCGACGCTGCTCTGCGCCGTGTCGTTTCCTACGCGGTTCTCTCGGGTCTGCCTGTTTCGGCTCTCGCTTCGGCTCTTGGCTATTTCGACGCCTATCGTCGCGCCCGTGGCAGCGCCAACCTCATCCAGGCGCAGCGCGACTTCTTCGGCGCGCATGGTTTCGAGCGCACCGACGGCGTCGACAAGCCGCATGGCCCGTGGGGTAGCGGCGCCGACATTTTCTGATCGGCTAAAACGATAGACGACAAAGGCCCGCGCAAGCGGGCCTTTTTCATTTCATCGAGGCCCGGATTAGCGTGCGGCAGCGAGGCCGACGATCAGGCCGCTGACGGCGTTGATGAGCAGGAACTGGTTGTCGACGCGCACCCAGCGCTGGTCGCGGCGCGGCTCGGCAAGACGGTAGCGACGATAGTCGCGGCGGTCGACCGTGTGGCGGCGTTCGCCCGCAGACAGGCGCTGGCCGCGATCCCAGCGGTGCTTCTTGACGATGACCTTTTTGGTGGTGACCTGACGCTCGACGGTAACGCCGCGATGGCGATCGTCGTGGCGGCTCTGCGCCTGGGCCATCGGAGCAGCAAGAACAGTGGCGGCCAGAAGAATGGTGACGAACTTTTTCATGAATGTTTCCTCTCGTGTTTCGATGAGGAGAACTTACGAATAAACGAATGAACGGAAACTGAATTTAAAATTACATTTATGTAATGGTTGTTAATGCTTAGGGGCGGAAGTTAATCTTTCGTTTTGAGTTTATCGAGTGGGTCGGACCGCCCGGAATAACCGGGCGGTCGCTTCTTCATCAAACGCGTTCGGCGGATTTTGCCCAGAGGTTGATGTCCGCATCCCTGGCGTAACGGTCGATTTCCGCAAGCTCCTCTGCGGAGAAATCGGGATTATCGAGCGCCTTCACGCAATCCTCGACCTGCTCGACACGGCTAGCGCCGATCAGTGCCGAGGTGATGCGGCCGCCGCGAAGCACCCAGGCGATGGCCATCTGCGCCAGCGTCTGGCCACGCCGTTCGGCAATGCTGTTGAGCGCGCGTATGTTTTCGACATTGCGCTCATTGAGGAAGGCCGGGTTGAGCGACTTGCTCTGCGATGCACGGCTGCCGTCCGGCACGCCGCCGAGATATTTCGTCGTCAGCATGCCCTGCGCCAGCGGAGAGAAGACGATGGAGCCGATGCCCAGATCTTCCAGCGTATCAACGAGACCGTCTTCCTCGATCCAGCGGTTGATCATGGAATAGCTCGGCTGGTGGATGATGCAGGGCGTGCCGAGGTCCTTCAGGATGACGGCGGCCTCGCGGGTGCGCTTCGAATTGTAGGACGAGATGCCGACGTAAAGCGCCTTGCCGGATCGCACGATCTGGTCCAGGGCGCCGCAGGTTTCCTCAAGCGGCGTGTTGGGGTCGAAACGGTGGGAATAGAAGATATCGACGTAGTCCAGACCCATGCGCTTCAGGCTCTGGTCACAGGAGGCGATCAGATATTTGCGGCTGCCCCATTCGCCGTAAGGGCCGGGCCACATATTGTAACCGGCCTTGGACGAGATGATCATCTCGTCGCGATAACCGGCAAAATCCGTCTTCAGAATTTCGCCAAAGGCGGTTTCGGCGCTGCCGGGCGGCGGGCCGTAATTGTTGGCGAGGTCGAAATGGGTAATGCCGAGATCGAAGGCGCGGCGGCAAATGGCCTGCTTCGTCTGGTGCGGCGTGTCGTTGCCGAAATTGTGCCAGAGCCCGAGCGAGATTGCCGGTAGTTTCAGGCCGGTCTTTCCGCAATGATTGTATTTCATGGATTTGTATCGGTTTTCGGCCGGTTGCCAAACCATGGGTCTTCCTCCACTTGCTGATGACTGGTTGCGGAGAACCCGCAACCCTTTGAACCGATGAAGACAGGCGCGAATGCCTGCTTTCTCGAGGGGATGGTTAAGCCTTTCGACGCATGGTTTCAATGCGAGGATTGGCAGGTATGAAGATCGAAGATGCGGAAATGCGGCTGAGCGCCGCCCGCCTTCGGCGTGAAGATGATGCGGCGCGTTTCGCCGGCCGAGAGATCGAACAGATTGTCCGAATAACGCCCGGGCTGATCGGCTTCCAGCATGACGAAGAGGGCGAGCCCCGTGGCCGTGACATCAATCTCGAATTGGCCGTTTTTCAGCGTGCTGACCGAAAAGGTCAGGCCGGCGGGCTGAAGCTCCAGAGCCTTGTAGGTGTCGCGCACATGGTGGCCCTCGCCGGTCATGCCGTTGGAGGCGATGAAGTTCCAGGCAAGGATCGCGCCATCAGGCAGGCTGTCCATGTCTATTTCAGTCAGCGCCGCAGCCTTTTCCGTGCCGCAGGTGCCGTTGGCGGATTTCAGCGGCACGCGGGTACCGTCCAGATTGAGGGCGACGATATTCATGTCGATCTCGACATCTTCCTCCGTGTCGTTGACCATGGAAAAGCTCACCAAGCGTCCATCTTGCGAGGGAATGGCCGAGACCGCGACCGGCTGGAAGAAACGGCGGGCGGCATAATGCAGCGCTTTCCAGCCGCCGCCATAATCGAGGCTCGACCATGAGGCGACCGGCCATGTGTCGTTGAGCTGCCAGTAGAGCGTTCCCATGCAATGGGGTTTCAGCGAGCGCCAGTAATCGACCGCCGTGCGGATGGCCAGTGCCTGCTGAACCTGGCTCAGATAGACGAAATTTTCGAAATCCTTGGGGAAGCGGAAATAACGGAACATGGTGCCGGCTATTCGCTCGTTGCCGCCGACATTCTTCTGGTGCAGTTCGATCACCGGGGAGGCGATGTTCATGTCCTTCTCTTCCGCATAGGTGCGGATAACGGGCATGGATGTGTAGGACTGGAAACCGAATTCGGAGCAGAAGCGCGGCTTCACCGAACGATAATTATCGAACGATTTGTTTTCGTGCCAGACGGACCAATAATGCATGTCGCCGGAACCATCCGCATGCCAGGCGTCACCATAATCGAGGTAGCCTGAAGCCGGGCTGGAGGGCCACCAGAGCGCTTCCGGGGCGGCTTTTTTCAGTGCCCGTTCGATGGTGCGGTTCAGGCGGTCGTAGGCCACAAGATAGCGGTCGCGATTGTTGCGGGGCTCTTCGAACCAGGTCAGCGCGCCCACCAGCTCGTTGTCGCCGCACCAGAGCGCGATGGACGGGTGCGAGGACAGGCGTTTCACCTGATAGTCGACCTCGTGTTCGACATTGTCGAGAAAGTCCTCGCTGCAGGGGTAAAGGTTGCAGGCGAACATGAAATCCTGCCAGACCAGAAGGCCGAGACGGTCGCAGAGATCGTAGAACCAGTCTTCCTCATAGAACCCGCCGCCCCAGACGCGGATCATGTTCATGTTGGCCTCGACTGCCGAACATAAGAGGTCCTCGGTCTTTTCCCGACTGGTCAGCGAATAGAGCGCGTCTGCTGGAATCCAGTTGGCGCCGCGGCAGAAAATTTCCCGGCCGTTGATGCGGAAGGCAAAGCGGCTGCCGGCCTCATCCTTGTCCGTCAGAAGTTCGATCGTTCTGAAACCGATCTGGCGGGTGACTGTTTCATCCGGCAGTTCCACCGTCAGCGTGTAGAGCGTCTGCTCGCCGCTGCCCGCCGGCCACCAGAGTGCCGGATTTTCCACGAAGAAGACGTGGCGCACTACCGTCTCGCCCGCACCGACGCCGCAATCGAGCCGCAGCCTGTCATTGTTGAGGGAAAGATAGAGCGGCAGGCTCGCCGGGCCTTCGGCAAACAGCGTGACGGCCACATGCAACTCGACGCCGCCTTCGACATGGTGCTGCGAGGTGACGACATGTTCGACGCGGGCCGTATCGAGGCGCTTCAGCAGAATTTTCCCGTAAAGGCCGAGCGGTGCAATCGCGATGTTCCAGTCCCAGCCGAAATGGCACTGCGGCTTGCGCAGCATGTTGCCGTTGGCAATCGGCGAGTTGCCTGGGTGATAGGGAACATAAAATGGCTGCCGTGCCTGCCGCTCCGCGCCTGCAGCGATGTTGGAATGGAAATGGATGCGAACGGTGTTTTCACCGGGGCGCAAGGCGCGCGACACATCGGGACGGTAACGGCGGAAGCAATTGTCTGAACTCAAGACCGGGACATCGTTGACGAAGACGATGGCGACCGTATCGAGATAGTCGATATCGAGATACCAGCTGGCATCGGCATCATCAAGGATGAATGTCCGCTCGATGATCCAGTCGCGCTCTGCGACCCATTGCACCGCATGTTCATTGGCGCCGTGATAGGGGTCGGGGATGATGCCGGCATTTTTGAGTGCGCTATGAATATCGCCGGGGACGGAAAGTTCGGTCGCATGGTCTCCTTCCACGGATGCCAGGCGCCACGGCCCGGCCAGATCGATGACGGTTTCGGGCGTGGAGGAAGAAATCATGATCGGACCCTGCATAATACGAATTCGAAGCGGATGGGCCTGCATTGTGATGCAGGCTTGTGTCGGAATCTGGGGAAGATGGATGCCCGCACGCCGGCTGCTGCCAGCTCGCATGGCCTGACGATCTCCTCCCTCCGGCAACGTTACCGTAAAACAATCGTTCCGTCATGCCTTCGGAATGAAACTTACCGAGGTCTGGGCGATTGCCGATGAGATATGGTAACCAGCAAGGAAAGGTATTTTCATGAAGTCCATATTTCTTATTATAAATCAGATATTTTTGTATGTTTTATAATCTTAATTATTAGGATTTTTTCCTGCGGAATGGTCGTCATTCTGTAACTCCTAGTCGGAAATGCATTGCACGCTTCAGGAGAATTTTTCCGAACCTATATCGTTGTAGCCATAATCTGCGGTGCAGGGATTGGGCACGTAGGCGGCCTCTGACGTTTGCCTTTGCAACAGCGCAAAAGCTATCTATGATTACCGTTCGGTAAAGCGTGGCGAAATGACATGAACGATACAGGCAAATCCGGCAGGGGCGATACGCCCGCCACGACGGGCGAACGCCCGACCTTGAAGACCATCGCCTTCATGACGGGTCTGGGTATCACCACCGTGTCACGCGCGCTGAAGGATGCTCCGGATATCGGGGCTGAAACCAAGGAACGTGTGCGGCTGATCGCCCGTCAGATCGGCTACCAGCCGAACCGCGCCGGCGTGCGCCTGCGCACCGGCAAGACCAATGTCATCGCTCTGGTGCTGAGCGTGGACGAGGAATTGATGGGTTTCACCAGCCAGATGGTGTTCGGCATCACCGAGATACTGTCGGCGACGCAATATCACCTGGTCGTCACCCCCCATACCCACGCCAAGGATTCCATGGTGCCGATCCGCTACATTCTCGAGACGGGCTCGGCGGATGGGGTCATTATCTCCAAAATTGAGCCGAACGATCCGCGCGTCCGACTGATGACGGAGCGCAACATGCCCTTCGTTACCCATGGGCGGTCCGATATGGACATCGAACATGCCTATCACGATTTCGACAACGAGGCCTATGCCTATGAGGCCGTCGAGCGGCTGGCGCAATGCGGGCGAAAGAGGATCGCCATCATCGTGCCGCCATCGCGCTTTTCCTTCCATGATCACGCCCGCAAGGGTTTCAACCGGGGAATCAGGGATTTCGGCCTCTCCGAATTTCCAATCGATGCCGTTACCATTGAAACGCCGCTGGAGAAAATCCGTGATTTTGGCGAGCGGCTGATGCGGTCGGACGATCGCCCTGATGGTATCGTTTCCATCAGCGGCAGCAGCACCATTGCGCTCGTGGCGGGTTTTGAGGCGGCCGGTGTCAGGATTGGCGAGGATATCGACATCGTGTCAAAACAATCCGCCGAATTCCTGAACTGGATCAAGCCGCAGATCCACACCGTCAACGAAGACATCAAGCTGGCGGGCAGGGAGCTTGCCAAGGCCCTTCTGGCGCGCATCAGCGGCGCGCCGCCGGAAACGCTGCAAAGCGTCAGCGGGCCGGTCTGGTCGGAGATGGCGCCGAAGCCCTAACTAACCGCTCCGCACTTCGACCTCGTTGCACTTTTTCACGATTACCTTCCGTCATGGCGGACTTGATCCGGCATCCAGCCAGCCAAGGTCCTTGGGCTGAAAAGAGTCTTTGTCTCCGCGCAGGCGCGCGTCGGCTGGATTCCGGCTCAACGCCGGAATGACGGAGGCGGAGGACTACCGCTCGTCGTTAAACGCATCAGGACAGGCAATCCTTTAATGAGCCGGCAATGCCGCGCATCAGCTTGAAATAGAGATCGGGACCGGGTTCCAGCGTGGCCGCTTCGGGATCAAGCGTCGCAGACTTTGCCGCCGTGCCTTCGGTGATGACCGAGATCAGTTTTGGCTCGAATTGCGGTTCGGCGAAAACGCAGGTCGCGCCAAGTTGGCGGACCTTTTCCTGCATTTGGCTGACGCGATCCGCGCCGGGCAGGGTTTCTGGGCTGACGGTGATCGATCCCGCCGTCTTCACGCCGTAACGGTGCTCGAAATACTGGTAGGCGTCGTGGAAAACGATGAAGGGCTTGTCCTTCACCGGTTTGATCGTGTCCGCGATCTCGGTGTCCAGCGCGTCGATGTCATCGATCAGCTTTTTCGTATTCGCCTGGTAGATCGCGGCATTGCCGGCATCGGCCGTGATCAGCGCGGTTTCGATCTCCTGGGCCATGGCCTTGGCATTGGCGGGATCCAGCCAGAGATGCGTGTCATATGCGCCGTGCTCACGGTCGTCATGACGATGGTCGTTTCCATGATCATGGGCGCCTGCCTCTTCGGCATGGTCCTCATGTTCTCCATGGCCTTCCTCGCCGTGGTCATGCGCCTCGAAAGGGCCGCCTTCACGGAAGGGCAGTTTTTCCAGCCCCTTTGCGTCTTCCAGTTCCACAACCGTTGCCTTGCTGGCAAGCGCCTCCAGCGGCTTTTGGAGGAAGGCTTCCAGTCCCGGCCCGACCCAGAAAACCAGATCGGCCTTTTCCAGCGTGCGGGCATTGGATGGCCTTAGATTATAGGTATGTGGTGAGGCCGCGCCATCGACGATCAGCTGCGGTTCGCCCACACCTTGCATGATCGCCGCGACGAGCGAATGGACGGGCTTGATCGAGACCACGACATTGGGCGCGGCCGTGGCGCCGGAAGCGGCTGCCGCTATTGCCACCGATGCCATGAGCGGGATCAGGATCGATTTCATGAAATGCACTCCACTTGAAGAAGTATAGTTATGTTATTACATTTATTGCGTAACTCTATAACGTATGCAATAGCGGTAAGCAACATCCCCGATCGGACAATCCCATGCTTCATTCCGCCCCCAAGGGTAACGAGATACTGGTTTCCCTTTCCAATGCCGGCGTGCAGCGCAACGGCCGCTGGCTTGTGCGCGGCGTGGAGTTTTCCGTCAGCAAGGGCGAGATCGTCACGCTGATCGGTCCCAATGGTTCGGGAAAATCCACCAGCGCTAAAATGGCTATCGGCGTGTTGAAGCCGAGCGAAGGCGAGGTGTCGCGCATTGCTGGTCTGAGGGTCGGTTATGTGCCGCAGAAGCTTTCCGTGGACTGGACCATGCCGCTTTCGGTGCGCCGGCTGATGACGCTGACCGGGCCGTTGTCCGCGCGCGAAATCGATGCGGCGCTGAATGCCACGGGCATCTCGCATCTGGCCAATGCGGAAGTGCAGCATCTCTCCGGCGGCGAGTTCCAGCGCGCGCTTCTGGCCCGTGCCATTGCGCGGAAGCCGGATCTGCTGGTTCTGGACGAACCCGTTCAAGGTGTCGATTTCTCGGGCGAGATCGCGCTCTATGAATTGATAAAAAATATCAGAAATTCAAGTCATTGTGGAATTCTGTTAATCTCGCATGACCTGCATGTGGTGATGGCTGAAACCGACACCGTGATATGCCTGAACGGCCATGTCTGCTGCCGCGGAACCCCGCAAGCCGTGAGCCAAAGCCCGGAATATATGCGTCTGTTCGGTGGCGCTGCGGCCAAGGGCCTTGCCGTTTACAGCCACCATCACGATCACACCCATCTGCCCGATGGCCGGGTGCAGCATGCGGATGGCTCGGTGACCGATCATTGCCACCCCGATGACGGTCACCATCATGATGACCACGGCGAATGCGGTTGCGGCCATGAGCATGACGGCCATGCCACTTCAAATCATCAGCAGGGAGAGCGGCATGTTTGACGATTTCTTCGTTCGCGCGATGCTCGCGGGCATCGGCGTTGCTCTCACCGCCGGTCCCCTCGGCTGCTTCGTCGTCTGGCGGCGCATGGCCTATTTCGGCGATACGATGGCCCATTCGGCGCTGCTTGGTGTGGCGCTCTCGCTGCTGTTGCAGCTCAACCTCATTATCAGCGTCTTTCTGGTGGCATCCGCCGTTTCGATCCTGCTGATCTTTCTGCAGCGGCGGCAGGCCCTGTCCGCCGACGCGCTTCTCGGCATATTGTCCCACTCGGCGCTTGCGATCGGTCTCGTCATCGTCGCCTTCATGAGCTGGGTGCGCATCGATCTCGTCTCGTTCCTGTTTGGCGATATTCTGGCCGTTACCCGCAGCGACATCGCGTTGATCTGGGGCGGCGGGTTGGTGGTTGTCGTCTCCATGGTCTTCCTGTGGCGGTCGCTTCTGGCCTCTACCGTCAATAACGAGTTGGCCGAGGCGGAGGGGCTGAACCCCGAACGCGCAAAGTTCATCTTTACCCTTTTGATGGCGCTGGTGATTGCCATCGCGATGAAGGTGGTCGGCATCATGCTGATCACATCGCTGCTCATCATACCGGCGGCGACCGCCAGACGCTTTTCGGCAACGCCCGAGGTGATGGCGGTGGTCGCTTCGCTGATCGGCGCGGTTGCCGTCATTGGCGGCCTGTTCGGCTCGTTGACCTATGATACGCCGTCCGGGCCGTCCATCGTGGTTGCCGCCGTGATCCTGTTCGTTATAAGCCTGTTGCCGGCGCCGGGTTTTTCCCGCTCCGCGGATGAAGGAGGCAAGTCATGAATGCGCAGAACCTTACCAAGAACCAGTCGCTGGTCATGAATGCCCTGTCGAATGCCCATGCACCGCTCAGCGCCTATATGATCCTCGACAAGCTGCGCGACGATGGTTTTCGCGCGCCGCTGCAGGTTTACCGGGCGCTGGAGAAGCTTGTCGAATACGGTCTCGTGCATCGGCTCGAAAGCCTCAACGCCTTTGTCGCCTGCACTCACACCGAGGCCGAGTGCTGCTCGCACCACCATGGAACGGTGGCCTTTGCCATTTGCGAATCCTGCGGGCAGGTAACGGAGTTCCACGATCACGAGATTGACCACCGCCTTGAGCGCTGGGTGAAGGACAGCAAGTTCAAGGCGGAAAAGACCACGATCGAAATTCGCGGTCTTTGCGCCGCCTGCGCGGCTTAGGCCGGGCGCGCCATTAACGAGGGGCGAGCATTGCTGCTCGCCGCCCTGTCATTCTTCGATGATCGCCAGATCCTTCGAAAAACGCTTCCAGTTCTCGATGTATTTTTCCGCCGAGCGGCGAAGGCCGGAAACGGCCTCTTCATCAAGTGTCCTGACGGCTCTGGCCGGTGATCCGACGATCAGGGAATTGTCGGGAAATTCCTTGCCTTCCGTCACCAGCGCATTGGCGCCGACCAGGCAGTTGCGGCCGATCTTCGCGCCATTCAGGATCGTTGCGCCCATGCCCACAAGCGAATTGTCGCCGATGGTGCAGCCATGTACGATGGCGTGGTGGCCGATGGTGCACATTTCGCCGATCGTTGCGGCAAAACCGGGATCGCTATGCACCATCGCGCCTTCCTGAATGTTCGTTCCGCGCCCGACACGGATCGGTTCGTTATCGCCGCGTAGCGTCGCGCCGAACCAGATGCCGACATCCTCACCGAGTGCCACCGAGCCGATGATATTCGCATCGGGCGCTACCCAATAGCGATCCGGGGCTGGGGTTTGCGGCACCCGGTCGCCGAGGCGATAAAGCGGCATGGCAATTTTCCTCCTCTGGATTATTCGCCGAAGATGATCAGGCGACGGTGACGGACAGGGTGCCGACACCCTCCACGCCACATTCGATGCGGTCACCGCGCACGATGGGGCCGACGCCCGCCGGTGTGCCGGTCATGATGACGTCGCCGGCGGCAAGCGTGAACAGTTTGGAAAGCTCGGCAATCACCTCCGGCACCTTCCAGATCATCTGGGCAAGATCGCCCGTCTGCTTGCGCTCACCATTCACATCGAGCCAGATCGCGCCCGTGGCAGGGTGGCCGATCTTTTCCGCCGGAACGATGGCGGAGACCGGTGCGGAATATTCGAACGCCTTGGCGCCTTCCCAGGAACGTCCCATCTTCTTCAGGCCGTCCTGCAGATCGCGGCGCGTCATGTCGATGCCGACGGCATAACCCCAGACGTGGCTCAGCGCTTCGCTTGCCGGAATATCTGCGCCGCCGCTTTTCAATACCACGACACATTCGACCTCGTAATGCACGTTCGAAGACAGCGAAGGGTAGGGGAAATCCTGGCCTGCGGGCAGGAGATTGTCCGGGTTTTTCTGGAAATAAAAGGGTGGCTCACGCGAGGGATCATGGCCCATCTCGATGGCGTGATCGGCATAATTGCGGCCGACGCAATAGACCCGCCGCACGGGGAAGGTGTCACCTGTGCCTTCGACAGGCAGAAGAACGGGTTTCGGGGCGGGGATGACTGTCGTGGCCATGGGATTTCCTGTCGTCTTTTAAGGTGGAATTCTTGTCCCAAGATTCCGGGGCGATTTCCAGTTCAAAAATGGCGTCGATCGCAAAACTGGCTTTTTGCCGCCCTTTGCTGTAGAAGCCGGCGCAAAGAGGTTACCCCATGTATAGACAAGCGCTCGCAAACGGCGAAAAAATCTTCGCCGTGGCCCCGATGATCGATTGGACCGACACGAGGTGCAGATTTCTGCACCGGCAATTGTCGAAGCGCGCGCTGCTTTATACGGAAATGATCGTCGCTGACGCCGTGATCCATGGTCAGCGCGACAGGCTGCTCAGCCATCACCGCCAGGAACATCCGGTGGCGCTGCAACTGGGGGGATCAGATCCGGGCAAGCTCTCGGAGGCGGTGCGGATCGCCGGTGACTACGGTTATGACGAGATCAACCTCAATGTCGGCTGCCCTTCGGACCGGGTGCAATCCGGCACTTTCGGCGCCTGCCTGATGCGCGAGCCGGAGACCGTGGCGCAATGCGTTGCGGCGATGAAGACGGTTGCGAAGGTGCCGGTCACGGTGAAATGCCGCATCGGTGTGGACGATCAGGAGCCGGAAGCGGTGCTGCCGGATTTTTTGGCGCGCATTGTCGCTGCCGGTGCGGATGCCATCTGGATCCATGCGCGAAAAGCCTGGCTGCAGGGGCTTTCGCCGAAGGAAAACCGTGAGGTGCCGCCGCTCGATTATGATCTCGTCTATCGCATGAAGCGGGAAAATCCCGACATCTTCATCGGCATCAATGGCGGCATCGCCGATCTCGATCAGGCCTGCGGCCATCTACAGCATATGGATGGCGTGATGCTTGGCCGCGCGGCCTATCACAACACGTCCATCCTTGCCGATGTCGACCATCGCATCTATGGCGAAGAAGCCCGGCAACCTGACTGGATGGGGTTGCGCGACGCCATGATGGCCTATGCGGCTGACTATATCGCGGCGGGCGGGCGTCTCAACCACGTTACCCGCCACATGGTCGGCCTGTTTCAGGGCATGCCGGGTGCGCGCCGCTTCCGGCAAATCCTTTCCAGCGACGCTACCCGGCCGGGGGCCGGAACCGAGGTGATCGAGGCGGCTTTCGCAGCCATCGATTTCAATCCGACGAAAGAGCTGGCTGGCTGAGGGCTGGCAACGGTGTTCGTTCTATTTTCATACTGACGAGGCTGTGAGGGGCAGCGTCTTTTGCGGGCGACGGAAAGCCTCAGAGGGAACGATCCAGACCAACCCGTGCCACTCCCTGTCCATATGGCCGGGAGCAGAAAAATCCAGCGAAGGTTCACGTTTGAGGCCAAGACGCGTCATAACGGCCTGGGACCGGATATTATCGGGACTTGTATATGCGATGATCTGAGCGAGACATGCGCCATCAGCCGCATGCGCCAGCGCCGCCCTCGCGCTTTCGGTCGCGTAGCCGTTTCCCCAGGCCGGCCGCGTAAACCGCCATCCGATTTCGTGGTGCCTGCCGAGCGGATGGTCTTCGGACAGACGCGGCATTACGCCTGCATATCCGAGAAAGACGCCATCGGGACTTTCCACCGCCCAGCGGGCAAAGCCGTGCTCGCGCTCGGCCGCGCGATAACGCTCGAACTTCTCTCTGCTCTCGGCATGGCTCACCGGCCCACCATAGTCGGCCATCACGTCCGGGTCGGTGTGCATCGCGGCGAAGGCTTCAAAATGATCGTCCCGCCAGTGGTGAAGGCGCAGACGTTCCGTTTCTATCATTCCCATTCCCGGCCAACCCTTCGACGCGATGGAGGTCTTGCGATCCAGGCCGACATTCTTGCCGCTGCGATATGACGGTTATAAGACGGCAACCGTGGCCGCAGCGCAATACCACCGGTTCTAGCCCAGTTCTACCAGACGCAAACTAGAGGGGAGGGCGGGAAGCTCAAACCGCTTTTTGCAGCGCCTGCGCACCGTTCGGTGCATTGACCTTGCCTCCTGTGATGAAGAAGGCGAAGACGTCGCGCGGGGTCTTTTCGACTTGTCTGTCGGGCGCGATCAGCGGCAGGTCATCGGGCACGCCGCCCGCCGCGTAGGTCTTGACCCGTTTTGCCCAATGATCGATCCCGGCCTTCGGGTAGCAGGTCTCGATATCGTCTTCGCCCTTTTGCAGGCGGCAATAGACGAAATCGGCCGTCACATCCGGCAGCATCGGATAGTCGTGATGATCGGCGCAGACGACGGCGATCTTATGTTTTTCCAGCAGTTCGATGAATTCCAGCACCTGAAATGTCGGGTTTCTCACTTCGACCACATGACGAAGGCGGATGCCGTCCTGTTTTTCGGGCAGCAGCGCCAGAAACGCACCGAAATCATCCGCGTCGAATTTTTTTGTCGGTGCGAATTGCCAAAGGATCGGGCCGAGATGGTGGCCAAGTTCCGTCAGGCCCTGGGTCAGGAACTTCGTCATCGATTCGCCAGCCTCGGCCAGAACCCTGCGGTTGGTGACGAAGCGGCTTGCCTTCAGGGAGAAGATGAAATCCTCCGGCACGTCTGCCGCCCATTTAGCGAAAGTCGCGGGTTTCTGGCTGCTATAATAGGTGCCGTTCACCTCGATTGCCGTCAATTGCCGGCTGGCATGTTCGAGCTGGCGTTTTTTCGGCAATTTCTCCGGATAGAACGTGCCTTCCCACGGCTCGAAGGTCCAGCCGCCGATACCGGTGCGGATCGTGCCTGATGTCGACATATGCTGTTCCTCCCAATTCTAAGTGTTTGTTCCAACGTCATCCTCGCCCTTGAGGCGAGAATCCATGTTTTCGTCGGCTGTGGATCCTCGCCTTGAGGGCAAGGATGACGGAGGGAAAGAGGTCGTCCCCAGCAATATCCGGGAATTACTCCGCAGCCTCACGTTTTCCGGCCGGCCGGCGTTCCAGAAGTTCCTTCAGGAAGTGCCCCGTATAGGACCGCTCGTTCTTGACGATATCTTCCGGCGTGCCGGTTGCCACCACCTCGCCGCCGCCAGTGCCGCCTTCGGGGCCGATATCGATGATCCAGTCCGCCGTCTTGATGACTTCGAGATTGTGTTCAATCACCACGACGGAATTGCCCTGATCCACCAGCGCCTGCAACATTTCCAGGAGCTTGTTGACGTCATGGAAATGGAGACCCGTCGTCGGTTCGTCGAGAATGTAAAGCGTGCGGCCTGTCGAGCGTTTCGATAGTTCCTTGGCGAGCTTGACGCGCTGCGCCTCGCCGCCGGAGAGCGTATTGGCCTGCTGGCCGACCTTGATGTAACCGAGGCCGACATCGAACAGCGCCTGCAGCTTGTCGCGCACGGCCGGAACGGCAGCGAAGAATTCAACACCTTCTTCCACCGTCATATCCAGCACGTCGGCGATGGACTTGCCCTTGAAGGTGACGTCAAGTGTCTCACGATTATAGCGTTTGCCATGGCAGACATCGCAGGTGACATAGACATCCGGCAGGAAGTGCATCTCGATCTTGATGACGCCATCGCCCTGGCAGGCCTCGCAGCGACCGCCCTTGACGTTGAAGGAGAAACGGCCCGGCGCGTAACCGCGCGCCTTCGCCTCCGGCAGGCCGGCGAACCAGTCGCGGATCGGCGTGAATGCGCCGGTATAGGTGGCGGGGTTGGAGCGCGGCGTGCGGCCGATCGGCGACTGGTCGATATCGATCACCTTATCGATGAATTCGAAACCGTCGATGCGGTCGTGTTCAGCTGGAATTTCACGGGCGCCCATCACCCGGCGCGCCGCCGATTTATAGAGCGTTTCGATCAGGAAGGTGGATTTGCCGCCGCCGGAAACGCCGGTAACGGCGGTGAAGACGCCAAGCGGCACCGCCGCAGTCACATTCTTCAGATTGTTGCCGCGTGCGCCAAAAACCTTGATCTCGCGGCCCTTCTTGGGCTTGCGGCGCTCAGCCGGCACGGCGACGCCGAGTTCGCCGGAGAGATATTTGCCGGTCAGTGACTTCGGATTGGCCATCACCTCCTGCGGCGTGCCTTCGGCGATCACCTGACCGCCATGAATGCCGGCGGCCGGGCCGATATCGACGACATAATCCGCCGTCAGAATGGCGTCCTCGTCATGTTCGACCACGATGACGGTATTGCCGATATCGCGCAGATGCTTCAGCGTATCGAGCAGGCGGGCATTGTCACGCTGGTGCAGGCCGATGGACGGCTCATCCAGAACATAGAGAACGCCGGTGAGGCCGGAGCCGATCTGAGAGGCCAGACGGATGCGCTGGCTTTCGCCTCCGGAAAGCGTGCCGGAATTGCGCGACAGGCTGAGATAATCCAGCCCGACATCGTTGAGGAAGCGCAGGCGCTCGCGGATTTCCTTGAGGATGCGAACCGCAATCTCGTTCTGCTTGGCGTTCAGCGTCTCCGGCAGGGTCTCGAACCAGTCGCGCGCCATGCGGATCGACATCTGGGTGACTTCGCCGATCTGCAACTTGTTGATCTTGACGGCGAGCGCTTCGGGTTTCAGGCGAAAACCCGCACAGGCCGGGCAGGGGGCGGCCGACATATAGCGTTCGATTTCCTCGCGCGCCCAGGCGCTGTCAGTCTCTTTCCAGCGGCGCTCCAGATTGGGCACGATACCTTCGAAATTCTTCACCGTCTTGTACGAGCGGGCGCCGTCCTGATAGTTGAATTCGATCTTGTCATCGGTGCCCTGAAGGATGGCGTGCTGTGCCTCCTTCGAAAGATCCGACCATTTGCTCGAAAGCTTGAAACCGAAAGCCTTTCCGAGTGCTTCCAGCGTCTGGTTGTAATAGGGCGAAGAGGATTTCGCCCAGGGAGCGATGGCGCCGTCGCGCAGGGTACGGGCGGGCTCCGGCACGATCAGGTTTTCATCTACCTTCTGCTGCGAGCCAAGGCCGTCACAGCTGGGGCAGGCGCCGAACGGATTGTTGAAGGAGAAAAGCCGCGGCTCTATCTCCGGAATGGTGAAGCCGGAGACGGGGCAGGCGAATTTTTCCGAAAACAGCACGCGCTCATGGGTCTCGTTGAGAGACTTGTTGGCTGAGCCGCCGGCCGAGGTTTCCTCGGGCGGCAGAGGCTTGTCGGCGAATTCGGCGACCGCCAGACCGTCTGCGAGTTTCAGGCAGGTCTCAAGACTGTCGGCAAGGCGTGCAGCCATATCCGGGCGCACGACAGCGCGGTCGACCACCACGTCGATATCGTGCTTGTATTTCTTGTCGAGGGCAGGCACGTCGGCGATTTCGTAGAACTGGCCATCCACCTTGACGCGCTGGAAGCCCTTCTTCATGAGATCGGCAAGTTCCTTTTTATATTCGCCTTTGCGGCCGCGCACCATCGGCGCGAGAATATAAAGGCGCGTGCCTTCCTCGAAGGCGAGGATACGGTCCACCATCTGGCTGACCGTCTGGCTCTCGATCGGCAGGCCCGTGGCCGGCGAATAGGGCACGCCGACACGCGCAAACAGCAGGCGCATATAGTCGTAGATTTCCGTGACCGTGCCGACCGTGGAACGTGGATTGCGCGACGTGGTCTTCTGCTCGATGGAGATCGCCGGTGACAGGCCGTCGATCTGGTCGACATCCGGCTTCTGCATCATCTCGAGGAACTGGCGCGCATAGGCCGAGAGGCTCTCGACATAACGGCGCTGGCCCTCGGCATAGATCGTGTCGAAGGCAAGCGAAGACTTGCCCGATCCGGAGAGCCCGGTCATGACGATCAGCTTGTTGCGCGGCAGATCCAGATCAATGCCCTTGAGATTATGCTCACGGGCACCACGGATGGAAATCGTCTTCAGTTCACTCATGACAAGGCTCGGACAAAAATAACAGGCTTGATGGCAGCGCGCCCTTATGTAGTGACGCAGCCGGACGTGTCGAGGTCTATTCCCTATAGTCGGCGGCTTTTCGGCTCACTTGACTCGAATTTCGCGATTCAATAGAACAAAAAAGGAACAAATTGCAAGCGCGAATATTCCTCTGCGGAGCTCAAGATTATTCGCTGTGGATAGTTCCCCTGTTGCGGTGCCTTTTGGCGGCCGCGATGGTTATTGTGTGCGGAATTTTTTGAAATGCAATTGCCGGTCATGACGGCTGGCAGACAGGATGACGAGATGGCTGGTAGCGTAAACAAGGTAATTCTGATCGGAAATGTTGGCGCCGATCCCGAAATCCGCCGGACCCAGGACGGCCGTCCGATCGCCAACCTGCGCATCGCCACCTCCGAGAGCTGGCGGGACCGCAACAGCGGCGAGCGCAAGGAAAAAACCGAATGGCACACGGTCGTTGTTTTCAACGAGGGCCTGTGCAAGGTCGTCGAGCAATATGTGAAGAAGGGCGCCAAGCTCTATATCGAGGGCCAGCTGCAGACACGCAAGTGGCAGGACCAGACCGGTAACGACCGTTACTCCACCGAAATCGTGCTGCAGGGCTTCAACTCCACGCTGACCATGCTTGACGGTCGCGGTGAGGGCGGCGGTGGTGCCCGCAGCGGCGGCGGAGACTTCGGCGGTAGCGATTACGGCAGCGGGGGCGGCAACTATGGCGGCGGTTATGAACAGCAGCCGGCGCGTGGCGGTGCTTCCCGTGGCGGCAGCCAGCCTTCCGGCGGCTTCTCCAACGACATGGACGACGATATTCCGTTCTAAGTGGATGTGAATGAATGAAGGCGGGCATGGCGAGGCTGTGCCCGCTTCGAGGTTGCGGCTGTTTATGCCGCAGCCTTATCCGCCAGCATCGCAACCATGACATCGGATTGCGATACAATGCCGACCATCTTGCCGTTGGCATCGATCACCGGCAGGTAATGCAGCCCTTCCTCCGCAAAGCGGATAATGGCTTCCTCGATCGCAGTCTCCGGCCGCACGGTTCTGACCGGCGATGTCATGATGTCCTTGACCGTATCGTTTGGCGCGCTTGCGCCCGAGAGGATGAGGCGCAGGCGCTGCAGGAAACCGATGGAGGGGCGGCCGTTTCTCCAGCTGGCCTTTTCCAGAAAATCCGTCTGCGTGACGATGCCGACAATTTCAGCCCTGTCGTTGGTCACGGGCAGAGCCTTGAAATGGCGGTTGCGCATCAGCGCATGGGCGTGGCGCAGGCTATCATCAGGGGCGACGCCGACGACATCGCGTGACATGACGCTTTCGCAATCCAGATGAAGGGCGCGGCGGCGGAAGGAGCGCAGTTCGGTCCTGCGCAGGATGGTTTCCAGCTCGTCGCGGTCGATATCGAGAACCTCGTCATATTCCTTCAGCACCTCATCGAGATCGGTGGAGGAAAAGCCGATTTTCTGGATCGGCGTCGGGTCTGCCGTCCCATGGCTCGCCTTTCCCAGCTTCAGACCGTGCGGATAGGCGCGACCCGTGGCATTGTTATAGGCGAGCGCGAGGATGAGAAGGATCAGCGAGTTTCCGGCGACGGGCCAGAGGAGAAAACCATAGCCGAGGCCGTGCACGGCGGGGCCGCCGAGAACGGCCGTCAGCGCCACCGCGCCGCTTGGCGGGTGCAGGCAGCGCAGCGCCATCATGGCGGCAATGGCAAGGCCGATGGCGAGCGCGCTGGCAAGGAAAATATCCGGAACGAGGAGCGCCACCGTCACGCCCACGAAAGCCGAAACGAGATTGCCGCAGAGGATCGACCAGGGTTGCGCCAGCGGGCTGGAGGGCACGGCGAAGAGAAGTACTGCCGAAGCGCCCATTGGCGCGATCATGGCGGGCAAGGTTGGATCGAAGCGGAAAGCGAGGCTGCCCAGAAGCCCGGTCAGCAGAATGCCGACAAAGGCGCCGGTTGCGGCACGCAGCCTTTCCCTGTGACTGACGGGAGCGGCATCCGGAATGAGGCGGCGCAGCGTGGATCGCATGGAGAAAACTTTCGAATCCGGAAGACATGCGTCTTTTAGCCGAGGCAGGTGTCGGATTTAAAGGGTGGATTTTCCGCAATGTCTGCCCGTTGCGGGTTTTTGTTGCACGGGCATCAAGATGGGCGGTAGCTCAGAAGCCGAAGGCCGACTTTATTCCGTCGACGACGAATTGCACGGAAAGGGCTGCGAGCAGGACGCCAAGCAGCCTCGTCAGGATGGCGCGGCCGGTATTGCCGAGAAAGCGGTCCATGCGTTCAGACACGATCAGGACGGCGTAGACGAGGGCCATGGCGAAAGCGAGGATGAGAATGAGAACGACCATTTCGAGTGTCGTCTTCATCGTTCCCGCCAGCAGCACCGTGGCGGAGATAGCGCCCGGCCCAGCGATCAGCGGCAAAGCGAGCGGAAAGACCGCCAGATTGTGCAGGTGGTCCTTGGTGATGGCAATCTCGGAGGTCTTTTCCTTGCGCTCCTGGCGTTTCTCGAAAATCATCTCGAAGGAAATCCAGAACAGCAGCAGGCCACCGGCGATGCGGAAGGCACCGAGTGAAATGCCGAGCAGGTTGAGGATGGTAAGGCCGAACAGCGCAAAGACGGCAAGAATGCCGAAGGCGATCAGCGAGCCGCGAAGCGCCACCTGACTGCGCTGGCCACGCGTCATGCCGGTGGTGAGCGCAAGAAATACGGGCGCGAGGCCCGGCGGATCGAGCGTGACCAGAAGTGTGGTAAGCGCGTTGATGAGCGTTTCGCTGCTGGCCATTTTTTCCCCGCTTATTGCCTTTTTGTGCTTGAGCCTACGCAAGTCGCGCCCGCTTTAAAAGGGAGCGGCGGCGCTTTTGCCGACCTAAATGGCGAAAAGCGGTGTATGTCTTGCAAATGACGCAAAAGACTGTTCAAAACTCGCCGGGAAATTGGCTTAACGTGGCTGTTTCCGCTATAAAAATCCATCCGATTCTTAACAGAGAATGTGATCCGTTTTGACTGACCAGAGCCCCCCCGGCGGCGGAAAACTTCCGCCAGGCATTGAACCGATTTCCATCATGGAGGAAATGCAGCGGTCGTATCTCGATTACGCCATGAGCGTCATCGTCTCCCGCGCGCTTCCCGATGTCCGTGATGGTCTGAAGCCGGTTCATCGCCGTATTCTTTACGGCATGTCCGAACTTGGCATCGACTGGAACAAGAAATACGTCAAATGCGCCCGCGTCACCGGTGACGTGATGGGTAAATTCCATCCGCACGGCAATTCGGCGATCTATGATGCGCTGGCGCGTATGGCGCAGGACTGGTCTCTCCGTCTGCCGCTGATCGACGGGCAGGGCAATTTCGGCTCCATCGACGGCGATCCGCCGGCGGCCGAACGTTACACCGAATGCCGTCTCGAAAAGGCCGCCCATTCGCTGCTCGACGATCTCGACAAGGAAACGGTCGATTTCCGCGACAACTATGACGGCACCCTGCAGGAACCTGTCGTCATTCCGGCGAAGTTCCCGAACCTGCTGGTCAACGGCGCAGGCGGCATCGCCGTCGGCATGGCCACCAATATTCCGCCGCACAATCTGTCCGAGGTCATCGACGGCTGTATCGCGCTGATCGAAAATCCGGCGATCGAACTGCCGGAACTGATGCAGATCATTCCCGGCCCGGATTTCCCGACCGGTGCGCTGATCATGGGCCGTTCCGGCATCCGCTCGGCTTACGAGACGGGCCGCGGTTCGGTCATCATGCGCGGCCGTGCGACCATCGAGCCGATGCGCGGTGACCGCGAGCAGATCATCATCACCGAAGTTCCCTATCAGGTGAACAAGTCGTCGATGATCGAGAAGATGGCGGAACTGGTCAAGGAAAAGCGCATCGAGGGCATTTCCGACCTGCGCGACGAATCCGACCGCCAGGGTTACCGCGTCGTCATCGAGCTGAAGCGCGACGCCAATGCCGATGTCATCCTGAACCAGCTTTATCGCTACACGCCACTGCAGACGTCCTTTGGCTGCAACATGGTGGCGCTGAACGGCGGCAAGCCGGAGCAGATGACGCTGCTCGACATGCTGCGCGCTTTCGTGTCCTTCCGCGAGGAAGTCGTCAGCCGCCGCACGAAGTACCTGCTGCGCAAGGCGCGCGACCGCGCGCATGTGTTGGTGGGTCTGGCGATTTCGGTTGCCAATATCGACGAGGTCATCCGCGTCATCCGTCACGCTCCAGATCCGGCTACGGCCCGCGAGGAGTTGATGACCCGGCGCTGGCCGGCGCAGGAAGTGGAAAGCCTGATCCGTCTGATCGACGATCCGCGTCACCGCATCAACGAAGACGGCACCTATAATCTCTCCGAAGAGCAAGCGCGCGCCATTCTCGAATTGCGCCTTGCCCGTCTCACCGCGCTTGGCCGCGATGAAATCGGCGATGAACTGAACAAGATCGGCGCGGAAATCAGCGAATATCTTGAAATCCTGTCTTCGCGCCTGCGCATCATGCAGATCGTCACGGAGGAGCTCATCTCCATCCGCAACGAGTTCGGCACGCCGCGCCGGTCCGAGATCGTCGAAGGCGGTCCCGATATGGACGATGAGGACCTCATCGCCCGCGAGGATATGGTCGTTACCGTTTCGCATCTCGGTTACATCAAGCGTGTGCCGCTGACCACTTACCGGGCGCAGCGTCGCGGCGGCAAGGGTCGTTCCGGCATGGCGACGCGTGACGAGGATTTCGTCAACCGTCTCTTTGTTGCGAATACGCATACGCCGGTGCTGTTCTTCTCCTCGCGCGGCATCGTGTATAAGGAAAAGGTCTGGCGCCTGCCGATCGGTACGCCGCAATCCAAGGGCAAGGCCCTCATCAACATGCTGCCGCTGGAACCCGGCGAGCGCATCACCACCATCATGCCGTTGCCCGAGGACGAGACGACCTGGGAAACGCTTGATGTGATGTTCTCGACGACACGCGGCACGGTTCGCCGCAACAAGCTCGGCGATTTCGTGCAGGTCAACCGCAACGGCAAGATCGCCATGAAGCTTGACGAGGAGGGCGATGAAATCCTCTCCGTCGAAACCTGTACGGATCAGGACGATGTGTTGCTGACAACGGCTCTTGGCCAGTGCATCCGCTTCCCCGTGGACGATGTGCGCGTCTTTGCCGGCCGCAACTCCGTCGGCGTGCGCGGCATCAACATGGCTGACGGCGACCGCATTATCTCCATGACCATTGTCGGCCATGTGGAAGCTGAACCGTGGGAGCGCGCCGCCTATCTCAAGCGCTCGGCAGCCGAGCGTCGTGCCGCAGGCGTTGACGAGGAAGATATTGCACTCGTCGGCGAGGAAGTCACCGAAGAGGGCGAGCTCAGCGAAGAGCGTTATCAGGAGCTGAAGGCACGCGAAGAGTTCGTGCTGACGGTCTCCGTCAAGGGCTTCGGCAAGCGTTCGTCTTCCTACGATTTCCGCACATCGGGTCGTGGCGGCAAGGGCATTCGCGCCACCGACACCTCGAAGACAGCCGAGATCGGCGAACTCGTCGCCGCTTTCCCGGTCGACGAAGGCGACCAGATCATGTTGGTTTCCGATGGCGGCCAGCTCATCCGCGTGCCGGTCAACGGCATCCGCATCGCAAGCCGCGCGACCAAGGGTGTCACGATCTTCTCCACCGCGAAGGATGAGAAGGTGGTTTCCGTGGAGCGCATCAACGAGCCGGAAGGCGACGACGAAGCCGAAAACGGCAATGGCGAAGAGGCGGACGACAATCTGCCGAATACGCCGGAGGCACCGGAGAGCGAGGCGTAAGCCGCCTCGTTTCCTTACGCCCTTCAACAGAAAACCCCGCGAAGCCTGTGCTCCGCGGGGTTTTTCTTTGCGTGTTACCGACTATGTCCGGTTCTTACCGAATTCGCATATGGACAGGCGCCCGTCCCGAACGGCGCGCGACATGAAGGTGGATGCTGGCTTCCGGCTGGTTGGCCCGCCAGGCGCGGGCGCCGTGCGACAGGAGCAGGCTGACGAGATCGCGCGTCTTTGCCTTGGAACGATTGAGACCGAGATCGGCGATACGCATTGCCGCCTCGTGAATGGGATGCAGAACCGACAGACTGCCGTGCCCGTTGCCAGACGCAATGTCCGAATAATTCTCGTTGACTGCCATCTTGGAAAGCCTCGCTACACATTACACAATTCGAGGAGTCAGGCGGTGTTTTGAACAAAAGCCACCGCCTGCGGAAACGTTCGTTACTGGAGCGACGCCCAGCAGCTGACGCCTTTCTTTTTCAATGCATTGCATGCATTTACCGCGGCGTTCTGGCCATCGAAGCCGCCGAAACGGGCGCGGTAGATCTGGGAGCCGTCCTTGCTGAAGGCAACCGTGAAGGGTTTTGCAGAGCGGAGAGCGGCCCCACCTTTTTCCTGTGCGCTCTGCAACAGGCCGCGAGCGGAATTCTCGTCCGGCGATGCACCGATCTGGATCACCCAGCCGCCCTGCGCAACCTCTGCCCTTGCGGAGACCGAAGGAGCAGACGATACGGAAGGTGCTGTCGATGCGGTGACGATATTGTCCACCTTGGTGGAATTGGTAATCAACTTGCGATCGGGTGCGACGGGCGCCTGGGAAATCGGATCCTTGCCCTTCTGCCAGGTGGCGGCCTCCATGGCCTTTACGGCCGCATTGGAAGAGGAGCCGGCGAAGGCCGTGACAGGTGCTTCCTCGTAACGGGTCTGCGGCACCGGGCCGGAGTTTGGCAGGCCAGCTGCGGTTGCGGCAACTGCCACGGAAGGAACGGCTGCTGCCACTGCGACGGGTTCTTCAACCGGCGCGGACCGTGTCTGTGCGATGAGATTGCTGTTTCCGCCACGCGATGCCTGCGGCAGGTAGGTAGCAACAAGCTTGCGCATGGTGGCGTCGCGGGCGGCGCTGGAGCGTCCACCGAGGACGACAGCAACGATGGAGCGGCCGTCAAGCTGCGCCGATGTCGCGAGATTGCTGCCGGCGGCGCGGGTGTAACCGGTCTTGATGCCGTCCACGCCTCTTACCGTTCCGACGAGGCGATTGTGGTTGCCGATGACCTGCTTGCCGAAATTGAAGGTGCGGGTGGAGAAATAACCGTAATATTGCGGATAGTGCTGGCGAAGGGCGATGCCGAGGCGTGCCTGGTCGCGTGCCGTCGTCATCTGCGCCGTGTTGGGCAGGCCGTTGGCATTGCGATAGGTCGTCCGGGTCATGCCAAGCGCACGGGCCTTGGCCGTCATCATACGGGCGAAACGGTCTTCCGAACCGCCGAGATATTCGCCAAGCGCTGTCGCCATATCGTTGGCGGAGCGGGTGACGAGCGCCAGAATGGCCTGCTCGACCGTGATCGAGCCGCCGGCGCGAACGCCGAGCTTGGAAGGAGGCTCCTTGGCGGCGTTGGCCGAGACCGGAACCTTGGAATCGAGCGAGATACGTCCGGTATTCAGCGCTTCGAAGGTCAGATAAAGCGTCATCATCTTTGTGAGCGATGCGGGATAACGCAGACCGTCCGGATCCTCGCCATAGAGAACCTTGCCGGTCTTGGCGTCAATGACGATGCCCGCATATTTCGGATCCGCCTGTGCGGTTCCCACGGATGTTGCGGTTATGAACGCCGCAGCAAGGGTCAACGCAACAAACCTTACAAAAGACGCCGCGCCTACATTGCGCGAAAGTGCCCCGGATAGACTTTTCAACACTGCTGAACTCTTCAATCGCATATTTCTGTTCCGCTCGGACACGCCCCGCCCGAATGCTCCGGGAAGAAACTTTATCGGGATGGCGTTACCAAGTGGTTTATGAAAGGTATCCGGTTTCCATAAAATGCGACTTTTCGCCCGCAATCTGTCCCGTGCCGTGTCACGGATTTCAGTCTTTTACGAGGCGCTGCTCGACATAATGTTTTATATCCGCGTCGAGCTTTGCCCATTGCGGCAGCAGGCTGGCTGAAAAACGATAGAACAGGCTGAGGTCCTGACCGGCGTGGATGTCCCTCTGGCAGTCACTGCCTGTCGCCTCCTGCGGTGTCTGCGGCAGGAGGCAGCGGACGACGTAGTCGTTTTCGCCTTCACGCTTCCCGGTCAATATGACTTCCTTGCCGTAACCGGAATCGGCGCGCAGACGGTGCAACATCAGGCCATGTTTCAACGGGACCGGCTCTCCTTCCGTCAGCCGGGAATAAATTGGCCCGAAACGGCCAGACATGTCCTCGGACATGGTGCTCTGCGACAGCTGGATAAAAATCAGCCCAGCCGCCTTTGCCGGGTCATCAAAGGCGGCCCGATTGGCGTCTTCATATCCCTCAAGCTCCGGCCAAGTCAGATAGAGATCAACCCGCTCGCGCTCTCCGTCCTGACGTTCGGAGGGCACCCGCAGCGTGTTTTTGGCAAGCTTCAGCCGATCGTTGCCGATTGTTATCTGCACCTCATCGGTTGCCGTCGTGTGGCCCGCCTGGAGAATTCGGTCGCCATACCATTTGATGCCGAAATTGAGGGCAGCGACGAAAACGAGAATGATGACGGCGATCACCACGACGCGCCGCATCAGGGACGATGAAAGCAGGGGGCTTCCGTTATGCATGAGCTTCCAGATTCGTTCTTGCCATCGGCCGCATTTCCCCGGGTGGAAATAGATGGGCAAAGCTTTAACCTGCGGCGATCGCCATTGAAATGATGTTTTGCCGCTGCTACCTGATGGGATGCAAGCAAAGGACGGCATATGGCAGCGCGTGACAGATATTCCCGGAAGCTCGAATGTTCCAAATGTGGCCATCAGGGTTTTGCCGAGGTGTCGGAATCCGATGAAAAGGGCCGGCCCAACGTCGATTTTCGCGTCGATGAAATGCCGCGCGGCTTCCGCACCGAGCGCGCCTCCGGCGACCCCACGGATTTCATGATCCGCTGCGGCCAATGCGGCAACATATTCCGTTTCCTGCAGAAAACCGCCTATGCGCCGGGAGGCGAACCGCGCGTGAAGGCCTGAACGGAAGGTGCTGGCATGACCATATCGCAACAACCGAACGGGGCGCCGCAGAGGCGCAAGCCGATCTGGCCGTGGATTTTGCTTTTGGTGCTGACGCTTTGCGCCATCTACTCCTATAATAGGGCCAACGAAATCATCGCTGAACTCTCCGACACATTGCCGCCGGCGCTGCTCAATCT
The DNA here is from genome assembly GCF_025910175.1 of Agrobacterium sp. BT-220-3. Taxonomy (NCBI): domain Bacteria; kingdom Pseudomonadati; phylum Pseudomonadota; class Alphaproteobacteria; order Hyphomicrobiales; family Rhizobiaceae; genus Agrobacterium; species Agrobacterium sp. BT-220-3. Next base: position 279,053 of record NZ_JAPAIX010000001.1, read on the forward strand.
TTTCGAGGATATTTTAAAGGGTGGCGGACGGCACGGCGACGGCGGGCCGAGTATCGGCGTCTGACGCATCGAGCCGGCGAAGAGGTGCAGTTTGTACCACCCAGCCTTTCACCGATGGTCCTATTTTTCCACTGTATCAAAGAAAAAAGCCCCGCAAACGGGCGGGGCAGGTTGATCGCTCGGGGAAAGTTGGGCAATGCCCGGGAGCGATGTGCTTATATAAGCGACAATATTGCTGACGCGATAGGCCACTTCCGTCCCAAACAGTACGCCGACGCATAAATTTTGCTCAATGGGTGAGATTTTGAGAGATGGTTCTTCGACAACTATTGAGCTGGGAGCTTCAGGTCGGTGCGGTCCCGCCTGACTGCTTCAGCGGTTTGGCCATTGCAAAACGGGAAAAGCGATCCGACAATCCCCCGGCAGGTTGCCCGATTCTTGATGTTGCCTCGAATTGCACATATTCGACCCTAACATAACCGGACATGAGCAGACGCATGGATAAATCCGGAATTCTCTTCGTGGCACTGTTGCTGGTGCTTGTTGCAATCGTTCTCAGCCTGACGCTGTTCGATTCGGGCCAGCAAATCCCCGCGATTCCTTCAGGCGAGGGCTCTTTATTGCCGCCGGCGACGACGCCTGGGCAATGATTTACAGCTTGGCAACAGGAGGAGGACGCGGGCTTGCGCCAGCGGGATTGACGGCCATTTTCAAACCGCTATAAAGCCTCACCACCGATGGATGGGTGTCCGAGTGGTTTAAGGAACCGGTCTTGAAAACCGGCGTGCGTGAGAGCGTACCGTGGGTTCGAATCCCACCCCATCTGCCATTTTACATCATACTTTTCCTATTCAACCTTTGTACTCAAACGGTTCCGGATCATCTGTCCCAACGGTTTCCGTGACGTTTTGTACTATCGATGCGGCGAATGTAAGCGCATTGACGCATTTCACCGCATCAGAAGGCGCCAGCCACTCGTTCGGGTGGTCGATGTTGATGACAGTGGAAAAATCAATAACGATCCGATCCTGCTCCACGGTTTTCCAACGAAATGGAAGGCAATTCTTGGGCGTTGACTATCGTAACCCTTTTGGGTTACTAGTTCACCCAGATTTTTATTATTTTATTTTGATATATATTCGAGATATTAATGAATATATTTGCATATTCGGCTTTTATTGCTTTGTTTTATCTGACCTTCAACGGTAGTGAATCGAGCGCAAAAGCATCTCAGATGGTGGTGATACGCGATGGTGGCGATGGATCATCGTGTGGCCGCGTTAGCGGCGACTTCGCGATGGCGAAATCAGAAACCACAAATACTGAATATGCCGAATTTCTGAATGCGGTGGCCGCCCTGGATGACCCCTATCGGCTGTTTTCACCGATGATGGAGACACATTTTTGGGGTGGGATATTAAGAGAGGGCGAGCGCGGAGGCTTTAGGTATGCACCAAAACCCGGATATGCTGACCTTCCAGTGACATTCGTGAGCTGGTACTCCACTGTCAGATATGCGAATTGGATGCACTACGGAGAGCCGCTGAAACCTGCTGGTTTAGGTGCCACGGAAGGTGACGATTCCAACGGCGCATATGATACCGCGAAATGGGTAAGAAATAAGGGCGCACAATACTGGTTGCCAAATTGTGCAGAGTGGCGTCAGGCCGCGTTCTTCGACCCTGCCGAAAGCAAGCTGCGCCGCTATGTCACCGGAAATGAATTGCCGCCCGCCGGTGTTGGGCCATCATCCGCAAATTACTTCAATGGCCATTGGGCTGCGCCGTTCCCGCACCTGATATCGGCACGGGAGGCCGATACGGCACGTTCTGCCAGCGGAACGGTGGGACAAGCAGGCAATGCCCTGGAATGGGTAGAGGATCCGATCGGAGGCCAGCGCATAGCGCTGGGAGGATCGTTGCTGCTACCTGCCGCGGCTGTCAGGTCGGAATATGTGGATACAGAATATCCTGATGTGACCATCTCCAGCATCGGCTTTCGGGTGGCCTCGCGAATTAGCCCGCTGGTGCCAGAATTCGTAAAATCTCCTGACGCCCCGTTTAAACAATACGAGTTTGTCCGTGTCGGCGACACAGGAAATCCGGATGATCCGAGAACGGGCCGCGGGCGCGTCGAGTATGATTTTGACATAGGAAAGTACGAGCTATCCAATCAGGAATATGCGGAATTCCTGAACGCGGTTGCGAGCGAAGGCGACACTTTTGGCCTCTTCAAGGCCGATATGCAGACCGGAGTTGTTGGTGGCTTGGAGAAAATATCCGAAGATGGCAAAGCCAGATATCGATCAAAGCCAGGCTGGGAGACAAGGCCTGTAACCTATGTCTCGTGGTTTGATCTTGCCCGTATGGCAAACTGGCTGCATTACGGTCGCGCTGCGACCGGCAGACAGGAGCTGGGTACCACTGAAGGAGACGAAAAGACCGGTGCATATGACACCCGCGTCTTTCCCGCCCCAATGGCGTCATTTGATAGCTCGCGCTTGCCGACTCGAAACCTCGGCGCCAAATTTTTTATTCCAAGCGACGATGAGTGGTACAAGGCGGCTTACTACAACGCTGAGCTTCGCCGATATTTCAAGTATCCAACAAAATCAGACATCCCCCCGAAACCGGCGTCGGAGCGAATGCTGACGGGGGCGAACTATACTTTACGTGAACAGTTAGGCGAGGGGACGCCTTACTTCGTGAGCAGGGTTGATGCATTTGCAGCATCGGAAAGTTACTACGGCACTCGCCAACAGGGCGGTAATGTTTGGGAGTGGGTTGAAGACTGGCGCAGCAAAGGTGAGGGCGGATGCTGGCGGTGCGATGAGTGGACCAAGGGTATGAGAGGTGGCTCATTCAACTATACGGAAATCGGACTTTCTGCCGAAAACCTTGACCCAGGAGCACCGGAACTCAGCCTTTTCGTTTATGGAGCAAGGTTAGCCCGCATTGAAGAAGGGTGGGAACCCGTATCATCGTCATCTGTTTCGACGATCATCAATACCCTGAGCGAGAAAACGGCACAGCTAAAATCGCGTCCGGTTTATCTTGCTTTGACGAGCTTCTTCGCAGGCGTTGTTTCACTCGGTACAGCATGGCTCGTGATCGCTCATTACAGGCGCAGAAGCATCAATTGATCTCGGAAATGGCCTTGCATCATCATCAGGGAAGAAGAAACCCGCCTTTTCGGCGGGCTCCAAACTTCATATGTCGTCAGATTTCCGGACAACCACGTTCATTCGCGAAGGTGATCCGGTCCGGCCCTCGACGGGTGAAGCCCTGGACCACGACCCGGCCGGGAGTGACGCGCACGACTTCCGGGTCGCGGAGGCCGGCCTCGCGGGCGGCGGCGCGGGCTTCGCGTTCGCTGCAGCCGCGCATGCGGGGCGGGCCACGGCGGTCCACGTCCCTGTCACGATCTCGGATGACCGGGCGGACGCCATCGGGGCCGATTCTCAACTCCATGTCCTGCGCGCCTGCCGGGATAGGGGCGGTAATGGACACCAGGGCGATACCGAGCGCTAGACCCGTAGCTTTTAATGACTTGATCATGTTTCCTCCCTCAGCCGAAAACCGGCGGAAGCTTGGTTGTTTGCGGGGAGGAAACGCGGTGACAATCCGTTTGTTCCGTAGGGGACCTGAAGCAGGAAAGGGCTTCTATGAGGGGTAAAGCGCGTATTCAACGCCCTCCAAAAGACATAAATCATTAACCACGTTCGTTACAATTTTATCGATTTTGCAGAAGTCGTTCGCATTTTCGCCACGTTATGCACAAGATTAAGCGACTGTTAGGTGCTTCGATGGCAGGGGCAAAGCAATCGAAGCGGAAGAGGGTACGGTTCTCCGAGCCTGTAAGCAGCGTGGGGCAGACGATTTGAATTCTACGGTCAAGAAACTCGGCATCAGCACCAGATCGGGTGCGAAGTGGCTAGCAATTTCCGTGCTTTGCGCCGCGACAGCGTCGTGTTCAACCACCTCCGATACCAAGCCGAAGCCAAAGCGCAGCAAGGAATATTTTTCCGAATCCGAATATGGCGTCAAAGCCAGCCCGCGTGTGGCAGACGGAAAAAGCATCCCCAAAGGCGGCGGGCGCGAGCTTGTCGGCAACGCCTATACCGTCAAGGGCCGTCGTTATTTTCCGAAAGAAGAGCCGGGTTACAACAAGACCGGACTTGCGTCCTGGTACGGTTCCGCTTTCCACGGTCGCCTGACGGCGAATGGCGAGGTCTACGACAAGGAACATCTTTCCGCCGCACATCCGACATTTCCCCTGCCGAGCTATGCGCGCATCACCAATATGGAGAACGGCGCTTCGGTTCTGGTGCGCGTCAACGATCGCGGACCCTTCCATGAGGGCCGCCTGATCGACGTTTCCAGCAAGACGGCTGACCTTCTTGATATGAAGGCAACCGGAACGGCGAATGTGCGGGTGCAATATGCCGGCCGCGCGCCGCTTGATGGGCACGACATGCCTTATCTGATGGCGTCCTATATTCCGAAGGGCTCGCGTTCGCCGGGTGTTGCGCCGGAAGGGCAGATTGCGACCGGCGTCATGGTGGCTTCGGCTTCCCCGAATTTCGTGCCGGCTCCGACGTCCAACCCCAATTACGGCGGTTCCACGCAGACGGCGCTGGTGGGTTCCAAGAGGAATGCGGCGCTCCAGGCCATGCCGCTGGTCAATGGCCCGGCACCGGCCTTCGAACAATTTGCAATCCTGCCGGAAATCGGTCCGTTCCTGGCCGAGCGCCCGGAAGGCAATTTCATGCGTGAGCCGGCAGCACCCGGCGGCAATTATCTGCGCGTGCCAACCCCATCTTCCAAATATGCAGCCGCTTATTCCGAGGAATCTGCTACAGTTTCCAGGACCTCACGTGCGTTCGAGAGCGTGCTCGTCGATCGTGGAGCGCTGAATGAGGATTCCATACTCGCCCATGTGAAGCGTCAGCAGGCGAAAACACGCTGACGGTATGAAGAGTTTATGGCTGACTTGCGTTTTCGTCGCGAGCGGCGGGTTGCGGCAGGGAAAGCTGGGCGGTTTCATGCGCAAGGCCATTCATCGCTCTTTTCTCCCGGTCGCGGCAGCGGCGGCGTTTGCGTTTTTCAGTGGTAATCCGGCGCAATCGCAAACTGCACCTTTCATCGCCAAGGCCGAACAGGCCTATATGATCGATGCCGAGACCGGCACGGTGCTTCTTTCCCAGAACGAAAACCAGTCCTTTCCGCCCGCTTCACTTGCCAAGCTGATGACGGTGGAGGTGGTTCTGGATGCGCTGTCGAAAGGGCAGGTGACGCCCGAGACGCCTTATCCGGTATCGGAATATGCCTGGCGCACGGGTGGCGCGCCCTCGCGAACCTCGACCATGTTCGCAGCGCTGAAATCCTCCGTCAGCATCAATGATCTCCTGACCGGGATTATCGTGCAGAACGCCAATGACGGCTGCATCATCATCGCCGAGGGCATGGCGGGTTCCGACCCGGCATTTGCCAAGCGCATGACAGTGCGGGCGGGCGAGCTTGGCATGAACCGCAGCACTTTTGCCAATTCAACGGGCCTTCCCGATCCGGGCAACCAGACGAGCGCCAGGGATATGGTCCGTCTCGCCCAGCATCTGCACGATACCTATCCGGATCGCTACGGGCTTTTCGTCAAGCCGGATTTCGAATGGAACCGCATTTTCCAGCGCAACAAGAACTCGCTATTGGGCAACGGCATAGACGGTCTTGGCCTCGGTTTTGCGGAAGGCAGCGGCTTTGCGGCCGTCGTTTCGGCGGAACGTGAGGGTCGCCGGGTCTATCTGGCGATGGCGGGAATCGTCGATGACAAGACGCGGCAGGAAGAGGCTCGCCGGGTGGTGGACTGGGGGCTGACGGCCTTCGAAAAACGCCATCTTTTTGCGAGGGATGAAGCCGTTGGCTCCGTCAGCGTCTATGGCGGCGATGTCTCCCATATCGATCTTTCGCCGAAGGAGGATGTCAGCGTGCTGGTGCCGGCCAATAATCCGGAACGTATTTCGGGGCGGATCGTCTATCGCTGGCCGCTCAATGCACCACTCGACGTTGGCGCGAATGTCGCAACGCTCAAGGTTTTTTCAGGCGAACGGCTGTTGCGGGAAGTGCCGCTTTATACCAAGGCAGCCGTCGGCAAGGGCACGCTGACCCAGAATGCGGCAGGTGCGCTCAAGGAATTGCTGCTGTTCTGGCTTTGAGGCCTCTTCCGCAAACCACAGCTTTCCTATGCTTTTGTTCAGCCACCGGATTTTCTGAAAAGCGCTTCACACTTTTCGCTTCGATGCTGTAAACAGGCATTTCAATATTTCTGAGAATTCCTCACAGGACGTGACATTGGCCGAAAAGACCGGATTGTTCATCAGCTTCGAAGGCGGCGAAGGCGCCGGCAAGTCGACGCAGATTCGCACGCTTGCCGAGGCGCTTCGCGGCCGTGGTTTCGAGGTGGTTGTGACGCGCGAACCGGGCGGTTCGCCGGGGGCGGAGGCCGTTCGCCACGTTCTGCTTTCCGGTGCGGCGGAATCCTTCGGCGTACGCATGGAGGCGATTCTGTTTGCGGCGGCGCGCAATGATCATGTCGAGGAGGTCATTCGCCCGGCACTGGAGAAGGGCGCGATCGTGCTCTGCGACCGGTTTCTTGATTCCTCCCGTGTCTATCAGGGCACGACCGGCAATCTGGAGCCGGATTTCATCGAGACGCTGCAACGGGTTGCGATCGACGGCGTCGTGCCGGAACTGACGCTGATCTTCGACATCGCCGCCGAAAAGGGGCTGGCCCGCGCCAGGAAACGTGCGGATGAGGGCGCTGCGCCAGACCGGTTCGAAAAAGAGGAAATTGAGACCCACGAGAAGCGGCGGGAAGCCTATCTGGATATCGCGCTTGCAGAGCCGCGTCGCTGTCGGATCGTCAATGCCGACCAGCCGGAAGAAAAGGTCGCCGGAGACGTCATGTCGTTCGTGGAGCCTATGCTTGAGCGGCTTGGGACTGCGGCGAGTGCCAGGCATGAGTGAGGTTCAGGGCGTTCTCGACGGCGCAATCGCGCCACAGCAGAACACGAAGCTCTTCGGCCATGGCGAGGCGGAGGCGTTTCTGGCGCAGTCCTATCGCTCCGGCAAGGGCCACCATGCCATTCTGATCGAGGGGCCGGAAGGCATCGGCAAGGCGACGCTCGCCTTCCGTTTTGCCAATCACGTGCTCACCCATCCCGATCCTGCCTCCGCACCGGATTTCCTGGCCGATCCCGATCCGGAATCGCTCGTCAGCCGACAGATCACCTCCGGCGCGTCGCATAATCTCCTGCATCTCACCCGCCCGGTGGATGAAAAGACCGGCCGGGTGAAATCCGCCATCACGGTGGATGAGGTGCGGCGGGCAGGGCATTTCTTCTCGCAGACATCGGGCACCGGCAACTGGCGGATCGTCATCATCGATCCGGCTGACGATCTCAATCGCAATGCCGCAAACGCCATCCTGAAGATACTGGAAGAGCCGCCCAAGCGGGCGATGTTCCTTGTCCTGTCGCATGCGCCGGGCAAATTGCTGCCGACCATACGCTCGCGCTGCATGCCGCTCCGGCTGCTGCCGCTTTCGGATGGAGATATGGTGCAGTCCCTCGAGCATCTGGGCATCAATGCCACCGGCGAAAAACGCGATGCCCTGCTTGCCGGCTCCAAGGGCAGCGTCGCGCAGGCGCTCAAGCTGATGAATTACGGCGGCTCCGATATCGTCGAGGCCTTCGCCTCGGTCATGACGGCGGAGGGGCCGGGGGTGCGCAAGCAGATGCACAAACTCGCCGAAGTTCTGGCGCAGAAGGATGGCGATATCGTTCTCGGCTTCTTCATGGAGCACGTGACGGAAGAGTTGATGGATCGGGCGCGGTCGGCGGCGATGGCGGGCGATATCGCTGCGGCGGAAAGACATGCGCGGCTTTCGTCTACGCTTTCGGAACGCATTACCGTGGCGCAAGCCTATAATCTCGACAAGAAGCAGATGGTGCTTTCCATTCTGGAAGATATTCGCGGCGTTTGAAGACAGGAAATCGTCCGAAACGTACGATTTTACCGATACGGAAACGTCTCCTCCGTCATGCAGGATTTGATCCGTCATCCAGCCGCGGCGCGTCTGCGCGGTGGAGAATGAGTCTTTCGCGATCAAGGACTTGATCGCTGCTGGACCCCGGATCAAGTCCGGGGTGACGGTAGTGCGAATGCCAAGCGCTCGCCAACTCCACTTTGTCTGCGAGCCATCGTACAAAACGTACGCTTTTTCTTTCGCTGCTGCGAACAATGGTTTAAGAGCGGTCTATCCAAAAAACAGCCTGTAAAGTCGATAGACCGTCATGACAGACAAGACACCCTTCTACATCACCACCGCGATCTCCTATCCTAACGGCAAGCCGCATATCGGCCATGCCTATGAGCTGATCGCGACGGACGCCATGGCACGCTTTCAGCGCCTGGACGGAATGGATGTGTTCTTCCTGACCGGCACCGACGAACACGGCCAGAAGATGCAGCAGACGGCGCGGGCAGAAGGCATTTCGCCCGAAGAACTGGCGCAGCGCAACTCCGACCAGTTTCGCGAAATGGGCAAACTGCTCAACGCCTCGAACGACGATTTCATCCGCACCACGGAAGAGCGTCATCACGAGACTTCGCGCAATATCTGGAACCTGATGGCCGATAGCGGCGACATCTACAAGGACAGCTATGCCGGCTGGTATTCCGTGCGCGACGAGGCCTATTACGGCGAGGACGAGACGGAAGTGCGCGCCGACGGCGTTCGTTACGGGCCGCAGGGCACGCCCGTCGAATGGGTGGAAGAGGCAAGTTATTTCTTCAAGCTCTCCGAATATCAGGAGAAGCTGCTGAAGCTCTACGAGGATAACCCGGATTTCATTGGTCCGGCGGAACGGCGCAATGAAATCATTTCTTTCGTCAAATCCGGCCTCAAGGACCTGTCGATTTCCCGAACCACCTTCGATTGGGGTATCAAGGTTCCGAACGACCCGAAGCACGTCATGTATGTCTGGGTCGATGCGCTGACCAACTACATTACCGCGACGGGTTACATCGAAGACAAGAACGGTCCGCGCGCGAAATATTGGCCGGCCGACGTGCATATCATCGGCAAGGACATCATCCGCTTCCACGCGGTCTATTGGCCGGCCTTTTTGATGAGCGCCAAGCTGCCGCTGCCCAAGCGGGTGTATGCGCACGGCTTCCTGCTCAACAAGGGCGAGAAGATGTCGAAGTCGCTCGGCAATGTCGTCGATCCGGTCAATCTGGTCAGCCATTTCGGTCTCGATCAGGTCCGCTACTTCTTCCTGCGCGAAGTCTCCTTCGGCCAGGATGGCAGCTACAGCGAAGAGGGCATCGCCACCCGCATCAATGCCGATCTTGCCAATGGCATCGGCAATCTGGCGAGCCGTTCGCTGTCGATGATCGTCAAGAATTGCGACGGCCAGATCCCGACGCCCGGCGCGTTGACGGATGAAGACAAGGCGATGCTCGCCTCCGCCGACGGGCTGCTTGAGATTTGCCGCGAGGAGATGGGCAAGCAGCTCATCCATCGCGCGCTTGCGGCCATCATTGCCGTCGTCTCGGAAACCGACCGCTATTTCGCGTCGCAGGAGCCGTGGGCGCTGAAGAAGACCGATCCGGAGCGTATGGGCACCGTGCTTTACGTTACGGCGGAAGTCGTGCGCCAGATCGGCATTCTCCTGCAGCCCTTCATGCCGGAGTCCTGCGAGAAGCTGCTTGATCTCGTTGCGGCCCCTGCCGATAAACGTGATTTTGCAGCACTCGGCGAAGCGGGCCGTCTGGTTCCGGGCACGCCGCTTGAGGCACCCAAGCCCGTCTTCCCGCGTTACGTCGCACCGGAAGCGTGAAGGCGACACCCATGCTGATCGATACGCATTGCCATCTGGATTTTCCCGATTTTGAGGCTGAGCGCGACGATATCATCGCCCGCGCCCACGCGTCGGGCGTCAGCCAGATGGTGACGATCTCGACACGGGTGCGCCGCCTGCCGAAGCTTTTGAAAATCACGGAAAAATATCCGTCGGTCTTCTGCTCGGTCGGCACACATCCCAACAGCGCGGCCGAGGAGCTGGATATTTCGGCCGACGACCTCGTGCGGCTTGCCGAGAGCCACGACAAGATCGTGGCGATCGGCGAGGCGGGGCTGGATTATTTCTACGATACGCAGAAGCCGGAAGACCAGAAGACCGGCCTCCTTCGCCACATCGAGGCGGCAAGAAGGACGAAGCTTCCGCTTGTCATCCACAGCCGTAGTGCCGATGAGGACATGGCTGCGATTTTGCGCGCGGAGAGTGAGAAGGGGGCGTTTCCCTTCATCCTGCACTGCTTTTCCGCCGGTCCTGATCTCGCGAAAACGGGCGTTGAACTTGGCGGTTACGTGTCCTTTTCCGGCATTCTGACCTTCCCGAAATCGCAGGATATCCGCGACATCGCCGCTACAGTGCCGCTGGACAGGCTGCTCGTTGAAACGGATGCGCCCTATCTTGCGCCGAAGCGCTGGCGCGGCAAACGCAATGAGCCCTCCTATGTGGTCAACACGGCTGAGGTTCTGGCTGAGGTGCATGGCATTTCCTTCGAGCGCATGGCTGAAATCACCACAGAGAATGCCTTCCGCTGCTTTTCGAAAATGACAAGGGTGTAGGCGTGGCAATCTACCGTCGCCGCTTCACGGTTCTCGGATGCGCGTCGTCACCCGGCGTACCGCGCATCAACGGCGACTGGGGCGCCTGCGACCCCGAGAACCCCAAAAACCGGCGCACGCGCACGGCCTTCATGGTGGAGCAGATCGGACCCGATGGCGGCAAGACCACCGTCGTCATCGATACCGGCCCTGATTTTCGCGAGCAGATGATCGCGGCGAAGGTGGAGGCGGTCGATGCCGTGCTTTACACCCATGCCCATGCGGACCACCTGCACGGCATTGACGATCTGCGCATCTATTTCGCCATCCAGAAAAACCGCATTCCGATCTATGCCGACCCCGTCACCATGGCGCGCATCTGGGATGGTTTTGCCTATTGCCTTGAGACACCGCCGGGCAGCAGCTATCCGCCCATCGTGGAGCCGCGGATCATCGCCGATATCGACGCGACGTTGATCGTCGACGGGGCAGGCGGGCCGATACCTTTCAGAGTGCATATGCAGCAGCATGGCGACGTGCATTCGCTCGGCTTTCGGATCGGCGATGTCGCCTATTGCACCGATGTCAGCGATTTTCCGATTGAGACCCTGCCGAAGCTTGCCGGCCTCGATATTCTCGTCATCGATGCGCTGCAACACCGCTATCACCCCAGCCATCTTTCGCTGGAACAGGCGCTCGGATGGATTGAAAGATTTGCACCCAAAAGGGCGATCTTGACCCATATGCACATTCCGCTCGATTATGACACGGTGATGCGTGAAACGCCTGATCATGTTGAACCGGCTTACGATCAGATGCGTTTCGAAGTCGAGATCGAGATTGAAGCGCCCTAATACCGCCTGAAAAGGAACAGCATGTCGACCCGGCCTTTCCGTGCACCCAGTATGGCGAGCTTCTTCGACAATCTGCGCGCCAGCCGCCTGCGGGCGATGTTCCGGCGCGGAGAACTGGGGCTGGTGGCTCTCGCCGTTCTCATCGGCATCGCTGCGGGCCTCCTGGTGGCGCTGATCGGCGCCTTGAGCACGGCGCTGCATGTTCTGGTCTATGGCGTCGAGCGCTTGAGCAGCAGCGATCTCTCCGGCCCGATCGTACTGGCCGGGCCGATCATCGGCGGCATCGTGCTTGGCATCATCATCTTCATTCTCTCCAAAACTCGCAAAAAACCGATGGTCGACCCGATCGAGGCGAATGCGCTGCATGGCGGCCGTCTGTCGCTGACGGACAGCATCATCGTCTGCGTGCAGAACATCGTCTCCAACGGCTTTGGTGCATCAGTGGGGCTGGAGGCGGGTTATACGCAGATCGCCAGTGGCGTCGCCTCCAAGATCGGCATCAAGCTGAAACTGAGGCGAGGGGACATGCGTATCCTCGTTGGCTGTGGTGCTGCGGGTGCGATAGCGGCGGCCTTCAACGCCCCTCTGACAGGAGCTTTTTACGCCATCGAACTCATCATCGGCACCTATACCGTCGTGACGCTTGCGCCGCTCATCGTATCGGCGCTCGTCGCAGCCACCGTCATCGGGCTTATTGGCGGCCACGGCCTCTCCATCGATATCGTCGATGCCAGCCGTGTAACGCCGGCGGACTACGTGCCCGCCATCTTTCTGGGCGTCGTGTGCGCGGCGATCGGAATCGCGCTGATGCAGACGGTGTCCTTCATCGAAGAGACGGCGCGCAAAAGCGCCATTCCGGGCTGGCTGCGTCCGGCGATGGGGGGCGTGGCTGTCGGTGCCCTCGCGCTTATTTCACCGCAGGTCCTGTCCAGTGGCCATGGTGCGCTGCATCTCAATATCGATGCCGAATTGACGATCTACGGGCTGGCCGGGCTATTCGTGCTTAAGGCGGCGGCCAGCGCCATTTCCATCGGTTCTAATTTCCGTGGCGGCCTGTTTTTCGCCTCGCTGTTCATGGGCTCCCTGCTCGGAAAGATTTTCGCGCTTTGCGCCCCCTATATCGGTTATGGCTCGACAGCACCCATCGTCTATGCCGTGATCGGCATGAGCGCCTTTGCCGCCGCCATTATCGGCGGTCCGCTGACGATGACGTTTCTGGCGCTGGAATTGACCGGAGACTTCCAGATCACGGCTCTGGTGCTTGCCGCCGTCATCACCACCTCGCTCGTGGTGCGCACCACCTTCGGTTACTCCTTCGCCACCTGGCGCTTCCACCTCAGAGGCGAAAGCATTCGCAGCGCCCATGACATTGGCTGGATCCGCGACTTGACCGTGGGCAAGATGATGCGTGCCGATATACGCAAGGCCAATGTCAGCATGGGGCTTCCAGCCTTCAAGGAGAAGTTTCCACTGGGATCAACGCAGCGGGTGATCATGACGCATGATGACGGGCGCTATGCCGGCATCGTCCTCGTACCGGAAATCTACGCCGATCCGATGGATCGCGACCCGAGCAAGATCAGTCTCGAAACCTATCTTCACTACAAGAATGATGTGTTGCTGCCGACGATGAATGCGCGGCAGGCGGCGGCGGCTTTCGATGCCACGGAAAGCGAAGCGCTGGTTGTCGTCAACGACAAGATAGAAAACCGCCCGGTTGGCCTGCTGACGGAGAGCCACACCCTCAGGCGCTACAGTGAAGAGCTTGAATTGCGACGCCGGGAGGCCTCCGGTGAATTATAAATTACTTTATGTTGTTTTCTTTAAGCATTGATATAATTATATTTTATATAGATCATATCTTCCTTTTTATTTTTGGTTTCCGCGCGATGACGGCGGTGGGTGCGCCAATTCGATATCGCATCGTAAAACATGGGCTTGACCAGCAAATAAAACCAAGTGTATGTAACTTTATAACGTAACAATTGATTGGACGAAGGAGACTTGCGTAGCGTGTTCACTTGCGGCGCAGGCGGTTGACAGCGGCCTGCGGCAGTGTAGGTTCGCTCCGTCATGGTTCTTCCGCCACCCGGTGGAAGCTAAGAGGGAATCCGGTGAAGACCCGGAGCTGTCCCGCAACTGTAAGCGGTGAGCCAATCGCCCACGAAGTCACTGGCAACAATGCCGGGAAGACGGGTGAGGTGGCTTTGACCCGCAAGCCAGGAGACCTGCCTGACATATTGTAATTCCGTGGTCGGGGGGTGCCATGGGAATGATGGCTGTTTCCGGCATTTCGGCCGGAGGCCCGTCATTTTCGTTGCCGCCTCGTGAATGAGGCATTGTGACAACCGAAACTCAACCAATCCATCGAGAGCCCTCTCAGCCAGACGCCGTGCTGCTCGTCGCCAAATCGGCTTTCGCAGCGGCGCCGCACCAGGACATGCAGCGTCTCGCGACGCTGGCTGGCCAGCTGCGCGGAGCGAGAACCGTTCGCGTTGCATTCACCGAACAGGGCACGCCGTCCCTGCGCGAAGCGCTCGGTGCGCTCATCGATGAGGGTGTCGGCAATCTCCTCCTCGTGCCGCTCATGCTGCCACTCGAGCCCAGCTTTCAAAACTGGCTGACCAAGACCCTGAAACGATGGCGGGCAGCGGACCCGCGCCCGTGGCCGTCGCTCTCGATAACCGCGAGCCCTACCGCAAGCACCCTCATGGCGCGCCTTCTCGAAGACCTCGCCGGAACGGCGCAGGCGCTCGATCTTTCATCCTCGGTACGTCCGGCGGGCGAGGGGTCGCTGGTGCCTGCGCAGAAGCGCCGCGTGCTCGTCTGTCAGGGCGCCCCGTGTAATTCGGCCGGTGCTGACGCGATCTGGGGACATCTGCGCAACCAGCAGGAACGGCAGAAGCTTCGGGTTACCGGCGATGGCACCATGACGGCCAAATCGACCTGTCTTGGCCCCTGCAACCTTGCACCGGTCATGCAGGTCTTTCCCGAAGGCACCTATTACGGCGGCGTTACCGAGGAGGCTGTCGATCGCATCGTTGCCGAACACCTGCTTGGCGGGTGTGTCGTCGACGATTTCGCCTATCACCCGACCGGCCGCAAGCAGCGGCTGCGCAATCTATCCGAATAGCATGAGAGGAAACATAATGTCGGCAAAGAGCATTTCGCGTCTGGCGGCAGCCGGGCTCGCGGCTTTCATTACGGGAGTGGCGGGCAATGCGCTGGCCACCGAACCCTTGCGCGTCGGCGCCACCTACATCACAAGTGGCCTTGATCCCGCAAAGGGTTCCAATGGCTGGGCGCTCGTCAGTCACGGTGTGGGAGAGAACCTCTTTACCGTCGACAAAGATGGACGGCTTGTGCCTGACCTTGCCGAGAAAGCAGAACGCACCGGCGACTTGACCTGGACCGTGACGCTGAAACCGGACCGTACCTTCTCCGATGGTTCTGCCGTAACGGCAGCAGCCCTTGCGGCCGGATTCGAGCATACTTTCGCAACCAACAAGGCGGCGCTTGCGACAGGTGGAAAGCTTGGCTTCAAGGCAGTCGATGCACTGACGCTCGATATCACGACGGAGAAACCGGTGTCCTTCCTGCAGGCGCTGTTTGCGGAGTGGCCGCTGGTTGCCTATACGACTGCCGCCGATGGCCGTGCTCTGTTCACCGGACCGTATCAGATCGCGGATTTCAAGGCGGATACATCGCTGAAACTCGCGCCGAACACCCATTTTGCTGACGCCGGTTCCCGTTCTCCGGTCGACTTTCGCAGGTTCGGTGATGCGCAGAGCATGACACTTGCGCTGGAGGCGGGTGAGCTGGACCTCGCCTTCGGGCTGCCCTCGGAAGTCGTGAAGCGGCTGCAAACCAATCCGGATCTGACGATCAAGTCGTTTCCGGTCGGTTATCAATATCTCGCCTTCCTCAATACCAAAAGGCCGATTACCACCGATATCAAGGTGCGTGAGGCGCTTGACCTGACTTTCGATCGCAGGGAACTGGCGGCCGCCATTAACGGCGGTGAACCGGCTACCGGCGCCTATGCCGCCTACTTCCCCTTCGCCGGAAAACAGCCGCGTCCGACCGACATAAAAAAAGCCGAAGCGCTTCTCGATGAAGCCGGATGGGTCAGGGACGGGGCAGGGAACCGCACGAAGGACGGCGCGCCGCTGCGCCTTCTCGCCATCACCTATCCGCAGCGTCCGGACCTCGTTACCATGCTGCCTGTCGTAAAGGCGCAGCTTGCCAGGGTTGGCATCCAGCTTGACACGAAGGTTGTGGAAAACATTCAGGATGTGGCGGCCGCCGGCGAGTTCGATATCGCGCTCTGGGCGCAACACACCGCGCCGAATGGCGATCCGGCCTTCTTCCTCAATTCGATGCTGCGCAGCGGCGCTTCGCTCAACTATGCGAAATATGCCTCTGCGGATTTCGACGCCATCCTTGATCGCTTTGCTGTGGCGGGCGAGGCCAAAGAGCGGGCTGCAATTGCTCTCGATGCTCAGGCAAAACTGTTCAAGGACGTCCCGGCCTCCTTCCTGGTTTCTCCGGTCTGGTATGTGGGTCTCTCGAAGCGGCTGCAGAATTATGAGCCCTGGGGTTCGGACTATTATGTCCTGCGCGCCGATATCGGCGAGGCCAGGTAATTCTGATGCAATTGCTCCGGTTCGGCATACGCTCGGCGTTGGCAATGCTTGCGCTGTCGCTCGCATCCTTCACGCTTATTGCCCTGATGCCTGCCGATCCGGTGCAAATTGCCATCCGTGTATGGAATCTTTCGGCAACGGGTGAAACCGTTGCTGCGCTTAAGGAAGAATGGGGCCTCGATCGCCCCCTTCTTCTGCGTTATCTGCACTGGCTTGCGGATTTCGTCACCGGTGACTGGGGGCGGTCCTTCCGCACCGGCGAACCCGTTTTTGCGGAGTTTCGCGAGCGTCTTCCCGTTTCGCTCCTGCTCGGCCTTTCCGGCATGCTGATCGCCATCGTCGTTGCGGTGCCGATCGGTTTCTTCGCGGCGGCGCGGCCGGGTGGCATTGCCGATCGTGCAAGCCGCATATTTTCAGTCTTCGTCCAGGCCGTTCCGGGCTTCTGGCTGGGGCTCGTTCTGCTCTGGGTTCTCGGCGTCCAGCTGCGATGGATCCGTCCTTTCGCGACCGACGCTATTGCGATCGTGCTGCCCGTCATGTTGATAGCCTCGCATTCGGCCGCCGTCTTTGCGCGCGTCTATCGGCGAGACATGATTGAAACCATGCGGCAGCCCTATTTCCGCACCGCTCTCGCCAAGGGACTTTCGCGCCGGCAGGCGCTCTGGCGTCACGCGCATCGCGGCGCGTTCTACGCCTTGCTTTCGGCGGTGCGCTCCGAGGCGGGCTGGGTGATCGGCTCGACGGCGACCATGGAAATTCTCTTCAATCTTCCGGGTCTCAGCCAGTTTCTCGTGCAGAGCATCGCGGTTCGCGACCAGATGGTCCTGCAGGCCTATGTCATGGTCATTGCGCTGTGGCTGCTCGTCATGAACCTGATCGTTCAGATACTTCAACGCTTTCTTGATCCGCGGCTTGCCTGATGATCCGATATCTTGCACTTGCCGCATTGCTCTTGTTTCTGCTCCTGAGCACCTTCTGGCAGCCCTATGATCCGGATGCGGTGGATATTCTTGCCCGTCATTCGGGTGTAACGGCGAGCCATCTGCTTGGAACCGATCACCTCGGCCGCGACCTTTTTTCCCGCATCATGGCGGGGGGATGGCGCACGGCGCTGGTGGTTTTTTCGGTCGGCTTCATCGCCTTTACCGGTGGCACATTGCTCGGCACCAGCGCTGCGGTGCTGGGGGGCTGGAAGGAGCGCGCATTGCTGCGCTGCTGCGAATTCTTCATCACCGTTCCGACGCTGATCATCGCGCTGACAACGGCGGCGGTTTTCGGTCTCACGCCGATGACGGCGGGACTGGCGCTTGGCCTTGCCGGCATAGGGCCGACGGCCCTCTTTGCCCATTCCCTCAGCCAGCGCGTGCTTGGGCAAACCTTTGTCCATGCGGCGGAAGCCCTGGGCGTGCCGCCATTCCGGATGATCATCCGCCATCTTCTGCCGAACATTCTGCCGCTGATGGTGACCCATACCGGCAATCAGGCGGGTTTTGCGGTCACAGCTTACGCCTCGCTCGCCTTTATCGGCCTTGGAGCAGATCCATCAAAGCCCGACTGGGGCTCCATGCTCTTCGAATATCGCGTTTTTATCTTCGACCATCCGAGCCTGATGATCTGGCCGGGCGTCGCAATCGCCATGACGGTCGCCACGCTCAACGCTCTGTTCGACACGTCCGACTGACCATTTCATCAATACAAAAACAAGATGCAGCACATAGAGGATCAAACGATGGATGGCGGCAATTTCGATCTGAAGGAGGAAATTCGGGATTATTGGTCGAAAAGATCCGAGACTTTCGATCTGGCCTTTGGACACAGGATTGCGGCCGGCCCGGAGGCCGACGCATGGCAAAAGCCGATCAGGGATCTGCTGGGCACGGAACCGAAGCGCATCCTTGAACTGGCCTGCGGCACGGGCGAGGTGACACGGCTCATTCACGATCTCGGCCACGACGTCACGGCGCTGGATTTTTCAGAAGCGATGCTGTCCGTGGCGCGAGCGAAACATGCCGGAAAAACGAGGCTGCGTTTCATCATGGCGGATGCTGAAAACACCATGGAACCCGACCAGTCCTATGATGCGATCATCTGCCGGCACCTGGTCTGGACGTTGACTAAGCCCGAGACGGCCTTCCGCGAGTGGTTCAGGCTGCTTCGTCCGGGCGGTCGCCTGCTGTTCTTCGATGGTGACTGGGCAAGGCCAAAACCGGCGGGGCGCTTTGCTAGCCAGTTGATCTGGCTTATCGACCGCCTGGCGGGAGCCGACAGGAACTATGACGGCGCCCAGAGCGATCACCACGCCGTAATCATGAAGGCGCTTCCGTTCGGGCAGGGGCTGCGGCCCGCAATGCTGACGCCGCTTCTGACTGATGCCGGTTTTACCAACATCGAACTCCACTCCCATGACCCGATCGCAAAAGCGCAGCGGAAGAATGCCAACCTGCGCAACAGGCTGCGCACCTATGTTTATCGGCGCTTCATTCTGACCTGCCGCCGCCCATGAGGCAGATATCGAAAGCCCCGCTGTTGACAGATGTAATATATCCGTTATTCTAGATATATGGATAACAGCATTGCGATAACGGCGCTCGGCGCCTTGGCCCAATCCACTCGACTGGAAACGTTCCGGCTTCTCGTGCGCCACGAGCCGGAAGGTGTTCCGGCGGGTGAACTGGCGCGTCTCATCGACATTCCCCAGAACACGATGTCGGCACATCTTGCCACACTGTCGCGGGCAGGGCTGGTCAAGAGCGAGCGGCAAAGCCGGTCGATCATCTACCGGGCCGATCTTGATGGCCTGCGTGCACTGACCCTGTTTCTGCTGAAGGATTGTTGCGGCGGCTCGACGGAACTCTGTGCTCCGCTCATCGCCGAACTCACACCCTGCTGCAGCCCGGAGGCCAGCCGCTCGTGAAATCTACCAGGCCGCCGACCTAACCACGGATCAAGACCATGATCGACGATGTCCTTAACGTGCGCACCCTGCGTACGCGCGATTCCGCTCGCTCTATTTTCCCCCATAGGCAAAGGCGAGGGAACGACAGCAGGGCGCTTTCCTTCCTCAGCAACGACGCAACGAAAGTCCGCATGATGTCAATGTTCGAACGTTATCTCACCGTCTGGGTGTTTCTGTGCATCATCGTCGGTGTCGCCCTCGGTCATCTGATGCCCGGCGCCTTCCAGGCTATCGGTGCGGCAGAGATCGCCAGGGTCAATATCCCCGTCGCGATACTGATCTGGCTGATGATCATTCCAATGCTGCTCAAGATCGATTTCCGGTCTCTTGCGCAGGTCGGCAGCTACTGGCGGGGCATCGGCGTCACATTGTTCATCAACTGGGCCGTCAAGCCGTTCTCGATGGCGCTTCTGGGCTGGCTTTTCATCGGCTGGCTTTTCCGCCCCTATCTTCCCGCCGGCCAGATCGATTCCTACATTGCCGGGCTGATCATTCTTGCAGCAGCACCCTGCACGGCCATGGTCTTCGTCTGGAGCAATCTGACAAAGGGCGAGCCGCTGTTCACGCTCTCGCAGGTCGCGCTCAATGATGCGATCATGGTCATCGCATTTGCTCCAATTGTGGGTCTGCTGCTTGGTCTGTCGGCAATCACGGTTCCATGGGACACGCTCGTTCTGTCCGTTGCGCTCTATATCGTCGTGCCCGTCATTCTCGCGCAGGTCATCAGGCAGCGGCTCATGGCGGATGGCACTTCAGAGGTGCTGGATCGCGTTCTTGCCAGGCTGCATCCGTTTTCGCTGGTGGCGCTGCTTGCAACGCTGGTTCTTCTCTTCGCTTTTCAGGGCGAGCAGATCATCGCGCAGCCGGCCGTCATCGGTCTGCTCGCCATCCCGATCCTGATCCAGGTCTATCTGAACTCCGGGCTTGCCTATCTTTTGAACCGCATGACCGGCGAACGGCATTGCGTTGCCGGTCCATCTGCGCTGATCGGCGCCAGCAACTTCTTCGAACTCGCGGTCGCGGCCGCCATCAGCCTGTTCGGTTTTCAATCGGGCGCGGCGCTGGCAACCGTTGTCGGCGTTCTCATCGAGGTTCCGGTCATGCTCTCGGTCGTCTGGATCGTCAACCGCTCGAAGGACTGGTATGAGGCTGCCCCCGCTGTTTCCCGCCCCAATGCTTCCCGAAAGACAATCACCGAAAGGCAATGAGCATGGATATCACTATCTATCACAATCCGTCCTGCGGGACGTCGCGCAACACGCTGGCGCTGATCCGCGCCGCCGGGATCGAACCGAAGGTGATCGAATATCTGCGGGAGCCGCCGACGCGTGAAGAACTCGCGACGATGATCGCGGATGCTGGCCTGAGCGTTCGAGCAGCCATCCGCGAGAAGGGGACGCCCTATGCCGAACTGGGTCTCGACAATCCGGACCTTACCGATGACCAGTTGCTCGATGCCATGATCGGCACGCCGATCCTCATCAATCGTCCCTTCGTGGTGACACCGCTCGGCACCAGGCTCGCACGCCCTTCCGAGGTCGTGCTTGATATCCTGCCAGACAGCTTCAAGGGGCCATTCTTCAAGGAGGATGGCGAGCAGGTCCTCGATCAGGAAGGAAAGCGAATTGCCTGACACATTCCCCGCACTGAAAGGCGAGCATCTGCACGAGATCAATCTCGATGCACTGCGTCCGGCCTCCTCGACCCACAAGCCCCGCATCCTCATCCTCTACGGCTCGCTTCGCGAGGTATCCTACAGCCGTTTACTCGCCTTTGAAGCAGGACTGTTGCTTGAAAGGTTCGGGTGCGAGGTCCGGATATTCGATCCGAAAGGCCTGCCACTACCCGATGAAGCGCCCGTGAGCCACCCGAAGGTACAGGAACTGCGCGAGCTGTCATTGTGGTCCGAAGGTCAGCTGTGGGTGAGCCCGGAGCGCCATGGCGCGATGACCGGCATCATGAAGTCGCAGATCGACTGGATTCCGCTTTCTGTCGGATCGGTCCGCCCGACACAGGGCAAGACGCTCGCCGTGATGGAGGTTTCCGGCGGCAGCCAGTCATTCAATGCCGTGAACCAGATGCGCATTCTCGGACGATGGATGCGGATGATCACCATTCCCAACCAGTCATCGGTGGCCAGAGCCTATCAGGAATTTGATGCTGAAGGCCGGATGAAGCCGTCATCCTATTACGACCGTGTTGTCGACGTCTGCGAAGAGCTGGTGAAATTCACCCTGCTGACGCGTGACGCCTCAGCCTATCTCACGGACCGCTACAGCGAACGCAAGGAAGAGGCGGCCGAGCTTGAGAAGCGCGTTTCATTGGGGTCGATCTGATGGGCGAGGGGGCGGCGCACCCTGTAGGGCGAGAATAAGTTTTCAAAGAATCGGATCGGCTGAAACTCTTTCCGTGACCGTCTCGTATCTTGTCTTGCTCCGATTATGGAGTGCCAGCCCGAGGAGGCGCGTATCGAGCGTCGGGGCAACCGAACAAGAGGAAATTACGATGATCAGGTCCACGATACGCACGCTTGCACTCGCAACAATCGTGTCCGCCATCTCCGCCAGCGCATTTGCCGCCAATCCAATGGTGGGCGGCGCTGCCATGTATGACAACAAGAACATCGTTGAAAATGCGATGAATTCCAAGGACCACACAACATTGGTCGCAGCGGTCAAGGCCGCGGGCCTTGTTGAAACGCTTCAGGGGAAGGGGCCTTTCACGGTCTTTGCTCCCACCAACGAAGCCTTTGCGGCGCTGCCCAAGGGCACTGTTGAAACCTTGCTGAAGCCGGAAAACAAGGCCCAGCTTACGAAGATTCTCACCTGCCATGTCGTGGCAGCCGATGCCATGTCCAAGACCATCGAAAAGATGATCAAGGACGACAAGGGTACGCATGACGTCAAGACCGTTGGCGGCTGCATTCTGAAAGCCAAGGAAAGCATGGGCAAGATCACGCTGACCGACGAGATGGGCGGCGTGGCGCATGTCACCATCGCGGATGTCAAGCAGTCGAACGGCGTCATTCACGTCATCGACAAGGTTCTGCTTCCGAAGATGTGACCGGCCAGAACGGCTTAATAAAAAAGGCTGGTCCGAAAACGGGGCCAGCCTTCTTTTTTTGAGTTATTCAGAGCCCGCGATTGCAAATCACATTGCGGGAAGAACCGTCATGTCGCGCAGGCCCTTGTCTGCACCCGTGATTGTACCGACTTCGGTTGCCGCGCCGGTTTCCAGATTGACGGTGTAGAGACTATTGCCTGCGGCCAGATAGGCAGTGTTCTTGCCGCCTTCCTCGCCGTGGATATCGAATGCGTAAGTCGCCGGCTTCTCCTTGAGGCCAAGCTTGCCGATGGCTTTCAATGTGCCGTCGTTCGGCTTTGTCTGCTGGACCAGTGCGCCGATGGTGGCATCAATATTGTACATGGCCGTTTTTTCCGGCTTGCCGATGGAATTGGTATAGGCGGCGGCGACAATATTGGGTGTCTCTCCCTTGTGCATGTCGCCGTCTTCGAAGGCGAGTGCGCCATCGACCGTGACCGCGCCCGTATCGGGATGAACGCGGTGATTGGTCGTGCCGGTCATGAAGCGCAGACGATCCGCCATGGGGTTGAAATCGACGACGACCGGGGCTTCGGTTACGGTCAGCATCTTGTCCATCTTGGCCACTTCGGTTGCCGCGCCGGTCTCAAGATCGATGGAGACGATGCGATGATCCGGCGTTACGCCGATGACGGTCTTGCTGCCCGGGCGAAAATCGATTCCGACGAGCTTGTCGACGCCGGTGACATCCATCGTCTTGGTGACGGCCGGCTTTTCGGTATCGAACATCACCAGCGTCTTGTCGCCGGTCAATCCAAGGACCGGTGCTGAAATTGCGACGCTCGCCGTTGCTGCGAAAGCGGCCGAGGCGATCAGAGTGAAGAGGATAGGTTTCATGTCTTTCTCCCGTGCGTTGATCCGTTTGGAAGCCGTCCAGCCTTTGGTTTTCGACGCTTCCAACAATAAAGACACGCGGGATGATGCGTTTGGATGCAGCAGGCAAAAAAATATCTGCCGCATGCATCCATATCGTCGCGCTATGGGTATTATGCCAAAGCCAACTGTGGCTTGCGGTCTGAACTCGAAAGGTTTTGCATGCGTATGGGCTCCGTGCCGGACGATCTCGACAGGGCGCTCGCCGCCTGTGCTAGGGGCGACCGAAACGCATTGCGCGCTATTTTCGACCGTGAGGCAGGGCGGTTGATCGCGGTGGCAGAGCGTATCGTCAAGCGCAGGGAACTGGCGGAGGAGGTGGTGCAGGAGAGCTTCGTGCGCATCTGGACGCATGCGCACCAGTATAAAGCGGACCATGGTTCGGCACGCGGCTGGATTTACGCCATCGTCAGAAACCGGGCGCTCAATCTTCTGCGCGACGGCAGGCGTGAACTCGCCGTGCAGGATGTTGAAACGCTTCGCGACAGTGAACAGGCGGACGAGGTGATTGCCGCATGGCAGAAACTCGACAGGAACTCGCGCCTCTATGAATGTCTCGGTGCACTTGATGAGACAAAAAGACAAGGCATCTTAATGGCTTACGTCGCCGGATATTCCCACGGCGAAATTGCCGGCCGGTTGCGTGCTCCGCTCGGGACGACGAAATCCTGGATAAGGCGAGGGCTTTCGGCACTCCGGGAGTGCATGGCATGAGATTCGATCGCAAAGACATTCCCGCCATCGCCGATGACTATGTATTGGGGCTGCTTGAGGCGTCGGACGCTGAAGCTATCGAAGCGGCCATGGAACGCGACGGCGAATTGCGGGCGGCAATCGCTAAAAGCCGCGAGCGCTTTCTGCCGCTCGATACCGGCGTTGAGCCTGCCGCCGTCAACGGTGAATTATGGAACAATATCGAAAGCCGTTTGCCGCCGCAGGAGAAATCCACGACCAATAGGCCTATCCGCACCGCAAACGACAATAAACGAAACGGATGGCGATCGATTGCGATTTCCGCCATTGCCGCAACCGTCGTTCTTGCGGCCGGGTTGACCTTCAGTCTGACGCGCACAGCGGAGCCGCTGGTGATCGCAGTCCTTCTCAACGAGGCGGGAGAGGTTCAAGCCGTGGTCGAGGATTTCGGAAACGAAAAGGCGACCTTGCGGATGCTGGCTGATTTTGCCGTGCCGCAGGACAAGACGATCCAGCTATGGACGTTGCCATCCAGAGAGGTTGGGCCCGTTTCGCTCGGCCTGATCGACGGTGTTCGATCCGCACGTCTTGAAGGGCCGGTATTGCCAACACCGAGAAGCGACCAGCTCTACGAAATTACACTTGAGCAGGCAGGCGGATCGCCGACAGGCAGACCAACCGGACCAATTCTGGCGAAAGGTTTTGCACGAATGCCGCGTTGATGCGGGAAAACGAGTTCGATGACCGCAGCACTTGAAATTTACACGGATGGTTCATACGACCCGGTTGCACAATTGGGAAGCTGGGCATTCGTCGTGTTTGAAGCCGAGCAGCAGTTTCATGCCGCGCGAGGAATGGAAACCGGACTGACAAATAATGCGTTTGAAGTGATGGCGGTCATGAATGCGCTTTTGTGGCTGGATGCCCATGCGCCAGGCCGGACGGCCAGGCTTTGGACGGACTCCGCCCATGTCGTCGAGGGTTGTCATCGCTGGCGCGAAATCTGGAGGACCAACGGGTGGAAACGCATCAACCCCAATTCGCGAGCGCGGAAACGGCAGATACCAGATGGAACCTTGTGGCGGAATGTGGATCGCTTGCTGCTTCGTAATCCCAATGTGGACATATCGTGGTGCAAGGGACACTCAGGTATCGCAGGGAACGATCTGGCGGATATTTTGGCCCGCAACAGGACGATCGCCTGAGGTTTCTGAAAGGTCTTAAGGCTTGAAACGCGAGGCTTCCAAAGGCAATTTAGTTCCATAATCTATCTTATGCGACTATTGGATATAAGGCGCTCGCAAGAATGGAAGCACCCTAACGACAAGCGGATTGCCAGCTTGCCCGGCGTCAGCCGATAGCGCACCCGCAAGAGCGAATGAATTGCGGACTTGTTTCTCTCGTTCCGGATCCCAAATAGCCTTGGTCTTCCGCCTTTGAATGCGAGTACCAATGAACACTGCAATCCTCTTGCCCATACATACCGATCGTCTCACCCTGCGTCCGTTCCAGCCCGACGATTTGTCATCCTACGCCGATTACCATGGGCGCGACGACGTCTATCGGTTTCTCTACACATCTCCGCCTCTGCCAGATGCGCTTGCAGTGCAGTTTGCCGAATTGCTTTCAGCTCCTTTCTCGAAAGATGGCGACACTTTGCGACTGGCGGTCGTGCGTCAAGAGGATGCGATGCTGCTTGGCGAAGTACTCCTGAAAATCGCCAGTAAAGATGCTCTGCAACTCGAAGTCGGTTATATCTTCAACCCTTCTTTCTCCGGCAAGGGTTATGCGACAGAAGCTGTGCGCGCCATCATGGATCTCGGTTTCAATCAGCTGGGGTGCCACAGGATTTTTGCACGGCTCGACACGCTCAATCATGGCTCCATCGGGATTGTCGAACGGCTGAAAATGCGCAGGGAAGCACATCTTGTCCAAAACGATCGTTTCAATGGGCAGTGGGGAGACGAATTCATCTATGCGATTTTGAAATCCGAATGGCATGCTGCCCACGCAGCAAAGGTTCCAGACGCATAATCCAGAAATGAAGAAGGCCCCCTCTCCTCGCTTTCCACTCGGCCGGATTGGGTAGCCGGCAGCCTGGAAGCATTCTGGTAATGCGACGATCATCGACGCCACGGCACCACTCGCCACCGTCGCTGATGATATTCTGGTGAGATGCGGAAAAGTTCAGCGTGACGAGGCGGCCTTGAAAACCGCCAGTTGATCGGCGAAGGCGCGCTGATAGGCGGGGCGCGCCTCGCCACGGGCCACATAGGCTGAAAGGTTCGGATATTCGTCGAGGATGCCTGAACTTCTTATCCTCTGTAGAACCGACACCATCATAAGGTCACCCGCGCTGAATGCGCCGTCGAGCCAGTCCGCCTCGCCGAGGCGCCTGGATAATTCGCGAAGCCGTTTGCGAATGCGTTCATCGACCAAGAGCAGGCGTTCATCGTGCCAGCTCCTGTCCCTTTCCACGTATCCGGCAACAAAGCGCTCGACGATTGGCGGCTCCATCGTGCTGAGGGCTGCGAACATCCATGTTATCGCGCGCGCCCGTGCATCCGCATCCACCGGCAACAGTCCGGTATGTCGTTCGGCTATGTGGAACACGATCGCGCCGGATTCGAACAGCGCAAGATCGCCCTCTTGATAGGTCGGTATCTGTCCGAATGGCTGAAGCGCCAGGTGCGCAGGCTCCCGCATTGCCTTGAAGGAAACGAGACGCACGTCGTAAGGCGCCCTCACCTCCTCCAATGCCCAGCGCACGCGCATATCGCGCGCCAGACCCTTGCCGCCATCGGGTGAATTTTCGAAAGCGGTGATCGTGATCGTCATTGCTGTTCTCCATCGCGTCTTTTGGGAAACGGCTGGGAATTGCCGGGCGAAGTCTGTCCCTGCAATTCGGCATATGTTGGGCCGTTCCGGCGTCAGGTATGCGGCATCAGAATTGGCGGATGCCTGCGCGAAGACAATTCGCACACATTGCCGGGATATGTCATTGGCGTGCGGCTTTACCCACCTATATCAATCAAGGAGACGACGCGCATCCGATGAAAAGGCTGGCCAATTCACGCAAAAACTCTAAGCTCCTGCGCCGGACACGGATTGCCGAAAAACTTCAGTATTTCAGTTCAAATCATTAGGGAGAAACCCAAAGATGAGCCTTCGTATCAACGACATCGCACCCGATTTCACCGCCGAGACCACGCATGGCCCGGTGAGCTTCCACGACTGGATCGGCGACGGCTGGGCGGTCCTGTTTTCGCATCCCAAGAATTTCACGCCGGTCTGCACAACGGAGCTCGGCGCGATGGGTGGCCTGCAGCCGGAATTCGAAAAGCGCGGCGTCAAGATCATCGGCATTTCGGTCGATCCGGTCGAGAGCCATGAGAAGTGGAAGAACGACATCCGCACGGCCACCGGCTTCAACGTCGACTATCCGCTGATCGGCGACAAGGACCTGAAGGTGGCCAAGCTCTATGACATGCTGCCGGCAGGCGCTGGCGAAAGCTCCGAAGGCCGCACACCGGCAGACAACGCCACCGTGCGCTCCGTCTTCGTCATCGGCCCCGACAAGAAGATCAAGCTGGTCCTCACCTACCCGATGACCACTGGCCGCAACTTCGAGGAAATCCTCCGCGCTATCGATTCCATCCAGCTGACATCGAAACACCAGGTGGCGACGCCGGCCAACTGGAAGCAGGGCGAGGATGTCATCATTACCGCCGCCGTTTCAAACGAGGATGCGATTGCCCGTTTCGGCTCCTACGACACGGTTCTTCCCTATCTGCGCAAGACAAAGCAGCCTGGCTGATTTGAAAGATGCAATGGGACGATGATCCGTCATCGTCCCGTCCGCTCGCTCTGCACGTTATGACGGGGTATTCTCGCCGGCCTCATGCCTGACGATGCGCAGCATGGGCCGTCCGTCCAGCTCCGCAGCTTCGAACCGAGCGAGAAGATCATAGGACGTGATGGCTTCACCGGCTGCAAAGCGCCTCCCGTTGACGACGAGATGGCCGAGGCCGAATATGGTGAGAAGCACCTCGGTCGCCTCTACCTTCGAAGTGTCAAGAATCAGGTTCGTCTGGCCGAAATGTTCCAGACCCGTTGTCCATGATCTGATTGCTCCTGCCTCCTCCGTCACAAAGGCTCCGAAGGCCAGCATCTCCGCCATTTGCTGCGGTTGATCCAGATGACTGTTTGCATAGTTGAGATAGTCGTCAAGATTGGTGCGGCCAACGATCATATCGAGATAATGCAGCGCAACGGCCCGCATCGGAGCGACCTGATGGATGCCGAGCAGGGTTGAGACTATTTCGTTATGCGCGATTTCGGGATCATTCTCATCCGCCATGATGAGGAACCTGAACTCGCATTGGTGCGTCGCATGGCGGAAATCGTCATATGCCGCTTTCGCATCGACGCAAAAGGTCTTTGACCAGTCGATATTGGTCTGCGCGACCGCCGGATATTGGGCCGGTGGAACCGGTGCCATTACCGGCTCGGGCGCGCCAACAAAAACCCTGGTCGACCCGCGCAGGCCGTCAAAGACGCCCTTTTCGCTCAACGGTTCGCATTCATATCCTTCCTCGCCCCATGCCTCAGTCAGAGTCAAACCCGAGATCGCGGGTTCGTTGTCAAAATAGAGTGTCGCCTTGAAATATTGAGCGTCGCCATTTGCCATTGCAGTCCCTGTCCACGGCAATTCCTCTGCTCTACGGCTTTATGATCCCGCCATGATAGTCAAGCCGGTAGGCCTCTATACCTTCCCGATAAATCCGTTCGACGCCAGTGAAAGACCGGAACTCACCCTCATTGGTGTCGACATAGATCATGTCTTCGACCTGATGGGTGAAGCCGCCGAGGAAGCGCCCTTCCCCGTAAAGCGCAGAAAGCGAGCGCTGGATCACCCTGCCCGCCACACCGGCGTCCATCGTCTCGGGGCGGATGATGCGGCCGTAATAGCTCATGGCCCACAGCGGAACACCCCGATGCCAGACGACTTCCTGGCCGATGAAGTCGGTTCCGCCGAAATAGCTATCGAGATAACGCCAGTCCCCGTCCTGATAGGCCAGATCTTGCGCGCCGGGGCGAGTGGGTGTCGGGGATTTGTCGCCGCCGCCCACATAGGTGTTGGTTTTTGCCTGCACGATGAATTCTTCCAGCATGTGACACCCCCTCAAGAAAGAACATAAAGTGAACGTATGCGAATTGCGTGGTGGCCGCAAGCGTCTGCCCTGTTGTGCCTCGCGCCATATTTTCGAAGATAACGGGCTTGGTAATCGGGGCGTTTACCCTTAAAAGCGACGCAGAAATTATCCGCAAAGAGTATCCATGTCGCAAAATCCGCAGATCTATGTCGATGCCGATGCCTGCCCCGTGAAACCGGAGATACTGAAGGTGGCGGAACGGCATGGGCTGGAAGTGACCTTCGTCGCCAATTCCGGTTTGCGCCCCTCGCGGGATCCGATGGTGAAAAACGTCATCGTATCTGCGGGTTTCGATGCCGCCGACGACTGGATCGCCGACCATGCGGGTGAAAACGATATCGTCATCACTGCCGATGTGCCGCTGGCCGGGCGTTGCGTTGCCAAGGGCGCGCTGGTGACGGGGCCGACGGGCCGCGTTTTCGATCCGTCCAATATCGGCATGGCGACGGCGATGCGCGATCTTGGCGCTCATTTGCGCGAAACCGGCGAGAGCAAGGGATATAATGCGGCTTTTTCGCCGCGCGACCGTTCCGCCTTTCTGGAGACGCTTGACCGTTTCTGCCGCCGTGTCAAAAAATGAGCGCGCAAACAGAAAGGCGCAGCCCATGACCCCGGCCACCCCGAGAAGCAACGTCTATCGCCGCCATAAACCCTTCGTCATCGCTTTTCTGGCTGGAGCCCTGGGCCTTGCCCTTGCCTTGACGCTGGCACCGTCGCTCGCCATCGAGGTCGCTGCGGTTCTGTTTTTCCTGACCTATCTGACGCTTGCCGCCTTTCACCTGCCGGGACTGACGGCGCAGCATCTGAAAGCCCACGCTGACAGCGACGACCTGCCCGCAATCGCCATCATTGCAATCACGCTGCTTGCGGTCGGCGTCGCCGTCGTGTCGCTGTTTCAGGCGCTCAACCATAGCGGCGAAACTGTCTGGACGCTGCTCATCGCCTTCGCCTCCGTGATCTTCGGATGGCTGACGATCCACACCATGACGGCCATGCATTACGCTCATCTTTACTGGAGGCCGACCACGGTAGACGGCAAGCGCCAGCATCGCGGCGGCATGGATTTTCCGGCAACGAAAGAGCCTTGCGGTTACGACTTCCTCTATTTTTCGGTGGTGATCGGCATGACGGCACAGACATCGGATGTGGGGGTGACCACGACCGCCATGCGCAAGGTCACGCTGCTGCACTCCATCGTCTCCTTTTTCTTCAACACGGTTCTGGTTGCGGCGGCGGTCAATGCCGCAGTCTCGCTTGCAGGCTGAACGGAAATCTTCTCAAGGGAATGGCTTCATGAACATCATTTCGCAAAATACGGCCTTTGGCGGCATGCAGGGCGTATTTTCGCACGCATCCGAAACCCTGAACTGCGAGATGACCTTTGCGGTTTACGTGCCGCCAAAGGCGATCCAGGAGCCCTGCCCGGTTGTCTGGTATCTCTCCGGCCTCACCTGCACCCACGCCAATGTCATGGAAAAGGGTGAATATCGCCGCATGGCTTCCGAACTCGGGCTCATCGTCGTCTGCCCGGATACCAGCCCGCGTGGCAATGACGTGCCTGACGAGCTGACCAACTGGCAGATGGGCAAGGGCGCCGGTTTTTATCTCGACGCCACGCAGGAGCCATGGTCCGAGCATTACCGCATGTACAGCTACGTGACGGAAGAGCTGCCGGCCTTCATCGGCCAGCATTTCCGCGCGGATATGAGCCGCCAGGCCATTTTCGGCCATTCGATGGGAGGGCATGGCGCCATGACCATTGCCCTGAAGAACCCCGACCGCTTCAGAAGCTGCTCCGCCTTTGCTCCCATCGTCGCGCCCTCCTCCGCCGACTGGTCCGAACCGGCGCTGGAAAAATATCTCGGCACGGACCCGGCCGCATGGCGGCAATATGACGCCTGCTCGCTGGTCGAGGACGGCGCCCGTTTTCCTGAATTCCTGATCGACCAGGGCAAAGCCGATAGTTTCCTTGAAAACGGGCTGCGGCCCTGGTTGTTCGAAGAAGCGATCAAGGGCACGGAGATCGGCCTGACACTGCGCATGCACGAGCGTTATGACCACTCCTATTATTTCATCTCCACCTTCATGGATGACCATTTGAGATGGCATGCCGAGCGGCTTGGTTGAAGGGTAGAAGAACGGCGGCTTGACGGCGTTTTCAGAACACCGTCTCGCAGAGGTTTCCCGACATAGGAATTATGCGCCTGCCGGTATGCGGGCGATGACCTTGATCTCGAAATCGAAACCGGCGAGCCAGTTGACGCCGATTGCCGTCCAGTTCGGGTAAGGCTTTTTGCTGAAAATCTGCTGCTTGACGGCCATGATGGTCCCGAACTGGTTTTCGGGGTCCGTGTGGAACGTCGTTATATCGACAATATCGTCGAATGTGCAGCCGGCCGCTTCCAGCGTCGCCTTGAGATTTGAGAAAGCCAGCTGGACCTGACGTTCAAAATCGGGCTCTGGCGTCCCATCGGAAAGGCTGCCAACCTGGCCTGAAACGAATACAAGGTCGCCGGACCGGATAGCGGCCGAGTAACCATGCTCCTCGTAAAGAGCGTGTCTGTTTGCGGGAAAAATTGCTTCGCGCTCAGTCATTTTGAATCTCTCTTTTTCATGATTGAATTTGCACCGATGAGCGCAACAGAGCTTTTCAAAGCTTCACAAGCTGCCTCATTCCATATACGGTGTGTATGTGAAATAGCTGACATACACGCCGTATGTCAAGTTCATATACGTGATGCATGTGAATTTGAGGAGCCGATGGCGAGACGACGGGCCGAGACAATGGAGGAGAACCGCGCAAGGCTGATCGCAGCTGCGCGCAAGATCTTTGCCGAAAAAGGATATGCGGCTGCATCCATGGACGAGTTGACCGCAGAAGTCGGTCTGACGCGGGGCGCGCTCTATCATAATTTCGGGGATAAACGGGGCCTTCTGGCCGCAGCCGTCAATCAGATTGATTCTGAAATGGCGTCACGCGCCCAGGAAATCGGGGCACGCGCGGGAGACGATTGGCAGGGTTTGCTGGCTGAAGGTGTCGCCTATATCGAGATGGCGCTTGATCCGGAAGTGCAACGTATCGTTCTGCTCGACGGGCCGGCGGTACTCGGCGATCCGTCGCAATGGCCCAGCCAGAACAATTGCCTGCAGGTAACAAAGCGGACGGTACAACGGCTGATCGAGCAGGGAATCCTCAAACCAGTCGACGCGGAAGCTGCGGCCCGACTTCTAAGTGGCGCCGCGCTCAATGCCGCGCTGTGGATTGCTGCCAGCGACAAGCCCGAGAAAGTTCTGCCGAAGGCTGTCGAGGCCTTCCAAGCCCTGGCCACCGGTCTTCTTAAAAAGCCGGTGTAGGCTCTCGGTGTCTGTAGTCAGTCTTGGAGCAGGATTCCCTGCTCTCTTTTATCTTCAGGTTTCCGCTGCGGTTCACGGAAACAATGCCGTCGCGAGCGTTGTCGGACCGGGCCGGCTCAGCCGGAACTCGCGGATGACACGTTCCGCAACGCCATAGGCAAGTTCCTGCTCGATCGACCGGTTGTCGAAGCTGACGACGGTAGCGGTGAATTTGGCTTCGGCGATTACCTCACCCGTCGCCACGGCGGCGGCGCGCACGATGACCTTGGCGGATGCCCGTTCTCCGAAGAGAAATGGGCCGCGCGTGACGGAAGCGAGGCGGATGGTCAGCACCACGCGCGGTCTGATTTCGCCGCGCGCCGTCGTCTTGATGGCGTTTTGCACCTGCGCATGAATGGATTGCATCAGCGCCGGCGCGACATCGGGCCTTGCCGCGACAAATGCGCCGCGCACATCGTAAAGCAGCCGGTCGGCATTGGTCGCTTCCGGTTCAAGCCTGAAAGACATGAGCGTGAAACACGCCAGCACAACGATGCCAAGGCGTTTCAGCATTATGATCATGATCTGCGGCTCCCCTAACGTGAGGTAACCGCATGTTCTGATATCAGGGTTAGAAAAGCGTTAAGACGCGCTCTTCAGCGCCTCGAGAACATTGAGGGCCGCGCGCATGTCGATGAGCCTGACGGTGCGGCGCTCCAGCGCCTCCTCGTCCTCGCCCCATTGCTCGGCGGTCCAGTCCTCATCAAGATGTGCCAGCGCCCAGGTTTCCTCGAGCGTCAGCTCTCCTTCCGCCAGCGCCAGCGCCAGAATGGCGGAGCCGGTCAGCGACGTCATGGTGTGCAGGGCGGCAAGCGCGATCGGCTTATCGTATTTTCTGAGCGTGACGGAAAAGGCGGCGATGGCCTCCTTCGGCTGCTCGCGATGCATGACGCCTTCAACAAGGATAAAGCGCGCGCCAAGCACATTGGCTGCCCAGTCAAGCACAGGATCCCAATGGTCCGTCTGGCGTTGAACCAGTGCGGCCGGATCGCCGGCGCGGTAGCACAGAAGATCGGATGAGGAGAACCGGAGTATATCCTCAAAAACGGCCTGGGTGTCGTTGGCGACACCGTCAATGGCCGTGTTCACATGCCGGGATACGGGCATGACCACCGGATTGACGACGTCCTTCTGCGCATCCCATTCATCGCGAAGCAGGCCGGCAAGCGCCTTTGACGGCACGATGAGCGGCTTCTTGGCGGGTGTGCGCAACGGCTTGCCATCGAGGAGGATGGTGAAGCCGCCATCTTCGGCTTCCGCGACGGTGACATCCTTATAGAAGCGCTTCGGCAAAGGCTTCTGCATCTGGATTTGCGCGCGCAGGATCGGATCGGGATGGCTCAGGCCCTCCGTAAGGTCGTTCAGGAGATCACGCATGGCACGTCCTCATCAGTCGAATAGAAAGGGTCATTCAGGAATATCGGCGGGAACATAGGCCGAAATTTCGCACGGGTGGCTGACAACCGCATCGGCGCCGGCCTTCCAGAGGTCATCGACCGACGCATATCCCCAGGCGACGCCAATTGCTTTCGCGCCCGCAGCCTTGGCCATCTGCATGTCGTAGATCGCATCGCCGATGACGACAGTGTCGGCCGGAACCATGCCGGTTTCATGGCAGCATTCCATCACCATGGCCGGATGTGGTTTGGAAGGACAATCATCCGCCGTGCGCGACACAATGAAATGATCGGTAAAACCATGCGTTTCGAGAATATGGGTCAGGCCGCGACGGCCTTTGCCGGTGACCGCTCCGATCAGCACATCGTCCCGCTTCGAAAGCGTGTCGATCAGCGCGGCGATGCCGTCGAAAAGCGGTTCGATCATGCCCGGACGGGCGCGGACCGGATGATAGATTTCCTTGTAGCGCTGCGTCATCGCCAGCGCCTCGTCATCCACATGCGTCTTGCCGAGCATGCGGGCGATGGCGATATCGAGCGTCAGGCCGATGATCGCCTTGGTCTGCGAGATATCCGGACGCGGCTTTCCGAAATCGGCGAAGGTATCGGACATGACGGCATGGATGAGACCCGCACTATCCACCAGCGTGCCATCGCAATCGAAAAGAACGAGTTTCATCAACTTTTAGTCTTCCCTGTCGCCATCGGCCACGTCTAGACCGAGCAAGTTCCAAGTCTGTACCATATGCGGCGGCAAAGGCGCGCTGACGCGAAGCCGGCCGCCATTCGGATGCGGAATGTCGATATGGCGCGCATGCAGATGCAGGCGCTTCTGGATGCCGCCCGGAAAGTCCCAGTTCGGATCGTCGATATAATATTTCGGATCGCCGATGATCGGGTGTCCCATATGCAGGGCGTGGACGCGCAGCTGGTGGGTACGGCCGGTATAGGGCTCCATCTCCAGCCAGGCGAGGTTCTGCGCGGCGGTATCGATGACACGGTAATAGGAAATGGCGTGATCCGCCCCCTCCTCGCCGTGCTTGGCAATGCGCATGCGGTCGCCGTCCGCCGTCTGTTCCTTGACCAGCCAGGTGGAAATCTTGTCCTGATGCTTGCGCGGAACGCCCTTGACCAGTGCCCAATAGGTCTTCTTGGTATCCCGCTCGCGGAAGGCGGCCGTCAGCTTCTGCGCAGCGCCCCGGGTGCGGGCGACCACCAACACGCCGGAGGTGTCGCGGTCGAGGCGGTGCACCAGACGCGGCTTTTCGCCCTTCGGGCTGGTCCAGGCCTCCAGAAGTCCGTCGATGTGGCGGTTGACGCCGGAGCCGCCCTGAACGGCAATGCCGGCCGGCTTGTTGAAAACAAAAACCTTGTCGTCCTCATGCAGGAGCATGCGCGCCAGAAGCTCTGCGTCTTCGGAATGTTTGAGGTCCCTCGACCCGATCGGTCCGCTTTTGACCCTGAGGTCGGAATCGACCGGCGGCACGCGCACCATCTGTCCCGGCTGCACTCTCGCATCCGTCTTTACCCGGCCGCCATCCACGCGCACCTGTCCGGAGCGCAACAGCTTCTGCAATTGCCCGAAACCCAAACCCGGATAGTGAATCTTGAACCAGCGATCGAGGCGCATACCGGCCTCGTCGGCCTCGACCTTGATATGCTCGATACCTGCCATGAAATTTCCAGTCTCTCTGTCTTGATCGCACGCCCATATCTCCGGCGCGCCGTTTGGATCAAGCCTTTAGAACAAACTGCGGCCCAAGGCCAGCCCGGCGAAAACCGCGGCTATGGAAACCACAAGACTTGTAATGACGTAAACGGCCGAAAGACCGAGCGCGCCGCGTTCAAAAAGCGCAACCGCATCGAGCGAAAAGGACGAAAAGGTGGTGAACCCGCCGAGCACGCCGGTGACGAGGAACAGCCGCATTTCCATCGACGCATTGAGACGCCTTGCCACAAGCTCGACCAAAAGACCGATCAGGAACGACCCGGCCACATTGACCGCCAGCGTTCCCCAGGGAAAGTTCGGCCCCGCCAGCCGCACACTCCAGACACCGACCAGATAACGGAATACGGAACCGATTGCGCCGCCTGCGGCGACGAGAACGATATTCACCATGAGGGATTGTCTCCGGAGGAAATTGCCGGACCGGGCTGTCCGATGCATTTCTAGACCATAGAAACGGCACGCGAAACCCCTTTGTCCGGCACTTTCGTCCATTAAAATACGATTAAATTACAGCTGCGCGATTTAGCCTTCCAACAAGGCGCAGATGCTAATCTCCGTTCTTTAAGAGGTCGGCGAAGATGGCCGGAGGTTGGATGACACAGGTTCTTTCCGTTTCAGCAAATACGGCTGCCTATGCGCTTGAGGCCGTGAAGCCTTCGCAGCGCGTACCGCGCAGAACTGAGGTTGAAGAGGCCATTCACGAACTGGCGCGCAAGGCGGAACATGGAGACGACTTCCAGCTCAGATCCCTGATGACGGCGATCAAGCCGCCCGCCCTGACGCTTTATTTCCTGACAGTCGCCAGCCAGCGTCACGAACGACAGGCGACACTCGATCAGGCCGTGGAAGCCTATGAGGAAAACAACGCCGCAACCCATGCGGAAAATATCAATCCAAATCAAATCGATATGTGAATATTCTAATCTTACCTCTTATATCTGACACATCTAATGTTCCGCTTTTGCATTCAGGCTGATGTCAGGCTGTTTTTCTAAATATTTCTCACCGAATGCCGGAAAAATCACGGAGGCGATGGCCATCACGCCTTTTCCGTCACGGCGCTGAAAGCAAGGACATAATCTAAAAAGCTTGCGGCTACCGGACTTGTCACGCGTTCCGGTAGCCGTTTTTTAGTTATCAATTATGCTGGTGAGCATCGCCCTTGGCCGAGCCGGCGGAAAGCACGATCTCGACCTTGCCGGCCTTTTCAAAGATCAGTGTTACCGGCACCTTGTCGCCTTCGGCAAAAGGCTTCTTCACGTTGAAGAACATCATGTGCAGGCCGCCCGGCTTCAACTCCACGGTCTGGCCGGCGGGAATGACGACGCCGTCATCCAGCTTGCGCATCTTCATGACGTCGTTGACCATGGCCATTTCGTGAATTTCGGCACGGCCGGCGGCTGGGGATTCGACGCCAATCAGCTTGTCGTCACTGTCACCGGTATTCTTGATCGTCACGTAACCGCCGCCAACGGGCTGACCCGGCAGCATCGCCTTTGTCGTGCCGGCGGAGAGTTCGAGGCTGCCGGCCTTTACGACATCCATATCCATGGCCATAGCCATGGCAGAGTGATCATGTCCGCCAGCATGGGCCTTTTCGGTAACACGGATGGTCGGAGCCGGGCTTTTCAGCGAATGAGGATCGACACCAGCGGCCGCCACCTCATCCCACGAAACCTTGCCCTTGTCGCCGCAAAGCTGCGTCACCTTGAAGGGCAGGTCCTGCCCCGCCTCTATGCCGGAAATTTTTCCCTGCACGGCAAAGGTGTCGTAGAACTCGTCCGGCAGGTTGCCGCCTTTCCAGCGGATTTCGACCGGCCCGCTTTTGATCTCCTTGCTGTGGTTCTTGTAGGCCTTCTGATAGTCGCCCTTGATGATCTCCAGTTCCCAGCCGGCCTTTGGCTGTGGCTTGGCGGAAATGAAGCCTTCCGGCAGCTTGATCTGCACTTCGGTGGTGGCAAGTCCGCCATCGCAACCATGCGGCACCTGAAGTGCCGCAACGATGGTACTGTCCTGTTCGGCCGAACCGTCAACGAAGGTCGCGTGAGCGAAAGCTTGTGCCGTCGAGACGGAGGCCATGAACAGAGTGCAGGTGATGATCTTGGTGGTTTTCATGTGTCTTGTCCTTGCGACTGATGCCAATAAAGCAGTGCAGCCATTGCTTGCCGCCAGCCGGCGGCGATGATCCTGTGAAACGAGGAGATCAGGCGGACAGGGATGGCGGGCCGCGTGCAGCCGGTTTGCGGATCGTCAGGACCGAGCGGAAAGTCCACTCCGCGGATAAGCGATTTTCGAGCCAGGCGAATTCTGTTCTGAGCCAGCCCGCCGCATCGGGGACCGGTACAAGAATGGATGAGGCCAGCAGGCACGCCTCACAAAACAGGATTGCGTCGCTGGAATGGGCGGGGCCATCCTTGGCATGCGAGGCATTCACCCCACCGCTGTGGCCCAGACAAATCTCGGCAAAGGTTCCGTCCGGCAGCCGGTAACTCTCATCGAGCACGACTTCCGGGGCGGCGGCAAGTGCAGGCTTGTGCGCGAAACCGAGCGACAACATCAGGGCTGCACAGAAAATGCGAAGCATTTTCTCCACCCCTGCCAGCCGTCGTTTTCGATTTACGTCCATATTCTCGCGATACCCCTCTTTCTCGCCGATTTCAAAGGGGAATTTTGCCGCAGCCCCAACCTCTCGAAGGGAACCATCGTTGGAGCGCAACATTTCCCTCGCGACAAGACCGTTCCGGAAGGAGGATCCAACATGCCAGCCAAGTCGAAAGCGCAACAGAAAGCAGCAGGTGCGGCACTGGCCGCAAAACGCGGCGAAGTCAAAAAATCCAGTTTACAAGGTGCTTCAAAAAGCATGGAGAAGTCCATGACAGAAAAGGAACTTGATGAACTGGCATCGACAAAACGAAAGGGCCTGCCGGAGAAAAAATCAGACTGATGGCACACCGCCTCCAAACGATTGACTGCGTCTTTCGGTGGCGATGGCGCAGATGGAGCAAGAATCTGTTCAGATGCGTCATTTGGTCCTTGCCAACAGCGGGGCTTCGCAGATAATGAGCGTCGCATCACCATTGGGAGAAGCCGCTTCAATGCGGTGCCGAAGGAGCAACCGCCCCGGAAACTCTCAGGCAAAAGGACCAGCGGTGATGACGGAACTCTGGAGAGAAGCCACCTTTCATAAGGACGGCTCGCCGAAGGGATAACAATCTCAGGCGACAAGGACAGAGGGGGCTCTTGAACCCGGCGTGTTTTTCACGCCATGACCTGAGCCCGCGCGGTTTTTCGCGCAACCCTGGAGGCGTCCTTGGACGATACCGCCGAGCTTGACATCACGCCGTTGCATTCCCTGCATCTTTCGCTTGGCGCCCGCATGGTGCCATTCGCCGGTTACGACATGCCGGTGCAATATCCGGCGGGCGTTCTGAAGGAGCATCTTCAGACCCGTACCTCCGCCGGCCTGTTCGACGTATCCCACATGGGCCAGGTGATCGTGAAGGCGAAGTCCGGCAACAATCCCGACGCAGCGCTTGCACTGGAAAAGCTGGTGCCTGTCGATATTCTCGGTCTCAAGGAAGGCCGCCAGCGCTACGGTTTCTTCACCGATGAGAACGGCTGCATCCTGGACGACCTGATGATCACCAATCGCGGCGATCATCTTTTTGTCGTCGTCAACGCGGCCTGCAAGGACGCCGATGTCGCCCATATGAAGGCGCATCTTTCCGATGAGTGTGAAATTACCCTGCTCGATGATCGGGCGCTGATCGCTCTTCAGGGACCGCGCGCTGAAGCAGTTCTGGCCGAACTGTGGGCAGGCGTATCTGAAATGAAGTTCATGGACGTGCTGGAAGTTCCGCTGCACGATGTTCCCTGCATCGTTTCCCGCTCCGGTTATTCCGGTGAGGACGGTTTTGAGATTTCCGTGCCCGCCGCAAAGGCGGAAGAGATTGCCAAGGCCCTGCTCGAACATCCCGATTGCGAGCCGATCGGTCTTGGCGCGCGTGACAGCCTGCGTCTGGAAGCCGGCCTTTGTCTTTATGGCAATGACATCGACACCACGACCTCCCCCATCGAAGCTTCGCTCGAATGGGCGATCCAGAAGGCGCGCCGCGCCGGTGGCGATCGCGAAGGCGGTTTTCCGGGTGCGAAACGCATTCTCGGCGAGCTGAAAGACGGCACATCGCGCCGTCGCGTCGGCCTGAAGCCGGAAGGCAAGGCGCCGGTGCGCGGCCATTCGAAGCTGTTTGCGGATGCCGAAGGCAAGACAGAGATCGGTGAAGTGACCTCGGGCGGTTTCGGTCCTTCGGTTGAAGGTCCCGTCGCCATGGGTTACGTGCCTGTTTCCCACGCTGCTCCCGGCACGGCTGCCTTTGCGGAAGTGCGCGGCAAATATCTGCCCGTCACCGTCGCTGCCCTGCCCTTCATCAAGCCCACCTACAAACGATAATCTTCATCCCATCTCCGGAGAAAATACGATGCTGAAATTTACCGCAGAACACGAATGGCTGAAGTTCGAAGGCGATATCGCCACCGTTGGCATCACCAGCCACGCCGCTGAACAGCTTGGCGATCTCGTTTTTGTCGAATTGCCGGAAGTGGGCGCCACCTTCTCCAAGGATGGCGACGCGGCGACCGTTGAATCCGTCAAGGCGGCTTCCGATGTCTATTGTCCGCTGGATGGCGAAGTGGTGGAAATCAACCAGGCCATTGTCGACGATCCCTCGCTGGTCAATTCCGATCCGCAGGGTGCCGGCTGGTTCTTCAAGCTGAAGCTCTCAAACGCCGCAGATGCCGATACGCTGCTCGACGAGGCAGCCTACAAGGAGCTGATCGCGTAATGACGACGCCCACAGAATTCCATTTCACCGACTATCAGCCCTATGATTTCGCCAACCGGCGTCACATCGGGCCGTCGCCGTCGGAAATGGCGGAGATGCTGAAGGTCATCGGCTACAAGAGCCTCGACGCCCTCATCGACGCCACCGTTCCCTCCTCCATCCGCCAGAAGGTACCGCTGACCTGGGGTGCTGCGCTGACCGAACGCGAGGCGCTCGACCGCCTGCGCGAAACGGCCAACAAGAACCAGGTGCTGACCTCGCTGATCGGTCAGGGTTATTACGGCACGATCACGCCGCCGGTCATCCAGCGCAATATTCTGGAAAATCCGGCCTGGTACACCGCCTATACGCCCTACCAGCCGGAAATCAGCCAGGGCCGTCTTGAGGCGCTGCTGAACTACCAGACCATGGTCTGCGATCTGACCGGCCTCGATGTCGCCAACGCATCGCTGCTCGATGAAGCGACGGCGGCTGCCGAAGCCATGGCCATGTGCCAGCGCGTCGCCAAGTCCAAGGCGACCGCCTTCTTCGTGGATGCCAATTGCCATCCGCAGACCATCGCGCTGATCGAGACCCGCGCGGCCCCGCTTGGTTGGAAGGTGATCGTCGGCAACCCGTTCACCGATCTCGACCCGGTCGACGTGTTCGGCGCGATCTTCCAGTATCCGGGCACCCACGGCCATGTCAGCGATTTCTCCGGTCTGATTTCCCGCCTGCACCAGACCGGCGCCATCGCCGCCGTTGCAGCCGATCTCCTGGCGCTGACGCTGTTGAAGTCTCCAGGTGAAATGGGCGCGGATATCGCCATCGGCACTTCGCAGCGTTTCGGCGTTCCGGTCGGTTACGGTGGCCCGCATGCTGCCTATATGTCCGTGAAGGATGCGCATAAGCGCTCCATGCCCGGCCGTCTGGTCGGCGTTTCGGTCGATGCGCGTGGCAACCGCGCCTATCGCCTGTCGCTGCAGACACGCGAACAGCATATCCGCCGCGAAAAGGCCACCTCCAACATCTGCACGGCGCAGGTGCTCTTGGCCGTTATGGCCTCGATGTATGGCGTCTTCCATGGCCCGCAGGGTATCAAGGCGATTGCCCAGCAAACCCACCAGAAGGCCGTGCTGATGGCCAAGGGGCTGGAAAAGCTCGGCTACACCATCGAGCCGGAGACCTTCTTCGATACGATCACCGTCGAAGTCGGTCACATGCAGGGCGTCATCCTGCGCTCGGCTGTTGCCGAAGGCGTGAACCTGCGCAAGGTGGGCGCGACCAAGATCGGCATGAGCCTTGACGAGCGCACACGCCCGGCAACGCTGGAAGCCGTGTGGCGCGCATTTGGCGGCAATTTCTCGATCTCGGATTTCGAGCCGGAATATCGCCTTCCGAAAGAGCTGCTGCGCACCAGCCAGTACATGACGCATCCGATCTTCCACATGAACCGTGCCGAAAGCGAGATGACCCGTTACATCCGCCGCCTTTCGGACCGTGATCTCGCGCTCGACCGCTCGATGATCCCGCTCGGTTCCTGCACCATGAAGCTGAACGCAACTGCGGAGATGCTGCCGATCACCTGGCCGGAATTCTCCGACATCCACCCCTTCGCACCGGCCAATCAGGCGCTCGGCTACAAGGAAATGATCGACGATCTCTCCGAAAAGCTGTGCTCGGTCACCGGTTATGACGCCTTCTCCATGCAGCCAAATTCCGGCGCGCAGGGGGAATATGCCGGGCTTCTGACCATCCGCAACTACCACCTCGCCAATGGCGGCACCCATCGTGACGTCTGCCTCATTCCCACCTCGGCGCATGGCACCAACCCTGCCTCGGCGCAGATGGTCGGCATGAAAGTCGTGCCGGTGAAGGTGCGGGACAATGGCGACATCGATATCGATGATTTCCGTGCAAAAGCAGAGCAGTATGCGGAAAACCTCTCGTGCTGCATGATCACCTATCCGTCCACCCACGGCGTGTTCGAGGAGACGGTTCGCGAGATCTGCGAGATCACCCACAAGCATGGCGGTCAGGTCTATCTCGACGGCGCCAATATGAACGCCATGGTCGGCCTTGCCCGTCCCGGTGATATCGGTTCTGATGTTTCGCATCTCAACCTGCACAAGACCTTCTGCATTCCGCATGGCGGCGGCGGCCCCGGCATGGGGCCGATCGGCGTCAAGGCGCATCTTGCCCCCTATCTTCCCGGCCATCCTTCGACGGACGGTCGCGAGGGTGCGGTTTCGGCTGCCCCCTTCGGCTCGCCCTCGATCCTGCCAATCTCCTGGAGCTATTGCCTGATGATGGGCGGCGAAGGGCTGACGCAGGCGACCAAGGTTGCGATCCTCAACGCCAACTACATTGCTGAGCGGCTGAAGGGCGCTTACGACGTGCTCTACAAGTCCGAAACGGGACGTGTGGCGCATGAGTGCATCATCGACACCCGGCCCTTGGCGGATAGCTGCGGTGTGACGGTGGACGATGTTGCAAAGCGCCTCATCGACTGCGGTTTCCACGCGCCGACCATGAGCTGGCCGGTTGCCGGCACGCTGATGATCGAGCCGACGGAATCCGAGACCAAGGCGGAAATCGACCGTTTCTGCGATGCCATGCTGGCGATCCGTGAGGAAGCCCGCGACATCGAGGAAGGCCGTGCGGACAAGACCAATAATCCGCTGAAGAACGCCCCGCATACGGTGGAAGACCTCGTCGGCGAGTGGGATCGTCCCTATAGCCGCGAAAAGGGCTGCTTCCCGCCCGGCGCCTTCCGCATCGACAAGTACTGGTCGCCGGTCAACCGCATCGACAATGTCTATGGCGACCGCAACCTCATCTGCACCTGCCCGCCGATGGAAGCTTACGCCGAAGCCGCTGAATAAGGCATCAGTACAAACCAACATACGAAGGCCCGGAGCAATCCGGGCCTAGAGTAATGGGCAAATATCTCCAGACACTCACCCTCATCCTCGGGTCAAGCCCGAGGATGAGGGTCGAGAGGCTCAGCAGCCTGCGTAAAGAACGATCCATTCTTTCATATCTCACCTGCAAGGTTTCCGGCTTCGAGGAAAGGGAGGCACGATTGATCGCTCCTCGTTCCATGCTAAACCGGTTCGTGAAATCCTTGGCCATGGAGAGGAAATGCGTCTGATCTGCCTGAACGGCTGGGGTGGCAAACTCCACGACGAGCTTGTTTCTTATCTCACTGCATCCGCCCCCGATATTCTGTGCCTGCAGGAAGTCATTCATACTCCGGCGGCCACGCAGGAGTGGCTGACCTATCGCGATCACGGCATTGACCTGCCGCAGCGGGCGAATTTTCTGCGTGACGTCGCCGAAGCCTTGCCTGATCATCTGGCAATCTTCTGCCCGGCGGCGCAGGGCGATCTCTTTCATGGTGAGATCAGTTATCCCTCCCAATGGGGGCTGGCGACCTTCGTGCGCAAATCCATTGCCATTGTCGCGCAGACCCAGGGTTTCGTGCACGGCGCTTTCTCCGCCGACGGATACGGCGATCACCCAAGGTCACGCACCGGCCATGCCATCCGTGTCTTTGATTTCGTGGCCGGCCAGCCAGCCGTCATCGCCCATATGCACGGGCTGCGGGACCTCGATGGCAAATACGACAGCCCTGCCCGTCTGGCGCAGGCAAAGCGCCTCGTTCAGCTTGTCAAAAACATTATGGAAGATGGCGACAGGGTCATCGTCTGCGGCGATTTTAATGTTCTGCCTGACAGCGAGACATTCGCGGTGCTGAAAGAGCTGGATCTTGTCGAACTCGTCACGACACGCGGCTTCACCGACACGCGGACATCACATTACGCCAAACAGAACCGTTATGCGGATTACATGCTGGTCAACCCGGCCGTGAAGGTCGATCACTTCAATGTCGTGAGACAGCCGGAAGTCTCGGATCATTGCCCTCTGCTGCTCGAATTCAGCTAAGCATCTGCATTGCCGACAGCCTCGTTTGAGCGTTTTCGCTTTTCTTCGGATCACGAAAAACACCCTAACTTTTTATTTTGTCGCATTTCCGGACGGAAAACCGGTGGCCACTTTTCCTGGAAATGCTCCATGCACGGGTAAAGAAGCGGGATTGAAATTCATGCGAAGGCGAAGATATAAGGGCTTTCGCCGTAAAGCTTTGTTCATCCGCGGCCCTTAAATCCGGCTATGCTTTCTACCGTCGTCACATCGCTGAGCATCGTTGTCGTGAGCCTGCTTTTTGGCGTGGCGCTGCTGGTCGCTTGGCGGCATTTCGGGCTGAAGCAACACGCCATGATCTGGGCCCTGTCCTTCATGTCGTCAGCCATCGGCCACGGGCTGCGCATTGTTGGCGGATTGTTTCCCGATCATCAATCGCTGACGGCCATGCTCGCCTGCCATGCCTCGATCGGCAGTTTCGCACTGCTGGCTTGGGGTTTTCGTCTGCGGGCAAAACGCAACAGCAATAGTGTTGCGATCGTATGGATCATTTCCACCCTGTTCATTCTTGTGGTCTGGGCTTTCCAGCTCGTGGAATGGCGCATGGCCTCGCGAATGATGACGGCCATTGCCGATGCGGCGTTGGTCGGCATCATCGTGCATACGTTGAGGCGGGCGACGGG
The DNA here is from genome assembly GCF_025910175.1 of Agrobacterium sp. BT-220-3. Lineage (NCBI taxonomy): Bacteria > Pseudomonadati > Pseudomonadota > Alphaproteobacteria > Hyphomicrobiales > Rhizobiaceae > Agrobacterium > Agrobacterium sp. BT-220-3. The sequence continues at coordinate 324,016 of NZ_JAPAIX010000001.1, forward strand.
CGTCGGGCGAACCGTCCGCTGGGCCATGACCGTCTTTGGCATTTATATCACGAGCGTTGCAGTCGCCGCCTGGCTTGCGCGATCCGGCGGTGAGATTTCCGACGCGGCCTTCATCATCGTCCTGTCGATCGGTACGCCGACCGGCATGATCGCAAGCGGTATCCTGACGCTTCTGATAGTCTCGGCCGATCTTGCCGGCGAACTGCAGCGGCAGGCGCGATATGATTTCCTGACTGGCCTCTTCAACCGTCGCGGTTTCGAGGAAGGCGTCATGGCAAGGACGGCCCGGCCCCGCGGCGAACGAGGAATCGTGGTCGTGACCGACCTCGACCGCTTCAAGGCGATCAACGACCGTTTCGGCCATGCGACGGGCGACGAGGTGATCCGTCGTTTTGCCGATCATATTCGCGGTTTCGTCGGTGCCGATGATATGGCGGGACGAATGGGCGGAGAGGAATTTGCGCTGTTCATGGCCCGCCCGGACATTGCGGAGGCAACGGCGCTGGTTGAAAAAATCCGCCAGGGCGTGCCTGCGCTGTTTTTGGATTTTCCAGCGGATGTTCCCGTGACCGCCAGTTTCGGGCTGACGTCGATACGTCCGGGCGAAGACTTTTCATCAGCCTATGCCCGCGCCGATGCGGCACTTTACCGTTCCAAGAATAGCGGGCGCAATAAAACCGTGGCGGATATTGCCAACGTCTCCTGAGACAGTACCATTCCGGGACCGGTTAAGGGACGCCGATCAGCGCACAAGCCGGATATCGCTTGTCACCACCGTCTTGCCGGTCCTGCCGTCCTTGTCGGTGGTGCGCAGCCGCAGGCCGTTGTCACCGACCTTTTCGATGGTCATGGCCGCGACGCGGTCGCCATTGATTTCGCGGTTCCAGCGGACGGTGAGATTGATCGCATTTCCCTGGCGGTTGCCGGCCAGCGCCGAAGGACGACCGGAGGGGCCGGTATAGGTGCCGCTGTAACGCGCGCCGGTGGCGGCAAGATCAGCAGCGATAGCGCGTCTTACAACCACGAGACCACGACAGGTGCCCGACATGCGCAACGCCGTCGCCTTTGCGTCGGAACTCAATGTGCAATTGACATTGATGGGTGGCATGCCGATGCGGGTGATCACCGTTCCCTTGCCAGTCCATTTGCCTTCCAGCGACGACAGGAAGGAGCTTTCGTCGGCGGCTGCAGGCATCGCGGCGAAAAATCCCGCCGTGACGGCGATGATTGAGGTGCGGATTGTTCCAGTTTTTTTCATTGGGCGACTTCGTCGGTTCGGTTTCGTTTGAAAGCTAACGCGCGATCGCCGCAGGATGTTCCAGCCCGTTGAATTGCCGCCCCAACACCGCAACCGACCCCTGAAACAAAAAGGAGGCCTTGCGGCCTCCTGTTTTATTCGTCTGCAAAAGAAATTCGACGTCATCCGACGAAAGCGCGCTCGATCACGAACTCCGCGGGTTTGTTGTTGGCGCCTTCGGTAAGGCCGGCCTTTTCAAGCAGTTCCTTGGTGTCCTTCAACATGGCCGAAGAACCGCAGATCATGCCGCGATCGATCTCGGGATCGAGTGCCGGAACACCCAGATCCGCAAACAGCTTGCCGTTTTCGATCAGCGTGGTGATACGGCCCTTGAAGGGGTAATCTTCGCGGGTGACCGTTGCATAGTGCTTGAGCTTGTCGCCGACGATCTCGTTCAGGAATTCGTGGTTACGGATTTCCTCAACCAGATCGAAGCCGTATTTCAGCTCGGCCACATCGCGGCAGGTATGGGTGAGGATGACCTCCTCGAACTTCTCATAGGTTTCCGGGTCGCGGATCAGGCTCGCGAAAGGCGCGATGCCGGTGCCGGTCGAGAACATATAAAGCCGTCTGCCGGGTGTCAGCGCATCGAGAACCAGCGTGCCTGTCGGCTTCTTGCGCATCAAAACGGTATCCCCGGGCTTGATCGCCTGAAGATGCGAGGTCAGCGGACCATCCGGAACCTTGATCGAGAAGAATTCCAGTTCCTCGTCCCAGGCGGGGCTGGCGATGGAATAGGCGCGATAGATCGGCTTTTCACCAACCATCAAGCCGATCATGGCGAATTCGCCGGAACGGAAACGGAAGCCGGCCGGACGTGTCATGCGGAAACGGAACAGGTGATCGGTATAGTGCTCCACCGATAAAACCGTCTCGGCGTAAACACCATCAGGTATCTTGATCGCGAAATCTTCCGTCTTGGCTGGCGCGTTCATTTCAGGTTCCGTCCATTCCTATTCGATAAGCGACATTCTCCGACCGGGCAATTATACCATTTTTGTCGCCGTTTGAAGGCATGAGAATGTCAATACTGCCATGTGCGCAGGAAATATGTATTTAAAACTCATATTTCTCGCATCATGCGTCAACCGGCCGCACGACGACGCCAGCTATAAGCCTCTCCGCCAGCAGCCGGGCGGGCCGTCGGCTGGTAATAGACCGAAATTTCCGGGAGGCGATTTTCGGAGAGACGGCGGATCGCCGTCGCGTTCGTCACCGCAAAGCTGGTAAAGCCCGTGCGCAGCATCAGCGGCACCTGGTCGATCAGCACATCGCCAACCGCCCTCACCTCGCCCGCAAAATCAAGACGGCTGCGCAGCAGCGAGGCGTGGCTGAAACCACGGCCGTCATTGAAGGCCGGAAAGCTGACGGCGACAAGGTCGACGCGGTCCAGATAGGGCTCAAGCTGGGTGACATCGTCAGCCGGAGCGATCAGAACGCCGAGGCCGATATCGTTGCTTTCAGCGGCACGCACGAGGAAATCGGCAAGCGGCAGTACCGGCTTTTGCTCGGCTGTCGCCTTCACTTCCTCCGTTTCAATCACCCAGGGATCGTTTTCCACGAAGCCGTCGCGGTTCCATATTTTCGTCATGGCAATCTCCTCAGGCGGCTTCTGCAGCGGAACCGTAGAGCGCATCCTTGAATGGCTGCGGTCCGACGCGGCGATAGGCTTCGAGGAAGTTTTCCTCCTTCGAAAGGCGCAAGCCCAGATAGGTGTCAACGATGGTTTCCACCGCGTCCGTCACCTTTTCCGGCTCAAAACCACGGCCGATGATCTCGCCGATGGAGGTGTTTTCATCACCCGATCCGCCAAGCGTGATCTGGTAGAGTTCGGCACCCTTTTTTTCCACGCCGAGAAGGCCGATATGGCCGACATGGTGGTGGCCGCAGGCATTGATGCAGCCGGAAATCTTGATCTTCAATTCGCCGATTTCCGCCTGACGCTCCGGTGCGCCGAAACGGGTGGAGATTTCCTGCGCCACCGGAATGGAGCGCGCATTGGCAAGCGCGCAATAGTCCAGCCCGGGACAGGCAATGATATCGGTGATGAGCCCGGCATTGGCGGTGGCGAGCCCCGCGCCCACAAGGGCGCGATAGACGGGCTCGAGATCGGCAAGCGCCACATGCGGCAGGATGATGTTCTGCTCGTGGCTGATGCGGATTTCGTCGAAGGCATATTCGGCGGCAATATCGGCGACGAGTTCCATCTGTTCGTCGGTCGCATCGCCCGGAATGCCACCGATCGGCTTCAGCGAGATCGTCACCATGCCGTAATCGGGATGCTTGTGCGGCGCGACGTTCTGCTCGACGAAGCGGGCAAAACCCTCATCCGCCCGTTTCCAGCGCGCGAGGCTTTCCCAGCCTTCGGGACGGTTCTGCAATGCTGGCGGCGCGAAATAGGCGGTGATGGCCGCGATATCCGCATCCGGCAGCTTCAATTCGGTGTTTTTCAGTTCCGCGAATTCCACCTCAACCTGGCGGGCCAGTTCTTCCGCACCGGTTTCGTGCACGAGTATCTTGATACGCGCCTTGTATTTGTTGTCGCGACGGCCGTGCAGATTATAAACGCGCATGATCGCCGTGGTGTAGGACAGCAGATCCTCTTCCGGCAGGAAGTCGCGGATCTTCTTGGCGATCATCGGCGTACGGCCCTGCCCACCGCCGACATAAACGGCAAAACCGATCTCGCCCTTGTCGTTCTTTTTCAGGTGCAGGCCGATATCGTGAACCTGAATGGCGGCGCGGTCGCGCTCGGCGCCCGTCACCGCGATCTTGAACTTACGCGGCAGGAACGAGAATTCCGGATGCACGGAAGACCATTGGCGCAGGATTTCCGCATAAGGACGCGGATCGGCGACTTCGTCTGCGGCAGCACCGGCGAAATGATCGGCGGTCACGTTGCGAATGCAGTTGCCGGAGGTCTGCAGCGCATGCATTTCCACACTTGCCAGTTCGGACAGGATATCCGGCGTGTCGGACAGGCGCGGCCAGTTGTACTGGATGTTCTGGCGGGTGGTGAAGTGGCCGTAACCCCGGTCGTATTTACGAGCGATATGGGCCAGCATCCGCATCTGCTTCGAATTCAGCGTACCGTAGGGAATGGCGACGCGCAGCATATAAGCATGCAGCTGGAGATAGACGCCGTTCATCAGGCGCAGCGGCTTGAATGCGTCCTCGGCCAGCTCGCCGGACAGCCGGCGCTCGACCTGATCGCGAAACTGCGCCACGCGGCCTTCAACAAATGCGTGATCGAACTCGTCGTAACGGTACATCTTCTTCCTCAGACTGCGATGAATGCTGCATCGGCCGGCTTGTAACCGGCGGCATAGTGCATGGTGGGGCCAGCGGCGCGAATGCGCTCGCGAAGCCGCGTCGGCCAGAGCTTGCCATTCTCCTCCACGACATCGACGATGGCGACGTCAACGACCTTGTTGGCGGAGAAGTCGCGCTTGCCGATTTCTTCGAACGAGGCGACAGCCTCCGCATGGCGCGCGACGATTGCGCCCTGCAGGTTCTCCGTCCATTCGCCATTGGCGTCGAGCCAGACGGCGATGCCATCGCCCAGACGGTTGGCGGTCAAAACCTTGTCAACCATTTGCATACTCCCTTTTGAGGCTAGCCGGCTTCACAGCAAGCGCAAGCGCCTCGGATCTGTCGAAATTGGCGCCCGCCACCGCATCGCCGATGATGACCATGACCGGGCCGGTCAGCTCATCGCGATGCTCGAGGTCGGGCAGATCGTTCAATGTGCCATGCAGCAGACGGCGATCCGCGCGGCTGGCATTTTCGATGACGGCGACCGTCGTTTCCACACCGAGACCTGCCTCGATCAGCCTTGTCGCGACCGACGCTGCAACGCTGCGGCCCATGTAGACGGCAATCGTCGCACCGGAGACGGCAAGCCGCGCCCAGTCCGGCAGGACATCGCCGGTCAGGTCGTGGCCGGTGGTGAAAATCAGTGACGAAGCGACACCGCGCAGCGTCAACGGCAATTCGAAATCCGCAGCGGCGGCGAAAGCCGACGTAATGCCCGGAACGATCTCGTAACCGATACCAGCATCGCGCAGCGCCGACATTTCCTCACCTGCGCGGCCATAGACCAGCGGATCACCGGATTTGAGACGGACAACGCGCCTGCCATCTTTGCCCAGGCGCACCAGCAGGCGGTTGATTTCGTCCTGCGACTTGCTGTGGCAACCCTTGCGCTTGCCGACGGACAGCCGCTCGGCGTCGCGGCGGCCCATGTCAACGATTGCCTGCGGCACCAGCGCATCATAGACAATGACGTCGGCTTCCATCAGAACGCGCTGCGCACGCAGCGTCAGCAAATCTTCCGCACCCGGGCCAGCACCGACAAGCCAGACGCGTCCTTCGCTGCGCTCGGGCGATTGCAGCAACCGGTCAGCGGCTTCACGAGCGGAGGATGTATCGCCTAGAGCGACCGCATCCGCGACCTGGCCGGAGAAGAACCGGCGCCAGAAATTGCGCCGCAAGGCACCCTTGGGGACATTCTGCTCGGCCGCGTCACGATATTGCACGGCAAGACGCGCAAGCTTGCCGAGCGACGGCGACAGCATCTGGTCGATGCGTGCACGGATCATCTGGGCAAGAACCGGCCCTGCCCCTTCGGTGCCGATCGCGATGGCGACAGGCGCACGGGCGACGAGTGCCGGCGTGAAGAAATCGCAGAATTCCGGCTGATCCACCGCATTGGCAGGGATTTTCTTTGCGCGCGCGGCTGAGACAATCTCGCGGTCCAGCACGTCGTCGCCCGTTGCGGCAAAAACCAGCGTTGCGCCATCGATCAGCCGGCTGGAAAAGCCAAGCGCCCGATGATCAATGCCCTTCTCACGCAGATAGCGCGCGAAATCCTCTTCCGGCTCATCGGCATAGGCGACGATATGCGCATTGGTGTTGGCAAGAAGCCTGACCTTTGCGAAAGCCTCATCACCATTTCCGAAAACAGCCACCTGCCTGCCCTCAACCCGGAAGAAAGCGGGGAAGGTCGAAAGGCGGTCGCCGGCGGCGGAAAACTCATGTTCGTTGTGCATCGGGCATTTATCCCGCATTGCCGCACAAGATTGAAGAAACAGAAATTCAAGCCTTTCCGACACCTGGATTTTTATTTCTCGAAGACCCCCGTTTTGGAGGAAAACAAACCGGCACACCTGTTACGCCCCTGTCAAAGGCCTCGAAATCCCATGAGAATCCCTTGACAAACGAGGTGCTCGCGCCGAACAAGGAGAGACAATTTTCGTCGATTTCTCCAGGCAAAAACCGCTTTTCCCTAAGGCGGGACGAAGGATCAGACCCTTGACAAGCTCCAGCATCGCCGCCCGTCTTCTCGATGTCATCGAACACGATATCCTGCCCTTGACGGCGCGCGGCGTCAGCCTCGGCAACAAGGTTTTCGGTGCGGCTATCCTGCGCAAATCCGACCTGTCGCTGGTGATCGCGGAGACGAATAACGAGCTCGAAAACCCGCTCTGGCACGGCGAAGTGCATGCGCTGAAGCGGTTTTACGAGCTGGGAGAAAAGCCGAACACGAAGGAGCTGATTTTCCTTTCGACCCACGAACCCTGCACCATGTGCATGTCCGCCATCACCTGGGCCGGCTTCGACAATTTCTATTCCTTCTTCAGCCACGAGGATTCCCGCGATGCTTTCGCGATCCCGCACGACCTTAAGATCTTGAAGGAAGTTTTCGGGCTGGAGCCGGGCGGATATCGCCGCAACAACGCCTTCTGGAACTCTTTCTTCATCGCCGATCTGGTGGAGAGCGAAGACGATCCGCTGAAAACCGCGCTGAAGGCGCAGACAGCCCGGATCAAGGCCGCCTATGACGATCTGTCCACCAGCTATCAGTCATCGAAGAGCAGCAACGATATTCCGCTGAACTAGAGCTTTTCCAGACGGTTTTCCCTCTGGAAAAGCATGAAAACAAAGAATGAAGGTTTGAGACATATGGAAGCCTCGAAGGATATTTCCCGCCTGATCGAGATCATGCAAGCCCTGCGCCAGCCCGAAACCGGTTGCCCCTGGGATGTCGTCCAGACCTTCGAGACGATCAAGCCCTATACGATCGAAGAGGCCTACGAAGTCGCCGACGCCATCGAGCGCAAGGATATGGACGATCTTTGCGACGAACTGGGTGACCTGTTGCTGCAGGTGGTCTTCCATTCCCGCATTGCCGAGGAAAGGGGCGAATTCGCCTTTGGTGACGTGGTTGAGGCCGTCACCTCAAAGATGATCCGCCGCCATCCGCATGTCTTTGCCGTATCGGACGCCGATACGCCTGACAGCGTCAAGCTGCAATGGGACCAGATCAAGGCCGAGGAAAAACGCGAGCGTGCGGAGCGCCGTGCGCGCCGGGGTATTACCGAGGATTTCAAGGCGGGCTTTCTGGGCGGCGTGCAGCGCAGCCAGCCGGCGCTCACTGAGGCCCTGAAGCTGCAGGAACAGGCCGCACGCGCCGGTTTCGACTGGTCGGATCCCGCTCCCATTCTCGACAAGATCGAGGAGGAAATCGCCGAACTGCGTGAGGCGCTGGCGGAGGGAAAGCCGGAGAAGGTCTCGGACGAACTCGGCGATCTCATTTTCGCGCTGGTCAATATCGGCCGCCACGTCAAGGCCGATCCGGAAAATGCGCTTCGCGGCACCAATACGAAATTCCGCAGGCGTTTCAATCACATCGAGACGTCGCTCACCGAAAACGGCGAGACGCTTGAAGAAGCGAGCCTTGAGAGAATGGAAGACCTGTGGCAGGCGGCAAAACGCATCGAACGGTCGCTCGATACGGTCTCGTGCTGATCAGTCGGATATGCAGTGAACCCGGGAAGGCACAGCACCTCCCTTATGATTGGGGAATGCATCTGGCAGCAGCGCAGCATCCGCAACCGTCACCCCGGATTTAGTCCGGGGTCCAAGCGCTTACTGCTCCCAGTCTTCGCGCTCGCGGATGGTCGCCTTGCCAAGCTTCCGTTCCAGTTCGGAGGCCTGCGCTTCCGATAGGCGTACATCCAGCGCAACCGAGCCGTCCTCATGGTCTTCACGGTTATCGACGATGGAGTTGCTGTAGACCCAGGAGATCAGCGGCAATTGCTCGACGGAGAGGACAACGGTCGTTTCCGTCAGGACGCCGGACAGACGCGCCGAAATCTCGTCCATCAGGGCATCGACGCCCTCGCCCGTGACGGCCGAAACGGCGCGGATGTTGGAGCGGCCTTCGGCGCGCTCGATGATGGCGTCATGCGCTTCCGGCTCGAGACGGTCAACCTTGTTCCACACCTCGATGATACGCTTTTCGGCTTCCTTCTCGTCAATGCCGAGATCGCCGAGAATGCGCAGCACGTCGGCCGACTGGGCGGCATTGTCAGGATCGGACATGTCGCGCACATGCAGAACGAGATCGGCTTCGAGCACCTCTTCAAGCGTTGCACGGAAAGCGGCGACAAGATGCGTCGGCAGATCGGAGATGAAGCCCACCGTATCCGACAAAATGACGGTGCGGCCATGCGGCAGCTTCATGCGGCGCAATGTCGGATCAAGCGTAGCGAACAGCATGTCCTCCGCCAGAACACCGGCACCCGTGATGCGGTTGAACAGCGTGGATTTACCGGCGTTGGTGTAGCCGACCAGTGCTACGATCGGATGCGGCACCTTGCGGCGCTTGGCGCGGTGAAGCTGGCGGGTGCGAACCACCTGCTCAAGCTCCTTCTCAAGCTTGACGATGCGATCCTGCAGCAAGCGTCTGTCGGCCTCGATCTGCGTTTCACCCGGACCGCCCATGAAGCCTGCACCACCGCGCTGGCGTTCAAGGTGGGTCCAGCTTCTGACGAGGCGGCCCTTCTGGTAATTCAGATGCGCAAGATCGACCTGCAGCGTACCTTCCTTGGTGGAGGCGCGGCGGCCGAAGATTTCGAGGATCAGACCCGTGCGGTCGATGACCTTGCAATTCCACTGTTTTTCGAGATTGCGCTGCTGCACCGGCGTCAGGGGATGATCAACGATCACGAGGCCGGAATCCGTCTCATCCAGAAGATGGCCGATTTCCTCGATCTTGCCTGTTCCGAAGAGCGTTGCGGGGCGCGGCTGGTTGACCGGCACGATCAGGCCTTGAGTCACCTCCAGGTCGATGGCGAGCGCGAGACCCTTTGCTTCCTCAAGCTTTGCTTCGACAGACCGGCTGGCGGTAGCCGGGGCCGCCGCCGCGTCGCGGTTTTCGCGTTGCTGCTTGAGAACCGGTACGAGAACCACGGCGCGCATGTCGTCGCGGCGCTTCTCCTGCTCCGGAATGATCGATTCGTTCGAGGTGTCTCGCGTCGAAATGGGCTCAGCCTTATCCAGAAAGAACATCGCGGCCGACCGCATCGGCGCGGACGGCCTTGGGAATAAACCTGACGAGACCGGAAATGTTCCCGGTCCGGGTCAGCTTATGGTGAAGATACCGTCGCAGGAGCCTGATCAGGCTGCGCCTTCTTCGCTCTCGAACATCTGCATCGGCTGGCCGGGCATGATGGTGGAGATCGCATGCTTGTAGACCAGCTGCGAATGACCGTCACGGCGCAAAAGCACGCAGAAATTGTCGAAGGAGGTGACAACGCCGGTCAGCTTGACGCCGTTGATCAGAAAAATCGTGAGCGAGATCTTTTGCTTACGAACGGTATTGAGGAAGAGATCCTGAAGGTTTTGAGAACGTTCCGCCATGGCGCCGCTTCTTTCTTTTTTGCCGGCAGGGATACCGGAAAATAATCCATCAATAATAAGCCGGCCAAGTCTTGTCCCCCGCTTCGCCGACCTCAAACTCTGGTATCAAATCATGTTCCGTTCCGCAACGGTCAAAACAGCCGAATGAGTACGAGTATTGACCCGCATGTTCAATTCGGGACAGTCAGAAATATTGTATCGAAACACGGAAAAGTTGTTCCACGTCGCGCACCGCATCGGCGGATGCAAACAGCACGACGCGGTCCTTCGCCTTGATTTTCGTGCTGCCGTCCGGGCGGATCACCACACCGTCGCGATAGATCGCGCCGATGCGCACGCCATCAGGCATGTCGATGTCACGGAAGGACTGCCCCACCAGCGGCGATGTCTCCAGCGCCTCCGCCTCGATCACCTCCGCCGACCCGCGCTGGACGGCGTAAACCGAACGGATGCGCCCCTTGCGCACGTGCTGGAGCACGCGTGAAATGGTGACGGCCCGGGGGTTGATATAGGCATCGAGACCGAGTGAAGCCGCAACCTCATGGAAGGACGAGCTGTTCAGCAGGGCGAGGTTGGATTTGCAGCCGAGCTGCTTGGCCATCACCGCTGCCAGAATATTGGTCTGGTCGTTATTGGTGAGCGTCACGATCAGATCTGCATCCTGAATATCGGCCTGCATCAGAATTTTCTGATCAAGCGCCGAACCATGCATGACGATGGTGTTGCTGAGCTGTTCCGATGCGGCAATCGCCCTGTCGCGATCCGCCTCGATGATCTTTACCCGCGTCTTCGGCTGCAACTCCTCGATCTTGCGGGCAACGAAGTGGCCGATATTGCCTGCACCCGCGATCACGATGCGCTGCGCCTCCTGTTCCTCATGGCCGAAGAGGCTCAAGGTGCGGCGGGCATGCTGGCGCTGACAGATAACATAGGCAAGGTCACCGACCCGCAGTTGCTCGGAGGAATGCGCGACCTTGAGGATGCCGTTGCGGTAGACGCCCACCACCGTCGCGATCAGGTCCGGAAACAGGTTGGAAAGCTGCTGCAGCGGCGTGTTGATGACCGGGCAGTCCTCCATGCATTCGATCGCCAGCATGAAGATCGTATCGTCGGCGAAACGCACGACATCGGTGGCGCCCGGAAAGGCGATGCGGCGCAGCACCATCTTGCCGACTTCGACTTCCGGGGAAATCGTGACGTCGATCGACATGTTCTCGCGGCTGAAGAGATCGGCATATTCCGGCTTCAGATAGCTCTGGTCGCGGATGCGGGCAATCTTGGTCGGAACGCTGAAGAGCGCATGCGCCACCTCGCAGGCGACGATGTTGATCTCGTCATGCAGGGTCACGGCGATGATCATGTCGGCCTGGTCGGCACCCGCCTTCGCCAGCATGTCGGGATGCGCCCCATGGCCGACATAACCGCGCACATCCAGCGTCTCGGTGATGGCGGTAATGAGCGGCGCGGCGGTATCGATGACCGATACCTCATTATCCTCACGCGACAATTGTTCGGCAATGCCGTAACCCACCTGCCCTGCGCCGCAAATGATGACTTTCATGCTGTCTCTCTGACGGAATAATCGGTTACGGCGATGCGCCTTGGTTTCTTATACCCCGAGAGATTTCAGTTTGCGATGCAGCGCTGATCTTTCCATGCCGACAAATTCCGCCGTGCGCGAAATATTGCCACCGAAGCGATTGATCTGGGCGACCAGATAGTCACGTTCGAACATTTCGCGGGCTTCACGCAGCGGCAGGGTCATGATGTGCTGGTCGCCCTGCGCCGAAATCTTCGGAAGCATGTCGCCAATATCGGCCGGCAGCATGTCGGCCGAGATGGGCGCCTCGCCGCCCTCGGGACGCGCGAGGATCATCAGCCGTTCGATATTGTTGCGGAGCTGGCGGATATTGCCCGGCCAGTCATGCGTCTGGAGAACCGCCATGGCATCGTCGCCGATCTTGCGCGGGCGGATGCCGGCCTGTTCGGAAATCTGCCGCATGAACATGTCAACGAGGAAGGGAATATCCTCGCGCCGCTCGGACAGCGCCGGAACCTTCACCGGCACGACGGCGAGACGGTGATAGAGATCCTCGCGGAACTGGCCTTCGGCGATCAGGCTTTCAAGGTGGTGGGCGGTCGAGGAAATGATGCGTACATCCACCTTGACCCGCTTGCCGCCACCGACGCGCTCGAACTGCTGATCGACCAAAACGCGCAGGATCTTGTTCTGCGTCTCACGCGGCATCTCGCCGACTTCGTCGAGATAAAGAACGCCACGATGGGCCTCTTCCAGAGCGCCCACCTTGCGTGGCTGCCCCGGCAGGCCTTCCGTGCCGAAGAGCGCGATCTCCATGCGGTCCGGGGTGATCGTCGCGGCGTTCAGGGCCACGAAGGGTCCGGTGGCGCGCGAGGATTTCTTGTGCACCATGCGCGCAACCAGCTCCTTGCCGGAACCGGACGGCCCGAGGATCATGATGCGGCTGTTGGTGGGCGCTACCCTGTCGATGGTCTGGCGAAGCTGGGAAACTGCAAGTGACGCGCCGACGAGTTCAACGGCATCGCCGGTGCGCTTCTTGAGTTCCTGGACCTCGCGCTTCAGCTTGGAGTTTTCCAGCGCCCGCTCGGCGATCAGGATCAGGCGGTCTGCCTTGAAGGGCTTTTCGATGAAATCGAAGGCACCGCGCTTGATGGCGTTGACGGCGGTTTCGATGTTGCCGTGACCGGAAATCATGACAACCGGAATTTCGGGATGGCGGCTCTTGATCTCATCGAGCAACGCCAGACCGTCGAGCTTTGAGCCCTGCATCCAGATATCGAGAAAGATCAGGCGCGGCACGCGCTCCGAAATTGCGGCCAGCGCACTGTCGCTGTCGAACGCCATGCGCGTCTCGTGGCCCTCATCGGAGAGAATGCCCGCTACGATTTCGCGAATGTCCGCCTCGTCATCCACGACCAGAATATCAGACGCCATATGCTGCTTCCTTGTTATTTTCGCCGCCGACCGCCTCGATATAGGGCAGCAGCACTCGGATCATGGCGCCATGGCCATGGTCGAACTCCGGCGGAGCATCGTGAAGTTCAAGATACCCGCCATGCTCTTCGATGATCTTCTTGACGATGGCGAGGCCGAGGCCCGTGCCCTTGTCCCGCATCGTCATATAGGGTTCGAGAATGCGGTGGCGGTTCTCGACGGGAAGGCCGCGGCCATTGTCGATGATGTCAGCCACAAAACGGGAATTGGCCTCGTCGAAGGATGCGCGCACCAGAATCTTGCCCGGCCGCTTTTCGCCTTCCACCGCCTCGATGGCTTCCGTCGCGTTCTTGATGAGATTGCCGAACGCCTGTCCCAGCATGCGGGCATCGAACATGCCCTCCAGCGGAATGTCGCCCAGTTCCGTTGAGAATTTGGTGTCCGCGGCGCTGATTTCGCGCAGGAATGCCGCGTCCTTCAAAATCGAACGCAGGTCCGACTTCTCCTTCGTCGGCTTCGGCATGCGCGCAAAGGCCGAGAATTCATCCACCATCCTGCCGATATCACCGACCTGCCGGACGATGGTGTCCGTACACTGATCGAAAATGGCGCGGTCGCTCTCGTCAATCTGCTTGCCGAAACGGCGCTTGATGCGTTCGGCGGAAAGCTGGATCGGCGTCAGCGGGTTCTTGATCTCGTGAGCAATACGCCGCGCGACGTCCGACCATGCGGTCGAGCGCTGGGCGATGACGAGATCTGTGATATCGTCGAGCGTGATGACGTAGCTATCGCGGCTGTCACGGGCATCCTCGCGGGTCACCTGGACATTGAGTGTCCGTTCCTTGCCGCGCCGCATAATGTTGATCTGCTTGCGGAAGTTGCCACGCGCCCAAGTATTGGCCTCGGTCACGACCTGTTCGATTTCAGGCGCGATCTCCGAAAGCTGCGCGCCGATCAGCTGCTCGGAGGTCTGCGCCAGGAACTCTTCTCCTGAGGGATTGACGATAGTGATCCTGCGGTTTTCATCAACACCGATAACGGCGGCGGTGACACCCGATAGCACGGCTTCGATGAAGCGGCGGCGGTCGTCGATATCGTCCTTAGCCTCGATGATCTGCTCCTGCTGGCTGCGCAGTTCCGAAACCATCTTGTTGAAGGTCCGCGACAGGCGGCCGACGTCGCCGTCGACGGCGCGCACGGGAACCAGCACATGCATGTTGCCGGTGGCGACACTGTCGGCGGCGCTGATGAGAAGGCGGATCGGGCGCACGATACGGTCGGCGACAGCAATCGCCGTCCAGATGGCGGCGAGAAGCACAATCAGCGCGAAACCGAGATAAAGGATGGCGAAGGCGATCTGCAGCGGCGCACGGCCCGCCTCCATTGCCTTGTATTCGGCACGGTTCTCTTCCATCAGCCGCATCGCGCCCATCACCTTGGGATCGACGGCGCGCACGGTGTAAAGGAAGGTGCCGCTGATGCCTTCGAGCTTGATGATGGCGCCGACGAGGTTGGTGATACCAGGCGGAATAAGGGTTGGTTGGCCGGCTGCGGCCTTTTCAAGCGCATCATGCGGAATGGCTGGAAGCGGCTTTTCCGTCTTGATGTCGGCCTGCGCGACGGCGTCGCCGTCCTCCTGCACAAGAAACGCGCCAAGCAGGCCGCGGCCCTTGGCCTGGCGGGTCATGAGATCAACGAAACCGGTGCGATCGAGATAGAAAAGAGCCCGGTTGCGATCAAGGTCGGTGGCCATCGACAGTGTCTGTCCCTGAAGATAACCGGCATTCTCCATCATATAGGCCTGGGCAATATTGCTGGAAGAATCCACGATAGACTGGGTGCGCAGCGCAAACCAGCGGTCGAGACCGACATTCAGCGTCAGACTGGCGAAGATGGCGACGAGAACGGCGGGCGTAATCGCCACGATGGAGAAAAGCACGACGATGCGCACATGCAATCGCGCTGCTGCCCTGCCCTTTTTGCGCGCCTTCAGCAGGCGGTTGATTTCCCGGCCGATGAGAAAGATCAGCCCGATCACGAAGATCGAATTGATGACCACCGAGGCGATGACGACATTCGATGTCGGTGCAATGGGCGTGACGCCCAGCAGCACGAAAAGTGTCACAATAGCGCAAACAAGAGCAATGCCGGCGAGCACCAGCCCCGGCAGAGCGAAAGACATCCTGCGATCGGCAACCACCATTCCCGCTGCGTCGTCGGCAACGGTGTTTTCGGCGGCGGGTTTCCGCATGCACTACTCCCAATCGCTGGCCAGCCAGCACCACATTTCCGAAGTCAGGTGAGGCTCGCCGCAAATTGGCGAATCTCTCTCCCTTCTAGTGTTTTCCAAGCAACACAATGTGGCGAAAATGCAACGACAAATGCGGCCTTGTCAACATTCTCAGCTTGGACGGGAACTGCGATAGACGGAAACGCCAAGCTCGCGGATTTTCTTGCGCAGCGTATTGCGGTTGAGGCCAAGAAGATCGGCAGCCTTGATCTGGTTGCCGCGTGTCGCAGTCAGGGCGGCGAGGATCAATGGATATTCCAGCTCACGCAGCACGCGGTCGTAAAGACCGGGCGGCGGCAGGCCATCACCAAAACTTGCGAAATAATCCCGCATGTTTTCCTCGACCGCCTGCGAAATGCTGAGCGAGCCGGTACGGACGGCCATCTTGTCGAGCGGGCTATCTGGAACATCAGACTGCAATTCCTGCTCGATGATCTCGCGGGTGATGACTTCCTGCGGATAAAGCGCCATCAGCCGGCGGATTAGGTTTTCCAGTTCGCGCACGTTGCCCGGCCAGGCATAGGCCTTCATGACCTCCAGCGCCTCGGTCTCGAAACGCTTGCCTTCCAGACCCTCCTTCTCACCCGTCTGGATGAAATGGCGCACAAGATCGGGAATGTCTTCGGCCCGGTCGCGCAGCGGCGGCAGCCGCAGCGGCACCACGTTCAGGCGATAATAGAGATCTTCGCGGAAAAGACCCTGGTTGATGGACTGCTTCAAGTCCTTGTTGGTGGCGGCGACGATGCGAACATCGGTGCGGATCGGCGTGCGCCCGCCCACCGTCGTATATTCGCCCTGCTGCAACACGCGCAGCAGGCGCGTCTGGGCGTCCATCGGCATATCGCCGATTTCGTCGAGAAACAGCGTGCCGCCCTCGGCCTGCTCGAAACGGCCGGTCGAGCGGTTCTGCGCACCCGTGAAGGCACCCTTCTCATGGCCGAAAAGTTCCGATTCGATCAGATCGCGCGGGATAGCCGCCATGTTGATGGCGACGAAGGGGCCATTGCGGCGCTTGCCGTAATCATGCAGCGCCCGCGCCACCAGCTCCTTGCCGGTGCCGGATTCGCCGGTGATCATCAGCGTCAGATCGGTCTGCATCAGACGGGCCAGAACGCGATAGATCTCCTGCATCGCCGCCGAGCGGCCAACCAGCGGCATGCCGTCCTGCATGTCGTCATCCAGCTTGGCCGGTTTGCGCTTCGGCTCCGACAAAGCGCGGCCGATGATGGCG
The DNA here is from genome assembly GCF_025910175.1 of Agrobacterium sp. BT-220-3. Taxonomy (NCBI): domain Bacteria; kingdom Pseudomonadati; phylum Pseudomonadota; class Alphaproteobacteria; order Hyphomicrobiales; family Rhizobiaceae; genus Agrobacterium; species Agrobacterium sp. BT-220-3. The sequence goes on from NZ_JAPAIX010000001.1 coordinate 340,514, forward strand.
ATCAGCTCCGTCAGGTCGAAGGGCTTGGGCAGGTAATCGTAAGCGCCCTTTTCCGAGGCCTTGATTGCCGTCATAAAGGTGTTCTGCGCGCTCATCACCAGAACCGGCAGGTCCGGGCGCGCCTTCTTGATGCGCGGCAGAAGATCGAAGGCGTTTTCATCCGGCATCACGACATCGGTCACCACCAGATCGCCCTCGCCCGCCGAAACCCAGCGCCAGAGCGTTGCGGCATTGGAGGTAATGCGTACGTCGTAACCGGCACGGCTCAGCGCCTGGTTCAGAACCGTGCGGATTGCGGCATCATCATCGGCGACGAGGATAGTAGCTGTCATGGGTCATTTCCTGTCGAGTTCGGCAAAGTGCTGTCGTCCAGCGCCACTTCCGGCGAGACGGGCATCAATACGCGGAAGGTCGTGCGATGGTTCTGGCTGTCGCATTCGACAATGCCGCCATGGGCGCCGATAAGCTTGGCGACAAGCGCCAAACCAAGGCCCGAACCATTCGTCTTGGTGGTGATGAAGGGATCAAAAAGATGCGGCAGGAGATCGGCCGGAACGCCCGGGCCGTTGTCATGCACGCAGAATTCGAGCGGCAGCGAGATGCGCTCACGGCTGCCGGCAACCGAAAGCCGCATGCCGGGACGATAGGCCGTCGTCAGCACGATTTCGCCATCCGGCTGGTTGCCCACGGCTTCAGCCGCATTCTTCACCAGATTGAGGAAGACCTGCACCAGCTGGTCGCGATTGGCATAAACAGGCGGCAGCGACGGATCGTAATTTTCCGAAATCTTGATGTTGCGGGCAAAACCGGCCTTGGCGATCGCCTTCACATGGTCGAGCACGGAATGAATGTTGACCGGCACGCGGTCCACCGGCCGCTCGTCGGAAAACACCTCCATGCGATCGACCAGCGAAACGATCCGGTCGGTCTCGTCGCAGATCAGTCGCGTCAGCGCCCGATCCTCGTCGGCAACGGATGTCTCCAGAAGCTGGGCGGCACCACGAATACCCGAAAGCGGGTTCTTGATCTCATGTGCCAGCATCGAGGCAAGGCCGGTAACGGAGCGCGCTGCCGCCCGGTGGGTCAATTGCCGGTCAATCTTGTCGGCCATCGACCTTTCCTGGAAGACGACGACCACCGATCCCGGTTCGCTGACAACGGGTGCAACGTAGAGATCAACCAGCTTGTCCTGGCCGAGACGCGGCGAACTCAGATCGACGCGATATTCATTGACCGGCGCACGGCGCTCCCGCACCTGATCGATCAGTGCCAGCAACGGGCTGCCGAAGGGAATGAAGGTGGAAACGCGGTAGCGCGCGAGATGGGAGGCGCTCGCCCCGAAAAAGGCTTCGGCTTCCCAATTGGCAAAAGCGATGAAACCTTCGGCATCCACCAGGATGACGGGGTTCTGCACCGCGTTCAGAACCGCCATGGCGAGCGGATTCGCATCTGCCGGGCTGTGTTTGTCAGCGCTCATGCGGCCTTCCTTGCGGCTTCTTTGCCCGCAGTGTCGCAAAGGGCGGAGCGCAGCAGATCCGCCACTTCCCCCGTATCGCGCGATGTCATGATTTTAGCCTTGTCGGGCGTGGCGATCTCAGGCGCGAAACGGTCGAGATACCAGCCCAGATGTTTGCGGGCATGCCTGAGACCGGCTTCCCTTCCATAAAATTCCAGCATCATGTCGTAATGTTCGACAGCGATATCGGCAATCTCCGCGCGATGCGGCGCAGCATGTCCCGCCAGCACCGCCGGCAGCCAGGGCTGGCCCTGCGCGCCGCGACCGACCATGACGGCATCCGCGCCGGACCGGCGCAGGATTTCGCGCGCATCTTCTGCGGTCTCGACATCGCCATTGGCGATCAGCGGCACGGAAATCACCTCGCGCACGGCGCGAATGGCGTTCCAGTCCGCCCGTCCCTCATAAAACTGCATGCGGGTACGGCCGTGAATGGTGATGAGCTGAACGCCTGCTTCCTCGGCGCGACGGGCGATCTCCGGCGCATTGATGGTGTTTTCATCCCAGCCGAGCCGCATCTTCAGCGTCACGGGCACATCGACCGCGCCGACGGTCGCCTCGATCAACGACAGGGCGTGATCGGGATCGCGCATCAGAGCCGAACCGGAATAACCGCCCGTCACCTTCTTGGCCGGGCAGCCCATATTGATATCGATTATCCCCGCGCCATTGTCGGTCGCGATCTTCGCCGCCTCAGCCATGAAGTGTGCTTCGCGCCCGGCAAGCTGGACCATATGCGGAACCATGCCGGCATTTTTCAGCCGCGCCCAGGATTCGCCCCTGTTAGCGACGAGTTCGCGGCTTGCCACCATTTCCGTGACGACGAGGCCCGCGCCATACCGCCAGGCAAGCTGCCGGAACGGCATATCCGTCACGCCTGACATGGGTGCCAGCACCGCGCGATTACGGATCTTGACTGAGCCGATGCTAAACGGTTCTGACAACTGTGGAAGGGGCAACTGATGATCTTTCATGCAGAAGGGTTATTTGCATTATTTTTAGACAGTGTTTGCGCAGTTGCCAAGCACTTTTAGAGGGTTGCATCTTTTATTTGCTGCGTGGTTGCCTGCCTGTTTTGCGGTCGGCGGCGAATTGTGCAGGTTCGTGACATGCAATGACGGGCGATCCTGCGGCATGCAGGGTGAATGCGCATCTTATCGGGCTGGCCATCCGGGTTTTGAAACGCTAGAGCAGGACTGTCAACCATTAAGGGTTGCGCACAAAGCATAAGACCAATGCAGGAAAGTACTATGAAACTCGGCATCGTCATCGTCGCCGCAGGACGCGGCGAAAGGGCCGGCTCCCCCGAGGAAGGTCCGAAACAATATCGTCCGATCGGCGGCAAGGCCGTGATCGAGCATACATTGTCGATCTTTCTTGGCTGGGCAGACACCTCCCCGATCGCCGTCGTCATCCATGCGGACGACGCAGCGCTCCTGTCGCCGATCCTTGAACGGCTGAATGCCGGAGAACGGATCGTCACCGTCACGGGCGGCGCGACACGCCAGCAATCGGTGCTGGCCGGACTGGCGGCGCTGGCTTCGCAGGACCTGACGCATGTGATGATCCAGGATGCGGTGCGGCCTTTCGTCGCCGTGGACATGCTGGAGCGCATCATGGCCCTGCACAGGGCGGGCGCAGTCGGCGTTCTGCCAGCCCTGCCCGTCACCGATACGCTGAAGCGCGGCGCAGGCGATCTCGTTGTGGAAACGGTTTCCAGGCAGGGCCTTTATGCGGCGCAGACACCGCAGAGTTTCGACTTTGGGGAAATTCTTGCCGCGCATCGCGCTGCCGCCTCTGCGGGCAAGACGGATTTTACCGATGACGCGTCGATCGCCGAATGGGCGGGATTGGCCGTGACGCTGACCGAAGGCTCGGTCGACAATGTGAAACTCACTCTGAAGCGGGATATCGCCATGGCTGATGAAAAGCTTTCCCATGCAATGCCTGACGTGCGCACCGGCAATGGTTACGATGTGCATCAGCTGGAGCCCGGCGACGGTGTGACGCTGTGCGGCGTGTTCATCGAGCACGACCAGAAACTCAAGGGCCATTCGGATGCCGATGTGGCGCTGCATGCGCTGACGGATGCCCTGCTCGCCACCTGCGGTGCGGGCGACATAGGCGACCATTTCCCGCCCTCCGATCCGCAATGGAAAGGTGCCGCTTCGCGCATCTTCCTCGAACACGCGGCCAAGGTGGTGCGTGACAATGGCGGCACAATCATGAATGCCGATGTTTCGCTGATTGCCGAAGCACCGCGCATCGGTCCGCACCGGCAGGCCATGAGGGAGGCGCTTTCCGACATGCTTGGCATCGCGCTGGAGCGCTGCTCGGTCAAGGCGACCACCAACGAGACGATCGGTTTTGTTGGGCGTCGGGAAGGTATCGCAGCGATTGCCACTGCCACCGTGGTCTACACGGGCAGACCGCTATGAGCCTGTTTCCCGCGGATATAGAAGAGCTGGCACGGCGGATCATTTCCGACTTTACCGCCGGCGGCTTCATGGTCTCCACGGCAGAAAGCTGCACGGGCGGCCTGATCGCCGGTGCGCTGACCGAAATTGCCGGCTCTTCCGCTGTCGTTGACCGCGGTTTCGTCACCTATACGAACCAGGCCAAGATGGACATGCTTGGGGTTGGGGCAGAGACGCTGACGACATTCGGCGCGGTATCCCGGCAGACCGCGTTGCAGATGGCGCATGGCGCCCTGTTCCGTTCACGGGCGGATTTTTCCGTGGCCGTAACCGGCATTGCCGGTCCGGGCGGCGGTTCGGCTGATAAACCGGTGGGGCTGGTGCATTTGGCCGCCAGGGCACGCAGCGGCAAAATCCTGCATCATGAAATGCGTTACGGCGAGATTGGCCGCACGGAAATCCGTCTTGCGACGGTCAGGACAGCGCTTGAGATGCTGATTGCCCTTGATCAGGCCGGATCCGCGTAAATTTTATCGGCGCGGGTTTCGAAGGCTTCCGCGAACATGCGGAATGCCCTGTCGAACATCGAGCCCATGACCGCACCGAGCAGACGGTTCTTGAATTCATAGTCGATGAAGAAATGAATGGCCGAACCACCATCTTCGGTGGCTTCGAAACGCCAGCGATTGTCGAGATATTTGAAAGGTCCGTCGATATATTTGACATCGATGGCGCGCTCGGCAGGGTTCAGCAGCACCTGCGTGGTGAAGGTCTCGCGGAGGGCCTTGTAGCCGACCGTCATATCCGCCACCAGCAACACCTTTCCGTCCCGTTCCTTGCGTGAGCGGACGGTCAGCGCCTCGCAAAGCGGCAGAAACTGCGGATACTTCTCCACATCGGCGACGAGGTCGTACATGCGGTCAGGTGAGTGTTTTACAAGGCGATGCGTTTCGAACTGTGGCATGAGCGGCAGTTAATCCTCGATATGCAGAAGATCAAGAAGGCGACGAAACTGTTTTCGGCTTTTCAGCTGAAATACCGGCACACCCTGCCCATAAAGCGCGAAATTCTGCTCGAAGATCGGGGCGTGGCGGCGTTCGAAATTCCAGATATAGCGCAGGAAATCGACGTCAATCCTTTCGGGGCATCCCTCCGCCATTTCGGGTCGCGCCTTGCCATAACCCTTGATCGCCCGGCTGATCGCGCCCCACAGGCAGAGCCAGCGCGGCATGCGCACCCAGAGGACAATGTCGGATATCGGAAGCCGCATGTCGAAAGACGATGGATTGCTGCCATCCATCAGCCAGCGCTCTTCGGTGATGATGGCGGCTATCCTCTGCCGCTGTTCCTCACGCGGGCGCGCCTGCCAGCCGGGCAGCCAGAAAATTTCACGATCCATGGAAATGTAGCGAAGTCCGAAGGCGGCTGCGAGCTTCTGCGAAAGCGTCGACTTGCCGCCGCCCGAGCAGCCGACGACCATGATGCGTTTTGCACTCGCAATGATCTTTGCTGCGTCTTCGGCTCTATCAAGATAGTGCGGCATCGCGTAAACCTCGTTCTGACCGCTGGAACATGGTGCTGCCAATGCGATATCTCCCGCTTGAGCGATATCGTGGTTGCGCATGGCAGTTACGGAAAATTGACTATTGCAACTCCCTCGCAGGGATTGCTATTTAATTGCCACTAATATTACACCCATTGGATGCAAACGCGCCGGGACCTCCCGATTTTGCCCTGCGTATTCATCTTTGGGTTCAGACCCGACATAACCGCTTCGAGCCCATAACCGCTTTGAGCCACTGAGTGAGCCGATGGACGATTTTTCCAACATCATCAACCTTCTCGAATCCGCCAAGCAACTCGCATCGATGAACGGCATGCCCGTGCTTGCCTACCTGATCGACGTCGCGAAATGCGAAGCGAGAGAGAACAAGCCGGTTCTGCGCAAGCGCAAACGCGGCGAATCGACCGCCAAGGAAGACTGTTAGGCGCAAGCAAGGCTGACCGATAAAGCCGGCTGGCCCAATCTTCAAGACGATGTCATAATCAAAAAATGGAAATGGCCGCTTTTCGATGCGGCCATTTCTTTGCACGATGGAAACGACAGCGTCATGATGGCCGCAACCGCCGATATCAGAACCTACAGGGAAGAAAGACCGAAGGAACGGCACGGCTTCGTGCAGATCGTTCTTCCGCTGTCTGGGCGTCTGCAGATCGACGTGGCGGGACGGCAGGACGAACTTTCCACCGGGCGCGGTGTCTTCATTCATAGCGGCGCTCTGCACACCCAGGAAGCGACGGCAAGCAACCACTCGCTGGTGGTCGATATCGACGAAGGCACGGTTCCAGAGCAGACGCTTGAGCGATTCGCCCACGCGCCTTTTCTCGATGTTGCGCAGGATACGAGGCAATTGATCGCCTATATGCGCAGCGTCATCGGATCGGATGGGCCGCGCGACGATATTGCCGGGCTTTGGGCGCCGCTGCTGGTCGATAGCCTTGCGACTGAAAAAACCGATATCCGCCGCCGCCTGCAAGCGCTCGCTGCCGTCGTCAAGGCGGAACCATTCTTCCCCTGGACCATCGAGATGCTCGCAGCCTGTGCCGCAATCAGCGAGAGCCGCCTGCATGCGCTGTTTCTCGAAGAGTTCGGCCTCTCCCCTCACCGCTGGCTTGCCGAGTTGCGCATGGACAAGGTCTGCGCATTGCTGCGCCAATCCACGCTGCCGATTGCCGAAATTGCCTTGCAGGCCGGTTTTTCCGACCAGACGGCGCTGACGCGCGCCATGCGCAACGCGATGGGCGAAACGCCCGCCGCCTATCGCCGGGCCTTCGGACTGCACTGAAACCACCAGACATCTTGGGTCAGGAGTTTTTGTCAAGACAGCCGCAATGGGCTGTGGCACATCGCGGATAATCGTGAATGCGGATGTGACATGACATGAACAAGACAAGCCTCGGGGTTTTTTACGGCATATTGGCGGGTGCGCTGTGGGGAGGGATATTCCTTGCCCCGAAACTCGTACCGGATTTTTCCGCCCTGCAATTGTCGACGGCCCGCTACCTGACCTACGGGCTGATTTCGCTGATCATCATCGGACCGCGCCTGAAACGGGTGTCGGCCCATTTCGGCGCGCGGGAGTGGATCGCGCTCGGCTGGCTGAGCATGATCGGCAACATCGCCTATTATGTCTTTATATCGACGGCGGTGAAATTGAGCGGTGTCGCCTTCACCTCGATCATCATCGGTTTCCTGCCGGTTGCCGTCACCATCATCGGCAGTCGCGATCACGGCGCGGTGTCGCTCAGGCGGCTGTGGCCGTCGCTTGCCTTCGGCGCTATCGGCATTATCGGCATTTCCTGGCAATCGCTGACGGAAAACGATGCGGGGCTGGATGTCTCGCGTCTCGTGGGACTGGCCTGTGCGCTGGGCGCGCTCGCCTCTTGGACGGCCTTTGCGGTTGGCAATGCCCGCTGGCTGTCGCGTCTTCATGATGTGAGCGCCGATGACTGGAACATGATGACGGGCGTGGTGACGGGCGGGCTCGCGCTGGTGCTCGCAATCCCGGCCTTCGCTTTCGGCGGTGAAAGCCATAGTTCAGGGGAATGGCTGCACTTCATGGCCATCGCCGCTGGTCTCGGCTTCACCGCCTCCATTCTCGGCAATGCCTTCTGGAACCGCATGAGCCGCATGCTGCCGCTCACCATGGTCGGGCAGATGATCCTGTTCGAAACGCTGTTTGCGCTGCTTTACGGTTTTCTATGGGAAGGCCGTGGCCCCACACTGATCGAGGTCGTGGCGATCTGCTCGGTGGTGCTGAGCGTTATATTGTGCATGCGGGCGCATCGGCCGGAGAAGGCTGTGGTCTGAGTTCAGGTGAAAGCCGGAACAGGTGGCTGGGGTTTCATCACAAGCCTCACCTCCATTCGGCGTCATCCTCGGGCTCGACCCGAGGATCCACCTCTTCAGCAGCTTATGGATCCTCGCCTCAGGGGCGAGGATGACGGCGGAGAGTGATTGCACCGCTGGTGCGCAATACCCGCCTCTTACTCTGCAGCCGCCAGAAGCTTCTTCTCGCGGGCCGCGCGCAGGCGCTCGAAATCGTCGCCGGCATGGTGGGAAGAGCGGGTCAGCGGGCTGGAAGACACCATCAGGAAGCCCTTGGTGTAAGCCACGGTCTCGTAGGACTTGAATTCCTCCGGCGTCACGAAGGCCTCGACCTTGTGGTGCTTGCGGGTCGGCTGCAGATATTGGCCGATGGTCAGGAAGTCCACGTCGGCGCTGCGCAGATCGTCCATCAGCTGCAGCACTTCATTGCGCTCTTCACCGAGGCCGACCATGATGCCTGATTTGGTGAACATGGTGGGATCCAGTTCCTTGACGCGCTGCAACAGGCGCACGGAGTGGAAATAACGCGCGCCGGGGCGAACCGTGAGGTAATTGCCCGGAACAGTTTCCATGTTGTGGTTGAAGACATCGGGCTTGGCGGCAACGACCCGTTCCAGCGCACCCGGCTTCTTCAGGAAGTCGGGTGTCAGAATTTCGATGGTCGTATTGGGAGATGCCGCACGGATCGCCCAGATCACTTTCTCAAAATGCTCAGCACCGCCATCGGCGAGGTCGTCACGGTCTACCGACGTGATGACGACGTGGGAAAGGCCCATCTGCTTGACGGCCTTGGCGACGTTTTCCGGCTCATCCATATCGAGCGGATTGGGCTTGCCGGTCGCGACGTTGCAGAAGGCGCAGGCACGGGTGCAGATCTCACCCATGATCATGAAGGTCGCGTGTTTCTTCTCCCAGCATTCGCCGATATTCGGACAGCCGGCTTCCTCGCATACCGTTACCAGCTTGTGGCTGCGCACCAGTTCGCGCGTCTCGTGGTAGCCCTTGGATGTCGGCGCCTTGACGCGAATCCATTCCGGCTTGCGCATCACCTCGGTATCCGGCCGATGGGCCTTTTCCGGGTGGCGGATACGCTTTTCTTCGGACGAAGTCCTGTCGAGAATAGTGACCATAAGAAACCTGCTTCTATCGCTTGCCGCGACCATCACACTTATTGACGCGATGCTTTAGAACAATTCCAGAAAAAGCGTAAGCCCCTTCCGGGCACGAAGCCTTGTCAGCGACGTACCAGCTTTGCCACAAACAGCAACAGGCTGGCACCGATGAAGGACGTTACGAAATAACCGAGCCTGCTGTCCTGGACGAAAACGTCGAAGGTTCTCAGTACCGCAACCGCGACGACCGAACCGACGATGCCAAGAACGATGTTCATGAAGATGCCGAAACGCATGTCCATGAGTTTTCCTGCAAGCCAGCCGGCCAGACCGCCGATGATGATTGCTGCAATCCAGCCTACACTTTCCATTCCCACGCTCCCTGAAAGAACCGGCCCCTTGAGCGGCCTGCATCGAGACATATGGGACACCCGGCAAGGTTAGACAATGCCGGGTATCACGGAGCACTTATGCGTTCAGCACACGCCCATAGGCGTCGAGCACGCTTTCCTTCATCGACTCCGAAATGGTCGGATGCGGGAAGATCGTGTGCATCAGGTCTTCTTCAGTGGTCTCGAGGTTCATCGCAACAACGAAGCCCTGAATGAGTTCGGTGACTTCCGCACCAACCATGTGCGCGCCGAGCAACTCACCCGTCTTCTTGTCGAAAATGGTCTTGACCATGCCCTGATCTTCGCCGAGCGCCACGGCCTTGCCGTTTGCTGCAAAGGAGAAGCGGCCGACGCGGATATCGCGGCCCTGTTCCTTCGCCTTGGCTTCGGTGAGACCGACCGAGGCGACCTGCGGGTTGCAATAGGTGCAGCCGGGAATCTTGAGCTTGTCCATCGGGTGGACATTCGGCAGACCGGCGATCTTTTCGACGCAGATGACGGCCTCATGCTCTGCCTTGTGAGCAAGCAGCGGCGGGCCGGCGACATCACCGATGGCATAGATACCAGGTACGTTGGTCTTGCCGTAACCGTCGATGACAATGAAGCCGCGATCCGTCTTCACGCCCGCTGCCTCGAGGCCGATACCTTCGATATTGGCGACGACGCCGACGGCCGAAATCATCCGGTCAGCGGTGATCTTCTCGGAAGAACCGTCCTTCTTCTCGAGCGTCGCGGTGATGGAGTTCGCACCCTTCTCCACCTTGGAAACCTTGGTTTCCAGATGGATTTTCATGCCCTGCTTTTCGAGTTGCTTCTTGGCGAAGGTGGAAATTTCCGCATCCTCGACCGGCATCACCTGGCTCATGATTTCGACGACGGTAACGTCGACGCCCATGGTGCGGTAGAAGCTGGCGAACTCGATGCCGATCGCGCCCGAGCCCATGACGAGCAGCGACTTTGGCAGTTCTTCCGGCTTCATCGCCTCGAAATAGGTCCAGATCAGCTTGCCATCCGGCTCAATGCCGGGCAGCGCGCGCGGGCGGGCGCCTGTAGCGACGATGATGTGCTTGGCAGTGTAAGTGCCCTCGCCCAGCGTGTTCTTCGGCACGGGACCCTGCGGCTGAACCACCGGCTTGGTGGACTTGCCGACGACGATTTCGCCCGGCTTGGTAATTTTCGCTTCACCCCAGATGATATCGACCTTGTTCTTCTTGAACAAAAAGCCGACGCCGTTGTTCATGCGCGCGGCAATGCCGCGCGAACGCGCGACGATCGCCTTCACGTCAGGCTTGATCGAGCCTTCGAGCGTCAGGCCGTAATCCTTGGCGTGGGTGGCGGTATGCATGACATCGGCGGTGCGCAGCAGCGCCTTGGTCGGAATGCAGCCCCAGTTGGAGCAGATGCCGGCAAGGTGTTCGCGCTCGACCACCGCAACCTTCATGCCGAGCTGGGCTGCACGGATCGCGGCAATATAACCGCCCGGTCCCGAACCGATGATGATGACGTCATAAGATTGAGCCATAGGTGTCCTGCCTTGTCTTATCGGGTCACGGCATGCCGTTCCGAAACGAGAATTGTTGTCAAAGTCCGAGCATCATGCGGACGACGGGCTCCAGCCCGCGGCCGATGGCCCTCGTGTTTTCAGCATCGAGATGAACGCCGTCCACCGGCGTCGTGCGGGCAACGGAGCCGGCATCGAAAAAACCGCAATCGAGGTCGTCGGCAAGGTCCCGGTAAACCGAAGCCAGCATGGCCGATTCATCGATCGCATCACGAAAGATCGCGCCCATGAAAGGGTTGGCCGTTTCGCACAGTTGCGGCGGCGCGACGATCAAAACATCCGGCACGTCCCAGTCCGGCACCTGCCACACATGGTTTCGCACCAGTTTCACCAGCCGCTCCACACCCTTCATCGCCACGATGGCCGAGCCATGGATCGCCGGCTTCAAGTCGTTGGTGCCGAGCATGATGATGACCAGATCGAGCGGCGCATGACTGTGCAGAAGTGTCGGCAGAAGCCTTGCGCCGTTGCGGTCGCAATCAGCGGTGTGGTCATCATAGGCGGTGGTGCGGCCGCCCAGCCCTTCGTGGATCACATGCACATCAGGCCCGAGCGCCTTTTGCAAGACGCTCGGCCAAAGATCGTCATGGCTGTGCCGGCCACCCGTTTCCGCATCAGATCCCCATGTCAGGGAATCGCCAAAGCAGAGGACCGACTTCACCATCTCACTCTCCGATCAAACCAGCATGCCCATCGGGTTTTCGATGTAGCGCTTGAAGGCGCCGATCAGTTCGGCTCCGAGCGCGCCATCGACGCAGCGGTGGTCGGTGGAAAGCGTGACCGTCATGACGTTGGCGATCTTGATCTCGCCATTCTTCACGACAGCGCGCTCTTCGCCCGCGCCGACCGCCAGAATGGTGGCATGCGGCGGGTTGATGACGGCGGAGAAGCTCTTGACGCCCATCATGCCCATATTGGACACGGCCGTCGTACCGCCCTGATACTCCTCGGGCTTCAGCTTGCGCTCTTTCGCACGCTTGCCATAGTCCTTCATCTCGTTGGAGATGGTGGAGAGCGACTTCTCTTCCGCCTTGCGGATGATCGGCGTGATCAGGCCACCCGGAATGGAAACGGCAACGCCGACATCCGAATGCTTGTGCTTGACCATGGCGCTTTCCGTCCAGGAGACGTTGGCGTCAGGCACGTCACGCAGCGCAAGAGCCAGCGCCTTGATGACCATGTCGTTGACCGAAAGCTTGTAGGCCGGCTTGCCGTCCTTTTCGGGGGCAGCGGCGTTGAGCTGGGCGCGCAGCGCCAGAAGCGTATCGAGCTCGCAATCCACCGAAACGTAGAAATGCGGAACCGTCTGCTTGGATTCGACCAGACGCTTGGCGATGACCTTGCGCATGCCGTCATGCGGCACCAGCTCGTAAGAACCCTGTTCGAACAGCTTGAGAACGGCTTCGTCCGACTGGCCCTTGGCGAGGGCCGGAGCCGGTGCGCCTGCGGATGCAGCAGCAGCTGGTGCGGCCTTCGCACCACCGGAAGCCGCAGCCTTTTCCACATCGGTCTTGACGATACGGCCATGCGGGCCGGAACCGGAAACGGCCGAAAGGTCGAGACCGGCTTCCTTGGCGAGACGGCGGGCAAGCGGCGAAGCGAAGATGCGCTCGCCGGACTTTGCGACCGGAGCCGGCGTGGACGATGCGGCAGCCTGATCGGCGGCTGGCTTTTCAGCCTTGGCCGGGGCAGATTCTTCCTTCGGCGCTTCAGCCTTTACAGCTTCCTGCTTCGGAGCCTCGGCCTTGGCGGGAGCGGCAGCGCCGCCCTTCGCCGCCTCGGCCACATCCTCGCCATCGGCGGCGAGAATGGCGATCAGGGCGTTGACCTTGACCGCTTCGGTGCCTGCGGGAACGACCAGCTTGGCGACCGTGCCTTCGTCAACGGCTTCCACTTCCATGGTCGCCTTATCGGTCTCGATCTCGGCGATCACGTCACCGGGTGCGACCTTGTCGCCTTCCTTGACCAGCCACTTGGCCAGATTGCCCTCTTCCATCGTCGGAGAAAGGGCAGGCATGGTGATGTTTATCGGCATCGAAACGCCTCCCCTTACTTGTAGCAGACGGTTTTGACGGCCTGAACGACTTCATCGACGTTCGGCAGAGCCAGCTTTTCGAGGTTTGCCGCGTAAGGCATCGGAACATCCTTGCCGGCGATCGTCAGGATCGGCGCATCGAGATAGTCGAAAGCGGCGCGCATGACCTGGTTGGCGATGAAGTCACCGACCGATGACTGCGGGAAACCTTCCTCGACCGTGACCAGACGACCGGTCTTCTTGACCGATTCGATGACGGTGGGCAGATCCATCGGGCGGATGGTGCGCAGATCGATCAGTTCGACGTCGATGCCGAGCTTTTCGAGCTCCGCAACCGCCTTGATGGCATAGGTCATGCCGATGCCGAAGGAAACGATGGTCGCATCCTTGCCCTTGCGATGAATGCGCGCCTTGCCGATCGGCAGCACGAAATCATCGAGCTTCGGAACTTCGAAGCTCTGGCCGTAGAGAATTTCATTCTCAAGGAAGATGACCGGGTTCGGATCGCGGATGGCTGCCTTCAGGAGACCCTTGGCGTCGGCAGCCGTATAGGGCATGACGACCTTGAGACCCGGAATATGGCTGTACCAGGCGGCGTAACATTGCGAATGCTGAGCGCCGACGCGGGCAGCGGCACCCGAGGGGCCACGGAACACCATCGGTGCGCCCATCTGGCCGCCCGACATGTAAAGCGTCTTCGCCGCCGAGTTGACGATCTGGTCGATCGCCTGCATGGCGAAGTTGAAGGTCATGAATTCGACGATGGGCCGCAGACCCGTCATCGCCGCACCGACGCCGATACCGGCAAAACCGTGTTCGGTGATCGGGGTATCGATGACGCGGCGCTCGCCGAATTCCTGCAACAGGCCCTGGGTGATCTTGTAGGCGCCCTGATATTCGGCGACTTCTTCACCCATGACGAAAACTTTTTCGTCGGCGCGCATTTCTTCGGCCATGGCGTCGCGCAGCGCTTCACGCACCGTCGTCATCACCATTTCCGTACCGGCCGGAATATCCGGATCGGCAGCGACTTCGATCTTGGGTGCTGCCGGAACCTTGGCGGCTTCCTTGGCAGCGCTCGGCTCCTCGGTTGCTTCGCGGGTCTTGCCACCTGCCGCATCCGAATCGGAATTTGCGGCTTCGGCCTTTGGCTCTTCTTTCTTGGCGGAAGAAGAAATGTCGTCGGCGCTTTCGCCATCCTGGAGAAGCACGGCAATAGCCGTATTGACCTTGACGCCTTCGGTGCCGGCATCGATCAGCAGCTTGCCGATGACGCCTTCATCCACGGCTTCCACTTCCATGGTCGCCTTGTCGGTCTCGATCTCGGCGATCACGTCGCCGGAGGTGACCTTGTCGCCTTCCTTTTTAAGCCATTTGGAAAGCGTGCCTTCCTCCATGGTCGGGGAAAGGGCGGGCATAAGAATTTCTACTGGCATGGGTTTCCCTTTCCCGATCAGAGCAGAATGTCGGTGTAGAGTTCGGATACATCCGGCTCTGGGTCGTTCTGGGCGAAGTCTGCGCTGTCGGCGACGATATCACGGACATCCTTGTCGATGGCCTTGAGTTCGTCTTCGCTTGCCCAGCCCTGCTCCAGAAGCCGTGCCTTGACCTGCTCGATCGGGTCATGTTCGGAGCGCATCTTCTGCACTTCGTCTTTCGAACGGTATTTCGCCGGGTCGGACATGGAGTGACCACGGTAACGGTAGGTCAGCATTTCCAGAATGATCGGACCCTTGCCGGAACGGCAATGTTCCAGCGCCTGATCGGCGGCGGCCTTGACGGCGCGCACGTCCATGCCATCCACCTGGATGCCGGGAATGCCGAAGGACTGGCCGCGCAGCGAATAGTTCGACTGGGCGGTGGCGCGGGCGGTCGACGTGCCCATGGCGTAGCGGTTGTTTTCAACGATATAGATGATCGGCAACTTCCAGAGAGCGGCCATGTTGAAGCTCTCGTAGACCTGACCCTGGTTGGCGGCGCCGTCACCGAAATAGGTCACGGAGACATTGTCGTTACCGCGATAGCGGTTGGCGAAAGCGAGACCGGTTCCGAGAGAAACCTGCGCACCGACGATGCCGTGGCCGCCGTAGAAATGCTTCTCCTTGGAGAACATGTGCATCGAGCCGCCCTTGCCTTTCGACAGGCCGCCCTTGCGGCCGGTCAACTCGGCCATGACGCCACGCGCGCTCATGCCCAGAGCAAGCATGTGGCCGTGGTCGCGGTAAGCGGTGATGACCTGATCGCCTTCCTTCTGCGACATCTGCATGCCGACAACGACAGCTTCCTGACCGATGTAGAGGTGACAGAAACCACCGATGAAGCCCATGCCATAGAGCTGGCCGGCCTTTTCCTCGAAACGGCGGATCAAAAGCATTTCACGGTAGGCGTGAAGCTCTTCTTCCTTCGAAAAGTCCGGGCTGTTCTTACCGGTGAATTCGGTTGAAGCCTTTGCCGTTGTCTTTCGGCCGGATACGGACGCGGTTTTTCGCGGCGCCATTCATCCCTCCCTGAGTTGCCGTTTGAATGGATAGAGTGGCGCGTACCATATGCAAGAAAATGCCATGCAGCAATGCTTTAAACGCATGGCACATATTCACGCTAAGATGCTGTGAATAAATCACAAAAGATTAATTAACTTGATTTCGGTTAATTAGAAATAGGTGTTCATGATGACGATTTCGTCCGTGCGGGACATATTCAACTGGTAACGGGAAATCTCATCGATCATGTCCCGTTCCAGCGAGCCGTCGCTCAGCAATTCCACCTGCCGCTCCAGCGCAACACGGGCCTGGGTCAGCTTGGCAAGCTCCGCGGTACGGGTGATACGCTGCCGCTCCAGCCGCTCCGTCGCCTGAAGGCCGAAGTCGCCATGGATGGAATGATAGCCGAAATATGAAAGAAAAGCGATCGTGATGGCCGGAACGATCAAACGGCCGAATCGTCTCTTTTTATGATGTCTGGTCCACATGCCGGAGAGAAGCCTTAAAACGCATAACCTTTGAGTCTCGAGATTAAGGCTGATTGTTTAACTATCCGTTGACCTTAAATTGTCTTTGGCTAATAGGCGCAAAAAAGCCCGCCGGAGGGCGGGCTAAGAATGGCAGCGACGTCAAAAGAACCCTCGTCATGCCGGACTTGATCCGGCATCCAGCCACAGCGCGTCTGCGCTGTGGGGAGAGTCTTTCGCGATCAAGGACTTGATCGCGCTGGACCCCGGATCGGGTCCGGGGTGACGGAATGCGGATGCTACCGCTCGCCCCTGAATGAGCCCGCCAAGGCGGCGGGCCGCATCACAACCAATATTGCCGGAATTAACCGCGCAGGATCGAACGGCCGGCGTAAGCGGCCTGCGGGCCCAGCATTTCCTCGATGCGGATCAGCTGGTTGTACTTTGCGAGCCGGTCAGAACGGGCAAGCGAGCCAGTCTTGATCTGACCGCAGTTGGTGGCGACTGCGAGATCGGCGATGGTGGAATCTTCCGTCTCGCCGGAGCGGTGCGACATGACCGCGGTATAGCCGGCCTTGTGCGCCGTTTCGACCGCATCCAGCGTCTCGGAAAGCGAACCGATCTGGTTGACCTTGACGAGGATGGAGTTGGCCACACCCATCTTGATGCCGTCGCGAAGGCGTGCGGAATTGGTGACGAAGAGATCGTCGCCGACGAGCTGGCACTTGTTGCCAACGAGATCGGTCAGCGTCTTCCAGCCTTCCCAGTCGTCTTCAGCCATGCCGTCTTCGATGGAAATGATCGGATATTTGGCAACGAGTTCAGCCAGATATTCAGCCATTGCGCCTGGCTCGAGCGTGCGGCCTTCGCCTTCAAGAACGTATTTTCCGTCCTTGAAGAATTCGGTCGATGCACAGTCGAGACCGACGAACATGTCATCGCCCGGGCGGTAACCGGCCTTTTCGATCGACTTCATGATGAAATCGAGCGCGGCGGGCGCGCTTTCGAGACCCGGTGCGAAACCGCCCTCGTCGCCGACATTGGTGTTATGGCCCTGCGCGGCCAGTTCTTTCTTCAGCGTATGGAAGACTTCCGAACCCATGCGCACGGCTTCGCGGATGTTTTCTGCGCCGACCGGCAGGATCATGAATTCCTGGAAGTCGATCGGGTTGTCGGCATGCGCGCCGCCATTGATGATGTTCATCATCGGAACCGGCAGCAGATGTGCGTTGGGGCCGCCGACATAACGGTAAAGCGGCAGGCCGGAGGCTTCAGCGGCAGCCTTGGCAACGGCGAGCGAAACGCCGAGGATGGCGTTGGCGCCGATGCGCGACTTGTTCGGCGTGCCGTCGAGCGCGATCATTGTCTGGTCGATCTGGATCTGGTTTTCGGCATCGAAACCGCCGATGGCGTCGAAGATTTCGGTATTGACGGCTTCAACCGCCTTTTCCACGCCCTTGCCGAGATAACGCTTGCCGCCATCACGCAGCTCAACCGCTTCATGCGCGCCGGTGGAGGCGCCGGACGGAACGGCGGCGCGGCCCATGGAGCCGTCTTCGAGATAAACGTCGACTTCAACGGTCGGATTGCCGCGGCTGTCGAGGATTTCGCGCGCGATGATATCGGTAATGGCAGTCATGGTCTCTCCCTTGGGAATGGAACAGATATTTTCCGTCGCCTGTCTTAGACGATGGCGAAGAAATTACAATGACGGCGGACGGCGGAAACGGCCCGCCCGCCATTAAAATCGATTGGCGCGAACGGCGCCCGCCGCAGCGGCCAGCCCTCAGGCTTTGGTAATGGCGTCGAAAGCCAGAAGCTTTTCGAGGAGTTTCGGCATGTCCTTCAGGTGGACCATGTTGGGGCCGTCGGACGGCGCATTGTCCGGGTCCTCATGGGTCTCGATGAAGAGGCCGGCCACGCCCACCGCAACGGCCGCCCGCGCCAAAGTCTCGACGAATTCGCGCTGGCCGCCCGTGGAGCCACCCTGCCCGCCCGGCTGCTGCACCGAATGGGTCGCGTCAAACACGACCGGCGCGCCAAGCGATGCCATGATGGGCAGGGAGCGCATGTCGGAAACCAGCGTGTTGTATCCGAAGGAAGCGCCGCGCTCGCACAGGAGCACATTCGGATTGCCGCTCTCATTGAGCTTGGCAAGCACGTTCTTCATGTCCCAGGGCGCCAGGAACTGGCCCTTCTTGACGTTGATGACACGGCCCGTCTTGGCGGCGGCGACGAGAAGATCGGTCTGGCGGCTGAGAAAGGCCGGGATCTGCAGCACGTCCACCACTTCGGACACGATGGCGCATTGCTCTTCGGTGTGAATGTCGGTCAGAACCGGAAAGCCGAATTCCTTCTTGAGATCGGCGAAAACCTGCATCGCGCTCTCAAGGCCGATGCCGCGTTTGCCGGAAAGCGAGGTGCGGTTCGCCTTGTCGAAAGAGGATTTGTAGACAAGCCCTATTCCCAGCTTGTCGCAAAGCTCCTTCAGGACACCGGCGATCATGAAGGCATGTTCCCGGCTTTCCATCTGGCAGGGGCCGGCAATCAGCGAAAACCGCTCAGAATTGGAGAAGAAAACCTTGCTGGCGCCATCGCCGGCGGTGACTTTGAGATTGTTCGTAACGCTCATCATTTTTCCTCGAAGGCGAATGTTACGCCCTGACCGGGTGCCGCGGGCACCACCAGGCGGCCGCCCGCTTTTGCGCAGGACACGCCATTAGCAGCAAGCACCGCTTCTGTCACGGCAAGATCGTGTGACAGAAAGACGATGCCCGCGCCGCACAATCCGCCGTCGCTCCAATCCGAAGCACTCATGGCATGCCCGCCGAAAACCGGTTTTCCGGTCAATCTGATGCGCGCATTGCCGGTCACGAAAACCATATCACCATCCGGAGATATCGTGCCTTCACAGCCAAACACCGTTTCGATCAGGCGCGCCGCCTTTGCATCGCCGCCGGAAAACAGGACTATTTCGCTGAGGCCAGAGACCCCGTTGGCATGACGCTCCAGCGCAGTGCGGTCGCCCGGCAGGGCCTGTAGCCGCTGGCAACTGAACAAAAAGAAATCCTCAGCCGATCCGCTCGCCGCAAAAGCAAGCCGAAACGCCGCCTCACCCTGCGAACCGTCCGGCATCCGGAGAGGCCGCGAAAACTCGAAGACATCGCCTGCCGAGAGGCCGGAGATCGCAAACCTGTCATGATCGCCAAAGGCATCATCGGTTCGGGCCACGAGCGCCGAAAAACCCTCCTGTCTATCACGCTGCCGGAAGGCCTGATCCCTGCCGGTGAACACATCCCCCTTCTCCACGGAGGCATTATATTTAGCCGAATTAGCAATCGCGAGCGGTTCCAGATAGGTTCCGTCAGCGAAAAAAACACAGGCGTTCTGCGTGCCGAAGGGATGAAGAGCCTCCGGTGCAACCGTGAAACCGAGAGCGCCAAGGCGCTTTTCAGCGATTCCGAGAGCCTGCACGGGCAGAACGAGATGATCGACGCTTGCGGGTTTCGTCATTATTTTTTCCTGCTGGCGGCGTGGCCAGTCCCAGGCCGCAACGGTTCGGACCGAAGAAAAGCACAAATGCGGGCAATGAGGCAAATCATCAAAACAACAGATAGCTGCTTCACGAAATTTTAGGGGATTGCAGAACACATATGGAACATATAGTGTTCGTTCTGTATTTGTTTCGCGACTTCCACTACGATTCTCAAGGGTGTTTTCCTCATGCTCACGCGCAAACAGCAGGAATTGCTTCTCTTCATTCATGAACGAATGAAAGAGTCCGGCGTGCCGCCCTCCTTCGATGAAATGAAGGACGCACTCGATCTTGCCTCGAAATCCGGCATCCACAGGCTGATCACCGCCCTCGAAGAGCGCGGATTTATTCGCCGGCTACCTAATAGAGCGAGGGCGCTGGAAGTCATCAAGCTGCCGGAGGCCTATACGCCCGGGGCAAGGCCGCAGCGCGGCTTTTCGCCAAGCGTCATCGAAGGCAGTCTCGGCAAACCGAAGGCGCCGGAACCCGCCCCTGCCCCCAAGGCGCCTGCCAATGATTTCGGCGGGGCTGTCACCGTGCCGGTCATGGGCCGCATCGCCGCCGGCGTGCCGATTTCCGCCATCCAGAACAACACCCATGATGTTGCCGTTCCGGTGGACATGCTGGGCACCGGCGAACATTACGCGCTTGAGGTCAAGGGCGATTCGATGATCGAGGCCGGCATTTTCGACGGCGATACCGTCATCATCCGCAACGGCAACACCGCCAATCCGGGCGATATCGTCGTGGCGCTGGTGGATGACGAGGAAGCAACGCTGAAGCGCTTCCGCCGCAAGGGCGCATCCATCGCGCTGGAGGCAGCAAACCCAGCCTATGAAACCCGCATCTTCGGACCGGACCGGGTTAAGATTCAGGGCAAGCTGGTTGGGCTGATCCGCCGCTATCATTGATCATAAGGGACCGGACATGGTTCAGTTTTCAGCAGGCGTCATCGGAAGGTGACGTCTGTTGCATAAGTGTGAAGGCTGGTCCGGAGCAGGCCATGATTTTGCGGTAGAAAGCGATACTCTGCGACCTTCAGGATCGACGCCTTTTAGAAACTGATCCAATTTTCATACCGATATTTCCGTCTATATAGCGAAGCGATGCATGCGCAATTGACCGCGATCAGCGCCGGAACTTCTGCCAACGTTTTTATAAGATTGAATTTTCGCCATCGCGTCGCGTGATGAATTTCCGCCGTCTCCAAGTGGTGATATTGACGGGGTACTGCCGTCCATGCTCGCGCCCTGCCATTCATCAATACGGCTTATGGGAGCCATGGATTATTTTCGATATTCCGTGGACGTCCGGCAGGTATAGAAATGCGCGTCATATCCGGGAGATACGCCATGTACGATCTTTATGTAGCCAACAAGAACTATTCTTCCTGGTCGTTGCGGCCGTGGGTGTTGATGCGCACGCTTGGTATCGCCTTCGATGAAAAACTGGTTCCGTTCGGTGAAGGCGTGTCCTTTTCCTCGTTTTCACCAACCGGCAAAGTGCCCTGCCTCGTCGACGAAGGCTTCACGGTATGGGAAACGCTTTCGATTGCGGAATATCTTGCCGAAAGACATCAGGGCGTCTGGGCAAGCGACAAGCAGGCAAGAGGCTGGTCACGCTCGGCGGCCAGTGAGATGCATGCGGGCTTCTCCTCGCTGCGTAATCTCTATCCCATGTCGGTCGGCATAAGGGTAAAGCCGAAAGGTGGCGATGCCGGACTTGCGGCCGATATCAAACGCATCGATGCGCTCTGGAGCGAAGGTTTTGCGAAATTTGGCGGACCATATCTTGCCGGCGCGAAATTCACGGCGGTCGACGCCTTCTTCTGCCCGGTCGCATTCCGGTTCCAGACCTACGGGGCGGATCTTTCGCCCGCGGCGAAGAGCTATTACGAAAGGCTGCTCGCCCTGCCCGCCATGCGTGAGTGGTATGAGGCCGGTTTGAAGGAGACCTGGCGCGACACGGCGCATGAAGAGGAAATCGGCGGGATCGGCCAATTGACCGAGGATCTGCGCGCCAAGGCCTGATGAACCAAGCTGGCGGCTCATTCTGACGTCGCCAGCAGCCTGTTGACGGCGTCCGGCACCTCGTGATCAAAACGGCCGCTTTTCCAGTCGTAATAACGATGTTCGCTCCACGGCCTGTCCGTTCCGGAGATTGCGGCACGCAGCCGTCCCACCACGCCTGCCTGGTCCATATTGGCAAAGTCTATTTCCACCGAGCCGATACGTCGCAGTATGTTACGATTGAGCAGGAACGCGCCGGAGCGGCACTGTGAGAAAGAGGTTCTGCGGGAAACAACAATGATATCGGCGATATCGCAGGCCGTCCCGGCAAAGCGGCCGTCTTCCAGAACGATGATCCACTCGCCGCTGCCGGCGCGCGCTGCGCACCATACGCCTTTCCTGCAGGTAAAAACACCAGTCTCGGCATCTCTCAGTGCAGCGGTCATCTCCCTTGTCACCGCCGCGATCTCTTTAGGCGTCAGCTTCGTTTTGGGGCCCGAGACGGCATTGCTCACGGTTGCCTCCGCCGCCAGAAGCACCGGTGGCACGGGTTTTTCCGGCAGCAACAGCGCTCTCTGCCACTGGCCATAAACAAAGTCCGGTGGCCGCGCTTTGGTTGTGAAGACCTTGCCATCCTCCACCATCGCCACCAGCTCGCCGTCCTCGTGCACCAGCAGATCCGGCGGATCGCGGGAGGCTGTTGCCGCCGACAGGCCGAAAGCGAAAAGCAGAACCGGGATACCGAGAAGGGCCAACCGGCTGCGCAACAAAGTCAGCAACAGGAAACCCAGCGAGGCAATACCGATGAACCAGCCATGCGGGCGGCCCGTCGCCGCGCTGCCGCCCCACGACGCCACCTCATTGGCAACCTCGATGACGAGAGCCATGCCATACCCCATTATCTTCAGGAACGGCGCATCGAGCCCGAAGGGCATCAGTAGCATGGCGAGAAGGCCGAATGGCATGACGATCAATGACATGAGCGGCATGGCGGCCAGATTGGCGAAAAGTCCATAGGTGGTGACACGGTGAAAATGTTCGGCCGAATAGATCGCCGTCGAAAGGCCACCGATCAGAGACGTCGTGACAACACCGCCGATGACCGCGCCCACCGTTCCCGTTACCGCCATCCATGCCGGTTTGCGCCCGATGAACAGACGGTCGCGATCAATGCGCCAGCGGCTCCAGAAGGCATAGGCGGAAACAAGCGCAATGGTGGCCGCAAATGACATCTGGAAGCTCGGCCCCATGATTTCCGATGGCGAAAAGATAAGAATGACCAGAGCGGAAAGAGCAACATTTCTGAGGCTGAGTGACGGTTGGTCGAACAGAACCGCGATCAGCATCACCGACATCATCAGCCAGGCGCGTTCGGCCGAGACGGCAAAGCCGGAAATGAGATAATAGGCGAGCGTCATCAGCAATGCTGCGAAGGCCGCGATCTTCTTGACGGGCCAGCGCTGTGCAAAGGCCGGAAACAGGCTGAAAGCCAGTCTCAGGCCAACGAAGAAAATGCCAGACGCCAGCGCCATGTTAAGCCCCGATATCGCAACGATATGGGCAAGGCCGGAGAGCCGCAGCGCCTCCATCGTCTCCGCCGATATTGCCTGTCTCTCATCGGTGACGATGGAGGCGGCGAAGGCGCCGGCATCATCGCCGATGGTTAAGCGTATGCGCTCGGCAATCGCGCTGCGAAGTCCGTAAAGCCACATATCGGCCCGTTCGAGCCAGCCAGTTTCGGCCTTGACGTCACCCGCGAGTGGCGGAAGCGTTTGCGGCGGTTTGTAGAAGAAACCGGTCGCCCCTACTCCTTTGAAATAGGAGGCGAAGGCGAAGTCGTTCAGTCCCGGCAAGGCCGGGCCGGATGGCGGCGAAAGGCGCACCTTGCCGCGAATGGTGGCGCCAAGTGCCGCCGGTTGCCCGCCGCCGCGTGAAAGCACCGAAATCGTCTGTGGCGGACGTGACAATGTCGGCGCTTCCGTCGCCGTCAGCCGAACCACATATCGCCGGTAGCCGCGCGCATCGACCTCCCGGCGCGCAACCGTACCGGTGATGGTGGTGGTGACGGGCGTGTCCAGCACCACCGTTCCCGCCCGCCGGGTCTCAAAATCGGCCAGAAGCATGCCGAGCAAAACAAAAGTGCAAAGACTGCAGGCCACCGACATGAAGCCGGTAGTATATCTGACGATGAGCGCCAGACCTGCGACAAGCACAAAAGCGAGAGCCAGAACCAGCGACGACGGCGCGGCATCAAGAGAAAACCACAGGACCGCGCCACAACCGATAAAGACGGGAATGAAAAGAAAATCGTGGCCGAAAGCGCGCTCTTCAGCCACCCATGCGGCTATTTTTTCCGTGAGGGTATGTTTGAGATTTCGGGCAGGAACGATGGCGGGCGTATCGTATGTCGTGGCATCGCTTGTCCGGCGAAGAGGAAACAGAATATCGCGCGTGCCGGGCAAGCTGCCCTGCAACGTTTCGGCATATCCGAAATGCTGTTTTTCCCCTTGACCAAGCAATCTGCGCCGCCCCTTGCCGCACTGGAAACAGGTTTGCAGGCAGGCGCGAGGGATTGCAATCCTTTCCTTTAACGGTGCGTTGACCGAGATTGAATTGCTATCGCCGGGAAAGCCCGGAGCAACCCGATTGCGTTTGCCGCAATGCACAATTTGACCTTCGGATAGCTTGGCATCTGCGCAAGGATCATATAGCTAATCGGTAGACGCTTAACCGCGGGGCGTGTCTCAACGCCCCCACCCGCATGTTTTCGGAGGATCAGTATGACGGAAAAAAGCGCTACAGTGACACTTGGCGAAAAACAGGTCGAACTCCCGGTCAGGGAAGGCACGATTGGACCAAGCGTCGTCGATATCGCCACGCTGTACAAGCACACGGGCTCTTTCACTTATGACCCGGGTTTCACGTCGACGGCCTCCTGCGAATCCAAGATCACCTATATCGATGGTGACGAGGGCGTTCTGCTGCATCGTGGCTTCCCCATCGAGCAGCTCGCCGAACAGGGCGACTTCCTGGAAACCTGCTATCTGCTGCTTTACGGCGAATTGCCGACGGCTGCACAGAAGAAGGACTTCGACACCCGCGTTACACGCCACACCATGGTGCATGAGCAGATGAGCCGCTTCTTCACCGGATACCGTCGCGACGCGCATCCGATGGCCGTCATGTGCGGCACGGTCGGTGCTCTCTCGGCCTTCTATCACGACTCGACCGACATTACCGATCCGCACCAGCGCATGGTCGCCTCCCTGCGCATGATCGCGAAAATGCCGACGATCGCCGCCATGGCCTACAAGTACCATATCGGCCAGCCCTTCGTTTACCCGAAGAACGATCTCGATTACGCCTCCAACTTCCTGCACATGTGCTTTGCCGTGCCTTGCGAAGAGTACAAGGTCGATCCGGTTCTGGCCCGCGCCATGGACCGCATCTTCATCCTGCATGCCGATCACGAGCAGAATGCGTCCACCTCCACGGTGCGTCTTGCAGGTTCGTCGGGTGCGAACCCCTTCGCCTGTATTGCAGCGGGCATCGCCTGCCTTTGGGGTCCCGCACATGGCGGCGCCAACGAAGCGGCGCTCAACATGCTCAACGAAATCGGCACGGTTGATCGTATTCCCGAATACATCGCCCGCGCCAAGGACAAGAACGATCCGTTCCGCCTGATGGGCTTTGGCCACCGCGTCTACAAGAACTACGACCCGCGCGCCAAGATCATGCAGAAGACGATGTACGAAGTGCTGGAAGCCACCGGCAACTCCGACGATCCGATCATGCAGGTCGCGCTGGAACTGGAAAAGATCGCCCTTTCCGATCCTTATTTCGTCGAAAAGAAGCTTTACCCGAACGTCGACTTCTATTCGGGTATCACGCTGAAGGCGCTCGGCTTCCCCACGACCATGTTCACCGTGCTGTTTGCACTTGCACGCACCGTCGGCTGGATCGCGCAGTGGAACGAAATGATCGAAGACCCGCAGCAGCGCATCGGTCGTCCGCGTCAGCTCTACACGGGCGCCGGCAAGCGCGATTACGTTCCGGTTTCCAAGCGTTAAGCCGGGAAATAGTCCAATATCAAAAGGCCGGCGGGTTTTATCCGCCGGCCTTTTTTATTGGATACGACCATCGAGAAGAAGCAGCACCCTGTCCGGCCCGACGTCCAGTAAGAGCCAGACAAGATCGCTGCCGGCTCAGCCTCGCTGTTTGCGGCTGTTCAGAACATCGAGAAGGATAAGGGCGCCGGTTTCGCCCGGGGGCACATCGGTGCGCAGGCGCTCCTGTACCAGGGCATAACCTTCCAGCATCGCCCAACGCTCGGTGGTGTCGGATGAGAGCCGCTCGGCCCAGCGCAGCATCGACCCTGCCCGTACCACCTCATTGAAATATTCCGGCACGACGACATAATCGGCGATCAGGTTCGGAAGCGCGCCCGTCCAGGTTTTCACCCGCTTGCTCAGCATCGTGAAAATCCAGTCGGTCTTGTAAACCGAGATGGTTGGCACGCCGGCGAGCGCGAGTTCGAGAATAACGGTGCCAGAGGCCGCAATCGCCGCGTCGGCAGCAGCGAAAGCATTCCATTTAAAAGCGGGATCAATGCCGATTTCTGGCCTGATTTCCTGCGGCCATGCCGCCGCCAATTCGCGGATGCGGGCCTCCTGCCGCGGCACGGTGGGCAACAGAAACCTCGTCGGGCCGTTGCGCTCGACATAGGCTTTTGCAGCCTCCTGAAACGGCTCCATCAGCCGCGTCGTTTCGGTGGAGCGTGACCCCGGCAGGAGAAGAATGGTTTTCGGTTCGCCATTGGCGGGAAGCGGCCGCTCCACCCGTCTCTGCCGCACGGAGAGCACATCGTGATCCACGCTCAGGCGATGGCCGACAAAGGTTGTCGGCGGGCCGCCGAGACGCCGCATCGCCTCCGGCTCGAAGGGTAGCAGGGCGAGAACGTGATCGACATAGGACAACATCGCGGTGGCGCGATATTCCTTCCACGCCCACACGCTCGGGCAGACATAATTGACGACCGGCAGATGCGGCAATTGTTTGCGGACTTTTTTCGCGACGCGATGGGTGAAATCCGGGCTGTCGATAATCAGCAGGACATCCGGCCTTGCGGCAATGATTGCCTGCGCAGTCTGGTTGATCCGCGAAATGAGCTTCGGCAGTTTTTTGAGGACCTGCGTAAACCCCATGATGGAAAGCTCGGAATAATCAAACAGCGAGACCAGACCTTGCGCTTCCAGCGTCTCGCCGCCGACGCCAATCAGCTCGATGGATCCATCATACCGGGCTTTCAGGGAACGGATCAGATCCGCGCCCAGAAGGTCGCCGGAGACCTCGCCGGCTATGACCGCCACTTTCAACGTTGCCGTCATCCCGCCATGTCTCCGCCTACCATGTCTTCACCCAGTGACGTATCGATACCGCAGACGAATATGCCCGCCTGATCGGCGGCTTTCAACATCTCTTCGCGGTCGAGCACCAGCGCCCGTCCAGCTTCGACAGCGATGCCCGCCAGCCCGGCTTTCTGCGCATTCTCCACCGTTTCGATACCGATGGTCGGCAGGTCGGCGCGGATATCCTGCTGTGGCTTGCAGAGCTTGACCAGCACGCCCCTGCGGCGGGGCGAGATGCGGCCCTCGGCGCGCAGCGCTGCGACACGCGCCAGCATAGCGTCGGTTCCCTCAACGCCTTCCAGCGCCACGATGCGGCCACCGACGGAGACAGCACCCTGCCCGACATCAAGCGTGCCAAGCGCAAGCGCCGCCTGAGCCGCCTTGCGTATGTCGCGCAGATCATCTTCGGCCGGTTTCTGCGCACCGAAAGCACCTATCGTGGCAAGCAGGCCGGGGGCGATCTCATGGGCGCCGATGACCTTTGCGCCGAGCGTGCCGATAACCTTGATGACCATCTGCAGAACAGCGTCATCTCCGCCCGAAAGCAGGGTCCGCACGATGGATGGCAATTTCAGCACGATGCCAACCGTGGGGCGAATTTCACGCCATTCCGGACGCCGCGCAACGGCGCCGGAAAGCACG
Organism: Agrobacterium sp. BT-220-3; assembly: GCF_025910175.1. Lineage (NCBI taxonomy): Bacteria > Pseudomonadati > Pseudomonadota > Alphaproteobacteria > Hyphomicrobiales > Rhizobiaceae > Agrobacterium > Agrobacterium sp. BT-220-3. The sequence goes on from NZ_JAPAIX010000001.1 coordinate 367,977, forward strand.
ACGCGGTCTACCTGGTTGTCACGCAGCAGACGACCAAGCCCGGCGACATCGCCGACACTGATCACGGCATTGTCGAAACCCGTCCAGTCGAAGCGGGAATCATCGCGCAACCGCACAATGAAGGGGTTTTCGCCCATCTCGCGCGCGGCAGCTGCCACATAGAGCGGCAGCTGGCCGCTGCCGGCCACGATGGCGAGACGCCCGCCGCCTGCCACGGCTCACTTGCCCCGGTTTGGCGAGGAGAGCGCGCGGTCGCTATCCGCACCGATGAAGTCGAGGATTTCGATGACCTGGGGGCAGTCCAGATATTCCGCGCGGTCGATCGCGGCCGCATTGGCGCGGATCGCGCCTTCGCCTTCGAATATCTGCTTGAAGACGCGCCTGACCTTGTGGATATCCGCACGGTCTATACCGGCGCGTGTCATGCCGACGACGTTGAGGCCACCGAGAATGCCGGGATTGCCGTTCAACATGCCATAGGGAATGACGTCGTAATTGACTGCCGACAGCCCGCCGATGAAGGCCTGACGACCGATGCGGGTGAACTGGTGCACGGCGCAGCCGCCGCCCAGAATGGCGCGGTCCTCGATGGTCACATGTCCCGCCAGCATCACATTGTTGGACAGGATGATATGGCTGCCGAGACGGCAATCATGCGCTACATGCGAATTGGCGAGGAATAGATTGTCGTCGCCGACAATCGTCTTGCCGCTGCCATCGGAGCTGCCGGCATTCATCGTCACGCCTTCGCGCATGATGCAGCGTTCACCGATCTCAAGCGTCGTTTCCGAGCCGTCGTGACGTACCGCCTGCGGCGTGCCGCCGATAACCGCCATTGGATGGATGACCGAACCACGGCCGATGACGGTCAGACCGGAGACGACGGCATGATTGTGCAGCTTGACGTCGTCGTGCAGCGTGACTTTCGCGCCGACATAGCTCAGGGCGCCGATGACGACATTTTCACCGATAACCGCGCCGTCTTCGACAACGGCGGTCGGGTGAATTCTGGCCGAAGCCGCGATCGTGCTCATTGCTGGTCCTCGGGGATCATCATCGCGCCGACATCGGCTTCCGCCACCAGCACGCCGTCCACCTTTGCCTCGCAATGGAATTTGAAGACATTGCCGCGCTGGCGCTGCTTGACCACGTGGATTTCCAGACGATCGCCGGGAACGACGGGTCTGCGGAAGCGCGCATTGTCGATGGTCATGAAATAGACGAGATAACCACCCTCACCCTGGCTGCGGGCGCAGATCGCACCTGCGGTCTGGGCCATGGCTTCAACGATCAGAACACCCGGCATGATCGGGCGGTCCGGGAAATGACCGGTGAAATGCGGCTCGTTGACCGTCACATTCTTGATGCCAATCGCCGAATTATTACCATCGATCTCGATGATCTTGTCGATGAGCAGGAACGGGTAACGATGCGGCAAAAGCTTCATGACTTCCAGAATGTCAGCCGCGCCGAGCGTCGTCTTAGTTTCTTCAGTCATCTTTTTTTTCTCCTGTTTTTTTATCACGCCCTTCAGCGCGTGCCAGAATTTCGGCCATGTCGCGCAGGAAATATTTCATCGGACGTGCAGGCGTTCCGCCGTAGCGCGCGCCTGCCGGTACGTCCGCGACCACACCGCTCATCGCCGCGATCTGCACGCCGTCGCCGATGTTGATATGGCCATTGATGCCCGCCGCACCGCCGATCATCACACCGTCGCCGATACGGGTGCTACCCGCGATACCGACTTTGCTGACGATGCCGCAATGGCGGCCGATACGCACGTTGTGGCCGATCTGGACCTGGTTATCGATCTTCGTACCTTCGCCGATGACAGTGTCATCCATGGTGCCGCGGTCGATGGTGGTATTGGCGCCGATCTCGACATTGTCCTGAATGATGACACGGCCAATCTGGACGATCTTCAGCATGCCGCGCGGACCGGGCGCGTAACCGAAGCCATCCTGGCCGATGCGGGCGCCGTTGTGGATGATCACATTGTTGCCGATGAGAGAAGCAAGGATGCTCGCGCCGCCGGCAATGGTGCAATCGCGGCCCACCTGTACATCCGGCCCGATAATGACACCCGGGCCGATCCGCGTGCCCGCACCGATATGGGCGCCGGCGCCGATTATAGCGAGCGGCTCGACGATCACGCCCGCTTCCAGCTTCGCGGAAGGATCGACATGCGCGGCACTGGAGATTTCACCTTCCATTGGCGCAATCGTCGCGGGGCGCATGGCGGCTGGATGCAGCAAGGCACCGATCTGTGCAAAGAGCGTGTGGGGGTTTTTCGATATCAGCGCCGGCATGTGGGACGGAACCATATCCTTTAGCGCGGCGTCACAAATGACGGCGCCAGCCTCGCAGGTCTGCAGTTCATCGCGATTCTTGCGGGTGAGAATATAGCAGAGCTGGTCGGACTTTGCCCGGTAGACCGGGGAAACGGATCTTATGATCCGCTCTCCTGCCGTGTCGTCAGACAGTTCCGCCCCAAAACGGTCTGCGATATCTTTCAATCGCAGTCCATCGTGGGGCGGAAAAAAGGCATTGTATTCCATTAGCCGGAAACTCCAGAACGTTCAAAGTTGCAGTTCTGGACTGCCGATATCAGAAAGTGTTGGACATGCCAAACCGGAAACGCTGTTCCTCGTCGTAGTCTTCCTTGGCGATCGGAACGGCATAGTCGACGCGGATCGGGCCGAAGGGCGACGCCCACATCACACCGATACCGGCGGATGCGCGGATGGAGTTGTCGTCCTTAACACCTGCGCTGTTTGCAACCTTGTTGCCGTACAGCGTACCGGCATCGACGAAGCCAGCGAGACGCAGGCCGAAATCTTCCGGAACACCAGGCATCGGGGCCGTAACTTCTGCGGAAGCCGCGAAGTAGGTCGTGCCGCCGATGGAGTCGTTGCCAATGCGCGGACCGATACCATCGTTCTTGAAGCCGCGAACCTGACGGCCGCCAAACTTGAACTGATCGAATACCAGCAGATTGTCGCCCGTCGGAACAACGTGACCCGCCTGACCGGTGAGCGAGCCGATGACATCGTACTCGTCCGACAGCGTGTAGTAGAAGCGCGCCTTGGCGTAGATCTTGTAGTATTCCGAATCGCCGCCGAGACCTGCAAATTCGTTCGTCAGGGCAGCCTGCCAGCCTTCGCGCGGCATGTTGCGGTCATCGAGCGTATTGTAGTTCAGCGTGTTCGAGATGATGGACTGCGTCCAGTCACCGCCACGGATCAGAGCCTTATAGGGTTCGGCAAGATTGCTGCCGGTTTCCCAATCGCCCTCACCATCGTAGTTGAGCTGCTTGTAGGTGTATTTGAACGTCGTCGAGAGGTTCTCGGTGATCGGCGCGGTTACGCGCAGCGCGAAGCCCTGCTCATCGTAATCGTAATAGTCTTCGCTGCGGCTCTGGCTCTTGAACAGATCGAAGCCTGCAGCCAGACGGTAGCCGAGGAAATACGGCTCGGTGAAGGACAGCGTGTAACTGCGTGCATCATCTTCACCCGCACCGGCGGCAAGACGGATGTACTGGCCGCGACCGAGGAAATTCTTCTCTTCGATGGATGCTTCAAGCAGCACGCCGTCGTTCTGCGAGTAACCTGCACCGATACCGAACGAACCCGTGGACTGGTCTTCAACATCGACAACGATGACGACACGGTCAGGCGCGCTGCCGCCGGCGGTCGAGATATTGACCTTGGAGAAGTAACCGAGCGCTTCAAGACGACGCTTTGCCGCCGTGATGACCGTCTGGTTGAAAGCATCGCCTTCGGAAATATCGAACTCGCGGCGAATGACGTAGTCGCGCGTGCGGGTGTTGCCGCGGATTTCGATACGCTCGACATAGGCGCGCTCGCCCTGATCGACAATGTAGGTCACACCGATGGTGTTGCCGGACATGTCGCGGTCGCCGCGCGGCGTTACGCGGGCAAAGGGATAACCTTCGCCGGCAACGCGCTTGGAAATCGCTTCCATGGTCTGCTGAACTTCCTTGGCGCTGTAGCTTGCGCCCTGGCGGGTTTCAACGAGACCCTGCAATTCGGAACCATCAACGCCCGGCACGGTCGATTCGACGGCGACATTGCCGAAATCGTAACGCTGGCCTTCATCGACGGTGATCGAGATGGTGTATTCGTTCTTGGACTCGTCCAGCACAGCCTCGGAAGACACGACCCGGAAGTCGGCATAACCGCGGTTGTAGTAGAACTGGCGCAGCGCCTCTTCGTCGGCGCGCAGCTTGTCCTCGTTATAAACGTCCTTACGCGTCAGGAACGACAGCATGTTAGACTTCTTGGTGTTGATGACGGCGGCAAGACGTCCGTCGCTGTAGGCATTGTTGCCAACGAAATCGATGCGGCCGATCTTGGTGCGCTCACCTTCGTTGATGACGAAAGCGATGTTCACGCGGCCCTGACCGACAGAAACGGTCTGGGTGGTGATTTCGACGTCGCTACGACCGATGGCACCGTAGGCTTCCTTGATGCGGGCAATATCCGCAGTCACGATAGCCTGGTTGAACGGACCGAGCGGCTGGGTCTGCACGATGCCGGCCAGCTTGTCGTCCTTGATCTTGCGGTTGCCGTTGAAGACCACCTGGTTGACCAGCTGGTTTTCGTTCACCGTCACGACCAGCGTGCTACCGGAAACGCGCATGGAGACATTCGAGAAGTAACCGGTGGCGTAAAGACGCTTCACCGATTCATCGATGTCCGAATTGGAAAAGTTCTTACCCGGCGCAATGGTGATGTTGGAACGCACGGAGTCCGCACCGGACCTCTCGGCCCCGCGAACATCGATCCTGCTGATGACAGCTGCATTTGCAACGCCAGCAGAGGCAAGCACGCCGAGGCCCGCAACCGAAGAAACACCAGCAGACAGCGCAACCGCCGACACAGCGTTCAAAAACCTTGAACCAGCCTTCATTTCAATTCTTACCTTTTTACGTTGTCCCTCAGCGGGCGGAACCCGACTCCGGCCATGTGCGTCGTTTTACCTGCTTTTCCCCTACAAGCAAGTCAGAACGTTAAATTCTGTTTACTTCGTGATCCAGAGTGGCTCATTCGCCACTTCGGCATAAAAACAGGGTAAACAAGTCCCTAACAAAACCGTTAAAACACTATCCTCAGCCGATCAAGCTGCTGATATCATTCCATGTTGCAAAAACCATAAGACCCAAAATCATCATCATGCCGATACGGAAAGCCACCTCCTGCGCACCGGCGCCGAGCGGCCTGCCGCGGATGGCCTCGATTGCATAAAACACCAGATGCCCGCCATCCAGAACCGGGACAGGCATCAGGTTCAGAAGACCAATCGACACGGAAAGAACGGCGGCCAGCTGGATAACGGCCGAAATGCCGAGTGTCGCCATCTGGCCCGACGCCTGCGCCACACGGACGGGACCGCCGAGCTGATCGGCGTTCATGCGCCCGGTGACGAGGTTGCCGATATAGTTGAAGGTGCCGGTGATGACGTGGCCCGTTTCGCGCACGCCCTCGAGCAACGCCTGCGACGGCGAATATTCGATATGGCGGAAATTGCCGCTGCTTTGGTCGGTGACGATACCGATAATACCCATTTCCAGCTTGTTGCCGAACTGGTCGGTGGTTTCCGTGCGAGTCGGTACCATCGGCAGCTTAAGCTCTTCGCCCGATCTTTCGACCGTCACGGTGATCGGCGTGCCCGGCCGGATACCGACATAACGGCGGACATCCTCGAAGGTTGTCATCTTTTCACCGTCGATCGCCATCAGACGGTCGCCGGGGTGTATGCCGGCTGCGGCGGCCGCGCTGTTTTCACGCACTTCGGCCACGACCGGATCGGCGATCATCCGGCCATAGACACCGAAGAGGACCGCGAAGATGAGGATGGCGAGAATGAAGTTGGCGATTGGGCCGGCAGCAACGGTCGCCGCCCTTTTCCACAGCTTGGCGCCGGAAAGCGTCTGCGCCCTCTCCTCCAGCGACATATGCGACAGGCCGGAACTATCCGGCTTGCTGGCCGCATCTTCGTCGCCGAAGAACTTCACGTAGCCGCCAAGCGGGATCGCGGAAATCTTCCATCTTGTGCCGTGCCGGTCGGTAAAGCCGATCAGCTCAGGGCCGAAACCGATGGAAAAGGCTGTGGAACGGATGCCGCTCCAGCGTCCGACGAGGTAGTGGCCCATCTCATGGACGAAAACGAGCAGGGAAAGCACCAGGATGAAGGGCACTATATAGCCGGTCAGAAAGCCGGTCGCCGCCATTACTGTGTTCATGACAATCTGCCCTTTATTTCATGACCTTTCGCGCCGCTTAGAATCCCGGCAAGAGACCACCACCCGAGCCGGGTACGTCGCCGGTTGCCGCTGCATGCACGAAAGCAATGAGGAATACCGTAAAGCAGGCGAAAACAAGACCGTCAACCCGGTCCATGAAGCCGCCGTGGCCGGGAATGAGATGGCTGGAATCCTTGACCTGGAACCGTCGTTTCACGAAGGATTCGAAGAGGTCGCCGATCTGGCTGAATACCGAAAGGATGAGAGCAAGCCCCAGCACGAGCAGGCTTATCCTGCCGTGATAGGCGAGCGACACGGCGCCTCCCCCGATCAATGCGGCCACTGCACCACCTATCGCGCCCGACCAGGTCTTGCCCGGCGAGATCGCCGGCGCAAGCTTCGGCCCGCCAATGGCGCGTCCGACGAAATAAGCAAGAATATCCGTCGACCAGACGACCGCAAAGATAAACAGGATGGAGACGAAACCGGTCAGTTCGTCGCCACGAATGGCCGCAAGCGATATGCCGCTCAGGCCCGCGTAAACGATGCCGCCCACCAGCCACCAGTTCCTGCCGCGCAGAACGGGAAACAAGGCTGCGGTCAGCGTAAAGCCCGAGAGCAGCGGCAGATCGAGCGAAGGCTCGCCGAAAATCGTATTGCCGGCGATGACAGCGACCGCAAACCAGCCCCAGGCATTGCCGGTGGAATTAGTTTCCGACAGGCGGGTGATCTTCGACCATTCATAATAGATGAGGATCGCCAGGAGACCGGCCACGATGCGGAACAGAATGCCGCCATACCAGGTCGCGGCCAATATGACCGCCGCCATGACAATTGCGGACACGATCCGCAGTCTGAGTTCACGGCTCATCAGGCGCCTGCCACGGCAACCTGCTCGGCGATCGCGCCAAAGCGGCGGTCACGCGATGCATATTGCTCGATTGCGGAGAAAAACAGCTGGCGGTCGAAGTCGGGCCAATATTCCGGAATGAACAGGAATTCGGAGTAGGCCGCCTGCCAAAGCAGGAAATTCGACAGACGCTCCTCACCGCTGGTGCGGATGATCAGATCAGGATCCGGTATTCCGGACGTGTCAAGTCGCGCCGAAATCATCTCGGGCGTGATCGATGCCACGTCCAGCCGGCCCTCGGCGACATCGCGGGCGATCGCCATCGTTGCGCGGGTAATCTCATCGCGGCTGCCATAATTGAAGGCGATCACCAGCGTCAGCTTGGTGTTGCCCGCGGTCATCTGTTCGGCTTCTTCAAGAAGGCTGCGTATATCGTTTTTCAGCCCCTGCCGGTCACCGATGATCCGGACACGGACGTTTTCGCGATGAAGTTCCGCAAGGTCGCGCCGGATGAACGCCTTTAAAAGGCCCATCAGGTCGCTGACCTCGGATTCCGGCCTGCGCCAGTTTTCCGACGAGAAGGCGAATAGCGTGAGATAGCGGATACCGCAATCGCCCGCCGCACGCACGGTCTCGCGCACGGCCTCCACCCCGCGGCGATGCCCCATCACGCGCGGAAGACCGCGCTGTTTTGCCCAGCGTCCATTGCCATCCATGATGATGGCGACGTGCTCGGGTATGGAGGAACGTGTCGTCGTCGGCATATCGATCCAGTAACAGGCAGTGCGGAATTAAAACGAATAAAATACAGGTCTATCGCAAAGCGATATCAGACCTGCATGATTTCCTTTTCCTTCTCGCCAAGCAAGCGGTCAATTTCCGAAATCGTGTCGTCGGTCATTTTCTGGACCTTTTCAGACTGGCCACGGCTTTCGTCCTGACCGATGTCACCGTCCTTTTCGGCTTTTTTCAGACCATCCATGCCGTCACGACGAACATGGCGAATCGCCACCTTGGACTTTTCGGCATAATCATGGGCCACTTTGACGAGCGATTTGCGGCGCTCTTCGTTGAGCTCGGGCAGCGGAATTCTGAGGTTCTGGCCGTCAACGATCGGGTTGAGGCCGAGATTGGATTCGCGGATCGCACGGTCGACGGCATTGACCATCGACTTGTCCCAGATATTGACGCCGAGCATGCGCGGCTCCGGAACGGTGATGTTTGCGACCTGGTTGAGCGGTACGCGCGAGCCATAGGCCTCGATGGTCACCGGATCGAGAATGTTGGCCGAAGCACGGCCGGTGCGCAGCGATGCGATATCGCTCTTGAACGCATTGATGGCGCCATCCATGCGGCGCTTGATATCGTTGAGGTCAATACCACTCATCTTGATACTCCATCTCTGTCGGCCGTTCCGGCCGGAATTCGCCCCGAGGGGCGGCATCTTTTCTTGATTACTTGTCGTGCACGATGGTCTTGCGGCCACCGCCGGTCAATATCTGCGCGAAACCGCCCTTCTCGTGGATCGAGAAAACGATGATCGGGATGTGGTTTTCGCGGGCGAGCGCAACAGCCGCGATATCCATGACCGCCAGACCCTTGCCAAGCACTTCGCTATGGGTGAGCTCGTCGAAGCGGGTGGCTGTCGGATCCTTCTTCGGATCGGCCGAATATATGCCATCCACCTGGGTGCCCTTGAAGATGGCTTCCGCGCCCATTTCCGCGGCGCGCAGCGCTGCGGCGGAATCGGTGGTGAAGAAGGGATTGCCCGTGCCGCCGGCAAAAATCACCACGCGGCCTTGCGCGAGATGATGAAGAGCTGCACGCTGCGAAAAGCTTTCACAGATTTCAGGCATGGCAATTGCGGAGAGAACGACGGTGTCGATGCTGAGCTTGCGCAGCGACGTTGCGAGCGCCAGCGCGTTGATGACGGTCGCCAGCATGCCCATATGGTCGCCGGTGACGCGGTCGCCGCCCTTGGATGCCACGGCGACGCCGCGGAAAATATTGCCGCCGCCGACGACGACGCCGACTTCAACGCCCATCGCCCTTGCTTCGGCGATGTCGGAGGCAATCCGGTCGGCCACCGCCACATCGATACCGAAACCCTGATCGCCCATGAGGGCTTCACCGGAAGCCTTGAGAAGAACACGTTTGTAGATCGGCTTGGAAGACATCATGACTCCTCGGAAATGTAACCGAAACGCGGATACACGAAGGGCACCGCGTTGTCACGCGATGCCCTCCCGTTTTCCCAAGATTGGGTAAATATAATCAGCCCTTGGCGACTGCGGCGACTTCTGCTGCGAAATCGCTTTCTTCCTTCTCGACGCCTTCGCCGAGCAGCAGGCGAACCATGCCCGTCACTTCGATCGCCGCACCGGCTTCCTTTTCGGCTTCCTTGATGGCAGCGCCGACGGTCAGGTCCGGGTTGATGACGAAAGCCTGCGACAGAAGGGCGACTTCTTCGAAGAACTTGCGCATGCGGCCATCAACCATCTTTTCGATGATGGCTTCCGGCTTGCCGGATTCGCGGGCCTGTTCGATGAAGACGTTACGCTCGCGCTCAGCAACGGCGGCGTCGACTTCTTCAGCGCGGATGGCGAGCGGGTTGGTCGCAGCAATGTGCATGGCAACCTGGCGGCCGATGGAGTTCAGGACAGCCTTGTCGCCAACCGACTTCAGGGCAACGAGAACGCCGAGCTTGCCGATGCCGTCGCCGGCAGCATTGTGGATGTAGGTCGCGACAACGCCGTGCTCGACTTCGAGCGCAGCCGAGCGGCGCAGCGTCATGTTTTCGCCGATGGTGGCGATGGCGTCCTTGATGCTGTCTGCAACGGACTTGCCGGTTGCCGGATAGGTGGCAGCGGAAACAGCGTCAACGGTGCCGTTGGTGGTGAGGGCAACCTGGGCGATACCGCGGATAAGGTCCTGGAACGCATCGTTACGGGCAACGAAGTCGGTTTCGGAGTTGAGTTCGACAACGACAGCCTTGTGACCCATGGTGGCAACGCCGACCAGACCTTCGGCAGCCGTGCGGCCGGACTTCTTGTCGGCCTTTGCGATGCCCTTGGCGCGCAGCCAGTCGATCGCCGCTTCCATGTCGCCATTGGTCTCAGCAAGAGCCTTCTTGCAGTCCATCATGCCTGCGCCTGACTTTTCGCGCAGTTCCTTCACCATTGCGGCTGTGATTTCGGTCATTGTTTGCCTCTTATCGGTTCGATCGGTCAGCCGGCGGAATTTGCCGTGCCGAAGTTCTGGGTGATGACTGTACCCGGCCGCACACCCTTTGAAACCGGAGAGGATTTCAGGAAAGGGGCATGCGCATTCCCAAGTGCTGCGGCGTCTCCATGCATCGAAATGATGGGTGCCGCCGAAGTGTGACAGCGTTATGAAGACTGCCTTCCGTTTCAACCACATCGGACGCCAACGCTTCTCTAAAAAACCTGGCGGAGCGGTATGAAACGAACAAGGCCGTCAACCCATTGAAGGTCTTTGACGGCCTTGTCATATCCTGGTCGAGGAGACGGCGATCAAGAAATCGCCGCCAGACAGGGCCTAGATCAGGCGCCAGCCTCGTCTTCGAGCGCGGGCTCGATCGGAGCTTCTTCCGAAGCGCCGATGTCGCGGCCGGAAGCGCCCTGCTGACGTGCGATACCGTCGATGGCAGCGCGGGCGATCAGGTCGCAATAGAGCGAGATGGCGCGTGAAGCATCGTCGTTACCCGGGATCGGGTAGTCGATGTGATCCGGATCGCAGTTGCTGTCGATGATCGCAACGACCGGAATGCCAAGACGCTTGGCTTCTTCGATCGCGATCTTTTCCTTGTTGGTGTCGATGATGAACATCAGGTCCGGAACGCCGCCCATATCGCGGATACCGCCGAGAGCCTTTTCAAGCTTTTCGCGCTCGCGCTCAAGGTTCAGGCGTTCCTTCTTGGAGTAGCCGGAAGCTTCCGAGTTCAGGATCTCGTCGACCTTGCGCAGGCGCTGGATCGAGTTGGAGATGGTCTTCCAGTTGGTCATCATGCCGCCGAGCCAGCGGGAGTTGACGTAGTACTGGGCCGAACGCTTCGCGCTGTCGGCGATGATTTCGGACGCCTGACGCTTGGTGCCGACGAACAGAACGCGGCCACCACGGGCAACGGTGTCGGACACGACCTGAAGGGCGCGCGACAGCATCGGAACGGTCTGAGCCAGGTCGATGATGTGGATGTTGTTACGGTCGCCGAAGATGTACGGCTTCATCTTCGGGTTCCAGCGGTGCGTCTGGTGGCCGAAGTGAACACCAGCTTCCAGAAGCTGGCGCATAGAAAAATCGGGCAATGCCATGCCTTGTTACTCCTTTTCCGGTTTAACCCCCGCGAAGCGAACAGCACCGATTTTCATCGATACCACCGGGCGGAACGAACCGGATTTCTCCCGGAACATCCCAAGCTTCGCGTGTGGAATGGTGAGGCGCATACAGTCGCCACAGATAAAAAGCAAGCATTTATGCGAAAAAACCGCGCGAATGGCCCGCCTTTCAGCGAACCGGCTTGTTTTCGCAGGTTTCCGGCTTGAGAATATCAAGCTTCGCGAGCTTGCCGGTCAGAACGAAATCGCCGTAATCCATCGTCAGATCGCGGGTGATTCCGTTTTCGTAAAGTTTGAATGACATGCGGTAGATCGGCAGCGCATCCGTACCCGTCTTGTCGTTGTAATAGGCGATCGTCACCGGCCAGAATGCGGCCTTGGCGAAATCGCCCGCCTTGCCGGCCTCGGCGTCGCCATCCTTCGGCATTTGCGACTTGCCGACAAGCGTGGAGGTGATCAGACTTTCATCGCCGTCATCCGAACCGTCGAAAATGCGGGATTCGAAGATGCGCTTTCCCTGTCTGGCATGCTCGATGACCTGGACCATATGTTCCGTCGGAAATTCGCTGGTGACGAGACTGACCTGACGGGCGTCCGGGCGGGTCAGATCGACCTTCACGCCCTCACTGCTGTCGACTGCGGCCCCCTGCACTTCCTTGTCCAGCTTGTCGTCCGTGTAGGACTTGGTCTCGAAGGTGAACTTCTTTGCTGTCAGGTCTTCGAAGGTCGTCGTCTGCTGGTCGGTCATGCGGACCGCGTCGCCGGTGTTGATCTGCGTCACGAAACGGAAGTCCGTCTTGTAGCCCTGACAGGCGGAGCCGGTGAATTCATAGACCATGCGGCCCGTCATGCCCTCGATGCCGGAGCGGTCGGACGCATCCTTGAGTTCGAGATCGTAGATGGCGCGGTGCGCAACGAGATCCGGAACCGTGACGGGCAAGGCATTGGCAGCGTTCGACAGGCCGGTCATAAGCCCTGTTGCGGCAACGAAACCAAGCGTCCTGACAAACATGCAATATCTCCTGTTGGACTCACCGCTCATATTGTACAAGCAACCGCCCGGCTTTTGGATCAACATCTTCTGAATGCCGGATTCTTGAAGGATTTACAACAAAACCGGAGACGAAAATGTCGGACGTCATCGAAGGCCGCCTCAAGGAACTTGGCTTTACGCTTCCCGTAGCGGCAGCACCAGCCGCAAACTACGTTCCGTTCACCATCAGCGGCAATCTTCTTTATGTATCGGGTCAACTGCCGATGGAATCAGGCAAGATTGCGGTGACGGGTCTTGTTGGCCGCGATGTTGACGTGCCAGGCGCCCAGCGCGCCGCCGAACTTTGCGCCGTCAACATTCTCGCACAGGTCAAGGCCGCATTGAATGGCGACCTCTCGAAAATCCGCCGCGTCATCAAGCTGAATGGCTTCGTTGCCTCCGTTCCGGAATTCGTCGAACAGCATCTCGTCATCAATGGCGCGTCCAATCTTCTCGCCAATGTTCTCGGCGATGCCGGCAAGCATGCCCGCGCCGCTGTCGGCATGGCCTGCCTGCCCTTCAATGCCGCCGTCGAGATCGACGCCATCCTGGAAATCGAAGCATGACCCTTAAACTCTCCTGGCTGACGGCCGAGCCCGTCGCCCATCGCGGTTATCACGATCTGAACAAGGCGGTCTGGGAAAACACGCTTTCGGCCTTTTCCCGCGCCATCGAGGCCGGTTTCGCCATTGAATGCGACGTGCAGCTGGCAGCCGACAGCGTGCCCGTCATTTTTCACGACGACGACATGGCCCGGCTGACGGGTATCAAGGGCGACGTGCGCGAACATACCTCCGGTGAATTGTCTCTCCTCTCCGTTGGCCAGACCAAGGACCGTATCCCGACGCTGAAGCAGCTTCTGACGCTTTGCGCGGGCAAGGTGCCGCTGGTGATCGAGCTGAAAGGTCGCGAGGGCGAAGGCGTCGATGACGGTTTTGCCGAAGCGGTGCTGGAGGACCTCGAGGGTTACAAGGGCCATGTGGCGCTGATGAGCTTCGACCATCATCTCCTCAAGGACCTGAAGGCGGCGGGCTCGCCCTGGCCGCTCGGGCTGACCGCCGAGGGCGACAAGCCGGAAGACTTCTTCAAACATGACGAGGCGATGCAAACCGGGATCGATTTCATCTCCTATCATTGGGGTCATCTGCCCAACAGCTTCATCGAGGCGCAGAGAAAACTTGGGCTTCCGGTAATTACCTGGACGGTCAGGGATGAAAATGCGCGCGAGACTACCTATAAATATGCGGACCAGATGACATTCGAAGGTTTCGACCCGAGAGAGAACCCCTCCGCCACGGCATGACAGAAGACTATTCCATACGCGTTGCGCAGTCCCTTGGGGATATCGATCCGGAAAGCTGGAAGCGGCTTTCCGGAACATCGCGCAATACATTAGGTAAATATTACAACCCATTTATTTCCCACGAATTTTTATCCTCCATGGAGGATTCCGGGTCAGCGACTGCCAAGACCGGTTGGCTTGGACACCATCTGCTTCTCGAAAACGCGTCCGGCGCGCTGGTTGGGGCAATACCTGCCTATCTGAAGAACCACAGCAAGGGCGAATATGTCTTCGACCATGGCTGGGCGGATGCCTTTGAGCGGGCGGGTGGGCACTATTACCCGAAACTGCAATGTTCAGTGCCCTTCACACCGGCAACCGGGCCACGGCTGCTCGTTTCGGAAAACGAAGACGAGACACGCTTCAAGGCGTTACTGGCCTCCGGTCTCGCGCAGGTGACTGAAAAGATCGGCGTCTCCTCGGCACATGTCACATTTCTGGAAGAGAGCGATCTTTCCGCCCTTCTGCCGCGCGATTTCCTGCACAGGACCGACCAACAGTTTCATTTCATCAATGACGGTTATCGCGACCACGATGATTTTCTCGACGCCCTTTCATCGCGCAAGCGCAAGGGGCTGAAAAAGGAACGCCGCGCGGCGCTGGAAAACGGCATCGAAATCGACTGGCTGACCGGAAGCGACCTGACCGAGGATATCTGGGACCAGTTTTTCGCCTTCTATATGGATACCGGCGGCCGCAAATGGGGCCGGCCCTATCTGACGCGGGAGTTTTATTCGCTGATCGGCGAGCGTATGGCCGATGATGTGCTGCTGGTGATGGCGAAACGCGAGGGGCGCTATATTGCCGGCGCGATCAATTTCATCGGCTCGGATGCGCTTTATGGCCGCCACTGGGGCTGCATCGAGGATCATCCGTTTTTGCATTTCGAGGTCTGCTACCATCAGGCGATCGACTTCGCGCTGGCGAAGGGTTTGAAGCGGGTGGAAGCGGGTGCGCAGGGCGAGCACAAGCTGGCGCGCGGTTATGTGCCCGTCACCACCCATTCGGCGCATTTCATCGTTCACCCGGGTCTGCGCCGCGCCATTGCCGACTATCTTCAGCGCGAGCGCGAAGAAGTCGAGCATATCGGCGACTATCTGGAAGACCACACGCCCTTCCGCAAGGGCGAGAGACAGGAACAGGAACCGGACGCATAGTCCGCGATGAGGAGATCACCGATGACGGCCAGCGCTTATGACGACAACAATATCTTCGCGAAAATCCTGCGCGGCGAAATTCCGAGCCACAAGCTTTACGAGGACGAACATACGCTGGCCTTCATGGATGTGATGCCACAGGCCCCCGGCCACCTGCTCGTCGTTCCCAAGACCGGCTCCCGCAACCTGCTCGATGCCGACCCGGAAGTGCTGGCGAGAACCATCCCCGTGGTGCAGAAACTGGCCGTGGCGGCCAAGGAAGCCTTCGATGCAGATGGCGTCTTCATCGCCCAGTTCAACGAACCGGCGGCCGGCCAGACCGTGTTCCACCTGCATTTCCACGTCATTCCGCGCAAGGAAGGCGAGCCGCTGAGGCCTCATTCCGGCGCGATGGCCGATGGTGAGGTGCTGAAGGCCCATGCGGAGAAGATAAAGGCGGCGCTTGCTTCGTGACGGGTGCCGAGACGCCTGCGCGTTTGGCAGAACAGCGGCATCCGCACACCGTCACCCCGGACCAGATCCGGGGTCAAGCAAGATCAAGTCATTGAGCGCAAAAGACTCCCTTCACGGCGCAGATGCGCCGTGGCTGGATGCCGGATCTAGTCCGGCATGACGACGGCGGTACCTACCATCAGTCCACAGGACGATAGGCGTTCCTTTCCGGCCATGGCCAACCTTCAAGCACCGCCATATCCGGCCGGAATATCTCCACCTTCAGGGGATAGCACGGGACCGCATCGCTGGAATGGCTGGAACCGCAATCGCCGCCTGGGCAAGCGGAAAGTGCGCCGATGAGATCGATTTCCGCGAAGAGTTCCAGATAGTCGCCCGGCCGCACCGGGCTGGCCTTCATGAAATATTGATGCGTGTCGCGGGTGAAACCCGTGCACATGAAGACATTCAGCACATCATGCACATGCGGTTCCGCCTCGCCGAATGACAGGCCCTTGGCCGAGGCCAGCGCATTGGTGAGGTTCGAATGGCAGCAATGGTGGTAATCGCCACCGCTCAGAAGCCTGTTGGTATAGGGATCACAACGGGTGCCGATCACGTCATGCACGCCGCCACCATCCTCGTCCCAGCCATACCATGAGAGCGTATCATGGGTGATGGTCGCGATTGGCCGCAAGGACGGCAGGTTGCTCCACAGCCGGTTGCCGACGCAGACATGGGTGGCATGCAGGGCGCGGGTCTTGCCGCTGAAAAAGCGTTCCGTCAGATCATGGGCGTTCCAGAGGTTCAGATCCCCCACCTGCGGCCCATCGATGCTGACGATGCGGAAGAAATGCCCCTTCGGCACGTTGAAGCTGCGGCCGTCACGCGGCGGCACGATGACCTCGCCGATCTTCTCCATAGGTCCCTTTGCCTTCTCCAGAAGCGCAAGGTCGGGTGTCTCAAGCGTGCCGTTCGGATAAACGACGACGGGACGGACAGCGCGGCGCGCGGCGGCGTCAAAGGGCTCGGCGGCAGGCATAGGGGTCATGAAATCCTCGGAGCGATGTAGATGTCGGCGCGAAATTGCGGCATGAACGCCCAACTGACAAGATGGGTTTTTCTTGCGCTCAGACCAAGTCTTACTTACCCTTGCGGATCATGAAACTGCCACCACTCGCCACCCTCCGCGCTTTTGAAGCCGCCGCCAGAAGAACAAGCTTTTCTTTGGCCGCGGTCGAACTCGGCATGACGGCGACTGCCGTCAGCCAGCATGTGCGCAATCTGGAGGCGTGGCTGGGTGTGCCCCTTTTTGAGCGCCATGCAAGAGGCGTCAGGCTCACCCCGGCGGGCCGGGAATTCGGCATTACCGTCTCGGATAGTTTGCGGCAGATCGCCGCCGGCGCGCAGCGGATCAGCCAGGGCCGCGACCGCATGACCGTCCATCTCGCAAGCCTGCCTTCGGTGGTGGCGCATTTTCTGACACCGCGCCTTCCCCGCTTCCGGGCACTGCATCCCGACATACAGGTTTCGATCAGCTATTCCGGCAGGGATAACGCAACGCAAGCCGATCTCACGATCGTACACGGCCCAGCCCCTGCGCAGAAAGCCGTGGCGCTCTTCAGCGCCGAGACACATCCGACATGCGCGCCTGCCTACATCGCGACATCCGGGCCCTTCGATGACGTCTCGAGCCTGCTGCGGGCAGAATTGCTGCATGACGATAGCGAGATGGCGTGGCGGGGGTGGCTGGCAATTGAGGGCCTATCCCTGCCAAAGCGTGCTGGCCCCATCTTTGCGGATTTCAATCTTCTGGTGACGGCGCTTAAGGATGGACAGGGTATCGGCCTTTGCCCGACCGCACTTCTTCACGACGAAATCGCCGAAGGTCAATTGACGGTGCTTTTCGATCGGGCAGCCGATTCGGACAAATATTACTGGCTGATCGAGGCGGAAGAAATGACAGCTTCGGCCCGCATCCTGTCGGACTGGCTTATTGCGGAAGCCCGCGCGGGCGAAACTCGTGGCGATTATTCCGCTGCGACGATCCGAGCAGGAGAGCTTGCCGCATCCCCTGCCCGTTCCCTTGACGAAAGCCAGTTGAGCAGGCGGGCCGAACCGGCACAGACGATGACAAAAGCGACGAGACCGCCGAAAACATCCGAAAGATGATGTCCGCCCTGGACGAGAACGGCCAGCGGCATCAAGAGGTTGATCGGCAGGATCACCGCCATCACCACCCAGTGGCGCGGCACGAACCAGACGGACATTGCTGCCATGAAGATGTGAAATGACGGAAATCCGATCAGCCCCAGCACGTCTTTGGGCGACAAATAGACCACGCCCTCAGTTGTAAGACGGACCAACTCCTGCCCGTAGGTATTCCCGACGGCCAGAGGGATAGTCTGAGATACCCATTGCGGTACCTGCACATAGGCAGAAGGGCCGAATGTCGGGAAGAATATCCAGAAAACGATGCTTGCACATGCGCCCAGCACTCCCGTGACGAGGAAATGGTGCAGCATCCGCTCCTTGCCGGTAAAACCGAGCGTGATCACGACCACCAGAAGCTGCGGAAGCGATGTCGCATAGACCATGAACAGGATTGTTCCGACCCATGGGTGTGTCGCCGCCCACAGGACGATACCCGCCCAGCTGTAACCGAAGGCCGCATCCACGCGGAAAAGCACATGATCAATCGTCGGAAAAGCGACAGGCAGAAACATGTAGTTAAAAACGGACGCGACAAGCGTAAACAGGATGAACAGTCCGCCTGAAATGAGGGCGGCAGCGATGCGAAGATCACGTCCGCTCTTGCGATAGAATTGACCGAGGAGGAAAACGCCCGCTCCCGCCAGGCTGCATATAAAATACCCGACATAGTCTACCCTGATGCCTTTGACAGCGATCAGTGCCGCATCCACGAGGAATAATGTGGCGACCACGCCAAGTACAAAACGTTCTGCCGCAAATAGCCGCATGGAATTGGCCCCTGTTTAGTCAGCGGCACATTACGGCAACGGGCTTAATATTCGGATAAGGGGAGTATTAAAAACCAAGCGCGAATAATCCGCCGGCCAGAAGCAGGATCGGCACGGCCACGCCGACGATGACGCGCTGGCCGGCCAACAGGAATGCGATGAAACCGAGCGTCGCCGCTCCGATGCGCAGCCATAGCGGTGACGCTTCGAGCGATCCCGTCGGGAATACGATCAGCTTTGCGGTAACGGCCATGACGAGTGCGGTGGCGACCGCCCTCACCCAGTGAAGCGCCTCGGAATCTTCCTTCAGCCGGTTGCCGGCGAGAACGCCGAGCCAGCGCCAGAGATCGGTCGCCAGCCAGCCGGCAATCGCGATGAAGAGATAGGGCGCCCACCAGTTTTCGGTCATCATGGCTCGCTCTCCGGTGAGACGGGTTTGATCCTGCGTCGGAAGACAAATCGATCTATCAGATAGGCCGCGGTCCCGCCGCCGATGCCGGCATAGAGAATGTCGAATTCAGGTGCGATCACCGCAAAGACCGGGCCTGCGATCACACCGATGACAAAGGCGACCTTGACGACGGAATGGCGGGCTGACGCCCAGATCGACGCCACGAAATAAACGGGCGTGAGGAAGAACAGGACGCCTGCGACCAGCGGCGGAAAGGCAGCAACGACGCCGTAACAAAGACCGACGATGACGGCGTTGACGACGGTAAGCGTAATGCCGAAACCGGCAAACCAGGCAGCTCGCGCCTCACGCGGCACTTTCGAGAGATTCTGCGTGGCGAAGACCCAGGCCGTGATCGCAACGAAATGGGAAAGAAACAGCAATATCCATGTCGGCGTCTTCGCGCCGCGCATTTCCGGAACGATGGAGGCGACCATCGGCATCATCCGCACCGATGACAGCGTCACGGCCAGAAAACAGGCGGCGAGATTGGCGCCGCCGACCATGGAGCCGATCAGGATCATCTTGGCCGGCAGGGCCCAGATCGTCAGCGTCATGAACACCGCTTCGCCGCGTGCCACGCCCGATTCCAGCGCGAAGGCGCTGAAACCGACAAAGGATGTCATGAGAATGAGCGAGGGTAACGAAAATATGCCCCGCATTCCCCTGAAAAACCAGCCACGCAGGGGGATGGCATCGCTGTCGGCAGTCTGCATTGCTGATCCACTATACATGAAAATGCCGGGCTTTCGCCCGGCATCGGTTTATCGATCGAAAGACCGCGATCATTTCTTCTTCGGCACTTTCGGCACCGTATTGGCCTTGCGGCGCGGCTTGTTCTCTTCGTCAGCCTTGTCCGCCTCGGCAACCAGAACATCCGCCTCCTCATTGGCCTTGGCAGCCTTCGAGGCAGGTTTCGCCTTGCCCTTCGAAGCCTTGCCCGGCGACTTTGCGGCCTTGAGCTCCGCCTCCGGCTTCGGCTTCACGGGCGCAGTCTCGGGCAGAACGTCGAGTATGAGGCCGTCGGAGCCATCGTCCTTCTTGCCGACGGTGACGCTGACGACACCGCCCTTCTTGAGCTTGCCGAAGAGGATTTCGTTGGCGAGCGGCTTCTTGATGTTTTCCTGGATGACGCGAGACAGCGGGCGAGCGCCCATCTTTTCGTCGTAACCCTTTTCCGCCAGCCAGGAAACCGCGTCCTCATGCAGATCGAAGGTGACATTCCGCTCGGAGAGCTGCGTCTCCAGCTGCATGACGAACTTCTGCACCACCTTGTGGATGACGGCGGTCGGCAGCGGCGAGAACGGAATGATCGCATCCAGACGGTTGCGGAATTCCGGCGTGAACAGACGATTGATCGCCTCTTCATCCTCACCCGTGCGGCGCGAAGAACCGAAACCGATGGCGGATTTCGCCATCTCGGAAGCACCCGCATTGGTCGTCATGATGAGGATGACGTTGCGGAAGTCGATCTTCTTGCCGTTATGGTCGGTCAGCGAGCCGTGGTCCATCACCTGCAACAGGATGTTGTAGATATCCGGATGCGCCTTCTCGATCTCGTCCAGCAGCACCACGGAATGCGGATGCTGGTCGACGCCGTCGGTCAGCAGACCGCCCTGATCGAAGCCGACATAACCGGGAGGTGCGCCGAGCAGACGCGACACGGTATGGCGTTCCATATATTCCGACATGTCGAAACGCAGCATCTCGACACCGAGCGAGGCGGCAAGCTGCTTGGCCACTTCCGTCTTGCCCACGCCCGTCGGGCCGGAGAAGACATAGGAGCCGATCGGCTTGTTGGGTTCGCGCAGGCCGGCGCGTGCCAGCTTGATGGCGGTGGCAAGCGCCTCGATGGCGATGTCCTGACCGTAAACGACCGAGCGCAGTTCCTTTTCGAGGTTGGCGAGAACCATCTCGTCATCCTTGGAAACCGTCTTCGGGGGAATACGGGCCATCGTCGCGATGGTTGCCTCGATTTCCCGCTCCGTGATCAGCTTGCGGCGCTTGGAAGCCGGCAGCAGCATCTGCGCCGCACCGGTCTCGTCGATCACATCGATCGCCTTGTCCGGCAGCTTGCGGTCGGAAATGTAGCGGGCCGACAGTTCGACGGCAGCCTTGATCGCCTCATTGGAATATCTGAGGTGATGATAATCCTCAAAGTAAGGCTTCAGCCCCTTCATAATCGCGATCGCATCATCGATGGAAGGCTCGTTGACGTCGATCTTCTGGAAACGACGCACGAGTGCGCGGTCCTTTTCGAAGAACTGGCGGTACTCCTTGTAGGTGGTCGAACCGATGCAGCGGATCGCGCCCGAAGACAGGGCCGGCTTCAGCAGGTTCGATGCATCCATCGCGCCGCCGGAGGTGGCACCCGCACCGATGACGGTGTGGATTTCGTCGATGAACAGAACCGCGCCCGGAAACTCCTCGAGTTCCTTGACGACCTGCTTCAGACGCTCCTCGAAATCACCGCGATAACGGGTTCCGGCCAGCAGCGTGCCCATATCGAGCGAGAAGATCGTGTCGTTGGCGAGAGCCTCCGGCACCTTGCCTTCGACGATCCGCTTGGCGAGGCCTTCGGCGATGGCGGTCTTGCCCACGCCGGGATCACCCACATAAAGCGGGTTGTTCTTGGAGCGACGGCAGAGGATCTGGATGGTGCGGTTGACCTCTTCATGGCGGCCGATCAGCGGGTCGATCTTGCCGTTCCTCGCCTTGTCGTTGAGGTTGACGCAATAGGCCTTCAGCGCATCCTGCTGCTTCTTGGCGGAAGATCCCTCTTCCTCGGGGTTGCTACGGCTCGCCTTGCTTTCGCTTTCGGGCTCATCGGCGCCGCGCGGCGTGCGCGTCTGCGACGTGCCCGGACGCTTGCCGATACCATGGGAGATGTAGTTGACCGCATCGTAACGGGTCATCTCCTGCTCCTGCAGGAAATAGGCGGCATGGCTTTCGCGCTCGGCGAAAATGGCCACAAGCACGTTTGCGCCAGTCACTTCCTCGCGGCCGGACGATTGTACATGAATGACAGCCCGCTGAATAACCCGCTGGAAGCCGGATGTGGGCTTGGAATCCTCGTCGTAACCGGTGACGAGGTTGGTCAGTTCATTGTCGACGTAATCGCTGACGGTCTTGCGCAGCGCATCGAGATCGACGTTGCAGGCGCCCATCACGGCGGCGGCATCCGCGTCGTCGATCAGCGCCAGAAGGAGATGTTCAAGCGTCGCATATTCGTGATGACGCTCATTTGCAAAGGTCAGTGCCTGGTGCAGCGCCTTCTCGAGACTTGGGGAAAAAGTTGGCACGTTGCGATCCTCATTTCTTTTCCATGACGCATTGCAGCGGATGCTGGTGCTGTCGGGCGAAATCCATGACCTGGCTTACTTTCGTCTCTGCGACCTCATATGTAAACACCCCGCATTCTCCTACGCCGTGCTGGTGCACGTGCAGCATGATGCGGGTCGCCGCTTCGCGATCCTTCTGGAAAAAACGCTCCAGAATATGGATGACGAACTCCATGGGAGTGTAGTCGTCATTCAGTAAAAGAACACGGTACAAATTCGGTCTTTTCGTCTTCGGCTTGACGCGGGTAATAACGGAAGTTCCGCGGTTCGTACCGCCATCTTCCCCTTCGCCCTCGCCCTGCATGTAGATCGGCCTAGCGATCATCTTTCATCATTCTCCAAACCGTTCTCAAACCGACAGTTCTTTGCCAGGAGGGAGAACTTCGCCTCTTCATATCTAGGTCGTTAAGATGCGATTTTAAGCCCCTTGCGAAACGGTGCAATCACTATTGCGTTTGCGAAGAGGCAAACCGCTGGAAAAGTGCGATGTAGCGGCAGGTATGGGTAGCGCGGATGCGAAACAGGCGTATCGGCGCGTTTTTCAGACCTGACGAAAAGGCGTGCGGCAACCGGCAGCGACGGCGAGCCCATGCCGCATCGCCCTGCAGGCTGCCGTCATTCCTTTTCGTCGAGCATTTCGCGAACGGCGATCGCCAGCTGCTTCAGAGAGAAGGGCTTCGGCAGGAAGCCGAACTTGGCGTCCGCCGGCAGGTTCTTTGCAAAGGCGTCCTCGGCATAACCCGAAACGAAGATGAATTTCAGGTCGGGATAGGATTTGCGCAGCTCCCTCAGGAGCGAGGGACCATCCATTTCCGGCATCACCACATCAGATACGACGATGTCGACCTTGCCTTCCAGCTCTTCCATCACCTCCAGCGCCTCGGTGCCGGATCCCGCCTCGTGCACGGTGTAACCGCGAGTCTCAAGCATGCGCTTGCCGCCGCGCCGCACCGCCTCCTCGTCTTCCACCAGAAGGACGACGGCGGAATTGCCGGTCAGATCGAGCGGCTCTTCCTTCACAGGCTCAGGGGCTGCCACTGGCGTGAGCGCCGCCTGACCGGTTTGCTGGCCGGCAACCACTTCCACC
The DNA here is from genome assembly GCF_025910175.1 of Agrobacterium sp. BT-220-3. Classification (NCBI taxonomy): domain Bacteria; kingdom Pseudomonadati; phylum Pseudomonadota; class Alphaproteobacteria; order Hyphomicrobiales; family Rhizobiaceae; genus Agrobacterium; species Agrobacterium sp. BT-220-3. Next base: position 391,271 of record NZ_JAPAIX010000001.1, read on the forward strand.
ACATGGCGCGGCAGGTAGATGCGGAATGCGGTGCCTTTGCCCACTTCCGATTCGGGGTAGATATAGCCACCCGACTGCTTGACGATGCCATAGACCATCGACAGACCCAGACCGGTGCCCTTGCCGACTTCCTTCGTCGTGAAGAAGGGCTCGAAGATCTTGTCCATGATCTCAGGCGGAATGCCGGTGCCGTTATCGGCGACTTCGATCATGACCATGTCTTCCGCCGGGAATTCGGGTCGGCCAAGCGCGGCAATTTCCTTCGCCTCGACGTTTCGCGTCCGGACGGTGATCTTGCCGCCTTCCGGCATGGCGTCGCGCGCATTGACGCAAAGATTGATGAGCACCTGCTCGAATTGCGACAGGTCGGTCTTCACCGGCCAGAGATCGCGGCCATAATCCACTTCCAGCTTGACGTTGGTGCCGGAGATCAGCCGGTCTACCAGCATCCGCAGATCACCGATCACATCGGTCAGATTGAGGATTGCCGGACGCATGGTCTGCTTGCGCGAGAAGGCGAGAAGCTGTCGCACCAGCACCGCGGCGCGGTTGGCGTTGCGCTTGATCTCCATGAGGTCGGCAAAGCTTGGATCGGCCGGCCGCGCCTGCAGAAGCAGATGGTCGGACGAGAGCAGGATGGCGGTCAGCACGTTGTTGAAGTCGTGGGCGATACCGCCCGCCAGCGTGCCGACGGCATTCATCTTCTGCGTCTGCGCCATCTGGGTTTCGAGCGCCTTCTGCTCGGTCACCTCTATGGCATAAACGATCGCCACTTCTTCCGGCGCCTCGTCATCCTGATCGATGACGGCGTTGACATAGAAACGGAAATGCCGGCCCTCGTCGCTCGGATGGCGGGAATCGAACGGGGCGATGTCGCCCTGACGGTCCTTGGCTTCGGCCAGCGCCTGCTCCAGACGCGGCTTCTCATTGTCGTGAATGATGGTTTCGAGTGCTATGCCGCGATCAATATCGTCACGTCCGACGACGCCGGAGAACAGCTTGAGGAAGGGCGCGTTGATGCGCAGAATGCGGCCTTCGCCGTCGAGCGAGGCAATCGCCATCGGTGTGTTGTTAAAGAAACGCGTGAAGCGCATGGCCGAGGACGATTCGGTATCCTCCTGCCCCTTCGGACGCATCAGGACGATGGTCCGGCTCTCGCCCGGCGCACCGTCCTTTGCAGTAACCTGATGCACGAGGCGGGCCGGCATGCTCTGGCCGTTGACCCGGCGCATGTCGAGATCAAGTATTTCCGTGCGCTTTGCCGAGCCCTGAGGATGGACCGATTCGATCAACGCCATGCCTTCACCGGCGACAATATCCGACACCGTCATCGAGCCGGGAGAAAACTGCGCGAGATCGATGCCGAGCCATTCGGACAGGGTGGCGTTCAGATAGACGATTTCGCCCTTGCGGCCGGCGGAGAAGAAACCGGCCGGCGCATGGTCGAGATAGTCGATGGCGTTCTGCAATTCGCGGAAAAATCGCTCCTGATCTTCCCGCTCGGGGGTGATATCGGCGATCTGGAAAACATGCAGGCCCTCGCCGCTCGCATCCTTCAGCACGCGGCCTTTGAGCCGGTACCAGTGCGGTCCCGCACCTGCGACATCTCCAAGCGGTTTCAGCAGCCGGAATTCCTCGTAACCGTCGCGGCCTTCACGCAGAACATTGATGAGGCGATAAAGCGCTTCGGTGGATTCCCGGCTGCGTGACAGGAGCGTCTCGAGGCTCTGGATATCGCTCGCCTTGGTGGTGCCGCTCATGCGGCAATAGGTGGCGTTGGCATAGACCATATGCCCCTTGGCATCGGTAATCAGCGTGCCTTCCGGGTGGGCCGACAGGAAACGGCGGGCAAGCCCGTCCGATTGCGACTGCGGCATGACCTCGATGAAACCGATGATCGACGACACCAGAAAGAAGATGCCCATCATCGCCAGCACGCCGAGAATGCCGAGCACGATTTCGTTTTCGAGCGAATCCTTGAAATAGACGAAAGCGGCCGCCGCTGCGATCAGCACCAGCGCCAGAAGCAGGATGCGCAAAACCGTGCCGGAACGGGCACGCCTGTCCACCAGCGGAAGGTCGTTGTCGCTTGTCTCGCGCACCCGTGTCATCTTGGCCTCGCAGTCCTGCAGGTCGTCATTCGGTCAGCCACGTTTCCCAGACGGAATCGGGCAGCAGAATTTCTTGTAGCAACTCGCTTGGCCATCAAAAAGCTCCGCTGGGACACAAAGGCTTAAAAACGCACAGAGAAACGGCTCAAAAGACGTAAAAGTCTCAACGCCTATTGCCGAGTGCACGTCAGTGGCTTCACCTGACATTGAATGCGCGGTGCGGAGCAGACAATATTGCCCTCCGCGACCGTGCAAACCGAGCACCCGTCCGTGAAATCGATGCAGGATGGATTGTCTCCTACGAACTCCGTCATGCTTGCAGCGTTTTCTGACGCGTTGTCATCTGCCATTGCAGCCAGATGTGGGAATGCAAAGACCGGCAGCCAGGCGAAAACAACAAAAATGAAACCTCGTACAAGAAGCGTAGTGATGGGTAGCTTCCCGGACATTTTTGATGGCTCCTCCGGCTGAAGAATTGCAACCTTCATTGTCCCTCAGCATTGAAGGACAACATATGGCACTTTGGTGGCGTCTGTCTGGATGATGCGGCGATCCTGTGGGGCGAGATGAATAAACCTTGTATCGCGCCCAAAAAAATCGTCTTTTCCTGCTTAACGTTCACACTATAAGAACCACGGCAATATTAATTGCTCGAAAAAATCTGAAGGGATGATCTCCATGATGGATGATTTTATCGGCACCTATGGAAACAATCTCATCGTCGCTGTTGTCGGTGTGGGTGTGGCGCTGCTTGTTCTGGCGATCGCCCTGTGGCTTTTGCGCAGGCGCAGCGGCTCGGCCCCCTTTATCCGCGGTGGACGCAATCGGCAGCCGCGCCTGCAGGTTCTCGATGCGACGGCTGTGGATGCGCGCCGCCGTCTCGTGCTGGTGCGTCGCGACAATGTCGAACATCTGGTGATGATCGGCGGCCCGACTGACATCGTCATCGAAAGCGGTATCGGCGCAATCCCGATCGTCAGGGATGTTCAGGAGCCGGAATTAAAGGCGCTGCCACGCCAGGAAAACGAACAGAAAAGAGCCGAGCCGTCGATCCCGCAGGAACGCCGCCCCGCCTTGCCTCAACAGCAGCCTGTGTCGGCTGTTGCACCCGCTTCCGTAACGGAAGAACCCATAAGGCAGGCGCAACGGCCTGAACAGCCTGCCCCGGCGCCTCGCCCCGCGCCTGCCGCGGCATCGCCCACGCCCCCGCCGCCGCGCCCCTTGGCCCCGCCGCAACCGGTTCCCGCAACACCTTCAGTTGCACGTGAGCCTGCGCCGCCGGTAAGGCAGGCCGTGCCCGAGAGGGAGATCGCCCGCCCCGTGCCGCCGCCGGTCTCCGTGGCCGCACCGGCAGCCGCCGTTTTGCCAATTGCCGCCGCCTCGCTGGATATGGCCGCAGAACGAACCGAACAGCGAAAAGCTGAGCCTTTCGTGCCTGCCCCGGCCCCGGTTGCACCGCCTGTTGTCGCGCAGGCGAAGGCGCCAGAGGAGCGTCCGACGGTGCTTGCGCCGCCGGTTTTTGCCGCTCGGGAACCTGCTATCGACCAATCGACCGCCGCTGATTTTCTCGACGCTGCGCGAGAGCGCGTTCTTCCCGGGCTGAAACCGGGAGAGAATACGCCACCGGCGCCCTTCCCGCCCAAGCCTGAAAACCCAGCCGTCACCGCCTCTGACGCCGAGCCCAAATTTTCCGATGACCTTGCCAGCGATTTCGAAAGCTTTCTCGAGGCGGAGATCGCCAAGAGCAAGGATGCGGAGAAAGAACCGGAAATTGCAGTCGCCCCGGAACAGCAGCCGAAGACCCAGCCCGTCTCGCCGCCGGTTACCGGCACCACTCCGGATGGTGACATGCAGAAGGAAATGGCGCGTATCTTTGGCGAGCTTTCAGTCACTCGCGACCGCTGACACTCTCGGCAGATGTGATTTCAACGCAGAAAAAAGGGCACGGAAGCAATTCCGTGCCCTTACTCATTCGCATCCCATTGGCTGACCGGTTCACCGTGGCGACCGGACAACGCTCCGTCCTATTCGTCGCGATAGACTTTTTCGCGACGCTCGTGACGTTCCTGTGCCTCGATGGAAAGGGTCGCTATCGGGCGGGCGTCAAGACGCTTGAGGCCGATAGGCTCACCCGTTTCCTCACAGTAACCGTAGGTGCCGTCTTCGATCCGCTGAAGGGCCGCGTCGATCTTTGAGATCAGCTTGCGCTGGCGGTCCCGGGCGCGAAGTTCGATAGCCCTGTCTGTTTCTGAAGAAGCCCGGTCGGCGAGATCGGGGTGGTTGGCGCTTTCTTCAGCGAGATGTCCGAGGGTCTCGCGCGCTTCTCTAAGGATGTCGTTTTTCCAGGCGACCAGCTTCGCGCGGAAGTAGGCACGCTGGCTGGCATTCATGAACTCGTCGTCTTCCGAGAGTACATATTTGCTAAGATCGATCTTCTCACTCAACGCGATTCTCCTCGAAGAACATCTCAATGCGGCGGTGTATACTCCAATGATATAGGCCGGTTCAAGTCTACAGATCAGTTTTCAGGCATTTTTAAAACTGACATAAAAATCATCTAAATGACTAATTTTTATCCTTTATTGGCGTGGAAGCGATCTCTTCTTCGATCACTTAGACGCGACTTGCTAACAGGAAAGAGGACTTGCGGTCCCGTGAGCCTATCCTGTAACATTCGGACCGTGCCTCCAGAGTTTCGAACGCCGGTCCCCGCCCTTGACAGATTCTCCCCTGAAGCGAGTTTATCTTCTGCGCCACGCCAAAGCCGCCTGGGCGGCACCGGGAGAGCGTGATTTCGACCGAGGATTGAACGAGGCGGGTTTCGCCGAGGCGGAGATTATCGCCGACCTTTCCGCCGACCGGCACTACCGTCCGGACGTGCTCCTGTCCTCCACGGCCGCTCGCTGCCGGCAGACCACGCAAGCCTGGCAGCGGGCCTTCAACGAGGGCATCGACATCGCCTATATCGATGAGATGTACAATGCGCGCAGCGAAACCTATCTCTCCCTCATCGCCGCGCAAACGGATGTGCAGTCCGTGATGCTGGTCGGGCACAATCCCACCATGGAGGCAACGCTTGAGGCGATGATCGGCGAGGATCTGCTGCACGCCGCCCTGCCTTCCGGTTTTCCCACATCGGGGCTTGCCGTGCTCGATCATGACGATAGCGCCGGCAATGGCAAGAATCGCTGGCGGCTCGTCGATTTCCTCTCGCCGGGCAAGTAGCGGCTACCGCGAACAATTGCCGGGCTAAAGTTATGTCGTGGAAAATCCGCCGGCTCGCTTCTTTTTTGGGCAGCCGCGCCATCCTATATTGCAGCCGTGACCGTGAAACACAGCAGGGAAACTGCCATTGCCGCCTTCTCTTACGTCCCTGACGGACAGTGCGCTCATCGCGTTCGACAATCTGGCCGATCGTGCGAGCACCCTCACCAATCCAACATTGCGGCTTGGCGTTACCGGCCTTTCGCGGGCGGGCAAGACGGTTTTCATTTCCTCCCTCGTCCATAATCTTCTGAACGGCGGCCGCCTGCCGCTGTTTGAAGCCATGCGGTCGGGGCGCGTCTCGAATGTGCGGCTGGAGCCGCAGCCGGACGATGCCATTCCCCGTTTTCAATATGAGGATCATATTCAGGCGCTGGTGCGCGACCGACTCTGGCCAGATTCGACGCGGGCAATATCCGAACTGCGCATCACGCTGGATTACCAGAGCGCCAGCGGGTGGGGCCGTTGGTTTTCCGCCGGCAAGCTTTCCATCGATATCGTCGACTATCCCGGCGAATGGCTGCTCGACCTGCCGCTCCTGTCGCAGGATTACAAGGGCTTCAGCGACGCGACCGTCGCGCTCGCCGGGACCGGCATCCGTTCCGAGCTGGCGCAGGAATGGCTGGCGATCGCTTCGTCTCTCGATATCAACGCCCCTGCCGACGAGATGACGGCGCGACGTCTGGCTGAAAGTTTCGCAGCCTATCTGAAAGCCTGCAAATCCGACGAAAGATCTCTCTCCACTCTGCCGCCGGGGCGTCTTTTGATGCCGGGGGATCTGGAAGGATCGCCGGCGCTGACTTTCGCACCCCTGCCCGGCCTTACGGATGAGAAAGCGCCCAAAGGATCGCTGCGCGCCATGATGGAGCGGCGCTACGACGCCTATAAGTCTATCGTCGTCAAACCCTTCTTCCGTGAGCATTTCGCCCGTCTCGACCGGCAGATCGTGCTGATCGACACGCTCCAGGCGGTCAATCGCGGTCCCGAGGCGGTGCAGGATCTGGAACGGGCGCTGGGGGATGTTCTCGCCTGTTTCCGCCCCGGCACCAACAGCCTGCTGTCTTCACTGCTTGGCAGGCGCATCGACAAGGTACTGATTGCCGCCACCAAGGCCGACCATCTGCATCACGAGAGCCATGACCGGCTGGAGCGGTTGACCCGCCGGCTGGTGGACCGCGCCATCACTACAATCGGCATGAACGGCGCCGGCATCGAGGTCATGGCGCTGGCTTCCGTGCGCGCCACGCGGGAAGCGACCGTGCGGCAGGATGGTCACGACCTTCCGGTCATCGTTGGCACGCCAATGGCCGGTGAGACAATTAATGGCGAGACCTTCGACGGCAACCGCAAGACTGCGATCTTTCCCGGCGACCTGCCGGAGGATCCCGAGCCGCTTTTTCGCAGCATCGACAGGGATGGCGACAAGGCGACGCTTCCCGACGTCAATGTCGTGCGTTTCCGCCCGCCCAATATTGACGAGCCGGGCAGCGGTGGCATCAGGCTTTCCGTTCCCCATATAAGGCTCGACCGCGCCATGCAGTTCCTGTTTGGAGACAAGCTCGCATGAAGGCTCCCACACCAAACGATCCGCAGGCACGCCGCCCGGCGGCTTTCACGCTCGAAACGGAAGAGACGGCACGCCCGTCCGTTGCGCAGAAACGTGCGCCACGCAGCTTCGACACCGAGATTTCACTGACGCCAGACGAGGATGACCCCTTTCTGGCACCGGAGGAGATCGATGCCGCAGCCCTGCCGATTGCGACGCCGAAAAAGAGCCGCTTTTCCTTCGGCAAGCTTGCTCTCGGGGCAATCGGCGTTCTGTTTTCGCTCGCCTTCGGCCTTTGGGCGGATCAGCTTATCCGCAATCTTTTCTCCCGCTCCGACTGGCTGGGTTACACGGCAAGCATCGCCCTCCTCGTCGCGCTTTTTGCGGTCCTCGTTCTCGTCGGACGGGAGGTCTTCGGCATCATGCGGCTGAACGCCGTGCAATCCCTGAAGGCGGATGCCGAGACGGCGAGCCTGGACAAGAGCCCCAAGCCCGCGCGCGCCATCATCACCCGCCTCAATGCGGTCCTGTCACACCGTGCCGAGACCGCAAAGGGGCGCGCTGCGCTGAAGGATACCGAAAACGATGTGATTGACGGTCCGCATCTGATCGATCTTGCCGAACGCGAATTGCTGGTGCCGCTCGACCGGCAGGCGCGCGCGCTGATCCTCAACTCCTCCAAACGCGTCTCCGTCGTCACCGCGGTCAGCCCGCGCGCGGTGGTCGATCTCGCCTATGTGCTGTTCGAAGTAACAAGGCTGGTGCGCGCCATGGCGGAACTATACGGCGGCCGTCCTGGTACGCTCGGCATGCTGCGGCTGTTACGGGACGTGGTCGCCCATCTCGCCGTTACGGGTTCAATCGCCGTGGGTGACGGGCTTGCGCAGCAGGTTCTCGGCCATGGTCTTGCCTCTAAACTCTCCGCCCGTCTGGGCGAAGGCGTCATCAATGGCCTGATGACGGCGCGAATCGGCATAGCAGCGATGGATCTTTGCCGTCCGCTGCCGTTCAGGGCGGTGAAGCGACCCGGAATAGGCGACTTCATGTCCGACCTGACGCCCGATCTGGGTGGCGGAAAAACCGGTGGAAAAGCCTGATCCAAAGGGCATATGCGGATCAAAAGGTTACGGATGAAGCCGCAAATTAGGTCGAAATAAACCAAGCATTAACCATTCCGCCGGTAGATTGCAGCCTATCGAACAGGCTTCTTCGCCGGGGAAAGTATCATGTATTCGCGCTTCTTTTCGCTTGTGGGCGGACTTGCCGCCATATTGTCCGTCAGCGCCGGCTTCGGCATGTCTGACGTCCATGCCGCATCGCGCGATCGCGACGACGTATTTTTCCGCTCCGTTGCCGGAAGCTGGAAAGGCCCGGGCGAAATCGTCGCCGGCAAATACAAGGGCACCAAATTCACCTGCGACCTGACGGGCGAACCGCTCGACGACAAGCAGACCGGCATCAAGCTCGGCGGAACCTGCCGCGTCGGCGTTTTCAGCCAGCCCATGTCCGCGGTCATCAGCCAGAAGGGCAACTCTTACGAGGGCAAGTTCCTTGATGGCGCCACCGGCAAGGGTCTGGACATCACCTCCGGACAGGTCAGCGGCGACAAGGTCGTTGTCGGCATCAACCGCGCCAAGCTCAACGGTGCGATGGTCGCCCGCGTCTCAAGCGACAATTCGATGAACATCACCATTTCGGTCAAGGTCGCCGACCAGATGATCCCGGTGATCGGCGTGACGCTGGCACGCGACATCGACCAGATGGCCGTCGGCTCGATCAAGCCGTAAGAGCAACTGCCCCTTACCCATCACCGAGCGGGAGTGTCCACCACTCCCGTTTTTCGTTTGCGCGGACTATTCCTGTCTTGTCCGCCTGCCGCAGCCATTCCCGCACGGGCTTGTCCTTGACCTCGAGATCGGGCGCGATATCGGCAAGCGGCATCAGCACGAAAGCACGTTCCGTCATGCGCGGATGTGGCACTTCGATGCTTTCCGTAACGATAGTTTCATCGCCATAGGTCAGCACATCGATATCGATGGTGCGAGGACCCCAGCGTTCCGTCCTCACCCGCTTCATGCCCCTTTCGATGTCGAGGCATAATTGCAGCAGCGCCGGTGCTGAAAGCAAGGTTTCGACCAGCGCACAGCAATTGAAGAAATCCGCCTGGTCCGTCTTGCCCCAGGGCGGCGTGCGGTAAAGCCCGGAGACGGCCAGCACGCGGCAGTCGCCATGTGCATCCAGTTCACCAAGGGCTCTCGCCATCGCGACGGCGGGATCGCCGATATTGCCGCCCAGGCCCAATGCGGCGATCGTCATTCTGTCAGGCACGGTGTTCAACGCTCACCTGTGCATAATCCAGAATGCCGGGAACGGGCGCGGAGGGTTTGCGCACCGTGATCCGCAACCAGACGATTTGCGGATAACGCTCGCGCAGAGCCTTGCAGATGTCATTGGCCAGAGCTTCGATCAGATAACGGCGCTGGCCGACGACGATTTTCTCGATGACGGCGAAGGCCACGCCGTAATCGACGGTATTTTCGATATCGTCGGTTTCCAGAGCGTCACCCGCTTCGACCTCCATCTCGGCATCGACGAAAAAGCGCTGGCCCAGCACCTCCTCCTGCTCGAGAAGGCCATGACGGGCGAAAAAAGAACAGTTTTTCAGAATGATGGTGTAGCGGCTCATCGCATCGCCTCCATGGCAGGGGTGTTTTGCCGGGACGCCGCGCTTTTCCGGCGTATGGCGTTCCGGTACTGTTGATCTAGGCATCGGCCTTTGCCGAGGCTTTGGCAAGAACCGCATCGGCGATTGCCAGCGCATCGCGTGTCGCGGCGACATTGTGCACCCGAAAAATCGAAGCACCCGCCAGTCTGAGGATCGCCGTTGTCGCTGCTGTTCCGATATCGCGTTCCGGGGCCGCATCCCTACCCGTCAGCGACCCGATGAAACGCTTGCGCGACGTGCCGGCGAGAACCGGGAGGCCGAAAGCCGCCAATTCACCAAAACGCGCCATCAGCTCGACATTTTCCCCCTCGTCCTTGGCGAAACCGAAACCGGGATCGAGGACGACGGCGTCGCGGGCAATACCAGCATCGCCGGCGATTTCCAGTGAGTGATTGAGGAATTCGAACTGGTCCTCGATAACGTCGGCAAGCTTCTGCCTGTCGCGGCCGGTATGCATGATGCAGACGCCCGCACGCGCGGCAGCGATCACGCCCGCCATCTCCGCATCCTTCTGCAGGCCGAAGACATCGTTGACGATATGTGCGCCTGCCTCGATCGCGCGCCTTGCGGTCGATGCGCGGTAGGTGTCGACGGAAATCAGAACATCCGTCTCGCGGCGAAGCTTCTCGATGACGGGCAGCACCCGGTCCTGCTCCTCGCCTTCCGTTACGTTCACCGCGCCGGGACGGGTGGATTCGCCGCCGATATCGATAATATCCGCACCCTCTTCCACGCAGGTCAGCGCATGGGAAAAGGCCGCATCGAGGGCGAGATAACGGCCGCCGTCGGAAAAGGAATCGGGTGTCGCGTTGACGATGGCCATAATACGGCCACGCCCATCAAGTTTCAGGGAGCGACCATGGGCCGCTTGCCACACATTGCTGCCGGCTGTTATCACGTAACACGCGCCTTTCGGGAATAACGGAGTGTTATGCCAATTCTTATAAGTTCCGCTCCGCCTATGCAGCAAACGTTTTTCAAGTTCAACCGGAAGGCCGGGTCATGACCAAATCATCACGCGCTCTTTGCGCCGCTGCCGCGGCCGCATTGGCCATTTCCCTGCCCGGATCGGCTTTTTCCGAAACCATCGTTCGCAAGACCTATTCGTATTTTTCGATCAGCGGCAAAACCGCAGCCGACCTAGATCAGCAGCTTTCGAAACACGGTCCGCTCACCCGCAATACCGGCGCGCGGCATCCCGGTGCGACGGAAATCAAATTCGGCGGCGAACTCACCTATGTCGAGAAGAACGGGCTTTGCAGCGTGGGAACGGCGAAAGTGGTTCTGAACACCCGCATCCTTTTGCCGCAATGGAAAAATCGCCGCCGCACCACGGCGGAGCTGGCCTTCATCTGGGACACGCTGCTTGCCGATATCAAGCGCCACGAGGAACGCCACGCGGAAATCGCCCGCACCCATGCCCGCACGCTCGAAAGACAGTTGACGGCGCTTCGCCCGCAGAAAAACTGCGAGACGCTGCAGGAAATGGTCGGCAAGATCACCCAGACGGTGATGGATGAGCACGACAGGGACCAGATGCGCTTTGATGTGGTGGAATCGAAAAATTTCGATGCCCGCATGACGCGGCTTTTGAAAAACCGGCTCGAACAGGGCCAGAATCGCCGCTGATCCGCCTCTCGTCCTCCCCTATCCAAACCCACCGGACGCAACGGACATGACGTAACGTCATGTCCGATCTCACCCGTGAATTCTCGTCATGGTGCGGTCGCCGAGACTCATTGTAGCTTGCTCATACGGTTTGGAACGGTCGCTGCCCGCAGCGGGTCGGGCGTTTTAACCGTCTCCGGTTCTCCCGGTGCGCACTTGAGGGCTCGCAGGTGTTTCCTCCCTCGCCTGCATGCTGCGTACCCGCCTCGCCCCGCTCCCCGCTACCAGGTGAGCGGGGCTTTTTCTGCGTCAGGCAATGCCGAGGGTTTTCAGCCCTGGCGCTCGGGAACGTGAACGACAAGGCCGTCAAACTCGTCGCTCATCTTGATCTGACAGGAAAGACGCGACGTCGGGCGCACATCGAAGGCGAAATCCAGCATGTCCTCTTCCATCGGTTCGGGCCCGCCGACGCGCTCCGCCCATGCATCGTCCACATAGACATGACAGGTCGCGCACGCACAGGCGCCGCCGCATTCCGCATCGATGCCGGGAATGGAGTTGCGCACGGCATTCTCCATGACGGTGGAACCGTTGCTCACGTCGAGTTCATGGGGCGTGCCGTCAAAGGCAACGATGGTCAGTTTTGTCATGCCGGAAATCCAAAATGTGATCTAAGAACTGTTCTAAACACATAGAAAGGCCGGTTCGGCTTGGCAACCCGCTTCAAGGGCGCCACGCGCAACCGGCCTCACAAAACCGCAAAATTGATCGACCCCGCCTCAGCGGCAGAGCTTGAGGATGAAGTTTTCCGCTTCCACGATGGCTGCTGCGAGCTTTGCGACCGCCGCGCTGTCCTTGCCAGCATCCTCCACAGATGCGGCGGCTGTGGCCACGGCGGAGGCACCGACAGCCTGTGCTGCCCCCTTCAGACGGTGGGCCGTCGCCCTGACAGTCTTGTCGTCTGCATCGGCGATTTCATGCAGGGCGGCGCGGGCATTGCGGCTGAACAGTTGCAGCACCTCGATTTCCAGATCCTTGTCGCCCATGGTCTGGCGGGCGAGATGATCGAAATCGATCGGCTTCTTCGTGGCGAGCGGCGCGCCGCCGCAATTATCCGGAGCTTCGAAAGCAATACTGACCGCTGCCATGGCTGAAATTCCTTGTCTCGCCGTTTCCTGTTTCGTGTCACATCTGTGTCGTATTTACGCATTGAAGCCGGTGCTATCGGCTTAAATTACGGCGTGACGCAGGCGAAAATCTTCTGCTATGGTTAATTTATGTTAAACTTATGCGAAACAAGGCGTTCAGCGTGAAACTCAGGTTTAAAAACTGTTAAAAAGCCGACACTTCGCCGCTGCCGTAAATCCGCATTAATTGTTTCGAACACCTAAATGTGTCACTACGGTACTGCCGCTCCTGCGAGGCTTGAGCTCAAGCTTTGTTATTGCGGCACAGTGATGTAATTTCGCCCGAAAGCTGGACCACCAGCAATTCGGGATTTGGTAATGGCGGAATTGTTCTCTCCTGAGGGATAATGTTCCGCTGGCATGATGGCGGCAGTCCGCTTGCTGAATGCAAGTGGTCAACGGCATGAAGCCGGGCGTATGTGTAACGAGGCGTAACCGCATGGCGAACAACAAGATCAGCGACTCTGTCGACGAGACTGCATTTCAGGCGTTGGAAGACGCCTTGCAGCTCGGTGCTTTCGAAGAAAAGCCGGAATCGCGGAAAACGACAGCGCCAAAGCAGCCGGAGGCCAGATTGAAGGAAGCCAGCAGACAGACCCCTGCTCCGGACGCCGCACGCGCGCCTGCCGAACAGGCACCGAAATCGCCCAATCTGGAAGCGGCAAATGACGGCTCCAAGCGCAGCCCGGCCATGATCCTGAAGTCGCTCGAAGGCGGCTCGATCGGCGGCGCGCTCAGAAACGCGACGATCATGTCGGTGATCTGGGCGCTCGGCGGCCTCGGCATCGCGCATCTGCTTTATGGCAATGCGCTGTGGAACATCGGTTCGCTTGCCGACCTCACCGCAATTCCCGGCCTGATGGCCATCATCGTCGGCATCATCGTGCCGGTGATGCTGTTCTTCGCCTTCGCGATCATGATGGCGCGTGCCCGTGACCTGCGCAACGCCGCCCGTTCCATGGCTGAAGTCGCCCTTCGCCTTGCGGAGCCAGAAACCGTTGCGTCCGACCGGATCATGTCCGTCGGCCAGGCGGTTCGCCGCGAAGTCTCGGCGATGAATGACGGGATCGAGCGCACGATTGCGCGGGCGACGGAACTCGAAACGCTGGTCCATTCGGAAGTTAATGCACTTGAGCGCAGCTACGCCGACAATGAATTGCGCGTCCGCAGCCTCGTGCAGGAACTGACGGCCGAACGCGACGCCATCGTCAACCATGCAGAGCGCATCCGCTCGTCCATTATCGGCGCGCAGGAACAGATCAAGGAAGAGCTTTCCATCGTCGGCGAAGAGCTTTCGATGCGGCTTGCCACCAGCGGTGAGGCCTTCGCCTCGATGATCGACACGCGCTCGGCCGCGCTGCTCGAAAAATCACGCGCCTCCACCGAAGCAATGGGCAGCCTGATTGCCGCCAAGACAGAAAACCTGCTGCAGGCGCTGAATACATCAGGCTCGACCCTGTCGAACGAATTCGACATGCGCCTGCATAACCTCACCTCGACGATCGATGAGCGCGGCGAAGTTCTGCTCGAACGCTTCGCCATCCATGCTTCGACGCTCGACAGCGGTGCGGAAAGCCTCAACAGCGCGCTGGAGGAACGTACCCGCCAGCTCAATGAGACGCTGTCCACCCGCACGCTGGAACTCAACCGCAATATCGATCGCGGCCAGCAGATCATCGGCGGTTCTCTGGATACCGTGCTCGACAAGCTCTCCACGACGCTTGAAGAAAAGGGTCTCTCCTTCCGCCAGAGCCTGCAGAGCACGGCTGACGATGCGATCATGGATCTCGATCTTCGCTCCGGCCTCTATGAGGAACGGCTGCAGGCAACGGTTGGCCAGGTCAATTCCGCCTTTGACGAGCATGTCGCAGATTTCGCCAGCGCCTTCGACCAGCGCGCAGGCAGCCTCGACAGCAAGCTGATGGAAAGCCTTGCCCGGATCAACGAAACCGTTGCCGGCGGTTCCGAAGCCCTCGACACCATGCTGACCAGCGGTCTTGAGCGCATCGGCACCACCATGACCGATCAGTCGCTTGCCCTTGCAACCGCACTGGGCACGGGTCAGGAAATGCTCGAAAGCGCGCTTGAAACCCGCACCCGCGAGTTCAGCGACGCGATCAGCCAGCGCACCACCGACATCACCAATGCCTTTGCCTATTCGCACGAGAAGATCGACGGCGTACTGGCGGAGCGCAGCAACGCCCTGTTCGGCGCGCTTTCGGCCAGCCAGGACCGTTTCGACGAGGCACTTGCAAGCCGTTCGCTGGCCATCACCGGCTCGGTCTCCGGCACGGCCGAACGTCTTGCCGCGATGCTTGATGAACGCGCAGCCGCAATCAACAATGTCGTCGCCGATGTCGAGCGCCGTCTTTCGGAAACGCTCGAAACCCGGGCTGCCGCCATCACCGGTGCCGTTTCCGGCATCGAGGACCGCATTTCCGACACGCTGGAAAGCCGCACGGCTGCCCTTCATGACGTTGTATCAGGCGCCGAAAACCGTATCGCCGAAACTCTCGATGGCCGTACGGCCGCTCTTTCCAGCGCAATTTCCGGCGTAGAGGAACGCATTGCCGACACGATGGACAGCCGCACGCTGTCGCTGGACATGACCTTCGCCAATGTCGAGGAAAGACTTTCCGAGACGCTGGACAACCGCACCTCCGCGCTGACCGGCATTGTCGCCAGTGCTGAAGAGAAGATCGCGGGCGCGCTCGACAGCCGCACCGCCACCTTCGGCGATGTCGTCGCCGGTGCCGAGACCCGTATCGCAGAAACGCTGGATGGCCGCACGGCAGCGCTCAACGCCGTGGTTTCCGGGGCGGAAGAACGCATCGCAGATGCGCTCGACAGCCGGACCATGGCGCTCGACATGGCGTTTTCCGGTGCCGAGGAAAAAATCACCGAAGCGCTCGACACCCGCACGGCCGCCCTTGGCGAGCTGGTAGCCGGTGCCGAGACCCGCATTGCCGGCGCACTCGACAGCCGCACGGATGCCCTCAAGAACGTCGTTTCCGGTGCGGAAGAGCGGATCACGGATGTGCTCGACAGCCGCACCATGGCGCTCGACATGAGCTTCTCCGGTGTCGAAGAAAAGATCGCCGATATTCTCGATGGCCGCACCGCCGCAATTCATACGGCTGTTTCCGGGGTTGAGGACCGTATTGCCGGCGCATTGGACAGCCGTACAGCTGCCCTCTCCGGTATCGTCTCCGGCGCGGAAGAACGTATCGCGGATGCGCTCGACAGCCGCACCATGGCGCTCGACATGACGATTTCGGGTGTCGAGGAGCGGATCGCCGAGGCCATGGACGCCAGAACCGCCTCGCTTTCGCTGGCAGCAGCCGGCGTAGGCCAGCGACTGGAATCGACTGCCTTCACGCTAGAAAACGCACTTGCCAGCGGGCATGAGCGGCTGGAGACCATGCTCGGTTCGCAGGCTGAACGCATTGCCGGCTCGCTTGAGCGTAATAGCGGCCTGATCGAGCAGAGCGTCTCGGGCGCAGCCAACCGTATCGAAAGCGTCGTGGAAGACGGCAGCAGCCGTTTTGCGCAGACGGTGGAAGAAGGCGTTTCCCGCCTCGAAAGCAATCTCTCGCAGTCGCATGAGGATATCCGCACCGCGCTCGACCAGCGTCAGGCGGATCTCGCCGCAACCTTGAGTTCGGCAACCACCCAGATGGGTGACATGCTTTCCGAGCAGGCGATGATGATCGGCACCACGGTCGCATCGAGCGCCAGCATGCTCGAACTCTCGCTTGAGACCCAGCAGGAAACCTTGCAGAAGGCGATTGACGGCAGTGCGGCGACGCTGGAAGAGCGTCTTCGCAACAGCGCCGGCGATATCGCCGTCAAGATCGGCGAAGCTGCCCGCGAAATCGGCGGCGCGACGGATGCGCTCTCCTCGCGGATCGAAACCTCGATTGGAAGCGTCGCAGGCAGGCTCGACGAGACCGGCGCGCGCATCGAGACCTCGCTCGGTACGCTGCAGGAGCGCGTTTCGAGCGATCTCGGCAACGTCAACACCTCGATCGAAGATGCCGGCCGTCGCTTTGCCGATGCGCTGGAAGACAAGACTGCCGCCTTTGCCCGCACCAGCGATGACGCGGCTCAGCGCATCACCGGCATTCTGGACGAGCAGGCGATACGCGTCAGTGACACCTTCGAAAGCCGCACCAACCGTCTGGCGGAAACCTTCGATGCCGGCTCGGCCCGCATCGACGAGCGCCTCGGCACCATGGACCGCGCGCTGACGATCGGTCTCGAAAACGTCAACCGCACCATTGAAGGCAAGGCGAGCGATCTCGCCGTCAGCCTGCGTGGCGCGGTCATCTCCGCCACCCAGAGCATCGGCGAAGAGGCTACCCGTTCCACGTCCCTTCTCGCCAAATCCGGCTCGGAATTCGCAGAGCAGGTGCAGGCGCAGAACGAGGCCTTCACCAAGGCTATCGAGGAGCGGTCCGGCGAGATCGTCAACCGCATTTCGGATGCGCAGACGCGCCTTTCCGGCCAGGCCGCCGCTGTCGCCCAGACCTTCTCCGAGGCCGGCAACATCATCGTCAACAAGGTTGCCGAGGCTGAAGCAGTCGTGCGGTCGCAGGTCGGAGTCATTTCCGAGACACTGACCGGCGTCGAATCAGCCCTCGACGCACGCGGCGAATCCATCCGCTCGGCGCTGGACAACCGTACCCGCGAGCTCAACTCGATGCTGGCCAGCCGTTCCGCGGAACTGTCTCGCCTCATCGAGGAGAAGGCAAAGCCGGTGGTCGACGAATACGCCACCATCGGTCGCGAAGCCGCCGAAAAGATCGTTTCCGCCGCCCAGCAGAGCGCCGAACTCCTGTCGCAGAGCAACAGCGGCATGGTCGGCATGGTGGAACAGGCGATCAGCGATTACGCCAATGCCGGTACGGATGCGGCAAGCAAGCTTGTCGCGGCCACCCGCCAGAGCACGGATATGCTGTCGCAGACCCATACCGCCATGGCGGATGCCGTCGAGCAGGGTATCGACAAATACGCCCGTGCGGGCAGCGATGCGGCCAACAAGCTCGTTGCCGCCACCCGCCAGAGCACCGACATGCTGTCGCAGACCCATAACAGCATGGCCGAAATCGTCGAACAGTCGGCAACCAACTTCAACTCCGCTGTCGAGCGCGCCGCGCAGGAATTCGGCACGGCAGACGAAGCGCTGAACGCATCGGCGACCCGCTTCTCCGATAGCGCCTCGCAGGCCGCCGACATGGTGTCCAGCTCCAGCCGTCTGCTCGAAGGAAAGATCGACCGTCTGTCGAATATTTCCGGCCAGACACTGGCGCAGGTTGCCGGTATCGTCGGACGCTTCGAGGAACATTCGAAGGTGTTGAGCCAGGCATCCGAACTGCTCAACGCGGCACAGTCGAGCCTCGTCGGCACGCTGGAAGAACGTCAGGACGCGCTTCGCAGCCTGTCCGTCGGTCTCGTCAAGCGCTCCGAGGAGATCGAAAGCGCCATGCGCAACGTCGTCGGCGTTGTGGAAACCACGCTCAACGATGCCGAAGAACGCTCTCAGAACGTTGCCGGCAATCTGCGCGACAATCTGCAGGCATCCTTCACCGATATCGGCCGTTCGCTCGATGAGACCGAACAGCGCGCCCGCTCGGCCGCACAGACCATGCGGGGGGCCCTGCTTGCCGCCGGTCAGGATGCCAGCCGCTCGATCGAAAGCACGCTGTCCGACGCGCAGAAATATTCCGACGAACTCGTCAACCGCCTGCGTGGCGGCGTCGAATCCTCGCTTTCGGAAGTCGACAATCTTCTGGGCAGTGCATCGGAGAAATCCAATGCCGCCGCCGCGAACCTCAAGGAGACGCTGCGTCAGGCCGTAGAGGAAGCTGTCAACCGCTTCGCCGGTGCAACGGACGAAATCCGTCGCTCCAGCCACGACATCCGCCGCGAGCTGGATGCGACGCGTGCGGAACTGAAGCGCGGCGCATTCGACCTGCCGGAAGAGGCCAAGGAAAGCGCTGCCGCCATGCGCCGCGCCGTTTCCGAGCAGATCAAGGCCTTGCAGGATATTTCCCAGCTCGTCGGTCGTTCGACCCACCAGATGGAAGTCTCCGAACCGGTGGCCCGCGCCATCGCAGCGACCCAGCCAGCCGCCGAGCGCCGCGCCGAGACGCGTCCGCAGCCGGCAGCAGCCGCTCCGGTACAGCAGCGCCCGGCGCAGCCGCAGACTGCCGCCGCACCTGCATTGCGCGGTACGCTGCCGCTTGAGAACCGCCAGGTCGAAAACCGTCAGGCACCTGCCCCGTCGCAGACGGCAACAGCGCCTGCCGGACGTCGCGAAGAAGGTGGCGGCTGGATCAGCGATCTGCTGCGCGGCGCGTCACAGGAAACGCCAGCAGCGTCCACACCGCGCGCCAACACTGAGCAGCAGCCGACCCGTGCGGCCGACACCCGCAATCCGCGCCACATGGTCGAATCGCTGAACTCGCTGTCCGTCGACATTGCCCGCGCCATCGATCACGATGCGTCCGTGGAACTGTGGCGCCGGTACCAGCGCGGCGAGCGCGACGTCTTCACCCGCCGCCTCTACACGCTGAAGGGCCAGACGACGTTTGACGAGATCAAGCGCAAATACGAGCGGGAAGCCGAATTCCGCACCGCCGTGGACCGCTACATCACCGATTTCGAAAAGCTGCTCGCCGATGTGGCGCGCACCGACCGCGACCGGAGTGTTACCCAGTCCTACCTCACCTCCGATACCGGCAAGGTCTATACGATGCTTGCCCATGCGGCAGGTCGGTTCAACTGATCTCTGGTGCGAGTAGAAACAATAAAACCCCGGTCATGACCGGGGTTTTTCATTTTGGCTCGCAGGCGGATTTAGACTGGAGTTCAGCCGGTTGCCTTCAAATCAAATCTCGAATGTGCCAGATGCGACCCGAACCGCGTGGCCGCCGATGCGGGCGCGGGCGATTTCGCCGTCCTTGATGTCCATGCGCAGGTGGATGTGGGACGGCCGCTCCATCTCCACGCCCTGCTCCACCAGGATGGGATAATGACCGTCGGTCAGGCCGTCGAAATGATGGATGGCACCCGAGAGTGCAGCGACGGCCGAGCCGGTGGCAGGGTCTTCCGAAATGCCCATATCCGGCGAGAACATGCGGGCATGGAATTTCGCCGCATGATTGACGCCGCCGCGACAGTAGATATAGACCGCCGCCAGGCGTCCCTCGACCAGCGGCGCGGTGCGCAGCCACAGATTGGCGTCAAAATCCATGTCGCTGATAGCGGCGATGTTGTGCAGCGGCACGAGCAGGAACGGCACGCCCGCCGTCCAGATCGACGGGACGTGGTTTTCAAAGCCGAGATGGCCTTCGCTGACACCCAGCGCGTCGGCAAGTGCTGTATGATCGAGCGGCAGGTCGACGCGCGAGGATTTGCGCGGCAGGTCGAATTCGGCAAAGCTGACCGCGCCGGCGCGCATCTTCACCGCACAGCGCACCGGGCCCACCTGCTCCTCCAGCACGCAGACCATGTCGATATCGTCATCGTCTTCGCCGCGATTACGCTCGGCGATCGCAACCGCCGCACCGACGGTCGGATGGCCGGCGAAGGGCAGTTCCCCCGAAGGTGTAAAGATACGCAGCGACGCCGCATGGGCCGGGTTACCCGAACGATTGACGAAAACGGTCTCGGAAAGGTTCATTTCCCGGGCGATCGCCTGCATCGTCACCTGATCGAGATCATCCGCGTCATACATGACCGCCAGCGGGTTTCCCGCCATTCTGGTCTCGGTAAAGACATCGTAGATATTGTAGTTCAGTACCACACCCATCTCCTGCCATTCGTCATTCCGCCTGCTTTGCGCAAACTGCCTCAGGCCGCCCCGCATCGCAACCCTTTCTCCGAGACGATAAATCAAGAAGCTGTGGACCGGCCTTGGGTGAGAAAGGCGAACGCCTGCCCGCCCGAAAGGCCTTGTGGCGAGCCGCTGTCTTCATGTACCAAGGACGGGTCTTGTGGCTTGCAAGCGACCGTGCCCGTCCCGGTCTGGAGATTGCAAGTCGCTTCAACAGGTTAGAACATCTGTCACAGGCCGGTTGCGGTTTGTGTCGTTGTCGAGGGAAGCGGATGTCGCATTCTACCCATTCACTATCCTTCGTCGCATCTGCATCAGAAGAGGCGCAGATGGCGATGGAGGAGCTGAAAACGGCTTACGGCAACGCGCCTTTCGAGGAAGCCGAGGTGATCGTGGCGCTCGGCGGCGACGGCTTCATGCTGCAGATCCTCAACGAGACCATGAATTCCGGTAGACGCGTCTACGGCATGAACCGTGGATCGGTCGGTTTTTTGATGAATGACTACCGCGTGGAAGGCCTGCGTGAACGCATCGCGGTGGCGACGGGCAATGATTTTCACCCGCTGCGCATGACGACGACGGATTCCGATGGCGACGAGTTTACGGCACTCGCCATGAATGAGGTGAGCCTCTTCCGGCAGTCACATCAGGCCGCCAAGCTTCGTGTCGAGGTGGATGGCAAGGTTCGGCTGGAAGAGCTGATCTGCGACGGCATGATGGTGGCGACGCCTGCGGGGTCGACAGCCTATAATTTCTCCGCCCATGGGCCGATCCTGCCGCTCGAATCACCACTTCTGGCGCTTACCCCCGTCAGCGCGTTCCGGCCAAGGCGCTGGCGCGGTGCGCTTTTGCCGAACAAGGTGACGGTCGACATTCATGTTCTGGAGCGTGACAAGCGCCCGGTGAACGCGGTGGCCGACCATACGGAGGTGAAATCCGTGCGCCATGTGCGGATTGCGCAGTCGCAGGACAGAACGGCCAGAATTCTCTCGGACCCGGACCGTTCGTGGTCCGACCGGGTTCTCGCCGAACAATTCAACAATTGACGCCAACGACCGACAATAGCCATGCACCTGAAAACACCGATCCTTGCCACTCTCTTTCTCGCCACCGCCGTGCTTTCCGCACGGGCGCAGACGGAGGCGATCGACGCCTTGCCGGTCTCGGCGATCTTCGTCGTCAGCAGCGGCATGTGGGAAGAGCAGAATCTGGAACCGGTGAAAGGCGCTGACGGCCAGCTGCGGCCGCCGCCAGCTGCGCCGACACGCGGTTATTACAAGGTGGTTGCAATTCGCCAGGGGGACGGTACGGCGAAGGTCTACCTGCAGCGCATCGTCTTTACCGCCGACGGACCCAATCTCCTCGAAAATGTCGAGCTGGAAGAGTTCAACCAGATGAAATCCTACGTTACGGATATTCGTCCGGAAAGCTCGAACGGCGCATCCGCCTCACCCGGCCTGTTCGTGACCGTTTATCTGAAAACCGACCCAATGGCCAACGAAACGGAAAGCTGGACGATCCTGATCGACGAGCTTGGCGAGATGAAGATCGAGAAAGCCTCGAACTGACGGCTAGAGCCCGTCCGGTTTAAGCTCATGCGGCCCGGAAAGAACTGCGCCGAAATGATGTTTCCATAATCTGGCGCCGAGTTCGCCGCTGCGGTCGAGGCTTGAACCAACCGTCAGCCACGGCAGAAGCGTAGGGTGAAGTCCCGCGTCGAAAAACGCGAAACCGGCCGCCAGCACGCAGGTATCAGCCTGAATACCGCAGACCAGCACCCTCTCGACCTTCAGGGACAGGAGATGGTCGACCGCTTCCCTTGGCGGCGCATAACCGTGCTTGATGAATATCCGATCCGCCTGAACCAGCGAGCAGTCATCCCTGCCCGGCTTCCAGCCCAGTTGCCGCTCGAAAGGTGTCACGCTCTCATCATGGCGCTCGACGCTGGCGACGCTCGGCATGGTGGCGGCAAGAGCGGTTATGTCCGCCACCAGCGAAGCTGGCGGATTGAAGCTTGGCTGGACGTCGACGATATAAAGCGCCTGTTTCATGCATCTCCTCCAACGAAAAACCCCTCGCAATGGGTTTGCGAGGGGCAATTTCAATCAACGCATTGCAGCGTCTTAGTCGATATCAGCCACTTCCACGTCCGCGCCGCCGCTGATGCGGTGAGCGAGAGCAGCTTCCATGAACTCGTTCAGGTCACCGTCCAGTACGTTGCCGGGTGCTGTGCTTTCCACGCCGGTGCGCAGGTCCTTGACCAGCTGGTAAGGCTGCAGAACGTAGGAACGGATCTGGTGGCCCCAGCCGATATCGGTCTTGGAAGCGGCCTGTGCATTGGCTGCCTCTTCCCGCTTCTGCAACTCCACCTCGTAAAGGCGGGCGCGCAGCATGTCCCACGCCTTGGCGCGGTTCTTGTGCTGCGAGCGTTCCTGCTGGCAGGCAACCGCGATACCGGTCGGAATATGCGTAATGCGCACGGCCGAATCGGTGGTGTTGACGTGCTGGCCGCCCGCACCGGACGAACGATAGGTATCGATGCGGCAATCGCTTTCGTTGACATCGATCTGGATCGAATCATCAACCACTGGGTAGACCCAGACGGAGGAGAACGATGTGTGGCGACGCGCATTGCTGTCATAGGGCGAAATACGGACCAGCCGGTGGACGCCGGATTCCGTCTTCAACCAGCCGAAGGCATTGTGGCCCTTGACGAGGATTGTCGCGGATTTGATGCCGGCCTCTTCGCCGTCGTGAACTTCCAGCACCTCGACCTTGAAACCTTCACGGTCCGCCCAGCGGGTATACATGCGCAGCAGCATGTTCGCCCAGTCCTGGCTTTCCGTGCCGCCGGCGCCGGAGTGCACTTCGAGATAGGTATCGTTGCCATCGGCCTCGCCCGAAAGCATGGCTTCCACCTGACGGCGGTTCGCCTCGCTCTTCAGCGCTTTCAGCGAGTCCTCGGCGTCCTTGACGATTTCGTCGTCGCCTTCCATCTCGCCGAGTTCGATCAGCTCGATATTGTCCCTGAGCTGCTGCTCAAGCGCCTTCACGCCATTGATGCTGTCATCCAGCTGCTGGCGCTCGCGCATCAGTTTCTGGGCCTCTGAGGCATCGTTCCAGAGGGTCGGGTCCTCTGCCTTGTTATTCAACCAGTCCAGCCGTCTTATCGCCTGGTCCCAGTCAAAGATGCCTCCTCAGCAGGCTTATGGCCTGCTTGATTTCGTCGACTACATTCACGATTTCATTGCGCATTTCGCTGGTTCTTCACCTTCATTGAAACTCGTTGCTCAAATAAATGCGGGGGGCGCGGATGTAAAGACCCGCGCCCCCGCCAAACTCCACGACTGGGATCAATAAAGACCGCCGCCACCGCCAGTGATGGCCTGCTGGGCCTGCGGCGAGGTCTTCAGAATATCTTCCTGCGACATGTAACCTTCCGCGCCGATCACCGAGAAGCTGGAAGCAGGCCCAGTGCCGGGCTTGAAGGCTTCCATGATGGTATCAGGTTCCCCTTCAACCGCCGCCATGCCGGTCTTGCGGTTGACGGCGACGAAGTTCATGCCAGCGGGCACGATGAACTTGCTCGGCTCCATATGCTTGACCGCATCGGCGATGAATTCACCGAAGATCGGCGCCGACAGCGAACCGCCCGTGCCGCCGCGACCAAGAGGTGCCGGCGAATCGAAACCGATATAGAGACCAGCGACCATGTCCGGCGTGTAACCGACGAACCAGGCATCCTTTTCATCGTTGGTGGTGCCCGTCTTGCCGGCGACCGGCAGATCGACCTTGATCTTGCCTGCCGCGGTACCACGCTGGACGACGCCTTCCAGCATGGAGGTCGTCTGGTAAGCGGTCATCGGGTCGAGAACCTGCTCGCGATTGTCGACGATGACCGGCTCATCCTGATTTTGCCAGCTGGTGGCGTTGCAGCCCTCGCAGGCGCGCTCCTCGTGCCGGAAGATCGTCTTGCCGTAACGGTCCTGGATGCGGTCGATCAGCGTCGGCTTGATCTGCTTGCCGCCATTGGCAATGACCGAATAGGCCGAAACCATGCGCATGACAGTGGTTTCACCCGAACCGAGCGACATTGCCAGAAGCGGCGGCATCTTGTCGTAGATACCGAAGCGTTCGGCATATTCCGCCACCAGATTCATGCCCATGTCCTGCGCGAGGCGCACGGTCATAAGGTTTCTGGATTTTTCGATGCCGAGACGCAGGGTCGACGGACCGGCGGAACCCCCGCCGTAATTCTGTGGCTTCCAGACCTGACCGCCCGAAACGACTTCGATCGGCGCATCGAGAATGACCGATGCCGGCGTATAGCCGTTGTCGAGCGCGGCCGCGTAGATGAACGGCTTGAAGGAGGAACCCGGCTGACGCATCGCCTGCGTGGAGCGGTTGAATTCCGACTGCGCGTAGGAGAAGCCGCCGACCATGGCCAGAACGCGGCCGGTATGCGGATCCATCACCACCATGCCACCCTGCACTTTCGGCGGCTGGCGCAGGCGGTATTCGTTACCGGAATTGGAAAGCGGCTGCGCATAAACGACGTCTCCCACCGAGAGAACACCGACCGGCGACTTGGCGGTCGCCTTTTTGCCGGTCGCATCGCGATAGGCCCAGCGCATGTTTTCAGCGGAGATGTGACCGCGCGTGCGCTTGTCACCGTCTTCCGTCTCCGTATCCGCCTGTACGCCGATATCGACGCCATCGGCAGCAACGGCGAGCACGACTGCAACCTTCCATTCAGGAACGTCGCGAAGGCCCTTCACCTTGGCAAGGGCGGCCGTCCAGTCGCCGGCAGTCTCGATCTTTTCGGCGGCTCCACGGAAGCCACGGCGCTCGTCATATTGAACGAGACCGTCCTGAAGCGCCTTGCGGGCCTCCATCTGGATCTGCGGATCGAAAGATGTGCGAACCGACAGCCCGCCTTCGAGAAGCGCTTCCTCGCCGTATTTCTCGACGATCTGGCGGCGGACTTCCTCTGCGAAATAGTCGGACGCGAAAATATGAGCGCCGCCACGGCGCAGATTGACGCCGAGCGGCTGTTTTTTGGCGTCAGTGGCGTCGGCGACGGTGATGTAGCCGTTTTCAGCCATGCGATCGATCACCCAGTCGCGGCGCTCCAGAGCAGCCTTTTCGCGACGGATCGGGTGGTAGTTGGCCGGTCCCTTCGGCAGCGATGCGAGATAGGCGGTCTCCGCAATCGTCAGTTCCGTCACCGATTTGTTGAAATAGGTGAGCGCCGCACCGGCAATGCCGTAGGAATTCAGGCCGAAAAAGATCTCGTTGAGGTAGAGCTCGAGGATCTTATCCTTGGAGTAGGTCTGCTCGATGCGGAAGGAAAGAATGGCTTCCTTGAGCTTGCGGTCGATGGTCTGGTCGTTGGTCAGCAGGAAGTTCTTCGCCACCTGCTGGGTGATGGTGGACGCGCCGACCGGACGACGGCCGGAGCCGAGATTCTGGATATTGACGAGAATGGCGCGGCCGAGACCAAAGACGTCGACACCCGGATGGTTGTAAAAATTCTTGTCTTCCGCCGAAAGGAAAGCGGCCTTCACCCGGTCGGGGATGGCCTGGATCGGCAGGAACAGGCGCTTCTCATGGGCGTATTCCGCCATCAGCGCGCCGTTGCCGGCGTGCACGCGGGTCGTCACCGGCGGCTCATACGTGCTCAGAACTGCATAATCCGGCAGGTCCTTCGTCACGCCGTGCAAATAAATTGCACCGGCGGCGGCGGCGCACAGGAAGAGCACGCTGGCCAAGCCGAAAAAATATCCAATCAGTCTGATCATACCAAGCTACCGATAATTCGAATCGTAACCATCAACGCCCGACGATATACGGGCGCATCTTTGCATATCGCGTGCCGTTTTGCACACCATACCTTCGATGACAAGCCGGATACTGTAGCATTCGCCGATATGTTACCGGGCCAACCACCGC
Source organism: Agrobacterium sp. BT-220-3 (assembly GCF_025910175.1). NCBI lineage: Bacteria > Pseudomonadati > Pseudomonadota > Alphaproteobacteria > Hyphomicrobiales > Rhizobiaceae > Agrobacterium > Agrobacterium sp. BT-220-3. Next base: position 417,504 of record NZ_JAPAIX010000001.1, read on the forward strand.
AATCGCGTCTGTGTCGCTTCGCGGATTGCCACCGAATCCGCTTCCCGAGTAACGCGGCGAATGTGAGTAAAATAGGGCTTCGAGGCCTTAATCGTCCGCAAGGTCAAAGAATTGAACAGCTTTTCGGGCGCAAGCGGCACGGCGGCAACAGGATCATTGTACCGCCGACTGGCGCTTCAGCCACCGTTCGCCATGGCCTTGGCGCGGTATCGTCCGACCGCCGTTGCCAGCCTGTCGGCCACCTTCTTGCGCCATTCGCCATCGAGAAGCAGTTTTTCGTCTTCCGCATTGGAGAGAAAACCGAGCTCCAGCAGAACAGAGGGCACGTCATGGGCGCGCAGCACCATGAAACCGGCATAACGATGCGGATTGTTGATGAGGCCGACCTGCCCCTCGAAGGAAGACACGATGTTTTCGGCCAGCGTCACCGAAAAGGCCTGGGTTTCGCGGCGGGTAAAATCGAGCAGGATATCGGCGACTTCCGGCGGCTCGGTGGAGGCGGCCACGCCGGCAATCTGGTCGGACTTGTTTTCTCGCTCCGCCAGTTCCTGCGCCTGCCTGTCCGAGGCGCGGTCGGACAATGTATAGACGGTCGCGCCACGGATGCCCTTCTGCTTCAGGGTATCGGCATGCACCGAGATGAACAGGTTGGCATTGTTCTGCCGGGCGATCGTCACGCGTTCGGAGAGGGCAAGAAAGGTATCGGCATCACGGGTCAGGAACGCCTTGATGCCGGGCTCACGGTTCAGCCGTTCCGCAAGTTCCCTGGCAAAGTTCAGCGTGATGACTTTTTCTTCCGTGCCGGTCACACCGCCCGTAGCACCGGCGTCGATGCCGCCATGGCCGGCATCGACCGCAATGACGAATTCCGCCTGGCGCGATGTCTTATCGCCGGGGCTGATCGCGGCCGTGGTGACGGGCGCTGGCACCTGCCATTGCTGCTCCTTCACCAGTTCGGCGAATTTACCCTTGGTGGTGATCTCCGTATCCAGCACGAAACGGAAAGAGGCGCCATCTTCGCCCTTCTTCGTTTCTGCAACCGCCACCTGAACCGGCTTTTTCGCCGTCAGCACGATACGGGCGCTGTTTTGCCCCATGCTGCCGAAGCGGATGTCGGAAAAAAGGCCTGTCGGTTTGAAATCGGAGGCGGGAAAGGCGAAATTCACCGCGGGAAAGTCCACGACGATGCGGGCGGGCGAATCGAGATAGTGGACGTCGAATTCCGGCTCCTCGGCAAAATCGAGGACGATGCGGGTACGCGCCTCGTCGCCGATGATGCGCGCCTGATGGACGACAAGCGGTTCGACGGCAAAGGCTGCGGGAGCGGCGGAAACATATGCGGCGACAAGAAATGAGAAGGCGCCCGCAATCCGCGCGATTCGCGCGCCAAACGGCCCTGCCCCACGGAATATCGCTGCGCTGCGCGTGAAATTCATGGTCTTCAAGAAATTCCGTATTTCAGTCGTTTTCGATAAATGGGGCGGAAAAGCGCCGGGAACGGCACCGTTTCGACCACGCCGGACGATTGTTTTCGCGTTTGCGCCCCACAATCGCAGGCGTTGGTGAACCAATTATTAACCCGGAAATTCCACCAATAATATGGCATATTTAGCCAGCCTATTGCTATTATGACAGAGAAAACATACAACACGCGGGAGGGTTAAAAGTGTTGACGGGATAGATGCCCGCCGGCTGCCAATCGAAAAAGACGCTGGCGCTGCAAATCGGGCAATCATCTGCCGTCGTTACATTTATCCTGAAACTGGATCAATTCCGGCCGTGGCCGGAGACCTACCCGGTGGTCATGCCACCGCCGCTCTGAGGAGAGCAAATTCATCGGACCCCAAGGGGTCTATATATTATTGTCGTTCCGCCTGGCCAATGATGTCGCAGCAGTTTTCACATGAACCGGATACCAGGAGCAGGCCAAGCGCCTCGCCGTCGGTCCGGATGCTGCCAGTTTACAGAGGCCCGGCTGGAGACTTCATTTCCGGCACATCCTTGCACTCATATGAAAGGCCCGTCCTCATGGCGGGCCTGTTCTCGTATAAAACAAGGCTGCGCCGAGGAGCACAGCTTACATGGCAGACAAAATGCTTATCGACGCCTCCCACGAAGAGGAGACACGCGTAGTCGTTGTCCGTGGGAACCGGATCGAAGAATTCGATTTTGAATCGGAGCACAAGAAACAGATCCGCGGCAACATCTACCTTGCCAAGGTCACGCGGGTTGAACCCTCCCTTCAGGCGGCATTCGTCGATTACGGTGGAAACCGCCACGGCTTTCTCGCTTTTGCGGAAATCCACCCGGACTACTACCAGATTCCGCTTGCCGACCGTCAGGCCCTCTTGAAGGCGGAAGCCGAGGATCATCGCCGCAGCGACGACTTCGAATCGGCCGACACCCCCGAACCCGGCGCGCCGGCCATCGACCTTTCGCAGGTTGACCAGCCCGATGTCGGCATTGTCGCCGTCAGCGAAGCCACGGAGACCGTGGTGACGGAAGATGCCGCGCCCGCCGCCGAGGCCGTATCCGAGGAAACAGCCGTCGCAGCCGTCGAGACTGTCGCCGAAGACGCGCCCGCCGAGGAAGAAAAGCCGAAGAAGCGTACCCGCCGCCCCCGCGCCAAGAAGAAGACCGCTGAAGAAATCGCAGCCGAAACCGCTGAAGCTTCTTCCGAGGAAGATGGCAGCACCGGCGGCGAAATGGCCGCCATGGTCGATACCGATACGATTTCCGAGGAAGTCGAAGGCCTTCGTCGCGGCAATGACGATGATGACGACGACGATGATGACGATCATCACGAAAAGGAAGTGATCGAATCCGTTGGCGCCGAAGACGCCATGGAGGAGGTTCCCGATCGCGTCGCCCGCAAGCCGCGCAAGCAGTACCGCATCCAGGAAGTCATCAAGCGCCGCCAGATCCTTCTGGTGCAGGTCGCCAAGGAAGAACGCGGCAACAAGGGTGCCGCACTCACCACCTATCTGTCGCTGGCCGGCCGTTATTCCGTGCTGATGCCGAATACGGCACGTGGCGGCGGCATTTCCCGCAAGATCACCCAGCCGACGGACCGCAAGCGCCTGAAGGAAATCGCGCGCGATCTGGAAGTTCCGCAGGGCATGGGCGTCATTCTGCGCACCGCAGGCGCCAACCGTACCCGCGTCGAGATCAAGCGCGACTTCGAATATCTGATGCGCCTGTGGGAAAACGTTCGCACCCTGACGCTGAATTCCACGGCTCCCTGCCTCGTTTACGAGGAAGGCTCGCTCATCAAGCGTTCGATCCGCGATCTCTACAACAAGGATATCAGCGAGATCATCGTTTCCGGCGAGGAAGGCTATCGTGAAGCGAAAGACTTCATGAAGATGCTGATGCCGAGCCACGCCAAGGTGGTTCAGCCTTACCGCGACATTCACCCGATTTTCTCGCGCTCCGGCATCGAAGCCCAGCTCGACCGCATGCTGCAGCCGCAGGTGACGCTGAAATCGGGCGGTTACCTCATCATCAACCAGACCGAAGCACTGGTTTCCATCGACGTGAACTCGGGCCGTTCGACCCGCGAGCATTCCATCGAGGAAACGGCGCTGACGACCAACCTCGAGGCAGCGGAAGAAGTTGCACGGCAATTGCGTCTTCGCGACCTTGCCGGCCTCGTCGTCATCGACTTCATCGACATGGAAGAAAAGCGCAACAATCGCGCTGTCGAGAAGAAGCTCAAGGATTGCCTGAAGAACGACCGCGCACGCATCCAGGTCGGCCGTATCTCGCATTTCGGCCTCTTGGAAATGTCGCGCCAGCGCATCCGCGCTTCCGTGCTGGAATCGACCACGCAGGTCTGCCAGCATTGCGGCGGCACGGGCCATGTGCGCTCGGAATCCTCCATCGCGCTGCATGTTCTGCGCGGCATCGAGGAATATCTGCTGCGCAATACCACGCACAACATCACCGTAAGGACGACGCCGGAAACGGCGCTTTACCTGCTCAACCACAAGCGCGGCACGATCGTCGATTATGAAGGCCGATTCGGCGTGTCGATCATCATCGCCGCCGATTCGAGCGTCGGCGCGCAGCATTTCGCCATTGATCGCGGCGAAGCCGTTGAAAATCCGGTGAAGATCGAAAGCCTCATCCAGATGCTTCCGAACTTCGTGGAAGAGGAAGACGATTTTGTCGCCGAGGTGGAAGAGGACGAAGACGAGGAAGAAATCGTCAAGGTCCAGAGCTCCGAACCGCGCCAGCAGCAGCAAAGCGACAATGGTGAGGACGGCAAGCGCAAGCGCAAGCGTCGTCGTCGCCGTCGTGGCAAGGGCGGACAAAACGAACAGAACAACACGCTTGATGCCGAGGCCGGAAACGAAGGCGACGATTCGGATGACGACGATAACGTCGAAACCGATGACGCCGGAGCTGAAGCCGATGAAAACGGCGTAAGCGAAGCTGCAAATTCCGATGAGGATGGCAAGCGCAAGCGCCGTCGTCGCGGCAAGCGCGGCGGTCGCCGCAATCGTGCCGAAGACGAGGCTCTGGATGCTGCAGGCGCGGAAGCCGGCGACGAAGGCGAGACGGAAGGTGAAGGCGAAGAGGTTCCCGCTGTAGCTGCGGTCGCCGAAGAGCCTACAGCTGCCGCCGTAGTGGAAGGCGTTGTCGCCGACACCGTTGAAGAGGAAGCGCCGAAGAAGCCGCGCCGCACCCGCAAGGCCAAGGCCAAGACGGAAACGGAAGAGGCACCGAAGGCAGAAGCCGTCGAAACGGTCGAGCCGGTGGTCGTTGAGCCGGCAATCGTCGAAGCGACCGTCGTCGATGTCGCCATCGAGGAAGTCGGTGAAGCTTCGGCCGATCTCTCTTCTGAGCCGGAAGCACCCGCGAGCGAAGAAAAAGTCCGTGCGAACCGGGGCAGCAATGTCTCCAGTTCCGAGCCGGTGGTTACCTCTTCCGGTGCGCCCGCAAGCCCTGATGGTGATGAGCCGAAGCCGCGCAAGGGCGGCTGGTGGCAGCGCAAGGGCTTCTTCTGAGAGAAGAAACTGGATTAAAAAACGCCCGCAACCATGTTGCGGGCGTTTTGCTTTTGGTGGTGTAATAACGAGCGATTTCTATGCTTGAGCCGCTAATTGCGTCGGTTGAGAGACCCTGCTTTTTGTAGCTGCTCTCCTTTCCTCATCCCTGTGCTTGTCACAGGGATGAGGGGCGAGGATACCCGCCCGTTACACGGACCGCGTCAGGCCGCCATCGACGCGGATGTTCTGGCCGGTGATGTATCCGGCCCCTTCCGAAGCGAGGAAGGCCACGGTGGCGGCGATCTCCTCGCTCTTGCCGTATCGCTGCATCGGCACGCTCTCGCGGCGTTCTTCCGTCGCCGGCAGGCTGTCGATCCAGCCGGGCAGCACATTGTTCATGCGCACATTGTCGGCCGCATAGGTATCGGAGAAAATCTTGGTGTAGGAGGCGAGACCGGCGCGGAAGACGGCAGAGGTCGGGAACATGCTGCTCGGCTCGAAAGCCCAGGCGGTCGAAATATTGACGATCGCGCCTGCCTTCTGTTTGACCATGACCGGAGCCACGATCCGCGTCGGGCGAATGACGTTCATGAGATAGACATCAAGACCCGTGTGCCATTGCTCATCGGTGATATCAAGGATGGAGGCGCGTGGGCCATGGCCTGCACTGTTGACCAGCACATCGATGCGGCCGAATTTTTCGAGCGCCAGATCCGTAAGGCGCTGGAGATCGTCATTGGACTGGTTGGAGCCGGTGAGGCCGATACCGCCAAGTTCCTTCGCCAGCGCTTCTCCTTTGCCGGATGACGACAGGATTGCGAGCTTGTAGCCGTCCGCGGCCAGACGTTTCGCCACGGCAGCCCCCATGCCGCTGCCACCTGCCGTCACAATCGCCACTTTTTCTGTCGACATCTTTCTTCTCTCCGTTTCCAATCGGGCGAACGGCCGCTTGGCGGCCATTCTCCACCCACAATCCACCCATCTATAGCGGGTTTCGCAAGCGAGTTCGAACCAGAAAGCCTTGGCGCGGCGTGAAGAAAAACTGAAGGCATTTCAGCGCTGCACTTGCGCATTCGCGGCATGGACGTGCCTGCTGTCAGTCGGGGCCTCTTCCCTCTCCCGCAGACCGTAATCCCGCATCACGGCGGCGATACGCAGGCGGTAGTCCGAAAAGACGTCGGAGCGTCCCAGCGCCTGGGCTGCGCGGTGTGGTGCGGTGTTGCGCCATGCCTTTACCGCCTCCTCATCCCTGAAGAATGACAGAGAGAGCATCTTGTCCGGATTGCTGATGCTCTGAAACCGCTCGACGGACACGAAGCCGTCAATGGTTTCGAGCTCGGTGCGCAGGCTGGCGGCGATATCGAGATAGTGCTGTTTCTCGCCTTCAGCCGGCCAGACCTCGAAGATGACCGCGATCATCGTTCACCTCCGCCATGCGGCGCCGACGCCAGACGCAGGAAAAGCCTGTCTTCGCGGCGGATGAATTGCTCGCGCCGTGCAAATTCATAATTCTCCCGCCCGGCCGGGTCGGCGGCAAGCCTCGCCCTGTAGGCCTCGTAAGCGGCGAGGCTCTCAATATTATAGACACCGTAGGCGATCGTGTTCGATCCCTCCTTCGGGGCGTAATAGCCGATCAGATCGGCCCCGCAGCGCGGTATGGCTTCACCCCAGTTACGGGCATATTGATCGAAAGCATCGACCTTGAAGGGGTCGATCTCGTAGCGGATGAAACAGGTCAGCATCGTCGGTTTCCTCATGTTCTGCCTCTCCTTTTATGCCGTTGCCCTACTCCAATGCTTCGGCTATCATCGAACTATGAAAGACGGACCCTTGATCGCCAATGTCGCCGCGCTGATCGGCGACCCTGCCCGCGCCAACATATTGACGGCGCTGATGGATGGTCGCGCGCTAACGGCAAGCGAGCTTGCCGAGGCTGCAGGCGTTACCCTGCAGACCGCCAGCGGGCATCTGGCGAAACTCTCCGACGCGCAATTGCTAATCATGGAAAAACAGGGCCGGCATCGCTACTTCCGTCTTTCCGACGAGGATGTGGCGCAGGTTCTGGAAGCGCTGATGGGCCTTGCCCAGCGCACGGGTGCGGTGCGCGTCCGCACCGGACCAAAGGACAAGGCGCTTCGCGAAGCGCGTATCTGTTACGACCATCTGGCCGGGGAAAGCGGCGTGGCGCTGCTTGCCACCATTACCGCAAACGGGCTCGTGACTTCGGGAGACGATCCTGCACTGACAGACAGCGGACGTGATTTCTTTTCAAGCTTCGGCATCGATCTATCGCTGCTGGAAAAGGCCCGACGCCCGGTCTGCCTGCATTGCCTGGACTGGAGCGAACGCCGGCATCATCTCGGCGGGGGGCTTGGCGCTTCGCTTCTGGAAGCCATGCAGCAGCGCGACTGGCTTCGGCGCGGAAACGGCCGCGTGCTGACCTTCACCACAAAAGGCGAAAAGGCGTTTAACAGCACCTTCGGCTGCACACCCGCCTGATCCCTCACGAAGAGGGCAAATCCGGTGGCTTATTTCAACCAGCCGGCGATACGTCCTACGGCCTCGGCGATATCCGACACCGAACCCGCATAGGAAATGCGCAGAGCGCGGTGGCCCTCCTCGGGGTCGAAATCCATGCCCGGCGTCGCCGCCACGTCGATCTCCGCCAGCATGCGTTTGGCAAAATCCATGCTGTCGTTGGAAAAACGGCTGGTATCGACATAGGCGTAAAAAGCACCATCCATGGGGGATGCCAGCGGCAGGCCGATTTCCGGCAGGCGCGCCATCAGGAAATCACGGTTGGTGCGATATGTTTCCTTGTAAACATCCAGCTCTTCCGCCGCCGAAAAGGCTGCGGTTGCCGCCAGCTGTGACAGCTCGGGTGGTGAAATATAGAGGCTCTGGGCGAGACACTCGACCGGCCGGACCAGATTTTCCGGCAGGACCATCCAACCGATACGCCAGCCGGTCATGCAATAATATTTCGAGAAGGAATTGATGATCACGGCATTGTCGGTGATTTCGAGCGCACTCGTCTCTTCGCCGACAAAAGTGAGACCGTGATAGATCTCGTCGGAAATGAAGGCCATGTCGCGGCTTTCGCAATAGCTGGCCAGCCGCTTCAGCGCCTCACGGCCCGTGACCGTGCCAGTCGGATTGGCCGGGCTTGCCAGAAGCACGCCCGTCAGCTTGCAACCCGCCCTGGTTTCCGCCCGCTCCAGACTGGCCGGTGTCAGTGTGTAGCCGGTTTCCGCCGTTACCGGTACTTCGACGACATTGAGGCCGAGCGCTTTTAGAATATTGCGATAGGCGGGATAGCCAGGCCTTGCTATCGCGACATAATCACCGGCATCGAAGAGGCTGAGAAAAGCAAGATTGAAGGCGGCGGAGGAGCCGGTGGTCACGGCGATGCGGGCCGGATCGACCGCGATCTGATGGCGCAGCCGGTAGTGGCCGGCGATCGCTTCGCGCAGTTCACGCAAGCCCAGCGCGTCGGTATAGCCGATGCGCCCATGTTTCAGCGCCTCCTGCGCGGCTTCCAGCGAGGCCTTTGGCGCGGGATGGGACGGCTGGCCGACGGCCATGGAAATGACGGGGCGTCCCGCCTGCCTGCGCCGGTTCGCTTCCGCCAGGATGTCCATGGCGTGAAAGGGTTCGACTGCGCTCCGCTTCGACATCGTTATCAAGGGCATGCTCTTTCCTGAACCGTATTTCAGAGACTTGCCGCAGAATCACAATCTTCACAATCATGCGACCATAATGCGGACAACTATTTTTGGCGTATGGCATTTGGCTTAAAGTAAGGTAATTGCCATCATAATATTCATGAGGCACTGGCCGCACAGTATGAGGACCGATATGGCGCATCTTCTCCGTTCCACCCTTCTCGCCAGCGTGACGGCCCTTTCGACGGTTTTCGCTTCTCTGCCCGCCCACGCGCTGGACGAGCAGCAGAAGAAGGAAATGGGCGAGTTCATCAAGCAATATCTGATCGAGAACCCCGAAATCATGCTTGAGGTTCAGGACGCGCTTGAACGCAAGCAATATGCGGCCCGCAACGCCAAGGCGGCGGAAGCGGTGGCCGACAACAAGAAGACGATCTTCGAATCGAAATACGATCTGGCGCTTGGCAATCCGGACGGCGACGTCACGCTGGTCGAGTTTTTCGACTATAATTGCGGCTATTGCAAACGCGCCATGGGCGACATGGACAATATTCTGAAGACGGACAAGAAGGTGCGCGTCGTTCTTAAGGAATTCCCGATCCTCGGTCCGGAATCGGTCGCAGCGCATCGCGTCTCCAACGCCGTGAAGCTGCTTGCGCCTGCCAAATATCCCGAATTCCAGCGCACCCTGCTTGGCGGGCGCGGACGGGCGAATGAGGAAAGCGCAATGGAGGTCGCGACGTCGCTTGGCCTCAAGGAAGCCGATATCCGCAAATCGATGGCGGAAAACCCCAACGACGCGCAGGTTCAGGAAACCTACAAGCTCGCCAACAGCCTCGGCATCACCGGCACGCCGTCCTATATCGTCGGCGACGAAGCCGTTTTCGGGGCTGTGGGTGCGGACCCTCTGATGGAAAAAATCGCCAATATGCGCAGCTGTGGAAAGGCCACCTGCTCCTGATTGCGCAAAAAGCCCCTGTATTCCCTGTGAGATGCCGGACAAGCCGGCGCTTTACGGCTTGCGGGGGCTTTTCCTTGACGGCTGCGCAGTCTATAGGTGTCGCTGATTTTCTTATGGAAACGTGAATGAGCAACATCATCATCGTCATCAATGGCCCCAATCTCAACATGCTGGGAAAAAGGGAACCGGGTATCTATGGTGGCAAGACGCTGAAGGACATCGAGAATGATTGTCTTGCGGCTGGTGCCGATCTCGGTTTCGCAGTGGAATTCCGCCAGTCCAACCACGAAGGTGTGCTCGTGGACTGGTTGCATGAGGCTGGCGAGCGCGCGGCGGGCGTCGTCATCAATCCCGGCGCCTACAGCCACACCTCCATCGCCCTGCACGACGCCATTCGCGCGATTTCCACGCCGGTCGTGGAAGTGCACATTTCCAATATCCACGCGCGGGAAGAGTTCCGTCACAAATCGATGGTATCACTCGCCGCAAAGGGCATGGTCTGCGGTTTCGGACCATACGGATATATCATGGCGCTTCATGCGCTGAAGAACATCACGGCATAAAAAGAAACAAAGAATAGGGTTTGTCATGTCTGAAAAGAAACAGGGTATCGACAAGGAACTGATCCGCGAGCTCGCGAATATCCTCAACGATACCGACCTTTCGGAAATCGAAGTGGAGCAGGAAGACCTGCGCATCCGCGTTTCCCGCGCCGCTCCCGCTCCCGCCACGGTCTATGCAGCAGCGCCCGCCGCTTATGCGCCGGCACCTGCCCCGGCCGCCGCGCCCGCAATTGCGGCACCTGCTGCGCCGGCTGCGGCCGCAGCACCGGCCCGCAACCCGGCCAACACCGTGTCCTCGCCGATGGTCGGCACGGTCTACCTGTCGCCTGCCCCGGGCGCACGTCCCTTCATCGAAGTGGGTGCAACCGTCAAGGAAGGCCAGACCATCCTCATCGTCGAAGCCATGAAGACCATGAACCAGATCCCGGCTCCCAAGTCCGGCAAGGTCGTGGAAATCGTCGTCAACGACGCTCAGCCCGTGGAGTATGGCGAAGCCCTCGTGGTCATCGAATAAAGGCGGTTCAGCATGGTTTCGAAGATCCTCATAGCCAACCGCGGCGAGATCGCGCTACGTGTCCTGCGCGCCGCCAAGGAGCTTGGCATTCCGACGGTGGCCGTGCATTCCACGGCCGACGCGGACGCCATGCATGTGCGCCTTGCCGACGAAAGCGTGTGCATCGGCCCGCCGCCCTCGCGTGACAGCTACCTCAACATCCACCAGATCGTTGCGGCCTGCGAAATCACCGGTGCGGACGCTGTTCACCCCGGTTACGGCTTCCTGTCGGAAAATGCCAAGTTCGCCGATATTCTCGACGCGCACGGCATCACCTTCATCGGACCGACCGCCGAACATATCCGCATCATGGGCGACAAGATCACCGCCAAGCAGACGGCGCAGGAACTCGGCATTCCCGTGGTTCCCGGCTCCGATGGCGAAGTGAAGCCTGAAAACGCGCTCGAAATCGCCCGGACGATCGGTTTCCCGGTCCTCATCAAGGCGACGGCGGGCGGCGGTGGTCGCGGCATGAAGGTGGCGAAGACCGAAGCCGATCTGGAAGAGGCCGTTGCGACGGCCCGCTCCGAAGCGGCAGCAGCCTTCGGCAACGACGCCGTCTACATGGAAAAATACCTCGGCAAGCCGCGCCATATCGAAGTGCAGGTTTTCGGCGATGGTGAAGGCAATGCCGTTCACCTCGGCGAACGCGATTGCTCGCTCCAGCGCCGTCACCAGAAGGTGCTGGAAGAAGCCAATTCACCGGCACTGACAGTCGAGCAGCGCATGAAGATCGGCGAGATCTGCGCGAGCGCCATGCGCAAGCTGAAATATCGCGGCGCTGGCACCATCGAGTTCCTCTATGAAAACGGCGAGTTCTATTTCATCGAAATGAACACCCGTCTTCAGGTGGAGCATCCGGTAACGGAAGCCATCACCGGTATGGATCTCGTGCAGGAACAGATCAGGGTCGCTTCCGGCCAGGGCCTGTCGGTCACGCAGGCGGATATCGAATTCCATGGCCATGCCATCGAATGCCGTATCAATGCCGAAGACCCGCGCACCTTCGTTCCCTCTCCGGGCACGCTGACCTACTTCCACACGCCGGGCGGCCTTGGCGTGCGCGTCGATTCAGGCGCCTATCAGGGCTACAAGATCCCGCCCTATTATGACAGCATGATCGGCAAGCTGATCGTTCACGGTCGCGACCGTGACGAATGCATTCGCCGCCTGCGTCGGGCGCTCGACGAATTCGTCGTCGACGGCATCAAGACCACGCTGCCGCTTTTCCAGGATCTTCTCCAGAATGAGGATATTCTGAACGGCGATTACGATATTCACTGGCTGGAAAAATATCTGGCCGGTGACGCGTCTCACTAAGACGATATGGCTGGGCGGCGCAGCAGAAATAACGGCATAACGGTCGATATTCTGCTGCGCGCCTATTCCGCCGGCCTGTTTCCCATGGCCGATTCGGCGGATGATCCGGAGCTTTTCTGGGTCGAGCCGGAAATGCGGGGCATCATCCCGCTCAATGATTTTCACATTTCCAAAAGCCTCGCCAAGGCGATGCGCAAGAAGCCGTTCGAAATACGCTTCAACACCGCCTTCGAAGCGGTGATGGCCGGATGTGCAGCGGAAGCGCCGGACAGGCCGAGCACCTGGATCAACACCACCATTCGCACGCTTTATACCGAGCTGCACCAGATCGGCCATGCCCACAGCGTCGAGGCCTGGGAAGGCAAGGAGCTTGTCGGCGGTCTTTACGGTGTCTCGCTCGGGGCCGCCTTCTTCGGCGAAAGCATGTTTTCCCGCCGCACCAATGCCTCGAAGATCTGCCTCGTGCATCTGGTGGAGCGGCTAAGAACGAGCGGCTTCGTACTGCTCGATACCCAATTCACGACAGAGCATCTCAAGACATTCGGCGCAATCGACGTGCCGAAGCAGGATTATGCGAAAATGCTCGACCTTGCCGTCAACCGGCCCAGCCTGCAATTCTGAAGACTTTACGTTAGGTTATTTGCTTGCCGTAGAGGGAGCGGGAACGTCCGAGTCCTGCTTGCAGCCCGTCAGCCACACGTCGTAGATCGGGTGTTCCACGGCGTTGAGGCCGGGGCTGTCGGCAAACATCCAGCCCGTGAAAATCCGCTTGATCTTACGATCGAGGGTGATCTCATCCACCTCGATGAAGGCGTCGATCTTCTGGGTTTCGGTCTGGTCACGGGAATAACAGACTTTCGGCGTGACCTGAAGCGCGCCGAACTGCACGGTCTCATCGATATAGACATCGAAGGAAGTGATGCGGCCGGTGATCTTGTCGATGCCGGAAAACACCGCCACGCGGTTTTCGAGACGAGCAGCAGAAACGGGCGAAATGAGGATGACAGCAGAGACCGCTGCAAACAGCGAGACTGTCAGCGCACGCAAAGAACGATCCCGCGTGATTTTCCTCATACGATATGTCTCCAAATATTTGCCTGTGTCGAACTGCCGACCGGATCAACGCCTAAGGGCGGAATGTGGCAAAAACCGGTGAGGCCGGATGCAAGCGCGGTGTTTTGCACAACACCGCGCATCACAAGATGCTTAATTGCCGGGTGTCCAGGCGTCGTAGTCGCCGGTCACGCGCGGACGCTCGCCAGCCACGGCCAGCGATCCCTGAGGGCGGTACGCCTTAGATGTGCCGGTAAGGTTCGACTGGTGCGGCTTCTGCCACTCGCGGGCAACGTAGGTTTCCTGGCTCGGCGGCACGTCGGTGCGGTAGTGCATCCAGCCGTGCCAGCCAGGCGGAATCGCCGAGGCTTCGGCATAACCATTATAGATCACCCAGCGGCGCGGCATGCCCCAGGAAGTGGTGCCGCCTTCGTAATAGGTGTTGCCCAACTCGTCCTGACCGACTTTCTTGCCAAAACGCCAGGTGTGAAACCGCGTTCCAATCGTCTGGCCATTCCACCAGGTGAAGATTTGCGTCAGGAGAGTCTTCATTATGCGTTCCTCGGGCTTGAATGCGCCGCAGCGATTTTAGATCGCATGGCACAAGACAAGCTTATGCCGCCACCCGCGTCAATTGTCCAGCATTTCGAGATATATCCGCGCTATTTCAGCTTCATCCTGAAGCCTAAATGCCGCTTCTCGAAACCCAGCCGCTCATAGAAGCGATGCGCGTCCAGCCGGGCCATGTTGGAGGTGAGCTGGGCGGAATTCATTCCCTGACGGCGGGCTTCCTCAAGGCAATAATTGATCATCACCGCGCCGATACCGCGGCCGCGCATGTCGGAGCGCGTCTGTACCGCCTCGATCACCATAGACTTTGCCCCTCGCCCAACAAGCTTGGTGAGGATGGCCGTCTGAAAGGTGCCGACCACCTCGCCATCCAGTTCCGCCACATAGAGTGTTTCGCTTGGCGATGCCTCGATGGCGCGGAAAGCGGCGAGATAGTCAGGCTGCGCCGATTCGTCGGCCGTATCGCCGTGCCCGCCGATCTCGTCGGCGGCAAAAATGGCTGCGAGCGCCGGAAGATCGTTTTCACGTGCCGTGCGGATTATCAGCTTCTGCAATGTCGTATTCATCGGGTCAGGCTCTTTTCCATAACGATGCCGGGCAGACCTTCGATGCCCGCCATGCGCTCGATTCGGTCGACCTCGACAAATCCGACGCCTTCATAAAAGGCGATTGCGACAGTATTTTTAGGTTCGACTTCCAGACGCATGATTTCCGCATCCGGAAAGCAGGTTTCGAGTTCGGCGAAGAGATCGCGGCCGACACCCTGCCGCTGAAATTCCGGGGCCACATAAAGCTGGTGCAGCAGGGCCGTCTTCGCCATCTTGGTGGACATCGAACCATAGGCCATGCCGCCGATCCGCCGGCCATCATCGGCCACAAGAAACTCGCCGCCCTTTTTCTCGATACGGTCCTTCATGGCCTGCGGCGAATGCCATGCGGCAATCAGCTCCTTCACCTTGTCGGCGCCGTAGATCGCGTCATAAGTGGCGTGCCAGGTCGCGGCGAGCAAGGTGCGTACCGGCTCGATGTCTCTCAGACTTGCCGTGCGGATGAAAAACATGATGGGCTCCGTCGAAAAACAGAAATGCCGGGCGTTAATTCCCGGCAGAAGTGATGTCAGTCCTCTGTGCTCGACGTCATCCTCGGCTCGCACCACTGTGTGGTTTAATCGGGATAATCCGGGCTAAAACCATTATTTCCGTCATGCCGGTCCCCGGAACAAGCCCGAGAATGATCCGGCATCCAGCCGCCGTGCGTCTGCACGGCGAAAAGAGTCTTTTCAACCCAAGGACTTGGGCTGGCTGGATCCCGGCTCAAGGCCGGGATGACGGAACCTCTATGCCGTTACCAGAGCACAAGGCAGCGTCCGCTTACTCTTCCTCGATACCAAGCTTGGCCTTCACCAGCGCCTGCACCGCCTGCGGGTTGGCCTTGCCGCCCGTCGCCTTCATCACCTGACCGACGAACCAGCCGGCGAGTGTCGGCTTTGCCTTGACCTTCTCGACCTGATCCGGGTTTGCGGCGATGATCTCGTCCACGGCCTTTTCGATGGCGCCGGTATCCGTCACCTGCTTCATGCCGCGCGTCTCGACGATTTCGGCGGGATTGCCGCCCTCGTTCCAGACGATTTCGAACAGGTCCTTGGCGATCTTGCCAGAAATGGTCTCGGCCTTGATGAGATCGATGATGCCGCCGAGCTGTTCCGGCGAAACCGGCGTTGTCTCGATGTCCTTGCCTGATTTGTTGAGCGCACCGAGAAGATCGTTGATGACCCAGTTGGCGGCGGCCTTCGGATCACGGCCGGCGGCGACGGCCTCGTAATAATCGGCAATCGCCTTTTCCGAAACGAGGATCGAGGCGTCATAGACCGACAGGCCGAGATCGGCCACGAAACGGGCCTTCTTGTCGTCGGGAAGCTCAGGCAGATCGACCTTCAGCGCTTCGACGAAAGCATCGTCGAATTCGAGCGGCAGCAGGTCCGGATCGGGGAAATAACGATAGTCATGCGCGTCTTCCTTGGAGCGCATGGACCGCGTCTCGCCCTTGCCGGGATCGAACAGGCGGGTTTCCTGATCGATGACGCCGCCATCTTCCAGAATGGCGATCTGGCGGCGTGCCTCATATTCGATGGCCTGGCCGACGAAGCGGATGGAGTTGACGTTCTTGATTTCGCAGCGCGTGCCGAAACCCTCACCCGGGCGGCGCACGGAGACGTTGACGTCGGCGCGCATCGAGCCTTCATCCATGTTGCCGTCGCAGGTGCCGAGGTAACGCACGATGGAGCGCAGCTTGGTCAGATAGGCCTTGGCCTCATCCGACGAGCGCATGTCCGGCTTGGAAACGATTTCCATCAGCGCCACGCCCGAACGGTTCAGGTCCACGAAGGACATGGTCGGGTGCTGGTCGTGCATGGACTTGCCGGCGTCCTGCTCCAGATGCAGGCGCTCGATGCCGATCTCGATATCCTCGAAATTGCCCTGACGGTCCGGACCCAGCGAAATGGTGATGGTGCCCTCACCGACGATCGGGTCCTTGAACTGCGAAATCTGGTAGCCCTGCGGCAAATCCGGATAGAAGTAGTTCTTGCGGTCGAAGATCGAACGGTTGTTGATCTTCGCCTTCAGACCGAGGCCGGTGCGCACAGCCTGGCGGACGCATTCCTCGTTGATGACGGGAAGCATGCCGGGCATGGCGGCATCCACCAGCGACACGTTGGCATTCGGCGCATTGCCGAAAGTGGTCGATGCACCGGAAAACAGCTTGGAATTGGAGAGAACCTGCGCGTGTACCTCCATGCCGATCACGATTTCCCAATCGCCGGTGGCGCCGGGAATGAAACGTTTCGGGTCGGGAGTGCGCACGTCTACAAGGGTCATCTGAAGCTCACGATATACGGGTTCTTTGGCTCTGGTGGGTAGAACAAATGGCGCGCGGGCGCAAGACATGTTGCGCCCTGTCGCGCCAAGCACCGGATTTTCGGCACAGCAGCATACGTGTTTTTTACCGTTCCCAATATCTATTCACACCATGACGATGATCGCTCTCTGCCTCACGATCTATATCGCCTTCAATCTTTTCGTCTTTCTTGTCTATTGGCTGGACAAGCGGGCGGCGAGAAACAGCGAATGGCGCGTTCGCGAAAGCACCCTGTTGTGGCTCGCTTTTGCCGGTGGCAGCTTCGGCGCGATCTCGGCGCAACGCCTGCTGCGGCATAAAACGCGCAAGGAGCCGTTCCGCAGCATCCTGATATCCATCATTGTGGTACAGGTGGGCCTTGTCGCATCCCTCGTCATCATGCCGGATTGGCCGATGCGGCTTGTGAATGGCCTCGGCGCGCTCTCTCAGAATTCCGTGCCGTAAAGACCGCTCTCGACCTCGACGAGCTGCTTTTGCAGACCCACCGACTGCACGTCGCGATCAAGCTTTACCGCATATGAAATGGAGAGCCAGCGAACGCTATAGCCGTGATGCCTGAAGAAGGCGACGGCCGGTTCGTTCTGGGCGTGGGTTTCAAGACGGATGGTGTCGAAACCCCTTCCCTCTATCAGCCGTTCCATGTCAGCCAAAAGGAAGCTGCCGACCCGTTTCCGCTGAAAATCCGGGTCGATCCAGAAATCGGAAATCGTCTCGTCGAAATGTTCCCGCGCCGCCCATCCGGCGACCGCACCACCGAATTCCGCCACGCGGATGGCAAGCCATGACGAGCGGGTGAAATTGGAAAAGGCACTGGCCGCATTCTCGTAAAGCGTCGTGGTGATGCCGAGCGCCATTGTTGCCTGCCGCCAAGACCTGAGTCCGATGGCCGCCAGAACCTCCGCTTCCTGCTGATATGCATTGCGAATGACGATCAAGCCGCGCCCTCCATGGCCTTAAGGAGTAAAGCATCGGTGGTGCGATTCGGCCAGCGGCAGCCTTGACGCGCAATATCGATCTGGGCGACCGCCACGGTGACGGCGGATGCGAAAATTTCGACGGACTTGACCGCGCTGATTTTGCCCGCTAACCCAAAAAAGCAATTCTGGAGTTTTTATGTTCGCTCAATCGGAGTCCTGGTAAAGGCCCTGCCCGCAAGTTTCTTGCGCGCCGGGCCAGATGAAACCGAGCCGGATGCCTTAACGGCACCCGGGTTTGTTTTCACGCGTCTAGAAGACGCCGACCGGATTTCCGAAAATGGACATTTCCCGCGCCGAACAGCGCATTCTTCACCTGCTCGCCCAGGGTGGCAGAATTGAACTTACTCGAGACGACGACCGCAAAATCGAGAAACTCGCGCTCTATACGCGCGACGGCTGGATTTTCAGCGGCCTCGATCTGCTTACCTTCCGCAAACTGAAACGGAAGAGGGCCATCGCCTCTTCCAGCGGCAAGCCTTATCGCATCACCACGCGTGGGCTGGAACTCGTGCGGGGTGAGCTGGACAATCGATGAAAAACAAACGGGCGGCATTGGATGCCGCCCGTCCGATTTCTAACTCTGGTTAGATGGGTCACCACCACTTGGCGGGGGTGAACTTACCGGCAGCCTGTTCGATCGCGTGGGCCGTCTTGAACAGGGTTTCTTCCTCGAACGGCTTGCCGATAAGCTGCAGGCCGAGCGGCAGACCCTTGCCGTCAAGACCGGCGGGCACCGAAAGGCCCGGAAGGCCGGCCATGTTGACGGTGATCGTAAAGACGTCCTGAAGATACATCTTCACCGGATCGGAAGCGAGTTCCTCATCACCCACCGCAAAGGCGGAAGACGGGGTGATGGGCGCCAGGATGGCGTCGACGCCCTCATGGAAGACGTTTTCGAAATCGCGCTTGATGAGCGTGCGAACCTTCTGCGCCTTCAGGTAATAGGCGTCGTAATAACCGGCCGAAAGCACATAGGTGCCGACCATGATGCGGCGCTGTACTTCCTTGCCGAAACCGGCGGCACGGCTCTTCTCGTACATGTCGGCAATGTCCTTGCCGTCGACGCGAAGGCCGTAACGCACGCCGTCATAACGGGCGAGGTTGGAAGAAGCTTCTGCGGGCGCGACGATGTAATAGGCGGGCAGCGCGTATTTGGTGTGCGGCAGCGAGATATCGACCACCTCGGCACCGGCATCGCGCAGCCACTCGACGCCCTTGGCCCAGAGCTTTTCGATTTCCTCCGGCATGCCGTCGACGCGGTATTCCCTGGGGATACCGATCTTCAGGCCCTTCAGCGACTGGCCGATGGCCTTTTCGTAATCCGGCACCGGCAGGTCGACGGAAGTCGTATCCTTCGCATCGACGCTTGCCATGGTCTTGAGCAGGATCGCCGCGTCGCGCACGTCACGGGCGATCGGGCCGGCCTGATCGAGCGAGGAAGCATAAGCGACGATGCCGAAACGCGAGCAGCGGCCATAGGTTGGCTTGATGCCGACGGTGCCGGTGAAGGCTGCGGGCTGGCGGATGGAGCCGCCGGTGTCGGTGGCGGTGGCACCTGCGCACAGATGCGCGGCAACGGCTGCGGCCGAACCACCGGAGGAGCCGCCCGGCACGAGCTTCTGCTCGGAACCGTTGGCACGCCACGGGTTGATCGCCGGTCCGTACCAGGAGTTTTCATTGGACGAACCCATGGCGAATTCGTCCATGTTCAGCTTGCCGAGCATGACGGCGCCCTGATCCCAGAGGTTCTGGGTGACGGTGGATTCGTATTTCGGCTTGAAGCCGTCGAGAACATGCGAACATGCCTGCGTGTGCACGTCGCGGGTGGCGAAAAGGTCCTTCACGCCAAGCGGAACGCCTTCCAGTTCACCCGCCGTGCCTGCGGCGATGCGGCCATCGGAGGCTTTCGCCATGTCGCGCGCCTTTTCAGGCGTGGTTACGACATAGGCGTTCAGCGCGCCATTCGCCGCATCGATGGCGGAGAGATAGGCGTCGGTCAGCTCAAGGGCGGAAAACTCTTTCGCCTTCAGCTTTTCGCGGGCTTCGGCAATGGTCAGGCTCGTCAGGTCGGTCATGGTCGGCAACGGCTTTCGAAATCTTGGAAAAATCGGGCGGCAAACGGCGGTCGGACTATTCGACCACTTTCGGAACCATGAAGAAGTCCCGGTCGGTCGCGGGCGCATTGGCGACGATGTCTTCCGCCTTGTTGCCGTCGGTCACCACGTCGGCACGTTTTTTCATTTCCACCGGCGTCACGGAGGTCATGGGCTCGACGCCGTCGACATTCACTTCCGAAAGCTGCTCCACGAAACCGAGTATGCCGTTCAGCTGGCCGAGCATATTCTGTGCTTCTTCTTCGCTGACAGCGATACGGGCAAGGCGCGCAACGCGCTTTACGGTGGCGAGATCGACGGACATGGTTTTACTCCGGTAGGAATTTTCCTACCCGCTATAATGACCATGCCCGCCATTCGCAACGGTAGAAAACATGTCGCACCAAACTGTGGAACGGTTTTGCTGCGGCGACATGCCTGAATGGAGCTTCAGAAGGACAATGTATCGCCGGCCTTCGGCGTATGGACGCGCGCTTCCGACCCCTCCATGCCGGCCACGAACTTCTCCGGCGTCTGGTCGATGATCGGGAAGGAACCGTAATGGCAGGGGATGACATTTTCGAACTTGAAGAAGCGCTGGCAGGCCAGTGCCGCCACAGCCCCACCCATGGTGAAGCGGTCACCGATGGGCACCAGGCCGATATCCGGCTGATGCAACTCGTTGATCAGCTTCATGTCCGAAAAGATATCCGTATCGCCCATGTGATAGACGGCCGGGCCGTCTTCGAAATGCAGCATCAGGCCATTGGCGTTGCCGAGCGAATGCGAAACGCCATCCTCGGTGATCTGGGCCGAGGAATGCAGCGCATTGGTGAAGGTGACGGAAAAACCATCGAAATGCACGGTGCCGCCGGTATTGCCCATATCGACCTTCGCCACGCCCTTGGTGGAAAGCCAGGCGGCGAGATCGGCATTGGCAAGTACTGTCGTGCCCGTTTCGCGGGCAAGCTGGACGGTATCCCCCACATGGTCGCCGTGGCCGTGGGTCAGGAGAATATGGGTAATGCCTTCGGCCGCCGTCTTTCCGTCCTGCCCGGCAAAACCGGGATTGCCGGTGAAAAACGGGTCGATGAGGATCTTCGCGCTGCCGTTTTCGAGGCGGAAGGCGGAATGGCCGAGCCAGGTGATTTTCATGGGAAGTTCTCCTTTGTATTGCCCGTATATTATGACATAGAGCATTTCCAGTAAAAGTGTGTAGCGGTTTTACGTCCGGAAAATGCGTAAAATCAAAGGTCTAGAGTACGTCCAGCAGTCCCGTTCAAACCGGATGCGCTCTGGACGGCCTGAACACCGCACTACCGATATTTCAGAGAGGCGACAATGGCCGCGGATAATGACGATTACGTGTATGACGAGGCAACGGGCGAATGGCGGCCCGCTTCCGAACTGGCCGCGGAGGCCGCGCGTGCCAACGAAGTCCGCGATGCGGCAGGCAATGTGCTTGCGGATGGCGACCAGGTGACGCTGATCAAGGATCTGAAGGTCAAGGGTACCAACACGGTCATCAAGCAGGGCACCGTCATCAAATCGATCCGACTGACCGAAAACCCGGAAGAGATCGATTGCAGGCACGAGACGGTCAAGGGTCTGGTGCTGCGCACCGAATTCGTCCGCAAACGATAAGGCAGCGCGCGACATGGCGATACTCACCATCGAGGAACTTGCGGAAACGCTTCAGCCCGCACAGGCGATTGCCGGCCTCGACCTTGGCACTAAAACCATCGGGCTTGCCATGTCGGACCTGTCGCGGCGTTTCGCGACACCGCGCCCCGTCCTCAAGCGGGTAAAATTCACGCAGGACGCCGAAGTACTGCTGGCCTTTGCCGAGAAGGAGAAGGTGGCCGCCTTCATCATCGGCCTGCCTATGAACATGGACGGCTCAGCCGGGCCGCGCGTACAGGCGACGCGCGCCTTCGTGCGCACCATGGGCGAAAAAACTGCCCTGCCCTTCATTTTCTGGGATGAGCGGCTTTCCACCGTTGCCGCCGAGCGTGCGCTTCTGGAAATGGACGTATCACGCGCCAAGAGGGCCGAACGCATCGATTCGGCGGCCGCGAGTTTCATTCTTCAGGGCGCGCTGGACAGGCTCTCCGCACTCGCCCGCGCGACCGACTGACGGTCACGCCACCAGGCGGCAATCCGCTTTCTCCTGCGGAAAGCAAGGATCGCAAAAACGATCAGGCTGTCGACCGCTATGGCGCGCGCGACGAGCGGCGGCAGGCTTTCGGGCGGCAGGCCGAGAATATTGCCATAAACCTGAAACACCAGATCATGTGTTTCGCGCGTCAGCATATAAAAACCGAAGCTCATGTCGTAGTAGGAAAGCCAGTACCAGCTGCCCAGCAATGCGACGGGACCGGCCCAGAGGATCAGAAACCACTTCATGCCGCCTGTTCCCCGCCAAATACCGTGTCGGGGATGCCGGCAAGCACCGCCCAGCGCACCAGAGCCATCAGGCAAAGGTTCAGCGCCGGCGCGTCGATATCCAACGGCAGCATAACAAAAAACGTCATCATGACGCCTAAAGCTGTCCAGCGGCTCACTTGCGGCTCCCTTATGCGCAATCATTGCGCATGGTTAACACTTCGTTAATTCACACTGGACCGGCAGGCATGGCGACGCAAATGAAAGCTGTCATTATGGTTAACGCTGGCGGCCCGGGTCTGTGGACAAGCGTGTGACCCAAGGCAACGGACAGAGATGCCGGACGGTTGCCCGCCGGTGAAAACATGGCTGATTTTTCCTTAATCGCTGACTGCCCTTCAAGGGCGACAAGTATCCCCGCCCCTCGAAGCGGTTTCAGCCGTAAACGCCGCGCACGAGCCGTTTGACGGCGGTCGTGATCTTGTCCCAGTCACGATCGGATTTAAGCGGTACGCCGGCGAACTGGCCGCTGGTTGCAGCGGAAATGACAAGATGCTGGATGGCGGCAAACAACACGGCGTTGACGGCCGCAGTATCCACACCCTTCGGCGCCGCCAGCGAACCGCGCATGCGCTCCAGCCATTTGCCGAGCGATTTGGCACGGGCTTCGGCCAGCTGCCTGACCTGCGGCGAGCCATCCGATACTTCCCAGGCAATGATCTTGCAGACGAGAGGATCGCTGCGCAGCGCATCCATGAAATAAAGCGCCAGCTTTTCCATGAGATCGCCATAGGTCAGAAGGAACATGCCGCCGGTATCTTCGGGAATGCGATCCTTCACCCAGGAGCCAAGATCCTCGCCGATCGCCTCGATCAGGCCGTCGAGACCACCGAAATAGCGATAGATGAGCTGCTTGTCGCAGCCGGCGCGACGGGCAACGGCATTGATGCCGAAACCCTGAAAACCCTCTTCCGCCAGAAGCGACCGCGCGGCGTTAAAAATCGCCTTCTCGGTCGCGGCGCGATCCTTGACGCGCTTTTCCGGTGTGTCGGCTGAAATCACCTCTGCGGTCGCCAGCATGCTTTTCTACCCGTCGTTTAAAAGGCCTGACCCAAGGGGTTAACAAAGCATGAAGACAAGGACAATGCAGCGGAGCGGCCGGGGAGAAGGTTCCTGTGGATGACAGGGGTGGAGGCAACAGAAGATTTTTCAGAAGGGCGGCTTGACCTCAACTTTGCTTGTTATTTTAGGTTGCGAGGCCTTGAAGGAAAACGCCATGACGACAATATTGACGGATGAGGATTTGACCGGCGGCGCCATCATGCAGATCGCCATCGACGCGGTGGAAATTGCCATGCGGCAAAAGGCGCAGGGCCGAATGATCTCGCCGCCACGGCACCACGTCACCTTTCCCGGTAAAGGCGATCTCGTTTTTACCGTGGGAGGCGTTCAGGACAGCGCGCCGATTGCCGGCTTTCGCGTCTACGACACTTTCAATGGCAGTCACCACTCGCAGATCGTCGCGGTCTGGTCGACGGAAACTGCCAAGCTGGAAGGCATCGTCATCGGAGAGAAGCTTGGCGCGATTCGCACCGGCGCAATCGGCGGCGTCGCCATTCGACACCTCAGTGACGTGGATGCAACCACAGCCGGCGTTGTCGGAAGCGGTTTGCAGGCACGAATGCAACTTGTCGCAGCGGCAGCGGTGCGGCGGCTCTCGCATGTTCGGGTCTATAGCCGCAGCGAAGCAAATCGCAAAGCTTTCGCGGAGGAGATGCAGCGGTATCTCGGCCTCGATATTGAAGCTGTCGACAGTGTCGCAGAAGCCGTTCGCGGTGCCGATATCGTCATTTGTGCGACAAGCAGTTCAATGCCCGTTCTTCGTGCGAAGGATTTAAAGCCGGGCGCCCATATCAACACCGTTGGTCCCAAAACCATTGAAGGCCATGAAATCGATCTGGATGTCGCGAAAATGGCGCATCGTATCGCGACCGATTCCCCCGAACAGATGCGAGCCTACGCTTCTCCATTCTTTCTGTCGGGAACAAGCCACGAAGAACGGGTCGAAGATCTGGCGTCAATCATTGCTGCAAACACGCCGTGGCACCGAAGCGCCGATGCAACCACTCTTTTTTGCTCGACCGGTCTCGCCGGAACCGAAGTGGCGGTCGCCGCGGCGATATTGAAGCAACGTGGATAGCGTTATCCTCAGCTTCTATTCCAGCGCCATGCCGAACCACACGGTGCCGGGTGTCTCGTGGCTGTCGAGACGCTTGAAGCCGCGCGTTTCCCAAAAGCGCATGCCCGCAGCGTTGCGCTCACTGGCACCAAGATGGATGCCGTAGACGTTGTTTTGCCTTGCCATGTCCAGCCAGCGCGACAAAAGCCGTGTGCCGCCGCCCTTGCCCTGCGTGCGCGGTAGAAGGTTCATGTGGATGTGGGCCGGAAACGGGTCGGTGAGCCAGGTGGGTGTGCGGCGCGGGTGGTGGATGAAATGGGCGCGGCGCTGGTCGGCGTCCCATGTCTGCTGGTCACCGCCGGGGTCGGGGTAAAGGGCGCGCAGATGCGGCCACCACTCCTCTTCCAGACGCGCTTCGTGCAAGGCCGTATCAAGCGTGCCGGCGATATAACCGCACACACCTTCCTCATCCTCCGCCACAAATACCGCATCGGGCCAGAGATGCAGGTAAGGTGCGGAATAGATATGACCCACCATGCGGCCGTCACGGTAGAGCGGCGTCGCGTCTTCCCCGGCGTCCCCGGTTGCAAGACTTATGGCGTAAAGCGCATCCTCATCTTCCAGGCGGGCGGAACGAAACGTCAGCATCTGCAGCCACCCTCCATTGCCGCGCATCGACACGCGACGCTGTCACGACAGATCAAAGCACGCTCCATGCCACCGCTTTTTTTCAAATCCGAGCCCCCTCCCGCCGGGAATGCAACAACCGTCATCCACCCCTTCGTCGCTCAGGACGCGGGCGGATACAGAAGATCGATAATATAATTTGGATCGAAGCGGGAATCGAGCATGCCGTAAGTGTGGCGCCAGCCGCCCGCAAGACGGGTCTCCAGGAACGCGTCGGCTATCTTGCCGGCACCCAGCCGGCAAAGCTCGGCAGCGGCCGCAGCGAGCGCGAACTGCTCGACCAGCAGGCGGGCAGCCCCCTCATCGCGCTCGGCAAGGGCGATTGCGGCACGCAGGACGTCGGTGGTCTTTTTGCCGGCAGGCCCAAGATCCCGCTCGAGCGTCTGGAAGACGAGATCGAACAGATCCTTGCCACGCTGAAGAACCCGCAGCACATCCAGCGCCATGACGTTGCCGGAGCCTTCCCAGATGGCGTTGACAGGCGCTTCGCGATAGTGGCGGGCAATTGGCCGCTCTTCGACATAACCGTTGCCACCGAGGCATTCCATGGCCTCGTAAATCAGCGCGGGCGCGATCTTGCAGCACCAGTATTTCACGATCGGCGTCATGACCCGTGCATAGGCGGCTTCCGCCGGATTGTTACGCGCGGCATCGAAGGCCGACGCCAGCCGGAAGGAAAGCGCCGTCGCGGCGGCGACATCCAGCGCCATGTCGGCAAGAACACGCGTCATGATCGGCTGGCTGACCAGCATCTTGCCGAAAACCGAACGGCCGCGGGCGAAATGCACAGCTTCCGCGAGCGAGGCACGCATCATGCCGGCCGATGCGAGCGCACAGTCGAGCCGCGTCAGCGTCACCATGTCGAGGATGGTGCGCACCCCGCTGCCGGGATCGCCGAGAATATAACCGAAAGCATCGGTAAACTCGACCTCGGCAGAGGCGTTGGAGCGGTTGCCGAGCTTGTCCTTGAGGCGCTGGAAATGCAGACCGTTCTTCGAACCATCTTCCAGATAACGCGGCACCAGGAAGCAGCCCATGCCGTCGCCCATCTGGGCCAGCATCACAAAACCGTCGCTCATCGGCGCGGACAGGAACCACTTGTGGCCGGACAGGCGATAGATGCCCTCGCCCACCCGCTCCGCCGTGGTGCGGTTGGCGCGCACATCCGTGCCGCCCTGCTTTTCCGTCATGCCCATGCCGATGGTCACGGCGGTTTTCTGCAGCCCCGGCTTCTGCGAGGAATCATATTTGCGCGACAGGATCTTCGGCACCCATTCCTTCTGCACGCGCGGCGAGGTCATGATGGCGGCGACGGAGGCGCTGGTCATCGTCAGCGGGCAGAGGTGCCCGGCCTCGAGCTGCGAGGTCAGATAGAACTTGGTGGCGCGGGCCTTGTGTTCATTGCCGCGCGTTTCGGCCAGATTTTCCCAGACGCTGGAATGAAGGCCCGATGACATGGAGCGGCGCATCAGCGCGTGCCATGCGGGGTGGAACTCCACCTGATCGAGACGTTCGCCGCGCGGGCCGTGGGTGTGCAGCTGCGGCACGCCCTGGTTGGCCATGCGCGCCAGTTCCTGCGCCTCATGCGAGGTCACGTATCGCCCGAGCTGGTCGAACTCTTCTCTCAGATTGCGGGACAGGCCAGAGGTGAGGTCGACGATCAGCGGGTCGGAACGATAGGCATTGATACCGGACCAGAGGCTGGGCTGGTTCAGTTCGGCGAGCGTTTCTTCTGTCCGGGAATTCTGGGTCATCCACTGCTTCTAGCTGTTTTTTACTGGAATTGCATAGGGGGGTGATATTGCATAATCCCGCCCACAGGAAGCGATTGAGACGATTAAACCCCCGCTTTCAGCATTTTTCAGGACCGGTCTAGAAAATGCCGAACACGTTTCCGGCAAGACCGAGGGACAGCGCCATGAGGAAGCCGGATACCGTGCCTCGCACGAGCCTCGGCGAAGAGTGGCCCGCATGGCGGATGAGAAGCCTTCCAATCGAAATCCCACAAGGACCGCGCATGCCATCAGCGCCCAAAAAAGGATGTCCGGCGCCTTGATGTAAGACAAGCGACGACCCCCTCAGCCACTTCAATATCGGGCTCTGCACATGGCGATTCCACTCCGCCTGGAGCGATTGCGTGATCTGGCTGAAACCCAATCATCGCATATGTCGAATATTATGCATAAGCCATTACCCGACGTGGAACTTTCGGCAGGCTTTTTCGGTTCGCAACTTATTGGAAGGCTGCGCAGGGAGGAAACCATGGAGGCCGGTGTAAGAAAGCTCTTCGAGCGATACGAGCGGTTTTTCAACAGGTCGCTCAACGGCCACATGGATATGGAAGAGGTCGCATCCCTCTATGCGTCAGACTTCATCGCCGCTTCCCCTTCAGGAGTGATGACCGGAAAGAATGACGCGCAACTGAGGCAGGTCATGACAAAGGGTTATGAGCGCTATCGGGCGATAGGAACGAAGGAGATGCGGATACGCAATATCCACCTCTCTCCCATCGATGAACATCATTGCGTCGCCCATGTTGCCTGGACGGCGACCTTTGCCCCCAAAAGCCAGTCGGATGTCGCAATCGATTTCGATGTTCACTACTTTGTCCAGAATCTGGACGGGAATCCTAAAGTTTTCGGCTGGGCTTCGGGCGACGAGCAGGCGCTTTTGAGAAAGCATGGCATCATCTGACATTCGCTCAAACGCGGTCAGATAGTCCACTTTTTCTCGCGCGCTGGGGAAACATCGCCATGTTTTCATTTCAGGGGTTCACGGGTGCTTGCCCCTGCGGCAAGCAATCTCTATAGAGCGCAGGACCGAATTCCGCGGCACTCCACCGGCGTGTTCACAGCGAATGGAGCGCACGGATCAGCATTCGGGCGTTCCGGGCATTTTCACGGGAAAATGCGACGCCCGTCAGGAGGCAAACCGCATGGTCTTCTTCCCCCATCGCCATCTCCTCGGCATCAAGGGGCTTTCCCATCAGGATATAACCCTGCTTCTCGACAAGGCCGACGAGGCGGTGAAAATCAGCCGCCAGCGCGAGAAAAAGACCTCGACGCTCCGGGGCCTCACGCAGATCAACCTGTTCTTTGAAGCCTCGACGCGCACGCAATCCTCCTTCGAGCTTGCCGGAAAACGTCTCGGCGCCGATGTCATGAACATGTCGGTGGGCAACTCCTCGGTGAAGAAGGGCGAAACGCTGATCGATACGGCGATGACCCTGAACGCCATGCGCCCGGATGTGCTGGTCGTGCGCCATTCTTCCGCCGGTGCGGCAGCCCTTCTCGCGCAGAAGGTCACCTGCTCCGTCGTCAATGCCGGAGACGGCCAGCATGAGCACCCTACGCAGGCGCTGCTCGACGCACTGACCATCCGCCGCGCCAAGGGCGAACTGTCCGGCATCACGGTGGCGATCTGCGGCGACGTGCTGCATTCACGCGTTGCCCGCTCCAACATCATCCTGCTCAACCAGATGGGCGCGCGCGTGCGCGTCGTCGCCCCCGCCACGCTTCTTCCCTCCGGTATCCGCGACATGAGCGTCGAGGTCTTCCACGACATGAAGGAAGGGCTGAAGAACGCCGATGTGGTGATGATGCTGCGCCTGCAGCGCGAGCGCATGTCCGGCTCCTTCGTGCCTTCGGTGCGTGAATATTTCCATTATTACGGTCTCGATGCCGAAAAGCTGAAGGCGGCGAAGGAAGATGCGCTGGTCATGCATCCCGGCCCGATGAACCGTGGCGTCGAAATCGCTTCCGAAGTGGCCGATGGTCCGCAGAGCGTCATCGAAAGCCAGGTGGAAATGGGGGTTGCCGTGCGTATGGCCGTCATGGAAACCCTGCTTGTCTCGCAAAATCAGGGTGAGCGCGTATGAGTGCCGTAACCGTTCTCAAGAACCTCCGCATCGTCGATCCCTCCCGCAATCTGGACGAGGCCGGCAGCGTCATCATCGGTGCTGACGGCACGATCCTCGCGTCCGGCAGGGATGCTCACAATCAGGGTGCTCCCGAAGGTGCGACGGTTCGCGACTGCAAGGGGCTGGTGGCCGTTCCCGGTCTGGTGGACGCCCGGGTCTTCGTTGGCGAACCGGGCGGCGAGCACCGCGAAACGATCGAATCCGCCTCGCGCGCGGCAGCGGCCGGCGGCGTTACCAGCATCATCGTCATGCCGGACACTGATCCTGTCATCGACGATATCGCGCTGGTCGAATATGTGAAAAAGACGGCGCGCGACAAGGCGATTGTCAATGTTCATCCCTCGGCGGCGCTGACCAAAGGCCTCAGGGGCGAGGAAATGACCGAGATCGGCATGCTGAAGGAAGCCGGTGCGGTGGCCTTCACCAATGGCCGCAAGGCGCTTTCCGACACGCTGGTCCTGCGCCGCGCCATGACCTATGCGCGCGAACTGGGTGCGGTGATCGCGCTCGAGACCCGCGACAAATATATCGGTGGCGGCGACATGAATGAGGGGCTTTTCGCAAGCTGGCTCGGTCTGTCAGGCATTCCGAAGGAAGCCGAGATCATCCCTCTCGAGCGCGACCTGCGCATTGCCGGTCTGACGCAGGCGATCTATCACGCCGCCAAGATTTCCGTGCCGGAATCGGCCGAAGCGATCCGTGTCGCCCGGCAGCGGGGCGTCAAGGCGACCTGTGGCATCTCAATCAACCATCTGACGCTCAATGAGAATGATATTGGCGAATACCGTACCTTCTTCAAGCTCTCGCCGCCGCTGCGCGCCGAAGACGATCGCAAGGCCATGGTGGAAGCGCTGAAAGACGGCACGATCGACATCATCGTCTCTTCGCACGATCCGCAGGATGTGGACACCAAACGCCTGCCCTTTTCGGACGCGGCAAGCGGTGCTGTGGGGCTGGAAACCATGCTGGTTGCGGCGCTGCGGCTCCACCACAGCGGCGAGGTTCCGCTGATGCGGCTGATCGATGCGCTTTCCACCCGTCCGGCGAAAATCTTCGGTCTGGATGCGGGAACGCTTAAAGTCGGTGCGAAAGCCGATATCACCCTGATCGACCTCGATGAACCATGGCTCGTCACGCGGGAACAGCTGGTGTCGAAATCCAAGAACACGCCGTTCGAGGACGCCCGTTTCAGCGGTCGCGCTGTGGCCACTTATGTGGCTGGCAAAGCCGTTCATTCCTTGGCATAAGAACACGACAGAGATCACGCAGCCGGCGCGACAGAGGGGACGTTTGAATGAGTGCTTTGACTGACTGGCAGACGGCGCCTGCCCTTCTCGCGCTTGCGGCGCTGATCGGCTATCTGTTCGGTTCGATACCCTTCGGCCTCCTTCTCACCCGCATGGCCGGGCTGGGGGATGTGCGCAAAATTGGTTCCGGCAATATCGGCGCAACCAACGTTCTGCGCACCGGCAACAAGAAGCTCGCCGCAGCGACTTTGCTGCTCGATGCGCTGAAGGGCACCGCGGCCGTCCTGGTTGCCAATGCGCTCTGGGGCTACGAAGCGTCGCTGGTCGCCGGTTTCTTCGCCTTTCTCGGGCACCTGTTTCCAGTGTGGCTCGGTTTCAAGGGCGGCAAGGGTGTGGCCGTCTATATCGGCGTACTTTTAGGCGCAGCACCGCTAATGATGCTGGCCTTTGCGCTGATCTGGCTCGCGACCGCTTTCATCACCCGTTATTCCTCGCTGTCAGCGCTGCTTGCCATGCTGGTCATTCCCGTGGCGCTCTGGATACTCGGACCTGAAAAGACGGCGCTGCTGGTAACGGTGCTGAGCGCCATTTCCTGGTGGAAACATCGCGAGAACATATCGCGGCTTCTGGCCGGTACGGAAAGCCGGATCGGGCAAAAAGGCTAAGGCCAGTCTTTAAGGATATGTCATGCCGCATGAGGAAACGACACGGCAGGGCATAGAGCTTTCCGCCCGGCAGCGGGTCGCCTGGCTGCGGCTGATCCGCAGCGACAATATCGGTCCCGTCACCTTCCGCGAACTCATCAATCATTTCGGCAGTGCCGAAAAGGCGCTCGATGCCCTGCCCGAGCTTTCAAGGCGCGGCGGTTCATTGCGCAGCCCGCGCATCGCCACGCTGGCGGAAGCGGAAGGCGAAATCGAAACGGCTGAAAGATTCGGCGCGCGTTTCGTCGGCATTGGTGAGCCTGACTATCCACCCGCCTTGCGGCATCTGGACGGCGCGCCGCCGCTGATCGCCATGAAGGGGTCGGCATCCACCGCAACAAGACCCTGTGTCGGCATTGTCGGATCACGCAATGCCTCCATCAACGGCGCGAAATTCGCCGCGATGCTGTCGCGCGACTGCGGCAGGGCCGGTTATACAATCGCTTCGGGACTGGCGCGTGGCATAGACGCGGCCGCACATCGGGCAAGCCTTGCAACCGGAACAGTCGCCATGCTGGCGGGCGGCCTCGACCGTCCCTACCCGCAGGAAAATTTCGGGCTGCTGCAGGACATATACGATCAGGGCGGGGCGACCATCAGCGAAATGCCCTTTGGCTGGGAACCGCGCGCACGGGATTTTCCCCGCCGCAACCGGCTGATATCAGGCGTCTCCCTCGGTGTCGTCATCGTGGAAGCGGCGGAGCGTTCGGGTTCGCTGATCACGGCGCGGCTTGCCGGCGAAGCGGGGCGGCTCGTTTTCGCCGTGCCGGGCTCGCCACTCGATGCACGCTGCGAAGGCACCAACCGGCTGATCAAGGAAGGCGCGATGCTGACGACGGGGGCTTCAGATATTCTCGATGCGCTGCGGCCGCTGATGGAGCCGCAATTGCCGTATGAGCGAAAGGTCGAGGAACCGAGATCCGACATCGAGATGTCACCACCAGGGGACGACGAGCGCAGCATCATCGCAGCCGCTCTCGGTCCCTCGCCCGTGGAAACGGACGATATCATCCGTCACACGGGTTTTTCCGCCGCCACCGTTCATCTGGTGCTGCTGGAACTTGATATAGCCGGGCGACTAAACCGGCATGCCGGGGGTCGGATTTCGCTCTTCGTCGCGGATTGAGAGCTTGCGTCGTCCGCTCTGGATGTCACCGACTTCGACATAGGCCATCTCGATCAGGTAGCAGAGCATATCTGCTCCCTCGCGGCTGGCGACCTGGCGCAGTTCCGCCAGCATCTGGCGAATGTAAGCCAAGTTCTCTCTGGTCCCTTCATTATCGGCATTATTGTTTGTCGCGTTCGGGACCATATATCTATCCTGGAAATTCAATCTGAAACAAACGGCATTAAGTAGATTCAAATCATGTTGGTCACTATAACCAATTTACCAAAGATTGCAATACAACGATAGATTATCCATAGGTTGCACCCGCCTTGGAGCGATAAAATCGGCCTTGCCTCTTGACCCGCGCGCATTACCTGTCCATGTCGAATTATAAAGAGGCCTTGTTGCAGCATTCGGTTGCAACCCGGCTATGTTAACGGACCAGTTCCCAGAGAAAAAAATATGAATGTCGTCGTCGTAGAATCTCCGGCCAAAGCCAAGACGATCAACAAGTATCTTGGTCCCGGCTACAAGGTTCTTGCATCTTTTGGCCACGTCCGGGACCTTCCTGCCAAGGACGGATCGGTGCTGCCCGACCAGGACTTCGAAATGTCCTGGGAGGTCGATAGCGCGTCCGCCAAGCGCATGAAGGACATTGCCGACGCGGTGAAATCCTCCGACGGCCTGTTTCTCGCAACCGACCCGGATCGCGAGGGCGAAGCGATTTCCTGGCATGTGCTCGATCTTTTGAAGAAGAAGCGCGTTCTCGGCGACAAGCCGGTGAAGCGCGTGGTCTTCAACGCCATCACCAAAAAGGCGGTGCTGGATGCGATGGCGAACCCACGCGACATCGACATTCCACTGGTCGACGCCTATCTTGCCCGCCGCGCGCTCGATTATCTCGTCGGCTTCAACCTGTCGCCGGTGTTGTGGCGCAAGCTGCCCGGCGCCCGCTCGGCCGGCCGCGTGCAGTCCGTTGCATTGCGTCTCGTCTGCGATCGTGAATCCGAGATCGAACGTTTCGTCTCCGAGGAATACTGGAACATCAGCGCGCTTTTGAAGACACCGCGCGGTGACGAGTTCGAAGCCAAGCTGGTTTCCGCCGATGGCAAGCGCCTGCAAAGCCGCTCGATCAAGACCGGTGAGGACGCCAACCGCCTGAAGGCGCTGCTCGAAGGTGCGACCTATGTAGTCGACACCGTCGAGGCAAAGCCCGTCAAGCGCAATCCCGGCCCTCCCTTCACGACCTCGACGTTGCAGCAGGCGGCGTCTTCACGCATGGGCTTTTCCGCCTCGCGCACCATGCAGGTGGCGCAGAAGCTTTATGAAGGTATCGATATCGGCGGCGAGACCGTCGGTCTGATCACCTATATGCGTACCGACGGCGTGCAGATGGCGCCGGAAGCGATCGACGCCGCACGCCGCGCCATCGGCGAGCAGTTCGGCGACCGCTATGTGCCGGAAAAGGCGCGCTTCTATTCAACGAAGGCAAAGAACGCCCAGGAAGCGCACGAGGCGATCCGCCCGACCGATTTCAACCGCACGCCGGATCAGGTGAAGCGTTACCTTGATGCCGACCAGCTGCGTCTTTACGACCTGATCTGGAAGCGCGGCATTGCAAGCCAGATGGCATCTGCCGAAATCGAACGTACCACGGTGGAAATTCTTGCCGACAAGAACGGCGAAAAGGCCGGTCTTCGTGCCGTCGGTTCGGTGATCCGCTTCGACGGCTTTATCGCCGCGTATACCGACCAGAAGGAAGACGGCGAACAGAGCGACGACGGTGACGACGAAGGCCGTCTGCCGCCGATCAATGCGCGCGAGAACCTCGCCAAGCAGAAGATCAACGCCAGCCAGCACTTTACCGAGCCGCCGCCGCGTTATTCGGAAGCATCGCTCATCAAGAAGATGGAAGAACTCGGCATCGGCCGTCCTTCCACCTATGCGGCGACGCTGAAGACGCTGAGCGACCGCGAATATATCATTGTCGACAAGCGCAAGCTCATCCCGCATTCGCGCGGACGACTGGTGACGGCTTTCCTCGAAAGCTTCTTCTCCAAATATGTCGAATACGACTTCACCGCCGCTCTCGAAGAAAAGCTCGACCGTATTTCCGCTGGTGAGTTGGACTGGAAGCAGGTGCTGCGCGATTTCTGGAAGGATTTCTTCGCGCAGATCGAAGACACCAAGGAATTGCGCGTCACCAACGTGCTGGATGCGCTGAACGAGGTTCTGGCCCCGCTCGTATTCCCCAAGCGCGAGGACGGTTCCGATCCGCGCATCTGTCAGGTTTGCGGCACCGGCAATCTTTCGCTGAAGCTCGGCAAATATGGCGCTTTCGTCGGTTGCTCGAACTATCCTGAATGCAACTATACGCGCCAGCTCACCTCCGATGGTTCGGAAGCCGAAGCTGCGGCCTCGAACGAGCCGAAGGCGCTCGGCGCCGATCCGATGACCGGTGAAGAGTTGACGCTGCGCTCGGGCCGTTTCGGACCCTATATCCAGCGCGGCGACGGCAAGGAAGCCAAGCGCTCTTCGCTGCCCAAGGGCTGGAAGCCTGAGGACATCGACCACGAAAAGGCCTTGGCGCTCATCAATCTGCCGCGCGATATTGGCAAACATCCGGAAACGGCTAAGATGATTTCCGCCGGCCTCGGCCGCTACGGACCTTTCCTGTTGCATGACGGTTCCTATGCGAGCCTTGAAAGCATCGAGGACGTGTTCTCGATCGGTCTCAACCGCGCCGTGACCGTGATTGCCGAAAAGCAGAGCAAGGGACCGGGACGCGGCCGCAGCGGCACACCTGCCGCCTTGAAGGAACTGGGCGACCACCCTGATGGCGGTCCGATTACCGTCCGCGACGGGCGTTATGGTGCTTACGTCAACTGGGGCAAGGTCAACGCCACCATTCCAAAGGGGCAGGACCCGGCGTCGGTGACGCTGGACGAGTCCCTGGTGCTGATCGCCGAGCGCATCGCCAAGACCGGAACCGGCGGCAAGCCCGCCAAGGCCAAGAAACCTGCCGCCAAGAAGGCCGATGGCGATGCCGCCGCAAAGCCGAAGGCGACGAAAGCCAAGGCCGCGACCAAGAGCAAGACGGCTGCCAAGCCGAAGGCCGCAGCCAAATCCAAGAAGGCAGCAGAGTGAGCAAGGCGCCGCGTCAGAAACAGGGTTCCGCCAGCGACGGCTTCGGACGCACCGGGCGCGGCAAGCGGGTGAACGAAGGTGAAGGCATCATCCATGGCGAGGTGCCTTCCCGCGAAGTGCTGCTGAAATTTATCGCAGACCATCCGCAGCAGGCCTCCAAACGCGAAATCGCCAAGGCTTTCGGGCTGAAGGGGGACGACCGCGTTGTTCTCAAGGCGCTGCTGAAGGAGCTTGAAAACGACGGCATGGTGCAGAAGAGCCGCAAGACGCTGACGCGGCCGGGTGGCCTGCCGCCCGTTACGGTTCTCGACATCACCACCCGCGACAAGGATGGCGAATTGATTGGCAGGCCGGCGGAATGGCCGGAAGATATGGGCGCGGCACCTGCCGTGCTCATCCGCCAGTCCTCGCAGGATCGCGGCAAGAAAGCCCCGGCGGCCGGTCTCGGCGACCGCATTCTGGCAAAGATCTTCCCCTCCAAGGACAGCGTCGGCCCGGCCTATACCGCCCGTGTCGTGAAGCTCATCGACCCTCGCCAGAACGCGCTGCTCGGCGTGTTCAAGCAGACGGAAGGCGGCGGCGGACGCCTGATGCCGATCGACCGGCGCGGCGAGGAAATGGTCATCGACCCCGATGGTGTCGGCGACGCCAAGGACGGCGATCTGATCGAGGTGGAAACCTCACGCAATAGCGGCCGTTACGGCCTGACGCGCGCGAAGGTTCTGTCTGTCGTCGGCTCAGTCGCCTCGGAAAAGGCGATCTCGATGATCGCGATCCATGCCCACGGCATTCCGCACATCTTCCCTTCGAATGCTCTGGCCGAAGCGGACGCTGCCAAACCCGCAACCATGTCGCACCGCGAGGACTGGCGCGACCTGCCGCTCATCACCATCGATCCGGCCGACGCCAAGGACCATGACGACGCGGTCTATGCCGAACCGGATACATCGCCCGACAACCCTGATGGCGTCATCGTCACCGTCGCAATCGCCGATGTCTCCTGGTATGTGCGATCAGGCGCGCCGCTCGACCGCGAGGCGCTGAAGCGCGGCAACTCCGTCTATTTCCCGGATCGCGTCGTGCCGATGCTGCCGGAGCGCATTTCCAATGATCTCTGCTCGCTGAAGGAAGGCGTCGACCGCCCTGCCCTTGCCGTACGCATGACCTTCTCGAAGGAAGGCCGCAAGGCGGGCCATACCTTCCATCGCATCATGATGAAGAGTGCTGCCAAGCTTTCCTACCAGCAGGCCCAGGCAGCAATCGACGGCCGCCCGGACGACAAGACCGGCACACTGCTGGAGCCGATCCTGAAGCCGCTTTGGCACGCCTACGCCGTGATGAAGCGCGGCCGCGACCGCCGCCAGCCGCTGGAACTCGACATGCCGGAGCGCAAGATTCAGCTCAGGCCCGACGGCACGGTGGACAAGGTCGTCATTCCCGAACGCCTCGACGCGCACAAGCTGATCGAGGAAATGATGATCCAGGCGAATGTCGCCGCCGCCGAGACGCTTGAAAAGAAAAAGCAGCCGCTGGTCTACCGCGTGCATGACGCGCCGACGCTCTCCAAGCAGGAGGTGCTGCGCGAATTCCTCGGCACCATCGGCATATCCATGGCCAAGGGTGTGGCCATGCGCGCCAATTCCTTCAACGGCATTCTGGCACGCGCACTCGACACGCCGCACCAGATCATGGTCAACGAAATGGTGCTGCGCAGCCAGAGCCAGGCGATCTACAGCCCGGAAAATATCGGCCATTTCGGCCTCAACCTGATGAAATACGCGCATTTCACCTCGCCGATCCGCCGTTATGCCGATCTGATCGTGCACCGTGCGCTGGTGGGGTCGCTGGGGCTCGGCGAAGGCGGCATCACCCCGCAGGAAGAGGCGACGCTTGATGATATCGCCGCCGAAATCTCCACCTTCGAGCGGCGCGCCATGGCGGCCGAGCGCGACACCGTCAACCGGCTGATCGCGCATCATCTTTCCGAACGGGTGGGTGAAGAGTTCGAGGGCCGCGTCGGCGGTGTCACCAAGGCGGGACTATTTGTCGCGCTGCCGCAGTTTGGCGCGGACGGGTTTGTTCCTATATCTACACTCGGAACCGACTATTTCCTTTACGACGAGGCGCATCAGGCTCTGACGGGGGAAAAGACGGGTCTCGGTTATCAACTCGGCGACACGGTTCAGGTGCGGCTCGCGGAAGCGGTGCCACTGGCGGGTGCGCTGCGTTTTGATATGCTGAGCCCTGGGCGCAAGATGCCGGTCGGCACCCGGTCGTTCCACAAGGCGGGCCGGCGGACATCGCGTCCTGCCGCAAAGCCCGGAACACGGCCGCCCAGAAGGCGACGTTAGGCCGGCGACGCTAACAAGACCGCGGCAGGCGGTAGAAGGAAACGGGAGAAGGACTTAAGGATGAGTGCACATCAGAGCTCGGAAACGGTCACCTTCGGCGACAACAGTGCGGAGCGGCCGCTTGGACGCTCCATCATGCGGGGTATGGCGAACCGCTGCCCGGCCTGCGGCAGCGGCCGCCTGTTTCGCGCTTTCCTGAAGCCGGTGGATAATTGTGCGGCCTGTGGTGAGGAAATGCATCACCACCGTTCCGATGATTTGCCGCCCTACATCTCCATCGTCATCATCGGCCATATCGCCGTCGGCGGTTTCATGATGACGGACATGGTGTTTTCCGTTCCCATGTGGGTGCATTTCGCCATCTGGGTGCCGATCACCATTCTCGCTGCCCTTTTGACGCTGCAGCCGATCAAGGGTGGCGTCATCGGCCTGCAATGGGCGCTTAAGATGCACGGCTTTGACGGAAAGCAGCCAAAGGCGCAGATAGACGGCTCCTCCCACTGACCGCGGGCGGGAACTTTCACGTGCCCCAGCGTCCCACGAATACCGGAGCGGCGAGCACACAGATGCGTCCGCGCGATGCCGCCTCCATTATCCTGTTCGACCGTTCCGGCCCAGCTCTCCGGGTGCTGATGGGCCAGCGCAGCAGCGCCCATGTCTTCATGCCGGGCGCTTACGTCTTTCCCGGCGGCAAACGCGATCCGCGCGACCACGCCCTGCCCTTCTCAAGCGATCTGCACCCCGCTGTCATCAACAGCCTGACAGTCTCTGCGGCGCGCCGCCTGAGCATTGCCGGGGCAAGAGCACTGGCGCTTGCCGCCGCCCGCGAACTTGTCGAGGAAACCGGCGTGGATATCGGGCTCGATAAGGGCGGTCCGGATCTTTCCTGTTTCCGATATGTGGCGCGCGCCATCACCCCGCCCGGCAATATCAGGCGTTACGACACCCGATTTTTTTGCTGTTATGCCGACGAATTGCGGCTGGATACCCGGCTAACCCGAGATTCCGACGAGTTGCACAATGTGCAATGGCTTGACATGAATGACCTTTCCGGTCTGAACATGCCGAAA
This sequence comes from Agrobacterium sp. BT-220-3, assembly GCF_025910175.1. NCBI lineage: Bacteria > Pseudomonadati > Pseudomonadota > Alphaproteobacteria > Hyphomicrobiales > Rhizobiaceae > Agrobacterium > Agrobacterium sp. BT-220-3. The sequence continues at coordinate 455,966 of NZ_JAPAIX010000001.1, forward strand.
ATCACGCGCACGGTTCTCGAAGATGTCACAAAACTCATGATAGGTGATCCCTCACTGCCCTTTGACAGCCCCGCGCGGCTCTATTTCACGCGCCACGGCCGATTCATTCAAGAGTTTGTATAAAGGCCGTTATGTCACAAATGAAATGCGAAGCGGATGCCATTCACTGGCCCTCACTGATCGCCGCGATTTCCGCCATCAGTGCGGTCGGTGTCGCCATCGGTCTTGGCCTGCCGCTCCTGTCGATCATCCTTGAGAAGCGTGGCATCTCCTCCACCATGATCGGCGTGAACTCGGCGATGGCCGGCGTCGCCGCGATGATGGCAGCGCCGGTGACCACCAAGATCGCCCATGATTTCGGCGTGGCGCGAACGATGCTGTTTGCGGTCGTCGTTTCGGCCCTGAGTGCGCTCTGTTTCTATTTCGCCGACGCCTTCTGGATGTGGTTTCCGCTGCGAATCGTCTTCCATGGCGCAACCACCACGCTGTTCATCCTTTCCGAATACTGGATCAACATGACAGCGCCGCCGAAAAAACGCGGCATGGTTCTCGGCATCTACGCCACCGGACTTGCGGTCGGCTTTGCTGTCGGCCCGCTATTGTTTTCCGTGGTCGGCAGCGAGGGCATCCTGCCCTTCCTGGTCGGCGCGGCGATCATCCTGCTGGCGGCGATCCCGATCTATCTGGCGCGCGGCGAGAGCCCGGAGCTGGACGAGCGGCCCAACCACCATTTCATCCGTTATGTCTGGCTGGTGCCGATGGCGTCCGCTGCGGCTTTTGTCTTCGGCTCGGTGCAGGCGGGCGGCCTGTCGCTCTTTCCGATCTATGCGACGCGTGAAGGCTTCAACGAATCACAGGCCGCACTTCTGCTGACCGTGATGGGCATCGGCAACATGGTCTTCCAGATACCGATCGGCCTGCTTTCGGACCGGATGAAGGACCGGCGCACGATGCTCGCGCTGATGGCCTTTGCGGGCGTTTGCGGCACGTTGGCGCTTCCCCTGCTGGTGGACAGCTGGATCCTCGTGGCGGCCCTGCTGCTGTTCTGGGGCGGCCTCGTATCCGGCATGTATACCGTCGGCCTCACGCACCTCGGATCGCGCCTGAAAGGTGCAGATCTCGTGGCCGCCAATGCCGCCTTCATCTTCTGTTACGCCATGGGCACGATAGCAGGACCACAGGCCGTGGGCATTTCCATGGATGTCGCCGGCACCGATGGCTTCGCCTGGGCGCTCGCCGTGTTTTTCGGGCTTTACGTGGTGCTTTATGCCTTCCGTTTTGTTTTCCGGGCAAAACAGACTTGACTTTTCAGGCGCGATACGTAGTTTCGCGCCAGATTTAGCCGAGGTGAGAAGCGCCTGTGGCTTCTCTTTTGTTTAAAGGCAGGACGACCATGGCGAAAGCTACAACAATCAAGATCAAGCTGCTGTCGACAGCCGACACCGGTACCTTCTACGTCACCACCAAGAACAGCCGTACGTTCACGGACAAGATGACGAAGACGAAGTACGACCCGGTTGTACGCAAGCACGTTGAATTCAAGGAAACCAAGATCAAGTAATTCTTGATCGGGTTCTCCGGTAAAAGCGCGCCCAACGGGCGCGTTTTTTGTTTGTGCGCTAGGGCAAATCCAGCCGAACTCTTATTCGTACGGGCATCGCAGGGCAGGATTTGCTGAAGGCCCCTTCCCCGCCATTCCAAGCCAAGCCGGTGACGAGACCACAAGGTGACGCGCGATGGGTGCCGGAAGCCCTCTGTGTCGCGAAAGCTTCCGTCGCACGAATGCAGCGTAAGAGAACACTCCTCTAAAGGCGCGTTACAAGCAGACGGATTTTGAGGGATAAGGCGGTCGGCCAACGATGTGATTACGGCACGAGGAACCGATTCGGACATCGTCAGCCGACCGACCCCACGATTCAGGAGATGCGGCGGACCTGAGCATCATGGGGCATTCGAACTACGCAATACCAGCCCCTGACGAGCGAAATCGCGGCGGTGTCAACCGCCATCATTCCATCATCACAAGACGGAAAACCCGCCGGAAGAACTGTTACTCTCAATAGGGAGTGTGCGCAGAAGTAAAATAAAAATCAACAAATTCTTAAGCCAGAGATACATCACCTCGAAAACATGGTTAAATATACCAAGCTGGCACACTATAGTTCCCTGAGAGATTGAATTCAACGTATTTTTCAACTTGAACTCTATTAACCCTGCTTACTTTCACGCCTTCATTGCAAGAAGATAAAATACAGGCCGCGTCAGGGGCTTGGGACCTATCGAGGCCCTCCTAAAATTCGTTATGCGGCTATTGCCAGTACGCAGCACAAGAAAAAAAGGCGCATGAATTCTCCACGTAAAGTGGAGTCTGGGGCCGTCAGGCCGCAGCTGCCACAACCCGGTTGCGTCCGGCGCCCTTTGCTTCGTAGAGCGCCCTGTCGGCCTGTTTCAAGAGTTCGTCAGGCGTGCCGAAGGCACCTTTACTGGTGGCGATGCCCAGTGAAGCGGTAATGCTCAGTTCGCGATCGATGGAACGCACGTAAAAAGGCTTGTCCTCGACGATTGCCCGAAGGCGCTCGGCAACGCTTGCCGCCAGCTCCATCGGCGTATCCGGCATGACGACCACGAATTCTTCCCCGCCATAACGGCAGGCGAGATCGGCGCCGCGCACCGTGCTGCGGATACGCGCTGAAAACTCCCGCAGGACTTCGTCACCAACATCATGGCCATAGGTATCGTTGACCAGCTTGAAACGGTCTATGTCGGTCATGCAGATGGAGATCGGGCGGCCACGAACGGCGGCGCGGTCGAAAAGTATCTTGAGATGACTGTCGAGATAACGGCGATTATTGAGACCTGTCAGCCCATCGACGATGGCAAGTTCCATCGTATGCTGGAGATTGAGCCGCAGATGCTCGTTATAGCGCTTGCGCCTGATCTGCGTGAGCGACCGGGCGACAAGTTCGTTGGGATCGATCGGGCGGAGAATGTAATCGTTCACACCGAGATCGAGTGCGCGCGAAACCATATCGTCCGCCCCCTGCTCCGCCACCAGAAGCAGCGGCAGAAAACGGGTGCGCTCCAGAGACCGAAGCTGCGAGCACAATCGCAGCGGATCGTAATCTTCGAAATTGGAATTGACGATGACGAGCTCGAAGGGGTTGCTCGCTGCCTTCAGCAGTGCCGCCTGCGGCTCAGTGACGGCATCGACCTCGGCAACCGGCTTCAGCGCCCTGACAATGCGCTCCTGCGAGCTGGCACGGCCATCTGCGACGAGCACACGGCCTGGCGTCTGCATGAGACCATCGCTGCGCAGCATCTCCTCGATGCCGATCTGCCTTGCCGTTTCGGCGCGCATCCGCAATTCGTCACTGACGGCCTTGAGGCGCACCAGGCTTTTGACACGGGCAATCAGCTGGAGGTCGTTGACCGGTTTGGTCAGAAAATCGTCGGCGCCCGCTTTCAGGCCGCGCACGCGGTCTGACGGCTGATCGAGCGCGGTGACCATGACGACCGGGATATGCGCCGTTTTGGGGTTGGCCTTCAGGCGTTCGCACACCTCGAAACCGTCCATGCCCGGCATCATGATGTCGAGCAGGATGATATCGACCTGTTCATCGTCGCAGATCGCCAGCGCCTTGAAGCCATCCTCGGCGGTGACGACGTCGAAATATTCCGCCAGAAGCCGCGCCTCGAGAAGCTTGACGTTTGCGGGTATGTCGTCAACAACCAGAACTCTCGCCGTCATAACAGTTCCCCAGTCGCCTTATGCATCGCCAAGATATGTCTTGATGATTTCGATGAATTTCGGAACGGAGATCGGCTTCGACACATAGGCCTCACATCCGCCCTGACGAATGCGTTCCTCATCGCCCTTCATGGCAAACGCAGTGACCGCGATGACCGGAATGACATGCAGCTCGTCATCCTCCTTCAGCCACTTGGTCACCTCCAGCCCGGAAACCTCCGGCAGCTGAATATCCATGAGAATGAGGTCCGGGCGGTGCTTGCGGGCAAGGTCCAGCGCTTCCATGCCGTTGCGTGTCTGGATCGTCGTATAGCCAGACGCCTCGATCAGGTCGCGAAAGAGCTTCATGTTCAGCTCGTTATCTTCGACTATCATGACCTGCTTGGGCATGGTGAGCAGTCCCCGTTTCGCTTTGAAACCTTCATCCAGACATATAGGGTGTCAGAGAACCGATTCCATCGTCCATTTGTTGCGCAAGGCTAGATGGATTTGGTTTCAAAATAGGTAACTTCGGTAGAGAAATGCTGCGAGATCCAAAAAACAAAGACGATGCCGGCAAAGATCCGCAAGAAACGGCGGCCGCCATACTTGGCTGGCTGGCAAACGAGCCGGACATGCTGGCGCGTTTTCTGGCGCTGAGCGGATTGCAGGCCAACATGCTGCGTCAGGCCGCCCACGATCCCGGCTTTCTGGCGGGCCTCACCGATTTCCTGATGAGCCACGAGCCCGACCTCATGGCCTTCTGTGCCGCGACGGATACCTCTCCCGAGACGGTGGCCGCCGCCTGGCACCATTTTTCCGGGCCTGGGCTGGATTCAGGCATGTATTGACAGGCCGACCACTTGAGCCAAGGTCACCACCGGAGTATGGTCGGCAACGTTCTTGTTTTGTTTTCGGTCCATGCCCACGTCGCACCACTATGATCCCGGTTTTTGCCGTGACTGTCTGGCGGGCCAGCCAGCGGGCCTGAGGCGTTGCCGCGCCTGCGGCAGCCCGCGTCTCGTCTACCATGACGAACTCTATGATCTCAGCATCGCCCATATCGATTGCGACGCCTTTTACGCCTCCGTCGAAAAACGGGACAATCCCGAACTTGCCGACAAGCCGGTCATCGTTGGCGGTGGCAAGCGCGGTGTGGTTTCCACCGCCTGCTACATTGCCCGCATTCAGGGCGTGCGTTCCGCCATGCCGATGTTCAAGGCGCTGGAAGCCTGCCCGGATGCGGTGGTCATCAAGCCGGACATGGAAAAATACAGCCGCGTCGGGCGCGAGATCAGGTCCATGATGCAGGAATTGACGCCGCTCGTGCAGCCGATTTCCATAGATGAGGCATTTCTTGACCTTTCCGGAACCGAAAGGCTGCACCATGATCCGCCGGCGCGCGTGCTGGCGAAATTCGCCAAGCGGGTGGAAAAAGAGGTCGGCGTAACGGTCTCGGCCGGCCTGTCCTATTGCAAGTTTCTGGCCAAGGTCGCTTCTGACCTCAAAAAGCCGCGTGGCTTTTCGGTAATCGGCGAAGCCGAGGCGCTTTCCTTCTTGGCGACGCGGCCTGTCACCACCATCTGGGGCGTGGGAAAGGCATTTGCGGCAACGCTGGAGGCGGACGGCATCCGCATGGTGGGCCAGCTGCAGGAGATGGAGGAAGGCGATCTGATGCGCCGCTACGGCGTGATGGGGCAGAGGCTCTTCCGGCTCTCACGCGGCATAGACGAGCGTCATGTGCACAACAATGACCCGGCCAAAAGCGTGTCGTCCGAGACCACTTTCTTCAACGATATTTCCCGGCACGATGACCTCGTCCCGATCCTGCGCTCCCTGTCCGAAAAAGTCGCCTGGCGGCTGAAGAAGAACGGCATTTCAGGCCAGACGGTGGTGCTGAAAATGAAGACGGCCGACTTCAAGAGCCGCACCCGCAACCGCAGGCTTGATGACCCTACCCAGCTTGCCGACCGGATATTCCGCACCGGTCTTTCGCTGCTGGAAAAAGAAACCGACGGCACCAAGTTCCGGCTGATCGGTATCGGCGTCAGCGATCTGCGCGATGGAGGGCTTGCCGATCCTCCCGATCTCGTCGACAGACAGGCTGAGCGCCGGGCAGCGGCGGAAGCGGCCATGGACAAGCTGCGCGACAAGTTCGGCAAGGGCAGCGTCGAGACCGGCTACACTTTCGGCACACGCAAGTGAGGACTGCGCATGCCGACGCCGCTCTCAGCGAATGACGCGCGTTTATTTAAGCTTTTACACAAATTAGTGATGCTGCAACTGGCGCATCCTTAAACTTCATTAAACTTCGCGTGGTTGAGTGAAGCAAGTTTTGTGCATGTGGTGTATTGCGTCATGTCCCTTCGCCTCTGTTTTCTGACCGGCATGTTGTCGGCCAGCATTCTTGCCTTTCCGGCGCTCGCCGCCGACAGCAAGTCCCTGCAGATCGTCGTTTCGAAAAACGATCAGTCGCTGGCGCTTTATGAAAACGGCGAGATCATCGCCACATCTAAAGTCTCCACCGGCAAGGCCGGACATGAGACGCCGAGCGGCATATTTTCCATTCTGGAAAAGCGTAAATACCACGAATCCAATATCTACTCGGCCGCCCCCATGCCCTTCATGCAGCGGCTGACATGGTCGGGCGTAGCACTCCACGAAGGCAAGGTGCCGAATTATCCGGCCTCGCATGGCTGCGTGCGCCTGCCCTCCAAATTCGCGAAGTCACTCTTCGGCGACACACAACGCGGCGTGCACGTCATCATCACCGACCGGCCGGTCTCGCTGCGCTTCGTGCAGCATCCGGCGCTGTTTGAGCCGCGAGAGGATGGCGGTGACGGCGAGCTGCTGCTCTCCGATGTCGAGTTGCGCCCGGCGACATTCGATGCCGCACTGGGTGCGGTCGAGGTCGCCGTCAATGAAAAGACGCATTCTCTCAAGCCGGCTCTCAAAACGACCGCAAAGGGTAAGGAATCTTCGCCCTTGCGAATCCTCATCACCCGGCGCGGTGAGCGGGAAAAGGTGATGGATATTCAGGCCTTGCTGACCCGACTTGGTTTCGATGCCGGTTCAGCGGATGGTTATGCCGGAGAGATGACGATCAGCGCCATTAACGGGTTCAAGCGCTGGAAAGGCCTGAAAACCACCGGACCGCTTCTGACGGATACTTTCGTAACGGCGCTTTATGCTTCCGCCGGTGAAGACCATCCACTGAGCGGCCAGATCATGGTGCGGCAGGATTTCAAGCCGCTGTTCGAAGCCGCCATCGACATCAAGGATCCTGAAGTGGCGCTTGGAACCCATTTCTTCGAGGCCGTTTCGGTGGACCGCGCGAAGGGCACCGCCGAATGGAACGGCTTGACGCTGGAAAACCACCTGCCGGCCGCTGCCCGCAAGCGGCTGGGCATTACCGTTACCGAGGCTCCCGGCGGCTTCGACCAGCTGAGCGCCGTGCTCGGCCGCCTTGACATACCGGCCGACATCCGTGCCCGCATCGAAAAGGAGCTTTCAACGGGCAGCTCGATCACCGTTTCCGACCTCAGTCACCAGATGGAGACAGGCGCTGGAACGGACTTCATCACCGTGACCAGGGAAGGGCCGGTCTGAGCAGGCTGCAAGCGATCGAGGCCTCACACCAGCTCGACATCAACAATGCCGGGAGCGGAGCGAAGTGCTGCGGCGATTTCCGGCGAAATGCGGTATTTCTCCGTCAGTTCCACCTCGATCTCGCGACTGCCTTCATCCTTGATGACGATAAAATAGACCGATCCGTCACCCTTCGTGTTGAGGTGCCTGGCGACGGTTTTCAGCGGGCCGGAATCGCGCACGTAAACGCGCAGAGCCTTCTGCATCTGCACGGATTTCTCCTCCAGCGATTGCGCCGTCTGGATGCGAAGACCGATGCCTTCCGGTCGCTCTTCGGCCTGAACGGTGATGACCAGCGATTTGCCCACCTCGAGCAGATCACGGAACTGGCCGAGCCCTTCGGAAAACAGCACAGCCTCATATTGGCCGGAGGCATCCGAGAAGGTGACGATTCCCATCTTGTTGCCGGTGCGGGTCTTGCGCTCCTGCTTGCCCGTGACCGTGCCGGCCAGACGCCCGGCGGTTGCGCCCTGCTTCACCGCCGCTGAAAAATCGGCGAAATTCTGTACCCGCAATTTCTCCAGGACCGGCCGATAGGTATCGAGCGGATGGGCGGTGAGGTAAAAGCCGAGTACCTGATATTCGCGCAGCAGCTTTTCCGAAGCGAGCCAGGGCTGGAAGGCGGGCAGCACGAGCTTTTCCGGACCGCTTGCGCCGCCTGAGCCGAACATGTCCGACTGGCCGGTGACACGGCTTTCCTGCGCGCGCTGCGAATAACCGATGATCCGGTCCAGACCGCCGATCATCTCGGCACGGTCGCGACCGAAACAATCGAAACCGCCGGCATTGATGAGGCTTTCCAACACACGCCGGTTGATCTGCTTCGGATCGATCCGCAGGCAGAAATCCTCAAGGCTCGTAAACGGCTTGTCGCCGCGAACAGTGACGATGTGCTCCACCGCCCCCTCGCCCACGCCCTTGATGGCGGCCAGCGAATAATAGATGCGGTTTTCGCCCGTCTCGAACTGGCGGAAGGAGGTTTGCACGGAAGGTGCGACGATCTCGATGCCGAGGCGGCCGGCATCCTGCCGGAAATCGTTGAGCTTATCCGTATTCGCCATATCAAGCGTCATGGAGGCCGCAAGGAACTCCACCGAATAATGCGCCTTCATATAAGCGGTCTGATAGGAAACGATGGCGTAAGCGGCTGCGTGGCTCTTGTTGAAGCCGTAATTGGCGAATTTCGCCAGAAGGTCGAAGATGGTGTCGGCCTGCGGCTTCGACACGCCGTTCTTGATGGCGCCATCAACGAAACGTTCGCGCTGCTTGTCCATCTCCTCCTTGATCTTCTTGCCCATGGCGCGGCGCAGAAGATCGGCCTCGCCGAGCGAGTAACCGGAGAGCACCTGGGCGATCTGCATCACCTGTTCCTGATAGACGATAACGCCCTGCGTTTCCTTCAAGAGATGGTCGATGGTCGGATGGATGGACTCCAGCTCCTCCTCGCCATGCTTGCGGGCATTATAGACCGGGATATTCTCCATCGGTCCCGGACGATAGAGCGCCACCAGCGCGATGATATCCTCGATGCAGTCCGGGCGCATGCCGATCAGCGCCTTGCGCATGCCGGCACTTTCCACCTGGAACACGCCGATGGTCTCGCCGCGCGACAACATCTCGTAGGTTTTGGCGTCATCGAGCGGAATTGCGGCGAGATCGACCTTGATGCCGCGCTTGGCAACGAAATCCACCGCCACCTTCAGCACCGTCAGCGTCTTCAGGCCGAGAAAGTCGAATTTGACCAGACCGGCGCTTTCCACCCATTTCATGTTGAATTGCGTGACCGGCATGTCGGAGCGCGGATCGCGATACATCGGCACGAGCTTCGATAGCGGCCGGTCGCCGATGACGATACCGGCAGCATGGGTGGATGCGTGCCGGTAAAGCCCTTCGATCTTCTGGGCGATATCAAGCAGACGGGCGACGACCGGTTCCTTGTCCGCTTCTTCCTGCAGACGCGGTTCTTCCTCGATGGCTTTCGACAATGGTGTCGGATTGGCCGGGTTGTTGGGCACGAGCTTGCAGATCTTGTCCACCTGCCCATAGGGCATTTCCAGCACGCGGCCGACGTCGCGCAAGGCCGCGCGCGCCTGCAGCGAACCGAAGGTGATGATCTGCGCCACCTGCTCGCGGCCATATTTGCGCTGCACGTAACGGATCACCTCTTCGCGGCGATCCTGGCAGAAGTCGATATCGAAGTCGGGCATCGATACGCGTTCGGGATTGAGGAAGCGTTCGAACAGCAGCGAGAAGCGCAGGGGATCGACGTCAGTGATGGTGAGTGCATAGGCAACGAGCGAGCCGGCACCCGAACCGCGGCCGGGACCGACCGGAATATCCTGCTGCTTGGCCCATTTGATGAAGTCGGCAACAATCAGGAAGTAACCGGGGAACTTCATGCGCGAGATGACGCCGAGCTCGAAATCCAGTCTCTCGCGATAATCCTGCTCCGTATAGCCGGGCGACATGCCGAGCGCGGCGAGCCGCTGATCCAGCCCCTCGACAGCCTGTCGACGAAGCTCCTCGGTTTCGGCGTGCTCCGCAGCCTCCGGATCGTCGCTGGCGCCGGTGAAACGCGGCAGGATCGGCCCGCGTTTTTTCAGCACGTAGGAGCAGCGGAGCGCAATCTCGATGGTGTTTTCCAGCGCCTCGGGAATGTCGGCAAACAGCGCCGTCATTTCCTCGCGGCTTTTCAGATAATGGTCGGGGGTCAGGCGAAACCGGCTGTCATCGGAAACGATGGCGTTATGCGCCACCGCCATCAACGCATCATGCGCCTCGTAATCGGCCTTTGAAGGAAAGAACGCCTCATTGGTGGCGACAAGCGGAATATCGTGTTCGTAAGCAAGCCCGATCATACGCCGCTCATGGGCGCGGTCATAACCGGACTGGCGCTGCAATTCGATGTAAAGCCTGTCACCGAAGAGCGACTTCAGCGTTATCAGACGTTCTTTTGCCTGGGATGCATGCCCTTCCTTGAGGGCCATATCAACAGGACCACCCGAGGCCCCCGTCAGCACGATCAACCCTGCATTGGAGGCTTCCTCCAGCCACGCGCGGGTAATATGCACGGACTGGCCTCCGCTTTCACCCTCCAGATAGGCACGGCTGATCAGATCCACCAGCCGCTCGTAACCTTCAGCATCGGCCGCCAGAAGCACGATGGCGGGAAGTTTTGCGAGGTGGCTGTTATGGTTGCGGCGATCATCCGCCGCATCCTGCATGTCGATCGATACCTGGCAGCCGATGATCGGCTGCAGACCCTCATCGCGCGCCTTTTCGGAAAATTCCAGCGCAACGAAAAGATTGTTGGTGTCGGTGATGGCAATGGCCGGCTGGCCGTCAGCAACGGCCTTGGACATGATTTTCTTGAGGGGTAGCGCCCCCTCAAGCAGGGAGTAAGCGGAATGGACCCGCAGATGGACGAAACCCGGCGTTTTCAGCGTTCCGTCAGAGTTTTCTCCACGCACAACCGTATCGCCCATAACATCGTCCTGTCATTCTGAATCGAGGGGGCGATTTTCCGATTTCCGGCGCTCAAAGTCCACAGCCTTGCGGCCTCTATACAGGCTTCTGCGCCGGTGCGTCCTTCACAGGGCAGTGAGGATCACCGAAAAGCTGGCAACGAAGACAGCGATGGAAGCGAAAGCGGCAACGTCACGGATGAAATCAGTCATTGGTCTCTCCTTACTCGTTATGTTCCAACTTTGTTCTCATTTCGTTCTATTGTCAACAGGGTTCTGCTGATGTTCCTCTTGCTAACGCGAGAGAATCGGCCGCGGTTCCGTTGGCGTTATCGGCAAGTCCCTGACTCCAAAGCAAAAAAACCGGAGGCAAAAAAACCTCCGGGTTCGGAAAAAATCAGTTGTGGAAGAGCGAGCGACAGTCTGGCCGACGCAGGGTGGAGAGACTCACCGGTTCGGTACGGATCGCACCGGGCGTCGCAATGATCGCCCTATGCAGTGACGATCAGAAATCGACGATCTTCCCTTCGGCGAGCGTCACGCGACGGTCCATGCGGTTGGCGAGATCGTGATTATGGGTGGCGATCAGTGCTGCAAGACCGGACTGGCGCACCAGCGCTTCCAGCGCATCGAACACATAATGCGCGGTCTCGGGGTCGAGGTTGCCGGTCGGCTCATCTGCGAGCAGCAGAAGCGGCGCATTGGCGACTGCGCGCGCAATGGCCACACGCTGTTGTTCACCGCCTGAAAGTTCCGCCGGGCGATGTTCGCCGCGATGACCGACGCGCATATAGTCAAGCAGCGCGCTGGCGCGCTTGCGGGCCTCAGCCTGCGTCAGACCGGCGATGAGCTGCGGCATCATTACATTCTCCACCGCCGAAAATTCCGGCAGCAGGTGATGGAACTGGTAGACGAAGCCGATATCGCTGCGACGGATCGCCGTGCGGGTTTCGTCGCCCAGCCCATTGCAGGGCGCACCGTTGATGAAGACCTCGCCGGCATCGGGATGCTCGAGAAGCCCCGCCAGATGCAGCAGCGTGGATTTGCCGGTTCCCGAGGGGGCGACAAGTGCCACCATCTCGCCGCTCTTCAGTTCAAAATCGGCCTTGCGCAGAATGGAAAGCGACGTCTCGCCCTGACCATAGGTCCTCTCGACGCCGGTAAGCCGCAGCACTGTTTTTTTTGCCATATTGCGAAGCGGTCCTTATTCGTAACGCAGGGCCTGCACCGGATCGAGCTTGGAAGCCCGCCATGCTGGAAAGATCGTTGCCAGGAAAGAAAGCGTCAGCGCCATGATGACGACGGTAATGGTCTCGCTCAAATCCATTTCGGCCGGCAGCTGGCTGAGGAAATACAGCTGAGGATCAAACAGCACCGTGCCGGATACCCAGGAGAAGAACTGCCGGATGGATTCCACGTTGAGGCAGACGATGACGCCGAGCGCCACGCCGGCAAAGGTGCCGACCGTGCCGATCGCCGCCCCCGTCATGAAGAAGATGCGCATGACGGCGCCGGAACTGGCGCCCATGGTGCGCAGAATGGCGATATCGCTACCCTTGTCCTTCACCAGCATGATGAGGCCGGAAATGATGTTGAGCGCCGCCACCAGAACGATGAGGGTGAGGATCATGAACATGACGTTTCTTTCCACCTGCAGGGCGGAGAAGAAGGTCTGGTTTCGCTGTCGCCAGTCGGTGATATAGATCTGCCGTTCGGCCGCCTGCTCCACCAGCGGCCGGATGCCGTCGACATCATCAGGACGGCTGACATAAAGCTCTATGGACTGCACGATACCGTCGGCATTGAAATAAAGCTGGGCTTCGGAAAGCGGCATATAGATCATCGAGGCGTCATATTCCGACATACCGATCTCGAAGACGCCCGATATTTTGTAGGATTTGACGCGTGGATTGACACCCATCGGCGTCACATCGCCTTCCGGCGAAATGAGGGTGATATCGTCACCCGCCGTCACGCCGAGCTGCGCGGCAAGCCTTGAGCCGACCAGAACTCCGTCGCCCGCCATGAAGCCGACGAGATCGCCGGTCTTGATGTTGGTTGAGACTTCCTTGATCTTGTCGATGTCTTCCTGACGCACACCGCGCACCAGCGCGCCGGAGCCTGCACCGCCGCGACCGGAAGCAAGGGTCTGTCCCTCCACCAGCGGCAGGGCCATGGTGACGCCCGGAACGGCAGCGAACTTCTTCGCCAGCTCATCATAATTATTGAAGGGCTGGTCGATCGGCTGGACGATCATGTGGCCGTTGATGCCGAGAATGCGGGAAATCAGCTCGGTGCGGAAACCGTTCATCACCGCCATGACGATGATGAGCGTCGCGACGCCCAGCATGATGCCGACGAAGGAAAAGCCGGCGATGACGGAAATGAACGCTTCCTTGCGCCGCGATCGCAGATAGCGCCACGCCACCATGCGCTCGAAAGCGGAAAACGGCCGGGCGGTTTTTTCCCGGGCGGAAGGAGCCGCACCCTTGTCAGCCTCGGCTTTTGCCATTTCGTCTCCCTGATCTCACCTTGCAAGATCGGTCTTTTCAAAGACCGGTCCCAATCTCTGCGGCATGCGCTCTAAAACTGGAGCGGTCTTCGGATGAAGGCCGCTCCCATCTTTCCGTTCGTGCTTAGCCAAGCACCCTGTTCATTGCCGCCTCGATTGTGACGGTTTCACGTTCGCCGGTCTTGCGGTTCTTCACTTCGACCTCGCCATTCGCGACCGAACGCGGTCCGACGATGATCTGCAACGGCACGCCGATGAGGTCGGCGGTGGCAAACTTCTGGCCGGCGCGGTCGTCGGTGTCGTCGTAAAGAACATCCTTGCCGGCGTTGGACAGCGAGTAATACAGCTTTTCGCAAGCCGCATCACAGGCCTCGTCGCCAGCCTTCATGTTGATGATGACAACATCGAACGGAGCAACCGAAGCAGGCCAGATGATTCCGTTCTCGTCATGCGATGCTTCAATGATGGCGGGAACAAGGCGTGTCGGCCCGATGCCATAGGAACCCATGTGGACGGGGTGTTCCTTGCCATCCTTGCCCTGCACTTTCGCGCCCATCGGCTCGGAATATTTGGTGCCGAAATAGAAGATGTGGCCGACTTCGATACCGCGCGCGGAAAGGCGCTCGCCATCGGGAATGGCGTCATAGGCGGCTTCGTCGTGCATTTCGGAGGTGGCGGCATAATCGGCCGTCCACTCGTCGAAAACGCCCTGAAGCGCCGCGACATCGTCGAAATCGGTATTTTCAGCCGGGATGGCGCGGTCGAGGAAGCTCTTGTGGCAGAAAACTTCGGATTCGCCGGTATCAGCCAGAATGATGAATTCATGGCTGTGGTTGCCGCCAATCGGGCCGGTATCGGCGCGCATGGGAATGGCGCGCAGGCCAAGGCGCTCGAAGGTGCGCAGATAAGCCACGAACATCTTGTTATAGGAGTGGATCGCGTCTTCCTTGGTCAGATCGAAGGAATAGGCGTCCTTCATCAGGAACTCGCGCGAACGCATGGTGCCGAAACGCGGGCGAACCTCGTCGCGGAACTTCAGCTGGATATGGTAGAGGTTGAGCGGCAGGTTCTTGTAGGACTTCACATAGGAACGGAAGATGTCGGTGATCATCTCCTCGTTGGTGGGACCATAGAGCATCTGGCGGTCCTGACGGTCCTTGATGCGCAGCATTTCCTTGCCGTAGTCATCATAACGGCCGCTTTCCTGCCAGAGCTCGGCCGATTGCAGCGTCGGCATCAGAAGCTCGATGGCGCCGGAGCGGTCCTGCTCCTGCCGGATGATCCTGTTGACCTTGTCCAGCACACGTTTGCCGAGCGGCAGCCAGGAATAAATGCCAGCCGATTGCTGCCGGATCATGCCCGCACGCAGCATCAGGCGGTGGGAGACGATCTCCGCTTCCTTGGGGTTTTCCTTCAGGATGGGCATGAAATAACGGCTAAGACGCATGACGGCTTCCATTGATATTGGCGACAACGCGCATATGCGCGGGAATCGCCCCGAATAGAGGGATATTGGCGCCGTACATAGCCGTTTCCCGCCAAGAAGAAAACCCGCCATGAAAAGAGCGCTCAAGGCGATTTCATGGCATTTTCGCGATAGCTAATTCGCGTCAAAACGCTTTGGTCGAAATATTATTCTTGTTCCGGTGCGACAAATTGCACCACAGGGAATTTTTTGCCGACTGTAACAAATATGCAAAAAATGAGATGACAAGCATGGGTGATTAAGCTAGCTTTAGCTTACAAAAGAGGCAGGAAGTCTAAATTCTTGTCGTTTTCGCGGTCAGTCTTGGGAGGATCAGATCTTAGGCGCGCTCGTTCGCTGCCCCGGTAACGGTTACAGATCACGCGAAACCTGAAAAACAAGGCTGAAAAGCCTTGTTTTTTTTTGATTCATAGACGCGACCAACCCCCGGCTCGTTATTCCGGTTAAATTGTGACGGTGAATCAGCCGTCCGATACGTCCATGCTGTGTGCACGATGGAGATGACATCCTTATGACAGTGTTCGGTGCGCCGCTTGCCGCGCCGGGGTGCTGACATGTGAGGATTTTTACTCTGCCTCTTTCCCTTATTCCTTTGCTTGTCACAGGGGCCCAGTCAGCCCAAGTCTTTGGGCTGAAAAGGACGCTCTCTCCGCGCGGACGCGCGTCGGCTGGATTCATGTGACAGGCACAGGAATGAGGGGAAGAGAACGTCTGCTATGGGTGCCGACAGGCTTCCGATGCGTCAGTCGTAAACGGGAATAATTCTCGGCAGGTCATCAAGGCTGACGCCGAACCACCAGGATCCGCCGTACCAGATGCCGCAGATCAGGGCCGATATCAGGGTGGTCAACAAAACGACGCGGCCGCCCCTGAACCGCGACGGTGCGCTTGCGACGGTGCCCAGCGCCACGTCTCCGTCTTCCGCCTGGGTACGAAGGCCGATCGGCAGCACGACGAAAAGAACCGTCCACCAGACGATGAAATAAATGGCGAAGACCGAAAGAAGCGGCATGACATCCTCCCTGCATGTGCGTTCCTTGTAACGCATTCATCCGTAAACCGGAATCACTTCCCTGCCAGAAGCGCAAAAAGCCACAGGAAGAAGCGGGAAACAGTTGCCACGTCATATCCGGATCAACCCGGATATGACGCGACGCAGCTGTTTGAAAGGTACAGCGCCTCCCCGGCTCAGACCTTCGTTACGAAAACCGTCACGATCGGCTTCTTGCCCCAGGTCTGGTTGGCGGCAGCGCGCACGGCGCGGCGAACCGCCTCGCGCAGCAGTTCCAGATCCTTGCGACGGGCGCGGGGAATGCTCTCCACAGCGCCGAGAACGGCGTCATAAAGCGTATCTTCCATATCCTCGCCTTCGTCATCGAATTCCGGCAGGCCGAAAGGCACGACATCAGGATCGCCGAGGAAGTCATAACGGCTGTCCAGCACCACATTGACGGACACATGGCCAGCGAAGGAAAGCTTGCGACGGTTGGAGATGCCCATCTCGTCCATATCGCCGATGAGATTGCCATCCTTGAAGACGCGGCCATGCGGTGCATCGTCGATGACTTCCGCAGGACCGGGTGCCAGACGCAGAACATTGCCGTTGCGAACCTTCGGCACCTGCGAAATGCCGGCCTGTTCGGCCAGTTCCTTCTGCGCCACCAGATGAGCGGCCTCGCCATGCACCGGCACGACGATCTGCGGCTTCGTCCATTCATACATCTTCAGAAGCTCGTTGCGGCGCGGATGGCCGGAAACGTGGACCAGAGCCTCATTGTCCGTGACGATGTGGACACCCTGCTCTATCAGGCCGTTCTTGATCTCGATGATTGCCTTTTCGTTGCCGGGAATGGCGCGCGAGGAAAACACGACCGTGTCCCCGGCGGCAAGCGCCACATTGCGCATCTCGTCACGCGACAGCTTGGCAAGGGCCGCGCGTGGCTCGCCCTGAGAGCCGGTGAGAATGACGACGACCTTGTTGCGCGGGATATAGCCATATTCGTCTTCGGCCAGGAACGGCTTGATACCTTCCATGATGCCGAGATCCTGCGAGACGTTGACGACGCGCTTCAGCGACGAGCCGAGCAGCAGCACCTCGCGGCCCGCCGCTTCTGCAGCCTGCGCGATGGAACGGATACGCCCGACATTGGAGGAGAAGGTGGTGATGGCCACGCGGCCCTCGGCATTTTCGATGATCTGCCGCAAACCTTCGGAGACTTCGTGTTCCGACGGAGACACGCCGTCGCGGAGCGAGTTGGTGCTGTCGCACATCAGCGCCAGCACGCCCTCTTCACCGATGGCGCGGAAGCGGGCCTCATCCGTCAACGGACCGAGCGACGGCGCTTCGTCGATCTTCCAGTCGCCCGTGTGGATGACATTGCCGAGCGGCGTGCGGATGACCAACGACATCGGCTCCGGGATGGAGTGATTGACGCCGACGGCCTCGATTTCGAAGGGACCGACATTGATGCGATCGCCCGCCTTGAAAGGCGTCACCGGGATCTCGGCGCGGGAGCCTTCATAGGCGCGCTTCGCCTCCAGCATGCCGGCGGTGAAACCCGAGGCATAGACGGGCACGTTGAGGCCCGGCCACAGATCGTTCAGCGCGCCGTAATGGTCCTCATGAGCGTGGGTGATGATGATGCCTTTGAGGTTCTTCTTCTGCTCGGCGATGTAGCTGATGTCGGGCAGAACCAGATCGACCCCCGGCAGATCGAGACCGGCAAAGGTCACACCGCAATCCACCATGATCCATTCGCGCTTGCTTGCTGGACCGTATCCGTAAAGCGCCAGATTCATGCCGATTTCACCGACGCCGCCAAGCGGCAGAAATACCAGTTCGTCCTGTTTAGCCATTATTCTTCTTATCCATTCACGAGAGCGCGCGAGCGACGGCGATCTGCCGCGCCCCGCGCCGGTTACCAGCATCGGACCTGTTAAACCATCTGATCGACCGGGCCGATGCGGAGCCGGTCTGCCACCCTGCTTTTCAAGAGCTGCAGGAAAGCTCCAACCTGTGGGATGCGGTTCGGCGCGGGCGTCCAGCCCGCACCGCGCACCTCATCCGAAAAAGACGTCGCCGGCGGCGATGGAGCGTCTTGCGCCCTCATCCTCGTCCAGCAGCAGATAACCATTATCATCAATTCCGACGAAACGCCCGCCGATCGAGCGATCGGGGAAGTTGACGGTGATATGTTCGCCGATACCGCAGGCGGCTGCCCGCCAGCCTGTCATGACACCAGCCACACCCCTGCCCTCATCCCAGCCCGCCAGCACATCCGCCGTTTCGCGGAAAAGATGGGCGAAGAGTTCGTCGGGTGAACAGGAAGCACCGTGTTCGGACAGCATGGTGACGGGATAAAGCGGGTTTTCCGGCTTGTGGGCGATATTGATGCCGATACCGATGACGATGGCGCGCCGTCCGTCCGGCAGAAGCTCCGCCTCCATCAAAATGCCGCAGGTTTTTTGACGACCAATCAGCACGTCATTCGGCCATTTGATCTCGAGCGGCTCACCGCCGGTCGGCAAAACCGCGCGGATGGCGCGGTAAACGGCCAGCGCAAAGGCAAGCGGCAAAGACCCGATGCGGTCCATCGGTGCGGGATCGATCAGGAGAAGCGAGGCGTAGAGATTGCCGGGCTCTGAAACCCACGGCCGGCCGCGACGGCCGCGCCCGCCGGTCTGGCGGATGGCGGTGATCCACAGATTGCCGCCATCGCCCGCCCGCGCCCGGGCAAAACATTCTATATTGGTCGATGGTGTTTCCACCATCGCTTCGTGCCGGAAGTCATCGATGGACATCCGGCCCGTATGCCTGTGCGTATTGGTCAAAAGAACGTCTTTGCTGCGACCGTGACCGCATTGCCGAGCGCACCGCCAAAGACGATGAAGGCGACGACGAACAGTCCCGAAAGCGCATAAACGATTTTCAGTTCGCCGGCCGGACGCTCGAAGCTGCCCTTGGCCTCATCGAACCACATGACCTTGACGACGCGGATATAATAATACGCGCCGACGACCGAACCGATCGCGCCGATGACGGCGAGCGGGTAGAGCTTGGCTTCGATGGCGGCGAGGAAGACGTAATACTTGCCGAAGAAGCCGGCGAGCGGCGGGATGCCGGCAAGCGAGAACATCAGGATCGTCAGCACAACCGCCATGAACGGGTTGGTCGAGGAAAGCCCGGCCAGATCCTCGACAGTCTCCACATTGCCGATTTCCTTGCGGCGCATGGAGAGAATGCAGGCGAAGGTGCCAAGCGTCATGACCATGTAGATGGTCATGTAGAGAATGACGCCCGAAACACCAGCTTCCGTACCCGCCGCCAGACCCACAAGCGCGTAACCCATGTGACCGATGGAGGAATAGGCCATCAGTCGCTTGATGTTCTTCTGGCCGATCGCGGCAAACGAGCCGAGCAGCATGGAAGCGATGGAGATGAAGACGACGATCTGCTGCCAGTCGGCAAAAACCGGCTGGAAAGCATCAATGACAATGCGAACGAAGATCGCCATGGCGCCAATCTTGGGGGCCGCGGACAGGAAGGCCGTGACCGGGGTCGGCGCGCCTTCATAGACATCCGGCGTCCACATGTGGAACGGCACGGCGGAGATCTTGAATGCCAGACCGGCGAGAACAAAGACCAGACCGAAAACGAGGCCGAGCGAACGGGTCTCTGCCGTCAGAACCTGGGCGATTTCGGTAAAGCCGGTATTGCCGGTGAAGCCGTAAACCAGCGACATGCCATAAAGCAGCATCCCCGAGGAGAGCGCGCCGAGAACGAAATATTTCAGGCCCGCTTCGGTGGAGCGCAGGCTTTCCCGGTTGATGGCGCAGACGACGTAGAGCGCAAGCGACTGCAGTTCCAGCGCCATATAGAGCGATATCAGGTTGTTGGCCGAGATCATCAGCAGGATGCCGAGGGTCGCGAGAACCAGAAGCACCGGATATTCGAACCGGCCGACCGGTTCGAAACGGCCCTGGCCGACAGAAAGGATCATGGCGGTGATCGAGCCGATCAGCGCCAGCACCTTCATGAAGTTACCGAAGGCATCGGCGACGTAAACGCCGCCGAAGGCCACACCCGAAGCGGGCGCAAAGACGATCCAGAGACCGACGACGAGCAGCAGGGCAACGGAAAGGCCCGTGACCGTCGTTGTCGACTTGTCGCCCGAGAAGACGCCAATCATGAGCAGCGCCAGCGCGCCGACCGCAAGGATCAGCTCGGGCGTCGCGATGTGCAGACTGGCAAAAAGGATTTCAGCGGTCATGTCCAACGGGTCCTGTCGTCAATTCATAGTGAGCGCAACATTTTGCGCCGCCTGCAATGCAGCCGTATAGTTGTTTACCAGAAGATCAACCGATGCGGCGGTGGCATCGAACACCGGCGCCGGGTAGACCCCGAAGAAGATCGTCAGGACGACCAGCGGATAAAGGATGACCTTTTCGCGGGTCGACAGATCGAGCATCGCCTTCAGGCTTTCCTTCTCGAGCGCGCCGAAAATCACGCGGCGATAAAGCCACAGCGCATAAGCGGCCGAGAGGATGACGCCGGTTGCCGCAAACAGCGCGACCAGCGTGTTGGCCCGGAATACGCCGATCAGCGTCAGGAATTCACCGACAAAGCCTGACGTGCCGGGCAGACCGACATTGGCCATGGTGAAGATCATGAAAGCAACGGCATATTTCGGCATGTTGTTCACGAGGCCGCCATAGGCCGAAATCTCGCGAGTGTGCAGCCGGTCATAGACAACGCCGACGCAGAGGAAGAGCGCGCCCGAGACGATACCGTGCGACAGCATCTGGAAGATCGCGCCCTGCACGCCCTGAACGTTGGCGGCGAAGATGCCCATCGTGACGTAACCCATGTGGGCAACGGAAGAATAGGCGATCAGCTTCTTGATGTCGTCCTGCATCATTGCCACCAGCGAGGTGTAGATGATGGCCAGAACCGACAGCGTGAAGACGAAGGGTGCGAAATAATCCGATGCCAACGGGAACATCGACAGCGAGAAACGGATGAAACCGTAACCGCCGAGCTTCAGCATGACGCCGGCAAGGATGACCGAACCGGCGGTCGGCGCCTGAACGTGGGCATCCGGCAGCCAGGTGTGCACCGGCCACATCGGCATCTTGACCGAGAAGGCCGCGAAACAGGCAAGCCACAGCCAGGTCTGCATACCAGCCGGGAAGCCGTATTTCAGAAGTTCCGTCATATCAGTCGTGCCGGACTGCCAGTACATCGCCATGATGGCGAGCATGGTCAGAACCGAGCCGAGCAGCGTGTAGAGGAAGAACTTGTAGGAGGCGTAGACGCGATCCTTGCCGCCCCAGACGCCGATGATGATGAACATCGGGATCAGCGTCGCTTCGAAGAAGACGTAAAAGAGAACCGTATCCAGCGCCACGAAGACGCCGATCATGACGACTTCCAGAAGCAGGAAGGCGATCATGTATTCCTTGATGCGCTTTTCAATCGAATCCCAGCTTGCCAGCACGCAGAAGGGCATGAGGAAAGTGGTGAGGATGACGAACAGCATGGAGATGCCGTCGACGCCCAGATGGTAAGCGGCGATGTTGCCGAACCAGGCGTGCTTTTCCACCATCTGGAAACCGGGGTTCGAATTATCGAAACCGATCCAGATGAACAGTGACACCAGGAAGGTGAAAACGGTCGTCAGCAGCGAGACGTTGAGAATGTTGCGGCGACCGAAGGGGCCGTTCTCATTGGTCAAGAGCAAGAGCACCACGCCGACGAGCGGCAGAAAGGTGACCGTTGAAAGAATGGGCCAATCGGTCATCAGAGGGCACTCCCGAGCATCATCCAGGTGACAAGCGCCGCGATGCCGATCAGCATCGCAAAGGCATAATGATAAAGGTAACCGGATTGCAGGCGGACCATGCGGTTGGTCACGTCAACCACACGCGCTGCAATGCCGTTCGGTCCATAATGGTCGATGACGGCGACGTCGCCCTTCTTCCACAGGAAGCGGCCAAGCGCCTTTGCGGAACGAACGAAGAGGAAGTCGTAGAGTTCGTCGAAGTACCACTTGTTGAGAAGGAACTGGTAGAGGCCACGATGGGTCTCGGCCAGACGCTTCGGCGTCTCGGGCGACTTGATATACATGTACCATGCGGTCACGAAACCAAGCGCCATGGCGAAGAACGGGCTCCACTTGACCCACAGCGGAACGTGGTGGAATTCCTCAAGGATTTCATTTCCGGGAAGCGTGAACAAGGCCCCCTTCCAGAATTCCGCATATTCCTCGCCGAAGAAGTAACCTTCGAAGGCCACACCGGCAAAGATTGCGCCGACGGTGAGGATGAAGAGCGGGATCAGCATGACCATCGGCGATTCATGCACATGGTGCATGACGTCAGCCGAAGCGCGCGGCTTTCCGAAGAAGGTCATGAAGGCCAGACGCCAGGAATAGAAGCTGGTGAACAGGGCCGCGATGACCAGCAGCGTGAAGGCGACGCCCGAGAGAACCGAATGCGAAGCATAAGCGGATTCGATGATGACGTCCTTCGAGAAGAAGCCGGCAAAACCGATCATCGTGCCCGGAATACCGACGCCGGTCAGCGCCAGAGTGCCAACGGTCATGGTCCAGAAGGTAATGGGGATATGCTTGCGCAGGCCGCCCATGTAACGCATGTCCTGCTCGCCATCGACGGCATGGATGACCGAGCCGGCGCACAAGAACAGCAGAGCCTTGAAGAAGGCGTGCGTGAAGAGGTGGAACACGGCCGCGCCATAAGCGCCGACGCCAAGCGCCACGAACATGTAACCGAGCTGCGAGCAGGTCGAATAAGCGATGACGCGCTTGATGTCGTTCTGCACGAGGCCGACGGTCGCCGCAAAGAAGGCGGTGATCGCGCCGATCAGCGTCACGACAGTCAGCGCATCATGCGACAGTTCAAACAGCGGCGACATGCGGGCGACGAGGAAGACGCCGGCGGTGACCATGGTTGCGGCGTGAATGAGGGCAGACACCGGGGTCGGGCCTTCCATCGCGTCCGGCAGCCAGGTGTGCAGCAGGAACTGCGCCGACTTACCCATGGCGCCCATGAAGAGCAGCAGGCAGACGCCCGTCATCGCATTGGCCTTGTCCAGCTGCATGCCGAACAGGTTGATGACGGTTTCGGTGGAAGCGGCACCTTCAGCCGGCAGATAGGTGCTGGCGGCAGCGAAGATGGTCTCGAAATTGATCGAGCCGAACAGCACGAAGACGCCGCCAATGCCGAGAATGAAGCCGAAGTCACCGACGCGGTTGACGATGAAGGCCTTCATGGCGGCAGCAGATGCGGATGGCTTCTTGAACCAGAAGCCGATCAGCAGATAGGACGCCAGACCCACGCCTTCCCAGCCAAAGAACATCTGCAGCAGGTTGTCGGAGGTCACCAGCATCAACATGGCGAAGGTGAAGAGCGACAGATAGGCAAAGAAACGCGGACGATGCGGATCGTGGTGCATGTATCCGATCGAATAGAGGTGCACCAGCGTCGAGACCGTGTTGACGACGACGAACATGACGGCCGTCAGCGTGTCGATGCGGAATGCCCATTCGACGTCGATGCCGCCGGACTGGATCCAGCGCAGCACGGTGACCTTGATCACCTCGCCCGGCTCGCCATGGGCAAGCGCGACGGTGAAGAACACGATCCAGGACAGGATGGCGACCACGATCATCAGACCGGTGGTGACATATTCCGAAGCCTTGGCGCCGATCGAACGGCCGAACAGGCCGGCGATCAGGAAGCCGATCAGGGGAAGAAAGACGATAGCCTTGTAGATCATAGCCTTATCAGCCCTTCATCATATTGACGTCTTCGACGGCGATCGATCCGCGGTTGCGGTAGAAGACAACGAGTATTGCAAGGCCGATGGCCGCTTCGGCGGCTGCAACGGTCAGAATGAACAAGGCGAAGACCTGGCCGACAATGTCGTTCAGGAAAGCCGAAAACGCCACCATGTTGATGTTGACCGCAAGCAGGATAAGCTCGATCGACATGAGGATGACGATGACGTTCTTCCGGTTGAGGAAGATGCCGAAGATGCCGATCGTGAAGAGGATCGCGCTGACCGTCAGGTAGTGGGAAAGACCGATTTCCATATTCTGTTTCCTTGGATCCGTTCGCCCTTCAGATGCCCTGGCCCGGCTTGACCTTGACCGTGGTAACGGCGGTCTTCGGGTCACGGCCGACCTGGGTGGAGATGTCCTGCCGCTTGATGTCGGTGCGATGACGCAGCGTCAGCACGATGGCGCCGATCATGGCCACCAGCAACACGAGACCGGCGAGCTGGAAGAAGTAGACGTAATTGGTATAGAGCACGTCGCCGAGGGCTGCGGTGTTGGTGCGCTCGGTGACCGGCGGGATCGGCATGGTGATCGATTTCGCCGCCTGCGGGTTAAGCACGCTGCCGCCGACAACGACGATCAGCTCAGCCGCAAGGATCACACCGATCAGTGCGCCGACCGGGGCATATTGCAGCACGCCGGAGCGCAGCTCCGCGAAATCCACATCCAGCATCATGACGACGAAGAGGAAGAGCACCGCCACGGCGCCGACATAAACCACCAGCAGGATCATGCCGAGGAACTCGGCGCCCGTCAGCAGGAACAGCGCGGCTGCGTTGAAGAAGGTCAAAATCAGAAACAGCACCGAATGAACAGGGTTCTTCGATGCGATGACCATGAACGCAGACGCCACGGCGACGAAAGCGAATATATAAAAGAATACAGCGTGCAGACCCATGTTGGTGCCTTCTTGTCCTCATCGGGCAAAGATGGCCCGAAGGCCCCTCACCCGTTTCGTCCCCGCCGGCGAAAACCGCGCAGGCATTTTACTTTTCATCGTTTTCCGGGGTCTCCCCCGGAAAGACGGTTGCGCCTTAACGGTAAGGCGCATCCAGTGCGAGGTTGCGCGCGATTTCACGCTCCCAGCGGTCGCCGTTGTCGAGAAGCTTCTGCTTGTCGAAATAAAGCTCCTCGCGGGTTTCCGTCGCGAATTCGAAGTTCGGGCCTTCGACGATGGCATCCACCGGGCAGGCTTCCTGGCAGAAACCGCAATAGATGCACTTCACCATGTCGATGTCGTAACGCACCGTGCGGCGGGTGCCGTCGTTGCGGCGCGGGCCGGCTTCGATGGTGATCGCCTGAGCGGGACAGATAGCTTCACACAGCTTGCAGGCGATGCAGCGTTCTTCACCGTTCGGATAACGGCGGAGCGCATGTTCGCCGCGGAAGCGCGGAGAGACCGGACCCTTTTCGAAAGGATAGTTCACCGTCGCCTTCTGTTTGAAGAAGTGACGCATCGTGAGCAGGATCGCGCCCACGAACTCCTTGAGGAACAGTGAATTGACGGCTTGGGAGAGGCTTGCCATCTCAGTCTCCAGATTTCTGAGCGAGGAGTACGGACATCAACCGGCCCACCCCGTCAGCTTCAATACGAATGCAACAATAACGACCATGGCGAGCGACAGAGGCAGGAACACCTTCCAGCCGAGACGCATGAGCTGGTCATAACGGTAACGCGGAACGAAAGCCTTGGTCAGAGCGATCATGAAGAAGACCATGCAGCCCTTCAGCGCGAACCAGACGATGCCCGGAACCCAGTTGAGGAACCACACATCCACGATCGGCAGCCAGCCGCCCATGAACAGGATCGTCGTCAGGCAGCAGATCAGGACGATCGCAGCATATTCGCCGAGCATGAACATCATGTAAGGCGTGGAGCCATATTCGACCATGTGACCGGCGACCAGTTCCGATTCCGCTTCCGGAAGGTCGAAGGGCGGACGGTTGGTTTCGGCAAGGCCCGAAATGAAGAACACGATGAACATCGGGAACAGCGACAGCCAGTGCCAGTCAAGGAACGAGGCCGGCAGGCCGAGCATGGTGCCGAGGCCGGTCTTCTGGGCCAGAACGATGTCCGTCAGGTTCAGCGAACCGACGCAGAGCAGAACGGTGACGATGACGAGGCCGATCGACACTTCGTAGGACACCATCTGTGCTGCCGAACGCAGAGCGCCAAGGAACGGGTACTTCGAGTTCGAAGCCCAGCCGCCCATGATGATACCGTATACTTCGAGCGACGAAATCGCGAAGATATAGAGAATGCCGACATTGATATTGGCAACGACCCAGCCTTCGTTGAAGGGAATGACCGCGTAGGTGGCGAGCGCCAGCGTTACGGCAACCAGCGGCGCCAGAAGGAAGACGGCCTTGTTGGCACCCGCCGGAATGACGGGTTCCTTGAGGATGAACTTCAAAAGGTCGGCGAAGGACTGGAAGAGACCGAAGGGACCAACGACGTTCGGACCACGGCGCAGCTGCACGGCCGCCCAGACCTTGCGGTCGGCGAGCAGCAGGAAGGCGATGGCCACCAGAAGGCAAACGAGAAGCAGCAGGGACTGGCCGACCATGATCAGCGCGGGCCAGACGTAGCTCCAGAAAAACTGTTCCATAAATCCCCTACCCTTACTCTGCCGCAGCCTGGAAATTGTTGCGGGCCAATGCGGAGCACTCGGCCATGACGGCGGATGCGCGCGCAATCGGGTTCGTCAAATAAAAGTCTTTAACCGGCGAGGCAAACGCCGACTTGTTGAGCGAGCCGGTCTTGGCAGCCAGCGCTTCGATATCCGTGGCCTTGCCGGCTACAATCTCGTCTGTTTCCGCAAGATGCGGATGCGCGACATAGAGCTGGCCGCGGAGCGCCGACAGCGAATCGAACGGCAGCTTCTTGCCGAGAACATCGGAAAGCGCACGCAGGATCGCCCAGTCTTCGCGGGCTTCGCCCGGTGCGAAACCGGCGCGGTTGCCCAGCTGCACGCGGCCTTCGGTGTTGACCCAGATACCGGATTTTTCAGTATAGGCCGCACCCGGAAGGATAACGTCGGCGTTCATCGCGCCCTGGTCGCCGTGGCTGCCGATATAGACAGTGAACTTGGCGCCCTTGTTGGAGAGGTCGAGTTCATCGGCGCCGAGCAGGAAGAGAACGTCCATGGACGCGACCATGTCAGCGGCGGCAACACCGCCCTCGCCCGGCACGAAGCCGATATCGAGACCGCCAACGCGGGCAGCAGCGGTGTGCAGAACCGAGAAACCGTTCCACTCTTCGGTGACAGCACCTACCGAGGTAGCGAGCTTGGCGGCGGCAGCCAGTACGGTTGCACCATCGGCGCGCGCCAGAGCACCCTGGCCGATGATGATCAGCGGGTTCTTGGCGGACTTCAGCTTGTCGACGAAGCTGTGCGAACCGTTGGCCAAGTCGGACAGCGTTTCAGCGCCGGAACCGAGATATTCGTAATTGTAGCGAAGCTCGCCGGCTTCACCGATCACGCCGATCGGGAAACCGCCGCGACGCCAGCGCTTGCGGATGCGGGCGTTGAGCACGGCCGCTTCGTAGCGCGGGTTGGAACCAACGATCAGCAGGGCGTCGGCCTGTTCGATACCTTCGATGGTGGAGTTGAACAGGTAGCTGGCGCGGCCGAGCGACGGATCGAGTGCAGCGCCATCCTGACGGCAATCGACATTGGCCGAGCC
The DNA here is from genome assembly GCF_025910175.1 of Agrobacterium sp. BT-220-3. NCBI lineage: Bacteria > Pseudomonadati > Pseudomonadota > Alphaproteobacteria > Hyphomicrobiales > Rhizobiaceae > Agrobacterium > Agrobacterium sp. BT-220-3. The sequence continues at coordinate 483,348 of NZ_JAPAIX010000001.1, forward strand.
GAGCGACGCCAGAAGCGACTTCAGCGCGAACATTTCTTCAACGGAGGCCAGATCGCCGGCAATTGCGCCGATCTTGCTGCCGGATGTTGCGGCAACCGCCTGCTTGATCGCACCAAAGGCTTCACCCCAGCTTGCAGGCTGCAGGCGGCCATCCTTGCGGACGTACGGGCGGTCGAGACGCTGTGTCTTCAGGCCGTCCCAGATGAAACGGCTCTTGTCGGAAATCCACTCTTCGTTGATCGCCTCGTTGACACGCGGCATGACGCGCATGACTTCGCGGCCACGGGTATCGACGCGGATGGCCGAACCGAGCGCGTCCATCACGTCGATGGTTTCGGTCTTGTTCAGTTCCCACGGACGGGCGGTGAAAGCGAAAGGCTTGGAGGTGAGCGCGCCGACCGGGCAGAGGTCAACAACGTTGCCCTGCAGCTCCGAGGTCATGGCCTGCTCGAGATAGGTGGTGATTTCCGCATCTTCACCGCGGCCGATGAGGCCCAGTTCGGCAATGCCGGCCACTTCCGTGGTGAAACGGACGCAGCGCGTGCAGTGAATGCAGCGGTTCATGACCGTCTTGACGAGCGGTCCGATATATTTGTCTTCAACCGCGCGCTTGTTTTCTGCGTAACGCGAACCGGCGATACCGAAGGCCATGGCCTGGTCCTGCAGGTCGCATTCACCGCCCTGGTCGCAGATCGGGCAATCAAGCGGGTGATTGATGAGCAGGAATTCCATCACGCCTTCGCGGGCCTTCTTGACCATCGGCGTGTTGGTGAAAACCTCAGGCAATTCGCCGTTCGGGCCGCCGCGAACGTCGCGAACGCCCATGGCGCAGGATGCGGCAGGCTTGGGCGGTCCGCCCTTCACCTCGATGAGACACATGCGGCAGTTACCCGCGACCGACAAGCGCTCATGAAAACAAAAGCGCGGAACTTCGGCACCAGCCTCCTCGCACGCCTGCAACAGCGTGAAATGATCCGGAACCTCGATCTCTTTACCGTCAACCTTGAGCTTTGCCATGGTCCTACTTACGTCCTGTTGCCTGTTCGTCCCATGTCTCACACGGTCCGCAACAAATCCTTAATCACGCCCGGCACTCGTGTCGTCTGCCAGACGCTTCATGGTGTCGCGAGGCCGGAAAATTCCGGCTCCGCTCGAAGCCTTCTATGCTTATTCAGCGGCTTCCAGAACAGCGCCATCATCCATGGCCCTGTAGGTATATTGGTCGATGCGCTTTTCGATTTCCGGACGGAAATTGCGGATCAGCGCCTGTACCGGCCATGCGGCGGCGTCGCCGAGCGCACAGATGGTGTGGCCTTCGATCTGCTTCGTCACTTCGAACAGCATGTCGATTTCGCGCTTCTGGGCATTGCCCTTGACCATGCGCTCCAGCACGCGCCACATCCAGCCGGTGCCTTCGCGGCACGGCGTGCACTGGCCGCAGCTTTCATGCTTGAAGAAGGCCGCGATGCGGGCAATCGCCTTGATGACGTCGGTGGACTTGTCCATGACGATCATGCCGCCGGTGCCGAAGGAAGACTTCACTTCGCGCATGCCGTCAAAATCCATGATGGCGTCCTTCATGTCCTCACCGCGAACGATGGGGCAGGATGCGCCGCCGGGGATGACGCCGAGCAGATTGTCCCAACCGCCGCGAATGCCACCGCAATGGCGCTCGATCAGCTCACGGAAGGACAGGCCCAGCGCATCTTCGAAGGTGCAGGGACGCTCAACATGGCCTGACACCATGAACAGCTTGGTGCCGACATTGTTCGGACGGCCGATGGACGAGAACCATGCAGCGCCGCGACGCAGGATGGTCGGCGCAACGGCGATCGATTCAACGTTGTTGACGGTCGTCGGGCAGCCGTAAAGACCCATATTGGCCGGGAACGGCGGCTTCAGGCGCGGCTGGCCCTTCTTGCCTTCGAGGCTTTCGAGCAGAGCCGTCTCTTCGCCGCAGATATAGGCACCCGCGCCATGATGGACGTAGATGTCGAAATCCCAGCCGTTCTTGTTGTTCTTGCCGAGCAGGCCGGCATCGTAGCACTCGTCGATGGCCGCCTGCAGCGCCTCACGCTCGCGCATATATTCGCCGCGAACGTAGATATAGGCGGTATGCGCGCCCATGGCGAAACCGGCGATCACGCAGCCTTCGATCAGCGTATGCGGATCGTTGCGCAGGATTTCGCGGTCCTTGCAGGTGCCGGGCTCGGATTCATCGGCGTTGACGACGAGATAATGCGGGCGGCCGTCATTTTCCTTAGGCATGAAGGACCACTTGAGACCCGTCGGGAAGCCAGCCCCGCCGCGACCGCGAAGGCCTGATGCCTTCATCTCGTTGATGATCCAGTCACGGCCCTTTTCGATGATCTGCTTGGTGCCGTCCCAATGGCCGCGCGCTCTCACGCCCTTCAGGGACTTGTCCTTGAGGCCGTAGAGATTGGTAAAGATGCGATCCTGATCTTTTAACATGCTTCACCTCTTACCGCGGCTTCTTGCCGAAGACCCTGATATACTCGGCTTCGCCACCCTTGGCGAGCGCCTCGGCCTGCTTGATCCACTCGTCGCGTTCGATGCGGCCCTTGAAATTCAGATAACCGTCAACCCAGTCGCATTCGGCCTTCTTCCAGCCCGCGACCTGCGCGAAGGTGAAGATGCCGAGCTCATGCAGCGTGCCTTCGATCTTCGGACCGACGCCGGAAATAAGCTTCAGGTCGTCGGGCGTGGCGGGCTTTTCGATGCCGGCCGGACGATCCTTGGAATCGAGCGACGGCTTCGCAGATCCTGAAGCTTCCTTTTCGGCGGCCTTGACGTTGGCTTCCGCAGCCTTCGGCTCGTTTGCGGGCGTCTTCAGCTTCGGATCGGTCTCCGGCGCATCGGTCTTCGGCTTGGCGGCATTGGACGGCGGAACCGGTGCGGCTTCCGCAGGCACTTCGGCCGGCTTGTCGAGATTGGAACGATCCGGCTTGATCTCTTCCGTCAGCGTCGTCAGTCCACCGACTGGAACCGACTCGTGACGGTCGATCTGCGGGCCGGTCTTGACGGTGTCGCCCTTGCCCGCTTCGAACGTGTCGATGATTTCTTCCAGACGCTCTGGCGTCAGGTCCTCATAGGCATCCTTGAAGATGATGACCATCGGCGCGTTGACGCAGGCGCCCTGACATTCCACTTCTTCCCAGGAGAGCGTGCCGCTCTCATTGGTGTGCAGCGGATCGTGGTGGATCTTCTTGCGGCAGACATCCATCAGCGCTTCCGAGCCACGCAGCATGCAGGGCGTGGTGCCGCAGACCTGAACGTGGGCGCGCGTGCCAACCGGCTTCAGCTGGAACTGGGTATAAAAGGTCGCCACTTCCATGACGCGGATATAGGCCATATCCAGCATGTCGGCGATCTTTTCGATGGCGGCGCGGGTAACCCAGCCGTCCTGCTCCTGCGCACGCATGAGCAGCGGGATGACCGCCGATTGCTGGCGTCCCTCGGGATATTTCTTGATCGTCTTCTCAGCCCAGGCAGTGTTTTCCTGGTTGAAGGCAAATGCCACGGGCTGGAACTGATCTTCGGCTAGTCGACGAACGGACATACTTCCTCACGCCTTTTCAGTTTAACGTCTCACAACGCGATCTCGCCACCGTGACGAATTCGCAGGCGTAAGCCGCCTTGTCTTTCTGCATGAACACGATGAACTTGCTGCCATTGGGAACCGAGGCCTTGATCTCGAATCCCGAAGACAGAAGCTGCTTGATGGTGGAACCGCCGCCGCTCGACAGCGATACGCCGCCCTCGTCCGTCGCGGTCTGGGCGAGAACGGGGGTCGACATCGCAGCAAGAAAAGCCGGAATGGCGAGCGGCAGACGCATCAGCGGTCGACCTCCCCGAACACGATGTCGAGGGAGCCGAGAACGGCTGTAACGTCGGCAAGCTGATGGCCCTTGCACAGGAAATCCATAGCCTGCAGGTGTGCGTAACCCGGAGCGCGGATCTTGCAGCGATAGGGCTTGTTCGAACCGTCTGCGACCACGTAAACGCCGAACTCGCCCTTCGGCGCTTCGACGGCGGCGTAAACTTCGCCGGCCGGAACATGATAACCTTCGGTGTAGAGCTTGAAGTGGTGGATCAGCGCTTCCATCGAACGCTTCATCTCGCCACGCTTCGGCGGAACCACCTTGCCATCGAGCGAGGAGACCGGGCCGATGCGGTGCTTGCCGGACAGAAGATCAACGCACTGCTTCATGATCTTTACGGATTCGCGCATTTCCTGCATGCGGATCAGGTAACGATCGTAGCAGTCGCCGTTCTTGCCGACGGGAATGTCGAATTCGAGATCGGAATAGCACTCATAGGGCTGCGCGCGGCGCAAATCCCAGGCAGCGCCCGAGCCGCGCACCATCACGCCCGTGAAACCCCAGGCGAAGGCGTCTTCAAGCGAGACGACGCCGATATCGACGTTACGCTGCTTGTAGATACGGTTGTCGGTCAGCAGGCCCTCGATATTGTCGAGAACGGTGAGGAACGGGTCGCACCACTTGCCGATATCATCGACCAGTTCCGGCGGCAGGTCCTGATGCACGCCGCCCGGACGAACATAGGCCGAGTGCATGCGGGCGCCGCAGGCGCGCTCATAGAACACCATCAGCTTTTCGCGTTCTTCGAAGCCCCAGACCGGCGGCGTCATCGCGCCGACGTCCATGGCCTGCGTCGTCACGTTCATGATGTGCGACAGGATGCGGCCGATTTCCGAATAAAGAACGCGGATCAGCTGGCCGCGCATCGGGATTTCGAGGCCGAGGAGCTTTTCGACGGCGAGCGCGAAAGCATGTTCCTGGTTCATCGGCGCGACGTAGTCGAGACGGTCGAAATAGGGAACGGCCTGCAGATAGGTCTTGGTCTCGATCAGCTTTTCGGTGCCGCGATGCAGAAGACCGATATGCGGATCGACGCGCTCGACGATTTCGCCGTCCAGTTCCAGAACCAGACGCAGCACGCCGTGCGCGGACGGATGTTCCGGACCGAAGTTGATCGTGAAATTGCGGACGTTATGCTCAGTCATTCTAGTGCTCCGCCGAGGTGATCATGGCGATGAATTCGGGGCCGGTCATGTTCTGCGTGGTTTCGGCGAAAGAATAGCTCGAAGGCTTCTCATCCGTGAAAATCTGCGACGCGAACTTGAAACTGGAAGGGTTGTCGAAAGCCTGCAGCGAAACGGCAAAATGCTTGCCGTCCTTGGAACGCCACATCAGCGTGCTGCCGCAGGTCTTGCAGAAGCAGCGCTCACCCCATTCCGACGAGGAATAGACGCCGAGGTTCTCTTCGTTTTCGACGGAGATATCAGCGCATTCGACAGCCAGAAACGCACCGCCGGACCAGCGGCGGCACATGGAGCAATGGCAAACGCCAAATTCACGGGCACCGATGACGGCGTTGAAGCCGACGGCGCCGCAAAGACATTGCGCATGCTCTGTCGCGGGGGCTTGGCTCATTGCTTGGCCTTTTCGTCACCCGGGAGAACATATTCGGTTCCTTCCCATGGGGAGAGGAAATCGAAGTTGCGGAATTCCTGCTTCAGTTCGACCGGTTCATAAAGAACCCGTTTCAGCACGTCATCGTAACGTACTTCCACAAAGCCGGTAACCGGAAAATCCTTGCGCAGCGGATGGCCTTCGAAACCGTAATCCGTGAGGATACGGCGAAGGTCCTTGTGGCCTTCGAACGGAATGCCATACATGTCCCAGGCTTCGCGCTCGAACCACTCGGCACCCATGTAAACGGAGGTCGAAGACGGCACGCCCTCGTCTTCCGCTACCTGCAATTTGATGCGGACGCGCAGGTTCTGGCGTGGCGACAGCAGGTGATAGACGACATCGAAACGCTTTTCGCGCTGCGGCCAGTCAACGCCACAAATGTCGATGATGTTGACAAAACCGCACTGCACGTCGTCACGCAGGAAGGTCAAAAGCGCGATCACACTTTCAGGCGTCGTGTTCAGCGTCAGTTCGCCATAGGCGATATCGGCCGACACCACGAGGGAACCGCGCGCTTCCTTAACGTAAGCAGCAAGATCGTTGAGAGCTTCGCTCATTCTTAATCCGTCCTTTGCCCTTAGCGCTCGATCGTACCGGTACGACGAATCTTCTTCTGCAGCAGAAGCACGCCGTAAAGCAGCGCCTCCGCCGTGGGGGGACAGCCCGGAACGTAGATATCCACCGGCACGACGCGGTCGCAGCCGCGCACGACAGCGTAGGAATAGTGATAATAACCGCCGCCATTGGCACAGGAACCCATGGAGATGACGTAACGCGGCTCAGGCATCTGGTCATAGACCTTGCGCAGAGCCGGCGCCATCTTGTTGGTCAGCGTGCCGGCGACGATCATCACGTCCGACTGGCGCGGTGAGGCGCGCGGGGCGACACCGAAGCGCTCCATGTCATAACGCGGACCGGACGCCTGCATCAGGCCTTCGACGGCGCAGCAGGCGAGACCGAACTGCATCCACATCAGGGAACCGGTGCGCGCCCAGGTGATCAGCTCGTCGGTCGAGGTGACGAGAAAGCCCTTGTCGGCCAGTTCGTCATTGATTTCCGTGAAGTAGGCATCGTTGCTGCCAACCGGCTTGCCGGTCGAGGGATCGATGATCCCCTTCGGCTGCGGCGCAACGAGCGTGCTGTTGTTCTGGCTCATGCCCATTCCAGCGCTCCCTTCTTCCACTCATAGATAAAGCCGATGGTGAGGACGAGAAGGAACACCATCATCGACCAGAAACCGAACCAGCCCATCTCGCCGAAAGACACCGCCCAGGGGAACAGGAAGGCGACTTCCAGATCGAAGATGATGAAGAGGATCGACACCAGATAAAAGCGGATATCGAACTTCATGCGGGCATCGTCGAAGGCGTTGAAACCGCACTCGAAAGCAGAGAGCTTTTCCGGGTCTGGCGCCTTGTAGGCGACCGCAAAGGGCGCAATGAGAAGCGCCAGGCCGATGACGAGAGCGATACCGATGAAGATTGCGATCGGAATGTAGGAACTGAGGAGTTCAGTCATGGTCTCTTCCCTGTCCGGCCGGGTGCCGGACCTGCCTTTGTGACATTAAGTCTCAAAGAGCGGACAAATATGTTGCAACGCCAAAGTGGTTAGCGCAGCCGCGCCCTCTCTGCAAGAGTTTAGGCACCATTTCAAGACACCTGCCGCATTGATTGGCAACAATATTGCCGGAATTGACGCAAATTTGGGCCACAATTCCGACCTAAGCCCCTCAAATACAATAATAATCGATTGAACGACGCAACCGCAAAAAAGTCACACGAATTTTACGTCAAAATGGCAACGAAGTGACGATCTGCACCAATCGAAACTTGAGTATAAATGGCAGGAAAAATCGCGCTTGGGAACGCGGGAATCAGGGTCCGAAATGGACAATAACGAGCCGCGCAAACAGCGCGTCAATTCAGCTTTCAAAGGAGACATTTCAGGAAGAGAAATGGCGCGAGTGACGGGGCTCGAACCCGCGACCTCCGGCGTGACAGGCCGGCACTCTAACCGACTGAGCTACACCCGCGCTCCACAGACATTCATCTGCGTTTTTCCGAGGAACAGGATGGCGCGAGTGACGGGGCTCGAACCCGCGACCTCCGGCGTGACAGGCCGGCACTCTAACCAACTGAGCTACACCCGCTTATCCTGACGGACAGGACCTTGCCCCGCCGTACGAACCAGCCTCGGCTGTTCGTTGAGCGGCTAACTACGGCGTTCGTGCGGGGGTGTCAAGCAGGTTTCACGACAAAAGAATAAGCTTTTTCATTTTGATCGGGAAAAACCTGAAGGCCATTGATAGGCGTTCCGGCAAACGCCTTGTTTTGCGGGCTTTTCCTAACGAAAACAAAAATCTTGTCCACAGCCGCGGGCGTCCGCAGGAAGATTCCCGTGCGTCGTTCGCGCTGGCTGCGGCTTCTGTTTTTGCCAAAAAGCCCGCAGTTCCAGCCTTTTGGCCGTCCGCCACGCACATGGGAAAATACGACCCGGAAAAAAAACAAAAAAACTTCATAAAAGCCCTTGCGGTTTTTTTCCGATCCGAATACATCACGGCCACCGACGCGGCGGACATGATCCGCAGGACGCGAAGGGCGATTAGCTCAGTTGGTAGAGCGCCTCGTTTACACCGAGGATGTCGGGAGTTCGAGTCTCTCATCGCCCACCATTTTCCAAACTCTCCAAGTTTCCAGGCAGTTAGACCGGACATTGTTCGGAACACGTTTTTCTTTGCCGCGAATTTCCGGCATTGAGAATCATCCCCTGCCCGCTGCAATCTGGCCTATTGCGGCCGGATTGACGTTCTGGGCGTCGGAATCGCTTTTTTCGATTTCCACCTAGTCCAAATCGGCACGGATGTTTCACATTCCGACAATGGCTTCCGGTCTGTGTGCCACCTTGCAACATACGGGAAAATAAGCAGATTCAGACTTTTTAAAGGGATTTCAGGCAATGTTTTCGAGCCGTTTCATGATGAGCGGCAGAAATAATGGATGAAACCATGGTCGACGCGTTTGTAACACTCGCGCTTATTGCGCTGCCTGTTTATATTTTTTTCCGCTGGGTCCAGCAGGACTCGGAAAAAGACAATACTCCCAAAAGCAAGAATTCCATGGGGCGGTGATCCTTTGCGATCGGTTCGCGGCTTTTGCCTGGCGTCCCCCCGGACAATCCCCCGATGACCGATAGCAAAGTGGCAATGCCGGTTTGACGGCCTGCATTGCGAAACATCGCGCCAGACAGGCACCTCCGTACAAGGGTTGCCTCTGCCGCATAAAAAAGCCGGGCTCATGCCCGGCTTTTCTCATTTTCGATGTCATTTGGAAGGATCAGTTGATCGCCTTCAGATCGACAGTGAAGAACAGCGTTTCACCGGAAGAATCGTCGACGCCGTCATTGTCGGTGACGGCATAGGCCGTTCCCGCCTTGTCGAAGGTGAAGCCTTCCAGCTTATCGACGACATAACCATTGGTCTGGGCCTTGAGGTCGGGCAGGAAGTCATGCGCTTCCTGCTTGGCCACCAGCGGCAGCTCCCCGCCGATCTTGCCCGGCTTCAGGTCGGCGATCGCAACGCGGTAGAGCTTCTTAATCTTTGCCTTCTCGCCGATCTGGTTATCGCGCTCGACGATATACACATGCTCGCCCTGGGCGGTGATTTCGGAAAGGCCAATCCAGCCTGCCTCGGTCTTGTCGAGCGGGTAACGCACGGCGCCCCATTCCTTGGACTTCGGATTGTAGGAGACGAGCTTGACGAAGCCCTTCTCGTCCGTTCCCCATTCGCGCTGCACGGCCATCCACAGCGTGGCGTCGTCGCCCTTGCCGATCATGGTCACGCCTTCAAAACCGAAGCGGGTGTCACCGGCCAGCAGTTCCTTCGGCAGAGCGATTTCAGCCTTGATCTCGCCCTTGGCGTTGACGTTGTAGAGCGCATGCGGGACGAGCTTGGCGCTATCGCCTTCCGAAGCGAGCCAGAAGCCACCCTTGCCATCGAGCGTGATGCCTTCGATGTCGAGTTTCTGGGCTGCGATACCGTCACGCTTGATGCGCAGGACGCTGGTGATGGTGGCAGGCTTCTTCGTCGCATCGATGGTGAAGATCGACGGCTGGTTGCCATAGACCGAGTCGGACACGGCATAGAGAATGCCGGGCTTCTCGGCATCGCCGACCAGACCGGAGAGAGCACCCCAGCCGATCGGCGCGCCGTCGACGGTGGCGGAGACGAGCTGCGGATAGGCAGCCGTGCCTTCAGCGCGCTCATAGATCATGACGTGCGAACGGGCGCCGCCATCCTCAACCAGATCGACCTCGTTCGCGGTCACGAAAAGATTGCGCGACGGGATGGCGACAGCGCCTTCCGGCGAAATGCCAGACGGCAGAAGCTGCGTCAGTTCCGGCTCTTTTCCGGTGTCCTTGTAGACCGCGACGATGGAGCCACGCTCGGAAAGAACGAAGAAATACTTCTGGTCGCCGAATGTCGCCGCTTCCAGGCCTTCCGGCTCGATGCCCTTGGCCTTGGAGCGCTTTTCCGGATAGTGGCCGATGGCCGCGACCGCATGTTCGAGCGAGGAGCCGGCTTCATAGAGGAGCTTGCCGGTCTTGTCGAAGATGGTGAAGCCGCGCGAACCGCCCTGCCAGTCACCTTCATTGGCGATGACGATACGGTCATTGTCCAGCCACTTCACGGCGTCGGGCTCGCGCTTGCGGCCTTCCTGCTTGTCAGTGAACTTCAGCTGGCCGTCGGACTTCGTATCGATGCCTTCCAGATCGACCTTGCCGGCGGAGAAATGCGTCTTCACCGTGCCGGTCTTGCCGTCGATGATGACGATGTGGTTGTTTTCCTGCAGCGTGAGCGCGATCTCGCCATTGGCGTTGATCGACACGAATTCCGGCTCCGGATCTTCCGGGGCAATTTCAGCAAGGCCGGTCAGTTCGATCTTCTTCAGCGTCGCACAGTCGGCAACACCGTTTTTCAGGCCAACGGTGACCAGATAACCGGCAGGCATCTGCGGCAGGGCGCCTTCGTTCACCTCTTCGTCGCGCTCGTTTTCGATCGCGATAGCGGCAAAGGTCTTGTCGGGGGAAACGGCAACCGAATCGGGCTGACCGCCGAGATCGCAGCTTGCTTCAATCTTCTTGGTGGCGATATCGACCGTGACCAGCTTGCCGGAGGGCTTGGCGCGGTTTTCCGACGTATTGACGCCGGCCAGAACCTTGACGCCTGCAGCGGCAACCGAGGTCGGCTCGCCTTCAAGCAGCAAAGCGCCGCTGGCCTTGGGAGCCTTGGCGTCCGTGATGTCGATGAAGCCGATGCCGCCAAGCGGGCTGTCCGAATAGATCAGCGTCTTGCCGTCTTCGCTGGCAGTGACGATTTCAGCGGATGTGACGGACTTGGCGTCCTTGTCCGCGGGAAGGTTCTTCGCCACCGGAAACGATGCGATGCGGTTGAATACCGGCTCGGCCACAGCCGGAAAGGCTGCGGATGTGAGCAGAGCAGCGGTCAAAGCCATGTGAGAAAATCGGAACGCCATTGTAATCCCCCTTGGGTCCAGAAACACCCCATGGCTTCTGCGTCAAAGACATGACAGTGGCATGACATTTCATGTTGGAATCAAAAAGCCCGACCATAAAGGCCGGGCTTTCTTGTTTATGCGCACATTCCGCGTATCGGAACGCCGTGTGACCGGATGGGGGCTACACAGGCGCGCTCCCCTACTTTCAATTATCATCCTGCCGGTTGAAAAACTGGGCTGTCCGAAAAGAGCTTTTCGAAGAGCCGCCCGGTTTTCGGGCCGGCATGATGGCGTCAGGGCGTCAAAACATGTTTCCTCGTGAACCTGAAAAGCCGCACGTCCGCCGCCGGGCGTCACGGCTTTCCGGAAACCTTACGAGTTGACAGCGTCCTTCAGGCCCTTGCCTGCGGAAAACTTCGGCACGTTGCGAGCCGGGATATCGACTTCAGCACCCGTGGAAGGGTTACGGCCCTTGGAGGCTTCACGGCGGCTAACGGAGAAGCTGCCGAAGCCAGCGAGACGGATGTCGCCACCGCTCTTCAGTTCGTTCTGTACGGTTTCGAATACGGCATCAACAGCGGAAGCAGCATCTGCCTTCGTGAGACCAGCCTTTTCGGCAACAGCAGAGACGAGCTCGTTCTTGTTCATGTTTCCACCCCTTTCAATGGTTTGAAACGACTCGGAATTAAGCCGGCGCAGAATACGTTTACATCCACGCGCAGCAACCCAAAAGCGCTGGAATCGCCTGAAAAACAAGGGGTCTGTGATTTTTTTCACAAAAAAGGCCGACATTTCTGCCGGCCTTCCACATATTCGTGCCAAATTGGCATCACTTGCGCGGGCCGAAGCGCCGCCTGTGCCTTCCGGCACCTAACGCATTGATTCTATGCATCACCTTTTGCGAAAACCGATTCCGGCCTCCGCGTCGATGCCTTGATCAATGCGCGATCGTCTGCCCGCCTTCGTCGACACCCTCAACGGTGGCGATGACAGGCGTTTCGATGCTGCCGTCCCACTCGATGGGCTCCGGCTTGCGAAGCAGCGCGTGTTCGATGACCTCGCCCATGCGCGAAACCGGGATGATTTCCATCTCGTTCTTCACATTGTCCGGAATCTCCGCCAGATCCTTGGCGTTCTCTTCCGGGATCAGCACCTTCTTGATGCCGCCACGAAGCGCTGCAAGCAGCTTTTCCTTCAGGCCGCCAATAGGCAGCACGCGACCACGCAGGGTGATCTCGCCCGTCATCGCCACATCCTTGGAGACCGGAATGCCGGTCATGATGGAGACGATGGCGGTTGCCATGGCAACACCGGCGGACGGTCCGTCCTTCGGGGTTGCCCCTTCCGGAACGTGGACGTGGATGTCGCTCTTGTCGAAACGCGGCGGCTCGATGCCGAAATCCACGGCGCGCGAACGGACATAGGATGCCGCTGCCGAAATGGATTCCTTCATCACTTCCTTGAGGTTGCCGGTCACCGTCATGCGGCCCTTGCCCGGCATCATCACGCCTTCGATGGTGAGCAGCTCACCGCCGACTTCCGTCCAGGCAAGACCGGTGACGACACCGACCTGATCCTCGCGCTCGGCCTCGCCGTGGCGGAACCGCGGAACGCCCAGATAATCCGGAACATTGGCTGCGGTGACTTCCACGGACTTGACCTTGCCCTTGATGATCTCGGTCACGGCCTTTCGTGCGAGCTTCATCAACTCGCGCTCAAAGCTGCGCACGCCCGCCTCGCGGGTGTATTGCTGGATCACGATCATCAGAGCGTCATCGCTGACCGAGAACTCTTCCGGACGCAGGGCATGTTCCTTGATCGCCTTCGGCAACAGGTGACGCTTGGCGATTTCGCGCTTTTCGTCTTCCGTGTAACCGGCGATGCGGATCACTTCCATACGGTCCATCAGGGGACCCGGAATGTTCAGCGTGTTGGCCGTGGTCACGAACATCACGTCGGACAGGTCGTATTCCACTTCAAGGTAGTGGTCCATGAAGGTGGAGTTCTGTTCCGGATCGAGAACCTCCAGCAGGGCAGACGACGGGTCGCCACGGAAATCCATGCCCATCTTGTCGATTTCGTCAAGCAGGAAGAGCGGGTTCGCCTTCTTGGCCTTCTTCATCGACTGGACGATCTTGCCCGGCATGGAGCCGATATAGGTACGGCGGTGACCGCGGATTTCCGCCTCGTCACGGACGCCACCCAGCGCCATGCGCACATATTCGCGGCCGGTCGCCTTGGCGATCGACTTGGCGAGCGAGGTCTTGCCGACGCCAGGAGGGCCGACGAGGCACAGGATGGGGCCACGGATCTTGGTGGCGCGCGCCTGCACTGCCAGATACTCGACGATACGCTCCTTGACCTTGTCCAGACCGAAATGATCCTGATCGAGGATGGTCTCGGCGGCGTTGAGGTCGGTCTTGATCTTCGACTTCTTGCCCCATGGCAGACCCAGCAGCCAGTCCAGATAGTTGCGCACGACAGTCGCTTCCGCAGACATCGGGCTCATCTGGCGAAGCTTCTTCATTTCCGCCTCGGCCTTGTCCTTGGCCTCCTTGGAAAGCTTGGTCTTGGCGATGCGCTCTTCCAGTTCGGCCATCTCGTCCCGGCCATCTTCGCCGTCGCCGAGTTCCTTCTGGATCGCCTTCATCTGTTCGTTCAGATAATATTCGCGCTGCGTCTTCTCCATCTGGCGCTTGACGCGCGAGCGGATACGCTTCTCGACCTGAAGCACGGAAATTTCGCCTTCCATGAAGCCGAGCGCCTTTTCAAGCCGCTGCTTCACGCTGACGGTTTCCAGCATTTCCTGCTTTTCGGTGATCTTGATCGACAGGTGCGAAGCGACCGTATCGGCCAGCTTCGAATAATCGTCGATCTGACCGGCAGCGCCGACAACCTCGGGCGAGATCTTCTTGTTGAGCTTCACATAGCTCTCGAATTCCGAAACGACGGAACGCGACAGCGCCTCGATCTCGACGGGATCTTCGGCAGGCTCCTGCAGCGGAGTCGCGGAGGCTTCGTAGAAATCCTCGCGGCCGGTATATTCATCGATCTGGGCGCGGCCCTTGCCTTCCACCAGAACCTTGACAGTGCCATCGGGCAGCTTCAGGAGCTGGAGAACATTGGCAACCGTGCCGACCTTGTGGATGGCGTCCGGGGTTGGATCGTCATCGCTGGCGTTGATCTGGGTGACAAGCATGATCTGCTTGTCCGAACCCATGACTTCCTCGAGCGCGCGAATGGATTTTTCCCGCCCGACGAACAGGGGAACGATCATATGCGGGAAAACGACAATGTCGCGCAGGGGAAGTACCGGATAGGTACCGCCAGATGCCGCAGACGTGATGTTCGTCATATCATTTCCTTTCCATGGTCCCTTTCGGGACACTTTGCAGGACGTCTTGGGGCGTCCGGCATATTCATTTCTCGAGACTGAAAGTGGAGTTTCGAAACACCGATTTCAAGTCGCCGGAAGAGACGGCCCCGCGCAGCGGCAAGACCGTAAAATTCAACAAAACCCAGCGCCGGCCATTACTCCCGACATTTCCGGTTATCCTTGAAGGCCAGGAACCGGGTCGCCGACGGTAATTCACATTTCCGTCATATCGCGCTGCAAATCAGTTGTAAGACTTTATCAGCAAAGCGCAATCCGCTCCAAACGCAAAATCGGACTCAGCCAAGTTAGGCGCAAGTTTCACACCCTGGCCCAACAGAAAAGGCCCGCACGGGTGCGGGCCTTCCAATTCACACCAGACCGGATCAGCCTATCAGGCGGAAACGTTGGTCTTTTCTTCCTGACGATCCGCATAGATGTAGAGCGGACGAGCAACGCCGCTGACGACATCGTTGGAGATCACAACCTCGCGCACGCCTTCCAGCGTCGGCAGTTCGAACATGGTATCCAGAAGGATCTTCTCCATGATCGAGCGCAGGCCCCGGGCACCGGTCTTGCGGGTGATTGCCTTGCGGGCGATCTCGCGCAGCGCGTCCTCGTGGAAGGTCAATTCCACATCTTCCATCTCGAACAGGCGCTGATACTGCTTGACCAGCGCGTTCTTCGGTTCCGACAGGATCTGGATCAGCGCATCCTCGTCGAGATCTTCCAGCGTCGCCAGAACCGGCAGACGGCCGATGAATTCCGGGATGAGGCCGAACTTCACCAGATCTTCCGGCTCAAGTTCGCGCAGCACTTCGCCGACGCGACGATCGTCTTCCGCCTTGACGGTGGCACCGAAGCCGATCGAGGTCTTTTCACCCCTGGCCGAGATGATCTTGTCGAGGCCGGCAAAGGCGCCGCCGCAGATGAACAGGATGTTGGTCGTATCCACTTGCAGGAATTCCTGCTGCGGATGCTTGCGGCCGCCCTGCGGCGGCACGGAAGCGACCGTGCCTTCCATGATCTTCAGAAGAGCCTGCTGGACACCCTCGCCCGACACGTCACGCGTGATGGACGGGTTGTCCGACTTACGGGAAATCTTGTCGACTTCGTCGATATAGACGATGCCGCGCTGGGCGCGTTCGACATTGTAATCCGCAGACTGCAGCAGCTTCAGGATGATGTTTTCCACGTCCTCGCCGACATAACCGGCTTCGGTCAGCGTCGTTGCATCCGCCATGGTGAAGGGAACGTCGATGATGCGGGCGAGCGTCTGGGCAAGATAGGTCTTGCCGCAACCCGTCGGACCGACGAGCATGATGTTCGACTTCGCAAGCTCGACATCGCCGTTCTTGGAGGCGTGCGCGAGGCGCTTGTAATGGTTGTGAACGGCAACAGACAGGATTTTCTTCGCCTGTTTCTGGCCGATGACATATTCGTCGAGGATCTTGATGATGTCCTGCGGGGTGGGAACACCCTCGCGCGACTTCACCATCGACGTCTTGTTCTCCTCGCGGATGATGTCCATGCACAATTCGACGCATTCATCGCAGATGAATACTGTCGGCCCGGCAATGAGTTTCCGGACTTCGTGCTGGCTCTTGCCGCAGAATGAACAATAGAGTGTATTTTTAGAGTCGCCGCCGTTGCTGCCGCTGACTTTGCTCATATCTCTTTCCTTCCAGCACGCCGCAGGTCCGCCAAACGGATCGCGGTCAACTTACCGCCCGCCGATACGGCAGCCCTTGGGGTGCATCACCGTATCCGCCTCGTTTCCCGGGGTACTAGCCGTATCAGATACAGGAGCTGACAACCGGCTGCAACGAATTCCCCATCAAACCAAAGGCCACGTCATAAAAATTCAACACAGCCTTTATATACACTAATATCGCTTTCTGTTCCGGTTGAAAGCCCCGAAATTACTTTCCGGGGTTAAACAAACGTCAAAAAAGCATCGCGCCTCAATTCGCGGCGGCGCCTTCCATTTCCTGGCGCGAGGTGAGGATCTTGTCGATCACACCCCAGTCCTTCGCCTCGTCTGCATCCATGAAGTGGTCGCGATCAAGGGTTTTTTCAACCTCTTCGAGCGTGCGGCCGGTGTGCTTCACGTAGACTTCATTAAGGCGACGTTTCATCTTGATTATGTCACGGGCGTGACGCTCGATGTCCGAAGCCTGGCCCTGGAAACCGCCGGAAGGCTGGTGAACCATGATGCGGGCGTTCGGGGTTGCAAAGCGCATTCCCTTCTCGCCAGCGGCCAGAAGCAGCGAACCCATGGATGCGGCCTGGCCCACGCAGAGCGTGGAAACCGCAGGGCGGATGAACTGCATCGTATCGTAGATCGCCATGCCGGCGGTCACGACGCCACCCGGCGAATTGATGTAGAGCGCGATTTCCTTTTTGGGGTTCTCAGCCTCGAGGAAAAGCAGCTGCGCGCAAACGAGCGAAGCCATCTGGTCTTCCACCGGACCGGTGAGGAAAATGATGCGTTCCTTGAGAAGACGGGAAAATATGTCGTAGGAGCGTTCGCCGCGATTGGTCTGCTCTACGACCATCGGCACCAGAGCCATGGCGGTATCAACTGGATTTTTCATGTCCGTCCTTTGTCAAACTCTGCCCTTCGCGAAAAACCGCTCCGGAATCACTTCTAACCTTCATTCTCCCTACATAGAGTGTCCCTGCCCCGTACTTCAAGACACGAAGCCGCATATCCTTAACGGCTCAACAGCGATTGCAGGCCTTTGCCGCCGGTGCGGGCAGCGACTTCGAACTGCCCGGCGCCCGCAGGACCACTCTCCCTCAACGGCATTATTTTTCACAGGGACGGAGCGCAGACATAAAAACCGGTGGTCATGCACAGATATAACTTCTTACCGGCAAGAACTCGTTAGGTATTTGCGGCTGATACTGCGGCCGCGAATTTCCGGTTTCCAACAGGGGACGGGAGCCTCCCTGAGGCGAAATGGCAGCTCAACAATTCCAGCGGGCATAACGCACCTCGTGCGAAAGAGCCCGCTTTTACCGCATGATGGCGCAGATAGGATTTTGCAATGCTGGATGCAAAGACGAGCACGCTACTGTGGGCGGCGGAAACGTTCACCCTTGCCGTGCTTTTGGGAACGCTGTGGCTGCACCGCCCTTCCCGCCGGCATAATCTCTACTTCGCCGCCGGCTTCCTCGCCACAGGCTTCGGCACGGTGATGGTGGCGTTTCGCGGGGATATTTCCAGTTTTCTATCCATTCAGGTCGGCAATACGCTGGCGCTGTCCGCCTTCGGTTTCTGGCTCGCGGGCCTGTTATGCCTGGAGCAGCGGAAACTCGGCGGCTGGATTGCAATTCCGGCCCTGCTGTGGGTCGCCGGAATGCTCGTGCCGCCCGTGCGCGAAGACATGGTCGCCCGCATCCTGCTCTATCATGCCAGCGCGGCCACGGGCTATTTCATGCTCGCCGGTGTCCTTCTGGCCAGCAGGGCGCGCGCAACGCGCAGCCGGAAAGTACTGGCCACGATCCTGATACTGCAGGCTTTTGCCGGAGCGCTTGTCGCATCCATCGTCATCCCGGCCAATGCCGCGATTCCAAATGCCATCCCCATGACGTCGGCGCTCTCCATTTCCGGCATGCTCGGCTTCACGGCCATCATCATGCTCAGCGCCAAGATCATCATGGAGGACACGGAAATTCGTCTTCACCGGCTCGCCATGACCGATCATCTGACCGGCGTTCTCAACCGGCGCGGCCTTCTGGAGGAATTCGACCGCATCAAAAAGCGCTCGCCGGCCTCCGACCGCTATGTGGCGCTGGTGCTGTTCGACATCGACCACTTCAAGAAGATCAACGACAAGTATGGCCACCAGTCCGGTGACGCGGTTCTCGTGCATTTCTGCACGATGGCGCAGCGCGTCATCGGCGATCGCGGCCTTTTCGTCAGGATGGGCGGTGAGGAGTTCGCGCTGGTGGCGGAAGTGGAAAGCCCTTCCAGCACGGTGACGCTGGCGGAAGCCATCCGCAGCAATCTGCGCCAGTCGAAGATCACTGCGCGTGGCGAAAGCATCGAGGTTACGACGAGTGTCGGCATATCCGAAGCCACGATCAGGGATGCCGACCTGAGCGTGATGATGACCGAGGCCGACCGCGCGCTCTATGCGGCAAAGAAAGCCGGCCGCAACAGAACCGTCCTCCACGTCAATTCAGCCAATGTCGTCGTGCCCTCTCCCGACCGGGACGAAAACCCGATGGACAACAATGCCGACCGGCAGGTCGCGGCACTGAACCGGATATCGGCCATCGCCAGCCGGTGACAAGGTAACCACACGGTGACAGTCAGAAAACACGATGAAGGGCTTTTTCATGCCCTTCCAAAAGCATCAAGTGCGGAATAAACCATGGGCATGACAGCGACATTTCCCTTTCTCAAAATCGACCCTGCCACACGCCGCGTTTCGCTCAACGCCCGCGATCCGGCCTTCTACAACGACCCGAACCCGGTCTATGCCGCCCTGCATGCGGAGTGTCCCACCTTCTACTGGGAAGAACAGCGGCAATGGTTCTTCACCGGATACGACCATGTCAGCGCCCTTCTGCGCGACCGCCGGTTCGGACGGCAGATCCTGCATGTGGCGAGCCGCGAGGAAATAGGCCTTCCGCAGCCGCAGGACCATGTGAAGCATTTTGATGCCGCCGAGCAGCATTCGCTGCTGGAACTGGAACCGCCGGAACACACCCGCCTGCGCACGCTCATCAACCGCGCCTTCGTGTCGCGGCATGTCGACAAGATGAAGCCGGAAATCGAGGAACTCGCCAACCGCCTGATCGACGCCTTCGAACGGAACGGCGAGACGGAACTCCTCTCTTCCTATGCCGACATCATTCCGGTGACGATGATCGCGCGGATGATCGGCATTCCCGAGGAGATGGGCCCGCAGCTGCTGAAATGGTCGCATGCCTATGTCGGCATGTACATGTTCAAGCGCACCCCCGAGGACGAGCTTCTGGCCGACAAGGCGGCCCTTGAATTCTCGGACTATGTGCGCAGCGTGATTGCCGAGCGGCGGGCGGAGCCGAAGGACGATCTCCTGAGCCACATGATCCACACGGAACATAAGGGCCAGTATCTCACCGACGACGAGCTCATCTCCACCACCATCGTTCTATTGAATGCCGGGCACGAGGCAACCGTGCACCAGATCGGCAATTCCGTGCGCATCATTCTGGAAAGCGGCATTTCCCCGGATGCCCTGTTCCACGACGAGACGGCCACGGAACGCACGGTGGAGGAGACGCTGCGAATCTGCGCACCCGTCCATATCTTCCAGCGCTGGGTTCTGGAGCCGATCGAGATCGACGGCGTGGAATTCAAACGCGGCGACAAGGTCAGCCTCATTCTGGCGGCAGCCAATCTCGATCCGGCCAAGTTCTCCGATCCGCTGGCCTTCAGGCCGGACCGGAATGAGGGCGCCAACGTCTCCTTCGGCGCCGGCATCCATTTCTGCATCGGCGCGCCGCTGGCAAGGCTGGAACTGAACCTTGCCCTGCCCCTGCTTTTCAAGCGCCTGCCGGGCCTGAAGATCGCCAAGCCGCCCAGGGTCAAGGATGTCTATCATTTCCACGGCCTGGAGCGGCTCGATCTCAGCTGGTGACAGCAATTTCGGAAATGGCCTCTCCTAGCTGACGAATTTATCAATCATCCGGCCCCTACAGCCGGATGACATAATCCTTACGCGTCGTTTCCACGACCTCCCAGGTGCCCGCAAAGCCCGGCCGCAGGATCAGCCTGTCGCCCGGCTTCAGGTGGCGCGGCTCGCCACCATCCTCGGTCAGGATCGAGTGGCCCTCCAGAATGCTGAAATATTCCCATTCGTCATAAACCACACGCCATTTGCCGGGCGTGGACTGCCAGATGCCGGCATAGATGCCGCCGGGCGCCTCCTCCAGATTCCATGTGGTGAATTTCGGATCGCCGGAAATCAGCCTTTCCGGCGCAGGCGCGCCGTGTTCCACCTCGGCCGAGACATCATCGAATGTCAGAAAATTCGTCATGATGACCCCGGCCCTCAAATCTTCGAAAGCGATTGTTCGAGATCGGCGATGATATCCTTGACGTCCTCGATGCCGATCGACAGGCGCACGACATCCGGTCCGGCACCTGCCGCCGTCTGCTGTTCCGGTGTCAGCTGCGCATGTGTCGTGGAAGCCGGATGGATGACCAGCGAGCGTGTATCGCCGATATTGGCGAGATGGGAGAAAAGCTGCAGACCTTCCACCAGCGCCTTGCCGGCGGCATAACCGCCCTTGATGCCGAAGGTGAAGACGGAGCCTGCCCCCTTTGGCGAATAATGCTGCTGGATGGCATAGTTGTCGCTGTCTTCCAGCCCGGCATAATGCACCCAGCCGACCTTCGGATGCGCCTTCAGCCATTTGGCGACGGCCAGCGCATTGTCGGAGTGGCGCTGAACGCGCAGCGGCAGGGTTTCTATGCCGGTGAGGATGAGGAAGGCATTGAAGGGCGAGATCGCCGGGCCAAGATCGCGCAAGCCAAGCACGCGGCAGGCGATGGCGAAAGCGAAATTGCCGAAGGTCTGGTGCAGCACGACGCCTGAATATTCCGGACGGGGCTGGGAGAGCGCCGGATATCTGTCCGTCGCCGACCAGTCGAAGGTGCCGCCGTCGACAATGATGCCGCCCATGGAATTGCCATGGCCGCCGAGGAATTTCGTCAGCGAATGCAGCACGATATCCGCACCATGCTCCAGCGGCCGCAGCAGATAGGGGCTGGCCATGGTGTTGTCGACGATGAGCGGAAGGCCATGCCGGTGGGCGACATCGGCGATTGCGGCGATATCCACGAAAGTGCCGCCGGGATTGGCGAGGCTTTCGATGAAGATGGCGCGCGTGCGCTCATCGATCTGCCGTTCGAAACTGGCCGGGTCGGTCGCATCGGCCCAGCGCACCTGCCAGTCGAAGCCCTTGAAGGCATGGCCGAACTGATTGATGGAGCCGCCATAAAGCTGGCGGGCGGAAATGAAGTTGTCCCCATGTTGCAGCAGCGTGTGGAAGACGAGCAATTGAGCGGCGTGACCGGATGCGACGGCGAGTGCCGCCGTGCCGCCCTCGAGGGCTGCGACACGTTCTTCCAGAACCGCCTGGGTGGGGTTCATGATGCGCGTGTAGATATTGCCGAACTCTTTCAATCCGAACAGCGCGGCAGCGTGATCGGCATCACGGAAGGCATAGGCCGTCGTCTGATAGATAGGCGTCGCGCGCGCGCCGGTGGTCGGATCAGGCTGCGCGCCTGCGTGCACGGCCAGCGTTGAAAAACCGGGATTGCTGCTCGACATAATGTTTCCTCCAATGAAATTTTGGAGGGATCATAATGCCTTGCCGCCAAATGATAAGTCCAATGTGTACCAACTATCGCACAATATTGAGACGCGGATACTCAATTGCGGGGCAACGGTCCATCACCACGTCTATGCCGTAGGCTTCGGCCTTGGCCGCGGCATTGTCGTCTCGCACGGAAAGCTGGCCCCAGATCACCTTCGGGCGCTGCGGCAGCAATATCGCCTCCTCGACGATTGCAGACAGATATTCCGGTGCGCGGAAAACATCGACCATATCCACCGGCTCGGGAATATCGGCAAGCCGGGCATGGACCTTCTGCCCCAATATCTCCTTGCCGGCCTGACCGGGATTGACCGGGAAAACGCGGTAACCCTTGGAGAGGAGAAAGCGCATCACGCCATGGCTCGGGCGGTCCGGGTTTGGCGAAGCGCCAAGCAAAGCGATGGTGCTGACATCCGTCAGGATTTTTCTGATGTAATCCGGCTCGTAAGTATCATGCTGCATGTCAACTTATCCCTCTGGCACATCGGTTGATTTCAGGCCCCCAGCCCGCACTTCAGGTTGGAGAGCCACAGGAAGCATCGCGTTTCCCGCATGAGCAATACTGGCGGCGTTCCCTGCGGCGGTCATTCACATCTAGGAAGCGCTGTCGCTCTCTTGAACCCCTGCCCGTCTGAAAATCATGACCACGCCGATGTTCCCTGCCTGAAACGGCAGATTTTTTTCACGCAAAATGATTTCACAAAAATGCGCCAACTGCAGTTGTATTGAGTATTTCAATCCAGTTTTCAAAATGGCGCGTATCGGAAGGAATGCTTGCGATAACAACATTTGCGTGCATTTAATGCGCACTTCGTGTCCTGTTTGTTTTCATTCCGTTCACCGATGAATTAGGCAAATCTAATTTTCAGAAAGTTATTCTGCAAATCTATCGATATCCAAATCTGAAACGTTGCAGTCAACCATTCAGTAAGTTCATGAAATTCCTTTTCAGTTTTGGCATCAATACCGGCATTCAATTGATACACCCTTGGGCCGGAAACCAATGCGAATTTCAGCCTGAAGAGGCGGCAAAAAAGACCATCTTTTGAGGAAAAAACGCTCCGCCATAGAGCGGCGAGCCGTGCATCCGACGCCGGTGCGGCTGTTTCGCGGATGAATTCATGAGCAGGGTCAGACATCGTGTGACGCAAAAGCTACCCGCCCTGCCTCGCAACATGCACAAATCCGAAACTTGACGCGTGTCGCAATCCGTAAAATGGCCGCATCCTGCAAAGAGCGATCCGGCGGCTCCCTGCGCCCACTTTCAGACGATCAGCATTGCGCATCACCTTCATCGAAAATGGATTCCGGTTTTCAAGCTGATGCTGTAGGTTGCCCAGAATAGCCCGCGAGCGAGTCTCTATTGTGACAATTGACATTCTTTTTCTGGTGCTCCTGGGCGCGATACTGCATGCCGGCTGGAATGCACTGGTCAAATCCGGTTCCGACAAATCGCTCGATGCCTCGCTGATTGCCGCGGGGGCTGCAGCCTGCTCTTTGCCTTTCCTGCCTTTTCTGCCGTTTCCCGCGACAGTGGCCATTCCCTTTCTGATCGCCTCGGCCTTTTTACAGTTTGCCTATTTCCGGCTTGTTGCGGCTGCCTATACGATCGGCGATATCGGCCTCGTTTATCCCGTCATGCGCGGGGTGGCGCCGCTCATCGTTGCGGCGACAAGCAGTCTTTTCCTGAGCGAGGTTCTGAGCCCGCTTGCGCTTGCCGGCATCGCCATCATATCCGGCGGCATATTGACGCTCGCCTTCGAGGCGCGGCGCGGCGGCGGCAAGGCGATTATCCTTGCGCTCATCAATGCCTTCGTGATCGCCTCCTACACCTTCGTCGATGGTGTCGGTGCACGGCTTTCCGGCAATGCGATTTCCTATACGCTGTGGATGTCGCTTCTACCGCCCGTGCTGCTGTTCGGTTTTGCTTTTTACCAGCGTGGAGCAAGTGCCGTCGCGGCGCATGTCCGGCGCAACTGGTGGCGCGGTCTTATCGGCGGTGGCGGCTCCATTCTCTCCTATGGGCTGGCGCTCTACGCCATGACCAAGGCCCCCGTCGCCGTCGTTGCGGCCCTTCGCGAAACCTCTATTCTGTTTGCGCTGGTTATCTCCGTCGTGATCCTGAAAGAACGCGCCAGCATCTGGCGTTATCTCGCCGGCGGCATCATCGCGGCGGGTGTTCTGGTCATGCGGCTGGGATAAAATCGACCATGCAGGTGGGGTAAAATAATACCACACAAATAACCAATTGTTTTTATTGGTTTATTTTTACCGTCGTCCAAATTCGCGATATTGACGCTTCATCCAGCACACCGTATAAGCGCGCCAGATCGGATTCCAAAAGGAATATGGTCATTTGCGGTCGCCTTCGGGTGACCAAACCAAGCAACAAGAAACGCCCGTATGCTCTTGTTTAAAAGAGGATGACGGGTCCACGTTAGAAAGTGAAATCCATGTCTACTTTCGTTCAGAAGCCTGCTGAGGTGGAGAAGAAGTGGGTCATCATCGACGCCGAAGGCCTCGTTGTTGGTCGCCTCGCCACCATCGTTGCAACCCGCCTGCGCGGCAAGCACAAGGCCACCTACACCCCCCACGTCGATGATGGCGACAACGTCATCGTCATCAACGCGGAAAAGATTGCCTTCACCGGCAACAAGTACTCCGACAAGAAGTATTACTGGCACACCGGTCACCCGGGTGGCATCAAGGAGCGTACGGCTCGCCAGATCATCGAAGGCCGCTTCCCGGAGCGCGTCGTTGAAAAGGCCATCGAGCGCATGATCCCGCGCGGCCCGCTCGGCCGTCGCCAGATGAAGAACCTGCGCGTTTACGCCGGCTCGAACCATCCGCACGAAGCACAGCAGCCCACCGTTCTCGACGTGGCCGCGCTTAACAAGAAGAACGTAAGGAGCGCCTGATAATGGCCGATCTTTCCTCTCTGAAAGACCTCGCCCCGGCATCGGAAGCTTCGGCTCCCGTGCACGTCCGCAAGGTTGATACCCTCGGCCGCTCCTACGCGACCGGCAAGCGCAAGAACGCCGTAGCCCGCGTATGGGTGAAGGCCGGTTCTGGCAAGATCATCATCAACGGCCGCGATTTCACCACGTATTTCGCACGTCCTGTTCTGCAGATGATCCTCCAGCAGCCGCTGGTCGCAGCTGCCCGCTCCGGTCAGTTCGACATCATTGCGACGGTTGCAGGCGGCGGTCTTTCCGGCCAGGCCGGTGCAGTTCGTCACGGTGTTTCCAAGGCTCTCACCTACTTCGAACCGGGCCTGCGCTCCGTTCTGAAGAAGGGTGGCTTCCTGACCCGCGACAGCCGCGTTGTCGAGCGTAAGAAGTACGGTAAGGCCAAGGCCCGCCGTTCGTTCCAGTTCTCCAAGCGTTAATCGCTTATCCGAACTGTTCGTTCAGAACTTCGAAAGGCGGGGCTTCGGCTCCGCCTTTTTTCATTGTCTCCTCCCTTGTTTTTTCAGCAGGAAGACAGCAACCTCGGCGCAAATCGCAATGGGGTGATCAATGCCGTCCAAAACCATCGACCATGCCTTTACCGCCGCAGCGCTGACATCGGCTGCGACCGATCCGACCCATGCGGGCGTCCTTTCCTTCATGCGGCGCAAATATACCAAGAACCTCAAGGGCGTATCGACGGCCGTCTGGGGCATTCCTTTCGATGCGGCGACCTCCAACCGGCCGGGTGCGCGCTTCGGGCCACAGGCGATCCGCCGGGCTTCGGCAATTTTCGACAATGATCCGCAATATCCCTTCGCGCGCGATCTCTTCGCCCATATGCCGACCATTGATTACGGCGATTGCCTGCTCGACTACGGCAATCACTGGAAAACGCCCGACACGATCGAAAAGGAAGCGCGCCGGATCATCTCCAAGACGGATTACCTGCTGACGCTCGGCGGCGACCATTTCATCACCTGGCCGCTTCTGAAGGCGCATGTGGCAAAGCACGGCCCAATGGCGCTGGTGCAGTTCGATGCCCATCAGGACACCTGGTTTGACGATGGCAAGCGCATCGACCACGGTTCCTTCGTGGCGCGTGCCGCCCGCGATGGCCTGATCGATCCCGACCGCTCCATCCAGATCGGTATCCGCACCCACGCGCCGGAGGATTTCGGCATCCGCATTCTCCATGGCTACGAGGTGGAAGAGATGCGGGCAAGCGACATCGCCTCGCTGATCGTCAAGCACACGGCGGGCATGCCGGCCTATCTCACCTTCGATATCGACTGCCTCGATCCAGCCTTCGCACCGGGAACCGGCACGCCTGTCGCGGGCGGACCGACCAGCGCCAAGATATTGTCCGTTCTGCGCGGGCTCGGCCAGCTCGATATTCGCGGTTCCGATGTGGTGGAGGTGGCACCCGCTTACGACCATGCGGATATTACCGCCATTGCCGGAGCCACCGTTGCGATGTATATGCTTGGCCTGCGTGCCGAGCGGCTGGCGAAGGCTGGCTGACACAGAAAACGGCACTTACAGAACTGATTCCGATTACCCTCGCAACCCTTTGAAAAGTCAGGACAAGGACATGACAGCGAAGATCTTCATCGATGGCGAACACGGCACAACGGGTCTGCAGATCCGCACGCGCCTTGCTGATCGCCGCGATATCGAGCTGCTGTCAATTCCCGAAGCTGAGCGCCGCAATGCGGCGATGCGCGAGGATATGCTCAACAACGCCGACATTTCGATCCTCTGCCTGCCGGATGATGCCTCACGGGAAGCTGTCTCGATGGTGGCCGGCAACAACAATGTCCGCATCATCGACACCTCGACCGCCTATCGCGTTCACAAGGACTGGGCTTACGGTTTTGCCGAAATGGACAAGGAACAGGGCGAGAAGGTCCGTTCCGCCCGTTTCGTCGCCAATCCGGGCTGCTATCCGACCGGCGCCATCGGCCTCCTGCGTCCGCTGCGCGCTGGCGGCATCCTGCCGGACGGTTATCCCGTCAGCGTCAATGCGGTCTCCGGTTACACCGGCGGCGGCAAGCAGATGATTGCGCAGATGGAAGACCAGAGCCGGGACGACGCGATCAGCGCCAATAATTTCCTCTATGGTCTAACGCTTACCCACAAGCACGTGCCGGAAATGACCATTCACGGCCAGCTCGACCGTGCCCCGCTGTTCGCGCCCTCCGTCGGGCGTTTCCCGCAGGGCATGATCGTGCAGGTTCCGCTGTTTGCCGCCGACCTCAAGGAAGGCACGACCATAGAGACCGTGCATGCCGCACTCACCGCGCACTATGCCGGGCAGGACATCGTCAGCGTCGTTCCGCTTGCGGAGAGCAAGGGTCTTTCCCGCATCGATGCCGAGGAACTGGCCGGTAAGGACACGATGAAACTCTTCGTCTTCGGCACGCCGGGCGGGGAACACATCAACCTCGTGGCGCTGCTCGACAATCTCGGCAAGGGTGCATCCGGTGCGGCCGTCCAGAACATGGAATTGATGCTGTCTGCATGAACCATAGACTCCCCTCTTTTCCGGCCTCGTGGAATATCGAGGCCGCAAAACAGATTGCCGACACGCCGGCCGGGATGGTTTACGAGGTGACGCTTGGCGATGGTTCCCTCGCGGTTGCCAAAGCGCTGAAAGACAAGGTTCTGACAGACAGCCTGCGCGGCGCGGATTTCATCGAATGGCGGGCGGGTGTCGGCTGCGTGAAGCTGCTCGACCGCTCCGACGACATCATTCTCATGGAACATGCCGGATCGGAGACGCTGCGCGACGTATTGTTCCGCGACGGCAACGACGATGCCACAACGGAAATCGCCGCCGATGTTCTCCTGCACTATCACCAGCCTTCAACACAGCCGCCACCGTCAAGCCTGCTGACGCTGCCGCAATATTTCGAAAGCCTGTTCCGCAAAGCCGAACAGGACCGCACCGACGGTATCGAGAGCCCCTATATGGAGGCCGCTTCGCTTGCCGAGGAGCTTATCGGCCGCCAAAGCGATATCCGGCCGCTGCATGGCGATCTGCATCACGAGAACATCATGCGCAGTGCGCGTGGCTGGATCATCATCGACCCGGCGGGCCTGATCGGCGATGCCGCGCTCGACGTCGCCAACATGTTCTCCAATCCGCTTGATCGCTTCGATCTGACACGCAGCGAAGCACGCATCGCCTCCATGGCGTCGATTTTTGCGAAGGCGCTTAAGCGGGACGAGCGGGTTCTTCTGCAATATGCCTTTGCCTATGGCTGCCTTTCGGCAGCCTGGCATGACGAAGACGGCAATGTGGAAGAGCGCGACAATGAACTGGCCGTTGTCGCAACCACCAAGAGTGTGCTCAGGCAGCTTTAAACGTCGTCAGTCTCTGACTTCGACGGCGACCGGTGCCGGATATTCCCCGATAAAACCGCGCCAGTGTGCCACCGCAAAACCAAGTACGATCAGCGCCATGCCCTGATGGGCGAGCGCGACATGGATATCCACATGCATCAGCAGCGTGGTGATGCCGAGTGCTGCCTGAATGGAGACGAGCACGAAGAACAGCACGGAGCGGCGGGCATGCGGCGTGCCGGGCAAGGCGCGGGCGATGGACACCATATGCCATAGCGTGGCGGCAAACAGCGTATAGGCGCCGAGACGGTGGACGAACTGCACCGTCTTCGGGTTTTCGAAGAGGTTTATCCACCAGGGTTGCTGCAGGAAGAGGTCACCCGGCACCAGCGATCCATCCATCAGCGGCCAGGTATTGTAGGAAAGGCCGGCATTCAGCCCCGCCACCAGCGCGCCAAGATAAATCTGGAACAGACAGAGGAAGGTCAGCAGTGCGGCAAAGCCCCTGCCCGTCCTTTCATCAGCCGCCTCCGGCGAATGATGCGACAGACCGCGCAATATCCACATGCAGCCAGCAAAGATGAGGCAGGCGATGGTCAGGTGCGTGGCGAGGCGATATTGCGAGACATCCGTGCGGTTGACGAGGCCGGAAGACACCATCCACCAGCCGATGAAGCCCTGAAAACCGCCAAGCGCCAGAAGGCCGACCAGCGGCAGGCGCAGGCGCTTTTCGATACGGCCGGTCAGCCAGAAGAAGGCGAGCGGCAAAGCGAAGATGAGGCCGATTGCACGGGCAAGCAGACGATGCGCCCATTCCCACCAGAAAATCGTCTTGAACTCGTCAAGCGACATGCCCCTGTTGATTTCCTGATATTGGGGAATGCGCTTGTAGAGCTGGAATTCCTCTTCCCATTCGGCAACGGAAAGCGGTGGAATGGCGCCGTGGATCGGCTTCCATTCGGTAATAGACAGGCCGGATTCGGTGAGCCGCGTGGCGCCGCCGACGAGGACCAGACAGAAAAGCGTGAAGAGCACGACGCGCAGCCAGATGCGCAGCAGGCGGCGATCCTTCCCCTGCTTCTGCAGGGCAGCCTCCACCACCAATTCCGCAGAACCATTTGTCATCGTCATGCCGCTCGAACGCATCTTTCGGGTCTCCATCATACAGTCATGTTGATTAGCCCCAACCGGCACCACAAAACAAGGGCTGAGGGTTTGCGGCATCCGGTCGCGGCGGTATAGTCCCGCGCAGATACTCAATGACGGAAGACTTCATGCACCCTCGCCTCAGATCGCTTATCGGCACCATCGTCATCATCTGCCTCGTCGTCGTTTACGCCGTGGCGGCGACGGCCATCGCATCGGCAACGCTGGCGCAATCGCCCTGGTGGGTGCATCTCATCTATTTCGTCCTGAGCGGTCTTTTGTGGATATTGCCCGCCATGCTCGTCATCAAATGGATGGCCGGATCTAAAAAACAGGGATAGCCGCCCTCTTTCCATGGGACATCCAGAGGTCGCAATTTTATAAACCGATTGTTTGCCGCTCAACGCTATAGTGCGATCGAAACAACCGGAGAGAGTGGATGGCGGCTGTGGGGCCGGTCATAACGAGCGAGGACAAGAAACCTGCGGCCATGCAAGGCGAGCGGCGCGGCGCCGACCGTCTGACCATCGATCTTGTCGACGATGCCTCGGCAATCCGCTCCGACTGGGAGGCGCTGGAGGGTGATCCGCTCAATTCCCTGCACCAGGGTTTTGGCTGGTGCTCCATCTGGGCGCAAACGCAGGACAGCCCCCTTCTCATCATTCGCGGCAGGCAGGGTGGAAAGACGGTGTTTCTGCTGCCGCTGGAAATCGTTCAGGAAGGCGGCATCCGCAAGGCGCACTTCCCCGGTGGACGTTTCAACAATATCAATACCGGGCTTTTCGACCCGACCTTCGCCGAAGAGGCCGGGCATAAGACGGCGGCGGCCATTGCCCGCGAGGCTCGAAAACTGCTGCATGGCCGCGCGGATATTCTCGCCCTGCAGAACATACCGCTGATCTGGCGCGGCAGGGCCAACCCGCTCTCGCATCTGGCTTCGGTTGAAAACCAGAACCCCGCCTTTCAGCTTCCCCTGCTCGACAGTTTCGAAAACACCCTGCGGCAGGTCAATGCCAAGAGGCGGCGAAAGAAATTCCGTATTCAGAGCCGACGGGCCGAGGAAATGGGCGGTTATAGCCATGTGATCGCCCGTTCGCCCCAGGAAAAATGCGAATTGCTGCAGGCGTTCTTCCGCCAGAAGGCCGCTCGTTTCGCCTCTCAGGGCATTCCGGATGCCTTTCGCGATCAATCGGTGAAGAATTTTTTCTACGACCTAGCCAATTTTCCGGAAACGGGCACGGACAGCCTTCTGGAACTGCACGCCATTCGTCTGCATGGCGACAACGAAGGCGTGATCGCCGCCATAGCGGGCCTTTCGCGCAAGCAGGATCACATCATCTGCCAGTTCGGCTCGATCGATGAGGCGGTTTCGGACATCAGCCCCGGCGAATTACTGTTCTGGCTGATGATCGAAAAGGCGTGCAGGGAAAAGGCTGCGCTGTTCGATTTCGGGGTCGGCGACCAGCCTTACAAACGCAGCTGGTGTCCGCTTGCAACCGTGCAGCACGACATATTCCTGCCGGTGACACTAAAGGGCCGTGCGGCCGCCTCCGCTTATGTGGCGATTGCGAGAACGAAGACCCTGATCAAATCCAATCCGTCGCTTTATGCGTTCATCCAGCGTTTCCGCGCCGGGCGGCCACGGATGGACACGTCACCCGCCGCCGATTGAGTATCTTCTGCTGCCTGCCTCAGGCGGCGCTCAGGCGGTCGGTCCTGTGCAGGCCAGTCATCGGCAATGCCTGTTCGTAGCCGTGGGTCACCAGTTCGCTCAAAGTCTTTTCCAGCATTTCGCTATCCTTGCCGGGAACGGAAACGATGATTTCCGCCGGCAGATTGCGCAGCATCTTTTCAAGGCTCGATATCTGCACCGCACCGCATTCGACAAGAACGGTATCATAGGCATCGGACAGGGCGCTGAGGATCATTGTCAGACGGTCGATCGCGCGCATGGCTTCGCGTGGCTGCGCATTGCCGCGCGGCACGATATGGGCGTCGGAAAGCCGGTCACCGTGAATGGTTTCACCAAAGGCGGCAGCACCCGCCAGGAGGTCCATGACACCAGGCAAACCGGCATCATGCGCCATCAGACGCGTCGGACAGGCCGATGCCGTCATGTCGACGAGGACGACCGACCGGCCCGTTTCAGACAAAGCGCGTGCCAGCATGACGGTCGTGGTGGAACCGCTATCACCGGCCGGCGACACGACGGCGGCGACGGGTTTGGCAAGCCGCGTGGCAAGGAAAGCCGCGACGGCATCGATCGAGAAGTCACCTTCGATATCGGTCTCCTCTTCCGCCGTATCTTCTGTCACAGAGGCCAGTTCCTGTGCGGCCAGTTCCCGTGCAGCCAAGGCCGGTGGGGCAGCTACAGCTGCGACAGGTATCGGCCGCTCCTCTTCTACGACGGGCTGGAAAGCCGCGGCGGGCATGGCCCGGACAGCGGGTGGCGCATCCTCGTGATGTGTTGATGTTGGTAGAGGCTGTTCCGGCACATCCGTAGCCTCATCCTTTGCGGCAGGCGCGCGCGTGGGCGAAGGCGGATCGGACAATGGCGGCACATGGTTTTTGCCGACCGGCTTCAAGGCCCGCCCGGTGAACAGTTCCACCAGCATGACGACGATGCAGGAGAGAAGGAATGCCGCCAGCGTGACGACAATGGT
This sequence comes from Agrobacterium sp. BT-220-3, assembly GCF_025910175.1. NCBI lineage: Bacteria > Pseudomonadati > Pseudomonadota > Alphaproteobacteria > Hyphomicrobiales > Rhizobiaceae > Agrobacterium > Agrobacterium sp. BT-220-3. The sequence goes on from NZ_JAPAIX010000001.1 coordinate 515,241, forward strand.
GATGGCGCCGGTCTTCGGGAAATAGGGTTCGCGCGGTTCTACCGCCGCCGAGATCACACGTGCATCGGCGGGCGTGGAATCCACGGAACCGGCACGCGACGTCGCTTCGCGGTAACGGGCAAGATAGGTTTCCAGAAGCTGGCGCTGGGCCGAGGCCTCGCGTTCCAGATCGTTGAGACCAACCTGCTGTTCGCCGGCGCGCACGCTCTCCGTCTTCAGCACGTTCAATTGCTGAACCAATTGCCGTTCCCGCAGGCGCGACACATTGGCCTCGTTTTCGAGGCTCGCGAGCACCTTGCGTGTCTCTTCCTGAATTTGCGCCTGTATGCCGTCAAGCTGGTTGCGCAGCGCCCTGAGGCGCGGATGGCCTTCCAGCAGCGAGGACGAAAGATCGGAAATCTGGCTGCGGATACCCGTCTCGTTTTCCTTCAATCGCTGGATCGTCGGCGAGCCGACGACATCGGGAAAGGTATCGAGCGGGCGGCCGCTGGAAAGTGCGTTGCGCACGCTCTCCGCCCGCGCCTCCGCATTTGCCCTTTCACCCCGGATACGGCCGAGTTCGGTCGAGATATCGCTGAGCTGCCGGGTGGCGAGCGTTTCGCCCTGCCCGGCGGAAAGAATATCGGATGAGGCGCGATAATCCGCGACCTTTCTGTCAGCGGCCCGTACCTTTTCACGCAGATTGGCGATCTCCGGCTCCAGCCAGCGCGCCGCCTCGGTGCTCGTGTCCAGCTTCGCGCCGCTTTGCAACGCAATGTAAGCCTTCATCATCTCGTTGGGGATGGTGGCTGCGAGCTTCGGATCCTGCGAGGCGAATTCGACGGTGATGACGCGCGAGCTTTCGACCTGATAGACCTGCAGCTTCTCGCGGAAGGCCGTGAGAATGCGCTCCTCGGGCGGCACCTGCAGCGGGTCCTTCTTGATGCCGATCGCGACCAGCAGCCCTGAGACGAGGGAGGGGCGTGCTTCGGGATCGAACTCCTCCAGCTCATAAAGCTTCATGTCCTTCGCGACCTGCTTGATGAGATCGACGGATTGCAGGATCTGCACCTGGCTGGAAACGGTCAACTCATCGAGCACGGGTTCGGCCGGCGCGTTCGATTGCTGCGAGGCGCCGAAGGAGGCGGTGCGGGATTCGATGAGGACGCGCGCCTCGCCCTTGTAAGCGGGCGACATCATGCTGGCGACAACGAAGGCTGCGCCCCCGGCCAGCAGGGTGATGGCCGCGATCCGGCCCTTGCGTTGCCATATGGCTGCGACGAGGCGCACAAGATCGATATCCACATCCCTGTCGTCAATGCGATCGCCGTTCATGCGAACTCCGTAACCGAGGCAAGCCTCTAGCGTCCAAAATATAAATGGCCAATTTTCGCGAAGTTTAAGTGTTTCCGGTAACACAACGGTTAATCCCGACGAATCCGACGAAATAAAGCCGATATTACTATCCCTGGGGCCGGGTGTTTACCGCGCATTAACCCTAACAGAACGATAAGAATGATCAAAGATCGACTCGGAGCCAGATGAGATGCCGCTCGCCGGATCACGACATGTCACCGCACTGACGCTTGCCGTTCTGACGGCCCTTTCCGGGTGCGCGGCATATCAACCCGCGCCCAAGGCGTTTCACGAGGTCGCGTTGCAGCCCTATCACGTCGATAGCGGCGACAGGCTGCGCATCAACGTGTTCGAGCAGACAGGGCTGACGAATACCTACACGGTAGATCAGGCCGGTTACGTCGCCTTCCCCCTCGTCGGCCAGGTTCCTGCAAGGGGCAAGACGCTGCCGCAGCTCGAAGCCGCCATCGCCGCCAAATTGCGCCAGGGTTATCTGCGCGATCCTGACGTGACGATCGAAATCGACCGCTATCGTCCCGTCTTCGTGATGGGGGAAGTCGGCCGTCCTGGCCAATATTCCTACGTGCCGGGCATGACGGTGCAAAACGCCATCGCCATCGCCGGCGGCTTCACTCCGCGCGCCAATCAGGCCGATGTCGACATCACACGCAAGATCAACGCCGAGGTGTTGACCGGTCGGATCGGGATCACCGCCCCGATGCTGGCGGGCGATACGGTCTATGTGCGTGAACGCTTCTTCTGAAAAACGGAGTGGCACCCATGTCGGATGACGGCCCTCCCCTGCGCATCATTCACTGTTTCCGCTCCCCGGTCGGCGGTGTCTTCCGCCATGTGCGCGACCTGATCGAAGAACATGTCAAACAGGGCCACAAGGTCGGCATCGTCTGCGACAGCTCCACCGGCGGCGCCCATGAGGAGCGGCTTTTCGCGCAGATCGCCCCGATGCTGGAGCTGGGTCTCACCCGCATGCCCATCCGGCGGTCCATCAGCCCGGGCGACCTCATGGCGCTCTATAAGTCCTATAACCATATCAAAAGTTTGCGGCCGGACATTCTGCACGGGCACAGCGCCAAGGGTGGCGCATTGGCCCGGCTGATCGGCTCATTGCTGCGGGCGAACAGGTATCGCGTAGCCCGCCTCTATTCGCCGCATGGCGGCAGCCTGCATTATGACCGCAAGAGCCTGAAGGGACAGTTGTTCCTGCGGATCGAGCGGTTTCAGGAGCGTTTTACCGACGCGCTCTGTTTCGTCTGCAATTTCGAGCAGGCGACCTACGAAGCCAAGGTGGGCAAGCCGCGCACCCGCACGGCGATGATCTATAACGGCGTGCAGGAAAGCGAATTCGAAACCGTACCCGCCCGCGAGGGTGCCGCGCGCTTCCTCTATATCGGCATGCTGCGTGATCTCAAGGGGCCGGACGTGTTCATCAAGGCATTCGCCAGGATGGAGCGCAGCATCGGCCAGCCCATGTCCGGCGTGATCGTCGGCGACGGGCCGGACAGGGACAAATATGCGGCGATGATCGAAAAGGCCGGGCTTTCGCAACGCATTTCCATGCATGCCGCCATGCCCGCCAGACAGGCTTTCGCGCTAGCGCCGACAGTGGTGGTTCCTTCGCGCGCCGAGGCCATGCCCTATATCGTGCTGGAAGCGCTCGCAGCGGGCAAAACCGTCATCGCTTCGCATGTCGGCGGCATCGCCGAGGTTCTGGGAGAAGACAGCGAGGCGCTCGTTCCGGCCGGAGATGCCGATGCGCTGGCGCAGATCATGGTCAAGGACGCGGAAAACGACGACTGGGCAAAACGGGTGATGCCGCACCCTGACAGCTTCAAGGCGAAATTTTCAACCCCGGTGATGGCCAGTGACATGATGAAGCTCTATCGCGACCTGCTTTCGCTCTAGAAACGTTTCAAAAACACGATTTTTAATTGTATATTCCGCTTTCCTGTAGAAAGTCATCATAAACGTTTCTTAGCATGTTTCGGCTAGTTTCCTGCTCGTAGAGTGCGTGCATCCTTCCGGATGTCACACGAGGACGCTCTACCACTTTGAAGTTGCGCATCGTTCCTGTCGAAGACCGATTCCGGTTTTCGGGCCGATGCGCTAGAGGGTGCGGACCAAAGCAATGACCAAGGCTGACAAGGACAGACTGCAATTCGATCTGGCGTCTTTGCGCAAGCAAATCTCCGAGCGCGAGGCCGGGGAGCCGTCAGCGCCGGAAACTGTCGTTCTCAATCCGCTGGCGCGGCAGATTGCCAACCAGCTGCGCGCCGGCAACCATTCGCCGAACATGGTGATCGGCCAGTTGCGGCTTTTGGAATTTTCGATGCTTGTGGTCATCGCCGCCATCGTCAACGGTATCGCGGCCGATCGGGGTCTCGAAACCTTTCTGGCGGTTTTCGGCGGCGGCGTTTTGGGGGCAGCGCTCTGCGTGTTCCTTCTGCAGGCGGGAGATTGCTACCAGCTTCCAACGCTGCGCACGCCGCTTAAAATGTTCGCCCGCATTCAGGGCGCCGTCTGCCTGTCCTTCGTCGGTGTCGCCTGTTTCCTTCTCGTCCTTTTCCCGGATGCGCTGCATTCGTGGCAGGCCTTCGGTATCTGGTATGCAACGAGCGCGATTGCGATTTTCACCGGACGGCTGATCCTCGGCTTTGCCATTCGCCACTGGGGGCGCAACGGTGTCATGGAGCGCCGCGCCGTCATCGTTGGCGGCGGCGATACGGCGAAAGACCTCATCCGCTCCCTGGAACAGCAATCGGACAACGACATCCGCATCTGCGGCATTTTCGACGACCGAAAAAGCGAGCGTTCCCCCGAAGTCGTTGCCGGTTATCCCAAACTCGGCACCTTCGCAGAACTGGTCGAATTTGCACGCCTGACGAAGCTTGACATGCTGATCATAGCCCTGCCGCTCAGCGCCGAGGCGCGTATTCTCCAGCTGCTGCGCAAGCTCTGGGTGCTGCCGGTCGATATCCGCATCGCGGCGCACGCCAATAAATTGCGCTTCCGTCCGCGCGCCTATTCGCATGTCGGCAACGTTCCGATGCTCGATGTGTTCGACAAGCCCATACGCGACTGGGATTCGGTGGCAAAACGGGTGTTCGACATCATTTTCAGCCTTATCGGCATTGCCCTGCTCTGGCCGGTGATGCTGGGCGCGGGGATCGCCGTCAAGGCGACGTCCAAGGGCCCCGTCCTCTTCAAGCAGAAGCGTCACGGCTTCAACAATGAGACAATCAATGTCTGGAAGTTCCGCTCCATGTACACGGAACTCAGCGATCCGACGGCGAAGAAGGCCGTCACGAAGAACGATCCACGCGTCACGCCGGTCGGCCGGTTCCTGCGCAAATCCTCGATTGACGAGTTGCCGCAGCTTTTCAATGTGCTTTACGGCGACCTTTCTCTGGTCGGACCACGCCCCCACGCGGTCCATGCCCAGACGGGCGATCTGAAATATACCGAAGTGGTGGAGCATTATTTCGCACGCCACAAGGTCAAGCCCGGCGTTACCGGCTGGGCGCAGATCAATGGTTGGCGCGGTGAAATCGACCATGGCGACAAGATCAAGTTCCGCACGGAATACGATCTTTATTACATCGAGAACTGGTCGCTGTTCTTCGATCTCAAGATCCTGTTCCTGACGCCGATACGCCTGCTCAAATCGGAAAACGCCTATTGACCCACACCGGTTACCAGCACGCACCGGATTTCGACGCGCCGCTTGCCGCCATGCGGCTGGTTGGCGCGTTCTTCATTGCATTCGGCGTGTTTCTTTCCGGTTTCGTGATCTCGGAGCCGGCGCCATACGAGCTGATGATGGTGGGACAGGTGGCGATCTGGTTCCTGCTCGGCCTGCGGCTTTCGCGCACCGTCGTGCTGCTTCTGTGCATGTTGCTCGCTTTCAACGTCGGCGGTTATCTTTCGCTCACCACCATGGCCGATCTGGACGAGGGGCCGCTTTATCTGGCCGTATCAACCTTTCTGGCGCTGACTTCGGTTTTTTATGCGGCGATCATCGAGGACAAGCACCAGCGGCTGCTCCTGATTTTCCGGGCCTGGCTCGCAGCCGCGCTGATTACCTCCCTGCTCGGCATTATCGGATATTTCCACGCCATTCCCGGTTTCGAGGTCTTCACCCTTTACGATCGCGCCAAGGGCGCTTTTCAGGACCCCAACGTCTTCGGTCCCTTTCTGGTGACACCGTCGCTTTACCTGATCTACGGCCTGCTGACCGGCAAGGCGATGCATGCGCCGTGGCGGATCATCGGCCTGCTCATCCTGTCGCTCGGCGTGTTCCTGTCATTTTCGCGCGCGGCATGGGGCCTGTTCCTGTTTTCGGCCGTTCTTCTGGTTTTCGTCATGCTGCTGAAGGAGCGCACCGCCGCGTTCCGCCTCAAGATCCTCGTGCTGTTTCTCGTCGCCACGGCTTTGATGGTTGCGGCCGTCATCATTGCGCTGCAGTTCAAACAGGTGGCAGATCTGTTCTCCAGCCGTGCCTCGGCCGTGCAATCCTATGATGGCGGCCATCTCGGGCGTTTTGCCCGCCATTATCTCGGCTTCCTGATGGCGATGGATCATCCGCTCGGGATCGGGCCGCTGGTCTTCGACAATATCTTTCCCGCTGCCGAACATAATATCTGGCTGAAAAGCCTGACGACGCATGGCTGGTTCGGCTTCGTGATCTATCTCACGCTAATCTGCTGGACCATCGCCGCCGGCTTCCGGCACCTCTTGCGCCAGCGGCCGTGGCAGCCATTCCTGATCATTGCCTGGGTGACCTTCGTCGGTCATGTGATGATCGGCGCCGTCATCGATACTGACCACTGGCGGCATTTCTTCCTGCTGCTCGGCATATTGTGGGGATGCATGGCGCTCGAAAAACGCGAAAGCCTGCGCCGTCGCAGAAGCAATTCCTAAAATACTTACCGTTACGGAACCCTGCGCTATTTCATGCGTTTAGCCCCCGATTATGTTGTCAAACGGGGAGACATCTTATGACGCAGACCAATAATCTCTATCTCATCATCGGCGCACTTCTGGTGGTCCTTGTCGGCCTTGGAGCCTATGTCTGGCACGAGGAGAGCAAGCCGAAGGGGATTGAGATGAATATCGGGCCGAACGGCGTTTCCGTTCAGGAAAATTAAGACGCAAGCGTCGCGCAAAGTCCGGCCATTAGACCGGGTGCAATCCAAGCCAGAAACGGCGCGGAATGCACCCGGTCTTCTTATGAGAGAGGACGAAAAGGCGGGATCGAGGATCCATGCCGAGCCGGTTCGGTACGAATGATGCGTATCGGGGCCGATCATGGAACAGTTAGAAAAATGGTCTCCTCCATCGACCTTTCCACACGCCTCACCGCCACCAAACTTGCCCTCAAGGCCATCAGGGAGCAGGAAGACAATTCCGCGGCGACATCTTCTTCCTCGTCGCCAAGGACGGCACTGCTGGCCTCCTATGGGATCGACACATCATCCTCCTCCACCAATACGAGGCTGACGCAGCTTCTGGCGCAATATGGGCAGGCCTCCGGCGACGATACGAAAACCGACGATACGGACACACAGGTGTCTTCCGGTGACATTACCCAGGCCGATTTCATGAAGAACCTGAAAGAGACCCTGGAAGAACTGTCCAAGGACGCGGACAAGGCTGCGCAGGCCAAGGCGATGCTCGAAGCGCTTAAAGAGGGAACGTTGACCGTCTCCGATCCGGCGGAAGGGGTACAGATCAAAGCCTGGGATGTCGAGACCGACAAAAAAACCACCTCGAAACCGGCAACCGAAATCGCCACCACGGGCTGGAGCGACTTTCTGAAAGATCATCTCAAACGCGACGGCTCGGCCTATGCCAAGAGTTCTGGTGGCGCCTATGTTGATCGCATTTCCGGGGATAGTGCATTTTTTGGCAGCGTCGGCAGCCGTTATTATTATCTGACCTGGCCTCAGGCGAAAAATGGCACGCTGACGCTATAAGCAGCCGCTTCCAGATTACCTCAAGAAATGGCTGCGGCATGGATCATGCCGCAGCGTTTTTCTCTTTCTGCCCGCTCAGGCAGCGGGTGCGGCGGCGGGCTGTTCGGTTCCGCCAGACAGGGCCTTTTGCAGTTGCGCTTCCTGCTCTGGTGAAAGCGACGTCTTGATGACGCGTCCGCGCAGCCCTTCCAGTTCCGCCAGCACCTTTTCCGGCTGCACCTTGCGGATCAGCACGAACAGCGCAGACGAACCGTTGGGAATGGTCTCGCCAAGCGATTTGATGAAATCGTCATCGATGCCGAAATCCGTCAGCGAACCCGCAAGCGCGCCCGTACCCGCGCCAATGGCACCGCCGATCGCAAATCCCGCCAGCGGATTGAGGAACAGCAGGCCAACAAGGCCACCCCAGAGACCACCGGAAAGGAAGCCAGAGCTCGCGCCAAGCGCCGTCAGATTGACGCTCTGTTTCAGATGCACCTTGCCGTTTTCATCGCGAACCACGACCACGGCGTCTTCCAGATCGACCAGATATTCCTTTTTCAGGCTGGCAAGCTTCAGAAGGACGCGGTCGGCCTCTTCCGTTCCATCAAAACCAACAACGACGAGTTCAGACATATTTATCTCCCTGAGTTTCAATTCCGCTGGGTTTGAACGCCGAAGACTACGGCAGGTTCCGGCCATGATGGAAAGATGATGTGTCAGGCATTTGACGCGGCACGCAATAATAAGCGGCGCCGTGCAGTCCCCTTCCCCGCCGACCCACATCCATTGTTCCTTTTTTTGAGAAAAGACGATTTTCCGCTTGCGCCCTAACAGGCTTATATATAAACGGCTTTCAGGTTCGGAGCGTAGCGCAGCCCGGTAGCGCACTTGACTGGGGGTCAAGGGGTCGTGGGTTCGAATCCCGCCGCTCCGACCAGTAAAAACAGATAGATAGCCAGTTCCCCCAGAGCTGGCTATATTTGTTTTAGCGACCTTGCAGCCAGCGCTCTGCGCGAATTTAAAAGACCCGGTTCGGGTGTGCGTTTATTCAAAGCCTGAGAACGAGGTGTGCCGAGATGCCCAAAAAAACGAAAATTGAACACTCGGAATTCTCAGGCGAGTTTGAAGACGACGGTATCACGGTCCTTGTTGATATCCACCGGCCGGCTGGCACACAGCAAGACTGGACGCTCGAGGTTATCAGCGAGCACGACGATGTCACCACTTGGGACGAACCCTTCGCGACCGACAAAGACGCCTGGGAAGAATTTTTGGCCACCTGTGAGAAAGACGGGATTCGCAGCTTCCTGGACGGTGAAGATCCATCAGTTCATTAACGCTTGCCTCTTCGGCGCTGCGCCGCAGGGGTCTCGGGTCCGAATCCATCCCTCGACCACTCTCCCTCTCCATTTACGATCGAGAGCCTTCACCGGGTAAATTCCTGAAACCTTAATTGCCAAGCCGCTCGCCGTCGGAAGAAGGGGAACATTGCCTTGTTGACTCCTCGCTAAAATTAGAACATTTAGTGAACAAAAGAGAGGTCATCCAATATGTCCAACGCTGAAAAGTCCACTCCCATACAGCCTGATGACATAGCGGGATATGTCATCCAGTGTCATGACGGCGATGCGAAGGCGGCTGTCGAGGCCCTTCTCGGCGAAATCGAGCATTTGCAGGAACAGCTTTCCCTTGCTGTCGCCATCATGGGAAAGGGATATACGCGCGGGTGGACGCCGGATATGGGCCGGGATTGAGCAGATCGCGGTTGTTGCTTCAAGGGGCAGGCAGGGGAGCGACAATTGTCGATGTAGTAGCGCCGCATGATCTGAACACATGATCCAGACTGCGCGAATCCACGCGGCGATATCGGCATGTTCACGCCCATGCCGATCGCTGGCGCAGTCGAGACAGCCACAAATGGCTGTCAGACAATCAATCGCGATACTGCGGGAAATTTGTCCGAACGGCCTTCAAAACTAATTGGATGCAACCGTGAAGTCGTCGGTGATCGGCATGTCTTCCGCATTCTCCCAGGTCCGGTCCATGGCATAGGTTGCCGACAGATAGGGGATGCCGACGTGACCGTAGCGGATGGAGAGCTGGCTTTCAGCCTCCTTTTCGCTAAGAAGCGCGACGCGGCTGAGATAGAGCGCGGTTGCGAGGCCCGTCCTGTCAGCACCGGCCTTGCAATGGATGAGGATGGGTTTGGGTGCGTCGCGCATGATTGCGACCAGCTGGTTCACCTGGTTCATGTCGAGCTCCTGGCTTGCCGACATGCCAAAATCGATGTGATTCAGCCCAAGCTCGCGCGATGTCTTGATCTCGTCCTGATACCAGGCTTGCGATTCATTGGTACCGCGCAGGTTGATGACCGTCCTGATGCCATTTTCCTTGGTATAGCGCACAAGCTCTTCAACGCTCGGCTGGTTGGAGCGATAAAGCTGCCCGGCCAACACCTCGTGAAAGTTACCGAGAAGCTGGATGGCGTAGAGATAACCGCCTGTGGCAAGCACAGCAATACCCATGCCCCCAAACGAGCACTTCCAGAATCTTCGCATAATAGAACGGTTCCCTAATTCGACGAGAGAACCGATACAGGCGGATTCTGACAGTAAGCTGAAAGTTATGCGACAGTATTGTAAGAGTAGAAGATTATCGCCCGATCACCGCACGAAAACGTAAACCGCATAGATCCCGATGAGGGCGGCGGCGGCCGCGGCGGTGATGACGCCCAGGCGTTTCTCGATGAAATGACGCACCGATTCACCGTATCTCTGCAGCAGCCCGGCGAGGATGAAAAAGCGCGCACCGCGCGTGACGACAGCTGAGAGAATGAACAGGCCGAGGCTGATATTGGCCGCGCCGGAAAGAATGGTGACGACCTTGATCGGCGGCAGGTGCGCAAGCCCCGATGTCACCAGCAGGAGGACAATGGTCTCATAGTCGACCGAGTTCTTGAGATGCTCGAAACTGTCCAGCTTGCCGTAAAATTCCAGAATGGGCCGCGCGATGCTTTCGAAAGCATAATGACCGAGGAACCAGCCGGCGATGCCGCCAAGTACGGAGGCGACCGTGGCAACGAAGGCATAAAACATCGCCTTCTTCGGTTTTGCCAGCACCATGGGCAGGAAGAGCATGTCCGCCGGAACGACGAAGACGGAGCTTTCCACGAAAGCGACGATTGCCAGCCACCATACGGCGGTTTTGCGAGCGGCAAGAGCCATCGTCCAGGCATAGATGTTTTTCAGCATTTCATATCCCCTGGAAGATCATCGTAGACGGAAGGCAAGGCGGGAGCCAGGGCCTCTCAAGCGGCGGTTTCTCGGCGGGGAACAGAAGACATCCGGCCCGCCGCCACATCACGATTTAGAGACAACGCAGGACAATGGCAAATGTTGGGACAAAAGTCGGTAGATTTATTTTTGCGCTGCGGAAAACGGGAAAGACAAACAATTCCAGACCTCAGCGGCGCAAGGTTGCTGCGATGCGAAATTTCGTCCTATGGTAGATAAATCCCTGTTTTTGCGATAGAATAAAGGCGTGGGACAGAGGAGGAGGAAGTTATCATGGACTATGTAGGCTTCATTACGTCGATCAACCCGGTCATACTCGTCATCCTGCTGGTGGTTCTTCTTGCCGGCGCTTACAGCAGCTGGGTTTCGCACTAATAAAAGGCGAACGACACGAGAGACGGCGGCGATGCCGATTTTCTATCGGTGATAGGCATCGAGCCTGATGAATGTTATCAAACCCGGAGTTAAAACAACTTCCGGGAAGCGGCATGTCGAACGAATTCGCATTCACTGATACGTCTGAAAAACTCAGCACCACGCTCGAGAAACTGATAGGAAAACTGCAAGGTCAGACGATCACATTGCGCGAGTTGATGGAAGCGATTGGCGAACAGGGCCTCTTGCTCATCTGTGCGATCGCGTCCCTGCCCTTCCTCATTCCGGTGTCCATTCCCGGCGTCAGCACCGTGTTCGGTGCGGCGATCATTCTCGTGAGCCTCGCGATCACACTCAATCGCCTGCCATGGTTGCCAGCAAAGATTCTCGACCGGCAGATGGAGACGGCAAAACTCGTGCCCGCGCTTCGCAAGGGCGTCTCGATCGTCTCGAGGCTCGATCGCTTCATCCGCCCGCGCATTCCCGTACTGACCACAGGCATCGTCGCCAACAGGATAAATGGCCTGGCCCTGATGACCGCCGGCGTCCTGCTGATGATGCCGCTCGGCTTCATTCCCTTTTCCAACACCCTGCCGGGCGTAGCCATCCTGCTTCTGTCGGCCGGCATGATCCAGAGGGATGGCGTCACGGTGCTTGGCGGTTACCTGTTCCTTGGCCTGACGGCGATCTACTTCGCAGCGCTTGCCTATGCCGCCTTCTGGGCCGGACAGGGCATCAGCAGCTCCATCGGCGGCTGAGGCCTACTGCCGGTCTCTGTTGCGGGCCTCGCGGCGGTTCCGTCGCGATGCCCACCACACCGCCAGTCGTCGCCGCCTGCGGCGCACGGCCGGCAAATCGTGGGAGAGCACGATCAATCCAAGCGGAATCATCCAGAAACCGAGGATGGGCAAAAATCCAAGCGTTCCGCCCACCACCAGCGCCGAACCCGTAGCGATCCTGCCGACGCGCGAACGCGGCATGGCAAGGCTCCATTTTCCGAGATTGAGGCGGCCAGTTCTGTGGTCCATACCGAATTTCATTCCATCCTGCCCTTTTGCATCTGCCCTGTGGATAATTTTTTCACCGGCGATAAGCCCGGAAAATCGGGACTCCGGGGATATAAAACAAGAGGAATGCGTTTTTTTTGAAAAAACCGCTTGGCAAATCGGAAAAGCATTTGTATTACCCCGCTCACACCGCGCCAAGCAGCGCACGTTCCCTGGTAGCTCAGCGGTAGAGCATTCGACTGTTAATCGACAGGTCGCCGGTTCGAATCCGGCCCGGGGAGCCATTTCTCTCAAAAACATGGTTTGAAGAGCGAAGTGCAGCTGCATTCGCCCGATCCGGATCGTGGCATTTTATCCTTGCCCTATCAGCGGGCTATATGGATCTCACGTCTTCTTGACCGTTCGCTTCGTTGCCTTCGTGGCGTTGGTAAGCGCCGGCGGATCACTTGCCGGAAAACTTTCTTCCAGGCTTTCGGTCAGATCATCGTCCACCTTCTCGTGGCTCGCAGCTTTCTGCTCCTTCTGAAGCGATTTTACCGCCGGCGATTTTGGCTTTTTCGCCGGAGCCTTATCCCCTGGTGCTTTCTTCGCCGTGGCCTTTGCAGCGGCAGCTGGTTTCTTCGCACCGTTCTTGCCATTGGCTTTTACGGTTTCGGCACTCGCGGAGATTTCCCGCTCCGCCTCTATCCAGTGTCGTTCGTGGTGCCCTTCCGGCCGTCCTTCCCTCTCCCATATTGCGCGCGCTTTTTCGCGGATTGCGGCTTCGCGATCATGGTTCATAACGGGCCTCCCTCTTTCGTTGCGCCGGTTTTGATTGTGCCGAGAGAAAAACAGAAAAGGCAAGAAATTGTTCCGCGATGCTCCATCGCGAACAAGTGTTTCCTCTAAAAAGGGAACCGTCCCTGCGGCTGATCGTTTGCCCGACAGGAAACCCCTCAGGAGGATCATCATGGACGCGCCAAAGCACAAAGAGAACAAGCCACTCGACATACGTGACGAGGACGTGCCGCATTTTGAAACCGACAGTGAGCTCAAATCCAAGGACGGCGAGATTTATCCGGATGAATCCATCAACCTGCGTGCACGCCGGCAGGCGGCGCGGCAACATGAGGACGCCTTCATCGTCGCCACGGACCTTGAGGATGACGACCAGCGCGATGCGGCGCCCGGCGTCAGGGAACAGCCATAGGCGCCTTAAAACAGATAGGGCGGGCCATGGCCCGCCTTTATAACAATGCACTATTGTCTGTTTGCTCTTCAGCGGCGAACGGAGACGATGGCCTTGCGATTGAAATTGGAAACCTGCACCCGGCCCGACTGATTGCCGCCAAGGATTTGCGCAGTCTTGCCGCTCATTCCCTTCAGGATGCCGGCATGATAGCCGCGCCCATTGCGGATGACGACGACGTCGCCGGGTTTTGCCTGGCTCACCGGAACGGCGTAACCGAAAGAGGTCCAGGATTTCGCAAATCCATAGGACTTCGGCGATTGCCTCCCGGCCTTGCTGGCAACGGCATGCAGGAAAAGACCGCACCACGGCGTGCTGCGGGGATTGGCCCCGAGAATATTCTTCAGGCTCTTGTTGTTTTTGGATTCATGCAGTCCGGTGTATTTTTCAGCCTGGTTCAGCATGCCAGCCGAAGCTGGTGCCACGACTGTAAAAGCCAAGGCAGCGGATAGAATTAACGCGGATACTCTCAAACGTCTCGCCCTTATGTTAGAGGGCGTCCGTGTATTGTGACAATTTAGCGACAATTTGACGAGATAAGGGCAGAAATCAGACGGCTATTCATGCGTGCTGATCTGTCATTGCTTCAAAACAGGCTGCCCTGCGCATCGTCAGCGTTGCTGCGGCCGACATTTTCGAGATCCAGCATGCGCAATTTGGTGTTGGTTCCGCCCGGGGCGGAAAAGCCGCCAAGCCTGCCGCCAGCGGCCAGAACGCGGTGGCAGGGAATGATCAGCGGCACCGGATTTTTCGCCATCGCCTGCCCGACATCGCGGGCCTTTTCCATGCCGAGCCCAAGCGTTTTCACGATGCCGCCATAGGTCGTCGTGCGTCCCCAGCCGATCTGCCGCGCCACGGCATAAACATCGAGAAAGAAACGGTCCTGCCCGGCAAGATCGAGTTCGACGGTGGCGAAATCGATTGCCTCACCGTTGAAATAGCGGGTGATCATCGCAATCACCTCACGCGTCCGTGTCTCGGGAACCGCGATTGTGGAAGACGGCACGCGTTTCAGGAGAAGTTTTTCCGTTTCACCCGCATCGGCTCCGGGCAATTGCAGACGGGCAATGCCGCGCCCCGCCCATGCGAGGCCGCAATGGCCAAGGGCTGTTGGAAAAACAATATAACCGTAGTGGTTGCTCATTGCCGTCTTCATCCGTCATTTCGTGTGCACGATGCCATATCCTGCGTTCGAAACAACCCGTTTCCTGCCCTCAATCACAAAGGCCACCCGGTTCTGGCGGGTGGCCTCGCTGGTCTCGGTCCTCAGAAACGGATCAGGACGCGATCTTATTCTGTTCCTCCGCCTTATCCTCCATCAGGCACTGCGCCTGCCGGCTTGCGGCGACGAAGGCTGTGCGGGCAATTTCTCCTGCCACATCGCCCATCAGCGAGGAACGGCACAGGCGAAGGGCCTGTTCATGCGCCTTGCCACCGCGTTCCGGCCATTCGTGCTGCAAAAAATCGAAGGCTTCGTAAACGCCGTTGAAAATCCGGGGAGCACCGTTTTCAAGAGATATGGTAACGGGCTTTTCCCACTTAACGTCATTCAGCAACATTGATTGCACTTCCATGCTCTATTAACCCGCGACAAACGCCGGCTCCTCCAGTTGGTTCCCTTCACCTGCGGTTTCAAGGTCGAAAAAATAACCCTCGAGAAACCATGTGCCCCATCTTTCCATTCTAGCTGATTTGCGGAACAAAGCGTTTCAACACTCGTTCAAGCGGAAGTGAACCGGGTCCTTTCATGCCGACAATAGCCTCCCCCATCATCGTCTGGTTCCGCAAGGACCTGCGCCTCTGGGACAATCTTGCCCTGCTTGCAGCGGTGGAGCATGGCGGCCCCGTCATCCCACTCTATATTAAGGAAAAATCCTCCGGCCCGCTGGGCGGTGCGCAGGAATGGTGGCTTCACCATTCGCTGGCTTCCCTCACCGTCGCACTGGAAGAAACCGGTAGCCGCCTGCTGCTCCGGAGCGGTGACGCCGAGGAGACGCTGCGCCATGTGATAAGCGAAACTGGCGCCGACACGATCTTCTGGAACCGCCGCTACGATCCGGCGGGCATGGCGACGGACAAGGCACTGAAACAGGCGCTCAGCGACGACGGCCTGACGGTCCGCAGCTTTGCCGGACATCTGCTGCATGAACCATCCCGGGTGCAGACAAAATCCGGCGGCCCTTACCGGGTCTATACGCCCTTCTGGCGCGCGCTGGAGGGCGGCGAGGAGCCACATGCGCCGGCGGATGCACCAAAGAGCCTGAAATCACCTGAGACATGGCCGAAATCACAGAAACTCGACGATTGGAAGCTTCTGCCGGTCAAACCGGACTGGGCCAGGGATTTCAGCGAAATATGGACACCCGGCGAAAATGCGGCACGGGAAAAACTCGATGATTTCATCGACGGCGCTTTGAAGGGTTACGAGGAAGGTCGCGATTTTCCGGCGAAAGACGCCACCTCGATGCTTGCACCGCATCTGGCGCTCGGCGAAATATCGCCTGCCGCCGTCTGGCACGCCACAAAGGGGCTTTCCCGCCATATCGCCTCCAACGATATCAGCCGGTTTCGCAAGGAGCTCGTCTGGCGGGAGTTCTGCTACCACTTGCTGTTTCATTTCCCCAAACTGGACGAGAAGAACTGGAACGACAGTTTCGATGCCTTCGGCTGGCGGGATGATGAAAAATCCTTCAAAGCCTGGACGCGCGGCATGACAGGTTACCCCATCGTCGATGCCGGCATGCGGCAATTGTGGAAACACGGCACCATGCACAATCGGGTGCGCATGATCGTGGCGTCCTTCCTCATCAAACATCTGCTGATTGACTGGCGGAAGGGTGAGAAATGGTTTCGCGACACGCTTGTGGATGCCGATCCGGCTTCCAACGCCGCCAACTGGCAATGGGTGGCGGGGTCTGGCGCGGACGCCTCGCCGTTTTTCCGCATCTTCAACCCCATCCTGCAGGGCGAAAAATTCGATGGCGATGGCGATTATGTGCGCCGCTTCGTGCCCGAACTCGAAAAGCTCGAGCGGAAATTCATCCACAAGCCGTTCGAAGCACCGAAGGAGGTGCTGAAAAAGGCGGGCATCGAGCTTGGCAAGACCTATCCGCTGCCGATCGTCGACCATGGAAAGGCGCGGGAAAGAGCGCTTGCCGCCTATGCCGACGTCAGGAAGAACGCATAAAATTGGGTATCGGCAAAATTTTGCGTGGCTAAGCCAAAGCCGGGAAGATAATTTCTTGCCTTGAGGCGGTTGTAACGGGACATAACGGCACCTAATTTCCGCTCAGACAAGAAGGCTCAATCATGACCATTCATCCCTCTGCGCTCAGTGCTATCGGCAACACGCCGCTCATCCGTCTGAAAGCTGCCTCGGAAGCGACGGGGTGTGAAATCCTCGGCAAGGCGGAATTCCTCAACCCCGGCCAGTCGGTGAAGGATCGCGCCGCGCTCTATATCATCCGCGACGCCGAACGGCGCGGACAGCTGCGGCCGGGCGGTACCATCGTAGAGGGTACTGCGGGCAATACCGGCATCGGCCTGTCGCTGGTCGCCAATGCACTCGGCTACAAGACGGTCATTGTTATTCCCGAGACACAGAGCCAGGAAAAGAAGGACGCGCTGAAACTTCTCGGCGCAAAGCTGGTCGAGGTTCCGGCCGCCCCCTATTCCAACCCGAACAATTACGTGAAGGTCTCCGGTCGGCTTGCGAAACAGCTCGCCGCCACGGATGAAAACGGCGCGATCTGGGCCAACCAGTTCGACAATATCGCCAACCGTCAGGCCCATATCGAAACGACGGCCCCTGAGATCTGGGACCAGACGGATGGCAAGGTCGACGGTTTCATCTGCTCGGTCGGTTCCGGCGGAACGCTTGCGGGCGTGGCCGATGGCCTGCGCGATTTCAATCCTGATATCAAGATCGGCCTTGCCGACCCTGATGGGGCCGCCCTTTATGAGTTTTACAAGCACGGCGTCCTGAAGTCGGAAGGCTCCTCCATCACCGAGGGCATCGGACAGGGGCGCATCACCGCCAATCTGGAAGGCTTCGCCCCGGATTTCTCCTATCGCATTTCGGATGCCGAAGCCCTGCCGGTGCTGTTTGATCTGGTCACCAAAGAGGGTCTTTGCCTCGGCGGCTCCTCCGGCATCAACATTGCCGGTGCAATCCGCCTTGCCCGCGAGCTTGGTCCGGGGCATACCATCGTGACGATACTTTGCGACTACGGTAATCGTTATCAGTCGAAGCTCTTCAATCCGGATTTCCTGCGTTCCAAGGGGCTTCCGGTTCCACAGTGGCTGGCGACGAAAAGCGAGATTGCGGTTCCGTACGAAACCGTTTGAGGACATGCCGAAATGCCTGTGAATGCCCTGTTCCGTGACGATTTTTATCTTTCCACCGCAGAAGCGATCGTCACGGCGGTGCATGAGGATGACGGCATCGAGTTCGACCAGACCTGCTTTTACGCCACCTCCGGCGGCCAGCCGGGCGATAGCGGCTTTCTCGAGCGGGCAGACGGTTCGCGCATCGAACTCGGCATCACCAAAAATGGCGCCGACAAGAGTGTTATCATCCATGTGCCGCTGGAAGGTCAGCCTTCTCCCGAGGTCGGTGAAAAACTCACCCTGCATGTGGACTGGCCGCGTCGCTACAAGCTGATGCGCATGCACACCGCCTGCCATCTGCTCTCCGTCGTCTGCCAGTGGCCGATTACCGGAGCCGCCGTCGGCGAGGACGAATCGCGTGTCGATTTCGACATGTCGGAAACCATCGACAAGGACGAGGTGACGGCAAAGCTGATGGAGCTGGTGAAAGCCAACCATCCCGTCTTCCTCCAATGGATCACCGACGAGGAACTTCAGGCCAATCCGGGCATCGTCAAATCCAAGAATGTGCGGCCACCGATGGGCCTTGGTCGGGTCAGCCTCGTTTGCATCGGCGAAAATTCCAGCATCGACAGCCAGCCCTGCGGCGGCACCCATGTTTCCGAAACGCAGGAAGTGGGCGATATTCACATTGCGAAGATAGAAAAGAAGGGCAAGGAGAACAGGCGGTTCCGCATTCGTTTCGGCGAGCCTGAAGCTGCTGCCTGAAATCAGGAGAGACATCGTGAGCACGGATAAGAGCCGTTTCGTCGTTTCGGCGGACTGGGTAGAAAAGCAGCTCGGCACGGCCGGGTTTCGTCTCGTTGATGCCTCGTGGTATCTGCCGGCGCATAAACGCAACGGCGCGGAAGAATTTGCGGCAGGTCACCTGCCCGGCGCCGTGTTCTTCGATCAGGACAAGATCGCCGATCATGCGACCGGCCTGCCGCATTCCCTGCCCTCGCCGGAGTTCTTTGCCGAACAGGCCGGCGAGCTTGGCCTCAGCGATACCGATACGATCGTCGTCTATGATGGCCCCGGTTTCTTTTCCGCACCGCGCGTGTGGTGGATGCTGCGGGTGATGGGCGTGCGCAAGGCCTATGTGCTGGATGGCGGTCTTGACGGCTGGAAGCGCGGAGGCCGGCCGCTTGAAACCGGTACTCCGGAGATTGAGCCCGCCACCTTCACACCTGACTTCAACGAGAAGCGCGTTACTTCTCTGGCAACCATGCGCGGCATCGTCGACAGCGGTGAAAAGCAGATCGCCGATGCCCGCGGCGCGGGACGTTTCACCGGCGACGAGGCCGAACCGCGCGCCGGCATGCGCTCCGGCCATATGCCCGGCGCACGCAGCCTGCCCGCCACAGCCTTTTCCGAGAATGGCCACTTCAAGGATCTCACCGCCATCCGCAAGATGGTGACCGACGCCGGTATCGATCTCGGCAAGCCCGTCGTCACCAGCTGTGGCTCGGGCGTCACCGCCGCCGTCATTACGCTTGCGCTGGAATCGCTCGGCCATTCGGACAATTCGCTCTATGACGGTTCCTGGTCGGAATGGGGCGGCCTGGAAGACACCCCTGTCGTCACCGGCCCCGCCGAGCCTGTTCCCGTGATCTCGCATGGGCCTTTGAAGGCGCATGTCACGCAGCTGGAAATGACCGCACCGCCAAAGGTCAGCCTGCCGATACCCGTCAACATTCAGACGGCGCTGATGCGGGTCAACAATATTCCCCTGCATTTCTATCGCTATATTTACTGGCGGGTGGGAAAACGCTGGCACTGGCAAAAACGCATGCGCATGAGCGATGCGGAACTCTCCGCCGTTCTCAAGGACCCGAAGAACAGCGTCACCGTTCTTTACATGAACGGTGCCCCCGCTGGCTTCTTCGAGTTGAATAAAGCGAGCGACGAGGTGACCGAGCTTTCCTATTTCGGGCTGCTCGAAGAGGCGATCGGCGCGGGTGTTGGAAAATGGTTCCTGTTGCAGGCGCTTTACGCCGCCTGGCAGGACAACCCCAAACGCGTGACGGTGACCACCAACACGCTCGACCACCCACGCGCGCTGCAACTCTACCAGATGATGGGATTTTCGCCTGTCGGCACCTATGAGGCCTGGGTGGAGCCGCTATCCGATACCGAGCTTCTGGAAATTTCGCTGCGCAACTGAGTACCGCCATTGAGAGCGACGAATGCCATTCTCCGATAAGGAGTGTCTGGTCCCCTCTCCCTCATTCCTGTGCTCGTCACAGGAATCCAGTCAGCCCAAGTCCTTGGGCTGAAAAGGACTCTCTCGCCGCGCAGACGCGCGTCGGCTGGATTCCTGTGACAAGCACAGGAATGAGGGTGTAGGGATCCGTGAGCGCGGCAAACTGCTCCGCGATGTCTCTAAAAAATACTTAAACGGCGCAGCATTCACACCTTGTCGATAATCAAATGGGTCGCGCCCTCACCCGCCGAGGTCCCGGTGCAGCGATAACCAAGCGCAGGCAAATCCAGCCCCTCGAACAAATGTTCACCCCTGCCGAGAAACACCGGCGCAAGCGCCAGATGCAACTCGTCGATCATGCCTCTAGCCGTATATTGCCGGATAGTGGAAACGCCGCCGCCGATCCTGACATCCTTGCCGTTTGCCCCCTCCAGAGCCATGTCTAGGGCGGCCTCGATGCCTGACGTGACGAAATGGAAGACGGTGCCGGCCTTCATCGTGAACGAGGGACGCTCATAGTGAGTCAACACGAAAACCGGGACATGATAAGGCGGCTCATCGCCCCACCAGCCCTTCCAGTTTTCATCCGGCCAGGCGCCGCGGACAGGGCCGAACATGTTGCGTCCCAATATCCAGGCGCCGATATTTTCGAAACTTTTCCCGGAAAATTGTTCGTCCGTGCCGGTCGAGCCGCCCTCCTTGCCGAACATGCGGTGGAAGGTGCGGGTCTTGAACGCCCATTGATGCAACTCCTCGCCGTTCACGCCCAGCGGGTTCTGCAAGGTTTGGTCAGGCCCCGCGCCATATCCGTCAATTGAGATAGCAAAATTGCGAACGACAACCTTCTGCATGGCTCTTTCCTCCACCATTCAAGGAGGCCAGATTGGCAGCGCCGGCAATCGGCCTCAGATTTCCCGCTCCAGATTGACCGCCGTCGGAATTTGCCCGCCGGCGGCACCCTTGTCTTCTGTGACGTTGTTCAGGAGATGATCGGCGATCAGTTCCGCCTGGAATTTACCCAGCTCGTAGCAATAGGTGATCTCGCGCTTTTCCGCCGACCAGTAGACATCGGGACGGCCGCAGGACTTTGCTGTCAGCTTGACGTCCCCCTTCAGGCCAAAACCACCAAAACTGCGGCTGATGAGATCGAGAACCTTCGATTCCTTGACCATGATGGCATAGGGTTCAAGCTCGGGATCACGCGGCGCTACGTAACTGACGGTTAGTCTGGACGGCGTCTGACTGCGGTGGGGTGCCAAAAAATTCTCCCAGGCCTTAGCGACGCCCGGATAGGCGGCGGCGCATTTGCCGAATTCGGCATTGTCGAGCCCCATCATGGCGGCAAGATCGCCATAACCGTCCTTGTCGCGGCCAACCATCAGGCAGGCCATGTTGCGGTCACGGCTTCTGTCAGGCACGAGCGCGGAAAAGACCGGCGCTTCGTGATCGGGCAAGGTCTCCGCTTCACGCGCCAGATACCAGCTGTCGGTGGCGTTGACGAGCGCGGTATCGAGCCATTCCTCATTGGCCTGGAGGATGAGGGTTCCTGCCAGCTGATCGGCCGGGGCCTGGACACTTCCCGTTTCCGGCGCTCCGAAATCCGAAATCAGCATGCGCGAGCCCTCGTGGTAGAGCGAGAAGATCGCGTTGCCGATAACGAAATTGACCGCCTGCTGCAGCTGCTCGTCGGACAGACCATCGAGACCGGAGGCGACCTGCGCCTGCGCCCCGATCGGAGCCGTCAACGAAACGAAAGCCAGCGGAACGGCGGCCAGAAAACGACGGAACATAAAATCAGACCTTCCGGGAACGAGGAGCGTCACTGATTCCCGATGCTAACGAAACACGCAATGGGCTGGTTGCATCGCCTGTCAAGAATCGGGTGGATAGAGCTCTGTTTCGAGATCATAGCTGCAAAGAAGCAACGCCGACCCGAACCTATAGGACCAAGCCATGACCGATCTCGTTTTTACAGCAATGCCGGCTAAGGAAGCTGAAGCCTTTCGTGCAGGAGCTGGCGACGCCTATGGCAACCCGCCGGAAAAAGCCGTTTCCCCCGGCGGCATGCCCTGCCGCCATTGCCTTGCCCAGATTAACGAAGGCGAAGGAATGCTGATCCTCGCCTACCGGCCCTTCCCCTCGCTCCAGCCCTATGCCGAAACGGGCCCGGTCTTTCTTCACGCGGAGGCCTGTGAGCGCTATCCGCAAACGGATGCCGTTCCCCCGATGCTTAACAGCCCGGACTATATCGTTCGCGGATATGGCGCTGACGACCGCATCGTCTACGGCACTGGCGCGGTGACCGCGACCAGTGAGATCGTGGCACGCGCCGAACATCTTCTGGAGCGCGGCGACGTCGCCTATGTACACGTGCGTTCTGCCCGCAATAATTGCTACCAGTGCCGTATTGATACAGCATAATCGCACGATTACTTACAATTTTAACAGAAGAGCTAAACGGCTTTCAAACTTTCAGCGCCATGATGCAGGTATCGAAAACAATTGATTTGAGTAGCAAAATGGCAAACAACCTTAATATGGCGACCCGCAGCGCACCGCGCAGCAAGACCAGGATTTTCGCGACCGTGCATTATTTCAGCCAGTCGACCCGGGGCCGCGTACTGGACCTGTCGGCCACCGGAATGGCGCTCGAACTGGACGGACCTTTCGCTGCCGCCAAGGGCAGCCGGGTCAAGGTGCAGAGCGAGGACCTTGGTTTCATCGAGGGTGAAGTGCAATGGCAGCACCAGAACCGCCTCGGCCTGCAACTAAGGCTTTCCAGCAACACGCTGGCACAGCTTTCCTCCTATTTCCGCTTTTTCCATGAAGAAGTGAAGCCGACGCTCGCCCGCTGAAGACATCGATTTCCGAAATCGGAATGCGCTGCCAAGCAAAGCGCATTCCCATGCGATCACGCGCATGGCGCTCCCGTGACAAAAAATTTATCAAACGGTTGAAAAAGGCTCCGTCCGTCACCGCCCTGTCATTTTGATGATGGACTCCTCGGCGATTGCTTCTACCTTGTCGTTTTCCATGACAGAGCAAGCTTCATCCGAAGGAGTTCCCATGTCGTCGCTTCTCGCTCTCCACCCCATCACCCGCCGTTCGCTTCTCGGCGGCATTGCGGCCTCGTCGGCACTGGTGATGCTGCACCCTTTTGCCGCCCGTGCTGCGGCCAATCAGGCGCATCTGCGCATCATGGAAACGACGGACATTCACGTTCACGTCTTTCCCTATGATTATTACGCCGACAAGCCGAACGACACGATGGGGCTTTCACGCACGGCCTCGATCATCGGCACGATCCGCGCCGAAGCCGGAAACTCGATGCTGGTGGATAATGGCGACTTCCTGCAGGGCAACCCGCTCGGCGACTACATCGCCTATGAGCGCGGCATGAAGGCCGGCGACAAGCACCCCGTGATCAATGCCATGAATGTTCTCGGCTATGATTGCGGCACGCTTGGCAATCACGAATTCAATTATGGCCTCGACTATATGGCCAATACGCTCGCGGGTGCCGGTTTCCCTTATGTCTGCGCCAACCTCACCAAGGGTCAGCTGGCATCTGATCCCAAGCAGGACGAGCTGTTCTTCAAGCCTTACGTCATCCTCGAAAAACAGATTCGCGACGGCGCGGGCGTCACCAGCCCGGTCAAGGTCGGCATCATCGGCTTCGTGCCGCCGCAGATCATGATGTGGGATTCCAAGAACCTCGAGGGCAAGGCCCAGACGCGCGATATCGTCGAGGCGGCGAAAGCCTGGGTGCCGGTCATGAAGGAAGAAGGCGCCGACATCGTCATCGCCCTGTCCCATTCCGGCATCGACGGCAAGGGCCAGACCGATCGCATGGAGAACGCCTCGCTTTATCTGGCGGGTGTCGAGGGCATCGACGCCATCTTCACGGGCCACCAGCATCTCGTCTTCCCCGGTCCTAAGACCTGGGACGGCATCGAGGGTGTGGATGCCGTCAAGGGTACGCTTCTGGGCAAGCCTGCCGTGATGGCCGGTTTCTGGGGGTCGCATATGGGCCTCATCGACCTGCTGCTCGAAAAGGACGGCAAGAGCTGGAAGATTGTCGACTTCACCTCCGAAGCCCGTCCGATCTATCACCGCGACGAAAACCGCAAGATCGTTGCAGACTTCACGGACAAGCCGGAGGTCATCGCCGCCGCCAAGGCCGATCACGAAGCGGCGCTCGCCTATGTGCGCCGGCCGGTCGGCAAGACCTCTGCCCCGCTCTATTCCTATTTCGCACTGGTGGCCGACGATCCTTCCGTCCAGATCGTCTCCAACGCCCAGACCTGGTATATCAAGGACATGCTGAAGGAAGGGCAATATAAGGACCTGCCGGTGCTTTCGGCAGCCGCACCCTTCAAGTCGGGCGGTCGCGGTGGCGCGGATTATTATACCGATGTCCCCGCCGGTGACATTGCCATCAAGAACGTTGCCGACCTCTATCTCTACCCCAATACGGTGCAGGCGGTGCTGATCAACGGCGCGCAGGTGAAGAACTGGCTGGAAATGTCTGCCGGCATGTTCAACACGGTCGAGGCTGGCGCGAAAGACGCACCGCTCTTGAACGCGGATTTTCCGTCCTATAATTTCGACGTCATCGACGGTGTCACCTACCAGATCGATATTTCCAAGCCGGCGAAGTTCGACAAGGACGGCAAGGCGGTCAATCCCGACAGCAACCGCATCGTCAACCTGCAATTTGAAGGCAAGCCGATCGATCCCGAGCAGAAATTCGTGGTGGCGACCAATAATTACCGCGCCGGTGGCGGTGGCAAATTCCCCGATATCGCAGCCGACAAGGTGATCTTCGTGGCACCCGACACCAATCGCGACGTGATTGTGCGCTATATCATCGATCAGGGCACCATCAACCCATCGGCGGATGCCAACTGGTCCTTCGCCCCTGTCGCCAATACCAGCGCGATCTTCGAGACCGGCCCGAAGGGTCGCCACTATGCGGCGGATATCAAGGGCGCGAAAATAGAGGATGCAGGCGACGGCGCGGAAGGCTTCGCAAAGTTCCGCCTGGTTCTCTGAGGATGCCACCCCTCCCGGCGGGAATGCGCCGGGAGGGCAGGCTTGCTTTCGACGCCTCCACCAACTCAAAGTCATCCTCGGGCTCGACCCAAGGATCCATTGACTGCGGCGGGGTGTGGATCCTCGGGTCAAGCCCGAGGATGACGTCGAGTTTGATGAAAGCCCGTCAGTAACATTGCTGACCATTTCTCAGTCACGGCCACCCACAGCGCGTAGCAGCAGCGGCAGTTCCGCCGGTGGCTTCTGCTCGATACGTTGATAGTCGCTGCCGTCGCGGTTGCGGCGGATGAGCCGCAGGCCGACCATGTCACGCCGAAGCATCGCGGCATCCCGAAAGAGATGCAGACCATCCAGAAAGCCGCTGAATTCGCGTTCGGAGAAACTGCGGCCGGCCGGGATTTTCGCCCAGAGATACCAGAGGCACAGTTCCTGCTGGGATCGGCGGGCGGGCCATTGCATCAACCGACCGTCGCCATCGAAAATCCGCGCGGTCTTCAGCACCCTGCCCTCATTGGCGGCGGGTATTGTCTCCGCTCGTGTCTGCGGTAACGGAGGCCCGCTTTCGGCGGATGGCGTGCGTGACGCACGCAGATGCTGAAAATTGCGGAACCCGGCAGCGCGGCTGAGAAGATTGAGCATCTCCACATGGCTCGGCTGGCGGTCCAGCCGGCCAATCTGTTCACGAAGCGATTTGGCAAAGGTCGAGAGGTCGGCAATATCAATGGAAAGGATCGAACGTGGCATGACTTACCCTCAAGTGCCATTCCGAAAAGGTGTCGCTGATCGCCGGCTTCCGACAAGGCACGGGATAAGTGCTGTCAATCTTTCCAAATGCAGGTTTAGCTTCCCTTGCGGGACGGCGATGCCTCGGTGAACTGCTGACCGTGGGTCAGGTATAGGCAGAGGGCCTGCCTTCGTCAATTGGCTTTGCCGCAGCCTAGCGCCGAAGTCGCCCCAAGTTTCGTCTCCCCGCGGGGGAGAAGGTGGCCCGAAGGGTCGGATGGGGGGCAGCTCTCCGAATACGGCTGACGTTGCCCCCTCATCCCGCTGCCGCGGACTTCTCCCCCTCGGGGAGAAGAAACAAGCGGCACCCTCTCGATCCATGTCCAATTGTCGCGGATTCAGCTGATGTCACTCCGCGGCGACAGAAATATTCCTCTGCTTGCTTCCGGCAACTATCCTGTTGAAATCCTTCTGGTTCGGGCAGGCCGACAGACGCTGCTGGAATGCCGTGGCCAACCACTGGCCGGCCGGGCCGGCGGGTGAATCGACCCGGCGGAGCGCAAAGAGCGGGTATTCGCCCTGCTCATAGGCCTCGAGGTCCAGCGCCTTCAGGCTGCCATTGGTCAGATCATTGCGGACGATCGATGCGGGCAGACCGCCCCAGCCGAGACCGCCCTTGATGAGCTGATATTTCGTGGCGATGTCGCTCACCCGCCAGGTCTTGTAGGACAGAACGTTGAAATCACGCCCCTTGGTCAGCCCCGACGCGTCGGTGACGACGAGTTGCACCTCCTCGCGGACGTCGCCAAGGACCAGCGGCCGTTCGATCTGCGCCAGAGGGTGATCCGACGCGACGACCGGCAACATGAAGGAATGGCCGACCTTTTCGACGACCAGTTCGTCATCCTGGCGCAGCAGCGCTCCGCCGATGCCGATGCCGGCCTTGCGGGAGAGCACCATGTCCATGACCATGCCCAGCTCGCCGACATTGAGGCTGAGAGCGACGGTGGGGAACTCCTTGCGAAAATCCCGCAGCACTGCAACGACCGCTTCTGCCGGCACCATGGTGCTGATGGCGACGGAAAGCTCCGCCTCAAGCCCCTGCTTCAGCCCCTTGGCGCGTGCGCGCATCTCCTGCAGGCCGGCGACGATGCGCCTTGCATCCTCGAGCATCGCGCGGCCCTCATCCGTCAGCCGTGGCTGGCGTACGCCGTTGCGCTCGAACAGGGTGACTTCAAGCTGTGCCTCGAGATTGGCGATGGTGTAGCTGACCACCGATTGCGCGCGGTTGAGCGCCCGAGACGCGGCGGAAAAGCTGCCGGTCTCGGCGACCGTCAAAAATACCTGCAATTGGTCGAGCGTCGGGTTCGCGTCCATGTTCCATCCATTTCCTCGATAGATGGCTTCCATATTATCACAGTTTTCTTGATGGCAGCAATTCCTCATATAGAGGGCAAAGGAAGGGCATCGTGCTCTCCCGCCCTCCCAAGGCGCCCGTCAATTCATCGCATATGCAAGGAAAGACCATGTCCAACATTCTGCTCATCACCTCCAGCCCGCGTGGCGACGAATCGGTTTCCAACAAGTTTTCCGGTGAACTCGCAAACAAGCTGAAGGCCAAGTCGGCGGCGAATACCCTTGTCCACCGCGATCTCGCTGCCGACCCCATTCCGCATCTCGACACCGTCAAGACCGCTGCGATCCGCAAGCCGGCCGACCAGCGCACGGCTGAAGAAGCGGTTGCCGCCGATTACTCCGACAAGCTGGTTGCCGAGCTTCTGGCCGCCGACACGGTTGTCATCGGCACCGGCCTCATCAACTTCAACATCTATTCCGGCCTGAAGTCGTGGATCGACAACGTCGCCCGCGCCGGCCAGACCTTCCGCTACACCGAAGCCGGTCCGGAAGGCCTTGCCACCGGCAAGAAGGTTTACATCGTGCTGGCTGCCGCCGGCGTTTATTCGGAAGGCCCGGCCGCTCCGCTGAACCATGCCGTGCCCTACCTCAAGACCGTTCTCGGCTTCATGGGCATGACCGATGTGGAAGTGATCTATGTCGAAGGCCTGGCATTCGGTCCGGAAGCCGTCGAGAAGGCCGTTGCAGCCGCCGGCGCTAAGGTTGCCGAACTGGCGCAGGCCGCCTGAGCCCATCTGATGCGGGTGATGCCGGCGTGTTTGCCGGTATCAGCCGACCCACATCCCATAACGGCCGTGGACCTGGTCCCGGCCGTTATTTTTTGCCGCGTAAAGCCGCGCATCCGCCTCCGATAGAAGCGCGCGGAAAAGCTGTCCGTCCTCGAAGGACGTGGCAACGCCAATGCTGACGGTCAGCGGCGAACCGTCCGGCCGCTGCATGTCCGCGAGGATCGCCATCCTCAGACTGGCGGAAAAGGCAAGTGCGGCCTCATGCGGAACCGCAGGCAAAAGCGCCACGAACTCCTCGCCTCCGAAACGGTACAAATGGCCATGCGGCTGCACCATGCGTTTCAGAACGGCGGCAAACTCCCGCAATATCTCATCGCCCTGCAAGTGCCCGAACGTATCGTTGACGGTCTTGAAGTGATCGATATCGACGATCAGCACGCTGACCGGGCGCTTTTTCTCCAGGCATTCCACGACAACGGATGGCGCATCGAGTTCCATGCGGGCACGGTCCGAGACGCCGGTCAGCATGTCACGGCCGGAGCGCGATAGAAGCTCCTCATAGCGTTCCCTGAAGGTGAGGTCGTTGAAAACATCGGCAACGCTGCGGCGCGTCAGGAAGCGCCCCTTCGCCGCCGTCAGCTTGAGATAAATGGCAAAAATCAGGGAATAAATGGCGACCGCCGCCATCTTCGCCTTCCAGCCATCGTAAAAGACATCGATCGGCGCGTTCAGCATATACCGCAACGCCCCGTAAAAGCCTGCCTGATCGAGGCTTAGAATCACGACGCCGCAGATGGCGAAACGCAGGACGATATGGCGCTGCAGATAGCGCCCCAGCTTTTCGTAAAACAGAATGATGGCGATGGCGTCGATATAGAGGAGACTGGTTCCCCAGACCATCAACACGCCCATCTCATCCAGAAAACCGGCGCTGACCGACTGTCCGGGTACAATTGCGACCGTCTGATGAAAATGGATGATCTGCGCCATGATGACGGTCAATATGTTGCCGAGAAGCAGGCCGTAGATAGGCTGGCGCACGACCGCCGCATCCTCACGCATATAGAGCATCAGGATCATCATCAGCTTGCCGGCAAAAAGGATGGAGGAGCCGGGTGATGCCACGCCGAAGGGCAGCTCGACGTAAAAGACGGCCGCCAGGTAGGTTTCCATGAAATGCATCACGCCCAGCGCGGTGAGAAAAACACCGATGCCGAGAATATGCCGGTAATGAAGGAACGCCGTCATTACCGAGAAATAGACGATGGCCTCCGTCGCGAAGAGTGCCAGATTTGCCCATTGCATCGGCACATGCCCTATCTATTCACATCGCGCGGTTTCAGTGGCGCGCGACTCCATGCTCCCCAAGGACGATAGGGCGAAGCAACCAACGGAATCTTAATGTACGACGCAAGAAACCGTCATCATTTTCCTGGGAAAAGCGATGCGCCGTTCTGGTCGATGATCAGTTTTGCCTTGCGGACCGTGAACTCCACCGCATCATCCAGGCTGGAGAAGACATCGGCGCGCACGAATTCGTGCACCAGCACCTCATCACCGACCTTTTTCTCGATACGGCCGGCCAGCCGGAACTGGCCGCCTTCCTTGAGCGGCGTCGCGTAGATCAGATATTCGCCGTGCGCATGCGGCTCCACCTGCGCCGTCTTCTGCGGCGCGTCGGACGGCTGGCCGGAGCCGAAGGCCGAGAGGATTTTGGAAAAAAACGATGCCATGGCTTTCACTCCCTAAAATCGATGTCGCCTTTTGAAGGGCGGATCTCATCCGCCCCTCCCTGTCGCTCTCAAACCAATCAGATGATCAGGTTCGACAGGATGTCGTTTTCGGTAATATCCTCATAACCGAGACCCGCGGCCTCGAAGCGCTCCAGAAGCCCCGCGAAGTTTTCCTGCGCGCTGGTTTCGATACCGATCAGGATCGAGCCGAAATTGCGGGCGGATTTCTTCAGATATTCAAAACGGGCGATATCGTCGTCCGGGCCGAGCAGATTGAGGAAATCGCGCAGCGCGCCGGGGCGCTGCGGCAGGCGCAGAATGAAGTATTTCTTCACGCCGGTGTAACGCATGGCGCGTTCCTTGACGTCAGGCAGACGCTCGAAATCGAAATTGCCGCCGGAGACGACAACGATGACCGTCTTGCCTTCCAGCTTCTCGCGGCCGAGCTTTTCCAGGGCTGCAATCGCCAGCGCGCCCGCCGGCTCCAGCACCACACCTTCGAGATTCAGCATCTCGATGATCGTCACGCAGATGGCGTTTTCGGGGATGAGCAAGACCTGCTCGGCCGGGAAATCCTTCAACGCCTTGAAATTCAGGTCACCGATGCGGGCCACGGCGGCGCCGTCGACGAAATTGTCGACCTTGGTGAGCGTGACCGGCTCGCCGCGTTCCAGGCTCTTCTTCAGGCTCGGTGCACCCTCGGGTTCGCAGAACACGAAGTTCTCCTTGCGGACCGTGCCGGCCAGAAAGCCCGAAAGCCCTGCCGACAGACCGCCGCCGCCGACAGGCATGACGACGATGTCTGGCTTTGTGCCTTCCGGAAGCTGGTCCATGATTTCGGCTGCGACCGTTGCCTGGCCCTCGATGATGTCCTCATGGTCGAAGGGCGGCACCATGTAGCCGTCATTATCTTCCACGTATTTGCGCGCAGCGGCGTAACACTGGTCGAATATGTCGCCCACCAGACGGATGCTGATGAATTCGCCGCCGAAGATGCGGGTCTTGTCGATCTTCTGCTGCGGTGTCGTTACCGGCATGAACACAACGCCGTGAACGCCGAAATGACGGCAGGCGAAAGCAAAACCCTGTGCGTGGTTGCCGGCGGAAGCACAGACGAACACCTTGCCCTTGCCGGCCTTCGCCACAGCCTTGCGGAGAAAATTGAATGCGCCTCTAATCTTGTAGGAACGAACCGGGGACAGATCTTCACGCTTCAGCCAAATCGACGCGCCATACCGACGGCT
The DNA here is from genome assembly GCF_025910175.1 of Agrobacterium sp. BT-220-3. Lineage (NCBI taxonomy): Bacteria > Pseudomonadati > Pseudomonadota > Alphaproteobacteria > Hyphomicrobiales > Rhizobiaceae > Agrobacterium > Agrobacterium sp. BT-220-3. The sequence goes on from NZ_JAPAIX010000001.1 coordinate 545,927, forward strand.
GAGATGTTCATTCAACTGCAACGGCGTTTCCGGGAATATCTCCCGCACTTCCCGCCGCGCTGCCTCCACAAGCTGCTTGTCCACGATTGTCAATCCATTGAAATTCATAATGGCACCCGCTATGCCATAGGAAGGCGTCTGAGACAAAGACTCATTTCAGCGCGGCCACGAACTCCGGGTTACATTTCTTGAACAGCAACCTTCTGCGCTCGGTCATATACGTGGCGTCCATCTTCGGGCTCTATCTCGCGACGGCCATGTTCCTGCCCGCGTTGACCGATCTTTATTACGGCAATGACGACTGGATGGTGTTTGCGCTTTCGGGCTTCATGTGCGGCGGCTTTGCGCTTGCCTGTGCGCTGGCGACCCGCGGGCCGATCGCGTCCTTCAACAAACGTTTCGGCTTCCTGCTCGTCAACGTGCTCTGGCTGGTGTTTTCGCTGGTGGGGGCCGTGCCGCTCTATCTCTCCAATCTCGACCTGACGCTTGGCCAGGCAATCTTCGAGTCCATTTCAGCCATCACCACCACGGGATCGACCGCCATATCCGGCCTCGACAACGCGCCTCAGGGCATTCTTCTGTGGCGTTCGCTGCTCTGCTGGCTCGGCGGCATCGGTATCGTCGCGCTCGGCCTGTTCATTCTGCCGCTGCTGCGCGTCGGCGGCATGACCTTCTTCCGAATGGAATCCTCCGATACCGGCAACGACCGGCCATTCGCACGGCTGGCAAGCTTCACCCGGGCTTTCGTGGCCATATACATCATCATGACGCTGGCCTGCACCGTCGCTTACGATTTTGCCGGCATGTCGCATTTCGATGCCCTGAACCACGCCATGTCGACGGTCGCGACCGGTGGTTTCTCCACCCATGACGCGTCTTTCGCCTATTTCAACAATACGGCGCTGCTGTGGATCGCCACCATCTTCCTGATCTTCGGCAGCCTGCCCTTTTCGGTGATGATCCTGCTTGCGGTGCGCCGCAGGCTGGAGACGCTGCGCGACCCGCAGATTGCCGTTTTCCTCGGTTATCTCTGCGCGATCTCGATTGCGGTCGGCGTCTACCATCATCTCAGGAACGGCGTGCCGCTGGATGACGCGCTCAGCCATTCCTTCTTCAACATGACCTCCATCCTTTCGACCGGCGGTTTTGCGAGCGACGACTACACGCTCTGGGGCCCGTTCGTTGTCGTCGTCGCCTTTTTCGCGACCTTCATGGGCGGTTGCTCCGGCTCGACGGCGGGCGGTATCAAGGCCTATCGTTTCCTGATCATGTTCAATGTCGTTCGGGCCGGTTTGAAGAAGCTGATCTATCCGAACGCTGTTTATTCGGTCCGTTATGGCCAGCAGGTGGTTGACCCCGACACGATCAGGACCGTCTTCCTTTTCGTCAGCTGCTTCATCGCGCTGTGGATCGTCGGCAGCCTCGCCATGAGCGCGATGGGCTACGATTTGCTGACCGCCACCTCGGCTGTCGCGACCTCGCTTGCCAATGTTGGCCCCGGCATAGGACCGATCATCGGACCGGCCGGCAATTTTTCCACGATCAGCGACCCGGCTCTCTATCTCCTGTCGGTGATGATGCTGCTCGGACGTCTGGAAATCCTCACCGTTCTCGTGCTGCTGATGCCGATTTTCTGGCGCAGCTAAAATGCCGGCGCGCTCTTTCTGCCCGTGTGAATAAAGCGCTTGACCTTCCCACGTTGGAATAGTTCAGGCTCCTCCTGTTACGAATTCCAAACCAAGGAGAACCGCCCATGTGCACCGCCCACCAGCATCACCCCGAAACCGCTGCCGCACCCGTTGATGCCGACCTTTCTTTCCACGTTGAAGACATGACCTGCGGTCACTGCGCCGGCGTGATCAAGGGCGCGATCGAAAAGACCGTTCCCGGTGCTGCCGTGCATGCCGATCCGGCAAGCCGCACGGTTGTGGTTGGCGGCGTCTCCGACGCGGCGCGCATTGCCGAAATCATCACCGCTGCAGGCTACACGCCGGAAGCACGCGCCTGATCCAATGAGACACCGGCGGCGTCTTATCCCAACCGCCGCCGGATCGCTTTGTCTGCCCCGCTTCACGCTGAATGTGCGTGACGGCCTTTGGACGACATAGGGCTTCGTCCCTCCTGCCTCCCCAGACGGCAAATGCCCTCTCCCTTTTCGATGAGGATGATGGCGGAGGTTTTCCGAATTTTTGAAACTTATAGTTTGACCGCTGGCACTCGTGGCTGTCGCTCGCGTGGAAAACCGGCTGTGCAGAACGGTTTTGGGTAATGACAAACCTCGGTCCCCGCAACGTCATCCTCGGGCCTGACCCGAGGATCCATGCTCTCGGCGGGGGATGGATCCTCGCCTCAGGGGCGAGGATGACGCGCGAGAGGGGTTGCCTCCCCTAAACAATCAAACCCGGCTCTTGCGAGCCGAGTTCAGCTTTGCAGGCAACGTTACGTCAGCCTACTTCGTCGTCAGATCCTTCGTCATGACGAAGTAGTTGAGCGGATGCGGCTTGTAGTTTTCGAGCTTGGCCGAATAGGCATCGAAAACCGTTTCATGGATGAGGAAGACCGAAACGGCCTCGTCATAGATTTTCTTCGCCGCTTCACCATAGATGGCATAACGCTTGGCCGGTTCGGCCGCCGAATAGGCGGATTTGATCAGCTTGTCTGTATCCGCATTGCAATAATGCGAGATGTTGTAGCTGCCGCCGCAGGTATAATCGGCATTGAGGAAACCGGCCGGTTCGGCGACGTCGGTTGCGTAACCACGCGACAGCAGCGCCATGTCGAAGTTTCCGGCCAGCATATCCGGCTCGATTGCGCTGTAGTCGGCAACGCGCACATCGACCTTGATGCCGAGTTCCTGCAGCTGGGCCTGGATAATCGCCGCGACATCCTTGAGTTCCGTCTTTGCCGTATAGGCAAGAAGCGTAACCTTCAGACTGCCGGGCGCCACGCCCGCTTCCTTCAGCAGAGCCTTTGCTTTCTCCACGTCATAAGCGGGCTTGGATTCCTGTTCAGCCCAGGGTTCTCCCGCGGCGAAGGGCATCGTCGCGCCCTTGACCACGCCTTCATAGATGCTGTCGGCAATGCCGGTCGTGTCGATTGCGGACTGGATCGCCTGGCGCACTTTCAGATTGTTGAAAGGCGGCTTTGAGTTGTTCAGCAATAGTTCCGTGATACGCGGCGACGGGATCGGCGCAACCTTGACGCCATCCGTGGATTCGATGGTCTTCACCGTCCAGGGCGGAACGAGGCGTGAAATCTGTGCTTCTCCGGTTCGGGCCTGGGTGGCGCGGGTGTCGGCATCGGGCACGAAATTCACGCGGCCGCCGGCAAGCTTCGGCATGCCACCCCAATAATCGTGGTTGGCCGTTAGAACCATATGCTGGCTGGGGTCAACCTCCGTCATCGTAAACGGCCCGGTGCAGGCTCCAATCGGATTGACCTTGCCGTCCTTATAGGCGGATGGAGCGAGAATCGAGGTGGCGGGGCTCGCCATCTGCGCCGGCAACAGAACCGAAGGCTCGATGGTGGTTATCTTCACGATATCGTCGCCGCCGGCCTCGACAGAGGCAATCAGCTTCGGCGAAAAGGCACGGGCGGGAACGGGCGCCTGCAGAAGATTGCTCAGCGCATTGACCGCAGCCTTTGCATCGAGCGGTTCGCCGTTCTGGAATTTGACGCCCTTGCGCAGCTTGAATTCCCAAACCTTGGGCCCGGTCTGCGTCCAGCTTTCGGCGAGACTTGGCTCCAGTTTCATATCGTAGCCGACGCGTATCAGGCTTTCAAAACAACCCGCCCGTGAGCCGAGATAGGCGTCGTCGGAAGCCATCTGCCAGCCCGTCTTGACACCGAAATTATCATCATAGGTAATCGTGCCGGCCTTTGCAGCGTCAGCTCCGAACGAAACCACAATGGCGCATGTCGCCAAAAGTGCGTGCTTCACCATAGAATATTCCCCTTTTATTTTTGATGACAACGCTCACAATTCATTCACACTTACGAAATTTTCAGTTTTCATTTATTAGTTTTCGTATGACAAAAGCATACTCAATGGATGTTTTACTAACATCCATTTGAATATTATTCATTTTATGTTTTTATACTCGGAATATAATTCCGATATTAATTCCCAAACGCACAATTCATCTGTTTTTACCAAACCAGAAGACTGTAACTGCGTTGGTCCTCAGCCCCACTCGCGCCAGTGATGGCAGCGTGCGAAATGCTCCCCATCGACGGCTTCCAGAACCGGTTCCTTCTCGCCGCATATCTGCGTCGCATGCTTGCAGCGGGTGTGAAATTTGCAGCCGGCAGGAGGATTGAGAGGGCTTGGCAAATCTCCGTCCAGAAGCATTTCCGGCGCATAGAGTCCGGTCTCGTCGAGCATCGATGAAGCGATCAGGGCCTTGGTATAGGGATGTTTCGGCGCCCGGAAGAGCTCCTCGCGGTCGGCAATTTCAACGATGCGTCCGAGATACATCACCGCGATGCGATCGCAGAGATAACGCACCACGCGCAGGTCATGGGAAATCATCAGAACCGTCAAACCGTGACGGCGCTTCATGTCCATCAGCAGGTTGAGGATCTGCGTGCGCATTGAGGCATCGAGCGCCGATGTGGGTTCGTCGCACACGAGGAAGCTGGGGTTGAGAAGAAGCGCGCGCCCTATGACGACGCGTTGCAATTGCCCGCCGGAACACTGGCTTGGATAACGATCATAAAAGGAAGCATCGAGGCCGACTTCCTCCAGCATCTTGAAAACCCGCGCCACACGTTCATCCCGTGTGCCAATGCCGTGCTGGGCAAGCGGCGCTTCCATGCTCTGGCCGATGCGCATGCGCGGATCGAGAGCGGAATAAGGGTCCTGGAACACCAGCTGCACGACGCGGCGCATGCGCCGGAGCGCCTCGCCCTGCATGTGCAGAATATCGTGTTCGCCGATGCTGACCTCGCCCTTGGTCGCGTGGGTCAACCGCGTTATCAGACCGGCGACGGTGCTTTTACCGCATCCGGATTCGCCGACGAGACCCAGCACTTCGCCCTCGCCGATGGTCAGGGAAACGTCATCGACCGATTTCACCACACGGTGACCAAGGCCGGATATGGGGTAATATTTGCAGAGGTTCTTCGCCACCACATAGGGGCGGTTCTTGCTGTCCGCTGCTGGCATGGTCTGTTTTATCGCTGTCAATTGCATCGCCCTCTCCCTCAGCAGACCGCGTGGTGGCTGGCATGGTCGTCATCGACCGCCCAGCACCGCGCCTTGCGCCCTTCGGGCAAGGTATTCAGATCCGGTTCCGATGCCATGCACCGGCTGCCCATGCCGGCCGACTTGGCCAGCGCGCAGCGAGGATGGAACCGGCAGCCGCAGGACATGTCGTGGGCCTGGGAGCTGGAACCCGGGATCGTCAGCAGCTGACCGTCGCTGTCCGTGGTCAGAAGCGAACAGCTGATCAGCGCCTTGGTGTAGGGATGTTGCGGCGCCTTGAGGATCGCCTGGGTCGGCCCCTCCTCAACGATGCGGCCCGCATACATCACCGCGATCCGGTCTGCGAAAGCGGCAACGACAGACAGGTCGTGGGTGATGAGCAACGTCGCGAGCCGTCGCTTGCGGCGCTCGTCATCCAGCAGGCGCAATATCTGTGCCTGCACGGTGACATCGAGCGCCGTCGTCGGTTCGTCGGCGATCAGCAGTTGCGGATTGCCGGAGAGTGCCGCCGCGATCATGACGCGTTGCGCCATGCCGCCCGAAAGCTCATGGGCGAAACATTGCGCCCGCGCCGAAGGGTCGGGAATTCCGACGTCGGACAACAAGCCGACAACCCGGCTGAGCGCCGCATGCCGGCTCATCTTACGGTGGATCCAGAGCGGCTCGGCAACCTGCGTTCTGACCCTGCTGGTCGGGTCCAGCATGGCTTGGGGTTGCTGGAACAGCATGCCGATATCGGCGCCGCGCAGCGCATCGAGCTCGGAGGATGACAAGGCCAAAATATCACGCCCGGCAAAGGAAATACGGCCGGAATTGATTTCCGCGCCCTGCGGCAAAAGCCGCATCAGCGACAGAGCCGTCATGCTCTTGCCCGACCCGGATTCGCCGACGAGAGCGACGACTTCCCCGGCATTGACGGAAAGCGTCAGGCCCGAAATAACAAACTTGCGACCATTTTGCGCCGGCACAGAAACGTGCAGGTCCTCGATCTCCAGAAGCGGTGCGCATTCAGGGGACACGGCCGTATTGGCATGCGTCTGTCCTTCGATATTCATAAGAGTTCCCCTTATTATTATTGAATCGGAGGCATTTGCGTATTTTCATGCGGCTTCAGACGATATTACTCTCCTTCCGGCTCCTTTGCCTCAGCTATGTTTGACGATCGTCAAACGGGTCATAGCCTGTTGGCAGGCGTCAATGACCGTTGCCTTTCTTCGTATCCATGTTCAGGCCATGGCCGATCCACGTCACGCTCAAGGCCGACAGGAAAATCGCCAGACCCGGTGCGATCACGAGAATGGGCATCCGTTCCGCATAGGCCTGCGCATCGGCCAGCATCAGCGCCCAGTCGGCAGCCGGCGGCTGCACGCCAAGGCCGAGAAACGACAAGCCACCCACCGTGATCAGCTTGTGGCCGAAGCGCAGGAAAGCGACGGCGGCGATGGGCCAGATCGTGTTGGGAATGACATGCCGGAAGATGATGAAGCGGCGCGTGCAGCCCAGTACTTCGGCGGCGCGGATATATTCGCGGGAGTTGATCGAAAGCGTCAGCCCGCGTGCCAGCCGCGCAAAAGGCGTCCAGCCGACGATCGTCAGCGATGCGATCAGCGTTCCATATCCCGGGCCGAATATGGCGACGAGGAAAATGGCGATCACCACATCCGGTATGGCGATGAGCAGATCCACCACGCGCATCAGGATCTCGTCAAGCACACCACGGCTTCGTCCGCTGATAATGCCGATGAAGGTTCCGATCGCGACCGACAGAATGACGGTGATGGCGGCGATCGTGACCGTGAAACGGCCGCCGATCAGCAGACGGCTCAGGACGTCACGCCCGAGATGGTCCGTTCCCAGCCAGTAAGCGGCGCTGGGTGCATTCAGCCGCAGACGCAGGTTCTGCTGGGCGGGATTATAGGGCGATATCCATGGTGCTATCACGAGCAACAGGATGATGACGAGAAAAATTGCCGATCCCGCATAGAAGGTCCAGTGCCGACGGCTGATGAAATCCGTGAACCGGGAGAGTGTCGATGGGCGCTTGGGCGTCTCGGTCATGGGCAAGGCGGCTACCGGCGCGCTCGGAAAGTGGCTAATGGTCATGGTGGCCTCGCATTGCTGGATTGATCAGGACATAAAAGCCGTCGGCCAGCGTATTGATCAGGATGGACAGGGCCACGATGCAGATGAAACCGCCCTGCAGCATCGGGATATCCCGATTGACCACGGCGTCGTAAAGAAGCCGGCCCATTCCGGGGATGGCGAATATCACCTCCACGACCACCGACCCGCCAAGCAGGCCCGCGAGCCACAATGCGAAGAAGGTGACAACCGGAAGCGAGCCGTTGCGGACGCCGTGGCGCAGAACCGTGCTATGCATGCCGAGACCGCGGCTGCGGGCCGCCGTGATGTAAGGCGCACGCAGAACCTCTGCCATGGCCGCGCGCGTCACCTGCGTGAAATAGGCAAGCGGGCGCAGGGTCAGCGTCAGGGCGGGCAGCACCAGCGAGCGCCAGCTATCCCATCCCGCCGACGGCAACCAGCCGAGATAAAGCGCAAAGACCAGCGCCGACATCGGCGCGAACCAATATTCCGGCGTCGCAACGAAGGTCTGGATCATCAGCGTTGCGAAATTGTCCAGCCGTCCGCCGGGGCGCATCGCCGCCAGCGTGCCGAGCGGCAGGGCAACGGCAACGGCAACCGCCAGCGCCGTCAGCGCCAATGTCACCGACACGCCGAGAGAGCGCAGAAGTTCGCCAGCCACGGGCTGGCTGCTGGTGAAGGAAAATCCGAGGTCGCCGCGCAGCGCATTCGACAGCCATGCGAAATATTGCACATAAAGCGGCCGGTCGAGCCCAAGGCTTACCCTGAGCGCCTCGACCGCATGCGGATCGAGCGCCGTATCACGCATGCGCGAAAACAGAATGGTGCGGGCTGGATCGCCGCCCGCCATATAGGGCAAAAGAAACGCAATGACGGAAACGATCGTCAGCATCAGGCACAGAATAAGGAAGCGCTGTAGTATCTGTATCCACATGGCCTGGTCTCCTTCACCGCAATTGGTGTTTTCACTGCAATCGGCTGTCGCCCCCTCCTGCGAGGGAACGGCGGTTTATTTCGCTAGGCGATGCTCCGTCAGTGGACCCGACGTGCCCTTCAGCATGCCGGAACGCTTGGGCACCACCGCTACCGGCGTGAAATCGGGATCTTCCGATTGCGCCAGATCCTGGATGATCGGGCAATCCGGTTCACCATTATCGGGGCAGTAGGTTGCGAGATTTCGAAGCGTGTCGGCCATGTCCCGGAGCGAATGCATCTTGGCTTCGAGGTCGACGACATGCTCCATGACGATGCGCTTGACATCGCAGGACGCGCCGCCCGGATCGCGCCACAGGGTCATGAGCTGCCGGATCTTTTCGATAGAAAAACCGAGGTCGCGGCCACGCCGGATGAAGCGCAGTGTTTCCAGATCGTTGGCCGTATAGACCCGATAACCGGATTCCGTACGGTTGGCCGATTTGATCAGGCCGATAGTTTCGTAATGGCGGATCATCTTTGCAGAAACACCGGATGCGGTGGCGGCTGTACCAATATTCATCGATCCTGCTCCTATCTTTCCGGGGTGAAAAACACGTCTGCATGAATGTCGGCGGTGCGGATGCCGCGTGCCAAAAGCTGTGGCACCGTCGCCTCGATCATCGCCGGCGGACCTGCGAGATAAGCCTTCCAGCCATCGAGATCGTCGAAGTCGTCCGCTACCGCAGAACCGACATAACCGCACCGCATCTGCGCATGCTCTTCATTCGAGAGAACCGGAACGAAGCTCAGATTACGGTGCTTTGCGGCAAGTTCTTCAAAACGGTCGATCATATAGAGATCGCGCTGCGCACGGGCGCCGAAATAGACATGGATCGGGCGTTCGCGACCCGTTGCCCGGCCGGTGGCAAGCGCTGCCTCGACCACAGCCTTGACCGGCGCCAACCCCGAACCGCCGGCAATGCCGAGGATCGGTCCGCAATGTTTTTCCCGCAGGTATGAAGACCCGAAGGGACCGACGAGCGTGACAGGATCACCCGGCTTGGCGTTCGCGAAAATATGGCCGCTCGTGATGCCGCCGGGCACATGCCGGATATGGAATTCGATCAGATCCTCATCGATGCGGCTTGCGATGGAATAGTCACGCGGCGAACAGTCCGGATAAAGCAGGCGCACATATTGGCCGGCCTTGAAGGTGAACAGTTCGCGATCGTCGAGCCTGATGCGGATGAGCTTGATATCATGTGTCGCATCCACCGCTTCCGCGACCACACCTTCGAAACGGCCGGTCGGAATATCGGCGAACTCATCCTCGCCATCGAGCCAGCCGATCGTCACGTCGCTCAGCGGCACGGCGCGGCAGGCGAGTGTCAGACCTTCCGCCTTTTCCTCTTCGGTCAATGAAAAGGGCGTATGCTTGAGAAGGTCGATCTCACCTGCGACGAGGTGCGATTTGCAGGCGCCGCACCGGCCCATGCGACAGCCATGCGGATAGGATATTCCAGCTGCGAGGGCAGCCTGAAGGACTGTCTCGCCCTGAGCTGCCAGGATGCTACGTCCGATACGTGGCAGATAGACTGTGTTTTGAGGCGTCATGACATCAGCCTCCTATTCGGCCGCTGCGAGTTGCGTGCCGGATGATCTGTCGACAAGCGGCGGGCGGAAGCTTTTGAGGCGCAGCGCGTTCGTCAAGACAAACACGCTGGAAAGCGCCATGGCTCCGGCAGCAAGGACAGGCGACAGCAGAACGCCGTTGACAGGATACAGTATTCCGGCCGCCACGGGAACGAGCGCGGCATTGTAGGCAAAGGCCCAGAACAGATTCTGGCCGATATTGCGGATCGTCGCCTTGGAGAGTGCGATGGCATTGGCAACGCCGCGCAAATCGCCCGACATCAACACCACATCGGCGCTTTCAATGGCGACATCCGTACCCGTGCCGATCGCAAGCCCGACATCGGCTGCCGCAAGGGCCGGCGCGTCGTTGATACCATCACCGACAAAGGCAACCTTCCGCCCGCCAGCGGCAAGCCTCTTGACGGCCTCCACCTTGCCGTCAGGCAGCACTTCCGCCACCACTTCGTCGATACCGAGACGGCGGGCAATGGCTTCCGCCGTGCGGCGATTGTCGCCGGTGATCATCACGACCTTGAGACCGAGCGCATGCAGGGCCGCTATCGCTTCCGGCGTCGTCGGCTTCACCGGATCGGCAACCGCGATGATCGCGGCCAGCCTGCCATCGACGGCGGCATAGAGCGGCGACTGCCCTTCCCTGCCCAGCCGGTCGGCGTCATCCGCGAACATCGCGACATCGTAGCCGAGTTTCACCATGAAGCGGTCCGCGCCGGCCTCGACCCTGCGGCCATCAACTATCGCCGCAACGCCGAAACCGGGGGTCGCGTCAAAGCCTTCCGCATCGACAAGCGTCAGACCGCCATGTTTCGCAGCCTCGACGATCGCCTCGGCAATCGGGTGCTCGGAACGGCTCTCAAGCGAGGCGACAAGACGCAGCACCTCATCCGGGTCGAAACCTTCGGTCGTGGTGAAATGCACCAGCGTCGGCTTGCCGAGTGTCAGCGTGCCGGTCTTGTCGACGGCGATGACATCGGCATCACGCAAGGTCTGAAGCGCATCGCCGCGCCGGAACAGCACGCCCATTTCGGCGGCGCGGCCGGTTCCGACCATGATCGAGGTCGGCGTGGCAAGACCCATGGCGCAGGGGCAGGCAATGATGAGCACCGCGACGGCGTTGACGAGCGCAAAGGTCAAGGCGGGATCCGGCCCGAGAACGAACCAGATAATGAAGGTGGCGAGTGCGGCCAGCATCACCGCCGGCACGAACCAGTTGGTCACCTTGTCCACCAACGCCTGGATCGGCAGCTTGTCGGCCTGCGCTTCCTCAACCATGCGGATGATCTGCGCAATCAGCGTGTCGGCGCCGACCTTGGTGGCGCGGAAGGTGAAGGAGCCGTTCCTGTTGACCGTGCCGCCGACGACTTCGGAGCCCGCAACCTTGGTCACCGGGATTGGCTCGCCGGTGATCATCGATTCATCGACATAGGACGAACCGTCGAGCACCAGACCATCGACAGGCACCTTCTCGCCGGGGCGGACCACGATGACATCGCCGGTCACAACATCCTGCAGCGGCACATCAATGGTTTCACCGTTGCGCAGCACGCGGGCAGATTTGGCCTGAAGGCCGACGAGCCGCTTTATCGCCTCGCTGGTGCGACCTTTGGCGCGCGCCTCGAGAAAGCGGCCGAGCAGGATCAGCGTGACGATAACCGCCGCTGCCTCATAATAGACATTGGCCGTGCCTCTCGGCAGGATTTCGGGCACGAAAGTCGCGACTACCGAAAATCCCCAGGCGGCGACAGTGCCCAGCACCACCAGCGAATTCATGTCCGGTGCCAGCCGCAGAAGAGCCGGTATGCCTTTCTTGAAGAAGCGCAGGCCCGGCCCGAACAGGACCAGCGTGGTCAGCACGAATTGCAGATACCAGCTTTCGCGCATGCCCACCGTTTCCATCACGAAGTCATGGATGGCGGGTATCATATGCGAGCCCATCTCCAGAACGAAGACCGGCAGCGTCAGGATGGCGGCTACGGTAAGGCTGATTTTCAGACCGCGCAATTCGGTTTCGCGTCTGTCCGGCTCATCACCCTTGGCCGTATCGGCGGCGATCTCGCTTGCCTTGTAGCCCGCCTGCTTGATCGCTTCCGCCAGGGTGGCGGCAGAGGCGGCGTTGCCGGCGACACGGACGGTGGCCCGCTCCGTTGCGAGATTAACGCTCGCATCGGCAACACCCGAAACGGCCTTCAATGCCTTTTCGACGCGCCCGACGCAGGAGGCGCAGGTCATGCCCTCAATGTCGAGTTCAATGGTCTTCTCATCGACGCTATATCCCGCATGCCGGACTGCATCGATAACGGCGAGCACATCCGGCGGCCCGGAAAAAGAAATATCGGCGCGTTCCGTCGCCAGATTGACCGAGGCCTTCAGAACCCCCGGCACCTTGGCGATCGCCTTCTCCACACGACCAACGCAAGAGGCGCATGTCATCCCATCGATGGCTATCGTATGGCTCGCCCGGACCTGGATTTGTGACATGCCTATGACCCCTTTTTTACTTATATCAAAAAAGATAGGGCTTCCCATCGTGGCAAGGTCAATAGGCTCTTTTGGGTGATTTCTACGGAAAAATGCCGCCTGCTTGACCAAGCTCATTTTTTAGGCTCATCCGCCTGATTTAATGCGATCTATGCCAAGAAATCAGCGCATCCGATGCAAAAACACTTTCGGAAGGCCCGCAGATCGCAGAAAAAAGAAAGAGAAATCCTGGAATCAGGAGTGGAGGTGGTGCGGACGGCGGGACTTGAACCCGCAAGACCAATGGTCGGCAGATTTTAAGTCTGCTGCGTCTACCGATTTCGCCACGTCCGCATTTGCCGCGCCGCGTACCGATCCGGCCCGGCGCTGCAAAACTGTTTCGTTATTGTTCAGGCATTGGACAAACAGCGTCCAGTCCCAAGCACCGACAGTGCCTCATCTACACAGGACGGGCCGTTTCGGTCAACGGGGCCTTAGCCACACCAGGACTGATTTTTTGCCGAGGCCGGATGCGCCAAACCTTCCCGCACGAGCTGATCGGCGAAGGACACGCCCGACCGTGAAAGGCGTTTGCGTTCCATCGCCTGCCCGCCTGCCGCTCCGGAAGAGGCGACATCGAAGGCGCCCGCATTAAGCAGGTCACGAAGCCTGACCTTGGCAATGAAACCGCGCTGGCGCTCTTCCATGCATCGCGCCCTGTCGATCTGCGGAACCTCGATGCCGGCGAGCTGCATTTTCACGCCCTTCATCCAGAAGGTGTTGCCGTCAGCCACGCAATTGTTCAGCCCCGAGCGGCCGCAAAAGGCAAAGGCGCCGCTTTTTTCTCCGAGTGAGATTTTTTCGACCGAGGGGCGTGTTTCCGGCAGGATAGCGGCAACCTGGCTCTGCTGTGTCGCAGGCGGCATGGCGATCGAGCGGGGCGGCACGGGGCCGTTGCCCGGCAAAACCGGCGATGTGGGCCGAATGGCCGACGCTCTCTCCGGCGCGACGGTCTCGCGTTTCGCAGCAGCAGCCACCTTGGATGACGTTGACGTCGCGGAGGTCGACCTTGCGACTTGCCGCTGCGGCAGAAGGCTGTCGCGATGTTCATAAGCCTGAATGCCACCGGCAACGACGCCCAGCATCAGCACCCAGGGCCAAACGCTCCCGCCGCCGGATTTCTTCGCCGTGCGGCGTCGCCCTGTCGGTTTTCGATTGCTCACGATCGGACTCCTTTATAACGGAGCCGCATTATCGGCCAAAGGAGTTTCCGAAAGGTTGGCGTTATAAAACAGCTGTGGATAAACCGTCAGCGAACCTGATCGAGCAGCCGCTTGCATTCAAGGAGGTCGAACAGCGCTTCCTGCAGCAGCGCACGGTCGTCCTTGCCGATACCCGACTTGCCGACAGATATTTCGGCATCATTATTGCCGCCGCCGAAGCCGAAGAAGCGGCCGCTTGGCTTCGCCTTCGGGCGGCCGACGACCTCGTCCTCATCCGTATCCATCACCCGCGGTTCGGCAACTTCCTTTTCGCCGCTCGCCGCCATGATGGCTTCCATGGTTGCAAGATCGCCAGACGCGATTGCTGCCACGAAACGGTTTCCATTGGCCTTCAGAAGCTTCTGCACACCCTTGATGGTGTAGCCGTGGTCGTAAAGAAGATGACGAATGCCCTTCAGGAGATCGATATCATCGGGGCGGTAATAACGGCGGCCCCCGCCCCGTTTCATCGGCTTGATCTGCGGAAAGCGCGTTTCCCAGAAACGCAGCACGTGCTGCGGCAGGTTCAGCTCATCCGCCACTTCACTGATCGTCCGAAACGCGTCGGGGCTTTTGTCCAAATTTCCACTCCCATCCGGACCCGGAGCGCCTTGCTTAGAGCCGGGCACTGAACAAGAACGCCTCTCGCTCGCTGATCCGTGCATCACAGTTCGCGAAAATCGAACCCGATCCTCGCACCGATGCCCGAAGCGGCAAGATGCCATTTAATAAAATTGATTATGATGCGAGTCGACCGGATTTCAACGGCTTGCACGTTGAAATTCAAGTATGTTCACAGGAAGAATGGGGAAAAAGCCCGCCAGGGGGCAAAAAAGGCTGCGCGACCGCCGGCTCAGGAGCCGGCTTTCTGGCCCTTCTGTTTTGCCTTGCGGGCCGTATGCGCCTTGAGGATTCGCTGTTTCAGCACGTTCGAGGCCTTGAAGGTCATGACGCGGCGCGGCAAAATCGGAACTTCCTCACCCGTCTTCGGGTTGCGGCCGATGCGCTCGTTCTTTTCCCTGATCTGGAATGTCGCGAAGGACGACAGCTTGACGACCTCACCGCGGGTGATCGCGTTGCAAATCTCGTCGATGATCGTTTCGACCAGTTCGGCGGACTCGGTGCGGGACAGCCCGACTTTACGAAACACAGATTCTGCAAGATCTGCGCGTGTCACTGTCTTCCCGGCCATTTTTCCCCACAAACCGTGTCTGAATTTTTCTCTAGGAGCCGCCGAGATTATTTCCCTTGTGGCGACCGGTCAAGCGATTGTTCCAGATTCATTTGAGGCTTTCGGCAATCAGTGCAAGGGCTTAGAGCGACTGATACGGTTTTGACACAGGCGCGGGCCGCTCCAGCGTATCTGACCGGGGCGTGAGGGCGAAAACCACAACCGATTTTGCGCCGACGCCCCGGCAAACGCGGAAATCAATCCTTACCAGCGCAGCAGCACCGCGCCCCAGGTGAAGCCGCCGCCCATGGCCTCCAGCATGACGAGATCGCCCTTCTTGATGCGTCCGTCTGCCGCCGCAACGGCCAGCGCCAGCGGAATGGAGGCGGCCGAGGTATTGCCGTGCTGATCGACGGTGATGACGACCTTTTCCGGATCGATGCCGAGCTTCTTCGCCGATCCGTCAATGATACGCTTGTTGGCCTGGTGCGGAACCAGCCAGTCGAGGTCATCCGCCGTCGTACCCGTTGCCTCGAAGGCCTGCTCGATGACATCGGTGATCATGCCGACAGCGTGCTTGAACACTTCCCGACCTTCCATCCGCAGATGGCCGACGGTGCCGGTGGTGGAAGGTCCGCCATCGACATAGAGCTTTTCCTTGTGAGAACCGTCGGAGCGCAGCTGCGAGGTGAGGATGCCGCGATCATCGGACGTCCCCTCGCCTTCACCGGCTTCCAGAATGATTGCGCCTGCGCCATCGCCAAACAGGACGCAGGTGGTGCGGTCCTTCCAGTCGAGAATACGCGAGAATGTTTCGGAGCCGATCACCAGAACGCGCTTGGCCATGCCGCCGCGAATATAAAGATCGGCGGTCGACACGGCATAAACGAAGCCGGAGCAGACGGCCTGCATGTCGAAGGCGAAACCGTGGGTCATGCCGAGACGGTTCTGGATGTTCACCGCCGTTGCCGGAAAGGTGTTGTCCGGTGTCGATGTGGCCAGAATGATGAGATCGATGTCGTCAGGCGTCAGGCCGGCATTGTCGAGGGCCGCGCGCGCCGCCGCCTCGCCGAGCGAAGCGGTCGTCTCGCCTTCGCCGGCAATGTAGCGCTGCCGGATGCCCGTGCGCTGCACGATCCATTCGTCGGAGGTCTCGACGACCCCTTCGATTTCCCTGTTGGTCATGACACGCTTCGGAAGCGCCGCGCCAAAGCCACGTATGATAGAGCGGATCATTCCGTTATTCCTCGTCAGCCACGAGTGCTTCGGGCGCCGGGGGCGGAAGCCGTCTTGCGTGGTAAATCTTCAGATCGTTTTCAATTTTCGCCGTAAGTCCGTTGTGGACCATGTCGTAGCCGACATCGACGGCGGAAGCAAAACCGATGGCATCCGTGCCGCCATGGCTTTTGATGACAATGCCGTTCAGACCGAGAAACACGCCACCATTGACCTTGCGCGGGTCCATTTTTTCCCTGAGCCCGTCGAATGCGCTTTTTGCCAGGACATAACCGATCTTGGCAAAGAAGCTGCGGGAGATCGCTTCACGCAGAAGCGTGGTGATCTGCCGCGCCGTGCCTTCGGCAGCTTTGAGCGCAATGTTGCCGGTGAACCCTTCCGTCACCACGACATCCACCGTACCCTTACCGATATCGTCGCCTTCGACGAAACCGCGATAATCGATGGTGCCGAGATCGGCCTCGCGAATGAGACGCCCGGCCTCACGCACCTCTTCCTGACCCTTGACCTCTTCGACGCCGACATTGAGCAGGCCGACGGTCGGACGGTCGATATCAAACAGCGCGCGCGCCATGGCGCCACCCATCAGGGCGAAATCGAGCAGTTGCTGGGAATCGGCGCCGATCGTCGCGCCGACATCGAGCACGATGCTTTCGCCTTTCAGCGTCGGCCATATGCCGGCGATCGCCGGACGTTCCACCCGAGCCATGGTGCGCAAACAGAATTTGGCCATGGCCATCAGCGCGCCGGTATTGCCGGCGGAGACGACGACATCCGCTTCACCGAGCTTCACGGCCTCGATGGCGCGCCACATGCTGGAGACGTAACGACCCCGGCGAAGCGCCTGACTCGGCTTTTCATCCATGCTGACCGAGACTTCACAATCGTGAAAGACCGACTTTTCCCGAAGGGCGGGATATTGTGCCAGAATGGGGTCGCATTTGCTCTTCTGCCCGTAGAGCAGAAAAGTTACATCGTTATGCCGTTCAAGCGCCTTGGCAGCACCGGGTATGGCAACATCAGGGCCGAAATCGCCACCCATGACGTCAATCGCTATTCTGATCACTCGTCCCTTATCCTTCTTGCCGCCACTCAAGCGGATTTTGCGCGAAAATACCCGTTCCGGCCTGTGTTACAATAAAATTATTTCAGCCCGGCGGCGCATTCAGTCTTTTTTCCAGTCTTTCAACACGGCGAAAGGCGACGGACGCTTTTCTTCTTCAGGCTCATTTTCGGTCGTATCGGTAAATTCGATATCCGATTTGCGCGGATAGGGATCGATCGCAAGAGCCGCGAATTCCGCAACCGTGGCGCCAACATCAATGCTGTCGCCGGTAAACTGGTCGGGAATGTCAGGGCCATCCGGGTCAAGCACGATCTCGCCCTGCTCATTGGTCACCATTCGCGCCAGCTTTGATCCTTCCGGAACGAAAATATGCTCCACGACCTCGTCGATCTTGCTCGTGACCGGCTCCAGCGTCACCACGCAGGCCTGGGTCACGGTTGCATGCACCTCGCCCCTGATCTTCACGCCATCCTTTTTCCAGCGGGAAACCTGCAACTCCGCCTTCAGATACTCGACGGATACAACATCCCAGAATTTCGCCAGCGCCTTCAGCTCCTCGGCATTGGCTTCGAGACCAATCCTGACGGGATTGGCGGAAATATGACCTACCTTTACGGGATAGGAAAAAGGCAGGTCGTCATTTGCGGCATGTCGCGCGTTCATCGTAAACCTCATTGTCCAGGCAAGGGCAGCGTCAGGCTTCCGGTTGCTATCGTTTCTTCGGAGCAGGCGGAAAGGGCTGAAGATGTTTCCATCATCCAGCCTGCCAGCCCATCCAGCTGCGGCGCCTTGTCGTCTGTCTGCGGATATATATTGCGCCGGAGCGCTGCGGCAAGGGCAACGGGGTCGGATGCATCCAGCGCCGCCGCGTAGGATTCCAGCCGCCCGTAAAACATGCCGGCAAATTTCTTCATCCTTTTCGGCACGCCCTGGTCGCCGATGCCCAGTTCACGGATGGAATGATCGATATCCTGAAAAAAGGCGTCGACGATCTCCTGGGCGATCTCCTGCCCGCTGACGCCGGATGATTTGGTGCGGCGGAAATAGAGAATCATGATGATCGACAGCATCTCGAAACGGCCCATCACCGTGTCGGGAACGCCAAGATCCATGTAAAACGCAGGCGTTCGGGCGGCAGCCGTCAAGGTCGCATATTGCCGGTCGACTATGGCGCGGTTGTTGTTTTTCTTCCTGAACAGCCCGAATATCATCGTTTTTTTCCGAACGTGACCGGTGAATTCGCTTACCGCCCATCGCACTTGTTGCATGATTGTCAAAGCTGGTTTACCGAAGCATCCACGAATTGCAATGCTGTCGCGGTCACGTTCGTCTTTGCGCTGAAACAGTCAAAGAGAACCGGAGGAGTTCCAGAAGGCCGGGAAAGCATTGAATTTGGGGGGTGATCGGGATTTTCCGTCCCCGGATTGACACAATCATGTGCACAGACACTGTGCACCACGCAATGCCGGAAGGTGCCATTCATGATCGCAGTCGGGAAAACGCAGTTGAGCAAGCAGAAATCCGAAAGTCAGGGCAAAATTCTGAGCAAAACGGCCATCGCAATCGTCCTCGCGTCCGGCCTGCTTTCCGCCTGCACCAGCACGACCGATGTGTTCCACAATGGCTACGTCATGGACGACCAAGCGCTCCAGCTGATCCCGGAAGGCTCCAGCCGCGAGCAGGTTCTCCTGACCATGGGCACGCCCTCGACCACGGCGACCTTCGGCAACGAAGTTTTCTACTACATCTCGCAGAAGCGTGTGCGCCGCGCGGCCTTCATGAAGCCGACGCTGGTCGAGCAGAATATTCTCGCGATCTATTTCAACAAGGACGGCGTGATCGAGCGCAAGGCCAATTACGCGTTGCAGGACGGCAAGGTCTTCGACACGATTTCGCGCACCACCCCGACAGGCGGCAAGGATCTGACCTTCCTGCAGCAGCTGCTCTCCGGCGGCACCTCGGGCGCCAATATCGCCAAGAGCATTCTCGGCCAGGGCAACAACACCCCCTGATCGGAAGAAGGAACGGAAATTCAAAGGCCCGGGGATCGCTCCCCGGGCCTTTTTCATTTGTCGGAACCTCAGTTTTCAGTGGGCAAGAACCGCAAGCAGCAGCAGCGCCACGATATTGGTGATCTTGATGGCCGGGTTGACGGCCGGACCGGCTGTATCCTTGTAGGGATCGCCAACCGTGTCACCCGTCACCGACGCCTTGTGGGCGTCCGAGCCCTTGAGGTGGCGCACGCCGTCCTTGTCGATGAAGCCATCCTCGAAGCTCTTCTTCGCATTGTCCCAGGCGCCGCCGC
Source organism: Agrobacterium sp. BT-220-3 (assembly GCF_025910175.1). NCBI lineage: Bacteria > Pseudomonadati > Pseudomonadota > Alphaproteobacteria > Hyphomicrobiales > Rhizobiaceae > Agrobacterium > Agrobacterium sp. BT-220-3. The sequence continues at coordinate 565,301 of NZ_JAPAIX010000001.1, forward strand.
CGGAGGTCATGGAAATCGCCACGAACAGGCCGTTGATGATGACGCCGAGCAGAGATGCACCCAGCGCCGCGAAGGCAGACGCCTTGGAGCCAGAGATGAGCAGCACGCCGAAATAAACGACGAGCGGCGCCAGAACCGGCAGGAGCGACGGAATGACCATTTCCTTGATGGCAGCCTTGGTCAAAAGATCGACCGCCCTGCCATAGTCCGGCTTTTCCGTTCCGGCCATGATGCCGGGTTTTTCCCGGAACTGGCGGCGGACTTCCTCGACGATCGAGCTTGCGGCCTTGCCCACCGCCGTCATCGCGATGCCGCCAAAGAGATACGGAATGAGGCCGCCAAACAGCAGACCGGCAACGACGTAAGGGTTGGCGAGGCTGAAGGAAATCTCGCCAATGTCCTTGAAGTAGGGATAGGTATCGCCATTCGCGGCGAAATAGGACAGGTCGTTGGAATAGGCCGCAAACAGCACCAGCGCACCGAGACCGGCCGAGCCGATGGCATAACCCTTGGTCACGGCCTTGGTGGTGTTGCCGACGGCATCCAGCGCATCCGTCGCCTTGCGCACATCAGGGTCGAGACCGGCCATTTCGGCAATGCCGCCGGCATTGTCCGTCACCGGGCCGAAAGCGTCGAGCGCGACGATCATGCCCGCCAGCCCGAGCATGGCGGTAACCGCGATGCCGGTGCCGAAAAGACCACCCAGCTGGTAGGTGCCGATGATGCCGCCAACGATGACGAGTGCCGGCAGCGCCGTCGATTCCAGCGAGACCGCAAGGCCCTGGATGACGTTGGTGCCGTGACCGGTGACCGATGCCTGGGCGATGGAGTTGACCGGGCGTTTGTTGGTGCCGGTATAATATTCGGTGATGACGACAATCAGCGCCGTCACGACGAGGCCGACGATCCCGCACAGGAAGAGGTTGGTGCCGGTAATTTCCATGCCGGCCACCGTGCCCACCGTTCCCCAGCCAACCGTGGCATAGGTGGCAACTGCGAGGCCGGCGATCGAGAAGATGCCCGTGGCGATGAGCCCCTTGTAGAGCGCACCCATGATGGAATTGTTGGTGCCGAGCTTGACGAAGAAGGTTCCCGCAATCGAGGTCAGGATGCAGGCGCCGCAAATGGCCAGCGGATAGGCCATGGCGCTTTCCAGAATGGGCGTTCCAGCAAAGAAGATTGCCGCAAGAACCATGGTCGCGACAACCGAGACGGCATAGGTCTCGAAGAGGTCAGCGGCCATGCCGGCGCAATCGCCAACATTGTCGCCGACATTATCGGCGATCGTTGCGGGGTTGCGTGGGTCGTCCTCCGGAATGCCGGCCTCGACCTTGCCGACGAGATCGCCGCCGACATCTGCGCCTTTAGTAAAGATGCCGCCGCCGAGACGGGCGAAAATGGAGATCAGCGACGCGCCGAAACCGAGCGACACCAGCGCGTCGATTACCTCACGCGATCCGGGCGCATGGCCCATCACCGAGGTCAGGATGTAATAATAGATGGAGACGCCGAGCAGCGCGAGACCTGCCACCAGCATGCCGGTGATGGCGCCCGACTTGAAGGCGATGTCGAGACCGGCGGAAAGGCTGTGGGACGCCGCCTGCGCGGTGCGCAGATTGGCCCGGACGGAGACGTGCATGCCGACAAAACCGGCAGCGCCCGAAAGCACCGCGCCGATGAGGAAACCGATGGCCGCCATGGACGACAGCAGATACCAGGCGAGAACGGCGACGATCAATCCGACGATGGCGATGGTGAGATATTGACGGGTGAGATAAGCCTGCGCACCTTCACGGATAAAACCTGCTATTTCACGCATACGCTCGTTGCCCTGATCGGCCTCGAGAACGCTTCTGGTTGTCCATACCGCGTAAACCACGGACAGGATACCGCATAAAATTACTATGGGTATTACGGTCATGCGCACTTACCTCCCAAAAAGCCGGGTCTCACTCCCTCCCCGGCGTGGCGAAACCTTGTGCAAGGACGGGGGCGATCGCAAGCGCTCCAGGTCCTGTCGTGGCCATTTGTTCCCCTCCCAAGGAAGAATGACCTGCGCGGCAAGATTGCGTTGGCGAAAGGCGCGGCGTCAAGCCCACAATTTTGCCCGAAACATGAAAGGGGTAGAGCGCGACCGCAATCTCAGGCGGCGTTCCTGCGCGGGGTGAGCAGCAGCGACAGCACGAGCAGGAGGCAAAGCCCCGCAACCGGCCAGATGACGAGGTTCATCACCGACCAGCCCCAGGCCGTGAACACCTTGCCGGACGAGAAGGACGAAAGCGCCACCGTGCCGAACAGCACGATATCGTGGAAGCCCTGTACCTTGTCCGCCTCATGCGGACGATAACTCGAGGTGATGATGGCGGTCGCGCCAATGAAACCGAAATTCCAGCCAAGTCCGAGAAGGATGAGCGCCGCCCAGAAATTCCACAGTTCGATGCCCATATGCGCGACGATGGCGCAGGCCATCAGCACGACGAGACCGGAGGCGACGATTTTTTCGGCTCCGAATCGCGAGATCAGCATGCCGGTGAAAAAGCTCGGCCCGAACATCGCCAGGACGTGCCACTGAATACCGAGGGTCGCGAGTTCGGTGGGGAAGCCGCAGCCGACCACCATGGCGAGCGGTGCGCCCGTCATCATGAAGGTCATCAACGCATAGGAACCGATACCGCAGACCATGCCAGTGACGAAACGGTGTGTCCGCACGATTTCCGACAGGGGCCGCGCCGCCTGCGCATGGGTAGAGGCAGTCTTCGGATCCGGCAATTTCAGGAATGATAGAATCACAATCGAAACGATGCCGAGCGGCACGAGCGCGATGAAAGCACCGGCGAAGGTGACCGGTGCGAAGACGTCCTTGCCGAAGATGGCAAGCTGCGGCCCGACGATGGCCGAGACAATGCCACCCGCCAATATCCAGGAAATGGCTTTCGGCTTGTAGAAGGAGGGGGATGCGTCCGCGGCGGCGAAGCGGATTTTCTGCGTGAAGCCGCCGGAAATGCCAATCAGCAGCAGGCCGATGGCGAATAGCCAGAAATCCGAACGGAAGAGCGCCACCGCAGCGATACCGCCGCCAATCGAGCACATCAGCGCGCCTACCATGAAGCCCGTCTTGCGGCCGAGAAATCGAGAGGCTGCCGCGACGCAGATGGCGCCAAGCGCAACGCCGATGTTGAAGCCGGTCAGCGGTGCGGTGGCGAGCGACTTGTCAGCCCCGAGCAACTGATAACCGGCAAGCGCGCCAACCGAGAAGCTCAAAGGCGCTGCCGATCCCATGATCGCCTGAGCGGCGGTCAGGAGGAAGACGTTGCGCTTCGCCTCGTCCAGTTGAACTTCAAGTCCGGGGACGGAAACGGCGCTCATGTCTTCCTCACCTAACGTATCCTAGCGTTTTGCCTCGCCGCGCACCTGCTTGGCAATGCGATCGAGCACCGCATTCACCAGCTTCGGCTCATCGTGCTCGAAGAAAGCACGGGCGATTTCGACATATTCCGTCACGATGACGGCGACCGGCACGTCCTTGCGCTCGAGAATCTCGAAAGCGCCGGCGCGCAGGATGGCGCGCACGGTAGCATCGAGACGCGACAGTGGCCAGTCTTCCAGAAGTGCGGAGCGCACCAGCGGATCGATCTTCGTCTGGTCGCGGACGACGCCGGAGACGATCGAGCGGAACCAGGAAGGATCGGCCTTCAGATAGGTATCGCCATCGACTTCCTGCCCGAGGCGATGCGCCTCGTATTCGGCCACGACTTCCATCACGCCCGTTCCGCCGACATCCATCTGGTAAAGGGCCTGCACAGCCGCAAGGCGGGCCGCGCCGCGCTGGTTTGCCGGCTTTACCGAAGGCTGGCGCGGTTCGCCGCCATTTTCAACATTCGACATGCGTTCAGCCACCCAGTTTTTTCTTGAGCTCGATCATCGTCAGAGCCGCGCGGGCCGCAAAACCGCCCTTGTCCTTGTCGGAACGGCGAACACGCGCCCATGCCTGCTCGTCATTCTCAACGGTCAGGATGCCGTTGCCGATGGCCAGCGATTCGCTGACGGCAAGATCCATCAGGGCGCGGGACGATTCGTTGGAGACGATGTCGAAATGGTAGGTCTCGCCACGAATGACCATGCCGAGTGCGACGAAACCGTCATATTCCGTGCCGTCATTATCCGCGCCATCCAGCGCCATGGCAATGGCAGCGGGGATTTCGAGAGCGCCGGGAACGGTGATGACGTCATAGGTGGCGCCAGCTTCATCAAGCGCAAATTTTGCGCCTTCGAGAAGAGCATCGGCCATATCGTCATAAAAACGTGCTTCCACGATAAGAAGATGGGGTTTGGACATGGAATTTTCCTGAAAAGGTTCGCGCCGGATCATACCGGCTTTTGCGGCGGTCAAACCACGGCTGGCCGTTCTTGGCAAGTAATTTCATGTATCACCGGCGCAGGAGGACCCGTTTGCGGGGCATTTCGCCGGGTTTCAAGCCTTTCGGCGCCACCCGACAAGAATCAGGTTTTCTGGAAGGCCAGGTGGACGCCGAGCCCCATCAGCACGGTTCCGGCAGCGCGGCGCGCAAGCACCTGCACGGCGCTGGAAAGCTTCAGTCGACCGACCATTGCGCCGGCCAGAAGCACGCCGACCAGATCGGCCGAGGAAAAAATGAAATTGACGGCGATGCCGAGGATCAGCAATTGCAGCCAGACCGGAAAGGCCGCCGCAGGGTCCACGAATTGGGGCAGAAACGCCAGAAAGAACAGCGCGGTTTTCGGATTGAGTACATCGACGATGATGCTGTCGATGAAGGCGCGCCTCGCCGATTTCGGCTCGATGGCCAGATTGACGGCCTCACCTTCAAGCTTGCTGCGCAACATCGAGAAGCCGAGCCAGATGAGATAAAGCGCACCGCACAGCTTAACGGCGAGATAAAGCCACGGTACGGCCTGAAACAGCACCGAAAGCCCCGCCGCAGAGGCGACGATATGGAAATAGCAGCCGACATGGATGCCGAGCACCGCCATAAGCCCGGCAAACCGGCCGCGCGCCATGGTCTGCGCCGCCGCATAAAGCATGGCCGGGCCGGGAATATAGGCAAACAGGGCGGTGGTTATGAAAAAGGCTGTCAGCAGCTCAAAAGACGGCATGTCGAAATCCCCTCACCCGGTTGGCCCCGCTATCGGTACTAGACATGTCTTTATAGCGTTTGCGCCTCAATCGGAAGCTGAGTGCCGGACAACGATTGATGTGTCGCGATTTCGGGTACGTGTAACGTCCCTCCCGTCATTCCGGCCTTGAGCCGGAATGACGGGAGGTGGAAGCGTCAGGCGAACACAATAAAACGCCGAACCTGCCTCCTCGACTTACGCCGAGGGAAATTCCGCAAGTCTGGCGGCATAACGCGCCATGGTGTCGACTTCGAAATTGACGAAATCGCCCGGTTGGCGTTCGCCCCATGTGGTGACGGAAAGCGTATGGCGGATCAAAAGAACGTCGAAATCCGTGCCCTCGACGGCGTTGACGGTCAGCGATGTGCCGTCCAGCGCGACGGAGCCCTTGGGCGCGACGAATTTGGCCAGATGGTCCGGTGCACGCAGGCGGATACGGACCGCTTCGCCTTCCGGCTCTACCGCGAGGATTTCCGCCCGTCCGTCGACATGGCCGGAGACGATGTGACCACCAAGCTCGTCGCCGATCTTGAGCGCGCGTTCCAGATTGACATGCGTGCCCGTCTGCCAGCTGGCGATCGTCGTCAGGCGCAATGCCTCTTCCCAGGCCTCGACCTCGAACCAGCGCTCATTGCTGCCGTCTTCCGGCAGTCTGGTCACCGTCAGGCAGATGCCGCCATGGGAGATCGATGCGCCCATATCGATGGTCTTTGGGTCGTAATTGGTCGCCATCCGCAGACGGATGCCTTCTGCCAGGGCTTCCAGCTCGGACACGGTTCCAACGTCGGTGACAATTCCGGTAAACATCAAAGCGGCCTTTCATAATCGAAGCAGCGATCCGGCCCGTAGGTGGTTTCGCTGACCAGTGCATAGTCGCCCGGAATATCGGCACGGCAGAGCGGCGTTTCAATGCCGCCTTGGCCGATTACGACCGGGCTTTCGAACAGCATGATACGGTCCACCAATCCTGCTTCAAGGAATGATTTTGCGGCAAAAGCGCCGCCTTCGACCAGAAGTTCCGACATGCCGCTTTCGGCGAGAATGTGGAGGAGGTTTTCGAGGGTTGGGGCTTCGAGGATCTGGACGCCGGCGTCGGTCAGGAGTTGACGCTTTGACTCGCGGTTACCCCCCTCTGCCCTGCCGGGCATCTCCCCCTCAAGGGGGGAGATCGGCAAGGGGCTGTCCGATCGTTCAAGTTTCGGTGTTGGTTCACCCTCTCTGGCCATCGATGCATGACCGAGCGGCGCTCCATCGATCTCCCCCCTTGAGGGGGAGATGCCCGGCAGGGCAGAGGGGGGTAACGCCGCGACCGCAACGATTACCGGCACCTCGCGCGCCGTCTTCACCAGCTTCGATGTCAACGGCAACTCAAAATGTCGATCAAGCACGATGCGGACCGGCGAGCGATCCTCTAGACCTTCAACGCGGACCGTCAATTCCGGATCATCGGCAATCGCCGTACCGATACCGACAAGGATGCAATCACAACGCGCCCGGAGCTCATGCACGGCGTGGCGGGCCTGCGGCCCGGTGATCGCCACCTGCCCCTCGCCTCTCCTGCCGATCATGCCATCAGCGGAAATAGCAAGCTTCAGAATCACATGCGGGCGTTTTCTAACCTGACGTGTGAGGTAACCGGCAAGCGCTCGCTCACCTTCACGGCGCAGCAGGCCGGTTTCCACCGCAATGCCCGCATCGCGCAGGATCGTGTAACCGCGCCCCGAAACACGCTCATCCGGATCGTCGACGGCAACCACGACGCGGGCAACGCCGAATTCCACCAGCGCATTGGCGCAGGGTGGCGTCATGCCCCAGTGCGAACAGGGTTCGAGGGTTACGTAGGCGGTAGCGCCGCGTGCGGCTTCGCCGGCCATCTCCAGCGCCTGCCGCTCGGCATGGGGGCGGCCGCCAATCGCTGTTACCGCCTCGGCGATGATTTTTCCGTCTTTTACGAGAACACAGCCAACCGATGGGTTGCTGAGCGTCTGGCCCTGATGGCGAAGCGAAACCTCGATTGCCCGGGCCATGAATCTTTCGTCATCGGCGCGGGTCGTCACGTCTACACTCCGGCGTCCGTATCACGGGCGATCTTGGCGTTGATTTCGGCAATCACGTTCTCGAAATCCTCGGCGTGGCTGAAATCGCGATAGACCGAGGCGTAGCGCACGAAGGCCACGTCATCGAGGCTTTTCAGCGCTTCGAGAACCTGCAGGCCGATTTCTTCCGAGGGGATTTCGGTCTCGCCGGAGCTTTCCAGACGGCGAACGATGCCGGAGACGGCGCGCTCGATGCGGTCGCGATCGACCGGGCGCTTGCGCAGTGCGATCTCGAAGGACCGCACCAGCTTTTCCCGGTCGAAGGGCAGCTTTCGGCCGCTTTTCTTGATGACCATCAGCTCGCGCAGTTGCACGCGCTCATAGGTCGTGAAGCGGCCGCCGCAATCGGGGCAGATGCGCCGCCGGCGGATGGAGGTATTGTCCTCCGCCGGACGCGAGTCCTTGACCTGTGTGTCTTCGGAACCGCAAAATGGGCAGCGCATCGTCATCCTCTCTTACATGTAGGGGTACATCGGGAAACGGTCGGTCAGGCCGACGACCTTTTCACGCACCGCAGCCTCGACGGCGGCATTGCCCTCATCCGAATTTGCAACCTTCAGACCATCGAGAACCTCGACGATCAGCTTGCCGATTTCGCGGAATTCCGCTTCCTTGAAACCACGTGTCGTGCCGGCCGGCGTGCCGAGACGCACACCCGAGGTGACGAAGGGCTTTTCCGGATCGAAAGGAATGCCATTCTTGTTGCAGGTGATGTAGGCGCGGCCGAGGGCTGCTTCCGCCCGCTTGCCGGTGGCGTTCTTCTTGCGAAGGTCGACCAGCATCAGGTGGTTGTCGGTGCCGCCGGAGACGACATCCAGACCGCCTTCGACCAGCGTTTCGGCAAGCGCCTTGGCGTTCTTGACGACCTGCGCGGCATAGTCCTGGAATTCCGGCTGCAACGCTTCACCGAAGGCAACCGCCTTGGCGGCGATGACGTGCATCAGCGGGCCGCCCTGGAGGCCGGGGAAAACGGCGGAGTTGAACTTCTTGGCCAGATCCTCGTCATTGGTGAGGATCATGCCGCCACGCGGGCCGCGCAGCGACTTGTGCGTCGTTGTCGTGGCAACATGGCAATGCGGGAATGGCGACGGATGCTGGCCACCGGCAACGAGACCGGCGATGTGGGCCATGTCGACCATCAGATAGGCGCCGACTTCATCGGCGATCTCGCGGAAGCGCTTCCAGTCCCAGATACGGGAATAGGCTGTGCCGCCGGCGAGGATCAGCTTCGGCCGGGTTTCCTTGGCCTTGCGCTCCACTTCATCCATGTCGAGCAGGTTGTCGCCTTCGCGCACGCCGTAGGACACGACGTTGAACCACTTGCCGGACATGTTGACCGGCGAACCGTGCGTCAGATGGCCTCCCGAGTTTAGATCGAGACCCATGAAGGTGTCGCCCGGCTGCAGGAGCGCGAGGAACACGGCCTGGTTCATCTGCGAACCGGAATTGGGCTGGACGTTGGCAAAGTTGACGCCGAACAGCTTCTTGGCGCGCTCGATGGCGAGTTCTTCAGCAATATCGACGAACTGGCAGCCGCCGTAATAACGCTTGCCCGGATAACCTTCCGCATATTTGTTGGTCATGATCGAACCCTGCGCTTCGAGCACGGCGCGGGAAACGATGTTTTCCGAGGCGATCAGTTCGATCTCGTGGCGCTGGCGACCCAGTTCCTTCTCGATCGCGCCGAAAATATCCGGATCGACTTCGGCAAGCGGACGGGAGAAGAAAGCATCTGTGTTCGACATGGTGAAGGCTCCTGAAACAGTAATGCGATGGCGTCTTAGCGCCCTGCCCGGACAAGAGCAATACGGGCTGCGAGATTTGCCCGTCAAACTGCGACGTTGCGACAAAAAACGACAGTTGTTTTTATGAAAGCAGCGGTGAGAGGAGAAAAAGCCGCACGCGGCGGGGAGGATCAGAGTTGTGAGGAAAGGCGACAAGCTTTCCTCCCGTCATGCCGGACTAGATCCGGCATCCAGCCACGGCGCGTCTGCGCCGTGAAAGGACTCTCTCGCGATCAAGGACTTGATCGCACTGGACCCCGGATCAGGTCCGGGGTGACGGCGTATGAGGGCTACGCCGCACCCTGCGAAGCGCGGCCTTCAATGAAAGCAAAGCCGGATCAGTTGCGCGGCAACAGGTCGTCGTCGACAGCGCCGGCCGGCTGCTCCATGCCGCTCGTGGTGTTGAGCGCCAGTTCGGCGTTGCCATCCTTCTCATAGATATCATCGCGGAACTGCACCACGCCGTCCTTCGCCGACCATGCGGTGATGTAGACGAAATAAACGGGCACTTCCTGCGCCAGCTTGATCGGCGTGTTGACGCGGGTCGCGATGACGCGCTCCATTTCCTGACGCGACCAGCCGGGCGTGTCGCGCAGCAGCCAGCTCGTGAGGTCGCGCACGTTCTGCACGCGCACGCAGCCGGAGGATTCGAAACGCATCAGCTTGTTGAACAGGCCCTGCTGCGGCGTGTCGTGCATATATTCGTTGTTCGGATTGTGGAAGTTGATCTTCGTGGACGACATGGCGTTGATCTTGCCGGGGTCCTGACGGAACATCAGGTTCGGGGCCTTCGGCGCGAACCAGTCAACGGATGTCGGCGACACTTCCTGTCCCTTGCCATCGATGAGGCGGATGTTGTTCCGCTCCAGATAGGTCGGGTCCTTCTGCATCAGCGGCACGATGTCCTTTTCGACGATCGAGCGCGGCGCTGTCCAGTAGGGGTTGAGGATGACCTCATAAATCTTCGAGTTGATGACGTGCGTCGGGCGGCTGGCGCGGCCGACGACGGCCGTGTTGCGCAGGACGACGCGCTCATTCTCAACCGCCTCGATGGCGGCGGCCGGAATGTTCACCATCAGGTGGCGCTGGCCGAGATCGCCAGACATGGACTGGATGCGGACAAGGTTGGTCTGCAGCTGCGCCAGACGGATCTGGGCCGAAACATTGAGGGCCTTGGTCGTATATTCACCGCTGACACCATCGGCCGGAAGGCCGTGGCGTGCCTGGAAGCGCTTCAGGGCACCGTCGACGTAGGAATCGAAGGCGCTGGAAATGCCGGCTTCGCGCGGCAGGTCGCCGGAGACCATCAGGCGCTGGCGAAGCGCCTGCACCGAGGGATCCGAGACGCCGATCTGAAGACGCTGCTGGGTGACGGGCACGTCCGGCCAGCCGCCGTTCTGCACGATCTGCTGATATTGCATGATCGCCTGCTGCATATAGACAGGTGCTTCCCGCCCCAGAACCGGGTTGTTGGAGACGACACCCACGGCGGAACGCGACGAGTTGGCGTCGAACTGGTCATCCCAGTTGCCGCGGCGCGAAGAGCCCATGAGATCGTTAAGCGCGTTCTGCGCAAAGGCAGGCGCGGCAAGCGCTGCGGCACCAACGGAAACGGCAGAGCGCAGAAGCGCACGGCGCGATACGGAATCGGATACGGATTTCTTTGTCATTCTACCTACCAGCCACTCTCTTCGGCATTCTGAACAATGCCTAAATCAATATGATTAACAAACACGTACAACGTGTCTGCCGGCCGGTAATGCTCAACACCCATGATCCGGGCGCTATTGTCTGGCAGAACAGTCGGGACTTGCCACGACAGCAGGAGAAACCGCCGGCTCCTTCACCTTTGCGGGTCCCATATCAATATGGCCAATTCGTGTCACGAGCCTTTTCTCACGAAGCTTTGTATCCCCTGCAAAAAGGGGCGAAGGCCTGGTTTGTGAGCCGGGGTTGACACGCTGAAACGGGGAACGTTCCGAGGCGAATCCGCAAGCCGGAGGCAAAGTCATGCCCCCGGCTTAAACAGTGAAACCGTCGCGGTATTAAAGACGATAGGCGATCGAGTCGTTCCAGAAACGGTCCAGACGCTGCAGCAGCTTGTTCATTTCGGAGAACTCACCGGTGCCGATGCCGCCGACCTTTTCGATCGAGCCGACGTGGCGTTCGTAGAGACGCGCAACGGTTTCGGCGATTTCCTGGCCCTTTTCGGTCAGGCTGATGCGGACCGAGCGACGGTCGACACGCGAACGCTGATGGTTGATGAGACCGAGGTCGACCAGCTTCTTGACGTTGTAGGAAACGTTCGAGCCGAGGTAATAACCGCGTGAACGAAGCTCGCCGGCCGTCAGTTCGGAATTGCCGATATTGAACAGCAGGAGTGCCTGAACGGCGTTGACGTCATCGCGGCCCTGACGGTCGAACTCGTCCTTGATGACATCGAGAAGGCGGCGGTGGAGACGTTCCACCAGATGCAGCGACTCCATGTAGAGCGAACGGATGGTATCTTCATGTGCATCGGCAACAACGGCCTGGGGCTTAACTTTGCTATTGATCATGACTGCCTCACTGTTTTGTTTGGCGGTGTGTTTGTTTGTCTCCCGCCTTGAGTGAGAACCTAATCAATGCGCATAAAATTCTACTTAAAAGCTACGATTAACAAATGGTTACCTGCATTTTTCCAAAGGGGCCAAACTTGTGGCGAAGCGGGAATGGTTCCCAGCCAGTCATTATAAATCAATGGCTTAGCGATAAAATCAGGCCCGAAATCGGGCCGAATTGCTTTATTCTTATGGTAAATCAATTCTTGCGCGCTCTTCATTTTGGCGCTGATCCAGCCAGAAAGCGACCAGAAATAGTATATAAATGGTTGCCACCAGGCCGTGCATCACGGGTACGAGCGTGTTGGCGCCGAAGATATGCGGCCACACCTTGTACATGGCGATCTGAGCGCCCGCCCCCATGACCCACATGACAGCCCCCCAGGAAGCGCCGAGCCAGAGACCGAGCGCCGCGACCGGGAAAATCACCGCAAGCGCGCTGCCCGCCACCCGCCAGGGCAGGTTCAGCATATCGAACCGTCCGTGCCCTCCCAGCGAATATCCCGTCAGCATCGCCCAATATTGCAGGCCGAACCAGAAACAGGAAACCGCGACCAGCCTCATGAAGACCAGAAAGAGGATTTCCGTAAGCGGACGCTTCGGCAGAGGTTGAGAATCAGGTTCCATGGCCGGAAGATACGGTCTCGACGGGCGGGCGACCAGCCCATATTGAATTCGGTGGTTCGTCTTGTCAAAGCAGCAAGGCCCATTTGCGACAGGTGTGGAACCGCTGGACCTTTAACGGGCCGCGCCTTCTTTCTCTAGAAGGTCAGGGCAATGCGCACCAGCAGGCGATAGGCAAGACTGCGCGGCACCATTTGGTTGACAGTCCCGGCGATGTAGAGATCGCGGTCCGGCACATAAAACAGCATAGTCCCGAAGACGCCGGAATGCCCGATCATGGCGGGTACCCGAAAGAAAGGCGACTGCCAGCGCGGAATGCTGAACCGCATGACACCGATGCCATAGGAAAGAGGCACGAATGGCGAGAAGATCGAGCGCCATTGTGCCGTCATCCCCATGAGGCTGGTTTGGGGAAACAGCTCACCCCCGATGAAAGCGCGCAGAAACCGGATCTGGTCCCGCATGGTCGAGACGATGGCGCCTTCGGCGGCAAACGAAGCCAGGGCTTTGGGAGTATGCAGAGGCGTGTTTCGATACATAACCGCTGCGACATCGCTATAGCGATCAAGCGTCGCAGGCGTAAAGAGCCAGGTATCCTTCAGCGCCAACGGCTGAAAGATACGGTTGCGCAGCGCATTTTCATAAGAACAACCCGCCAGAATTTCGACGATGCGACCGAGCAGCATGTAGTTGGTGTCGCTGTAGAACGCCTTTCCCGGCGTGGAGGGCGCAAAGCGAGCCTTCATGCAACGGGAAATGGACAGGAGTTCCTCGAAGTTCCAACCCCTGTCTGCCTTGAGCAGATCGGCGAGGACCGTTTCTCCGTCCGGCCGCTTCTGCTCGAAATAATCCGGAATGCCGGAGGTATGGGCCAGAAGTTCACCGATCGTGACCTGCGATCCGAAATCATGTCCACCCTGAATATTGAGACCAGCCATCATCTCGCATCCGAGCAGATCCGAGGCGCGGGCATCTAGTGTGAGCTTGTGCTCCTCGCACAGCTGGACGATCAAAGCTGCCGTGAACAACTTGGTAATGCTGGCGATGAAATAAGGCCGCTGCTCGTCGCCGAGCCGCCAGGAAAATCCGGTGGACCGTTGCTCGACTGCCAGGGAAAGTCCCGCAACACTGGACGAAAGGGCATATCCAGCCGCGATCCGCTCAAGCTTCGTCGTTTGCATCTATCACTCCTACTGGCCTGTTCCGCCAGGTTTGCACAATCGACCGTGTCAACTCCCGGCAACGCCGCAATATTCCCCAACACCATTGCAGAAAAATTGTCGCATTCGCATCGTGCGCCCTCCGTGTTATGGAGCTTTCCAGAATGGGCGGGATACGAAGGATATTCTTACATGCAGGACAAAACGCATCTGGTCGACGAGATAACCGGCCATCGTCGCATGCGCCGGAACCGAAAGGCGGACTGGACGCGGCGTCTGGTTCAGGAAAGCCGCCTGACCGTCGATGATCTTATCTGGCCGGTCTTCATCGTGCCTGGAAGCAATATCCTCGATCCCATTCCGGCGATGCCCGGCGTCAGCCGGATGAGCGTCGACAGGCTGGTCGAAGCGGCGAAGGAAGCCGCCGATCTCGGCATTCCCGCAATCGCGACCTTCCCGAATATCGAGATGGACCTGCGTGACGAAACCGGTTCGAACGCGCTAGAGGCCAACAACCTCATCAATCAGGCGACCATCGCGGTCAAAAAAGCCGTTCCAAATATCGGCATGATCACCGACGTCGCGCTTGATCCCTTCACCAGCCATGGGCATGACGGCATTCTGCGCGGCGACGAGATCGTCAATGACGAGACCGTGGAGCAGGTCGTCAAAGCGGCGATCCTTCAGGCGGATGCCGGTTCGGACATTATTTCGCCGTCGGAGATGATGGATGGCCGCATCGGCGCCATCCGTCGCGGTCTCGATGCGGCCGGGCATCAGAATGTCGGCATCATGGCCTACGCCACGAAATTCGCCTCCGGTTATTACGGTCCCTATCGCGAGGCCATTTCCACGGCGGGACTGCTGAAGGGCGACAAGAACAGCTACTATATCAGCCCGGCCAACGGCATGGAGGCGATCCGCGACGCCGCGCTCGACGTTGAGGAAGGCGCTGACATGCTGATGGTCAAACCCGGCCTGCCCTATCTCGACATCTGCTGGCGGCTGAAGGAGAATTTCGGCCTGCCGACCTTCGCCTATCAGGTGTCCGGCGAATATACCCAGATCAAGGCCGCGGCCATGCAGGGCTGGATCGACGGGGAGCGCGTGATGATGGAAACGCTTCTCTGTTTCAAGCGTGCGGGCTGCGATGGCATCCTGACCTATTTCGCCATCGAGGCCGCACGCAAACTCGCAAAGGGCTGACAGGCTACACGAAAGCTGGCGCTTATTGTATTCGGTCGTTTGCTTCCCATATTGTCTGCTGACACGGCATATGTGCCGAGCTGTCAGAACCTCTCAGGAGAAAACGACCGATGAACCTCGACCAGAACCCCACCTATATCGCACCGGATGACTGGCGCGCCTATAGCGGCGTCCTGAGCCGGCGCGTCTTCGCGTTCCTGATCGATTATGCGATCGTTCTCCTGCTGTGCATTCCGGCGGCCGTGATTGTCTTCTTTCTCGGCGTGATCACGCTGGGTCTCGGCTTCTTCCTCTATCCGGCGCTGTTCGTCATCGTGGCGGTGCTTTATTTCGGCATGACGCTCGGCGGCCCATCGCAGGCCACGCCCGGCATGCGGGCGATGGGTATAGCGATGGCGCGCATGGACGGACGGCGAATCGATTTTCTTCTTTCGACCGTTCACATCGTGCTTTTCTGGGTCATCAACTCGGTTCTGACCCCGTTGATTCTGCTTGCGGGCCTTTTTACCGAGCGCTCGCGCCTCGTTCATGACTTCCTGCTTGGCACCGTTATCGTCAGAACGCGCTGATATTGCCGAAAGCCACGTAAACGTGGCTTTCATATCAGGCAAATGCCGTATCTCGCAGTTGACGTTTTCCGGCATTTTGCCATTCTGTGACATTATGCTTGTCGCTTGAAGCGCCGCCGCCAGCCCCGTGAAATCGCGGCGCGCTTTCATAACAGACGCAGGAGGCGATCACGGTTCGATGAACACGCAGGCGACGCCCTCTCCCCAATTCTATCTTACGGCACCGGCCACCTGCCCCTACCTGCCGAACCAGATGGAGCGGAAGGTCTTTACGCATCTGGTCGGCCCGCGTGCGTCGGAAATGAACGACCTTCTGACCCAGGGCGGTTTCAGGCGTTCGCAGAACATCGCCTATCGCCCGGCTTGCGAAAACTGCCGCGCCTGCGTTTCCGTGCGCATCTTGACCGAACAGTTCCAGCCGACAAAATCTATGCGGCGCGTTCTCTCCACCAACAGGGATGTCGTCGCCACCGTCCACGCCGCCGAGCCCTCCACCGAACAGTTCTCGCTGTTTCGCCGCTATCTCGACCACCGGCACCAGTCAGGCGGCATGTCCGACATGTCAGCGCTGGATTATGCGATCATGGTCGAGGATACGCATGTGAACACCCGCATCATCGAATACCGCGTGCGCGAACCGGGCTCCGGCATTGATGCCAGCAAGCGCGGCGAGCTTCTGGCCGTGGCGCTAAGCGACGTGATGAGCGACGGGCTGTCGATGGTCTATTCCTTCTTCAACCCCGATCTCGAAAAACGCTCGTTGGGCACCTTCATGATCATGGACCACATCACCCGCACCCGCGCGCTCGGCCTGCCACACGTCTATCTCGGCTACTGGGTCGATGGTTCGGAAAAGATGGGATACAAGACGCGCTATCATCCGCAGGAGCATCTGACACCGCGCGGGTGGGAGGTTTACACGCCATCCGGCGAGGCAGGCGATAAAGTCTGACGATGCACCTGCCCGTTGAATGACAAAACCTCATGTGTTATAACATCGTTATAACAGGAGTTAGCGTCATGAATGTCACAATCCGCAAGATCGGTAATTCCGAAGGTATTATCATTCCTAAGGAAGTCTTGGATCGCATGGGCCTCAAGACGGGCGACACACTTGCCATCGAAGAAAAAAACGGCGGCTTTGAGCTGCGTGTTGCTGACGCGGATTTCGCACGGCAGCTCGATCACGCACGTGTCTTTATGGACAAATACAAAGTTGCCTTGAAGAAACTCGCCGAATGACGGACTTCATCTTTCTTCGAAGCAACATCGTCAAGCAATTACATGTCATGCAAATAGAGCGTTTTGGCGGCGTTCATGGCCTGCGTGATGAAGGTATACTCGAATCCGCTCTGCACCGACCGATAAACAAAGCGGGTTATGGTGCAGACGATCCGTGTGAACTTGCTGCAGCTTATCTCTTTGGACTCGCACGCAATCACGCCTTTATCGATGGCAACAAGCGGATCGCCATCGTTGCCGCCGGTGTTTTTCTGATGGAAAACGGCTACATGATAGAGACCGACGAAGCTACTCTCTATACTTTCGTTCTGAACGTCGCCGCCGGTGAAATAGACGAGGAAGGCGCATGTCTTTTCCTCAAAGACCACGCCGTCCCATTTGCCTAAGCGGAAACGCCGCATATCATTTCGATACGCGGCGCTTTTTCGATATCCCATCAACGTCGGACGGATTTACCCGCCAAACTTCCCGCTACGCGGAAAACCCTTTGGCACAGTGCGGCCAACGGTGGCGCGGTCGGCCAGCCATTCGCGCAATTCTTCGCCAACCTTGGTAAAGAGACGCCCGGCCGTGTCGGACCAGCTCAAGCCATCCGCGAGCGCGAAGCATTTCACGTCCACGACACCGCCATCCTTGTAGCGTTGCAGGCGCACGCCCTTGCCGCGCGACATTTCCGGCACCTGCGACAGCGGGAAGGCGAGCAGCTTGCGGTTTTCGCCGACGACGGCGACATGGTCGCCCGTGACCGGCACCGCGAGCTTCGCTTCATCGGGCATGGAGACATTCATGATCTGCTTGCCCTTGCGGGTATTGGCGACCATTTCGCTTTCGGCCACGATGAAGCCGTTGCCTGCGGTCGAGACAAGGAGAAGCTTGCGGGACGGATCGTGGACGAAGGCCGTCAGGATGTCCTGATCGTTCTCCATGTCGACCATGATGCGGATCGGCTCGCCATGGCCGCGACCGCCCGGCAGCTTGTCGGCGCCGAGCGTATAGGCCTTGCCGCCCGTCGTCAGCAGCAGCAGCTTGTCCGTCGTCTGCGCCGGGAAGGCAAGCTTCGGGCCGTCGCCTTCCTTGAAGGTGAGCGACGACGTATCGGACATGTGTCCCTTCAGCGCCCTGATCCAGCCCTTCTGCGAAATGACGATGGTGACCGGTTCCTTTTCGATCATCGCCTGCTGGATGGCCTCGATATCGGCATCCGGCGCATCCGCAAACTGCGTGCGGCGACGGCCGATCTCGGTTGCCTTGGCATATTTCTTTTTGACTTCGCCAATTTCCCAGGCGACCGTCTGCCACTGCTTTTCATCGGCGGCGAGCAACCCCTCGATTTCGGCCTTCTCGTTGCTGAGTTCATCGAATTCCTTGCGGATTTCGAATTCTTCCAGCTTGCGCAGATTGCGCAGCCGCATGTTGAGGATGGCTTCGGCCTGATTGTCGGTGAGCGACCATTTCGCCATCATCACCTGTTTCGGCTCGTCCTCTTCGCGGATGATACGGATCACCTCGTCGAGATTGAGGTAAGCGACGAGCAGGCCGCCGAGAATTTCAAGCCTGCGGTCGATGGCCGCGAGACGGTGGCGGGAACGGCGGACCAGCACGTCCTTGCGGTGCGCCAGCCATTCGCTCAGCACCTCGTTCAGCGCCATCACCTTCGGCACCTTGCCAAGCGACAGCACGTTCATGTTGAGTGGCAGGCGGCTTTCGAGGTCGGACAGGCGGAACAGGGATTCCATCAGGAGCGTGGCGTCAACGGTGCGGCTCTTCGGCACCAGCACGATGCGCACGTCTTCGGCGGATTCGTCTCTGACATCCTCGAGCAGCGGTAGCTTGCGGGCAAGCAGCAGTTCGGCGATCTTTTCGATCAGGCGCGACTTCTGCACCTGGAAGGGGATTTCGGTGATGACGATCTGATAACCGCCGCGTCCGAGATCTTCCGTTTCCCATTTGGCGCGCACGCGAAAACCGCCGCGACCCGTCTTATAGGCATCGAGAATATTCTCGCGGCTTTCGACAATAACACCGCCGGTCGGCAGGTCGGGGCCGGGAATGAATTCCACAAGCTTTTCCACCGATGCATCCGGATGCTTGATGAGATAAAGCGCCGCATCGCAAAGTTCGTGCGCATTGTGCGGCGGGATCGATGTCGCCATGCCCACGGCGATGCCGGAGGCCCCGTTGGCAAGCAGATTGGGGAAGGCGCCCGGCAGAACGACGGGTTCTTCGTCTTCCTCGTTATAGGTGGCGCGGAAATCCACCGCGTCCTCGCCAATGCCCTCCAGCAGCAGCGCCGCCACATCGGTCATGCGCGCTTCGGTGTAACGATAAGCAGCGGCGCCGTCGCCATCGATGTTGCCGAAATTGCCCTGCCCGTCCACGATCGGATAACGCTGCGAGAAATCCTGCGCGAGACGCACCAGCGCATCGTAGACCGACTGGTCGCCATGCGGGTGGAACTTACCGATCACGTCGCCGACGATACGGGCGCATTTCTTGAAGGCCGAGTTGGGGCGGATGCCCATCTCGCTCATGGCGTGGATGATGCGGCGGTGAACCGGCTTCAGGCCGTCGCGCACATCCGGCAGCGCACGATGCATGATCGTGGACAGGGCGTAAGCGAGGTAGCGCTCTTCAAGCGCCGCCTTCAAATCGACCGGATGAATGTTATCGTCTCCGCCTGACGGAGGTACAAGATTTTTTCCCATGGTGCTTGACTAGCCGAAATGCCGATTCCCGGCAAGAAATTCAGGGGTCTGCCCTGTGGATGAAACCACCTCTTTCATGAGGTTTTTTATTAACCGCGTTGTAAATGCCGCAATGCCGCCGTCATACGAATCGATCTAAATCCTGTAGACCTTTGAATAATCGCGAATATAAATGTCACCATCCATATCTAGAACACGGTGCGCATCTGCACATTGAGGGAAGAAACATCATGAGACTGAAATCCACCCGGCAAGTTCTTTTCGCAAGTGCCGCGCTTCTTGTGCTTTCGGCGCCGGCTTTCGCGCTTGATGGCGGCGATGTGCTGAAGAAGATCAATGCCGCCTACGCCGCACAGGGTGGCGAAATCACAGCCGGCTCGGTCGCCGTCAACGGCTCCACCGTGACGCTGAACGGCGTGACCTTCAACTCGGTCGCCGATCCGGCCAAAAAAATTCCGGTCGGCAACATCACGCTTGAGGACGTCCAGGAAAACAACGGCGGCTACACCATCAAGAACGCGCGTTTCGACAATATCGATTACAAGCAGGAAAACGTGGAGATCAAGGCCAGCGACATCTACATGTCCGGTCTCACCATTCCTGCTGACGCCACGACTGGCACGGTCGATGCGCTGATGTTCTATGATGAGGCGCATAGCGGTCCGATTTCCGTTTCTGTCGATGGCAAGCAGGCTTTCTCGCTTGAGGAAAGCACCGCCACCATGTCCGTCAGCGACGACAAGGCATCGATCGGCTTCGAACTCGACGCATCCGGCTTCAAGGCGGATCTCAGCGAAGTTACCGATCCCGGCACGAAAGACGCCATCGAGAAACTCGAACTCAAGGCGCTTTCCGGCGACATGACCATGAGCGGCAGCTGGCAAGTGGCTTCCGGCACCGTCGATGTCGAGGAATATGCCATCGACCTCGACAATATCGGCCGTCTCAACATGTCGTTCGGCTTCTCCGGCTACACGCTCGACTTCATCAAGTCGATGCAGGAAACGGTGAAGGCGCAGGCCGCCAATCCGAACAAGGAACAGGCGGATCAGGCTGCAAGCCTTGCCATGCTTGGCCTGATGCAGCAGCTTTCCTTCGTCAATGCCGAAATCAGCTTCGAGGACGCCAGCATCACCAAGCGCGCCATCGACTACGCCGCAAACCAGCAGGGCATGACGGGCGAGCAGCTTTCCCAGACCATCAAGGGCATGGCGCCCATCATGATGGCCTCGCTCAATGTTCCGGACCTGCAGAACATGGTGTCGGCCGCGATCAACACCTATATCGACAATCCGAAGAACTTCACCATTACGGCAGAGCCGGAAAAGCCGGTTCCGTTCCCGATGATCATGGGTGCCGCGATGGGCGCGCCGAACACCCTGCCGAAAATGCTCGGCGTGACGGTGACGGCAAACGAATAGCATAACAAAAAGCCCCGGTTTCCGCCGGGGCTTTTCACTTCTGGTCAGTGGAGCGGAGCTGCCGCTCCATCCTGCTTGTCGTGCAGGGCGAAACGGTCGATCATATGGGCGCTCGCCTCGTTGACGCCGATCACCTCGACCCTCTTGCCGGATTTGCGGAATTTCAGGACCACCTTGTCCAGCGCACCAACTGCCGAAATATCCCAGAGATGGGCTTGGCTGACATCGATCGTCACTGCCTCCACCTCTTCGGCGAAATCGAACGCGGCAATGAAGCTTTCGGTCGAAGCGAAGAATATCTGGCCATCGACACGGTAGATGCGTTGCCGGCCATCCGCCGCAAGTTCACGGCGGACGTGGAAAAGCCTGGAAACCTTGCCCGCAAAAAACACGCCGGACAGAAGAACGCCTGCCAGCACGCCCCTTGCAAGATCATGGGTCGCCAGCACCGTGCCGACCGTTACCAGCATGACGATGCTGGAGGACGGCGGATTGCGGCGCAGATCGAGGATCGAGCGCCACGAGAAGGTGCCGATGGAAACCATGATCATGACTGCCACCAGAGCAGCCATCGGAATGATGCGGACGAGATCGTCGAGCACCAGAATGAGGAACAGCAGGAAAGCACCCGCCACGAAAGTGGAGAGCCGGCCCCTGCCGCCGGAGCGGACATTGATGACGGACTGGCCGATCATGGCGCAGCCGCCCATGCCGCCGATGAGCGCAGACGCGATGTTGCCTGTCCCCTGCCCGATGCATTCCCGGCTCTTGTTGCTGCCGGTATCCGTCATGTCGTCGACGATCTGTGCCGTCAGCAGCGATTCTAGGAGACCGACAGCGGCAAGTGCTGCGGAATAGGGAAAGATGATCTGAAGCGTTTCGAAGGTCAGCGGCACCTGCGGCAGGGCAAAGACCGGTAATGTCGAAGGCAACTCGCCGAGATCGCCGACAGTGCGGATGTCCATGCCGGAAAACACCGCCACGCAGGTCAGGACGACGATGGCGACCAGCGGCGACGGGATGATTTTCGTAACCAGCGGAAAGAGATAGATGATCGCAAGGCCTGCCGCGATCATGACATAGGTTTCGACCGGCACGCCGATAAGCTCGGGCAATTGCGCCATGAAGATCAGGATCGCCAGCGCGTTGACGAAACCGGTCATGACCGAGCGCGAGACGAAGCGCATCACCCGGCCGAGCCTGGCAAAGCCCGCCGCGATCTGTAGCACGCCCATGAGGATGGTGGCCGCAAAGAGATATTGCAGGCCGTGTTCCTTGACGAGCGTGACCATCAGCACGGCGGTGGCGGCGGTTGCCGCGGAAATCATGCCGGGACGGCCACCGGTGAAGGCGGAAACGCAGGCGATGGCGAAGGATGCGAACAACCCCACCTTGGGATCGACGCCGGCGATGACGGAAAAGCCGATCGCTTCGGGAATGAGGGCGAATGCCACGACGATGCCGGAAAGGACATCACCGCGAATATTGGAAAACCACTCACGTCTGTAAGTCTGAAATCTGTTCATTTGATTTTTTCGCAAAGTATGACGCACCGGCCGGAGACATCTCCGGTAGATTAAAAAAGAATGTCGGTGCTTTGCGTTGTCTGGCGGATCGGCGGCCAGAAGAGCCACCCGGGATTTCACCGGGTCCGTGGTGAGTAGCCCACCTATAGACGGCAAAAAAGCGGGCTGCAAGTTACACGCCCGCTTTCGATGTCTGGAAATGAAGGGTCAGGCCGCTTCGCGCTGGCGATGATCCCACATATCCGCTTCGCTCAGCCGGAACTGGTGGACCAGTTGCTTGAGACGCGCCGTCTCACCGGCCAGCATGGCGCTGGCGGCATTGTTCTCCTCGACCATGGCGGCGTTCTGCTGGGTGCCCTGATCCAGATGGTTGACGGCGGTATTGATCTCGGAAAGCCCGAGCGACTGCTCCTTCGTGGCAGCGGCGATCGCCTCGATATGATCGTTGATCGTCTTCACCGAACCACCGATGCGCGACAGGGCGGCACCGGTTTCGCGCACGAACCGCGCGCCATCCTTCACCTCCGTGCTGGAGTTGCGGATGAGCACCTTGATCTCGGCGGCGGCCTTTGCGGAGCGCTGCGCCAGTTCGCGCACCTCCTGCGCAACGACGGCGAAACCACGTCCCGCCTCCCCCGCACGCGCGGCTTCAACACCGGCATTGAGAGCAAGAAGGTTGGTCTGGAAGGCAATCTCGTCAATGACGCTGATGATGCTACCGATCTTGCCGGAGGATTGCTCGATCTTTTCCATGGCCATGATCGTGTCGACGACGAGATCGGCCGTGCGGCTGGCATCCTCATCGGCCGAATGGGCGACCGACCGCGCCTCCACCGCACGATCCGCCGAAATGCGGATGTTTGCCGTCAGCTCATCAAGGGCAGCGGCGGTCTCTTCGAGCGAGGCGGCCTGCTGTTCGGTGCGGCGGGCAAGATCGGCAGCGCTCTGGCTGATTTCCTGGCTACCGCCGTCAATCGCCACGCTCGACTGCACGATGCCGGACATGGCGGCATCGAGCTGGCGGATCGTCCGGTTGAGATCGTGTCGCAGCGCTTCGAAATCCGGCGCGAAGGGCTCGTTCAGTTCGAAGGATAGATCGCCTTCGGCCAGGCGATGCAGCGCCGCCGCAAGTCCGGTCGTTGCCTGCATCAACCGCGCCTGTGCTTGTGCCTCCGCCTCGCGCTGGAACCGGGCCTTTTCATCCTCGGCGCGTTGACGGGCCACGAGCGCCTGGCGCTCCAGCTCGATCTTGGCGATGGCCGCCTGCCGGAAAATTTCCAGCGCCTGCGCCATGGCGCCAAACTCATCCCTGCGACGAAGGCCGGGAACCGCGAACTCGGTTTCGCCTTCGGCCAGACGACGCATAGCGCCAGTGATCGCGGTCGCCGGACGGGTTATCGACCGGCCGATGAAGTAGACCCCGGCAAAAAGGCTCACGACGGCGAACGCGATAAGGATGACGACGATCGAGACGGTCGTTTCCGCCGCGGTCTGGTTTTCCAGCGCGCTGGTTTCCCGCTCCTGCCGATAGGCCGTGGAGATGTCAGCGACGACGGGCAGCAGCGCATTATAGGCGGAAGCGACCGTTTCCCGCGCCTTCTGCTCCTCCAGCACGGCCTGTGCATAAAAACGGAAGGAAGCGGTGTAAATCTCCAGTGCATCCATGATGCGCTGGCGCTCCACGCCCGGCCGGTATTCCAGCTTCACCAGCGCCTTGAAGGTCTCAACCTCGGCTGCATGTTTGCCCGTATAGGCTTCATCGCGCCGCAGGATGAAATCCTTCTCGTGCCGGCGCATCATCAGCATGCTGGCGCGGATTTCGGCATTGGCGACGACGTCGATGAGTTTTTCGATGGAATGCACGCCATTGCGCATCGCGCCCTCAAGGCCCTCGGTGGGGGTGAGGCCAAGCTCCCGGTTTTTGGAAACAAGCGCCTTCATGCGGTCGGTATAGGCAAGGGTACCCTTCGCCAGTGCGTCAAGCTTCGCGCGGACCTGCGGCGTCGCGCTGCCTTCGAGGCTGCTCAGTGACTGATGCACCTTGTCCATCGTCTGATCAAACTCGGCGACGGAATTCATGTCCCTGGAAAGCAGGAAATCCCTCTGATGGAGGCGGCTTTCATGCAGCCCGTCCATCAGCGTCGTCAGCACGCCGTCCCTCTGGATAAGAGTGTCTTCGGCAATCCGGTAACGCGCCTCCATATGCCTTTGCCAGAGCAGCATGCCCGCGATGACGGCGATCCCGCACAGCGCAGCCAGTGCGAGTATGGATATGCGATGTGCGATTTTAAACGTCGAAACCAGCGAAAACATTCAACCCTCGTTTGCATATTTCACGACGGGATGAATGATTGAGAAGACTTAAGAACTCCTCTACCGGATTTGTCAGTTTGATTAAGGTTTTATGACAAGACCACTAGAGCTTCAGCCGCTCACGAAAGAAGACGAGCGCTACGGCCACACCGGTCGCCACGCCCACGATCACATCGACAAAACGGACAAAACCGGCAGCCTGTGGCCCCATCAGCAGCACGAGCATGGCCGAAGCGCCAGCCTGTATCGGCACGACCGGCGGCAGGCCGAACATGGAAGCGAGGATCATGGCGATGAAGGTCGCCGAGGCCAGCCTGATTTCAGCGACATCATGCGGGACAAGGAGCGCGATCTCCCCGACAAGAATGCCGATGGTGACGCCGACCATCAGGCCAAGGCCCTGACGAACATGGCTCGGGATTCCCGGAGCAAGGCAGATAAGCGCGCTGATTGCGGCAAAGACGGGTTGCGGATGGCCCAGCCACCGATGCGCGACCCAGAACGCAAAAGCGGCCGCAAGTGCGGCCGCCAATGCACGGGTGAAGGCTGCGCGAACCCGGTCGAGCAGCGTCTTCACCATATCAGTCCTTCTTGGACGGAACGACGCGCAGCGCCAGCTCACGAAGCTGGGTCGGCGTTGCCGGCGACGGCGCGTTCATCAACAGGTCCTGTGCCTGCTGGTTCATCGGGAACAGCGTGATTTCGCGCAGGTTCTTGGCGCCAACCAGAAGCATGACCACGCGGTCGATACCGAAAGCGCAACCGCCATGCGGAGGCGCGCCGTACTGGAAGGCGCGGTAGAGGCCGCCGAAGCGCTCTTCCACGTCGCTCTGCGACAGACCAACCTTTTCGAAGGCCTTGACCATCAGTTCCGGCGACTGGTTACGGATCGAGCCGGAGGCGATTTCGAAGCCGTTGCAGACCGCGTCATACTGGAAGGCCTTGATGGAAAGCGGATCGTCGCCTTCCAGCGCTTCCAGGCCGCCCTGCGGCATGGAGAAGGGGTTATGGGCGAAGTCGATCTTCTTTTCTTCCTCGTTATATTCGAAGAAGGGGAAATCGACGATCCAGCACATTTCGAAACGGTCGCGATCGATCAGGTTCAGCTCGTCGGCGGCACGGGTGCGCGCCTCACCGGCGAACTTGTAGAACTTCGCGGGATCACCGGCAACGAAGAAGCAGGCATCGCCCGCTTCCAGTCCGAGCTGCGTGCGCAGCGCTTCGGTGCGTTCCTCGCCGATGTTCTTGGCAAGCGGGCCCGAACCGGCAACCTTGCCGTCTTCTTCCTTCCAGAAGATGTAGCCGAGGCCGGGCTGGCCCTGGCTCTGCGCCCATGCGTTCATGCGATCGCAGAAAGCGCGCGAACCACCGGTCTTGGCCGGGATCGCCCAGACCTGCACCTTGGGGTTGGAGGCGATCATGTTGGCGAAGACCTTGAAGCCCGAGCCGTCGAAATGTTCGGTCACGGCTTCCATGACGATGGGGTTGCGCAGATCAGGCTTGTCGGAGCCATATTTGCGGATCGCTTCGTCATAGGGAATGCGCGGCCACTGCTTGGTGACAGGCTTGCCTTCGGCGAACTTCTCGAACACGGCCGTCATCATCGGCTCCATCGTGGTCCAGACATCTTCCTGGGTCACGAAGCTCATTTCGACGTCGAGCTGATAGAATTCGCCCGGCAGGCGGTCAGCGCGCGGATCTTCATCACGGAAGCACGGCGCGATCTGGAAATAACGGTCGAAACCGGCCACCATCAGAAGCTGCTTATACTGCTGCGGCGCCTGCGGCAGCGCGAAGAACTTGCCTTCATGGATGCGCGAGGGCACGAGGAAGTCGCGCGCGCCTTCCGGCGAGGAGGCAGTAAGGATCGGCGTCGTATATTCGGCAAAGCCCATCTCGCCCATGCCGGTGCGCATGGCGGAGATGATCTGCGTGCGCTTGACGATGTTCTTGTGCAGCGTTTCGCGGCGAAGATCGAGGAAGCGGTACTTCAGGCGAACGTCTTCAGGGTACTCAGGCTCGCCGAAGATCGGCAGCGGCAGTTCCTTGGCAACGCCCAGAACCTCGATTTCCTGTGCGTAAAGCTCGATCTCGCCGGTCGCCATGCCCTTGTTGACGGTATCCTCCGAGCGCGCCTTGACCAGACCGTCGATGCGGATGACCCATTCGCCACGCACCGTTTCGGCAATCTTGAAGGCCGGGCTATCCGGATCGGCCACAACCTGCGTGATGCCGTAATGGTCGCGAAGGTCGATGAAGAGAACGCCGCCATGATCTCGCACGCGGTGAACCCAACCGGAAAGGCGAACGGTTTCGCCAACGTCGGACTTGCGGAGAGCGGCACAGGTGTGGCTGCGGTAACGATGCATTTTTATATCCTGGAACGTGTCGTGGGCCCTGATGGGGGCCAGATGGGCGGCACTGTCGAAATTTGCCGGAAAAGCGCATGGCCAGCCTGATTTGTCAAGGCAAAGCGCAACAATGTCGTCTTCAGCCTGTCCTTTCCCCTGCCTTCGCTTTAGATAGAGCTAATCCAGCCCGCCAAACCGAGTCGGCCCGCAATGAGCCAGATCAGACCTCTTATCCCGCTTCTCGTCACCGCCGGCATTCTGATCGGCGGCAACGGCCTGCAGGGAACCTATATCGCGCTGCGCGGCCTGTCCGAAGGATTTTCGGCCAGCACCATCGGCCTCATCAGCGCCGCCTACAGCCTCGGCTTCGCGCTTGGCTGCATTTCGGTGACGCGCCTGCTGCGCAAGATCGGCCACATCCGCACCTTTGCCACCATGGCGGCCGTTGCATCCGCCGCATCGATCGCCATGCCGCTCATCACCCATCCGCTCTTCTGGCTGGCGATGCGTTTTGTGATCGGCATAGCAGTCGCCTGTCTTTTCGCCGCGATCGAAAGCTGGATCAACGCGCAGGTGACGAATTCCAATCGTGCCCGCACGCTTTCGATCTATCGTTTCGTCGATCTCGGCTCCGTGACGCTCGCCCAATATATCATTCCCGTCGCCGGCATCGACGGGCCCATCGTATTCTCGCTGATCGCCATGGCGCTCACCCTGTCGCTGGTGCCGATCTCGATTGCCGACAAATCCAACCCCGCGCCGCCGAAACAGATACCCTTCAATCTTTTCGCGGTCTGGCGCATCTCGCCGCTCGCCGTCGTCGGCTGCGTGGCTGTCGGTCTCAGCATGGCGGCGTTTCGCAATATCGGCCCGATCTATGCCGAGCAGATCGGCCTTTCCGTCACCGCCATCGCCACCTTCATGAGCGCCGGCATCATCGGCGGCGTGGTGCTGCAATATCCGCTCGGCGTCTATTCCGACCGCTACGACCGGCGCATCATCATTCTCGCCACCACGGCAGGCTCGGTGATCGTCGGTCTGTTTCTCGCCTTCTTTGCCGGCACGGATGAGTGGAGCAACATTATCGGCGTCTTCATCTTCGGCGCCTTTGCCCTGCCGCTCTATTCCTTGAGCTCCGCACACGGCAACGACCATGCCAAGGAGGGCGAACATGCGATGGTGTCCGCCGGGCTTTTGTTCTTCTGGTCGGTGGGCGCAACCGTCGGGCCGCTGCTCGCCTCCGTCCTGATCGACCAGTTCGGCCCGAAAGCGCTGTTCAGTTACACGGCCGCGATCCAGATCGTTTTCATCGCCTATACCATCTACCGGCTGCAGGTGCGAGAAGGTGTTCCGGTGGAGGAAAGAAACTGGCGGTTCCGCTCGCTCTTGCGCACATCCGCCTATTTCCAGAAGCTCGCCGCACCCCCGCCGCCCAAAAAGGACGGACAGGAGCCAAATCCGCCCGAGAAAAACGATCCATGAGCCTTCAAAAGCGGGCTTTGTATTGACATGCGCCCGGCAAAGGGAAAGTAAGACGGATAATTTTCACGAGTGGCCATTTGCAATGATTGAAACGACTGCCGCCCTCGCCGAAGCCTGTACGGAACTGGCGAAATCGGAATTCATCACCATCGACACCGAGTTTCTGCGGGAAACGACCTTCTGGCCGGAGCTCTGCCTCGTACAGATGGCAAGCCCGACGCTTGAGGTACTGGTCGATCCGCTGGCCAAGGGTCTCGACCTTACGCCGCTTTTCGAGCTGATGGCCAACCCTAACGTCGTCAAGGTTTTCCACGCCGCGCGGCAGGACATCGAGATCATCTACCATCTGGGCGGGCTCATTCCCCACCCGATCTTCGACACGCAGGTTGCCGCCATGGTCTGCGGTTTCGGCGATTCGATCTCCTACGACCAGCTGGTGCAGAAGATCAAAAACGTGCAGATCGACAAATCCTCGCGTTTCACCGACTGGAGCCGCCGTCCGCTGACCGAAAAGCAGCTGGATTACGCGCTGGCCGACGTGACCCATCTGCGCGATGTCTATCTGGCGCTGAAGGCACAGCTGGAGCGCGAAGGCCGCTCGCTGTGGCTGACCGAAGAGATGGACATTCTGGAGTCGCGCGACACCTATGACATGCATCCCGACGATGCGTGGCTGAGGCTGAAATCTCGTCTGCGCAAGCCGACGGAACTCGCCATCCTCAAATTCGTGGCCGCCTGGCGCGAGCGTGAGGCGCGTTCGCGCAACGTGCCGCGGTCACGCGTCCTGAAGGACGATGCGATCTTCGAGATTGCCCAGCAGCAGCCGAAGGACGCAGAGGCCCTGTCGCGGCTTCGTACCATCCCGAAGGGCTGGGAACGTTCCACCTCCGGCACGGCCATCGTCGAAACCGTGAATGCGGCGCTGGCGCTTCCGAAAGAAGAGATGCCGAAGGCGCCGCGTCACAGCCACGCGCCGGAAGGTTCGGGCGCTGCCGTGGAGCTCCTGAAGGTTCTTCTGAAGCTGACCGCGGACAAGCACGGCGTCGCCGCCAAGGTCATCGCCAACAGCGAGGATCTGGACAAGATCGCCTCCGAGGGCGAGAAGGCAACAGTGGCGGCACTGACCGGCTGGCGGCGCGAACTCTTCGGCGATGTGGCGCTGAAACTCATCAATGGCGAAGTGGCGCTGCGTTTCGCCGGCAAGAAGGTCGAGGCGGTGGAAGTGGCGGTGAGCGAGGCGTAATCGCCCCTCGCATCTCTCTCCCCAATTTTGCCCGCATCGCGTTCCATCTTTTTGCCGATGGTCGCGCTTTGAGGGTCTTTCCATGAAACCTGCCTGCACTCTGCTGCTGGCCGCCTCTGTTGCGGCCGCAGGTATCCTTCATGCCCCCGCCCCCGTCTTCGCCGATGGCGGCAAGGTCGACCTTCAGGGCGAGTGGACCACCGACTGCCTGAAGATCGGCAAGAACGACCGGCACGGCATCGTCACGCGCATTACCATACGCGGCGGCCGCATGCACGCCGTCTCGCAGATCTATGCCCGCAGCGGCTGCCAGCAGCCAACGGTGCAGGTGCGTTACGAGGGCGTGCTGGATGGTGGCCTGAAAGACAGTGACAGCCTGCTCTTTGCCCACACCGTCACCTCGATCACCATGACACCGAACGACCCCACGGTTGTCGAGCACTATAATGGCGACCCGAAGGGCACCGGCTGCGGCCTCAGCGGCTGGAAAGAGAATATTCCCTTGGACGTCGATGGCAGGACCTGCGCGGCCATCACCTTTGCCGGCAAGGGCGAAACTTTGTTCGACCGCGCATGGATCGACGGCAACCGGCTGCGTTTTGCCGCTTTTCCAGTCAAATGGTCGAACCGCTCGCCGGATGACCGGCCGCAATCCCCGCTTGAAACGGTCTATTACAGAACATCATATTAGATGTGGCGCGGCATCAGAACCCGTTTTGCGGCAACAGGGCAACAACCTTTCCAATCCTTCATGCGACCTTACCGAAAGGTCACTTTTTGCGGCGCATTTTCCACATTAATGTCGCATATGACCTGAACAGAAGCATCACCCGGCGAGAGCGGCGGGCCTTTCCTTCCCGAGATCAAAATCGACATGAGAAAATTGCTGCCCATTCTGGATTACGTGGTGCTCTTCGTTGCCGTGGCCGGCAGCGGCGTGGCTTACGCACTCCTGGAATATGGCGGCGGCGCGCTGATCGGTGCCACCTATGCCCTGTTCGCCTGCACGCCCATCCTCGCCTTTGAGCGCGGTTACATCATGCCGGGCCTGTCGCGGCAGGTCAGCGCCCTGCCGACACCGGCCTATATCGCCGTCGGCCTCGTCATCTATGCCATTCTCGTCTTTTGCGGTTTCGGGCTCGGCGGCACGATCCTGTGGCTGAGCGGCATATTTCCCGGCACCTGGAAGCGGGCGGTGCACGCCGAGGTGCAGACCCTTGTCTTTACCCTCATTGTCTGCGGCATCATCGTTTTCATCATGCGCGTGCGCGAGCTTCTCGGCCGCGACATCTTCATCGACCTCATTCTGGGGCGCTATCGCCGGCCGGTCAGCGAAGACCGCGTCTTCATCTTCATCGACCTCGTCGGCTCCACCTCCTTCGCAGAAACGCATGGTGACCTGAAGGCGCAGGAGTTTCTGGGTGAAATCTTCGCAAGCTATGCAGCACCCGTCAGAAAACACGGCGGGGTCATCGACGATTATATTGGCGATGCCGCCATCATCACCTGGCCCTATCATATGGCGATCAGGCGGGCAGCCTGCGTGCGCTGCGTTTTCGAGATCCAGGCCACCATCGAAAGCAATCGCGACATGTGGCTTGCCCGCTTTGGCGAAGTGCCGCGCCTGCGCTTCGCCATCCATGGCGGACCGGTCATAACGGCGGAAATCGGCGTCGATCACCACAAGATCACCTATTTCGGCGACACGGTGAACACGACCTCGCGGCTCGAATCACTGAGCAAGATGCTGGGACACCCGGTGCTGATTTCGGCCGATCTCGCCCATCAGTTGGTGCTTCCCAAGGGCGTGCGCAGTGAATATCTCGGCGAACACGCCGTCAAGGGCCGCGGCCAGACGCTGGGCGTGTGTACGCTCAGCCAGTATCAGGCCCCTGCCGCGTAAGCGAAAGAGGCGGTGCGATCCTGTTTTTTAAGACGCCCGTCATCAAAATTCATCAAAGC
The DNA here is from genome assembly GCF_025910175.1 of Agrobacterium sp. BT-220-3. Classification (NCBI taxonomy): domain Bacteria; kingdom Pseudomonadati; phylum Pseudomonadota; class Alphaproteobacteria; order Hyphomicrobiales; family Rhizobiaceae; genus Agrobacterium; species Agrobacterium sp. BT-220-3. The sequence goes on from NZ_JAPAIX010000001.1 coordinate 596,739, forward strand.
TTCAAACGATAATCACCTGCCTGTCATGTGCCGACCCTATCGCCTCAATCCTGTCTTCAACAGGTATCGAGGGGTCTCCATCATGAAGCACATTCTTTTCGCCTCCTGCGCGTTTCTCGCGCTTGCTTCCGCATCGCATGCGGCTGAGAAGGAGTTTCCGGCAAAGCTGGTCTCCCACGCCATTCTGCCGGCCAACACCATCATCGCGGCACCTGCCGATGCGCCGGAGTACCTCAAGACTTCCGCAAAGTTCACCACCGCCGACCGCAAGCGCGCCGAAGGCCTCGGCACCGTGCCCGGCAAGGATGGCGTGCGCCTGACCGGCCTTTCCATGCCCTTCAACGGCCAGCCGATGCAGGGCTTCTCCGGCATCAAGGCCATGCCGGACGGCAGCTTCTGGAGCCTTTCCGACAATGGCTTCGGCTCCAAGCTCAACTCCAGCGACGCCATGCTGATGCTTCACCATCTGAAATTCGACTGGGACGCCGGCAAGGTCAACGCGCTTGAAACCGTATTCCTTTCCGACCCGGACATGAAGGCACCCTTCCCCATCGTTCTGGAAGGCTCGAGCAAGCGTTACCTGACGGGCGCCGATTTCGACGTTGAATCCATTCAGCCGGTTGCCGATGGTTTCTGGGTTGGCGAGGAATTCGGGCCTTACATCCTGAAATTCACCCGCGACGGCAAGCTTACCGACGTCATCGCCACCAAGGCCGGCGATATCGAGGTGAAGTCCCCGGATCATCCGACCCTGGCACTGCCCGGCAACCCGACGCAGAAAATGCCCGCTTTCAATCTGAAGCGTTCAGGCGGTTATGAAGGCATGGCGCTCTCCAAGGATGGCTCCAAGCTTTACGGCCTTCTCGAAGGCCCGCTTTACACCGCCGACGGCCAGGTGGAGAAGACCGAAGACGGTTCGACCGCGCTGCGCATCATCGAACTTGACACCGCCAAGAAGCAATGGACCGGCCGCACCTGGCTTTATCCGCTGGCCCAAGGCGGCGAAGCCATCGGCGACTTCAACATGCTGGACGAAAGCACGGCGCTGGTCATCGAGCGTGACAATGGCGCCGGCACCGCCGACAAGGCCTGCGCCGACCCGAAGAAGCCGGAAGCAAATTGCTTTGCCGTGCCCTCCAAGGTCAAGCGCATCTACAAGATCGAATTCAACGACGCGAATGTCGGCAAGGCCGCGCGCAAGATCGGCTATATCGATCTGCTGAAAATCTCCGACCCTGATAACAAGAAGCGTCAGGGCGGCAGCAACGGTGTCTACGACATGCCTTTCGTCACCATCGAGAATGTCGATCGCGTTGACGCCACGCATATCATCGTCGGCAACGACAACAACCTGCCCTTCTCCGCCGGCCGTGCGCTGGACAAGGCCGATGACAACGAGTTCGTCCTCCTCGAAGTCAAGGACCTGCTTGACGCCAAGTAAGGAAAACGGTGCCGGAATTCATTCCGGCACCGCCCACGCATCGGCGTAAATTCAACAGTCGGAGCGTTCCTGCAGCCTTCATAGGGATGCGCGGCGCTCCGTTTCTCCACTGACCATGCCTGACCCGGAACCCGGTTCCGAAACAGGGAAGACACCATATGCAGGACCATGCCGAACGACTTTATTACGCCTTGAGGAAAAGCTGGTCGGGCGAGACCAGCAGCCTGTGGTCACGCGAAAACCCGGCCAGGGGGCAAGGCAGCGTGACCGCGCTGGTGGTTCAGGATATTTTCGGCGGTGAACTGGCCAAAACCGCCGTCAGCGGTGGGGACCACTTTTACAACATCGTCGAAGGCACCCGCTGGGATTTCACCTTCAGCCAGTTCGATATTCCAGTCGGCTATCAGGACGCGCTCGCCAGCCGCACGGAAGCCATGGCGACGACCACGCCGCTGCAATATGCCTATCTCAGCGCCTGCATCCGCAAGGCGCTTGGGCACGGCTGACCTGCTTGCACATAAGTATCGGCCGATTGCCGTCTTGCCCCAGTCCGGCATGACGGCAGCTATCATTCTCAATTTCAGCAACCAGATTTCGATCTCTCCCGCAAAGCGGACACAATCCTTGCGATAGTGTCGGTCAGCGAAACGAAGCGCACCGACAGGAGAGACGTTCGATGAATGAGAGTTGCCCGGTTCCGACACCGGCTGAGCGGCAAGTCCAGGACATATTGGAACGGACGGAAGCGGCAATGATGTCCACCATTCACGCAGCGCTTGAGCGCGCCAGCAAACAGGCCGCCCTGGAATTCCGGGCCGTTGGCTCAGAGATGCAGCCCCCGCCGCATGACTATTTCGCCGCTGTCGCTCACCAGCAGCTTTTCCTGCTCTTGTGTGGCGCCGACCCGGAAACATTCAAGGGCGGAGACCCCGAAATTGCGGGGCATATCATCCGGAATGCTCAAAACATATCCGATCACTACTGGACGAAAAAAGACGCGAGTTCGGGCGATTGACATACCATGCATGAAGGCAAGATTTTGCTCCACCTAGCGCGCATGATCTACATTTAAAGGGAACGCCCAGACCGACTGGTGTACCTCAGCCACCCCACGTCACATGACCTTCATCATCCCCGGTTAAGCAGGCCAAAATCCGGAGACTGGAATGGACCCGACCGCACAAATCAATCGCCCAAAGCTTGCAGAGACCTTTATCCATCCGACAGCGAGCATAAGGGATTCGAGCGTCGGCGAATGCTGCGAAATTCTGGCGGACACCTCCCTGCACCATGTGGAACTCGGAAATTACTCCTACCTCGGGCCTCGTTGCATGGCCGGTGACGCGACAATCGGGAAGTTCTGCGCCATCGCCGCAGAGGTCAGGATAGGTGCTCCGAACCATCCGATGGACCGCCCGTCCATGCATCGTTTCAGCTACTGCCCGGAATATTACTCTGCGGATGCCGTGCGCGACGACGCCTTCTTCGATCAGCGCAAGGCGGATCGTGCCATCATCGGTCACGATGTCTGGATTGGTCACGGGGTCATCGTGTTGCCGGGTGTAATGGTTGGAAACGGTGCCGTGCTCGCAGCAGGCGCAGTCGTCACCAGGGACGTGCCGCCCTATACCATCGTCGGTGGTGTGCCCGCAAAGATCATTCGCGAGCGATTTTCTCGAACCATCGCCGAAAAGCTGACCGCCATTGCATGGTGGGACTGGCCATTCGAGACAATCATGGCGCGGCTTGCCGATTTTCAGTCGAGCGATATCGAAGCCTTTTGCGAGCGCTGGGCCTGAAACAATTCGCGCCCCAACGGCGAAAACGTCTGTTTGTTATTCGAAGAAAAATACCAGCCGGCCGTTAGCCTCGCCACGGTGAGACGGAGTTGCAAAATCATGCAACCGACTTTTTCATATCGATGAGGATTTCACCTTCTCTTGAAGGATGCGGACGACGCCCGCACTCCTCAAAGCCGCAATCGCTGTAAAGCGCTATGTTCTTCGTCATCCGCATATTCGTGTAAAGGCGCAATTCGCCAATCCCACATTCCAAAGCGTGTAGCTCTGCGAAACGGAGAAGTGATTTCCCGATGCCCCTTCCCTGAAAGATGGGACTAACGGCTATGCTGTAAATCATGAGATATCGGTGATGGCTTTCGAGAACCACCAATCCAGACGTTTCGCCATCGGTTACGCTAAACCACACTTGTTCCGCAGAAATGCGCGGCAGGTAATCTTCAAAAGCGGGTTTGGGCGCAGCACCCACGATTTGTAGATATGCTGGAATATAGGCCGCAGCACTGATCTCTTTCACGATCAGCGCTTCGTGCGGCAACGCCAGTCTAAATCGTGTCTCGGTCAACGGATCCCCTTAAGCCAGCTCCCATGTTGACCAGCATTCTATGCTACGTCATGCGCGCGACCATTTATTCGAACACAAATGCCAACCGCTTGCCCGTCAGCTTCGCCAGTTGCTGCAGACGTCCGTCGAGACGCTCGCCGGCGAAATCGCAATAGTCATGCGGCACGACGAATTCGAGATCGAGATCGGGATTGGTGGATTTGCGGAATTTCAGGTGGTCGACGACGCCAGGCATCGAGGCTGAGAAGAGGTAGACAACGCGCAGCAGGCCGCCGAGAAGTTTCCCCAGCTCCAGCAGGCGATCCCCCGCCATGGCGGCGAGCGGTTGGGTGGTGCCGTTGTCGTTCAGACCTTCGAAACGATAATAGTTGGCAAGCGCGATATAGGCGCGGCCCGGATGGGTGATCGCCACGAAGGAGGAATGGGCGATGATGTTCAATGCCTGCAGGCCGCGATAGTCCGGATGGGCGCGCCAGCTGATATCGGCCAGAAGGCAGGCCGCCTGCCGGTAACGGCTTTCCTCTTCCGTCTCTTCGATACCGAAGACCGGGAAAGTGCGGCCGCTCCAGTCCGCCAGTTCACGCGCGTGTTCAGGCGAACGGGCGCGCAGAATGGCAAGTTCGTCGGCTGTGACCAGCAGCGGATCGGAATCCCGCTCGGTCTCCGTCAGGAGCGAATAGAGATAGCCTTCGCGCACGCCCTGCGCCGAGAAGGCGATCTTTGCCGGTTTCATGACCTTCAGAACTTCACGCATGGCGATGGCGCCGAAGGGCAGCAGCGAACGGCGGTTCTTGGAGACCGCCTGCCAGGCCGGATCCTTGCTATCCCTGGAGACGATGACTTCCTCCAGAAAATTCAGCATTTCCTCCAGCGGCAATTCGTAGCCCTGCATCATATGCAGCGGGTAGCCGGTGATTTCCATATGCAGCTTGGCGATATTTCGCCATGTGCCGCCCACGGCATAAAAGGTACGCCCCTCGCCCGCCGCCAGAAGTTTTGCGAAGGATTTGACGTGTTTTCTGGCAATGGTCGCGGCTTTTTCCAGCGAGCCGTCCGATTGCTCCGACAGTCGCAGGCCGCCGAGCGGAAGCGTGATGCCCTCGCCGCAGCTTTTGCCCTTGATGTCGATGAGTTCCAGCGAACCGCCGCCCAGGTCGCCTGCGATACCGTCCGGCTCGTAAAAACCGCTGATCACGCCATAAGCGGAATAAAGCGCTTCCTTTTCGCCGGAAAGCACCTCGATCTCGCAACCGAGGATGGCTTCGGCTTCACGGATGAAATCCGGGCCGTTTTCCGCCTCACGCGCCGCAGCGGTCGCCAGTACGTAGAGTTGCTGCGCCTGCGCCTGTTCGGAAAGCGCATGGAAACGCCGCAGGGCCATCAATGCCCGGCTCACGCCTTCCTCATGCATGCGGCCCGTGAGAGCCAGCCCCTTGCCGAGACCGCAAAGGACCTTTTCGTTGAACAGCACGGCGGGCGCGCGGGAGAGGCCTTCATATACGACGAGACGAACGGAGTTCGAACCAATATCTATGACGGAAACGGGGGCAAGGCCGGTCAGCCGCCCCTGTGCTTCTGATCGAGTCATTCAGCCTGTTTCTTGCGGGACGAAATCAACCCGGCAATCAATTTGGGCGCACTGGATTTCAAGGCTTCACCACGTCCGGAAAGGCTGGGATTGGTCATGAAATAGTGCTGCGCGTTGAACGGTTCTTCGCCTTTACGCACCTCAATGCGCCTCGACGTTCCGTCCGCAAGTATCTCGTAGCTCTGCTGGTTGTCAATGAGATTGCCCAGCATAATCTGTGAAAGAACCTGCTCGTGCACGGTGGGGTTGGTGAGCGGCACCAGTGTTTCGACACGCCGATCGAGGTTGCGCGGCATCATGTCGGCCGAGCCGATATAGACCAGCGCCTTGTCGGAAGGCAGGCCGAAACCGTTGCCGAAGCAGAAAATACGGCTGTGTTCCAGGAAGCGGCCAACGATCGATTTGACGCGGATATTGTCCGACAGTCCCGCCACCTGCGGGCGCAGGCAGCAAATGCCGCGCACGACGAGATCGATCTCCACGCCTGCTGCGCTGGCGCGATAGAGGGAATCGATGATTTCAGGGTCGACCAGCGAATTCATTTTCATCCAGATCGCTGCCGGCGCACCGCGCTTGGCGTGCTCGATCTCTTCATTGATGTGCTTCACGATGCGCGAGCGCAGCGTGTAGGGCGAAATGGCGAGCTTCATACCCTCTTCCGGCTCACCATAACCCGTGATGAAATTGAAGATATTCGCCATGTCGTGGGCGATCTTCGGGTTGCAGGTGAAGAAGGAAAGGTCGGTATAAATCTTGGCCGTGATCGGGTGATAGTTACCCGTGCCGAGGTGGCAATAGGTCCGGAGCTTGCCGTCCTCGCGGCGCACCACCATCGACATCTTGGCATGGGTCTTCAGTTCGATGAAGCCGAACACCACCTGCACGCCGGCGCGCTCCAGGTCGCGCGCCCAGCGAATATTGGCTTCCTCGTCGAAACGTGCTTTCAGCTCCACCAGCGCGGTGACGGATTTGCCCGCTTCGGCCGCGTCGATCAGCGCGCGAACGATCGGGCTGTCATTGGAGGTGCGGTAAAGCGTCTGCTTGATGGCGAGCACTTCGGGGTCGCGTGCTGCCTGCAGCAGGAACTGCACAACCACGTCGAAGCTTTCGTAGGGGTGGTGAACCACCATGTCCTTTTCGCGGATGGCGGCAAGGCAATCGCCGGCATGTTCGCGCACGCGCTCGGGGAAACGGGCATTGTAGGGTTCGAATTTCAGGTCGTCGCGCGGCGCGCGCACGATTTCCGAAATGGTGTTGAGTGCGAGAAGGCCCGGCAGAACGGCGACGCGATTATCCGGCACGCCAAGTTCATGCACCACGAACTGGCGCAGCGACTGCGGCATTTCGCTATCGGTCTCGATACGGATGACGGAGCCGCGGCGGCGGCGCTTCAGGGCGCTTTCAAAGAAACGGACCAGATCTTCCGCCTCTTCCTCCACCTCGATATCGCTGTCGCGGATGATGCGGAAGGTGCCGAAACCACGGACCGTATAGCCAGGGTAAAGCCGGTGAATGAACAGGCCCACTACATCTTCGAGCGTGATGTAGCGGATGGCGTTCCTGTCATCCGGCAGACGCACGAAACGGTCGAGCGCCGGCGGCAGGCGCAGAAGCGCGGTCATCGGCTCGCGGCCGTTGACGCTGTCAAGCTGCAGGCCCATGGAGAAGCCGAGGTTCGGGATGAACGGGAACGGGTGCGCAGGGTCGATGGACAGCGGGGTCAGCACCGGGAAAATACGCTCTTCGAATTCGGTGCCGAGCCAGGTCCGATCCGCATCGGAAAGTGCCGCAGGGCGCACGACGAAGATGTCTTCCTTGGCGAGATATTGCTGCAGGACGGCAAGCGAAGCCTGCTGCTCCATCTGCAGGTTGTCGATTTCCTTCAGAATGTCTTCCAGCTGCTCGGCCGGCGTCTTGCCATCGGGTGTCTTGACCGTGATCTTCTGGCGCACCTGTCCTTCAAGGCCGGCAACGCGGACCATGAAGAACTCGTCAAGATTGGCAGCCGAGATGGAAAGGAAACGCAGCCGCTCCAGAAGCGGGTGATCCGTGTTCAGCGTTTCTTCGAGAACGCGACGGTTGAACTGCAGCCAGGAGAATTCACGGTTGATGAAACGGGCGGGGCTGTCCCAGAGGTTCTCGCCCTCGGTCGCCGGCTGAACCTTGTCCAAGTTGTCCTGCACTATTGCGTCCATGCCGTGTTCCATCCCCTGACCTGTTTCCGTCCCGTGATCCTGCTGCATCGCGTGATCGTCCTTCTTGCCCGTATAACAGTTTGACGACGGAACTGTGACAGTCAATCGCCGTCCAGCCCCTCGCCCACCGCTGTGCTGTCCATCGCGTTAAGGACTTCCGCCGCCAGCGGACGGGTAATCCTTGTTCCACGCGAGAGCGCCAGCCTGTCGATCCGGTCCACAATCGTCTGTGCCGTGTCGAGCGAACGCTCCATTCTATTGACGATGTAACCTATGAGTTTGTCATCCATGTAAAGCTGACGGTCGGCGAAGAGTTTCATCAGCACCTGCGCCAGAAGCCCTTCATCCGGCTCACCGGTTTCGACCACCGTTACGGCTTTGAGACGCGAGCGCAGATCCGGCAGCGTCACCGGCCATGCGGCCGGCCATTGCCGGCTGGTCATCAGAAGCGTCTTGCCGTGCTGGCGCACGCTGTTGATGACGTGGAAGAGTTCGGTATCGTCGAAACCGCGGCGATCGGCATCTTCGAACAGCACCGGTGCGCTCTCGGCCGCTCGTGCGGCATCCGCGCCGGCCTGCGGGTGGATTTCCACAGCGCCGCTGATGTTTTTCCAGATATTGGCGAGATGCGATTTTCCGGAACCTGGCGGCCCGGCCAGCACCACGACCGGCGACGGCCAGTTCGGCCATTCGTCAACGAGGCTGACGGCGGCCTCAAGCGAGGCGGACACGAGGAGGTCTTCCCTGCCGGAGGCGGCCTGGTGCGAGAATACGAGCGGCAGCTGCTCGGCCTTTGACCGGGCGTTGTCGGTTTTGATCTGGTCAGTCATCGTCAGCCCTGACCATCCGCCTTGCTGGAGGACGTTTCCCTTTTTTCCTGGGCAAGGTTGGCTTCCGAGGCAAGGTTGGCTTCCCAGGGAAGATTGGCGGCATGCCCGTGATAGAGATCGCTTTCAAGATACCGCGACAAGGCGAAGCGGACAAGCACGCCAACCGCCGCCGCGGCCGGCACCGCAACCAGAAGGCCGACAAAGCCGAAAAGCGCGCCGAAGGCGAACAGGGCGAACATCAGCCACACCGGATGCAGGCCGACGCTTTTGCCAACAAGCTTCGGCTGGAGGATGTTGCCCTCGATGAATTGGCCGGAGAAGAACACGGCAAGCGTCAGAAAGACATAAATATAGTCCGGCCAGAACTGCACGATGGCGACGCCGACGGCGAGGATGAGGCCGACCATCGAACCAATATAGGGGATAAAGCTGATGAGGCCGGAGAAAAGGCCGATCAGCAGGCCGAAATTGAGGCCCACCAGCGACAGGCCGACAGCGTAATAAACGCCGAGGATCAGGCAGAGCGACCCCTGCCCGCGCACGAAACCGGCAATCGTATTGTCCATGTCGCGGGCGATCTGGCGGACGGTATGCACGTAGTCGCGCGGTATCCAGCTATCGACCTTGTCGATCATCCGGTCCCAGTCGAGCAGCAGGTAGAAAGCGACGACGGGCGTGACCACCAGCAGCGACACGACATCGACCAGCGATTTGCCGGAATTCCAGATCTGCGTCAGCAGGGTGCCGATGAAACCGGCGCCTTCGGTCAGGAGCTTGGAAAAATTCTCCTTCACCGAATTGATCTGGCTGCTCACCCAGTCGGGCAGGAGGTTGGTATCCGCGCCGGCGATCAGCTGCTGGAGAGACGATATATATTGCGGGATGCGGGTGATGAATTCCGAGGCCTGGGCGGCAATGACCGGAATGATGATGATGAGCGACAGCGCGAAGATCAGCACGAAAGAAACGAGGATGACGACGGTCGCCATCAGCCGGTTCAGGCCGCGCCGCTCCAGCCAGTCGGCGACCGGATCGAGAAAATAGGCAAGCGCCATGCCCGCAACGAAAGGCAGGAGAATGGAGCTGAAGACCATCAGGAAAAGGATAAAGACGGCAAGCACGCCGATCCAGAAAAACACCTGTCGGCGCAGGTTCGTACCACTCACATGGGGTTGCATCCGTTCATCCTCTTGTCGCCGTGCCGTCACCGCCCATGATGGAGATAGGATGTGCATGTGCACATGGTCAAGACCGACAGCACGACCTCAGCTGGCAGGCCGGCGCCGGGCAAGCGCAACGAAGACGAGTTTCCCAGTCTGCATTGAAGATATGACTGTCAGGAAGCCCAGGGCTCACAAAAGGTCAAAGCTTCGCAAAGCCGTTAAAAACCGGAGGTTTTGCCACTCAAACCCTTGCATCAGGCCCCGTCCCGTGCGAATGGCGACGCCATAAGGAACCAGCGGAGACGAGAGCCATGAGCCAGTCGGGCAAGAACGGTCTTACCTATAGTGACGCAGGTGTGGATATCGACGCCGGCAATCTGATGGTCGAAAAGATCAAACCGGCGGTGCGCTCGACGCGGCGTCCCGGCGCGGATGGCGAAATCGGCGGCTTCGGCGGCCTGTTCGATCTGAAGGCCGCCGGCTTCACCGATCCGGTTCTCGTCGCTGCCAATGACGGCGTCGGCACCAAGCTGAAGATCGCCATCGACGCGAATTACCACGATACGGTCGGCATCGACCTCGTTGCCATGTGCGTCAACGATCTCGTCGTTCAGGGCGCAGAACCGCTGTTCTTCCTCGACTATTTCGCCACCGGCAAGCTCGATCCCGATCAGGGCGCTGCCATCGTTACCGGCATTGCCGCGGGCTGCCGCGAATCCGGCTGTGCGCTGATCGGCGGTGAAACCGCTGAAATGCCCGGCATGTATTCCGATGGCGACTATGATCTCGCGGGCTTTGCCGTGGGTGCTGCCGAACGCGGCCAGCTTCTGCCGGCCGGCGATATTTCCGAAGGCGACGTCATTCTCGGGCTGTCCTCCTCCGGCGTACACTCCAACGGTTTCTCGCTGGTGCGCAAGATCGTATCGGTCTCCGGTCTTGACTGGGATGCCCCCGCCCCCTTTGCCGAGGGCAAGAAGCTTGGCGAAGCGCTGCTGACGCCGACCCGCATCTATGTGAAGCCGCTTTTAAAGGCGATCCGCGAGACCGGCGCGCTGAAGGCGCTGGCGCATATCACCGGCGGCGGTTTCCCGGAGAATATTCCGCGCGTTCTGCCCAAGCATCTCGCTGCCGAAATCGATCTCGACGCGATCAAGGTTCCCGCCGTTTTCTCATGGCTTGCAAAAACGGGCGGCGTCGAGCCCAAGGAAATGCTGCGCACCTTCAATTGCGGCGTCGGCATGATCGTGGTCGTTTCGGCTGAAAATGCCGCCAAGGTCACTGATGCTCTGACGGCGGAAGGCGAGACCGTTTTCCCGCTCGGCCGCATGGTGGCCCGCGAAGAAGGCGCGCACGGCACGATCTACAAGGGCACCCTCGGCCTATGATGAGCGCTGCCTTCCCGTCCGGCCGCAAACGCGTCGTCGTTTTCATTTCCGGCAGCGGCTCCAACATGGTGTCGCTGGCCAAGGCCTGTCAGGCGGCCGATTTTCCGGCCGAAATCGTCTGTGTGATCTCGGACAAGGCGTCAGCGGGCGGGCTGGAAAAGGCACGGGAGTTCGGTATTCCCACGCTGGCCTTCGAGCGCAAGACCTATGCCAGCAAGGCCGAGCATGAGGGCGCCATTCTGGCCGCACTTGGCGAGATCGCGCCTGATATCATCTGCCTTGCGGGTTACATGCGGCTGATCTCGGGGGATTTCATTGCCCCCTATGAAGGCCGCATCATCAATATCCACCCTTCCCTTCTGCCGCTCTTTCCCGGCCTGCACACGCATCAGCGCGCCATCGACAGCGGCATGAAGATTTCCGGCTGCACCGTGCATTTCGTCACCGAAGGCATGGATGAGGGCCCGACGATCGCTCAAGGCGCGGTGCCGGTTCTCTCCGGCGACACGGCTGAAGCGCTTGCGGCGCGTATCCTGACCGTCGAGCATCAGCTTTATCCGCTGGCCCTGAAGCAGCTGGCGGAAGGCAAGGTGCGAATGGGTGCCGGCAAGGCCATCACCAACAATGACGCAAGTAAATCTGAATATTGCACCCTGATTTCTGCTTGATAATAAAGATACCACTAAAGTAAAAACACACTAAAAGTGGCATTTATTCCAAAATAAACCGATCATTTACCATAATCATCTCTAATGCCCGCAACGGCCCCGCATTTCGGGCCCTCCGGTCATTCAGGAGCGATTATGCTATTTTCGAGATTTTCCCTGCCGCTTTCGGCCCTTTTACTGGTGAGCACGAGCCTACCGCTCGCCGCCGAGCAAAGCGGCATCACCGCTTCGCTCGATGCCGGTGTTCTCAATCTCAGGGCGACCGAAACCGTCCATATCGGCAACCGCAAGGTAAGCGAACTCGAATGGGAAACCAAAAATGCCATGGCGCTGCGCGGCTCGCTCGGGCTTGAGCTTGCGCCTGGCTGGCGTGTGAAGGCAGAAGGCCGCGTCGGCTTCGAAGGCGATGGCTACATGACCGATTACGACTGGATGGCGCCTTTTTCCAGGGACAGCTCCAAAAACAACTGGAGTCACCGCTCCCAACATGACGATACGCGGCTTGATCATTATTTTTCGGGAAGCTTCGAACTCAATCGCATGCTGCTTGACGATCCGCAGCAATATCTGAGCGCTGGCGTCGGTTTTCGCTACACGGATGTGCAATGGTCGGCCTATGGCGGTAGCGCCGTCTACAGCCTTTTCTCTCCAAGGGATTTGCGTGGAAGATTCAGGGATGATGAGAAGGTCATCACCTACCGCCAGCAAATCCCGGTTTTCTACGGCAACCTGACGGGCGGCCAAAGGTTCGGCAACTGGTCGCTCAATGCCGGTGTGGAGGGCGGTGCTATGGTCTATGCCAAGGCAACGGACGACCATCATCTGCGCGACATGCGCTTTACCGATAAATACGATGTGGCCGGCATGTTCGGGGTAAAGGCAGGCGTTGCCTATGACCTGACGGAAAACGCCTCGATCTATCTCGACGGTGCCTACGACTATACCAGCCTCGGGCGCGGAGATACCTATTATAGCGGTGCCGGAGCCGGAAACCTGTCATCGGAAAAAAATGCCGGCGGTGGCAGCTTGCAGTCGATCTTCGTGGGGGCCGGCGTCAAGGGCCGGTTCTGATTTCGGAGGCAGTCTTCTGCCTCCCCCAAAAAGCCGCGCCTTCGAAAAGGACGCGGCTTCAATTCATCATCCATGTGCCCACCTTCAGGCGTTAAAACCAGTCCTGCTGCCAGACATAATCGCGGTAAGCCCAGGGCGGCGAATTGACCAGGGCTGACTTGGAATAGATCTTCTGCAATTCTGCACCGAAGGTCGACACGCCGGGAACGAGGCCAACTTCCCACTGGAAATGCCACCATTCGGCGCCGAGATAATCGCTACCCTTCTCGAAAGCCGCCCGTGCACGGATCGGCTTGAAGCCGTTTTTGGCAAAAAGCGCTGTCAGATCGAGGAAATGGCCGGTGACCGATACACCCTTGACCCGGCTCTTGTTGGTCACGACATCCGTTATCGTCTGCTGTGGCGGTAGAGCGCCTTTTTCAGCCTTATCCTGCCAGCAGCGGGCGTAAACATTATAGCGCCGCTCTCCAACCCGTTGGGCCACATAGGCATCCGTCGCCGGGTCCTGCATGCCGCTCCAGATGAAGAGGTCGAGTGCCCGCCCGGAATAGTGGAAGGAGGTGGCGCTGCGGTTCTTGTTGACGGTGGCATATAAATCGCGGATGCCCCCAGAGGAGGTCATCAATCCGCCTTGGCGATGAACCTCTTTATAGACCTGATTATAGGCGGACATGACATCGCTGCGCAGCCTGAGACGCGGATAACCTTTCTCCGTTCCGCTCCCGAAGAGGTCCGCAGGCCCCATCTCGATACTGTAATTCGCCTGCCCTCCGAGTGAAAGCGGCGACGACAATTCTCGCTGTCGGGTTTCGAACGCCTGCTGCAAAGCAGCCAGTGTAACCGGTCCGATGCGACCGTCCTCATAAAGCCCGCTGTCCGCCTGAAACGAGAGGACCGCTTCTTCCGTATCGGCACCGAAGATGCCGTCCGTCTCAAGACTGTCATAGTCTGCCGAGGCCGATTTGCGCCCTTCGAAATGCAGAAAATTCAGTATTTCCTGTATCGCCTGCACGGTACTTCCGCGCGAACCCTTCTCCAAGATCATCATCAGCTCCCCAGCCGCTCGTGAACTTACGCACACAGAGCTTACGTGGGTTAATAAAATAATCAACGGCAATCTTTAATTGAATTTCAAGTAATTTAGAGTATACTTCGGTGAAGATATTATTCACCGGGCAGCACTCAGCGTGAAATTCTGTCCCGGTTCAACATGGCCCATTGCAGCAGAATGATCGTCTTGGAGTCGGTGATTTCGCCGGACGCGATCATCGCGAAGGCCTCGTCGAGACCGTAGGTCAGAACTTCCAGATCCTCGCCTTCCGTTTCCAGCCCCCCACCACTGCCGGCCTGCACGTCAAGATCGATACGGGCAACGAAAAGGCTGACTTTTTCGGTCAGCGTTCCGGGACTGGCATACATATCGAAGAGATAGTCGACCTTCTCAACCGCGTAACCGGATTCTTCCATCGCCTCGCGGCGAATGGCATCGGCCGCATTGTCATCATCGAGAAGACCGGCCGGCACTTCGATCATGAAGCTTTGATCGCCGTTCACGAAAGCGGCGGGGCGAAACTGGCGCACCATCACCACGCTGTCGCGCTTGGCATCGTAAAGCAGGATGGCGGCAGCGCTGCCATGGTCGTGGACTTCCCGCACGATGCGGATCGTCTTGCCATCCGGCATACGCTGGTCGAAAACGAGCTTCTGCATATGCACGAAGCCCTTCCACACCGTTTCTTTCTCCACCAGCCGGACCCTGCCGGTATCCGTATCGGCCCGAACGTTCTTCGCTTGTGTCTGTGTCACCGGATATGTCCTTGCCTGTCATGGAATTGGTTGAGCCTGCCCCTGTTGCAGCGCAATATCAAGCCTCGCTGGCTTGATCTTCGCGGCAGAGCCATACCTTGTTGTCGTGAAAAGCCGCCCCGCCATAGGGTGCAACGGCGTCCGCGCCGGTCAGCACGTTGATGCCCTCGCCGTCCAGATGCGCCTTGTTGGGCCACAGCCCTTCAGCAACCAGAACGCCGGGTCTGGCACCCTCCACGATTTTCGCGTGGAGACGCACTTCGCCGCGGCCATTGCCTATGCGCACGATGTCGCCATCGGCAATGTCGTTGCGGGTAGCGTCCGCAGGACAGATCATCAGTTCGGGACGGCCTTCCTTCTGCACGGAGGTTTTCGTTTCCGCAAAGGTGGAGTTCAGGAAGTTGCGGGCCGGCGATGTCGCCAGCCGGAAAGGATGGTCCTGATCGGCAGTTTCGATGACGTCCACCTGATCCGGGAATTTTGGAAATTGCGAAACGGGGCCCATCACGCCGATATTTTTCGGCGGCCGGTTGGGAGAAGGCCCTGTCGCCCATTCGGGGCTGAAGCGGAATTTTCCGTCGCCATAACCGAAACCCTCGAGATAATGCGCCACCTCGAAAGCGGGCTGCGCATCGATCCACTTTTCTTCCGCCAGCGTATCGAAATCGCCCCAGCCGCTGACTTTCAACATGCGGTCGACATGGTCACGGGCTGAGAGGCCGAAGCCCGGCATATGGTCGATGCCGAGACGTTTCGCCAGTTCTTCGATGACGAAGAGATTGGTGCGCACGGTTTCCGGCGGCTCCACCAGTTTGGGGCCGAGCAGAATGTGGTTCTGGCCGCCGGCGCGGTAGATATCGTCATGTTCGAGGAACATGGTGGCGGGCAGCACGATATCGGCGACTTCAGCCGTCTCCGTCATGAACTGCTCATGCACGGCAACGAAAAGATCGTCGCGCAGGAAACCCTGTTTCACCAGCCGCTGCTCGGGCGCGACATTGACGGGATTGGTATTCTGGATGAGCAGCGCCGTCACCGGGCCACCGTGGCGCAACGCTTCTGCGTCACCCGTCAGCACGCGGCCGATCTGCGACTGGTCGAGCTGGCGCACATCGGGGTCGGCATAGGCCGTGCCCATCAGCTCCGACTTGTTGAGCCGGAAGATATCGCCATTGTTATGGAAGGCGCCGCCACCCTCATATTGCCAGGAGCCGAGTACCGTTGCGATCGAAAGAGCGGCGTGCATGGCAACCGCGCCGTTGCGCTGGCGGGCGAAACCGTAACCCAGCCGGAAGAAGGTTTTTTTCGTCGTACCGACGAGCCTTGCGAAATCCTCGATCTCATCGACGGAAAGACCGGTGATTTCGGATGCCCATTGCGGCGTTTTTGTCTTCAGATGCGCCTCCAGCCCGGCCGGATCGTCCGCAAACCGCGCCATGTAGTCTCGATCGGCATAACCGTCGCGGAAGGCGATGTGCATGATGGCGCAGGCAAGCGCGGCATCCGTGCCCGGACGCACGACGATGCGCATATCCGCCTGTTTCATGGTCGGATTGTCGTAGATATCGACGACGACGATCTTCGCGCCGCGTTCCTTGCGAGCCTTGACCGCATGGGTCATGACATTGACCTGAGTGGCAACCGCATTGGTGCCCCAGATGACGACGACATCGGCCTTGGCGATCTCGCGCGGATCGGGACCGCGCAGCGCGCCCGTGCCCATGACATAACCGGTCCAGGCCATGTTGGTGCAGATCGACCCGAAGAAGCCGGAATATTTCTTGGCATGGCGCAGCCGCTCGATGGAATCGCGCTGCACCTGCCCCATGGTTCCCGCGTAGAAATAGGGCCAGATGGCCTCCGCGCCGTGCCGGGCTTCAGCCTTGACGAAGGCGTCGGCGATCTCGTCCAGCGCCGCTTCCCAGGAAACCTCCTGCCAGTCGCCAGCCCCCTTTGCGCCCTTGCGGCGCTTCGGGGTCAGCAAACGGCCGGGATGATAGATACGTTCGGAGTAACGCGCCACCTTGGCGCAGATGACGCCGGCGGTGTATGTATTGGCATTGGCGCCGCGCACACGGCCGATGCGGCCATCGGCATTGATGTCCACTTCCAGCGCGCAGGCGCTCGGACAGTCGTGAGGACAGACCGTGTGGCCAACACGTGTGGTGCCTTCGGCGGCGTTTTTAGCGGAAATCGGGGTCGCAACGTTCATGTCTTTTCTATATTGCATCAGCGATGCGGCAAAAAGGCCGAAGTGACGTCCATCAAGAATATTCATCATCACCATTCATCCGGATAAACGGCAAGCGAGACAGATCCATGAACTACCGCCACATCTACCACGCCGGCAATTTCGCGGATGTTCTCAAGCACGCTATTCTCGCGCGCCTCGTCCGCTACCTGCAGAACAAGGACAAGGCGTTTCGCGTGCTGGATACCCATGCCGGCATCGGCCTTTACGACCTGTCCTCGGAAGAGGCGCAAAAGACGGGTGAATGGCAGACCGGCATCGGCAAGCTGATGGACGCCGATCTTCCTGCTCCCATCGCCGAATTGCTGGAACCCTATCTTTCCGCCGTCAGGGAGCTCAATCCGGATGGCGGCGTGCAATTCTATCCCGGCTCACCGAAACTCGCGCGCATGCTGTTTCGCCCGCAGGACCGGCTTTCGGCCATGGAACTGCATCCGGATGATGCACGCGCCCTGTCACGCGTGTTCGAGGGCGATTATCAGGTGCGTGTCACCGAGCTGGACGGATGGCTGTCGCTCGGCGCGCATCTGCCGCCGAAGGAAAAGCGCGGTCTTATCCTCGTCGATCCGCCGTTCGAGCTTGAGAACGAATATCAGCGGCTGGCCGATGGCCTGAACAAGGCCTATCGGCGTTTTTCCACCGGCACCTATTGCCTGTGGTATCCGCTCAAAAAGGGCGCGCCGATCAAGGATTTTCACGAGCGGCTGCAATCCTTCGAAATTCCGAAGATGCTGTGCGCCGAACTCTCCGTCAAAAGCGACCGGCTGGAGGGCCTGAGCGGCTCCGGCCTCATCATCGTCAACCCGCCCTATACGCTGAAGGACGAGTTGCACACGCTGCTGCCATTCCTGAAAACGGCGATGGCGCAGGACCGGTACGCTTCGCACCGCGCCTTCTGGCTGCGCGGCGAGGAAAAGCCGGAAGAGGATTGAGGGGGTTACCTCAGCCCTTCCCGCTTCTGCGCCTGCGCAAGCTGTGATCGCTCGAAGAACAGGATCACGAACAGGGCCATGATGAACGGTATGATGAGGTAGAACAGCCGGAAGACCAGCAGCGCCGCAATCACGTCAGCGGGGTTCATGTCCGGCAGGCCGGTGACGAAGACCAGTTCCAGCACGCCGAGCCCACCCGGCGCGTGAGAAATCAGCGCTGCCGAGAATGAAATCAGGAAGATACCGAGGATGATCATGAAACCCGGATTTCCCGCCTCCGGCAGCGCGAAATAGATGATGCCCGCCGCGCCGATCAGCTCGATCGGACCGATGACCAGCTGTTGCGCCACCAGTTTCGGTGCGGGATAGGGCAGGAAAAACGAGCGGATTTTCAGCGGTTTCAGCTTCAGAAGACTGCCGAGCACATAAAGACCGACAACGACAAGCAGCAGGATGCCGGTTGTCGTCGATGCCTCCACGGGCAGGATACCGGTAAAGCGTTCGGTAATGTCAGGCTCATAGACCAGCACCATGCCGATCAGCATGATCGTGCCGATGGTGAAGGTGAAGGAACAAAGGGCGACAAGCACACCGACCTCCCCGACGCTCAGCCCCTTCGACGTATAGGCACGATACCGCACCACGGCGCCGGAAAACACGGAAGCGCCGACATTGTGGGAGAGCGCATAGGTGGTAAACGAGGTGAGCGTGATGAAGAACCAGTTCACCTTGCGGCCGAGATGCTGGAGCGCGATACGGTCGTAACCAGCAAGGGCGGCATAGGCTACCAGCGTCGACAGGCCGGAACACACCCAGTCCCGTGCGCGAATGGCCGCCAGACTTTCCCACAGGTCATCAAGCGAAAGACCACGCAGCTCATGATAGAGCAACCAGGCTGAAAAACCGATCGTCGCAAGACCAACGACGGGCCAGATGTATTTCTTTGATGTCATGCGGTCATGCCCGCCTATTTCCTCCAGCTTCACCCCAGCCCTATTTCCGCTTTCCGCAGAAGATTCGTTCGACTCTATTCGTTATGCGGCGAAGCTTTCAACCTTTTCATGGAAGATTGCCCGTTTGCCCCGTTCACAAATTTATGTAAGACCGATTTGTCGCCGACGGTGACATGAGGTCGTCCATTTTCCGGGGAACGTGCGCAGAATGAAGCGTTATGCGGGTTTCATCGCCTTGGGTCTTCTGTCGCTTGCAGCGCTTTGGTTCGCGCAGGAAAAATCCACGCCCACCGGCTCCGACAGCAACCGGCAGACGCAATCACAATCGCAACCAGTCGGGAATTCCGGGGCAGACGCTTCCCGGCCCGATGCATCCCGGCAGGATACGGGCAGAAATCCCGTATCACGCGGAACGGGCTTTGATTTTTATGTACTTTCACTGTCTTGGTCGCCGGCATTCTGCGCCAGTTCCGAAGGCTCCGGTAATCGCCAGCAATGCGGCAGCGACAGGCGTTACGGTTTCGTCGTGCATGGGCTTTGGCCGCAAAACGAGACTGGCTATCCCGAATTCTGCAAAAGCGGCGAGCCGGACCGCGTGCCTGACGCGATCGGCCGCACGATGTTCGACATCATGCCTTCCATGGGGCTGATCGGCCACCAGTGGCGCAAACACGGCTCGTGCTCGGGCCTTTCGCAGAAGGATTATTTCTCAGCAACCCGGGCCGCCTTCGAGGCCATCCGGCTGCCGGAAAAGATTGCCTCGGGTGCTGGGACCACCACTCTCTCTGCGGACGCGATAGAAACCGCCTTCACCGATGCCAATCCCGGCATGTCGAAACGCGGCGTCTCGATCAGCTGCGATGGAAAGCGCCTCGAGGAAGTCCGCATCTGCCTCAATACGGACATGACATTCCGCGACTGCCCCGAGCTTGACCGCAAAGGCTGCCGCGCCGGTGCCACCGAAATTATTCCCATTCGCTAAAGCGGATCGGATGATCTCGATTTCTTTATTTTACATATTTTCCAGACATAAAACCGCTACGCATTTTATTGGAAATACTCCAGTCACCAGACGCCAACCCATAGGACCCGACCATGGAACTGCTCTATTCGCCCGCCTCCCCCTATTCCGCCAAGGTGCGCATGGCCGCCCGCCATCTCGGCATCGACATCACGTCCGTGCGTGTCGACACCAATGCCGAGCCGGCAACGCTGATGGACAATAATCCACTCGGGAAGATCCCGGTCCTGCTGCTGGATGATGGCGGCTCGGTCTATGACAGCGTGGCGATCATGCACTATCTCGACCGCCTTTCGGGCGGCAAGCTTTACCCGAAAAAGAACGGCAAGCGCACGGAAGTGGAAATTCTGGAAGCGCTCTGCGACGGCATCATGGATTGCCTGCTCGCCATTGTTTACGAGCGCCGTTTTCGCCCCGAAGACAAGATCCACCAGCCATGGATCGACAAGCAGTGGAAAAAGGTTGTGAAGGGCCTCGACCATCTCAACGCGAACCTGCCGAAAACCGGCAAAAAACTGCATGGCGGCCATTTCGCGCTTGCGGCGATGATCGGTTATCTCGATCTGCGTTTCGCCGGTGAATGGGCCGAAGGGCGAGATGCGCTGGCGCAGTGGCCCGAGACATTCGGCAAGCGTTTCGAAGCCTACACGGAAATGAAGGCCGCCGCCTGACGCAGAAGCACGACAGATGCCCGGCCTGATCGCCGGGCATTCATTCTGGGCACATGTCGCAGAAACAAAAAAGCCGGGGCGTAAACCCCGGCTTTTCTTTTACCGATCCGAGAAGGATCAGAACTTGACGCCGATACCGGCCTTGACGGAGTGATCGTCGAAACCACGCGAGAACGCGCCGGAGTCGAGACCGTAGTCCTTCTTCTGGTAGTCGCTGTAGCGATATTCCAGACGGGCGGTGATGTTGTCCGTTACCATGGCTTCAACACCGGCACCAACGGTGTAACCGAGCGCGGTGGCGCTGTCCTTGGAGGTCGCGTCACGAACCTTGTTATCGGAGACAGCAAGACCGGCCGTACCATAGAGCAGGAACGGGTTCATGTCGTAACCAACGCGGCCACGCAGCGAGCCGTTGACGCCCTGCTTGCCTTCGACGGCGTTACCGGCAACCGTACCGGCGGAGCCCTTCTCGTCGCCCAGGTTCACGTCTGCTTCAGCACCGTAAACGATCTGGCCGCTCTGCATGTTGTAACCACCGTAGAGACCGCCGCCGAAGCCCTTGGCGTCACGGCCGTCATTGCTGGAGCTGAAACGACCCCAGTCATAGTTGACCGTACCACCGAGGTAAGCGCCGGACCAATCCTTAACCGGTGCGGGCTGGTCGTAGGACACCGGTGCCTGGGGCACTTCGTTTACGGCGTCAGCGGCGTGAGCGGCCGAGAAGCCGGCAGCTGCCATGGTCGAAGCCATAAGGGTTGCTACGAAAATACGCATGCTATTCTCCTTTCAGGACCGCTCTGCACTCAAAACATTGTTTTCAGACGCGGTGTAAAAATCGTCGGGTTAATCGCCCCTCTGGAAACTGAACTTGATGGGAGAATGCGGAGATCAAAGAGCCAAAATGTGAATTGTTTGGGGCAGAGACGTGACTAGAATTAGACGTTGCCTAATTGCCACAAGGGTTTTATTAACCCTAACAGAAGCCTAATCAGCAATAGATCGGCTTTAAACTTAGTTATATTCAAATTAAACCGAAATTGCATTGTGAATAAAAAATCGCCCAATTCTTTTGGGGCCGACGGACAGCTTGCGATTTGCATTTATATCCAGCAAATAGGGCGGGTATGAGCAAATGCAGGTCCGCCGTGAAAGAAAATATACCGAAGACAGTCTTGATAACCGGAGCCGCCCGAAGGCTTGGGCGGGCGATCGCCACGGATTTGGCCGCCCACGGCTTTGCAATCGCCGTCCATGCCAATGCCTCGATGGCTGAAGCCGAGGAATTCGCTAACGAAATAAGGCAAAACGGTGGCAAAGCCGTCGCCGTCCAGGCGGATCTGACACAATCTGCGCCGACAATGGCGCTTGTCGAACAGGCATCTTCCGCGCTCGGCCCCATCGGCGTCGTCGTCAACAATGCGTCCGTTTTCCTCAACGATTCGGCTGAGGCTCCCGATCCGGCGGTCTTCGATGCGCATTTTGCCGTGCATGTCAGGGCCCCTTCCCTCATCGCGGCCGCCTTCATCGAACAATTGCCACAGGATAAATCCGGGCTGATCGTCAATATCATCGACCAGCGCGTGCTTGCGCTCACGCCGCGTTTTTACTCCTACACGCTTTCGAAATCCGCCCTTTGGACCGCGACGCGGACGATGGCACAGAGCTTTGCACCACGCGTCCGGGTCAATGCCATCGGACCGGGTCCCACCTTCAAAAGCGAAAGACAGGCGCCGGAGGACTTTCAGGCGCAGATCGACGGCCTTATATTAAAGCGTGGTCCTGCCGCAGATGAGTTCGGGCGGACGATTCGCTTTCTTTTCGACACGCCGTCGGTCACCGGACAAATGATCGCGCTCGACGGCGGCCAGCACCTTGGCTGGGAAACCCCTGATGTGGCGGAGATTAATGAATGAACGGAAAGAAGCTGCCTGATGGCGGTATTCTCTTCGATGAAACCGACGACGAAGACGACGATGCAAGCCTTGCCGTAACAGAAGCGGCCGAGGCTCCGCGCGACGTTGCCGGCATGGACTGGAATGCGGGCTGGAAGAATGAATCCGGCCTGAAGGGCATGGACCTCATCGGCGAATTCGTCAAACACCTGCCCAACTCGCCGGGTGTCTACCGCATGTTCAACGAGGCGGGCGATGTGCTTTATGTCGGCAAGGCGCGCTCGCTGAAGAAGCGCGTCGGCAACTATGCCCAGGGCCGTGTCCATTCCAACCGCATCGCCCAGATGGTGCGTTTCACCACCCATATGGAATTCGTCACCACCCGCACGGAGACTGAGGCGCTTCTGCTTGAAGCCAACCTCATCAAGCGCTTGCGGCCGCGCTTTAACGTGCTTCTGCGTGACGACAAATCGTTTCCCTATATTCTCATCACCGCCGACAATCGCGCCCCGGCGATCTTCAAGCATCGCGGTGCGCGGGCGCGCAAGGGCGATTATTTCGGACCCTTTGCGTCAGCCGGCGCGGTGGGGCGCACGATCAATTCGTTGCAACGCGCCTTCCTGATCCGCACCTGCACCGACAGTGTTTTCGAGACCCGCACGCGTCCCTGTCTTCTCTACCAGATCAAGCGCTGTTCCGGCCCCTGTACGCATGAGATCAGCGATCAGGGGTATGCGGAACTCGTCAAGGAAGCCAAGGATTTCCTGTCCGGCAAGAGCCAGAGCGTCAAGACCGCGATTGCACGGCAGATGAACGAGGCGGCCGAGGATCTCGATTTCGAGCGCGCCGCCGTCTATCGCGACCGGCTGGCCGCACTTTCCCATGTCCAGAGCCATCAGGGTATCAACCCCGCCGGCATCGAGGAAGCGGATGTCTTCGCCATTCATCACGAAGGCGGCATTTCCTGCATTCAGGTGTTCTTTTTCCGCACCGGTCAGAACTGGGGCAACCGCGCCTATTTCCCGAAGGCGGACCCGTCCCTGCCCGGCTCGGAAATCCTCAATGCATTCCTTGCGCAGTTTTACGACGACAAGCCGGTGCCGAAACAAATCCTGCTTTCCGAAACCGTGGAGGAACAGGAACTTCTGGCGGCTGCCCTTGGTGAAAAAGCGGGACACAAGGTAACAATTAGCGTGCCGCAGCGCGGCGAGAAGAAGGACATTACCGACCATGTTCTTGCCAATGCGCGCGAGGCGCATGGCCGCAAGCTGGCGGAAACCTCGTCCCAGGCGCGGCTGCTGAAGGGTTTTGCGGAAACCTTCAACCTTCCCTATGTGCCGCGCCGGATCGAGATTTACGACAACTCGCACATCATGGGCACCAATGCCGTGGGCGGCATGGTGGTGGCGGGGCCGGAAGGTTTCGTGAAGAACCAGTATCGCAAGTTCAACATCAAATCGACCGACATCACCCCGGGCGACGACTTCGGCATGATGCGCGAGGTGATGACCCGCCGCTTCTCGCGCCTGTTGAAGGAAGAGGGCAAGCCCGACCGCGGGCAGACACAGACGCCGACACCGGAGGAAGCCGCCGACATGTCCTTCCCCACCTGGCCGGATGTGATCCTGATCGACGGCGGTCAGGGCCAGATGACGGCGGTGCGCGCCATCCTCGATGAACTCGACATACGCGACAGTGTGATCGCCATCGGCGTCGCCAAGGGCGTGGACCGCGATGCGGGCCGCGAGCGTTTCTTTGCGGATGGGCGCAGCGATTTTTCCCTGCCGCCACGGGATCCCGTTCTCTATTTCATTCAACGCATGCGTGATGAGGCGCACCGTTTCGCCATCGGCTCACACCGGGCGCGGCGCAAGAAGGAAATGGTGCGCAATCCGCTGGATGAAATTTCGGGGATCGGCCCCGGACGCAAGCGCTCGCTGCTGCAGCATTTCGGCACGGCGAAGGCGGTTTCCCGCGCAGGCCTCAACGATCTGATGAACGTCACCGGCATTTCAGAAGCGGTGGCGCGGCAAATCTACAATCACTTCCATGAGAGCAGTGGCGATTGAAGGCGCGGTATCGCAATGAACTGCTAAAAAAACATAATAACGTGTTGACCCTATGCGTCAGGGGCGGCATCAAGGCAGCTTATCCAGACTGACAGGTTTCCCATGGCTTCGCGCGCATATAACATTCCCAACCTTCTCACCTATGCCCGCATTTTGGCGGTTCCTGTCATCGTTTTGTGTTTTTACGTCGAAGGAAAGCTGGAAAGCTCGGATTTCGCGCGCTGGACGGCTCTCTGGCTGTTCATCATCGCCTCGCTGACCGATTTTCTCGATGGTTATCTGGCGCGTATCTGGAACCAGACCTCCAATATCGGCCGCATGCTGGACCCGATCGCCGACAAGCTGCTGGTGGCCTCGGTGCTGCTCCTTATGGCCGCTGACGGCACCATTGCCGGCTGGTCGCTCTGGGCCGCCATTACCATTCTCTGCCGCGAAATTCTGGTCTCGGGCCTGCGCGAATATCTGGCGGCGCTGAAGGTCAGCGTTCCCGTCACCCGCATCGCCAAGTGGAAGACCACCATCCAGATGGTGGCCATCGCCTTTCTGCTTGCCGGTCCTGCGGGCGACAAGGTTCTGCCCTACACGACAGAAATGGGAATTACGCTTCTCTGGCTCGCGGCGGCGCTGACCATGTATACCGGCTACGACTACTTCAAGGCGGGCCTCAAGCACATCGTGGACGAAGAATGATGGCACGGATCGTTTATTTCGCCTGGGTGCGCGAAAAGATCGGCACGGCCGAGGAGGAGCTGGACATCCCCTCCTCCGTTACCACGGCCGGTGAGCTGATCGCCTATCTTGCGACCCGTGGCGAAAACTACGAAGCCGCCTTCGAATTTCCGGATGTGATCCGCGTTGCGGTCAATCAGGAACATGTCGAGCATGACGAGAGTATTGCCGGCGCGCGCGAGATCGGCATTTTCCCGCCAATGACGGGGGGATGAGCGGATGCAGCCAGCCGTCAAGCCGACGATCCGCGTGCAACACGAAGATTTCGACGCTGCGGAGGAGACCCGCAGGCTGACGGAAGGCGACAGGAGCATTGGCGCGGTGGTGGCCTTCACCGGGCTTTGCCGCGACGATGGCGGCACGCTGGCAGCACTGGAACTTGAACATTATCCCGGCATGGCGGAAGCGGAAATGACCCGCATCGCCGACCTCGCCATCGAGCGTTTCGGCCTTCTCGGTCTCACTGCCATCCATCGCCACGGCAAGATTGCCGCGGGCGAAAATATCGTCCTCGTCGTCGCCGCAGCCCGGCACCGGCAGGCCGCCTTCGACGGCGCAAATTTCGTGATGGACTACCTCAAGACCTCCGCGCCGTTCTGGAAAAAGGAACATGGCAAGGATGGCACGGCGGGCGAGTGGATCGCGGCCAAGGCGACGGATGACGCGGCCAAGGACAAGTGGCGGTAACGCTTCGTCGTTTTCGCATTTCCGGACGGAAAACTGGCGCCCACTTCTCCTCGGAATGCTCTAGGGCGCTTCCACCCTGCTGCGCATGACGATCAGCCAACCGACCAGAAGCGTCAGAACGGCCGCATCCCGCCAGATGACAGGCCCGTAACCAACCCACAGGGTTTCGGCAAAACCGACGGCAGCGGCCCCGAGCGCGCAGACGAGCGGGCTGGCATAACCGCCCGCTGCCGAAATGAGCACGACCTTCAGGCCGAATACCAGCCCGGCGCCGAAATCCATTGTGCCGTAATAAAAGGTCGCCAATACGCCGGCGATTGCGGCGATAAGGCCCGCCGCGCAATAGGACAGCAGGAATATTCTGCCCGCATTCACTCCGCAGAGCGAGGCGGCGAAAGCATCGTCCGACACCGCCTTCCAGCGTCTGCCAAAGCCGGAACGCCGCAAATAGAAATAGCCTGCGAGAACGAGCAGGCAGAAAACGGCCGTGTTCAGCATCTGCATTGGCGTCAGGGTAACGGCAAAGCTGCCATCGGCCCAGAAACGCACCGGTTCGGATAAAAGCGGCGGCAGCCATAATTGCCGTGTGCCGGCGGCAAGTCTGGCGCTTTCGGTGAGCGCGATCAGCACGCCGATGGAGGCGACCGTCACCGCATTGGGGGAGGCTTTCGCCAGCGGCCGCATCACTGCCCTGCCGATGAAAGCCGCCGCCCACAGCCCGCCGAGCAGCCCCATCCCCGCCCCAAGGGCAAGCGTTGCGGGCAGGACCAGCCACAGCCGGTTCCAGCCGAAATCGGCAAACAGCAGGCAGGTCTGGCCGGCGAAGGCGAAAATCGCGCCGTAGGTGACATCCGCCCGTCTGGTGATCGAAAAGGCGATCGCGTAACCGAAGGCCAGGACCGCATAAAGCGAGGCGACCGGCACGGCATTCAGCAATTGTTGCAGGAAATAGGCCAAACGCGTCCTCCCGCCGCTATTATAACTGTTAAAATGGATTTTGACAGTTATAATGTCTGACATGACATTTCGCTGGACAGAACATCGTTTCGCAGGCGGCGCATTGGCACTCGATGTTGCCAACAGTATCATCTTGCGTTCCGACGCGGCAAAATCGATCGACCGTTTTGCCGCACCCGAGCAGATCATTGCCTTTGCGGAAGCTGCGACCCGTCTCGGTGCAGAGCGCGGCAGGTTTCCGACGCTCATCGCGCCTGAGGCGGAAAAGCGGCCGGTTTTTCTTGGTCTGCGTGAGGCTATCGACGACTATTTCCGCTCCTCACTCGCCAGTGGCGGCAATGATGACGGCAGCTTGGCTGAGCTTCTTTTCGCCTGCGGCGCGGCATTGCGGTCGTTTCCTCTCGCGACAAGCCTCGGCAATGCGACCGCCCATTCCGCCCTTTCGCTGCTTTCGGCAGAGACGCGGGAACGGCTGAAGATTTGCGGCAATTGCGGCTGGCTGTTCATCGACCGCAGCAAGAACAGAAGCCGCATCTGGTGCGACATGGCGGTGTGCGGCAACAGGCAGAAAGCCAGCCGGCATTATCAGCGGAAGAAGGAGGCGCAGACATGAAAAGAACTGCCATTCCATTGCTGGCGATTGCGGCGCTGCTCTCTCTTTCCGGATGCCAGCGGGACGAGCCGCGCGATGTCGCAAAGGTTTCGGGCCGCATGTTCGTCTTCAACTACCGGGTGGCGATTGCCACCTATCTCGTGACCCTGCAACGCATCGCGCCCATCCGCGACGGCAGCACGCTGGAGGCGAGCTTCGAAAATCCTCGCGGCGGCGCTGAGTTGACGACGCGGGAGAAGATTTTCCCTGCAGACGAGAAGATCGCCGTCCAAAGCCCGCCGGTCGAGTGCGTGAAGCAGGACCGCCCCTATAAAGTCACCATCCGCATAAAGGGGCCGGAGGGTGATATCCTGCAAACGATAGAGACCACGATCCGCTCCGACACGGACCAGTCGCTTCTTCCGGCCAAGCCGCTCACAGTCGGGCCGCTCTATACGCCCAATCCGGAGGTGTTCAAACCGGATGGCACGACGGATATGCGACCGGTGGAGGGGTGTCCGGCGTCGTGAACCCCTCCCCCTCATTCCTGTGCTTGTCACAGGAATCTAGTCAGCCCAAGTCCTTGGGCTGGAGGGACTCTTTCGCCGCGCAGACGCGCGTCGGCTGGATTCCTGTGACGAGCACAGGAATGAGGGTGTGGTGATGCTCGCGCACAAAACCATTTACCCGGTGCTTGAAACAAAAAAAACGGAGCCTTTCGGCTCCGTTTCATCGTGTCTTTTCAGCGGCTTCACGCAATCACCTGAGAAGGCGATTCAAGCCGTTGATATTCTGAATCAGCCGACGATTTCGGTTTCAGCGAACCAGTAGGCGATTTCCTGTGCGGCGGTTTCCGGAGCATCGGAACCGTGAACGGAGTTTTCGCCGATGGAGAGCGCAAAGGTCTTGCGGATGGTGCCTTCCGCAGCCTGGGCCGGGTTGGTGGCGCCCATGATTTCGCGGTTCTTGAGGATGGCGTTTTCGCCTTCCAGAACCTGAACGATGGTCGGGCCGGAGGTCATGCCTTCAACGAGTTCGCCGAAGAAGGGACGCTCTTTGTGAACGGCGTAGAAGCCTTCGGCTTCGCGCTTGCTCATCCAGACGCGCTTGGAGGCGACGACGCGCAGGCCGTTGTCTTCAAATACCTTGGTGATCGCGCCCGTCAGGTTACGCTTGGTTGCGTCCGGCTTGATCATCGAAAATGTGCGTTCAATCGCCATGTGTCCGTTTCCTTTTCCTATAGAAAGTGGGCGGTCTTTACCCGCCCAAAGGCCCGAAAACAAGGGGGATCAACCACATTGCGACGATGGCGGCAGACATTTCACGCCGCTGTCACACTGCGGCCTCTCGCGTCGTGGAGATCGAGGCAGCCCTCGAACCAGTCCCGGACAGGATCGTTTTCAGAAAACAGATCAGCCCCGGTGGTGATCCTCGCCCATTGCAGCGCGCCGAAAACGATATAGTCCGCAAATAACGGCGAAGTGCCGCCGATGAAGGGCTGGAAGCTCAGCATACGGCGGATCGGCGCCAGGAGCGCCGGGAAGGCCGCGATTTCCGCCTGACGATTGGCCACCACATCCTCAAGCGGCCGGCCGAGCGCCTTCGTCCTGCTGTCGCGGAAATAAAGGCGGTCCGGCTCATCAAGCATATTGTGGATATCGAGCACGGCAATGCGGGTGATGGCCGGGTGAAGCTGGGTCTGCGACCAGCTTTCGACAAAGCGCGCCATTGCCTTGCCGCCCTCGCCGTTAAACAGTGACGGGCGCTCCGGGTAAGCTTCATCGAGATAAAGGGCGATTTCGAAACTGTCGCTCACCAGCTGGTCGCCATCGCGCAGGATCGGCACGGTCCTCGAAAAACCGTCCTCCACCGTCGGAATGACCGTGAAGGGCAAAGGGCGTTCCTCGAAATCCAGCCCCTTATGCGCCAGCGAAAGCACCGTTTTCCAGCAATGGGGAGAAAACGGCCGGGAGCTATCGCTTCCGCAGAGAGAATATAAGGTTCTGGAGGTCGTCATAGGCTGCACCCTCTTATGTCCTGTTGGAGAAACGATATAAGAACGGCCATCACCTGAAATCAAATCAGGATTTGTCATAGCACCGATCAAAAGCCGTTTGCGACTTACAGCCTTCACCATGCCGGAATTTATGGTTGAAGGTGGCAAAAACCTCCCGCGAGTTTAGCCTATTTTAAACCGTCGCGTGTATGAGTAACCCCAATTCGGAAGTCGAATATTTGGACGCATTCATAAACATGATCTCTTGGGGCTGACCGTGACAACATCTGCTGGCGATATAAAACGCGAACAGTCCAGAAACGGTCTTGTCGTGACCCGGATCACGCAATTCATCGGCAAGATGAACATTGCGCCGCTGCCGCGTAATTATGAACTGATCTATGAGATATTGTCGGGGCATAACCCGGCCATGGGGCGCGATATTCTCGCGCTCGGCAACGCGCCGCAACAGCATGAAATCGATATTATCGGCCAGAGGCACAATCTGCCCGGTTTCTCCCGCATCGAAGCGGAACAGATGGCGGCCACGGCTTTCGAAACGCTGAACCAGATTTCCGCGCGGCTGGAAGCCGGCCTGCAGCGCAGCGAAACATTCGTCACCAGCCTTGCCGAGGAAGATCACGATGAGCCGCCGTCACTGGAACGGCTTGCGCAACTGATGGGCGACATTCGCGAAGAACAGACCAGTCTCAAGCATTTCATCTCGATGGGGCTGATGAAAATCCGGGAAGTTGAGAAACGACGGGCCGAGCTTCAGGCGAACTCCCTGCGTGACGCCTTGACGGCGCTTCCCAATCGGCCGGCATTCCTTGAAAAACTCGAAGACCTCTTCTCAGGCGATCAGGCGCCATCCACCACGTCGATGGTACTGCTCAACATCGACCATTTCCGCGAAATCAACGGAAAATACGGCCCTACCGCCGGCAACAAGGCGCTTCGGCGGTTTGCCACACTCTTTCGCAAGACAATCAAGAAGGACGATTTCGTCGCCCGTATCGGCGGCAATGAGTTCGCCTTTCTGTTCGCCGGCGTCTCGCAAAATACGGCTGAAGCAATTGCCGAGCGGTTGCGGCAAAACGTGGCGGCCCTGCGCTTCGTAACCAGCGAGGGCGAAGGCGAACATCTGACGGTTTCGATCGGTGTCGCGGCAGTGGACGGCACCGCCACGCCCGCCGAATTTTTCGGCCATGCCGAACTCGCCCTGCTCTCCGCCCGCTGCGGCACGCGCAATTGCGTCATCGGCTACTCCCGGGACGTGGCGCAACATAGCCGCAGCAGCTATCTGGCGCAGCTCGGCTGTTGACGCTGCATTCTGTTGCTGTGTGGCGCGGGCGCTCTTGCCTTGGCCACGCAGTTCGGCCAAAACGGCGCCATGATTACGATTACCGATCTTTCCGCCCGCATCGCCGGGCGCCTGCTTCTTGACCATGCCAGCGTAACGCTTCCGGCGGGCGTAAAGGCAGGCCTTGTCGGCCGCAACGGCGCTGGCAAATCCACCCTGTTCCGGGTCATCACCGGCGATTTTTCTGCGGAAAGCGGTTCGGTAACGATCCCGAAACAGGCGCGCATCGGCCAGGTGGCGCAGGAAGCGCCGGGAACGGAAGAGTCGCTGATTTCCATCGTGCTTTCCGCCGACAAGGAACGCAGCGCGCTGCTGGCCGAGGCGGAAACCGCAACCGATCCGCACCGTATCGCCGAAATCCAGATGCGGCTTGTCGATATCGACGCCCATTCGGCCGAAGCCCGTGCGTCGAGCATTCTTGCCGGTCTCGGCTTCGATCACGAGGCGCAGCTTCGCCCGGCCTCCTCCTTTTCGGGCGGCTGGCGCATGCGCGTGGCGCTTGCCTCCGTGCTGTTTGCCGAACCGGACCTTCTGCTGCTCGACGAGCCGACCAACTATCTCGACCTCGAAGGCACGCTCTGGCTGGAAGACTATATCCGCCGTTATCCGCATACCGTCATCATCATCAGCCACGACCGCGATCTTCTGAACAACGCCGTCAACTCCATCGTGCATCTCGACCAGAAGAAGCTGACCTTCTATCGTGGCGGTTACGACCAGTTCGAGCGGCAGAAGGCCGAGGCCGACGAATTGCAGATGAAGGCGAAGGTCAAGAACGACGCTGCGCGCAAACATCTGCAAAGCTTCATCGACCGTTTTCGCGCCAAGGCCACCAAGGCGCGCCAGGCGCAGAGCCGCATCAAGGCGCTGGAGCGCATGGGCACCGTTGCTGCCGTGATCGAGGATCACGTCCAGCCGATCACATTCCCGGAGCCGGAAAAGCAACCGGCATCGCCCATCGTCGCCATCAATGGCGGTGCCGTGGGTTATGAGCCGGGCAGATCAATCCTGAAACAGCTCAATCTGCGGATCGACAATGACGACCGCATCGCGCTGCTCGGCTCCAACGGCAACGGTAAATCGACCTTTGCGAAATTCATCTCCGGCCGACTTGCCCCGCAGGCGGGCGATCTCCGTGTTGCGCCCGGCCTGAAGATCGGCTTTTTCGCGCAGCACCAGCTGGATGATCTCGTGCCGGATGAGACGCCGGTCGAACATGTGCGCAAGCTGATGCCGCTGGCGCCGGAGGCGCAGGTGCGGTCGCGGGTGGCGCAGATGGGTCTGGCAACGGAGAAGATGGCGACGGCGGCGAAAGACCTGTCGGGCGGTGAAAAGGCCCGGCTGCTGATGGGGCTTGCGGCCTTTCACGCGCCCAACCTGCTCATCCTCGACGAACCGACAAACCATCTCGATATCGACAGTCGCCGGGCGCTTATCGAGGCGCTGAACGACTATGACGGCGCCGTCATCCTCATCAGCCACGACCGGCACCTCATCGAGGCGACGGTGGATCGCCTGTGGCTGGTGGCTGATGGCACTGTCAAGACCTTCGAAGGCGATATGGAGGAATATCGCGACCTCGTCGTTTCCTCCGGCAAGCGGAAGGAAGACAAGGTCGAGGCCGCCGCCGATCAGGCATCGAAAGCCGACCAGCGCAAGGCCAATGCGGAAAAGCGTGCCCAGCTCGCACCGCTCAAGAAAAAGATCAATGAAATCGAATCCCTGACGGCGAAGCTTGAGAAAATGATTCAAGCGCTCGACAAGGAACTCTCGGACCCTGCTTTATACGAAAAAGCGCCCGCCAAGGCCGCGCAGAAAGTGAAAGAACGCGGCGAGGCCGCTGCCAAGCTTTCAGACGCCGAGGAGCAGTGGCTCATGCTTTCAAGCGAATATGAGGATGCGATGGCGCAGTGATGCGCGACAATGCGGCGGCTTCCAGCGAAGCCGCCGTATGCAATTTGACGGTGCTTACTTCGCGCCGATGGCGTTGAGACCTTCACGGGCGCATTCGCTATCGATGGCGCCCGAAGGTGCGCCGCCGACGCCGATGCCGCCGACCAGGGCTTCACCGATCTTGATCGGCAGGCCGCCGGCCTGAATGACCAGACGCTCGTCCATGGTCCGCAGACCTTCATTGGCGGGCTTGGAGGCGATGAAGTCTGCAATCTCGCCAATGTCACGGCCGAGCGATGCGGCCGCAAAGGCCTTGCCGGTTGCGCTGGAGACCGTATGGGGGCCGGAGCCGTCGGCCTTCAGCATCACCTTGGTGGCGCCGTCACGGGCAACGATGGTGACGGTGACGGCATTACCCTTTGCCGAGCAGGCCTGAAGCGCTGCCCTGGCCGCCTTCTCCGCCATTTCGAGCGGCAGGTAAGGCGCAGTCGGCAAAGCCTGTGCGAAAGCTGCCGAAGGGGCGATCAGAAGCGAAACGATAAAAAGGTTACGGAGCATAAGAAAGTCCTCTTGCGTGGTGAGGACTGCACTTTAGGCGCAAGGAGCAAGGCCGCGAATCCGTAAGATTGGCCGCCCTCTCGGTAGTTCTACCGATCCGCGCCTAACGATCCTCTCCGGCCTCCAGCCAGAGCCTTGTCATTTCCGCCTGCGACGTGGTGCCGAGTTTGAGACCGATGGCCGCACGGTGGCTGTCGACCGTGCGCGGTGAAAGGCCAAGTCCATCGGCGATCTGGCGGGTGGTGAAACCAAGCGCGATGCGTTCAAGTATCTCACGCTCACGCGCGGTCAGGAGCGACAGCAGCGCCAGCGTCTCGGCATGCTGCGCCTTCGCATCGAGCGTGCGGGACAGGGTCTGGTGCGCCTTCTGGATCGCGTCGATGAGATCCTGTTCGTCTACGGGTTTGGAGAGGAAATCCACCGCGCCGTTGCGGAAAGCTCGGCGGCATGCATCAATATTTCCATGACCGGAAATGATGATGACCGGCCAGTCAACACCTTCTTCCAGCAGCTTTTCCTGCAGCTTCAATCCGGTGATCGCCGGCATGCGGATGTCGAGGATAAGGCAGCCGGGCTCGAGGCTTTGCAATTGACCGAGGAAAACCATGGGATCGGCAAAACCCCTCGCCTTGATGCCGACGGTGGACAACAGCAAAATCAGCGCCTTGCGCACCGCGGCGTCGTCGTCAACGAGATAGACGGGCAAGGTCATGGCCTTTATGCCTCCGCCGCGACGGGCAGGACGACCCGGAAAAGAGCGCCGTTCTCACGATCGACATAAAGGATTTCGCCGTCGGCGCGCTCCACCAGCCTTTGGCTCAGCGCAAGTCCCAGCCCCATGCCGTTCTTTTTCGTGGTTGCGAAAGGCGTAAACAGCCGGTCGCGCAATTCCGGCGCAACGCCGGGGCCATTGTCAGTGACTTCAAGCACGGCGAAGTCGCCCTGCTGGCTCAGAGTGGCAGTAATTGCGCCCCTGACCTCCGAACTGCCGAGCGAATCGAGCGCATTGCGCAGCAGGTTGAACATCACCTGCTCGATTTCCACCGGATCGACCCGCACCGGGAGCGGCGCGCCCGGCACGATGATATCGATAATCACATCCTGACGTGCCGCTTCACCGGCAAGAAGCGCATCAACATTGCGAAGTGCCGCCCGCAGGTCATGCGCCGCCGCCGGCCGTCGATGCGGCAGCGACCAGTTGCGGAACCGGTCGAGCATGTTGGAAGCGCATCGGGCCTGTTCGACCATGTCATCCAGAGCACCGGAAAGCGTTGCGAGATCCTGGCGGGCGAGAAGCCGCCGCCCCGCCTGCGCCTGCGCCAAGATTGCCGTCAGAGGCTGCGTCAGCTCATGCGCCAGGCCACTGGCCATCTCGCCCAGCGCATTGACCCGCGAGGCATGGGTAAGCCTTGCTTCCATACCGCTCAGTTCCGCCCGCCTTTCGGCAGCCCGCATACGCATCCTCTGTCTCACCATCACGATGCCGAGCAGGAAAACGACACTGGCGCTGCCCAGCAGGGCAAGCAGAGCGCGGCCAGGCAACAGATCCTGCCAGGTAATGGACAGGGCAACTTCCAGAAGCAGCGGCTGGCTGGCGCTGCTCAGTTGCCGGACATATTGCGGTTTTTCCGGCAGTGCCGGCGGACCGAACAGCAATGTACCGTCCGGCATCTTCAGCCGGATCACGGCCTGTTTCGCCGACCAGAAGGGCGCGTCTGATGCGAGCAGTCCCGCGCTGTCGACGGCGAGCACCAGCAGTTTCGACGCCGTCTCGCTGTTGGGGCTGCGCTTGACGATCATGTAATGCCCGGGCCTCAGCCCGCTCGCCAGCAATGCCGGCCGGCCGGTAAATACCGATCCCGCCCTGCGGATCGCCGCGGCCAGTTCACCTTCCAGCGGCCGGGTGCCTATGGCAGGGCCCTCATCGTTGAGGGAAACAAGCTGAACTTCATCAATGCGCGGGTAAAATTGCAGGATGGGAGCCGCCACATCGAGCAGCAGGCCGTAGTCCGGCCCCTGCTCCGCCTGCGCCACGGCCGAAAGCGCGGTCACATGGGCGTCGTGTTGATCTGCCCGGCGCGAAGCCTCCGCCTGCAGGGCGTTGCTTTGCCGTTCCAGTTCGCCGAGCAGGCTGACATATTGATAAGCCGCCAGAGCGGCAGTGACCGCCGCCATGAGCAACAGCCAGACCAGCAGCATCCTCAGCCACGGCCAGCCAGAGGTCGCGCGCGGATGGCCCGCAGGGCCCCGACGACCGGACACGGCATCGGCGACCGTCCGCAGCGACTGGCTGACGCTTCCCGCCCGTGTGGCCTGTCTCTCCGGCGAAGGCTTGCCGGCCCCGTCGTGCCATATGTCGTCGTTTTCAAGCATCCGTTCGCTCGCGTGACCGCAAAACACGGTCGGAACATGGGTTCGTCTAAGGGCTTCCTCAGCACAGACCGGAGGAACATTCAATCCAGTCAGGGCTGAATTCAGACACCACGCTGGAGCTTACCATTGTTCGCCGCGCTCCAGGTTATCGTCATCCCTTTGCTTGTCATAGACATCCAGCAGCCCAAATATCTGGGCAGAAAAGAGCCTATAGCAAAGACACGTGTCGGCCCGATTCCTGTGACAGGCACGGGAATAAGGGGCGACGCATTTGACCGAAAGATGCTAGGCGCATTCCTTCATGGGCTTCAACCGCTCAAGCGGCACGGCGGGCGAATAGAGATAACCCTGGCCGAAACGGATGCCCATCTGCATGAGCAGCCTGCTCTGCTCCTCCGTTTCTATGCCTTCCGTCACCAACTTGGCGCCATAACGCTCGGCGCTTTCGAAGGCGAGCGCGATCGCCTCCCTGAACCTCGATTGATCGAGCCGTGACGTCATCCAGTGATCGATTTTAACCTCCTCGAACGGGAACCGCGCAAGCAGGGTGAGTGCGGCATAACCGGTACCGAAGTCATCCAGTGAGAGCCGCACGCCGGCAGCACTCAACCTGTCGAAATTCTGCTGCACGATATCGATATTCGGTATTCTGCTCATCTCCGTCACCTCGATCGAGAGGCGCTGCGACGGCACCCCCATCTCGTTCAAAAGCGCAACGACACGGTCTCCAAAACGCGCGGTTGCAAAAGACGAGGCGGAAATATTCACGGCCAGGTGAAAATCCGCATCGAGGCCCCGCAGGTCGGCGAGGTCGCGGACAACGGCTTCGATCGTGGACCATTCAAACTCCACCAGCAGCCGATGGCGCTCGGCAATCTCCAGCACGTAATAGGGCGAAAGCGACTGCCCCCGTGCATCGACCGCCCGCAAAAGGGCTTCGGCGCCGACCATGCGGCGATTGTGCATTTCAAATTTCGGCTGATAATAAATTGGTGGCTGGCCGGATTTGATCCAGCTGACCAGCATCTGCCGCACGCCCTCGTCGCGTGTCGCTTTCTCAGCAAAGGAAAACGGGAAAATCTGCACCGGGTTTTCGCTTCCCTTCAGCGCCAGGCTAAGATGCCTGAGGAAGGAGGCCACGTTCTGCCGGGACAGCATATCCAGATTGGCCGCGCCGATTTTCAGGTGCGGTGCAGGCCCCGTCTCCGTAGACTTGGAAAATGCGCTCAACGCGTCATGGAGACGCATCATCAGCCTCGCGCTTTCCGACTTCTCCAGCGAAATCCCCTGCATGACAACCGCAAGTGTCGTATCGCCGAACATGAAGCTGCATGGTGCGTTGGATTTGGACAGCAGGCCGTTGTCCTCGTCGCAGATCTCCTGCGCCAGCCTCGGCCAGAAAAGATCGCCCCAATCCTCGCCCTCGCAGGCAGCGACATCGGCAATATTGACGATTTCAATCAGCACAAGGGCATGCGGAACGGCCGGTTTAAGCCTCGTCGTCATTTCGATATGATCCTTGAGGGCACGCCTGTTGGGGAGGCCAGTCAGGGAATCGGTCCGTGCTGCGGCTTCGCGTTTCCTCACTTCTTCCCGTGCGCGCGCTTCGCCGCGCAGCAAGAGAAGCAGGAAGGCGATCATCGGCAGACCAACGGCCACCGCACCCAGGGTACGGCGGCCGACCGCGCTCAGGAAAAGCGCCTGGTCGATCAGACCAATGCCGAATGACAGGGAGATCGCAAACAGCGCGGCAACGAATCTCACCGCGAACACGCCGAGAATATCCCAAATTTCGAGGTCGTTGAGACGGCGCCTGCGCATCCAGCCATACAGCATGATTCCGCTAGCCGAAATGACCACCATATCCTGAAAGGCGGCGAAAAACAGCGCAGTGCCACCGAATACGAGACGCCCGACGGCGATAAACGCCAGGCTGATCAATCCCCCCTGCCAGGAACCCAGCACACCCGCCAGAAACAACAGGTCCGAGCGAATATAGGGTTTGGAGGGCAGCTTGATGAACTCGGAAACAAGGAGCGTCAGCAAAAAGCCGGCCACCCCGAATATGAGGCCATAGTAGATCTTATAACGCGCGTCATCGAGCGCTATGTCGCGCCTTACAAGGATCAGCACGGATACCATGCCGATCACGGCGGCTGCCTGGAGCAGCAGAAATGGAAGCTCGGCGGCGGCCGCCGCCGCCTGGGTGGCGATCAATTCCATCATCTGCAATCCCCCGGTCATTATTGTTATGGCGCCGGAATTCCGGCGTTTGGCCTTCACCGATCCCGCATTTGTGCGGGACCATATTCGCACTCTGCCGGTCGAACCGGCCGGTCTATATCGCTATTGCGGGCTCAACACCGGCGAACCCAGCCGGCCTCGCAATCGTCGCGATATTCTCGTTCGCCAGCACCAGCCGGTCGCGGCCCTGGCGCTTCGCCTCGTAAAGCGCAACGTCTGCCTGGTTCAACATTTCGGATGTTATTTCCCTACCATCGGTCGAAACCGCGACCCCCAGGCTGACTGTCACGATTGCCAGCCCGTCCGGACGGTTCGGGTGGGGTATGGCCTCGTCGGACACAGCCAGCCGCAGCCTTTCACCGACGGCGAGAGCTGCGGAGACGGCGCAATTGTCGAGCAAGACCACAAATTCCTCGCCGCCATAGCGCGCGACGAAACTTCTGTCGTCGTCGTCCTTGCGTAGCGCTCCCCGCAACCTGCCGGCAATCCTGCGTAGACAATCGTCGCCCGCAACATGACCCTCTGAATCATTGTAGTTCTTGAAATAGTCGACATCGAGGAGGATGAGCGCCCTTGGCCTGCCGCCATTGTCTGAAGCTTCGCCCGCCGCCTCATCAAAACTGCGACGATTGCGGATTCCGGTCAGTTGATCGGTGTTGGAAAGCTGCTGAAGCTCCCGATTTGCGTTTTGAATGCGTTGCAGCAGCGTTTTTTCGCGCACCGACGCCAGATAATCCCGCCGTTCGACATTTTCGATGCGATAGGCAGCAAAGAGCGAGACCACGCCAACACCGACCGAACACATGATAGCCGGCATCTTGGCAACTTCACTCGTCACCGTGACGTATTCCAGGCCAACGATGAAGACGACCATGCAACCGACCGTTCCCATGACCGCAAGCGGAAATGGTTTGCGATGTATCGTATTCATGTAGAGGACGACGGTGATGATCCCCATATAATATTCGCTCGCCGCCGAGGTCCTCGCATTGGCATAGATGAACATCAGCGACGCGACGACCAGCATGCAGCCCAGCCCGTGAAGGACCTCATGCGCGATCGCATCCGGCCGCGCCCTCGTCGCATAATATCGTGCGGGAAAATAAAGGAACAGGAGCGGCGTGATAACGAACAACCGGACGACGAGATCCAGCCAGATGATCTCCGGCACCAGCGTCATGTCGACGAATATGTACAGATTATAGAGGACGACGCCGAAAACCAATCCATATGTATTGAATTGACGATTGCTCTCGTTGACTTTCTGGACGAAGCCGGACGAACGGTCATCCCCAAGTAAAACCACCATACATGTGCTCTTCAAAATCTATTCAAGCGAAACCTAAAATTAATAAAATCATTATCGAATATCGATTGAATATACCTTAAATTTACACCATTAAAACCACCTCGAAACGAAAAACAACACTTTAAATATCGAGAAAATATTTGTAAAATTCAAATATTATGTACTATAAAAATACAGAACTCGCGATTTATGTTGCGATATAACGAACTGAAAAAACACTCATCGCGCAAGGACGATTGCCTTGCTCCTTCGATTGTTTCTGCTAAAAACTTGTAAAGTCACACTTTATCCATGACGCGCTCAAACAGGTTCCATTCATGTCAGCCACCAAGCTTGCCATCGTCGGCGTCGGCAAAATCGTTCGCGACCAGCACCTTCCAGCCATTGCGGGCAATCCGGATTTCGAATTGATTGCAACGGCGAGCCGCCACGGCACGGTGGACGGCGTTGCTTCCTACGGCACCATCGAGGCCATGCTGGAAGCCGTTCCGCAGATCGAAGCGGTTTCGCTGTGCATGCCGCCGCAATATCGTTACGAGGCAGCCTATGCTGCGCTGAATGCCGGCAAGCACGTTTTCCTCGAAAAGCCGCCGGGTGCGACACTTTCGGAAGTTCAGGACCTTATCCGCCTCGCGGATTCGAAAGGCCTTTCGCTGTTTGCAAGCTGGCACTCGCGTTATGCGCCGGCGGTTGAGGCCGCAAAGGCGTTTCTGGCCTCGACGACAATCGACAGCGTGCATGTGATCTGGAAAGAGGATGTGCGCCACTGGCACCCGAACCAGGCATGGATCTGGCAGGCGGGCGGCCTTGGTGTGTTCGACCCCGGCATCAACGCGCTGTCGATCATCACCCATATCCTGCCCCGCGCTCTGTTCCTGACCAAGGCCACGCTCGAATTCCCGGAAAACCGCGACGCGCCGATCGCCGCCGACCTGCATTTTTCGGACGTGACGAAAATGCCGGTGCACGCCGAATTCGACTGGCGCCAGACCGGCAAGCAGAGCTGGGATATCGTGGCGGAAACGGCAGCCGGACGGATGGTTCTGTCGGAAGGCGGCGCGAAGCTTTCCATCAACGGCGAAGAGAAACTGTCGCAGCCGGAACGGGAATATCCGGCGCTTTACGAGCGCTTCGCGGAGATCATCAAGGCCGGCCGCTCTGACGTCGACCTTGCACCACTAACCCATGTGGCTGACGCCTTCCTGCTCGGCCGCCACAAATTCGTGGATTCCTTCTACGACTGAGAAGGCCAAGGGGTTGCCGAAAGCCAGATATATCAAAGGGCGCGGCTGACGAAGCGGTCGCGCCCTGATTTTTTGGCCTGATACAGCGCCTCGTCGACACTGCGCAAAAGCGTGGCACGGTCCGAACCCGCCTGCGGAGCGATTGCGCCGCCGATGCTGAGACGGGCGCCGACCGCCTGCCCGTCGACATCAAAGGGTTCACGGAAAGCGGCCAGAAGCCTATCGGCCAGCCCGTTCATCACCTCAGATGTGTTGGGACGAGGTATGAAAATGGCGAATTCGTCGCCCCCCATGCGCACCACCGTATCTTCGCTGCGGATCGCATTGCGAATGCGGGCGGCAGCGGCGGTCAGCACCCGGTCACCCGCCGGGTGGCCGAACGTGTCGTTGATCGCCTTGAAACCGTCCAGATCGAGATAGAGCACGCCGAAGGCCTCGTTCTCCCGCAGAGCCGCGCCGAGTTGGCTGTCAACAATCGCCTCCAGCGCCTTGCGATTGTAAAAGCCGGTCAGCGGATCGGTCATCGCCGCATCCCGCAATTCGCGCTCCGCCAGGCTCATCGTGAAATTGGCCTTCTGGAGACGCAGGAGTGCAGCCGCCAGCAATGCGAAATGCCTCAGATTGTCGATTTCGCCGTGGGAGAATTTTCTCGGCACCGTATCGACAAGGCAAAAGGCACCGACGACCAGCCCGGGTTCCAGCTCGATCGGAGCGCCGGCATAGGAACGCAATTCCGGCCCGCCTTTTACATAGGACATGAAGCGGAAATCCGGGTGCTGGGTCAGATCGGAAATGACCACGACATCCTGCCTGGCGATGACGCGGTTGCAGATCGACAGATCGCGCGGGCATTCCGACAGCTGCATCCCCGCCTGTTCGGCAATATGGAGCCAGTCCTCATCGACGATGTGAACGGCCGCACGCGGGACGTCAAAGACGCCCTGCCCCAATCGAGACAGCACTTCCAGTTCCGGCATCTCGGCATTCTTGAAGGACATGATTGACCGCACCGCGACCAGACGCTCTATTTCCCTGTCGGGCCGTGAAATCGCCTGTCCCATGATGATGTCCTTCTGCTGTTTCGTCTGTGGCAGCCGCCACTTTCAGTCACCTGTCGGCCGGATCAGAGCGCTATGTTCGATTCGGCTCATAATGCGAAAACCGGCAGGCGGCGCCACATGCGAATTTTTGCCAGTCTGTTTGTGTGGGGAGCCGTGATCAGGCCTTCTTCTGCCAGCGGCCTTCCGGCGATTGTTGCCAATAGGTCAGGGCATGACCCTCGGTCTTCAGCCTTTTCCAGTGATTTCGCGCCATTTCGAGCTGGTAGGCATCGTATCCGTCAAACATGAACACGATACGCTCATAGGCTTCCACGGCCGGCGGTTCGGCACCGTCAACCAGGAAGCGGACGCTGGCTTCGTTGCTGTTGCCAGCCGATGCTGTCAGAAGAATCGGCTGGTTTTGCGGCGTGGAAGAACTGTCCGTCGCGTGTGGCAGAAAACTGTCGTCACGAAAGGTCCACAGATGAGCATCGAGGAAATCGCGACGCTCCTCGTCCACCGTCTGGATCGCGACCTTCCAGCCGCGTTCCAGCGATTTTTCGAGCAAAGGCGGCAGCGCATCCTCCAGCTTCGATTCCGTCAGATGGTAGAACAGAATTTCAGTCATCCGCAGACTTTTAAGCTCCGTCGCGTCAATCTTCGTAATGGGCGCGAACGAGTTCGTTCAGCAACCGCACGCCATAGCCCGATCCCCAGGACTGGTTGATCTCGGTCATCGGCGACCCCATTGCGGTGCCGGCGATATCGAGATGCGCCCATGGTGTTTCGCCAACGAAACGCTTGAGGAACTGCGCAGCGGTGACGGAGCCCGCCAGACGACCAGAGCTGTTCTTCATGTCGGCGAACTTGGAATCGATGATCTTGTCGTAATCCTTGCCGAGCGGCATGCGCCACAGCTTTTCCGCCGTCACATCGCCCGCCTGTGCAAGACGCACGGCAAGTTCGTCGTCATTGCAGAAAAGACCGGCCTGAAGATTGCCGAGCGCAACCGTGATCGCGCCCGTCAAGGTGGCGAGGTTGATCATGAATTTCGGGCTAAAACGCTCCTTGGTGTACCAGAGCGCATCGGCCAGAACCAACCGGCCTTCGGCATCGGTATTGATGATCTCGATGGTCTGGCCGGACATGGAGGTGACGATGTCACCGGGGCGCTGGGCGTTGCCATCGGGCATGTTCTCCACCAGACCGATGACGCCGATGACATTCGCCTTCGCCTTGCGGGCCGCGAGCGTATGCATGAGGCCGGTGACGGCCGCAGCGCCGCCCATGTCGCCCTTCATATCTTCCATGTTGAGGCCGGGCTTCAGCGAAATGCCGCCGGTATCGAAAACGACGCCCTTGCCGACAAAGGCGATCGGCTCGTCTTTCTTGGAGCCGCCGTTCCACTGCATGACCGCAAGCCGGGGCGGACGCGCAGAGCCCTGCGCCACGCCAAGAAGCGCGTTCATGCCGAGCTTCTTCAACTCCTTCTCGCCGAGGATTTCCACCTCCACGCCAAGCTTGCGCAGCTCTTCAGCCTTTTCCGCAAACTCGACCGGGCCGAGAGCATTCGGCGGCAGGTTGACGAGATCGCGCGCGAGAATCACGCCACCCGCAACCGCTTCGGAGACGGCAAAAGCCTTTTCCGCTTCCTGATGGGCCGCTGTGACAATAACGACCTCGACTTTCTTCGGGGTCTTTTCGTCGTCGGATTTCTTTTTGGTCTTGTAAGCATCGAAGCTGTAGGCGCGCAAAAGAAGGCCAAG
This sequence comes from Agrobacterium sp. BT-220-3, assembly GCF_025910175.1. NCBI lineage: Bacteria > Pseudomonadati > Pseudomonadota > Alphaproteobacteria > Hyphomicrobiales > Rhizobiaceae > Agrobacterium > Agrobacterium sp. BT-220-3. Next base: position 639,790 of record NZ_JAPAIX010000001.1, read on the forward strand.
CGCAAAATCCGCAGCCGCCTGCGCACCGATCTCGACGCCGGGGGCATCGAGGTAGATGGCGACCTTGTCCGCCTTTTTGAAATTGGCGGCAGCCGTGCCGCCGGCACGGAGCCAGTCATGCGCGACAAGTTTCGCCGGCTTGCCGAGACCGATGACGAGAAGCCGGTCGGCGCTCGAACCCTGCGGCGTGATCACATCGAGCGTCGTCATCGACTTTGCGGCAAAACCCGAAATCTTTGCCGCCCGGGCAATCACGCCGCCCGGATCGGCCTCGGAAGCACCGGCAACGGCGTGAGCCTCACCAGACGCCTGCAGCACGACGGCGAGGGCATTTTCAAGCGAGGCGGAATTGGCGAAAGAAATATCGAATTTGGCGGACATGGTTTCCTGCTCTTCGTGGACGACTTGCGTGGTGCGCCTGATCATGGCCTTTTCGGCCCCTGGCGCAACCCCGCATTTTTAAAGGCCTGCATTCTTTAAAGGTCCATATTCTTTAAAGGAAAGGTATTTTTGTGGAATGCACGGTCACGTCATGAAACCGACAGCTTGTTCCACAAAAAGACACAGGCGACGGAAAAATCGTCGCGCAAAACATATTTGTGAGCATGCCGGAATAGCCAATTGCAAACGATGCGATTAGATAAGCGGAAATCCGGCGGGCGACCGCACGGGAAAACAATGTCGAACAGGGCCGTATGAAGCTTCTCGAGAACTATATCCTGCGGCGGACAACGCAGATGTTTCTGGTCGCGTTGCTGCCGGTGCTCGCGATCATATGGACCATCCAGGTTCTCCAGAGAATCAATCTCGTTACCGATACCGGTCAGTCGATGGGTTCCTTCATGGCGCTCGCGACGATGATCCTGCCGACGCTCATTCCGGTCGTGCTGCCATTCGCCCTCGTCATCGGCATTACCCAGATATTCACGGCGATGAACAATGATTCCGAGCTTGCCATCATCGATGCGGCCGGAGCGCCGCGTTCGATCATGTTTCGCCCGGTTCTCATTCTGGCCGCGGTTCTGAGCGCGTTTTCTTTTACCATTACCAATTTTATCGAGCCGCCTGCTCGCAGTTCCGCACGGCAGATGGTGGCCGCGGCCTATGCCGACCTTCTGTCCTCGGTTATCGAGGAAAAGACCTTCCGCACCATTCAGGACGGCCTTTACGTGCAGATCGCCCAGCGCCAGGGCCGCATCCTCAAGGGCCTGTTCGTCGCCGACCGCCGTGATCCGAATTTCGATCTCATCTATTATGCCAAGGAAGGCATGATCGATGAAAGCGGCACGTCGCTGACCATGCGCGACGGTGAGGTTCAGCAGAAGACACCTGATGGCAAGGTCTCGATCGTCAAATTCCTGTCCTATGCTTTCGACCTTTCGACCATGTCGGAAAAGCAGGATTCGGAACCCTCGCTTTCTCCCGGCGATGCCAGCCTCGGCTTCCTTCTCTCGCCCGACGAGAATAATGCGAGCTACAAGCGCTCACCGGAGAATTTCCGTAGCGAATTGCACAAGCGCCTCTCGGACTGGATGTTCGCCTTCGCCTTCGCATTGATCTCGCTGGTCATCGCTGCCGATGCGCGTTCACACCGCGAGGCGCGCCTGCATCCGATGGTCGCAGCACTTGTGACCGCTTTCATGCTGCGTTGGCTCGGTTTTTACGTCACCAATCAGGTCAAGCAGAGCGCGGCCTTCATTCCGCTTGTCTATGCCGTGCCGGGTCTCAGCGGCGCTGCGGCCGCCTTCGTTCTCATCACGGGCCGCAAGCCTAGGATGCCGAAGATCATTGCCGATACGGCCGGCCGCGTACGCCGTCTTTTCTCCAGCCGGCTGGCGCGAAGCTCCGGGAGCGGTAACGCATGATTTTCAACACGCTCGCCCGCTATTTCCTCAAACGATATCTGATGACGGCCGTCTGGTTCGTGCTCGGCGTGTCGTCGATCATCTATCTCGCCGATTTCAGCGAAACGGCACGGCGCATGTCCGGCCTGCCCGGCTATACCGTTCCGGCAGCGCTTGGTCTCACCGCGCTTCGCCTGCCGCTGATCCTGCAGCAGACTGTTCCCTTCATCGCGCTCTTCGTCGGCATGACGACGCTGATCTCGCTTAACCGGCGTTACGAACTGGTTGTCACGCGCGCGGCCGGCATCTCCGCCTGGCAATTCATCCTTCCTTTCGTCCTTGGCTCTGTCCTCATCGGCATTCTGTCTGTCGTGGTCCTCAATCCTATCGCCGCCTGGGGCCAGAACCGGTCGCTGGCGATGGAGGCGGGCCTGCGCAATGAAGCAAATGGCGGCCGCCAGCAGGAGATCATTCCGTGGATGCGTCAGGCAAGCGGCGGTCAGGACACGATCATCGGCGCCAAGAGCTTCGAAGACAACGGAACCATGCTTCTCGACGTGGTGCTTATCCACCTCGACAAGGACGGGAATATCGTCTCGCGACAGGATGCCAAGTCGGCAAAGTTGGAAGATGGTTACTGGCTTCTTAACGGCGTGACAGAAACACGCGCCGGACATGTGCCAGTTCGGCAAGAGAGCACGCGGATCAGTACCAATCTGAGACGCGAATTCGTGCAGGAACGGATGACGCAGACGGAAACCGTTGCTTTCTTTGATCTTTCTCACAAGATCGAAGTTGCAAAGTCTTTTGGACTGTCTTCAAAAGCGCTTGAGACGCAGTATCATTTCCTGCTATCGACGCCCCTGCTTCTGGTTGCGATGACCTTGATCGCCGCGACCGTTTCATTAAAGTTCAGCCGCTTCGCCCAATCGCGCTCCGTGATTCTGGGTGGAATCGTTTCCGGCTTCGTGCTTTATGTAGTAACCGTGCTCGTAAGGGCATTCGGGAGTGGTGGTGTTGTCCCTCCCACCGTCGCGGTCTGGGTTCCAGTCGTCGTGGCGTTGGCTTTGGGGGCAACAATTCTGCTTCATCAGGAGGACGGCTAGTGGCGGTATATGACCGCGGGAATATCAGGCGGCTTTGGACGGCCCTTCTGACAGGTGCCGCTGTGTGCGCGTATTTGGCATCCAGCCCGGTCGCTTTCGGCCAGGATGGATTGCTCGCGTCGGCAAGCCAAGACGATTCGAAACTCCTGCTTACAGCAAATGAACTGACCTATAATCGCGATTCCCAGCGCGTGATCGCGAAGGGCGTGGTTCGCATGAAATATTCGGGCTACCGCATGGTGGCCCAGCAAGTGGAATATAATCAGCAGACCGGCCGCGTGATCGCCCATGGCAACATCGAATTGATCGAGCCCGGCGGTAACAAGATTTATGCCGACGAGATGGATGTCACTGACGATTTCGGTCAGGGCTTCGTCAATGCGCTGCGTGTCGAGACCCCGGACAATACCCGTATCGCGGGCGAAAGCGCCGAGCGCCTCGAAGGCGATCTGATGGTCCTCAACAACGGCGTCTATACGGCCTGTCTGCCCTGCGCCGCCAAGCCTGAGAAAGCGCCGCTGTGGCAGGTCAAGGCCGAGCGCGTCGTTCAGGATGGCAAGACCCATACGATCCGGCTCGAAAAGGCGCGCCTGCAGCTTTTCGGCCATTCGATCGCCTATGTGCCGTTCCTGACGGTTCCCGATAATACGGTGAAGCGGAAGTCAGGTTTCCTGTTCCCGCAGATGAGCATCACCGACAATCTCGGTTTTGGTATCGGCGTCCCCTATTTCCAGGTTCTGTCCGATACGTCGGATGTGACCGTCACGCCGACCTATTACACGACGCAGGGTCTGCTGTTGCAGGCGGAATTGCGCCAGCGTTTCGAGACCGGCATGCATACGGTAACGATTGCCGGCATCAGCCAGCTGAAATCCGAGACCTTCACGGCTGGAACCAGCGACGCGCTCAACGACAATCGCGGCATGATCGCCAGCAAGGGCGATTTCAGCATCAATCCGCGCTGGGCGTTCGGCTGGGATGCCATGGTGCAGACCGACAACAACTTTTCGCGCACCTACGGGCTGAAGGGTTACAGGAACGACGTTCAGACCAATCAGATCTATTTGAGTGGTTCGAGCGAGCGGAACAGCTTCGACGCGCGCGGCTATTATTTCAATGTTCAGGATACGGACAACACCGAATCCAAGGAACGCAAGCAGGCCATAGTTCATCCCGTTGTCGACTACCGCTATTTCGTGCCGGATCCGATCTATGGCGGTGAACTTTCGCTGACGACCAACCTCACCAGCATCACCCGTCTGAAGCAGGATGCCTACGCGCTTGGCGGTTATTCCCGCTTCAACGGGCTTGAAGGCGACTATACGCGGCTTTCCACCGAAGCCGAGTGGAAGCGTACGTTTACGATGGACAGCGGCCTGCAGATCACGCCGATCCTTGCCGCACGTGGCGATGCGCTGTGGACCGACATGTCGCCGGCAAGCTTCACCTCCGGCGGCACATCCTATGCCTATCAGGGCATGATGCATGACGACGCAGCGTTTCGCGGCATGGTCACCGGCGGTCTGGAAGTGCGTTATCCCTGGCTCTTCACGGCGCTCAACAGCAGCCACGTGATCGAACCGATCGCGCAGATCTTCGTGCGGCCGAACGAGCAATATGCCGGCCGTCTTCCGAACGAGGATGCGCAGGCCTTCGTATTCGACGCAACCAACCTCTTCGAGCGCGACAAATTCTCCGGTTTCGACCGGATCGAAGGCGGCACGCGCGCAAATATCGGCTTCCGCTATAACGGCACCTTCGACAATGGCTACGGCGTTCGCGCCATTGCCGGCCAGTCGTTCCATCTGGCGGGCGACAATTCCTTCGCTTCCTACGATCTTGTCAATGCCGGCGCCAATTCCGGCCTCGAATCCAACCGTTCGGATTACGTCGCCATGGCGGCTTTCGATGCGCCGATCGGCCTTTCGCTGTCGTCGAGCCTGCGTCTCGACAAGGACGATCTCGACATCAACCGGTCGGAGACGGGCATCAGCTATTCGGACCGCCGCCTCACCGGCAAGCTCAGCTATACGCAGGTCAAGGCACAGCCGAAATATGGCTATAACGAAGACCGCGATATCATCCAGGCGTCAGGTACATTGCGCATGGACGACAACTGGTCGCTGTTCGGCTCGATCAATTACGATCTGAACGGAAAATTTGCGGCAGAGCGCCGTATTGGCATTGCCTACCAGGATGAGTGCACGATCCTGACGGTCAGCTACTCCGACGAAGGTAATATCAATTCCAGCCGGCAGGCCGCCAATGACTGGTCGATCAATGCCCGTCTGGCTTTCCGTACACTCGGCGATGTCAGCATCGGCTCCGCAAACGAAGACTGGGCCGACATGGATATCGGCTGGAAGCCGAACAATTACTGAGTTTAAAGGCAGGCCGCACAGCATCGTGGCCTGCCTTTTTGCTGCTCAGTCAGTAAAAGTCACGGTTTTGCCGCAACAACGCGCCAGTGTCGGCTTGGCATAAGACCGTATCGGGTTTTCTTTCAACGACCGACACATTGCCGTTTTGCGGATCGCGATGATATATACGTGGCAATTCGCGGTGCGGATGCAGAAGTGCAGGTCTGAAAGGCCGGGGGTGCGGAACTCCCCATCGACAGACAAAACAGATTGGCGGGACGGGGAAACAGGACCCTGCCCGACGAAAGGGAGAAGGACATGATGAATTTCGGAAAGACGGCTTTGCGTGGCGCTGCTTTTGCCTTTGCGATATTCGCCGTTCCCATGGCCATTGTGCCCTATGCCGGCCAGGCTTTCGCCGATAACACCGTCAAGATCGTCGTCAACAAGACCCCCATTACCAATGACGATATTGCCAAGCGCGTCGCCTTCCTGAAGCTGCAGCGCCAGTCCGGCAATCTCAATGAAAAGGCCCGCGAGCAGCTCGTCGACGAAGCGCTGAAACGTGAGGAAATCGGCCGTGTTAAAATGTCGGTCAGCACCGAAGACGTCGATGCCGCTTTTGCGCGTTTTGCCGGCAACAACAAGATGACCCCGCAGCAATTGACCAAGGTGCTGTCGCAGGCTGGGGTCGGCGCCGACCATTTCAAATCCTTCATTGCCGTGCAGATGAGCTGGCCGCGCCTCGTCAACGCCCGCTACGGCGCACGTGGCAAGATGTCGACGCAGGATCTCGTTACCCGTCTGAAGGAACGCGGCGAAAAGCCGGTAACGACGGAATATTTCCTGCAGCAGGTAATTTTCGTCATCCCGGAATCAAAGCGCAACTCCATTACCGGCAAGCGCAAGGCCGAGGCTGAAGCTTCCCGCAAGCGTTATCCCGGCTGCGACCAGGCCATGACCTTCGCCGCGACCATGCGCGATGTGGCGATCAAGGATCTCGGACGCATTCTCGCACCCGAGCTGCCGGAAGACTGGAAGGCGCTGGTGGAAAAAACCAAGGAAGGCGGCACGACGGGCACGCGTGTCACCGAAAAGGGCGTTGAATATCTGGCGATCTGCAAGCAGCGTCAGGTTTCAGACGACTATGCCGCCGAAATGGTGTTCAAGTCCGAAGACCTGATGAAGGCCAAGGAAGGCGAAAACCCGAACGAAAAGAAATACATGGATGAGTTGCGCAAGAAAGCGCAGATCGTCAACACCTGATACGAGAGCCGGCCTTTCCGTGACACATGCATCCCTGCCGCTTGCCCTGACACAGGGAGACCCAGCCGGTATCGGCCCTGATATTGCCATTGCCGCCTGGGCCAGGCGCCGGGAAAACGGCGTGGCGCCCTTCGTCTTCATAGGCGATCCGGATGTGGTGGCGAGCCGTGCGGCCCTGATTGGCATTCCGGTCAATATCGAGACGTGCGATGTGGCCGATGCCGTCGACCTTTTCGATCGCGCCTTTCCGGTCCTTCCCCTTCCCGTCGGTTTCGAGGTACAGGCAGGCCAGCCGCATGTCGGCGCGGCCCATGCGACGATCAAGGCGATCGAGACCGCCGTTTCCCTGACCGTCGAGGGCAAGACTGCCGCCGTCGTTACCAATCCCATTGCGAAATCCGTACTTTATGAAGCCGGCTTCGGTTTTCCCGGTCATACGGAATTTCTTGCCGATCTCGCCTTGCGCCTCACCGGCGAGCAGGTGACACCGGTGATGATGATTGCCGGACCCAAGGTTCGCGTCGTCCCGGTAACGATCCATATCCCGATAAAAGACGTGCCGGCGGCGCTGACGGAAGAACTGATCGTCACGACCTGCCGCATCATCGATGCGGATCTCCGGCAGAAATTCGGCATCGAAGCCCCGCGTCTGGCAGTCGCCGGTCTCAACCCGCATGCGGGCGAAGACGGCGCACTTGGCACCGAGGACCGCGATGTGGTTCATCCGGCAACCATTCGGTTGCGGAAGGACGGGATCGATGCTTTCGGCCCCCTGCCCGCCGACACGATGTTCCACGATGCCGCCCGCAGGCGCTACGACGTTGCGGTTTGTATGTACCACGATCAGGCGCTCATTCCGGCCAAGGCGCTCGGCTTCGACGATTCCGTCAATGTCACCCTCGGCCTGCCCTTCATCCGCACCTCGCCCGACCATGGCACCGCCTTCGGCATAGCCGGTCAGGGTATTGCCAATGAGGCGAGCCTCGTCGCGGCGCTGAAGATGGCGGCGGAGATTTCCGCCCGCAGCCGGGTCAGCGCATAATGGCCGCGATAGACGGACTGCCGCCGCTGCGCGATGTCATCCAGCGGCATGGGCTCGACGCAAAGAAATCGCTTGGGCAGAACTTCCTGTTCGATCTCAACCTCACCCAGAAAATCGCCAGAACGGCAGGGCCGCTCGAGGGCGTGACGGTGATCGAGGTCGGCCCCGGTCCCGGTGGCCTCACCCGCGCCATTCTCTCGCTCGGCGCCAAAAAAGTCATCGCGGTTGAGCGCGACAGCCGCTGCCTGCCGGCGCTGGCGGAAATCGAAGCGCATTATCCGGGACGTCTCGAGGTCATCGAGGGCGATGCTCTCAAGACCGATTTCGAGGCACTAATTCCCGTCGGCGAACCCGTCAGGATCATCGCCAATCTGCCTTACAATGTTGGCACGCAACTGCTCGTCAACTGGCTTCTGCCGAAAGAATGGCCGCCCTTCTGGCTTTCCATGACGCTGATGTTCCAGAAGGAAGTCGGCCAGCGCATCGTGGCGGAAGAAGGCGACAACCATTACGGCCGCCTCGGCGTTCTCACCGGTTGGCGCACGGTCTCGGAAATGGCCTTCGACGTTCCGCCGCAGGCCTTCAGCCCGCCACCGAAGGTGACCTCCACCGTCGTGCACCTGCTGCCGAAGGAAAAGCCGCTGCCCTGCGATGTCGCCAAGCTTGAGAAGGTAACGGAGGCCGCCTTCGGCCAGCGCCGCAAGATGCTGCGACAGAGCCTGAAAAGCCTCGGCGGCGAGACACTGCTGGAAAAGGCGGGCATCGATGCGACCCGGCGAGCGGAAACGCTGTCCGTTGAGGAATTCGTAACATTGGCGAATAGCCTGTGAGTAGCGCGGAGCTTCGGCAACGCCATTCATGGGCGCACGCCAAACCGATTCGTCGATAGAGGTCGAATAAGGAGACCAGTGCGTGGAGAATGCCGGTTTTCACTACGAACTCCACACCCCTGCCGGATCGCCTGATTGCGTGGTCGTTTTGCTGCACGGATCTGGGCGAACGGAAGATGACCTCGTTTCCTTTGGCCGCACGGTCTTTCCCGATGGAGTTTTGTTTGCGCTCAGAGGGGCAGTCCCCTGGGAAGACGGCTTTGCGTTTTTTCGCAGAAAGCCCGACCGGCAACTGGATGTCGATGATCTGAAACATCATGCCGAAAGCCTTTGCCGGTTCATCGACTTCGTCTTTCAGGAAACGGGACAACGCCCCTTCCTCGTGGGATATTCGAACGGGGCGATCATAGCCGCTGAAACGATCTGCCAGAACAATCGCCTGTCGAGGGGCGCCATTCTGCTGCGGCCGCTATCTCCCCGAAATGGCGAGCATTTTCCGGCCCTCACCGGATATTCGGTACTTCTGCTTGCAGGCGCCCATGACGAACGGCGGCAGCCTGCCGATGCGCCTCATCTGGCGGATCAACTTGCAAGAGCCGGAGCAGATGTTGAGCTGGAAACAATTCCCACAGGACATGGCTGGGCGGAAGATGCTGCGGATGAGCGCATCTCTCGCCAATGGCTGCTTAATCACTGGACAAAGTAGATATCGCGGTCTTCACCGCAACAATCAGAGCTTCGGCTCTTCCTCAAGCAGCGCCCGCACGAAATCGAACATGCCGTGGCGGCGGTCGCGGCGCACGCGTTCGGCCTTCACGATCGCCTCTACGGCCTCGAAAGCGGCCTGCAGGTCGTCGTTGAGGATAACATAGTCATAATCGCGCCAGTGCTCGATCTCGGCGCGGGAATTGAGAAGCCGGGTCTTGATCACTTCCTCGGTGTCTTCGGCGCGGCGATGCAGGCGCGATTGCAGCTCTGTCATTGTCGGCGGCAGGATGAAGATCGACACGACATCGGCCTTCATCTTGTCCTGAAGCTGTTCGGCGCCCTGCCAGTCGATATCGAACAGCATGTCGCGCCCGGCGGCCATTGCCACTTCAACAGGTTCGCGCGGCGTTCCGTAAAAATTGCCGTGAACCTCCGCCCATTCCAGAAGCGCGTCGCCATCACGCAGGCGCTCGAATTCGCGCGTCGAAATGAAGTGATAGTGGATGCCTTCAATCTCGCTGTGACGGCGCGGGCGGGTCGTCACGCTGACGGACAGGCTGATATTCTTGTCCTTGTCGAGCAGATTACGGGCAATCGTGGATTTTCCTGCACCCGATGGCGACGAGATCACCAGCATCAGCCCTCTGCGGGCAATCGTGACAGGGGAATCGTTCATCGGGACCATGGGTCTACTCCAGATTTTGGACCTGCTCGCGGAACTGGTCGATAACCACTTTCAGCTCTATGCCTGCTGCGGTTACCGCACTGGCGTTCGATTTGGAACAGATTGTATTCGACTCGCGGTTAAATTCCTGTGCAAGAAAATCGAGCTTGCGGCCGACAGGCCCGCCATTCTGCAAAAGCTCGCGCGACGCCTCCACATGGGCGTGCAGCCGGTCGATCTCTTCGCGCAGATCTGCCTTGGTGGCGATCAGCGCCGCCTCGGCGTGAAGACGGTCGCGATCAAGCCCGTGCATGCCCTCGCCGATCAGGGCGATCTGCTGGGCAAGCCTTGTCGCGATCTGCTCCGGCTGACGGGACGGGTCGCTTTCAATAATGCCCACAAGCTGCTCGATCCTGTCGATATGGCCGGAGAGGATGGCAAACAGGGAAGCGCCTTCCCGCTCGCGCATGTCCTTCAGCTTCAAGACGGCGGCGGCAAAGCCGGCCAGCACGTCGCTGTTGCGCGCAGCCTGCGCCTGCGCATCGTCTTCCGCCTCGCGAAAATCGACCAGCCCGCGCAGCGTCAGCAGCGTATCAAAGCTCAGCGGCTTGTCATCGACGACATCGCCCAGCTCCTTCTTCAGAGCGAGGACTGCCGCAAGCGCATCGCGGTTGATCACCGCTTCCAGCCGGTTCTCCGCAATAGACAGCGTCAATCCCGCCTGGATATTGCCGCGCGAAAGATGCTCACCGGCAATCTCCCGCAGGTTCGTTTCCAGCGCTTCCAGACCGGTTGGCAGGCGCAGGCGCACATCCAGCCCCTTGCCGTTCACGGAGCGCAATTCCCACGCCCAGCGGTAACGGCCGGACGTTCCCTCGCTGCGCGCAAAGCCGGTCATCGATTGCAATGTCATATTCAGAAAGCCCCCCATCATGCCTTGCAAAACCGGGCCTTGCGATGACAAGGCCCGGTCAGGATTATCAGTTGTTGGCGGGTTTTTCCGCCTCGGCGCCGCCGGGCTGTCCATCCACGGCAACATCGGGATTAGCGCCGGCAGCCGCCTTTTCCGCCTCGATCTTGCGCCAGCGGCGGACATTGGCGTTGTGCTCGTCCAGCGTCTTGGCAAAGACGTGACCGCCCGTGCCATCAGCCACGAAATAAAGGTCGTCGGTGCGCCATGGATTGGCTACAGCCTCAAGTGCGGCACGTCCCGGATTGGCGATGGGAGACGGCGGCAGGCCCTTGATAACATAGGTATTGAACGGCGTCTGCTTCTGCAGGTCCGACTGGTAGATCGGCCTGTCGGACGGCTTACCGTCACCGCCGAACAGACCATAGATGATCGTCGGGTCGGATTGCAGGCGCATGCCCTTCTTCAGCCGGTTGTAGAAGACCGAAGCGACATGGGCGCGCTCGTCATCCTTGCCGGTTTCCTTTTCCACGATAGAGGCGAGCGTCACGAATTCCTCAACCGTCTTGATCGGCAGGTCGGGGTCGCGCCGTTCCCAGATCATGTCGATCAGCTTGTCCTGCGCCGCGCTCATCTGGTTGATGATTTCCTCACGCTTGGTGCCGCGCGTAAAGCGATAGGTATCAGGACGCAGGCTGCCTTCCGGCGGCAAGGCCGAGGGAAGTTCACCGTCCAGAACCTCATCAGCGCCAAGGCGCGCGAACATCTGCTTGACGGTCAGGCCTTCGGGAAGCGACACGGAATAGAGAATAGACTTGCCGGATTCCAGCAGCATCATGATGTCCTTCATCGATGCCCCGGCCTTGATCTCGTATTCGCCCGCCTTCAGCGTCTGGTCTTTTTGCAGGTAGCTGCCCGTCATGAGGCGGAATACACGGGCGTTCGAGACGACGTCGTTGCGCTCGAGATTATTGGCGATCTCGATGATGCCGGCGCCGTTACGCACCGTGAAATGCGTATTCGTCTGAAGCGGACCAGGCTCCTGGAACGCGTTGATCATGTAATAGAAGGCGGCGATGGCGAGCACACAGACGGCAACGGCAAGCGTCATCAGAAAATTCAGGAAGATCACCAGCTGGCCGTGGGCCTTGCGCGAGCGCTTCGGCGGCGCCGGCACCTTTTCCGGCCGCAGCGCCTCGGTCGGGGATTTCGGAATGATCGGGCCGCGATTGCCCTCGCCCGCGCCGTTCTGTCCGTATGGTCCCTGGCTGTTCTGGTTCGTGTCGCTCACCGTCGGTCCTTTTCAGTTCGGCGTTGTCAGCGCTTTTTGCGCAGGTAATGCGGCAAAAACAGGTTCGGAATGTCTTCCTGCACCACATAGAGACATCGTGAAGGCCTGTTGTTCTGCTTCACGACTATCGTTTCGGACAAAGCCGATGGAGGAGGCCGTCTGCGGCCGGAAATCACCCGAACCCACAAACGTCTTCCATAAACGACTACAATATCGGCGCGAAAACCGGAATGGCTTTCGCAAGCCGCAATGCGTTCTTCAAGTGAAAGAACACTCTTTTCAGCGCCCGGCAGGAGAGCGCCGCACCCGCGACGGCAAAGCCGCCGCCGCAGTTTATGCTTCGTAACGACGCAGCACGAGGGAGGCGTTGGTGCCGCCGAAGCCGAAGGAATTCGACAGGGCGACGTTGACCTGCCTCTTGCGCGCCTTGTGCGGTACCAGATCGATCTTCGTTTCCACATCGGGATTGTCGAGGTTCAATGTCGGCGGGACGATGTTGTCGCGGATCGCAAGCGTGGCGAAAATCGCTTCGATCGCGCCGGCTGCACCGAGAAGATGGCCGGTGGCCGATTTGGTCGACGACATCGAGATCTTCGGGGCCGAATCGCCCACGAGCCGCTCGACGGCGCCAAGCTCGATCGTATCGGCCATGGTGGAGGTGCCGTGGGCGTTGATATAGTCGATATCATCAGGCGTGAGGCCCGCGCGCTTCAGCGCCATAGCCATGCAGCGATAGGCGCCCTCGCCGTCTTCGGACGGAGCTGTGATGTGATAGGCGTCACCGGAAAGGCCGTAACCGACGACTTCGGCATAAATCTTCGCGCCGCGCGCCTTGGCATGCTCCAGCTCTTCCAGAACGACGATGCCGGCGCCTTCGCCCATGACGAAACCGTCACGGTCGCGGTCATAGGGGCGGGATGCCTTCTGCGGATCGTCATTGTGCTGGGTGGAGAGCGCCTTGCAGGCAGCGAAACCGGCAAGCGCAATGCGGCAGACCGGCGATTCGGCGCCACCCGCGACCATGACGTCGGCGTCACCGAACGCGATGAGCCGTGCGGCATCGCCAATGGCGTGCGCGCCGGTCGAGCAGGCCGTCACAACGGCATGGTTCGGTCCGCGCAGCTTGTGGCGGATGGAAACCTGGCCGGACACGAGGTTGATCAGACGGCCGGGAATGAAAAATGGAGAGATGCGGCGCGGGCCCTTGTCGCGCAGCGTATAACCCGCCTCGACGATACCTTCCAGACCGCCGATGCCGGAACCGATCAGAACGCCGGTTGCGATCTGGTCCTCGTCCGTTTCGGGATGCCAGCCAGCGTCGGCAAGCGCCATGTCGGCTGCCGCCACACCATAAAGGATGAAGGGATCGATCTTGCGCTGCTCTTTGACTTCCATCCAGTCGTCGGCATTGAAGGTGCCGTTGGAGCCATCGCCGACGGGAATGCGGCAGGCGATCTTGGCGGGCAAGTCTTCGACTTCGAATTCAGTCACGAGACGGGCGCCATTCTGGCCGGCCAGCAGCCGCTCCCAGGTCACTTCCGTTCCGCATCCAAGAGGAGATACCATGCCGGTACCGGTGATAACGACACGCCTCATCGCCAACGCTCCGCCCTTATCCAAATCATCGGTCTTCTTTGCAACGTCAAACGTCTTGGAAGAGACGCTGCAACATTTTCTGTTTCCGCATGACGCCAACCACAGACCTGTTCCGGTCAAGAGGGTCAGGCGTCAGCCCGGACTATGCACCATCTCGGGCGCGATCCGTCTCACGATAAAATATTGGCCCGGACAAGCCGGGCCAAGACGGGAGGGTATTTCACCTCCCCTGCGAAGGTCGATCAGGCCTGGGCCTTCTCGATGAACTTGACGGCGTCGCCGACAGTCAGGATCGAGTCAGCTGCGTCGTCGGGAATTTCGACGCCGAATTCTTCTTCGAAAGCCATGACCAGTTCAACGGTATCGAGCGAATCAGCGCCCAGATCGTCAATGAAGCTAGCGCCTTCAACAACCTTGTCGGCGTCAACGCCAAGATGATCAATTACAATTTTCTTTACGCGTTCTGCGATATCGCTCATGTCGGTTTCCTCGACCTTTATTTTGAAGGGAATGCCTCGCGGCACCCTGCCCTGTTAGAAGCCCTCATGCGCCGTTCAAATCCGGCACTGCGGGCAAACCCGTTCAACCCGGTCCAAGCTAGACATCGTCGCGCAAAACCGCAACGGCTTCCTGTCTCTCCGGGACGACTGTTCACAGTCTTGGCCCGCTTAACATGGTTTCAATCGGTCGAAAAGCCTGAAAACGCGCTAAGCACAGCGTATGACAGGCAATTTCGCCGGAAACCCGTCGGCGGAGCCTTGCGGCGCCAGCTACCCAAGAAGGTGCTTAAACAGCGCCGCAATCCTTTTCAAGACGGCCTTGAGCGCCGTCAGATCATCGCCATGCCGCCATTGACGTGCAGAGTTTGACCCGTCATGTAGCCCGCCTCATTGGAAGCCAGATAAAGAACGGCGGACGCGACTTCCGCGCCGGTTCCCATGCGCTTCATGGGAATGGCGCCCATTATGGCGTCCTTCTGCTTGTCGTTCAGCTTGCCGGTCATGGCGCTTTCGATGAAGCCGGGCGCCACGCAGTTGACGGTGACGTTGCGGGTTGCGATTTCCTGCGCCAGCGACTTCGAAAAACCGATCATGCCTGCCTTGGAGGCGCAATAGTTTGCCTGACCGGGATTGCCGGTGACGCCGACGATGGAGGTGATGTTGATGATGCGGCCGAAACGGCGGCGCATCATCGGATGTGTCAGTTCGCGCGTCAGGCGGAACATCGCCGTCAGGTTCACTTCGATGACATTGTCCCAGTCCTCGTCGCTCATGCGCACGAAGAGGCCGTCCTTGGTGATACCGGCATTGTTGACGAGAATATCGACGCCTTCCAGCTCGGCTTCGGCCTTTTCGCCAAGCGCCTTGACCTCGGCGCGATCGGCAAGGTTGGCCGGGAAAATCTTGACGCGCTCGCCAAGTTCCGCCGCCAGCGCTTCGAGCTTTTCGACGCGCGTGCCGTGCAGGCCGACGGTTGCGCCCTGGCTGTGCAGAAGGCGGGCGATTTCCTCGCCGATGCCGCCGGTCGCGCCGGTTACGAGAGCCTTGCGGCCTGTCAGATCAAACATGTTCCGTTCCTTCTTTAGAGCAATTCCGCAAAAGCCTTTTAGCGGAATTGCATCGGGAATTACCGTAAAACAAAAGGCCGTTACGGGGCGAGGCCCGTCTCAGCCGATAAGGGTGGCGAGAAGCTGGTCAATATCGGCAGCGCCGTTGACGGCAACGCCGTTCACCGTCTTGTCGATGCGGCGGGCAAGGCCCGTTAGCACCTTGCCGGAGCCGATCTCGTAAAGCTGCGTCACATTGTTGGCGGCGAACCATTCAACCGTTTCGCGCCAGCGCACCTGGCCCGTCACCTGCTCAACCAGCAAGGCGGCGATCTCATTGGCGTCGGAAACGGGAGCGGCGCGCACATTGGCGATGACAGGCACGACCGGGTTGTTCTTTTCGACGGTCGCCAGCGCCTCGCGCATCGCTTCTGCGGCAGGCGCCATCAGCGCCGAGTGGAAGGGCGCGGAAACCGGCAGCATGATGGCGCGCTTGGCGCCCTTTTCGGAAGCGATCGCCGCAGCCTTTTCAACCGCAGCCTTGGATCCGGAAATGACCAGCTGGCCGCCGCCATTGTCGTTGGCGATCTGGCAGATGCCGAGAATGGCTGCTTCCTCACAGATTGCGGACACGGCATCATGTTCCAGCCCGATGATCGCGGCCATGGCGCCCTCACCCACCGGCACGGCGGCCTGCATGGCATTGCCACGGATGCGAAGAAGGCGGGCAGTGTCTGCAATCGAGAAGGTGCCGGCGGCACAGAGTGCCGAATATTCGCCGAGCGAATGGCCAGCAACATAAGAGACGGCGTCGGAGAGCTTCAGGCCGCGCGCTTCCAGAACCCGCATGACCGCCATGGACACCGCCATGAGCGCCGGCTGGGCGTTCGCCGTCAGCGTCAGCGTTTCTTCCGGGCCGTTCCACATGATGTCGGAAAGCTTCTGGCCAAGCGCCTCATCGACTTCCTCGAAGACGGCGCGCGCCTCGACATAGGTGTCGGCGAGTTCCTTGCCCATGCCGACGGCCTGGCTTCCCTGACCGGGAAATGTGAATGCAATACCCATGGGATGTCGTCCTTCTTGTCTGGCCTTGCCTTTATTCTTTCGGACTTCCATTCACATTCCGGCCCGCGAAGTCAAGGCTTCAAGCCCTCAGACAGCCCCACCCAAGGGGTTTTGCCGACCTATTTTCCGCATTCTTTTCATCATATTTTTTCTTGCACTGCGGCAATTCCCCATTACTTTCATGCCACCTTTCAAAACATCTCGCCAAGTACCGGGACATTTCCATGAAACAGAGACTATTGGGCCGCACGGGTATTTCCGTGTCCGAAATTTGCCTTGGCACGATGACGTGGGGCACGCAGAACACCGAAGCCGACGCACATGCGCAGATGGATTACGCCATCGAAAACGGTGTTAACTTCTTCGATACCGCCGAACTTTACCCCACCACCCCCGTTTCCGCCGAAACCCAGGGACGGACGGAAGAGTTTATCGGCTCCTGGTTCGAAAAGACCGGCAAGCGTGACCAGATCGTGCTCGCCACCAAGGTCGCCGGTTCCGGTCGCGACTATATTCGCGGCGGACGCGATATCGATGCCGCCGCCATTCGCGAGGCGGTGGATACAAGCCTCAAGCGCCTGAAGACTGACTATATCGACCTCTACCAGATCCACTGGCCGAACCGCGGCACCTATCATTTCCGCGGCGCCTGGAGCTTTGACGCTTCCGGTCAAGAGAAGGAGCGCACGCTCGCCGAAATCACCGAGAAGCTCGAGACGCTCGGCGAACTGGTGAAAGCCGGCAAGATCCGCGCCATCGGCCTTTCCAACGAGAGCGCCTGGGGCACCCAGAAATATATCGACATCGCCGAGGCCCACGGCCTGCCGCGCGTCGCCACCATCCAGAACGAATATAATCTGCTCTATCGCAGCTTCGACCTCGACATGGCGGAAGTCGCCCATCACGAAGATGTCGGCCTGCTGGCCTACTCGCCGCTCGCGGCGGGGCTGCTTACCGGCAAGTATCAGGACGGCGCGCGCCCGGCCGGTTCGCGCGCCACCATCAACAAGGACCTCGGCGGCCGCCTGCAGCCGCTTCAGGAAGCGCCGGTCAAGGCCTATCTGGAGCTTGCAGCGCAACATGGTGTGGATCCGGCAAAGCTCGCCATCGCATTTTGCCTCACGCGTCCCTTCATGGCCTCCGTCATCATCGGCGCAACCACGATCGAACAGCTGAAGACCGATATTGCGGCCGCCGATGTGGCACTGTCGGAAGAGGTGCTGAAGGGCATCGCCGCGATCCATCGGCAATATCCGATGCCGATCTGACACGATCACGGCGCGCTTTTTCGCCCCTTGCCCTTGCATTCCGGGCAAAATTGCGTATAAGCGCGCTGTTCACAACACCCGGTCCAATTGGCTGGTGGCTGAACGGAGGGCTGGTTTCGGTAACGAAACAGCAGGAACCATAAGGTTTTTCCGGCCTCCCGTGTCTCCGCTCTCGACCGTCTCGAACAACGCTTTTCTTGCTTTAAGGCTTTACCGCCTCACCCAAGAGCAGTCGTTGAGGCTTAGCGCCGTTGCCGGGTGAAGGACGAAACGCAAGAAAGGCAAAGCTTAAATGGCTCTTTACGAACACATCTTCCTTGCCCGGCAGGATATTTCTGCCCAGCAGGTCGACGCACTTGTCGAGCAGTACAAGGGCGTTATCGAATCGTTCGGCGGTAAAGTCGGACGCGTCGAGAACTGGGGTCTGAAGTCCCTCACCTACCGCATCAAGAAGAACCGCAAGGCTCACTACGCTCTCATGGACATCGACGCTCCGGCGGCTGCAGTTCATGAAGTAGAGCGCCAGATGCGCATCAACGAAGACGTTCTTCGCTACATGACCATCGCCGTCGAAGCCCACGAAGAAGGCCCGTCCGCGATGATGCAGAAGCGCGACCGTGACGACCGTCCGCGCCGCGATGGCGACCGTCCGGACCGTGGCCCGCGTGAAGATCGTGGTCCCCGCGCACCGCGCGAAGGTGGCTTCGGCGACCGCGAAGACCGTCCGCGCCGTCCGCGCGAAGACCGTGCATAAGGAGAATTGACCAATGGCTGATACATCCTCTTCCCAGGCACGCCGCCCGTTCCACCGCCGTCGCAAGACGTGCCCCTTCTCCGGCGCAAACGCTCCGAAGATCGACTACAAGGACGTTCGCCTCCTGCAGCGCTACATTTCCGAGCGCGGCAAGATCGTTCCTTCCCGCATCACGGCCGTTTCCCAGAAGAAGCAGCGCGAACTCGCCCAGGCGATCAAGCGCGCCCGTTTCCTCGGCCTGCTGCCTTACGTCGTAGCGTAATGAATTGAAGCGAGGCTGCGTTTCGGCGCGGCCTCGTTTTCTCCTTTGAAGCTACTGCCTTCTAAGCAGTAGGTTGAAGGCTTCCAAATCCTTCCGCGTTGGGCGCGGATCGATACCAAAAAACCATGTTGGGGATGAGGCTCTCAGGAGCGATCCTCTAACTGCTTTAGTTTCAGCAGGACAGCGAAGTGCAAAAGTTGAACCAGACAGTGCTAATCACCGGCGTTCTCGCCGGCATATGCGCCGCGTTTCTAACGCTTGGCGCAACGGCACAGTCGTCCTTTTCCTTCCTGCTCTACGCCGGTTCGGCCATGCCCATCTTCATTGCCGGCATGGGCTGGGGCAACCGCGCCGCCATTGTTGCAATCATCACCACCGCCATTATCGGCGCGCTTGTTATCTCGCCGCTTTTTGCGCTGACCATCGCGATCTTTACGCTGATCCCGGCGGGCTGGCTTTCGCATCTCGCCAATCTGGCGCGCCCGGCCTCCGAACTTGGCGGCCCGGATGATCTTCTTGCCTGGTATCCACTCTCCGGCATCATCCTGCATCTTTGCCTTCTGGTTGCGGTTGCCGTCGTCATTCTCGGCTGGATGATCGGTTATGGTCCCGATCTCGTCGCGCGCATGGTCGACCTGATGATGACCTCGGTGCAAAACCGCGAGCCGCTGTTCGAACCCAATGCCGAGGCGCTCGCCCAGACAAAATCGCTGCTGGTGCTGATGCTGCCGATCGTTCAGGGCGGCCTGTGGGTCATCCTTCTGTTCGCGGCCTATTATTTTGCAACCCGGCTGGTCGGTTCCTTCGGCAAGGGCCTTCGCCCGCGTGAGGACATTGCTTCCGCGCTGCGCATGCACCGCAACGCGATCTTCATTTTTCTTGGCGGTATCGTCGCCATGTTCTTCGGTGGCGTCGCCGCCATGGTTGGCGCAGTCGTCTGCGGCACCTTTGGCGCGGGCTTCCTGATGGCTGGTTATGCCTCGCTGCATAAACGCGCGCGTGGAAAAGACTGGCGTCTGCCGGTTCTCATCCTCGCCTATCTTTCAGCGGTCTTTGTCTTTCCGCTGTTCATCATTCTCGTGCTCGGCTTGAGCGACGTGCGCAGCACGATCTCGCTGACGCCTGCACGGAAAACCGACAATACGAACGAAACCAACACATAGAAAGGATCAAGAAGATGGACGTTATTCTTCTCGAACGCATCAACAAGCTCGGCCAGATGGGCGAAACCGTCAAGGTTCGCGACGGCTACGCACGTAACTTCCTGCTGCCGCAGGGCAAGGCGCTGCGCGCCAACGCCGCCAACAAGACCCGTTTCGAAACCGAGCGCGCAACGCTTGAAGCCCGTAACCTCGAGCGCAAGTCGGAAGCCCAGAAGGTTGCCGAAGCACTCGAAGGCAAGTCCTTCATCGTCGTCCGTTCGGCTGGCGAAACCGGCCAGCTGTACGGCTCTGTTGCTGCTCGCGACGTCGTCGAAATCCTCGGTGCAGAAGGCTTCAACATCGGCCGCAACCAGGTTGAACTGAACACGCCGATCAAGACCATCGGCCTGCACGACGTCACCCTGCACCTGCACGCCGAAGTCGAGCTTCAGGTCGAGCTGAACGTTGCCCGTTCCGCCGAAGAAGCCGAGCGTCAGTCCAAGGGCGAAAGCCTCACCTCCGCCGACGCCATCTACGGCGTTGACGAAGACGCCCTGCGCCCGGAAGACTTCTTCGATCCGGAAGCTGACGGCAACGACGACGACGAATAAGATTTGGCCTAGCGGCCATAAGGAAAACCCCGGGTGGCGACATCCGGGGTTTTTTGTTGCGTTGAGGGTGTGGAGGGACACCCCCCTCTGTCCTGCCGGACATCTCCCCCTCAAGGGGGGAGATCGATTCGTGGCTAGCCCTCGTTCATCTCAACGTTGCGAGTGTAGCGATGAGAGAAAGTCTTGCCGATCTCCCCCCTTGAGGGGGAGATGTCCGGCAGGACAGAGGGGGGTGTCCCTCGGCACGCTCCCAAGCCGGACTACTTCGCCGCCGTCTCCGCCCCTTCCGGCGCGATGCTCTTGTCCAGGTGCACGACCACCGACATGCCCGGCGACAGATCTGCCACCAGCGGCTGATCCGCATCGATCGAGATGCGCACGCCGACACGCTGGGCGATCTTCACGAAATTGCCTGTCGCATTGTCGGGTTTGATGACGGCGAATTCCGACCCCGTGGCGGGCGAGAACCGCTCGACTCGGCCGTTGAGCTTGCGGCGATGCAGGGCATCCACCGAGATCGTCACCGGCTGGCCGACCTGCATGCCCGCAAGCTGGGTCTCCTTGAAATTGGCGATGACCCAGACATCATGCGGCACGACCGCCATCAATTGCGTCCCTGCCGTGACATATTGACCGGTGCGCACGCTGACTTCGCCGAGCCTGCCGTCGACCGGCGCATGGATCTCGGTATTGTCGAGATCGATCTTCGCGAGTTCGACGGCGGCCTCAGCATTGGCGACTGCCGCCTGCAGGGAGCTGCGGTTGACGATGATCGTCTGCAGATCTTGCCGCGAGACCTCGAGGGCCGCTTTCGCCTGCGACAGGGATGCGCGCGCCTTTTCAAGAGCGGCATGCGCCTCTTCCTGCAGGCTTGAGGTTCCAACACCGCTCTTGATGAGATTATCCTGCCGGTCGGATGCGAGCTGCGCCTGCTTCAGAGAGGCCTCAGCGGCATCGACAGCCGCCTGGCTGGAAAGGATATTGGCATTGGCTGCATTTTCCTGCTGGCGGGAATTATCCAGTGCCGCCTTCTGCGTATCGAGCGTGGCTTCCGCCTGCGCCTGTTTCTGGCGGTAGATGCGGTCATCGATCTTCGCCAGCAAGGTGCCCTTCTTGACCTCCTGATAGTCCTTGACCGGCACGTCCACGACATAACCGCTGACCTGCGGGCTCATGGTCGTGACGTAACCGCGCACGAAAGCGTTGTCGGTCATTTCGACCGTGGAGAGGAAAGGCGGCAACCGCCAAGCGTAAAGCACGAGTGCGACGCCGGCGAGGCCGCCGAGCAGCACGAGAATGGAAACGGGGGTAAAAAACTTCTTCAGCATTTTATCACTCTTGGAAGGTTCAAGACTGTTGTGCCGGTGCGGTATCGACATTGTCCCTCGACAGGAACGGACGGATGCGCAGCCATGCAAGGTGGATCAAAAGCGCGGCAAGCGCCAGCGCCGAAACAACGGAGATCAGCAGGAACGTATCATTATAGGCAAGCACATAGGCCTCCTTGCTGACCTGCTGGCCGAGAAGGGAAAGCCCCTCGGCCTTCAGCAGCGCCGGATCGGTGATGACGTGGCTGTAAGCGCCGGAAAGCTGGGATACGCGCTGGGCGACCACGGGATTGGTGAGCAGGACATTTTCCACCAGTATATTGGAATGGAATTTTTCGCGCAGTGTCACGAAGCTACCGAGCAGTCCGGTCATCAGCATCGAACCCGTGATCTGGGTGAACAGGAAGATGGTGATGAAATTCACCAGATAGGGTGCGCCTCTGGCAAGTGCTGCGGCAAAACCCTTGGACATGACGGGCGGCAGGAACATAGCCGCGCCGAAGGCAATCATCATCTGGCTGAGATACATTTCGCCCGGCCGTGTCAGATTGGTTGACTGGCTGTCCATGAACGAGCCAGCGGCGATCAGCGCCAGCGCAATCACATGCGCCGTATCCACGTATTTCGTCAGCATCAGCCAGGCGCAGGCCGCACCGCCAAGCACCGTCGCCAGCAACACCAGCGCATAAAGCGTCGTCGTCTGGTCGTTCAGCAGGCCAAGCTGCTGGTAGAAGCTGACCGCCGTTGAGGATTGTTCGGAAGAAACCGCGCGATAAACGAGCAGCACCGCGATAATATGCAGGTTGGTTTTCGAAAAAATCCAGCGCAGGTCGAGCAGCGGGTTTTTGCGCGGCAATTCGATGAAGGCCATCAGCGTCAGGAGCGCGATCGACGTTGCCAGAAGCACGCCCAGCCACCATGTTTCGAACCACCAGTAGAACCGGCCAAGGGTGAGCATGACCGCGAGGCAGCCGAGACCGCCCGCAAACAGCAGATAGCTCAGAATATCCATGCGCTCGATGACTTTCGCACGCGGCGGCGGTGTGACTTTCAGCACGTAGATCATGGCGAAGGAGATCAGCGCAAACCCCACCTCCATAGAATAAAGCGCGTTCCAGCCATCGATTTCCAAAAGAGAGGGCGAAACGATGCGGGCGATGGGTGCCGACAGCAAGGTGCCGGTCAGCGCGATGCTGAAACCGAGCGAGAATTTCCGCGCGGGCGGAAAGGCTTCCAGAATATAGAGAAAGCCGAGCGACGAAATCGGCGCGGCGGCCATGCCGCTGACGAAGCGGATGACGATTGCGGAATGCAGGTCCGTCACGAACAGGTTGAGACAGGAAGCAACGACAAAGGCGATGATCGAGAGTTCGGCAAAGGGCCGCAGGCCATATTGCGCCCTGATCTTGAAGAGCGCGATGGAAAACGTGGCATAGGGCGCCATATAGGCGGCGGAGAGCCATGCCACTTCCGCCACCGTTGCGGAAAACTCGCCCTGAAGCTGGTAGATATTGGCCATGACGAGGTTCATGCCCAGGCCCTGGGTAATGAAGAACGACAGGCCCGCGAAGATGAAGCACAGCCGCAGCCACACCGGCCGCTCCAACGGTTGCGGCGCGGCGGGAACGGCAGCTTCCGGCGCGGTCTCGCTTGTGCCTGCATCGCTCGGCGATGTATTGGCCTGCTCTTCCGCAAGGTGGTCCGGCTTGACGGTCGCTTCTGTATTTGCGGGAGCGGCCTCATCGGCTGTCTGCGGCAACACGGTGCTCACGATTGCACCCTCCCGCTTGCCAGATTTTGCAGGTTGGCGGAAAGCCGGCGCATGACATCAAGCGCCATTGCGAGTTCCTGCGAGGAAATATCGGCAGCGATTTCCGAGCGCAGCGATTTCGCCACCGCCTGCACCGTCTGCGAGGTCTTCTCTCCCTCCGCTGTCATGTGAATGCGTTTGGCACGGCGGTCGTTTTCGTCGGAGCGGCGTTCGATGAGGTTCTGTTTCTCCATGCCATCCAGCACACGCACCAGCGTGGGCGTTTCGATTTCCATTTCCTCGGCAAGTTCAGTCTGGGTTAAAGGCCCGCGCCGCGACAGGGCAAAAAGAGCGCGCGCACGCGCCAGCGTCAGGCCGCTTTCCCCTACCCTGGCGTCGAAAAACGCGCGCAGTTTGCGGGTAAAAGCGGAGACTTCATCGAGGAGCTGTTCCTTGTCGGTCTCGCGGGACATATCAGTCAGCCTTATAATTAGCACACTACTTATTTTCTGCCTATTTATTCGGAAGCCTGACGATTTTCAAGTTTCTTTCATGCCGGGTCTGCCATGCGGTAAACTCATGGCAGCGAATCACGTTGCCGGGAAATTCCGGCACCTCGTTCCCACCCGCCTGTGGATTGCTGGGGACAACTGAAGATGTGATCCAGCTTTTCAGAACGGACGTCAGCCTGCCGTATAGTGTTGCAACAATATCATTGACTGCCATGCCCCAGGAAGCCAAACCCGAGGTTTAAGGACAAGGCAAAGGGAGATCGCGCAAACCATGAACGACGCTGTGAGAAAGATCACCCCCGCGCTGCCGGCGGAACCGCATTACCGCGAAGCGCCCAACAACATCGAGGCGGAACAGGCGCTGCTCGGCGCCATCCTCGTCAATAACGACGCCTATTATCGCGTGTCGGACTTTTTGAAGCCCGTCCATCTCTACGAACCCTTGCATCGCAAGATTTTCGAGGTGGCGGGCGATATCATCCGCATGGGCAAAACCGCCAATCCGGTGACGATCAAGACCTTCCTGCCCGCCGACGACAAGATCGGCGACCTGACGGTGGCGCAATATCTCGCGCGTCTGGCGGCGGAAGCCGTTTCGATCATCAATGCAGAAGATTACGGCCGCGCGATTTACGATCTGGCGCTGCGTCGCGCGCTGATCCAGATCGGCGAGGATGTCGTCAACATCGCCTATGACGCGCCGCTCGACATGCCACCGCAGGCGCAGATCGAGGACACCGAGCGCCGCCTGTTCGAACTGGCGGAAACCGGCCGTTACGATGGCGGCTTCCAGTCGTTCAACGACGCAGTGGCGCTGGCGATCGACATGGCGGGGGCCGCCTTCGAGCGCGACGGCAATCTCTCCGGCATCTCCACCGGCATTCACTCACTCGACGCCCGCATGGGCGGTTTGCAGCGTTCCGACCTTATCGTGCTTGCCGGTCGCCCGGGTATGGGCAAAACCTCGCTTGCCACCAACATCGCCTATAACATCGCGGCGTCCTACGATCAGGAAGTCCAGCCAGACGGCTCGTTCAAGGCGAAGAACGGCGGCGTCGTCGGCTTTTATTCGCTCGAAATGTCGTCCGAACAGCTGGCAACCCGTATCATTTCCGAGCAGACCGAAGTCTCGTCGTCGAAAATCCGTCGCGGTGACATTACCGAGGCCGATTTCGAAAAGCTCGTCGCCTGCTCCCAGATGATGCAGAAAGTGCCGCTTTACATCGACCAGACCGGTGGTATCTCCATCGCCCAGCTTTCCGCCCGTGCCCGTCGCCTGAAGCGTCAGCGCGGCCTCGATGTTCTGGTCGTGGACTATATTCAGCTGATGACCGGTGGCGGCAAGGGCGGCGAAAACCGCGTGCAGGAAATCACCCAGATCACCACGGGCCTGAAGGCGCTGGGCAAGGAACTCAATGTTCCCATCATCGCGCTGTCACAGCTCTCCCGTGCGGTGGAAAGCCGAGAGGACAAGCGCCCGCAGCTTTCCGACCTGCGTGAATCGGGCTCCATCGAGCAGGACGCCGACGTGGTGCTGTTCGTGTTCCGTGAGGAATATTATGTGAAAAACATGGAGCCGCGCGATCCCGGCGATGCGAAATATGCCGAATGGGAAGCACATTTCGACCGGGTGAAGGGCACGGCCGATGTCATTATCGCCAAGCAGCGTCACGGACCGACCGGTACAGTAAAATTGCAGTTCCAGTCCGAATTCACCCGCTTTGCGGATCTGGCCGACCCGAGTTTCAGCCAGTACGAAGAGCATTGAGCCGATCGAAGTCATGAGGGCGAACGGTTTTCGCCCTCATCTTCTTTCCCACGTTCGGAATGAAACGGGCGGAGTCTTTTCAAGGTCTTGGCGGGATTGCCTCACAATCCGATTCCGCGCAGCAGCGCCACGGTGACGACACCGAGCGCGGCGGCCGGCAGCAGGCTGAGGCGGAGTGCCGCGACTGCCGTCACCGCGCAGGCGATGGTTTCGGCCAGTCCGCTCGCAAGCGCCGTCGGCGTGACGACGGCCATCAGAACGGCGGGCGGAACCACCCCAAGCGCCTTTTTCAGGCGCGGCGTCAGGGTGAAATGATTGACCAGCAGCAGACCGCCGAGCCGTGTGGCGACGGTTGCCGCCATCATGGCGAGGATCGCCAGCAGCGTATTTTGATCGAGCGTCATGCCGGCTGCTCCGCCTGATCTTCATGACCGAAGGCCGCAACGGCAAGCCCCGCCAGCGCGCCGGCTGCAATATACCAGGCGCCCGGAACCAGCGCGTGGGTGAGATAAGCAGCGGAAGCACTCGCCAGAAGCACGAAGCCGGTTTCCCTGCCCTTCCAGAACCCCATCAGCAACACGATGAAGACGGCCGGGAAGGCGAAATCCAGACCGATCACCGACATGTCACCCATGACGGAGCCGAGCAGCGCGCCTGCCAGAGTGGCGAGGTTCCAGACGAGGTAGATCGACAGTGCAGCACCCGCGAAGAAAGCCGCCGTCAGCCTGCCAGCGATGACCCGAAACTCCGACAGCGCCCAGGATTCATCGGTCAAAACCAGCATCGCCGCACATTTTCGCCATCCGGTAAAATCATCCAGTTTGCCGGCGATGGAGGCGCTCATCAGCACATGGCGCAGATTGACCAGCAGGGCTGCGAACCCGAGCGCGCTCCAGCTTGCCGGATGCATCCACAGATCCATGGCCACGAATTGCGAGCCGCCGGCAAAAACCAGCAGCGACATCAACGCGGCTTCCAGCGGTGACAGGCCTTTGCCGACCGCGACTGCCCCGAACACCACGCCGATGGGCACCATGGCCACCAGCAGCGGGGCGGCAGCCCTCAACCCCGCGCCGAATTCCGCGCGCTTTTCCAATACGGACATCGCATTCTCCCTTGCAGAACAGTGCGATTACGCCCGGCAAGCCTCACGGTCTTGAATGAAAGTGACATTGCGCGGAAAAATCACGCCGCACGGAATTGCCCGGGCGTGACGCCGGTGCGCGCCTTGAAATGCCGGGTAAAATGCGCCTGATCGGCAAAACCGCACAAGGCCGCCACTTCGGCCGGCGTCTCACCCGCACGCAGAAGGCGGCGAGCCTGCCGGATGCGCAGATCCGTCAGATAGGCGTGCGGGGTGATGTGAAACTCCTTCCGGAAGGCGCGTATGAGGTGGGCGCGGCTGAGACCGGCTATCGATGCCAGTTCCTCAAGACCGATATCGGTCTCGTAATTGTCCGCGAGATAGTCCCGGGCAGCATAGACTGCCGTTTTCTCGCGGGTTTCGACCGGCAGAATGATGGCGCTGCCGTGCCTGCCGAACAGGGCCGCAAGAACCGAGAACATGCCCTCATCCGCCTCCAGAGCGCCGGACTTCGCCTCCAGACGCCGATGCGCCATCTGGAAAGCCATAGCCATCTGCGGATCGCGTGGCAGAAACCGTGGAAAGGACGGCGTGCCGTGAAAGGCCCTGCCCGTCACATCCTCGATAATATCGCGTAGCAGCGCCGCATCGGGATAGATCATGCGGTAACGATAACCGCCGCCGCCCGGCGCACCATCGTGAATCTCATCCGGGTTGATAAGGTAAAGATGCCCCGGCCCTGTCTGCTCGGTGGTGCCCTGAATGGTGGAAATCTGCGAACCGCTTTCGATCGCGCCGATCGAGAAGGTGTCGTGCGCATGCGGGGAATATTCATGGGTCAGGAATGTGGCGCTCAGACATTCCATGCCGCCAAAACGCCCGTCGCGCCAGAAACGGGTCGTTTCCGTCGCGGCAATGGGCATGACGTCTATGGCCTGTTCCTGCGAAACATTGTGCATAGAAGGAGTTTAAAGCATTCGGTCATTACCGTCTTGAACAAAAGTGCTAGGGTCCGAACCGGTTCCAAATCAACCGGACGCATGGCATGACAGACGACTTCGAAGACAGCTTTCCCGAAAACGAAACCGACGCTTTCGAGCACGCGCCGCTGAGGCTTACCGTCGATCTCGGCGCGCTCGCCGACAATTGGCGGGATATGAAAAAGCGGTCCGGCAAGGCGCGGACGGCGGCCGTCGTGAAAGCGGATGCCTACGGGCTTGGTATCGAGGATTGCGGCGCGACGCTTTACCATGCCGGCGCACGCGACTTCTTCGTGGCGACGGTGTCCGAGGGTGCGACTCTCCGTTCCTATGCACCGGAGGCGCGCATTTTCGTGCTATCAGGCATCTGGCAGGGCCAGGAGCGTCAGGTCTTCGACAATGATCTGGTTCCGGTTCTGGCCTCAGAGGAGCAGCTTTCCTTCTGGATGGCGACAGTGGCCGAGCGCGGCGACCACCCCTGCGCTTTGCATGTGGATACCGGCTTCAACCGGCTCGGACTGCCGCTGGACGATGCGCTGTTTCTGGCCGACGACGTGACGCGGCCGGCGAGTTTCGATCCGGTTCTGGTACTGTCGCATCTCGCCTGCGCCGACACGCCGTCTTCGCCGATGAACAGGGTCCAGCTCGAGGCATTCCGCAGGGTTAGCGCTGCTTTCGAAGGTATCGAATCAAGCCTTTCGGCTTCGGCAGGCATATTTCTGGGCAACGAATATCATTTCGACCTTACCCGCCCCGGCATCGCGCTTTATGGCGGCGAAGCGGTCAATGACGTGACAAACCCGATGCGGCCCGTCGCCAAGGCCGAAGCGCGGATCATCCAGCTTCGCGAGGCTGGTGAAGGCCAGACCGTGAGTTATGGCGGCACCTATTTGCTGAAACGGGCGAGCCGCCTTGCCATCGCTTCCGTCGGTTATGCGGACGGATACCAGCGGTCGCTTTCCGGCTCCGGCATTCCCCTGCGCGAAATGGGCCACGGCGGCGCCTATGGCGTCGTCAACGGCCACAAGGTGCCGGTCGCCGGCCGCGTCACCATGGACCTCACCATTTTCGACGTCACGGATATTCCTGCCAATGCCATCCGCGCCGGCGACTATATCGAGCTTTTCGGTCCCAATGTGCCTGTCGATGAGACCGCACGGGCGGCCGGTACTATCGGTTATGAAATGCTGACGGGGCTTGGCCTACGTTACGAGCGGCAATATCTGATGGCCGATGACTAAGCCTCGCCTTTAGCCCTTGGAAAGCTGACGTCACCTGTGCTAAAAGAGAACAAAAGGAGATCGAAATGCCCGAAATCCATTTGAGCGAACAGGACGAGAAGTTCATCGAAGAGCAGGTGGCGGCGGGCATCTTCAAGGACGCCGATGCGGTTATTTCAGCCGGCCTTCGTTTGCTGGGCAGCAAGGAAGGCCGCTTCGTTGAGCTTCAACGATTGATTCAGGAAGGGCTGGACGATCTGGAGGCCGGCAGGGTGATGGAATTCTCAACGGCGGACGATCTAACCGCTCACATCATAAAGCTCGCGGAGGAGCAGAATGAAGCGAAGGCGTCTGGTGGTCACCGCTCAGGCGCTGAACGATCTTCTCGCCGATCATAATTACATTGCACAATTCAATCCTGCCGCCGCAAGGCGCTTTCTGGACGACATCAACGTTAAAATGATCTCGCTGGCCCGATACGGGATAACGGGTGTGCCTCGAAACTACGTTCCGAATTTGCGGGCGTTCCCGTATCGTAATCGCTGCATCTATTTCGTTGTCGATGACAAGAAAATCTATGTCCTGCGCGTGCTTCACGGCCACCAAGACATCTCCGCCGACCATTTCAAACAAGAAGAAAACTGACATACATGGCCAAAGCCAAGACTCAATTCATTTGCCAGAACTGCGGTACGGTTCACACCCGTTGGGCGGGAAAATGCGAAGGCTGCGGCGAGTGGAACACCATCGTCGAGGAAGACCCGATGGGCGGCATCGGTTCCGGCCCCGGCAAGACGCCCAAGAAGGGTCGGCCTGTCACGCTCACCTCGCTTTCCGGCGAGATCGAGGAAGCGCCGCGCATTCCGACCGGCATCAGCGAACTCGACCGGGCGACCGGCGGCGGCTTCGTGCGCGGTTCGGCGGTCTTGATCGGCGGCGATCCGGGTATCGGCAAATCCACCCTGCTTATGCAGGCGGCCGCTGCCCTTTCGAGGCGCGGACACCGCATCATCTATGTTTCGGGTGAAGAGGCGGTGGCGCAGGTGCGCCTGCGCGCCCAGCGCCTTGGTGCAGCCGAGACCGATGTGCTGCTGGCCGCCGAAACCAATGTCGAAGACATTCTGGCGACGGTTTCCGAGGGCAAGCGGCCCGATCTCGTCATCATTGATTCCATTCAGACGCTGTGGAGCGACACGGCCGATTCCGCCCCCGGCACGGTGACGCAGGTGCGCACCGGCGTGCAGGCGATGATCCGGTTTGCCAAGCAGACTGGCGCGACCATGGTGCTTGTGGGCCACGTGACCAAGGAAGGCCAGATCGCCGGTCCGCGCGTGGTGGAGCACATGGTCGACGCCGTGCTTTATTTCGAAGGCGATCGCGGTCACCACTACCGCATTCTTCGTACCGTCAAGAACCGCTTCGGACCGACGGACGAGATCGGGGTGTTCGAAATGTCGGACAAGGGATTGCGTGAGGTTTCCAACCCTTCCGAACTGTTTCTGGGCGAGCGAAACGAAAAATCGCCGGGCGCCGCCGTTTTTGCCGGCATGGAAGGCACGCGCCCGATTCTGGTTGAGGTGCAGGCGCTGGTCGCCGCCACCTCGCTCGGCACGCCGCGCCGCGCCGTGGTCGGCTGGGACAGTTCGCGGCTTGCCATGATCCTTGCCGTGCTGGAGGCCCATTGCGGGGTGAAGCTCGGTCAGCACGATGTTTACCTGAATGTCGCCGGTGGTTATAGAATTTCTGAGCCGGCTGCGGATATGGCGATCGCGTCTGCGCTGGTTTCCTCGCTGGCCGGTCTTGCCCTGCCCGCCGATTGCGTCTATTTCGGCGAAGTCAGCCTGTCGGGCGCGGTGCGGCCGGTCTCGCACACGGGCCAGCGATTGAAAGAAGCTGAGAAACTCGGCTTTTCCGCCGCACTTCTGCCTTCTGCTTCGGCTGAATTGCCGAAGGGCGGCAAGGGGCGCTGGACGGAAATTGAAAGCCTGCCAGACCTCGTGGCGCGCATCGCCGGCTCCGGCAACCGGTTCAAACAGGTTGAGGACGACGAATATTGATCCTTTCGCCAAGGGAAACAGTGGTGTAAGAGGATCGCAAAATTGGCAAGGCAGCGTCTGACAAGGCGTCGCACCTCCGGAGTTGGTATATGCCCATTACAATTTTCGACGGCATCGTCATCGCCGTTGTTCTTTTCTCCGCCATTCTCGCGATGGTACGCGGCTTTTCCCGCGAGATTCTGTCGATCGCGAGCTGGGCCGGTTCGGTCGCCGCCGCCTATTATCTTTATCCGGTCCTGCTGCCCTATGCGCGCAACTATACCGATGACGACAAGATCGCCATTGCCGGCTCGGCTGGCGTGGTCTTCCTCGTCTCGCTGATCGTCATCTCCTTCATCACCTCGCGCATTGCCGATTTCATCATCGACAGCCGCATCGGCGCGCTGGATCGCACGCTTGGTTTCCTGTTCGGCGCGGCGCGCGGCATTCTGCTGCTTGTTGTCGCGGTCGCCTTCTGGAACTGGCTGGTGGATGTGAAGACGCAGCCGGAATGGGTAACGCAGGCCAAGTCCAAGCCTTTCCTGGATGGTTTGGTGGGCAAGCTGGAGGCGGTTCTGCCTGACGATATCGAACCGCAGATCCGCGCCCGCATTCTCGGAAAGCCACAGGAACCGACAGCTGCGCAGGCGCCAGCGGAAGATGCACCGGCGACAAATCCGCCGGCAACGAATAATTGACACGAGGGTGCGCCTTGCAATGCATGCAAGGCGCGCTATTTGTGCTAAATATCAAGCACGACACAGACAGGCCGACCGGGAGACAAGCTCACCGGAGAGGTCTTTCGTTTTTCTCGGTAGAGAGCAAGGGCAAGCCGGATGATTGAGCCGCTTTCGCATTCCAAGTTCCATGGGGCCACTTTCAAGGAAGAGATCGACGGCGACACGTTGCACGAAGAGTGCGGCGTTTTCGGCATTCTCGGTCATGCCGACGCCTCGGCGCTGACCGCTCTCGGCCTGCATGCGCTGCAGCATCGCGGCCAGGAAGCGGCGGGCATCGTCTCTTTTGACGGCAAACGCTTCCACCAGGAACGCCATATGGGCCTCGTCGGCGATCATTATACCGATCCGGCAACGCTTGCCCGCCTGCCCGGCTCCATCGCGATTGGCCACACCCGCTATTCCACGACCGGTGAAGTGGCGATGCGCAACGTGCAGCCGCTGTTTGCTGAACTGGAAGAAGGCGGCATTTCCATTGCCCATAACGGCAATTTCACCAATGGCCTGACGCTTCGCCGCCAGATCATCGCCACGGGCGCGATCTGTCAGTCGACGTCGGATACCGAAGTCGTGCTGCACCTCATCGCCCGCTCGCGCCACTCTTCCACCGCCGATCGCTTCATCGACGCCATCCGCCAGATGGAAGGCGGCTATTCGATGCTGGCCATGACCCGCACCAAGCTGATTGCCGCCCGCGACCCGATCGGCATCCGTCCGCTGGTGATGGGCGAAC
The DNA here is from genome assembly GCF_025910175.1 of Agrobacterium sp. BT-220-3. Taxonomy (NCBI): domain Bacteria; kingdom Pseudomonadati; phylum Pseudomonadota; class Alphaproteobacteria; order Hyphomicrobiales; family Rhizobiaceae; genus Agrobacterium; species Agrobacterium sp. BT-220-3. Next base: position 672,203 of record NZ_JAPAIX010000001.1, read on the forward strand.
TGGACGGCAAGCCGATCTTCTGCTCGGAGACCTGCGCTCTCGATATCATTGGCGCGAAATTCGTGCGTGATGTTGAAAACGGTGAAGTCATCATCTGCGAGATCCAGCCGGATGGTTCGATCACCATCGATGCGCGCAAGCCCTCCAAGCCGCAGCCGGAGCGTCTCTGCCTGTTCGAATATGTCTATTTCGCCCGTCCCGATTCCGTCGTCGGCGGCCGCAACGTCTATACGACGCGCAAGAACATGGGCATGAACCTTGCCAAGGAAGCGCCGCTGGAAGCCGATGTCGTGGTTCCGGTTCCCGATGGCGGCACGCCGGCAGCCCTCGGTTTTGCACAGGAAAGCGGTATTCCCTTCGAATATGGCATCATCCGCAACCATTATGTCGGCCGTACCTTCATCGAACCGACCCAGCAGATCCGCGCTTTCGGCGTCAAGCTCAAGCATTCCGCCAACCGGGCGATGATCGAGGGCAAACGCGTGGTGCTGGTGGATGATTCCATCGTGCGCGGCACGACCTCGGTGAAGATCGTGCAGATGATCCGCGAGGCGGGAGCCAAGGAAGTGCATATCCGCGTCGCCAGCCCGATGATCTTCCATCCGGATTTCTACGGCATCGACACGCCGGATGCCGACAAGCTGCTCGCCAACCAATATGCCGATGTGGACGCCATGGCGAAATTCATCGGCGCCGATTCGCTGGCCTTCCTGTCGATCGACGGGCTTTACCGCGCCGTCGGCGGCGAAAACCGCAACCATGCGCGGCCGCAATTCACGGACCATTATTTCACCGGCGACTACCCGACCCGCCTTCTCGATCAAAACGGCGAGTCGATGGGCAGCAAGATTTCCATGCTGGCCAGCAACGGCTGATAGTCCGGACGAACAAGCGGCCACCGGCCTCCGGTGGCCGCTTTTTTCTTGCCTTTTGTTCAGGCCCTCGCCTGCGACGATATAATCGCTTGTGAAAGGCCCGTGGCGCTTCGTAGAAGGAAGTGCAATCATTTTCGGGGGGACCATGACCGTCAATCTCAAGGGCCGCATCGCTCTCGTTACCGGCGCTTCGCGCGGCATCGGCTATTTCACGGCGCTGGAACTCGCCAAGGCCGGCGCGCATGTCATCGCCTGCGCCCGCACGGTGGGCGGTCTTGAGGAGCTGGACGACGCCATCAAGGCCGTCGGCGGCACGGCGACGCTCGTTCCCTTCGATCTTTCCGACATGAAAGCCATCGATGCGCTGGGCGCGAATATCTTCGAGCGCTGGGGCAAGCTCGATATTCTCGTCGCCAATGCCGGCGTTCTCGGCGTGATCTCACCGGTCGGCCATATCGAGGCGAAAGTCTTCGAAAGGGTCATGAACATCAACGTCACCGCCACCTGGCGGCTGATCCGCTCGGTCGAGCCGCTGCTTCTGAAGTCGGATGCTGGCCGCGCGCTGATCCTGTCTTCGGGCGCCGCCCACAGCTGTCGCCCCTTCTGGGGTGTCTATTCCACCTCCAAGGCGGCAGTCGAAGCGCTGGCCCGCACCTGGGCGGCGGAAACGCAGAAGAGCGCCCTTCGCGTCAACAGCATCAATCCCGGTGCGACACGCACGGCGATGCGTGCGCAGGCCATGCCCGGCGAAGACCCGGCCACCGTGCCGCATCCATCAGAGGTGGCCGCGGCCATTCTTCCGCTCGCCTCGCCCGATCTGACCGAAACCGGCAAACTCTTCCTCGTGCGCGAGGGGAAATTCGTGGACTACCGTCAGCCGGAGTGAATATTTTCCGCTTGGAGCGGCGATTTGGTCACCACGGTTGCTCTTGACCGGGCCGCACCGCCGCGCCATAAAGCAAGATATGAGAACGATGATCTGCACCTGCTGCTGAGATTTTTTTTGCTGGTTCGCCACCGGCCAGATCGTTTTCGTCTCCCGCAAGGTCAAGAAAGATAAACGTTCCGGCCAGGATAATATTCTGCCTTTAGGGAACTGCCGCATGTCCTTGCGCCTGAAATTTCACAATACACTCACACGCGAAAAGTCGGAATTTGCGCCGATCGACGCAGATAATGTGCGCATGTATGTCTGCGGACCAACGGTCTACGATTTCGCCCATATCGGCAATGCGCGCCCGGTCATCGTTTTCGATGTTCTTTTCCGGCTGCTGCGCCACGTCTATGGCGAAAACCATGTGACCTATGCCCGCAACATCACCGATCTCGATGACAAGATCAACGCGCGGGCGCTGCGCGACTATCCGCATCTGCCGCTGAACGATGCCATCCACGCGGTGACGAAAAAAACTGCCGACCAATTCCATGAGGATGTGGCCGCACTCGGCTGCCTTCCGCCGACCGTCGAACCGCGCGCCACCGACTACATCGCGGAAATGATCGACCTCATCGAGAAGCTGATCGCCCGCGGCCATGCCTATACGGCGGGCGGCGAGGTGCTGTTCGACACCCGCTCGATGGCCGATTACGGCCAGCTCTCCAAACGCCCGCTGGACGAGCAGCAGGCGGGTGCGCGCGTGGCGGTGGAAGCCCACAAGAAGAACCCGGGCGATTTCGTGCTGTGGAAACTGTCCTCGGACAATGAGCCGGGCTGGGAAAGCCCCTGGGGTCGCGGCCGTCCGGGCTGGCACATCGAATGCTCGGCCATGGCCGGTCGCTACCTCGGCGAGGTGTTCGACATTCACGGCGGCGGGCTCGATCTCATCTTCCCGCACCATGAGAACGAAATCGCGCAATCCCGTTGCGCCCATGGCACGCATGTCATGGCCAATGTGTGGATGCACAACGGCTTCGTGCAGGTGGAAGGCCGCAAGATGTCGAAGTCCGAGGGCAACTTCGTGACCATCTACGAATTGCTGCACACGGAGAAATTCGGCGGCCGCCAATGGCCGGGCGAAGTTCTTCGCCTGGCGATGCTGATGACGCATTATCGCGAGCCGATCGACTTTTCGGTGAAGCGGCTGGAAGAGGCAGAACATCTGCTGGCCAAGTGGCCGGCGGCCGAACCGACCGACGCCGAGCCGGATGCTGCCGTGCTGGACGCGCTCGCCGACGACCTGAACACGGTTGCCGCCGTGCAGGCGCTGCACGCGCTGGCGCACGCCGCCAATTCCGATCCAACTCGCCTGCCAGCCTTTGCGGCCAGCGCCGCCCTGCTCGGCGTGCTGCCGAAAAAAGCGGAAATGGACGAGGCCATCGTTTCGGCGGTCAATGCGCTGGTGCAGCTGCGCCTTGAAATGTTGAAGGCGAAGAACTTTGCGGAGGCGGATCGTTTGCGCGACGAGCTTTCCGAGAAGGGCATTCAGCTGAAGGATGGCAAGGACAAGGAAACCGGCGAGCGGACGACGACTTGGGAGTTGAAGCGGTGAGCCGGCAGCGGTTGGGGCTCACCCCCCTCTGCCCTGCCGGGCATCTCCCCCTCAAGGGGGGAGATCGACCCGTAGGAACGTTTCGCCATCTCGAAGCTTGAGGTTGAAGTTGCGGTAAAGCCGCTTGCTGATCTCCCCCCTTGAGGGGGAGATGCCCGGCAGGGCAGAGGGGGGTAAAGCTCCACGGCAATCCCTTGCTTTCGTCCACACCATGTTCCAATCTCGCGGCACCGCTTCAAGCCGCGAGCATCTCAATGCCCCATGCCAAGGTCGAGCCAAAACATCGCGCGTATGCCCGGCAGATGCGAAAAGCTATGACCGATGCAGAACTGAAGTTCTGGAACGCCGTCCGCGCTCACCGCCTAGACGGCATGTCTTTCAGACGCCAGCTGCCGGTCGCCGGATATATCGTTGATTTCGCTTGCCCCTCACATAAGATCATTATCGAACTGGACGGGTTTCAGCACGCGGGCGACGTTGCGGCAGCCTATGACCAGCAGAGAACACAGACGTTCGAGGAACTTGGCTGGACAGTCCTCCGTTTCTGGAACGAGGATATCCTCAGAGACATCGACAATGTCTGTCTCCACATTATCCGAACGGTGAAGGAGGACCGACCATGACGACATATACCGGCGGATGCCAGTGCGGCGCGATCCGTTTTCGCGTCTCCGGCGAACTGAAAGACAGTTCCATCTGTCATTGCCGCATGTGCCAGAAGGCTTTCGGGGCCTATTATGCGCCGCTGGTCTCCGTACGCGACGTTGAATTCGAATGGACGCGCGGTGAGCCGAAACGCTTCCAGTCCTCCAGTGTCGTCAAGCGCGGTTTCTGCCCCGAATGCGGAACGCCGCTGACTTATGAAGCGCCTGACGGTGTGGCGGTGGCGGCCGGGGCCTTTGACGATCCCGCTGCCCTGCCGCCGACCATCCAGTGGGGCGTGGAGCGCAAGATCGATTTCGTCGACAGCCTTCACACACTGCCTGCCGTTGCCACCGAAGACGACCTGACGCAGGTGGATTACCTCGCCGATCTCGTTTCCTACCAGCATCCCGACCACGACACCGAAAACTGGCCACCGGAGAACAGATGATGAGTGAAGCGGGCTTTTCCGGCGGTTGCCAGTGTGGCGCCGTGCGTTTCCATGCGGGCAAGCTCGGCCGGGCCTCCATCTGCCATTGCCGCATGTGCCAGAAACATTTCGGCAATTTCTTCGGCGCGCTGGTCAGCGCCGATCAGGCGCATCTGACCTGGACACGCGGCCAGCCGTCTCTCTTCCGCTCCTCGGGAAAAATCCATCGCGGTTTCTGCAGCAAATGCGGCACGCCGCTGACCTATCATTATCCCGGCGGCGTGGAGATCGCCATCGGCGCCTTCGATGAACCCGAGCGGATCGAGCCGCAGGTGCAGGTCAATTTCCATAAGCGCATGCCGTGGATCGAGCAGCTGTTCGGCAAGCCGACCGTGGAGCAAGGCGTGGACGAGGCGGAGATCACCTCCTATCAGCACCCGGATCACGACACGCAGGTCTGGCCGCCGGAAGACGGTCGTGCATGAGCGAAACCGAGGGTTTCAGCGGCGGATGCCAGTGCGGCGCGGTGCGTTATCGGATAGGAGGCGGTCTTCGTTATCCGCATCTGTGCCATTGCCGCATGTGCCAGAAGGCATCGGGCAATTATTTCATGCCACTTGCCGCAAGTACGGTTACGCAGTTTGAAATGACCCGCGGCGAAGCAGCATGGTTCCAGTCCTCCGATCACGTGCGTCGCGGCTTTTGCGGCCGATGCGGCACGCCGCTGTTCTACGACATGCCGGGCGCCGATTTCATCAATATCACCCTCGGCTCGCTGGACGAGCCGCAGCGGGTAAGGCCCGAGGCGCAATCCAATCTCGCCGGCAAAATGCACTGGTTCGGCGCACTCGATGGCTTGCCGGTCGAGCCGGAACCTGCAACGGATAGCCCTCCCCCTCGGGTGAACAATTGCCAGCACCCGGACCATGATACGGCCGAATGGCCAGCGAAGGATGATGACCCATGACCGATGAATTGCGCGGCTTTTACCCCGAGATAGAACCTTTCGAGACCGGCATGCTCGATGTCGGCGACGGCCACACGATCTATTGGGAAAGGGTGGGCACACGGGGTGCGAAACCGGCGGTATTCCTGCATGGCGGTCCGGGCGGCGGGGTGAACCCCACGCATCGCCGCGTCTTCGATCCCGCCCTTTACGACGTCATCCTGTTCGACCAGCGCGGCTGCGGCCGCTCCACGCCGCATGCGGAGCTTGAAGCCAACACCACATGGCATCTCGTTGCCGATATCGAAAGGCTGCGCGAACTCTGCGGCTTCGAAAAATGGCTGGTTTTCGGCGGCTCCTGGGGCTCGACGCTGGCGCTCGCCTATGCCGAGACCCATCCCGACCGCGTCAGCGAACTGGTTCTGCGCGGCATCTACACCGTAACCAAACCGGAGCTGGACTGGTATTACCAGTTCGGCGTCTCGGAAATGTACCCCGACCGCTGGGAAAACTTCATCGCGCCGATTCCCGAGGCCGAGCGCGGCGAGATGATGCAGGCCTATAATCGCTATCTCACCGGTAAGGACGAGGCAAAGAAGCTGGAATGCGCCAAGGCATGGAGCCAGTGGGAAGGCGCAACCATCGCGCTCGTGACAGATCCGGAGCGCGTCGAGGATTTCGGCGAGGACAAATATGCCATCGCGTTTGCGCGCATCGAGAACCACTTCTTCGTCAATGGCGGCTGGCTGGAAGAAGGGCAATTGCTACGCGATGCCGGCAAACTCCGGGATATTCCCGGTGTCATCGTGCATGGACGTTACGACATGCCCTGCCCGCTGAAATATGCCTGGCAGCTGGCCAAGGCCTGGCCGAAGGCCGATTTCCATATCATCGAGGCCGCCGGACATGCCATGAGCGAACCCGGCATTCTTGACCAGCTGATCCGCGCAAACGATCGGTTCGCAGGGAAATAATCAGCTCTTTCAGTAGCTTGGAACGGCCGGATGAGACAATGATTCATGCGAATTGTCGGGCGTGGATCATCCGGCCGGTCAGGACGCCGCCTGTTTCAAGAGCAATGCGCCTTTTATTCATGCAGTTTTTCTCATGAACCCTTCACGGAAATGAATTGGCTCCCGCCACGCCGATCCGCTATGAAGGGGTTATCCGAACAATTTGGCGGTACTCCCATGGCACTCGACAAAACGCTCCCGGCCCAAGAGGGCGGCGACAGCGCGCGCGGTTTTGCTTTCGCGCTTTCCGCATATCTGCTGTGGGGGTTTCTTCCCCTCTATATGAAAGCGGTCGCGCATATTTCGCCGATCGAGGTCATCGTTCACCGCGTCATCTGGTCGGTACCGATCGCGGCGGCGGTGCTGATTGCACTCGGGCGGACAACGGAAATCAGGGCGGCGCTTAAAAACCCGAGAATGCTGGCCATGGCGAGCCTCACGGCCGCTCTCATCAGTATCAATTGGGGCGTCTATATCTGGTCGATTGGCGCCGGACGTGCGCTCGATGCGGCGCTCGGTTATTTCATCAATCCGCTGTTCAGCATCTTCCTCGGCGCAGTGCTTCTGAAGGAAAAACTTTATCCGGCGCAGATCGCCGCCATCGCTCTGGTGGCGCTTGCGGTCGCGATCCTCACCTGGCATGCTGGCAGCCTGCCATGGGTTTCCATTGTGCTGACCGTCTCCTGGGGTTTTTACGCCTTCTTCCGCAAGACATTGCCGATTGGTGCGACACAGGGCTTTCTGCTGGAAGTCATGCTGCTGTCAATCCCGGCCGTCCTGGTCATGGCATGGCTGGGCTTCAGTGGACAGGCGCATTTCATGGCTGGTAATGCGACGGATACCTGGCTTCTGGTCGCCAGCGGCCTCATCACCGCCGTTCCGCTCATTCTTTACGGCAATGGCGCGAAACTCCTGCGGCTGTCGACCATTGGCATCATGCAATACATCGCCCCGACGATGATCTTCCTGATCGCCATTTTCATCTTCAAGGAGCCTTTCGACATGGTGCGGATGGCGGCCTTTGCGATGATCTGGCTGGCGCTGGCGATCTATACCGGTTCGAGCCTGCTACGGCTCAAGCGGTAAGGAAGTACGTCGAAGTTTCTCTCCCTCATTCCTGTGCTTGTCACAGGAATGAGGGATGCCATCATAGCGCCCCTTGCAGAGGCACAGCACTCCAAGGTCAATAATCCATCAGCAATTCCGGTGCAGCGTCATAACCGAAGCGCGGCTTGACGCCGAGAAGTGCCGCCGTCTGGGTTACGATTTCGCGGATCATCGGTGCCGCGGTGGAGGCTGCCGTGCGCCCGCCGTTCTCACCCGTCTTCGGCGCATCGATCATCGAGAGCACGACATATCTCGGCTTGTGCATCGGAAAAGCGGCGACGAAACTGTTGAAGTTGATGTCCTTGGCATAACGGCCGTTGATGACCTTGTCGGCGGTGCCGGTCTTGCCGCCCACGTGAAATCCATCGACCTGCGCACGCCTGCCCGAGCCCTTGATGCCGTTCCAGTTGAAAAGATAACGCATGTCTGCGCTGGTCTTTCCGTTGATGACAGCACGGGAAAGCGCTGCGGCCTCCTCTTTGGAGCGCGACAGGAAGGTCGGCGAAATCAGGTTTCCGCCATTGATGAGCGCTGCGGCGGCAACCGCCGTCTGCAGCGGCGTGGTGGCGATGCCGTGCCCGAAGGAAATGGTGACGGAATTGATCTTCTTCCACGCCCTCGGCTGGGTGGGCATGGCGACGCCGGGCATCTCCGTTTCCATCCGCGACAGGAGCCCGAGTTTCGTCAGGAACTGCTGGTGGCCTTCGACGCCAACCATGTCGGCGACTGCCGCCGTGCCGATATTGGACGAGTATTGAAATACTTCCGGGATTGAGAGCGGGCGGTTCCTGCCCCAGAAATCCTTGATGGTGAAACCGCCAATGCGGATCGGCCGCGTCGCATCGACCACCGAATTCAGCGTGATCGCGCCTGCATCCAGACCCATGGCCAGCGTGAAGCTCTTGAAGGTGGAACCCATCTCGAAGGTGGCGTTGCTCATCCGGTTGAACCAGCCTTTTTCATACTCCCTGTCGATGCTGCCATCGGCAAGGGTGCGGGAGGGTTCGTTCGGATCGTAATCGGGCACCGAGGCCATGGCCAGCACTTCGCCCGTTTCCACATCCACGATCACCGCACCGGCCGCTTCCGCCTGATAGTCGTTTTTCGCCTTCACGACGATCTCCCGAACGATATTCTGCACCCGCAGATCGATCGACAGTTTTACCGGCTCCAGCGCCACGCCGCTTGCAAGGCCGGTTGCGCGCAGATCGGCCAGACCCTGCTGGTCGAGATAACGCTCCATGCCGGCAAGGCCCTGATTATCGACATTGACGTGGCCGATGATATGCGAGGCCGTCGGGCCACCCGGATAAAAACGCCGCTTTTCCGGCCTGAAGCCGATGCCCGGTATGCCGAGGTTCAAGATATCCGCCTGCTGCCGCGGCGTGAGCTGGCGTCGCAGCCATTGGAAGCCGCTGTCCATACGCAATCTGCGATGTGTCTCGCGCCAGTCGAGATTGGGAATGACGGTTGCGAGCTTTTCGACGACTTCATCGGCGTCCACGACCCTGCGCGGATCCGCATAGAGCGACACCATGTTGAGATCGGTCGCCAGCAACCGGCCATTGCGGTCCACAATATCGGGGCGGGATGCGACTACGGTCGCGCCGCTATTGATCCAGGCGGTCGTGACAGGTTCTGCAAAACCGTATTGAACAAGGCGCGCGGCAACCACACCATAAAGGACCGCGAAGACCGCGATGAGCAGCCCGAGCCGCATTTTCGCATCGACCCTGCGGCGGGCGGCGGAGCCGAGGATGGCCTCCCTGCTGCGCAGCGGACTTCTTTGAATAATGAAATGCGCCCGGCTTTTTAGCCGCACCACAAAAGCAATCATTTCCGATAACACCCACGCTCTTGGCGGCGAAACAAATTTCGCGGTCAACCAACGCCTTGTTGACGCTGGCACAGGATCGGTCACGGGGCCATGAAAAGAGCGGGCGGGGCAATGCCGCAGTTAAAACTGTATTAATATACACTTAAAATTATAACGAACCGCATGGCGGTCCGTTAACGTTCTTCCGCTGGGCAAAATGGATCAGAGGCGGGAGATGACCGAAGGATCGCCTTCCGGGTTCTGCTGCGCCAGCGCCCGGTCGATGATGGCGGGCACGATGTCCTTCACCTCGTCGATGACCAGCGGGTTCAGAAGATGGGCGCGGTGAATGAAGCCCTGGTCGCGCATGTGCTGCACCAGTTCCAGCATCGGGTTCCAGAAGCCGTTGATATTGGCGAAGACCATTGGCTTGGCGTGACGGCCGAGCTGCGCCCAGGTCATGATCTCGACGATCTCTTCCAGAGTGCCGACGCCGCCAGGCAGCGTCACGAAGGCATCCGAGCGCTCGAACATCATATGTTTGCGCTCATGCATGTCCTTGGTGACGACAAGCTCGTTCAATTGTCCGAGAGAATGGCGCGTCGCCTCCATATCGACCAGAAACTCCGGTATGATGCCGGTTACTTCGCCGCCATTGGAAAGAACGCCGCTGGCAACCGCACCCATGATGCCTTTGGTGCCGCCGCCATAAACGAGGCGAATGCCGTTTTCGGCAATGGATTTCCCAAGCGCGCGGCCGGCCTCCATGTGAGCCGGATCACGTCCGGGCTGGGAACCGCAATAAACGCAGATGGATCGAATCGCTGTATTTTTGTCCGTCATGAGGGGAAGGAACAATGCAGGATGCGGCGCGTCAAGAAAATTTGGGAAATCCCTTGCAAATGTGGCCTTTTGCCCACACGCCGCTTGTCTGGGGCAAGGTAAGACGCTAGCAATCTCAACTTGTGTGAAACGCTTGAAATACCCGGAGATTCCAGGATGAAAAACAATAAAGCCGGTTTGCTGGCGCTGATCGTGTTGGGGATTGCGTCCCTGCTCATGATCTTTTTCGTCCTGCCGAGGATTTCCAATGACGGCAAACCGATCGGCGACGCCATCAACGAGGCCGGCAACGCGGTGAAGAACAGCGTCGAAATGGGCAGCGACAAGGCCGGAGACATTCTGTCCGACGCCGCCCAGGAGACCGCCAATATTGCCGACAAGGTCGGGCGTCTCGCCGCTTCCGCGACCCAGTCGATCAAGGATCTGACCACGCTTTTCGCCGATAGCAAGGTTCCTTCCGACGCCGATTTCGCGACAGCGCGCAAGAAGGTCGAGGCATCGCTCAAGGAACTGACCAATATCGAAATTCCTGAAACGCTGGATGAAACCACGTCGCGGCTGATCACCACGGCCCGTTCGGCGGCCGAACGCACCACGGCCTTCCTGCGCGGCCTGCCCGACAGCGCGGCGGCGGCGGCAGCACAGGTCCGTCGCCTGGCAGGCGTTTTTGCCGGCACCGATGATGGCGCAGCCCAGCCGGCGCAACCCGTATCCACACCCGCAGCGGCCCCCGCTCCCGGCGATGCCGCCCAGGCCACGCCCGGCGCGCCGACTTTCGACGTGCTGCGCGTCGAGCCGGATGGCTCGGCCGTTGTCGCGGGCAAGGCACAGCCCGGCGCGAAGCTCGAAATTCTCAGCAACGGCAAGGTGATCGCGCAGACGACCATTGACGGCACCGGCGATTTCGCCGCCGTTTTCGACAATCCGCTGCCACCGGGCGACCATGAGTTGGTGCTGCGTTCGACCGATGCGAGCGGCAAGGCGACGCAATCGGAAGAAGTCGCAACCGTTTCCGTGCCCGAGAACAAGGCGGGCGAGCTTCTGGCCATGGTTTCCAAGCCCGGCAAGGCAAGCCGCGTGCTCGCAATGCCTGAGGCCGCACCTCCAGCCCTTCAGCCCCAGCAAGCCGCTCAATCGCAGCAGCCTGCGGCAACCTCCGAAACAGGCGCCAGCAACACGCCCGCCCCTGCTGCCGGCGTCATGGCTCCGGCCGCTGCCCCGCTGACGTCAACCGTTCAGGTCAGCGCCGTTGAATTCGAAGGGTCGAAGATTTTCGTTGCCGGTTCAGCACCTGCTGCCTCGACGGTGCGTGCGCTGGTCGATGACAGCGAAATCGGCAAGACCACCGCGGAAGCCTCCGGCCATTTCGTCATCGAGGGCGATGTCGATCTGACTGTTGGCAGCCATATCATCACCGTCGAAGAGCTGAATGCCGACGGCACGGTGAAGGTGCGCGTGCGCGTTCCTTTCGAGCGTCCGCAGACTGATCAGGCAACCGTCGCCATGCAGGCACCTCCCGCCGCCACCGCAACGGCTGCGCCGTCTGAGAACCAGAGCACAGCCAGCGACCGCGCCGCTTTCGAAAAACTGCGCACGGATATCGCCAAGGCCTTCGGCATTCTTTCCAATCTCTACAAGGATCAGGCCACACCTGCGCTCGACCAGGCGATTGCCGGCCGCTCCGCTGTGGTGATCGGCCTGAAGTCGCTCTCCGAATTCCGCACCGCTGCCGCGACCGAACCGGCCTTCACCGCCTTTGCAGGCGACATTGCCGCCAAGGCACGTCAGCTGCTGACAACGGTCGAGGCATGGCCGAACGACGTGGCGGCAATCGGCAAGGGCATCGCTTCGCTCGCAAGCCGCCTTGCCGAACTCCACATCACCGCGCCGCCCGCTCCCGCGCCGCAGGCGCCGGCCGGTCCGCAGACCTTCGAGCAGGCGCCGCTCGCCGAAAGCCAGAACAGCGTCATCATCCGCCGTGGCGATACGCTCTGGCAGATTTCGCGCCGCGTTTATGGTCAGGGCGTGCGGTACACCACGATCTACCTCGCCAATGAGGACCAGATCAAAAACCCTGACCTGATCGAGCCCGGCCAGATTTTCGGCGTGCCGAAAGAGGCGCTGCCAAATGCTGAAGAACTTCACCGCAAGCGGCTGAAGGGCGGCTCCTGAGCATTTGAAGCGTTGCGGTGAACCCGCGGCGACCCTATCTGTGACACGCGCGGCGGCTTGAGCAAAGCCGCCGTCCTGCTGTCGGCTTCCGGCAGTGACCGGAGAGAATGATGGCCACGAAGAAAAAAACCATTTCGGCGGATTCCAGCAATCCGACCCAGACGCTGATCAATCTCTGGCCCTATATGTGGCCGGAGGGCCGCTGGGACCTGAAGATGCGGGTCGTGTGGGCGACGATATTCCTTGTTGTCGCCAAGCTGGTGCTGATTGCCGTTCCCTATTTCTTCAAATGGGCGACGGATGCGCTGAATGGCAAGCTCGACATGGCAGGACTGGTCCCGGCCTTCCTGCTCGGCGCGGTCGCGCTGGTCATCGCCTATAATCTGACGCGGCTGATCCAGGTCGGCCTCAACCAGCTGCGCGATTCACTGTTTGCAAGCGTCGGCCAGCATGCGGTGCGCCAGCTCGCCTACAGAACCTTCGTGCACATGCACCGGCTTTCCCTGCGCTTCCATCTGGAGCGCAAGACCGGCGGGCTTTCGCGGGTTATCGAACGCGGCACCAAGGGCATCGAAACCATTGTCCGCTTCACCATTCTCAACACCGCGCCAACCTTCATTGAATTCCTGCTGACGGCGATCATCTTCTGGGCGTCCTACGGCTTTTCCTATGTTCTGGTCACGGTCGTCACCGTCTGGGCCTATATCTGGTTCACCGTCCGGGCCAGTAACTGGCGTATCGGCATTCGCCGCGCCATGAATGACAGCGATACGGACGCCAATACCAAGGCAATCGACTCGCTCCTGAATTTCGAGACCGTAAAATATTTCGGCAACGAGGAGATGGAGGCGAAACGCTTCGATGTCGCCATGGAGCGTTACGAAAAATCGGCGATCTCGATCTGGACCTCGCTCGGCTGGCTGAACTTCGGCCAGGGCGTGATCTTCGGTATCGGCTCCACGATAATGATGGTGATGTCGGCCCTTGCCGTGCAGCGCGGCGAACAGACCATCGGCGATTTCGTCTTCGTCAATGCCCTTCTGCTGCAGCTTTCGGTGCCGCTGAACTTCATCGGTTTCGTGTATCGCGAAATCCGCCAGGGCCTGACCGACATCGAACAGATGTTCGAGCTTCTGGAGGTCGAGGCCGAGGTCACCGACAGGCCGGATGCAAAACCGCTCGCCAGCGGACCCGGCGCGATCTCGTTCCGCGACGTGCATTTCGCCTATGATCCCGAGAGGCCGATTTTGAAGGGTGTTTCCTTCGATGTGCCGGCGGGCAAGACGGTGGCAATCGTCGGGCCTTCGGGTGCGGGAAAATCGACGATCTCGCGGCTGCTTTACCGTTTCTATGATATTCAGGAAGGCGCGGTCACCATTGACGGGCAGGATATTCGCGACGTGACGCAAAAGAGCCTGCGCTCGGTGATCGGCATGGTCCCGCAGGATACGGTGCTGTTCAACGATACGCTTTCCTACAACATCCGTTACGGCCGCCCTTCGGCGACGAATGAGGAGGTCACCGCGGCGGCGGATGCGGCGCAGATCAGCGCCTTCATCGGCAAGCTGCCGGAGGGTTACGCCACCATGGTTGGTGAGCGGGGCCTGAAGCTTTCCGGCGGCGAAAAGCAGCGCGTGGCGATAGCCAGAACCATTCTCAAGGCGCCGCCGATCCTCATCCTCGATGAGGCGACCTCGGCGCTGGACACCCATACCGAGCAGGAAATCCAGAGCGCGCTCGATATCGTCTCGAAAAACCGCACGACGCTGGTTATCGCCCACCGCCTCTCCACCGTCATCGGCGCTGACGAAATCATCGTTTTGAAGGAAGGGCTGATCGCCGAGCGCGGAACACATGCCTCGCTGATGGCGCAGAACGGGCTTTATGCCTCGATGTGGAGCCGCCAGCGCGAGGCGATCCGGGCGGAGGAGATGCTGCGCCATGTTCGCGAAACCGACGACCTTGGCGTGGTAGACCGCGGCGAACCCGCGCATTAACCGGCAGAAACCCCGGGGAACTTGGGGCGGCACGGCAACCGGGCCATTGCCGGGCGGGGCGTTTGGCTGTAACCAGCTAGGCAAAATTTGTCGTATTGCCGTAGGGATCGTGTCGTATCACGACTACATATAGACGCGGCAGACGAAAACCGGAGCAAGGAATCTCATGAATCTGTTCGACACCATTCGCAACACCATCGTACCGATCCACAAGGAAGGTTATGTCTTCGTAGCCGCCTTCTTCGTCGCATCGCTGGTGCTCGGCTGGATATCCGAACCCCTGTTCTGGGTCGGCCTCGTACTGACGGCCTGGTGCGCATACTTCTTCCGCGATCCCGAACGCGTGACGCCGCAGGATGACGACCTGATCATCAGCCCTGCCGATGGCAAGGTCTCCGCCATCCAGACCATCGTTCCGCCGCTGGAGCTGGAACTCGGCAAGGAGCCGATGGTGCGCGTCTCGGTCTTCATGAATGTTTTCAACTGCCACGTGAACCGCGCGCCGGTGCGCGGCCGCATCGTCAATGTCGCCTATCGTCCCGGTTTGTTCCTCAATGCGGAAGTGGACAAGGCCTCCGAAGACAATGAGCGCAACGGCCTCGTCATCGAGACCGCACATGGCAAGGTCGGCGTCGTGCAGATCGCCGGCATGGTTGCGCGCCGCATCGTCTGCTGGGTCAAGCCGAATGAACCAGTTGATGCCGGCGAGCGTTTCGGTCTTATCCGCTTCGGATCGCGCCTCGATATCTTCCTTCCGGAAGGTTTTCAGCCCCGCGTTTCGGTCGGCCAGACGGCGATTGCGGGTGAAACCGTGCTCGCCGAATTCGGCTCCGCCAAGGGCCCGGTCGTCAGCCGCCGCGGCTGACGAAAACAGGAAGGGCATGCGCCATGGAAACGCCGATCTCGGAGCCACAACAGAACGGAAAACATGAGGGCCGCAACGATAGCGGCCGTGGGCCGCGTCTGAGGGAAATTCCCTTTCGCCTCGTGGTTCCCAATCTCATCACCGTTCTGGCCATCTGTGCGGGCCTGAGCGGCGTGCGCCTCGCCATCGAGGGCCGCTTCGAGCTGGCCGTCGGCATGGTGCTGCTCGCCGCCTTCCTCGACGGTATCGACGGGCGCATCGCCCGCATGATGAAAGCGACCTCCAAATTCGGCGAACAGATGGACAGTCTGGCCGACATCGTCAATTTCGGCGTCGCCCCTGCCCTCGTGGTCTATGCCTATCTGCTCGATCAGGCGCGTTCGCTCGGCTGGATCGCCGCGCTCATCTATGTCATCGCCGCCGGCCTGCGCCTGGCGCGCTTCAACGTCATGATCGAGCGGCCGGTGAAGGCACCGTGGCAGAATGAATTCTTCGTCGGCGTTCCTGCGCCGATGGGCGCAATGCTGGTGCTTCTGCCCGTTTATCTCGGTTTCCTCGGTGTCGAGCCGGACAAGCCCTTCGCTTATGTCGCCGCCGCCTATACCGTGCTGATCGGTTATCTTCTCATCAGCCGCCTGCCGGTCTGGTCGGGAAAATCCGGCACCAGCCGCATTCGCCGCGATCTGGTGCTGCCGATGATCCTCGTCGTCGTGCTTTACGTGGCAATGCTGATGAGCTTCACCTGGGAGGTGCTGGTTCTGACGGTGGCCGCCTATCTCGTCTTCATTCCCATCAGCGCCCGCCTGTGGCACCGCCGTTATGGCACGCTGACGATTGAGGAAGACGCGCATGACGACGCCAATGGCGGCAACGGCCTCGATCGCGGTATTTGAAACCGCAGGTATTATTTTTCTCCCGCGAACCAGCGTTTGACGTGACGCAAAATGTCGCAGCCCGAAAAGCGGGCTTAGTCTTCTTTCGCCTCGAATCCGTCAAGATTACCCACGAAAGAAGTGGCTCACACGTATCGAAACGGCGATTGACGTGAATTGTGGAGAAAGAGAAATGACGAACGAGACGAAGGCGCAGCCGCAGGCGAAGCCCGACCTCAAGAGCCACTACCGACCGCTCGGACTGAAGGCCGTTGCGGCCGCAGCCCTGATGCTGAAGCGCAAACCCGCCGCCAAAACCGCCTGAAAACATTCGCTTTTCTTAAAAGCACACCATCCAGGGCCTGGCAGGACTTGCGATGGCAACGGTCAATCCGAAAAACATCCGGATAAATGTGCGGCGCTAATATTAGCGCCGTCTCCATTTGTGCGGCCCCCATCGAGAACCGCATGAAACCGGCCTGTTTCATAAAATTTCCCAATCCGTAACGAAGCTGCAACGAAAACGAAGTAAAGTATTCGACTTCCACGGGACGACTGTACGGATAGTCTCGCATCGATTACTGAGCATCAAAAAATTTTCTACTTTAGCGATTCTTCCTGCTACAGCGAACAAGGCCGATTTTCGATGCCGTTGACAGGCGGTATCGGACCAATTCGGATGTTGCGGGAAAAACAACGAAGACGGGCCATGGGGGGCTTCATACGGCATGCAGGATAAAATCCTTCTGATTGAAGATTCCGTTGCTCTTTCCATGCTGCTGAAGTCGCGGCTTTCGGAGGAAACGGCAGCCGAAGTGATCCATTGTGACAGCATGGCGCAGGCCGATATCCTGCTGCGCGCCCATGATTTCACGCTGGCACTGACCGGTCTCAATCTGCCCGATGCGCCGAAGGGTGAAATTCTCGCACTTCTTGCCGACCACAAGGTACCGGCGATCGTCTTTACCGCAACGGTGGATGAAGAGGCGCGCAAGCGCTACGCCGAAAAGAAGATCATCGACTACATCGTCAAGGATGGCCATCGCACCGTTGATGCCGTGGTGAAAACGGTCGACCGGATTTTGACCAACAGGCTGTTTTCCGTGCTGGTGGTGGATGATGCGCGCACCGCGCGCTCGGGCCTCGTGGAAATTCTCGAGCGGCAGAATTTCAGGGTCAGCGAGGCTCATTCGGGTAAGCGAGCGCTGGAAATCCTGTCGCAGGATCCATCGATCCAGCTTGTCATCACCGACTACCATATGCCTGACATGGACGGCTATGAATTGACGCGCCGCATCCGCGACAGCAGTTCTTCGGAAGACCTGCGGGTCATCGGCATCTCGTCCTCCACGGACCGGCTGCTTTCGGCAAGCTTTCTCAAGGCCGGGGCGTCGGATTTCGTCTACCGCCCCTTTGTGCCGGAAGAATTGCAGTGCCGTATCGACAACAATATCGAAACGCTGAAACAGCTCAAACGCCTGCGCGAACTGGCCGAGCGGGACCATCTGACCGGTCTGCCGAACCGTCGCTCCTTCTTCGAGCGTACGCGGGCGCTGATGGACGTCATCAACGACAATGACGAGAACGGCGCGGTCGCCATTCTCGACATCGACCATTTCAAGAAGATCAACGACACGCTGGGGCATGATGCCGGCGACAGGGCGCTGAAGAAGCTTGCCGAACTGCTGCACGACATGTGCCATGAGCAGCGCCACATTCCCGCGCGCCTTGGCGGCGAGGAATTCGCCGTGTTCCTGCGCGGGCTCAACGCGCGGGCGGCCTATCAGTTCTGCGAGGAGCTGCGCGGCGCCGTCGAAAAGAACGGTCGCCAGCTGAGCGGCAGCAGCCTGGCGCTGACGATTTCGCTCGGCGTCGTGGAAATCGAAAAGGGCGAACCCTTCGACAACCAGCTCAATGCCGCAGACCAGCTGCTCTATCTCGCCAAGGCGAACGGCCGCAACCGCGTCTATTCCGACATCATGATTCAGGAAGGCCTGCAGAAAATCGGGCGGAACGGCTGAGGCCCTCCACTCGTCAGAACAGCGACATCTGCCCCTCATCCTTCACCGGCTTGATTTTTACCAGCGGCACGCTTTCCGGCACCGGTTCAATGAGGTCAGCGCCGATATTGGCGACCTTGTTGACCTTGTCCGACACCGGGATCATCTCGAAAAAATCATCCTGAACCGGCCGCATCAGATCGGCTACGTCGCGGGGCTCCTGCGTCTTGCAATCCAGCCAGCGGCTGAAATCCTCGGGCGCAATCACCACCGGCATCCGGTCGTGGATGCGGCCGATCGCGGCATTGGCGGCGGTGGTGAGGATCGCGCCGGTGTCGACCTCTGATCCGTCAGCGGAAGACCAGGTCTCCATGAGGCCGGCGAAAGCGACGATGCCGCCGCTTTTCGGGCGGATGAAATAGGGCTGGGGCCTGCCGCCCTCCTCCTTGGGTGGGCGTCGCCATTCGTAAAAGCCGGTTGCGGGCACAAGCACGCGGCGATGGCGCATGGCGGCGCGGAAGGATGCCTTGCCGATGGCCGTTTCCGAGCGCGCATTGATGAGCAGCGGAAAATCCTTAGGGTCCTTGACCCAGCCGGGCATAAAGCCCCAGCGCACCAGCATGGCCCGCCGGTTGGGCAGGTTGCTGCCGCGCTCCTGCCGCTCGCCCTCCAGCACGATCAGGATGGGCTGGGTGGGCGCGATATTGAAGCGGGCGGGAAAATCTTCAAGGCCGATCAGGTCGAGATAATCGGCGATCTCTTCTGGCGTCGCTTTCAGAACGAAACGTCCGCACATGCTTGTCTCCTCAGGCGCGCGGGCCGAATAGAATGATGGCAGTGCCGGCAAGGCAGACGACCCCGCCGGCGATATCCCACTTGTCCGGCACATGCCCTTCCACGCCCCAGAGCCAGAAAAGCGACGCGGCGATATAGATCCCGCCATAAGCGGCATAGGCCCGGCCCGCCGCCTCGGTCGGCACCAGTGTCAGAAGCCAGGCAAAAGCGGCCAGCGCGAGCATGCCCGGCAGCAATATCCATCCCGTCTTGCCGAGTTTCAGCCAGGCCCAGAAGGAAAAGCAGCCGGCAATTTCCGCGAGCGCCGCCAGGGCATAAATAAGATAGACCTTCATTCCACCGTCTTCTGCGTGCACAATCCAATCGATTCCGGACTATAACATCGGCGCAGAAAGCGGAATCGATTTTTGTGCGGCGCAACTTCGGCTCCCCGGGTTCATGCGCCCAATAGAGACTGGCCCAGAGGGCTGAAACAGGCGACCCATTCAATGACCCTTCGTATCAAGCCCCGCCCCGCTTCTTCCGCCATCGTCAGAAACGGAGACCGGCTGCTTCTCGTGCGCCGCATCAATCCGCCTTCCAAGGACATGTTCGCCTTTCCGGGCGGGCGCGGCGAAGAGGGGGAAACGCCGGCCGAGACGGCGCTTCGCGAACTTCACGAGGAAACCGGTATCCTTGCGCGCAAGCCGCAACTGTTCGCGACCTATGATCTGCCGTCCCACGATGGGCAAGGCGTACTGACGAGCCACTATTTCCTCTCCGTCTTCACCGTGGAAACGGATGAAGACCCGGAGGTGACGGCAGCCGACGATGCGGCGGATGCGGGCTGGTACACATTGGCGGAAATCCGCCGGTTGCCGGCGCCGGAAAGCGTCGTCGAATGCGCGGAGCGTCTGCTTGCATGATTGCCAGGCGGCCAGAATCGCGATTATTTAGGAATAATCCGCCCGCCGGGTGTTCACGAGTATGTGTGGGGCAGAATAGAATTTTGATGCGGCAAACCATTTTCCTGTCTCTTTTACTGACCATGCTGGCCGTGGCCGGGCTGGAAGGCGTCGCTTACGCGCAGCCTTCCAACGCCATTTCCAAGGAGGCACGCCCCCCGGAAGCGCAGCCCCCCAAACCCGCCCCCTATGACGACAGGCTGGCCCGGTTGTCCGAGATACTGGGCGCGGTGCAATATTTGAGAACCCTGTGCCCCTCCTCCGGTCCAGAGGACTGGCGCAGATCCATGAGCGATCTTCTGGCTGCGGACACAGCCAACGAGCCCGAGCGGCGTCAGCGCATGACGGCTGCATTCAACCGTGGATACCGCTCCTTTGCGGCCATCCACACCAGTTGCACACGCGCCGCTGTCATGGCAGAAGAGAGCTACCGTAACGAAGGGGCAACACTTGCTCAGGAAATCGCGTCCAGGTTCGGAAATTAGCGGTTTATTAACCTCTTTTCGCCGCAGGCCGTGCCGTTTTGATAAAAGACTGATAGTGTTGTTAACAGGGTGGTAAGGACTTGCCCGCCCTGTCGAGGATGAAAAATGCAGACGAGCCGTAACGAAATCGACGACATGATCGTGCATGAAAAGATGCAGGTCGCTCTGGAACACCAGAACGAGGCATGGGCTGACGGCATGGCCGACGGCATCGAGCCGGAGATCATCGCCGATGCCGCAATCGCTCTGGCCATGCGCGAAACCATTCGCATGCATGGCGAGGCCGGCGCTGAAGCAATGCTGGAATCGCTGCGCCAGCGCATGCTTGAAGGCGAATTTTCTCCGCAGCGGGTGATACAGTAAAGCAGGGGTCTATCATGTCTTGCCTGAGCAAGGGGCTTTTGCGCTCTTCCGCCATGCTGTCCATCCTGCTTGCCCTGACCGCGGGGTCCATTGGCTTGCCAAGCCGTGCCCTTGCCCTTTCCGAGCTGAAACCGGCGCAAAATACCGAAAGCGAGCCGCAGGCCCAAAACGGCGGAGAGCCGCAGCAGCCCCAGCCGCCGGAGCCGGATGAGATCGAAGGTGATTCGGAAGGTATTCCCCTGCCCGATCCGCTGGTCGACCGTTCCGCCGGTCAGGCAAACCAGAAGCCCGCCACCCCGGACAATTCCCCTGAAATGTCCGTCGTGATCGAGCATGACATTTCCAAGGCGCCGGAAGCCGTGCGCAAGCTGCGCCAGGAGATCATGGACGCGGCCGCATCTGGCGATATTGAAAAATTGCGACCCTTCATCGCGGCCGGCCAGAAGGAATTCCGCATAGACGGCAATGACGGCGAAGACCCAATCGCGGCGCTGAAAAGCTATTCGGGCGATCCCGACGGCCTTGAGGTGATGGCGATCATCATCGACCTGCTGTCGACCGGTTATGCCCATGTCGACGCCGGTACGCCCGATGAAGCCTATGTTTTCCCCTATTTCGCCGGCAAGCCGCTCAATACGTTGACCGCACCGGAAAAGGTGGAGCTTCTGCGCATCATTACGGCGGGCGATCTGGCGGATATGCAGGAATACGGCAATTACAGCTTTTACCGCATCGGCATCTCGCCTGATGGCAAGTGGAAGTTCTTCACCGCCGGCGATTGATCGCATCGCGGCGCTTGCCGTTCTTTTGTAAAAATCCTAACTGTGCGGAATGAGCATTCTGGCAAAAGCGCGGTCGCGTTGTTGCCGTGATGTGTGAAGCAATCGAGGGAGCATTTCTAAGATTCGTTTTCAAAGTGAACGACACGAGGATTGAGATTGACGCGGCCAGCTCTAGGTTTGCTGCGGTTCTTAAGTTTCCTTCTCCCGTCATTCCGGCCTTGAGCCGGAATCCAGCCAGCCCAGGTCCTTGGGCTGAAAGGAGCCCTCCCGCCGCGCCGACGCGCGTGGACTGGATTCAGGCCCCAGGCTGGAATGACGGAGACAGCGAGCCTTTTCGACGACCGTAAGCCCTGCGCTTGCCGGACCAATCTTGGACTTCGCGCCATACACTGTAAAAGGTTTCGACCAGATGCGCTCGATGAACCGAATGGTGACGCCATGCCTTCCGCCTTTCTTGCCGACCGCCGCCTGATCAGAGTTTCCGGCACGGGTGCCGAGGAGTTTCTGAACAATCTCATTACGGCCGATGTTGAAAATCTGCCGCAGGGAGAAGCCCGCGCCTCGGCACTTCTGACGCCGCAGGGCAAGATCCTGTTCGATTTCCTGATCGCGCGCGATGGGTCGGACTATCTGATCGAAACGGGTGCGGCTGAACTGGATGCGCTGCTGCGCCGCCTTACCATGTACAAGCTGCGCGCGCCCGTCGATCTCAAGGCCGAGCCTGTAGAAGGTGTGAGCCTGTTCTGGAATGAGAGCGCGCCTGAAGCGGGCGTGAAGGACGGCCGTTTTGCCAAGGCCGGTATCAATCTTTTCCGCGTGCCGGGCGCATCGGCCTCCGGCGATGCCGCTGCCTACGATGCGCTTCGCATCGAACACGGAATTGCCGAATCCGGCCGGGATTACGCGCTGCAGGATGCCTTTCCCCACGACGTGCTGATGGATGTGAATGACGGCGTCTCCTTCAAAAAGGGCTGCTTCGTCGGTCAGGAGGTCGTCTCGCGCATGAAACATCGTGGCACGGCAAGACGGCGCGTCGTCACCGTTGCGGGTGAACGCGAACTTCCCGCTACCGGGACGGACATCACCGCCAACGGAAAACCGGTGGGCACGCTTGGAACCGTTAGCGGCACCAAAGCGCTTGCCATCGTGCGGATCGACCGTATTGCCGATGCGCTGGCATCCGGCACACCGCTTCTTGCGGACGATATCACTGTCTCCGTGACCCTCCCGGTCTGGAGCGGCATTTCCTTCCCGACAGTCGATCCGGCGCAGGCGGAGGAATAAGCGTGGCGCCCGCAAAAAGTCCGCGCGCCTGGCAGCGCATGCTTTCCGGGCGGCGTCTCGACCTGCTCGACCCTTCGCCGCTTGACGTGGAAATCGCCGATATCGCCCATGGCCTTGCCCGCGTCGCCCGCTGGAACGGCCAGACCCGCGGCGATCACGCCTTTTCCGTCGCACAGCACTGCCTCATCGTCGAAACGATCTTCTGCCGGATGTGCGCGGGTGCCACGCCCGATGACATGCAGATGGCGCTTCTGCATGACGCGCCGGAATATGTCATCGGCGATATGATCTCGCCGTTCAAATCGGTCGTCGGCGGCGGTTACAAAACCGTGGAGAAGAGACTGGAGGCCGCCGTGCATCTGCGCTTCGGCCTGCCGCCGCATGCCTCGCGTGAATTGAAGGACCGCATCAAGAAGGCCGATACGGTTGCCGCCTTTTTCGAGGCGACGGAGCTTGCCGGCTTTTCCATCGCCGAGGCGCAGAAATTCTTCGGCCTGCCGCGCGGCATCACCCGCGACATGTTCGATATTACCCCCCTTCCCTCGACGGAGGCGCAGTCGCTGTTCGTCAAACGTTTCGAGGCGATCGAAGCGCTGCGGGCCGGGAAGACGGGTGACGTGACATGACGGCCATCGTCGTATCGCCGCTATCGCGGATCGCGGAAATGGCCGTGAAGCACAAGGCCCGCGAAATGGTGACGCTGATCGCCAAGGAGCAGACCTTTCACCGCCCGGCCGTGATTGCCGCAGAGCGGCACCTCACACTCGCCATGAACGACATCGCCTTCAAGGGCACGGGCGATCTTATCGCGCCCGATGATGCGCATGTGCTGCGACTGATCGATTTCGCACGCGAATGGGATCAATCCGCACCGCTTCTCATCCATTGCTGGATGGGCGTGTCGCGCTCGCCCGCCGCCGCCGTCATTGCGGCGCTGAGCCTCTATCCGGATCAGGACGAGATGGCGCTTGCACTCAGCCTTCGCGCCGCCTCGCCCTATGCGACGCCCAATGCCCGTATCATCGCCATTGGCGACCGGCTGCTCGGGCGGGACGGCAGGCTGGTCAAGGCAATCAAGTCAATCGGCAGAGGCGCGGATACGGATGGCAACGTGCCGTTCGTATTGCCGCTCGGTGCCTGAAAGCATCCATTTTTGCGGAACCCGGGCGGCATCCGTTCGTTAGCAACCCTGAACAGCAATGAAAATCACGGGATAATTCATGGAACAACAGGCAACCGATATCATCGTCGCATCGCAGGCGGCGGTTCGACAGGCGAGCGCGCTTGCGGTGCAATATTCCTTCTCGATCGTCGGCGCGCTTCTGCTGCTCATCGTCGGCTGGCTGGCCGCCACATTCCTGCAGCGCTGGGCTTTTCAGGGCCTGTCGCGCATCCGTGGTTTCGATGCGACGCTTGCCGGTTTCTTCGCGGGCGCCATTCGTTACGTGGTGCTCATTCTGGTGCTGGTTATGGTACTCGGCCAGTTCGGGGTGCAGACGGCCTCTATCCTCGCCGCGCTCGGCGCCGCCGGTCTCGCCATCGGCCTTGCGTTGCAGGGCACGCTGCAGAACATTGCCGCCGGCATCATGCTTCTGGTGCTGCGCCCCTTCCGGGTCGGCGAATATATCGAGACCAGCTCGGTCAGCGGTACGGTTGTGGAAATCGGGCTGTTTGCGACCGAGCTTAAAACCAGCGACGGGCTGTATCGCCTCGCGCCCAATTCCACGCTGTGGAACGTGCCGATCACCAATTACAGCCGCTTCCCTTCACGCCGCCACGAACTGAGCCTGACGGTCAAGAATGACGAGGATCTGTCCGCCGCTCAGGACATGCTGATGCGCGTGGTGCGTTCGGAAAGCCGTGTGCTGCTCGACCCCGCACCCGTCACTTTCGTGGATTCGGTCACCACTGACAGCGCCACAGTCAAATTACGCTACTGGGTGCGCAGCGACAATTACTTCGCGACGACGCGTGAGGTGACAAAGGCGATGAAGCTCGCTTTCGACGAGCGCAAAGCGGAAGTGAACGCGCAACCCGCTTGAGGACCGCGCTCCCTGACTTAGTGTTAGACGCTTCTCCAAACATGAAGGCCGGCGCTCAGCCGGCCTTTTGCGTTTTCAGATACCGCCCTTGCATCTGCAGACGGACGTGTTTATACGATGAACTGTAATGTTATTACATAACTTATTTTTCGCTTTACAGACACACAAGGGCCAGAAGAATGCAAAAAACGATCACCCGCGTCACCGGCGCGCTTGCAATCGGTTCCATGCTGTTGATGACAGCCTCGGCACTGGCGGCCGGCAAAGACAAGGCTTCCTCCGCTCATAGCCACGACCACAGCCATGGCCAGACCGAAGCCGAAAAGCAGATATACAAGGGTTATTTCGAGGATGCCCAGGTGAAGCCACGCACGCTTTCCGACTGGGAAGGCGACTGGCAATCGGTCTACCCCTATCTGCTGAACGGCTCCCTCGATCCGGTCATGGCGGAAAAGGCGGCGCATGGTGACAAGAGCGCCGAGGAATATCGCGCCTATTACGAGATCGGCTACAAGACCGACGTCAATCGCATCGTCATCAAGGGTAACAGCTTCTCCTTCTATCGCGGAGCCAAGCCCGTTGAGGCTACCTATGCCGCCGACGGCTACGAAATCCTGACCTACAAGAAGGGCAATCGCGGTGTCAGGTACATTTTCAAGAAGACCATTGGAGATGCCGCAGCTCCGCAATTCGTCCAGTTCAGCGACCACACCATCGCGCCTGCCAAGGCCGGCCATTACCACCTTTATTGGGGCAATGACCGCAAGGCGCTGCTCGACGAGGTGACCAATTGGCCAACCTATTATCCCTTCATGATGGACGGTCCCGAGATCATGAAAGAAATGGCGGCGCACTAAGCCCTTTGCAGGCATGGCGTTTCCGCCAGAAGCGAGCGCGTGAGGTTTTCGCCTTCTCCCCGAGGGGGAGAAGGTCGCGGCAGCGGGATGAGGGGGCAAGGGTCGAGATATTCGGCAACATTGCCCCCTCATCCGACCCTTCGGGCCACCTTCTCCCCCTCGGGGAGAAGAAACAAGCGGGGAGCGCTCACTGCCCCATGGTCGAACGATGCGCCCAGCCGGTCATGCGCTTTTCGAGCCAGGCCATGATCGCGTACATGACGATGCCTTCCACGGCGAGCATCAGCAGGCCGGCGAAGACCAGCGGCACATTGAACTGGCTCTGCGCCGAACTCATCATGTTGCCAAGGCCATAGTTGGAGGCGACGGTTTCCGATACGACCGAGCCGACGAAGGCGAGCGTGATGGCGATTTTCAGGGAGCCGAAGAAGTAAGGCATGGAACGCGGAATGCCGACCTTCAGCATGATATCCATCTTCTTTGCACCAAGCGCGCGCAGCACATCCTCCGTTTCCGGCTCGATGGTGGCAAGGCCGGTCGCGACGTTGACGACGATGGGAAAGAACGAGATCAGGAAGGCGGTCAGAACCGCAGGCACGGTGCCGATGCCGAACCAGATGACGAGGATCGGGACCAGCGCCACCTTCGGGATGGCATTAAAGCCGATCATCAGCGGATAAAGCCCGGCATAGATGGTTTTCGACCAGCCGATAAAAAGGCCGATGGCGAGACCGGCGGCGACCGCAATGGCAAAGCCCAGCGTCGTCGTATACAGCGTCTGAAGCGAGTTCTTCCAGATCGGCGACCAATATTGCACGATGGCCTGCCCTACTCTGACAGGCGACGGCAGAATGGTCGGCGGCATTTTCAGCGCGTAAACTAGGAGTTCCCACAGCACGAACAGCGCCAGCGTATAAAGCCAGGGGGCTGCCTTCACCCAGTTGACGCGCGCGATCAGCGGCTTTGGCGGCTCTGCCGCCACGGTGCTTTCAACAATCGCGCTCATGCTGCCACCCTCGCCTGCGCTATCTCGCCATGCAGTTCCTGCACCATGTCGTTGAAACCCTTGTCATACATGATATCCAGCTGGCGGGGGCGCGCGAAAGGCACGCGGTGTTCAGCCAGCACGCGGCCCGGCCTTGCGCTCATCACGAAAATCTTGTCGGCGAGAAAGGTCGCTTCGCGCAGATCGTGCGTCACCAGAATGATGGTAACCCGCTGCGCGGCATGCAGATCGCGGATGACGCACCACAATTCCTCGCGGGTAAAAGCATCGAGCGCGCCGAAAGGCTCGTCCAGCATCAGAAGGTCCGGCTCGTGGATCAGGGCGCGGCAAAGATTGGCGCGCTGCTGCATGCCGCCGGAAAGCTGCCAGGGGAATTTCGAACCGAAGCCTTTGAGACCTACGATTTCCAGCAAGCGCTCTGCCTTTGCGACATATTCGGCCTTGTGGGCGCGCAGGCGCCGTCGATGTTTCTCGACGATCTCCAGCGGTAGCAGGATGTTTTCAAGCGTGGTGCGCCAGGGCAGCATTGTCGGGTTCTGAAACGCCATGCCGACGATGGAAACCGGCTCCGTGACCTGCCGCCCGGCAACGATGACATTGCCCTTCTGCGGAATATGCAGCCCCGTCACCAGCTTCATGAGCGTCGACTTGCCACAGCCCGAGGGGCCGACGACGGCCGCGAACTCACCCTTGTCGACCGTCAGATTGAGGCCGGATACGGCCAGCGTGCCGGCCGACCCGCCGTAGCGCATGTCGACATTGTCTATTTCCACGAGATGTGACATCGCAGTCCCCAGTTTTTTCGGCGCGCGCAACCTCACCACAGTCAACGCCACACCTCTATTTCGTCATCCTCGGGCTTGACCCGAGGATCCACTATTCCAGCCGGCGATGGATCCTCGCCTCAAGGGCGAGGATGACGTGGAGAAACTCCACCACTCCAGGCGCCAAACAGGCCCCACAAATCCCCCTCAGGGAAGCATGCGCTCTTCCTTGGCCGGGAGGTAGGTCGCGTCAAAGACCTGATCCGCCTTGACGTTACCCTTGAGGCCAAGCGAGACTTTCAGCGTCTCGACGGAAGCGGCGAGTCTGGCCGGATCGACGCCGCCCATGCCATTTTCCACCACATAGGGCGTCTTGATATTCATGCTGTTGGCCATGTTGAGGCGTTCGAGCTCGATGGCGCTGTCGAGCGTTTCATTGCGCTTGAGCACGGCCGCCACGCCCTCTTCCGGGGTCTTGACGGAATCGGCGAAGCCCTTGGCCAGCGCCTTCAGGAAACCCTTGACGGCATCAGGGTTTTTCTCAGCGAAATCAGTGTTTACCAGCACCGCATTGCCATAAAGATTCAAGCCGTGCTCGGCCATTAGAATGGTCGAGATATCGTCATCGGCAATGCCCTGCTTCTTCAAGTTGAGGATAACCGAAAAGGCGAAACCGAAAACGGCATCGACATCGCCCTTGGCCAGCATCGGCTCACGCACGGGAAAGCCGATCGATTCGATCTTGATCTTGCTGTCATCGAGACCCGCGACCTGCTTGAAGGCCGGCCATTGCGCAAAAGCGCCATCCGGCGGCGGTGCGCCGAGTTTCTTGCCTTCCAGCGACTTCGGATCGCCAGTGACGCCGAGCGACTTGCGGCCGACAACGGCAAATGTCGGGCGTTCATAGACCATATAGACGGCCTTGATCTTCTGGCTCGGATCCTCATCGAGGAACTTCATCACCGAATTGATGTCGCCGAAACCCATCTGGTAGGCGCCGGTCGCGACGCGCGGAATGGCTTCCACCGAGCCGTTGCCGCTGTCGATCGTCACGTCGAGGCCTTCAGCCTTGAAGTATCCCTTGTCGAGCGCCAGCAGGAAGCCGGCGGCGGGGCCTTCGAACTTCCAGTCGAGCGTGAATTTCACCGGCGTTTCGGCATGAGCACCCGTTACGGGCAGCGTAAATCCGGCAGCGGCACCGACAGCGGCAATGGCCAGAGCCCTGGACAACAACCTGCGCGTTAACATCATCTATTCCCCCTGATGGTTTTGTTGGATTGGTTGCATAAGACCCAATTCCAGCCCTCAAGGCAAGATAAAATTGCATACAAAATAGCCATTATTTTGTATGCTTATTTTATATGCATCATTGATTGATATGAAGGCAAAAAGCCCGATCTCTGCCCATCTCGCATGCAACGAAGCCAGGGTAATTCCGTTCATGCAGAGAACACAGCGTTCTCATTTGCCGGGGTTGCGGATCAGGTGCAGGGTAAGACAAATAGAGCCACGAATGGCAGGCAAAACGACGGGACGGCAAGATGAATTCTGCACTGGGCATACACCACATCACCATGATCACCCGGAAGGTGCAGGCGAATGTCGATTTTTACGCCGGCTTCCTGGGTTTAAGGCTGGCCAAGCGCACGGCCGGCTTCGAAGACGCCATGCAGCTTCATCTGCTTTATGGCGACGATATCGCCTCACCCGGTTCCCTGCTGACCTTTCTGGTCTGGGAAGATGGCGGCCAGGGCCGTGTGGGTTATGGCCAGACGCTGGAAGTGTCGCTGGCGATCGATCCCGCCAGCATCGGTTTCTGGCTGACGCGGGCGCTGAAATTCGGCATCCGCGCCGAGGGACCATCCGACGAATTCGGCACCCCGGTCATCCGGCTGAAAGACCCTGATGGCCTCATCGTCAAGCTGGTCGGCACCCACGCCTTCCCCGATGCCACGCCGCATGTAACCAACGACATTCCGGCAGAAGACGCCATTCGCCGCATCTATGGCGCAACCGTGCTGAGCGAGGTGCCGGAAGAAACGGTGGCTTTCCTCACAAAATATTTCGGTTACCAGCAGGAAAGCCAGACAGGCGCTATCCGCCGGCTCGTTTCGAAAAGCGATGACATTATCGACGTGCGTGACGCCACCGGCTTCTGGTCCAGCGCGCCGGGCACCGGCACCGTCGATCATATCGCTTTCCGCGCGCAGGATCTGGACGAGCTGAACGCCGTGCTGGGTGAATTGAAATCGCTGAATTCCAGCACCACCAATGCCCATGACCGGAAATATTTCCATTCGCTTTATGTCCGCGAACCGGGTGGCGTGCTGATCGAAATGGCGACCGACGCGCCTGGCATGACCGTTGACGAGCCCCTGGAAGCGCTTGGCGAAAAGCTGTTCATTCCGCCGCTTTTCATGAAGGATGAAGCGGATGTGCGCGTCGCGCTGCCGCAATTTTCGATGCCCGGCGAAGAGCGTATCGTCTATCGCGACCTGCCCTTCGTACACCGCTTCTACACGCCCGAAAAGCCTGACGGTAGCACCCTCATCCTGCTGCACGGCTCCGGCGGCAGCGAAACGAGCCTGATGCCGCTGGCGCATCGGGCGGCACCGGGCGCCACGCTTCTCGGCGTTCGCGGCCGCAGCACGGAAGAGGACATCGCCCGCTGGTTCCGCCGTTATCCCGATTTCAGCTTCGACCAGAAGGATATCGTCTCCGAGGCGGAAGCCTTTGCCGCCTTTGTGGATGGCGCGATCCGGTCCTATGGCCTTGATCGTTCGAGGCTTCGCTTTGTCGGCCATTCCAATGGCGCGAATTTCTATACGGCCTTTGCAGCGCTTTACCCGGAGCTTGCCGGAGACGCGCTGCTTTACCGTCCGATGCCGGTTCTCGAAACCTGGCCGGAAACCGATCTTTCCGGGCGGAACTTCCTGTTTGTGGCCGGCGAACGCGATAAATACCGCGATAAGGCGACGGAGCTGCGGGACAGGATTTCCTCCAGCGGCGCGCAGGCCGGGGTGGAAACGGTGGATGACGGACACGAGCTTGGGCTTGCAGATATCGAGGCGGCGCGGCGCTGGCTTGCGGAGGCTTCCTGATCCGATCCGAAGTGGCGATAGTTGGATCGAGCGGGCGTCGCGTGTTTCTTCTCCCCGCCGGGGAGAAGTCCGCGGCAGCGGGATGAGGGGGCAACGTCAGCGATAAACCGAGAACTTGCCCCCTCATCTGCCCCTTCGGGGCATCTTCTCCCCGGCGGGGAGAAGAAACAGGCAGCGCGGCTTCATCAACCGGGCCTTGCATAAATTCGCCAAAAGGGCTTTAAAAACAGCTTCGTAATTGGAGAGTTCTGTTTGGAAATCCCGCTGCTTATCCTCGCCGTCATCGCGGCCTTCATCTACACGCTGGTCGCAAGCATCCGCAATTCAAGCCGAATCAAGTCTCTCGAGCGCGAGGTTGTCAGCCTCAAGCGGCTGATGGCGGCCGGGGTGGCTTCCCCTGTGGCAGCGCAGGCGGAGACGGCCGATTCGGCGGATAGAGCGGATTTCGACGCGGAAGAGGAAAGCGCGGCATCTGAGGAAGACGCGGCCTTCCAGGCCGAACACCCGTCCGAAGCGGAAGTGGCCGCCGCCATGGCGGAGGCGGAAGACCTTGCCAGCAAGGAAGAAGAGCGCGTGCTTGCGCGTGAGGCTGCATCCATACCGGAAACGAAGGAAAGCTTCGAAAGCCTGCTCGGCGCACGCTGGGCCGTCTGGGCTGGCGGCCTGGCGCTGGCGCTTGGCGGCATTTTCCTCGTCAAATATTCCATCGAAGCCGGGCTCCTGAGCCCGGCCGTGCGGCTTTCGCTCGCCGCCATTTTCGGTCTCGTTCTCGGCCTTGCCGGCGAGGCGATCCGCCGCAAGGCTGTGCCGGGCATCGCCACCACTTACGCCAACGCCATGATACCGGGCGTGCTGACGGCCGCCGGCGCCTTGACGCTGTTCGGCGTGGTTTATGCGGCCTATGGCATTTATGACTATATCGGCTCCGGCACCGCCTTCATTCTGCTTGGGCTCGTCGCCTTCGCCACCATCGGCCTGTCGCTTCTGCACGGACAGGCGCTCGCCGGTCTCGGCCTGCTGGGATCGATGCTGACGCCTGCGCTGATTTCCAGCGAAACACCGAATATCTGGGCGCTGTTCGTTTTCCTGACGATCTCGTGGCTCGCAACCGCGGCCGCCGCGCGCAGGCAGGGCTGGACCGTGGTTCCTTCGCTTGCCAATGCGGGTCTCGGCCTCTGGGTGCTCGGTTATATCGCTTTTTCCGAGACGATCAGCGCCGAACCGCCGACGCTTTCACTGCTTGTCATGCTGGCCGGCACCCTTTTCCTCTGGCCCGGCAGGCACTTCGACACGCCGCCCGCCGAGGAAAGCGAAACCAGCACCACGCCTGAGCGGCGCGCCATTCGCGCCATGCGGCTTTTGTTGCGCCCGTCGCTTGCGATCAGCCTCACTGTCTCGATGGCCGCGATCGTGCCGGCAATCGGCTTCCTCTTCACCGACGGCAGCATCGACACCCATCCGGCCCTCATCGTTTCCGCACTCATCGCAACGCTTGCCGCTCTTGGCGCTGCGCGACACAATGCGGTGTGGCCGGCCATTATCGCCGCACTCGGCGCACAGGCTGCGGTCTCCTTGATGTCGCGGCAGGGTATCGATTTCATCGGCCTGATAAATGATACCGCCGTCACGCTTCCTCCCGTCGGAACGGGCTACACCGCAGCCATCGCCATGGCGCTCGGCCTTGGCGCCATCCTTATTCTCTGCGGTTTCTCGTTCCTGAAACGCAAGGGCGCGGATGATCCGGATTTCGCCCAGCTCTGGGCGGGGATTGCAGCGCTTTTCCCGGTCTGGCTCGGCACGGCAAGCTTCGTCGAATATGGCAATCTCGGCCGTGACTGGCTGCATGCGGCCTATGGTCTTGGCCTCGGCCTCGTGCTGATCGCCGGTGCGGAATGGCTGCACCGGCAGAACAATGAGGCCTATCGCAAACCGCTCAACATCCTCGTGCTCGGCTCGTTTGCCGCCTTCGCGCTTTGCCTGCATACGCTGACTGAGGGGCTTGCGACGACCGTGCTGCTCTCCGTCATCGGCTTCGGTTATGTGCTGGCGACCCGCTATCGCAACTGGGATATTCTGCCCTGGGTGATGGCGGTGGCAAGTGTTGCCGTTCTTGGCCGCATCGCCTGGGAACCCACCATTGTCGGGCCGCAAAATCTTGGGCTTACGCCGGTCTTCAACGCGCTGCTGCCGGGTTATGGCATTCCGGCCCTGCTCGCCATCGTCTCGGCCTGGATGCTGCGCGACTGGCCGAACGTCCGGGCAAAGAACTTTCTGCAGGCCATCGCCAGCGTCATGGGTCTGCTGGCCATCGCCATCCTCATCCGCCATGCGATGAATGGCGGCACTCTCAATGACAGCGTGCCGACGCTCGGCGAGCAGTCGATCTATACGCTGCTGACCATCGGTTTTTCAGGCGTGCTGATGACGCTGGATCTCAAGAGCCCCAGCCCCGTCTTCCGTTACGGCTCGATGATTGCCGGCGTGATTGCGGTCATCAACGTGCTGACAATGCATTTCTTCACGCTCAACCCCTATTTCACCGGCGAAAATACCGGCCGCATCCCGTTCCTCAATCTGCTGCTGATCGGTTATCTGCTGCCGGCGCTCGCCTATGGCGGCCTTGCCTGGTATGCGCGCGGCAAACGTCCCCCGCCCTATGTCAGCCTGCTGGCGGTGGCGGGTGCGGCACTCGGTTTTGCCTGGGCAACACTTTCGGTCCGGCGCTTCTGGCAGGGCGAGAACATTGCCGACTGGAAGGGCTTCCTGCAGGGTGAAACCTACAGCTATTCGGTGGTCTGGCTGCTGATCGGCGTGCTGCTGCTCGTGCTCGGCTCGCGCTTCAATGCCCGCAGCCTGCGTCTGGCATCCGCCGCCTTCGTGCTGATCTCCGTCGCCAAGGCCTTCCTGATCGACATGAGCAACCTTGAAGGCGTGCTGCGGGCGCTGTCCTTCATCGGGCTTGGCGCGGTGCTGATCGGCATCGGCCTGTTCTACCAGAAAATCCTCACCCGGAAGCCGCAGGCATGATCGCGGCCGAGGCTTTCGCGCCTTTTGAGGCGCTTGCGCAGGAACTGATACCGCACGCCGCCGATGCGGGCGACGGCTCGCATGATCTTGCCCATATTCACCGGGTCTTCCGCAACGCCATGCGCATCCATGCGGGCGAAGGTGGCGATGGCACGGTGCTGGCGGCCAGCGTGCTTTTGCATGATTGCGTGGCGGTGGAGAAGAACTCGCCGCTCCGCGCGCAGGCATCGCGGCTGGCGGCGGAGAAAGCTGCCGGCATTCTGGCCGGGCTTGGCTGGCGGCAGGTCGACATTGAGGCCGCCGCGCATGCCATCACCACCCATAGTTTTTCCGCCAATATAGAACCGCAGATGCTGGAAGCAAAAATCCTGCAGGATGCCGACCGGCTGGACGCCATTGGCATGGTGGGGGCAGCCCGGTGCTTTTATATTGCCGGGCGCATGGGTTCGGCGCTTTATGATCCGGCCGATCCGCTGGCGAAAGACCGGCCGCTGGACGACCGCGCCTTTGCCATCGACCATTTCGAAACGAAGCTTTTCAAGCTTGCGGACGGTTTCCGCACCGAAACCGGGCGAGAACTGGCGAAGGCCCGCCATGAACGCCTGCAACAGGTACTGGACCTGTTTCTCGACGAAATCTGAGGAGAAACAAGATGCGTGTGACCGAACTCAACATCTATCCGCTGAAAAGCGCGCGCGGCATTGTCCTCTCGCAAAGCGACGTTTCGGCGGAAGGTCTGCCCGGCGACCGCCGCGCGATGCTGACCGATCCTTCCGGCCATTTCATCACGCAACGTGAATTGCCTGATATCGCCACCATTCTGGCGCGGCATGAGGATGGCGGCATGATGCTTTCGCGGGAAGCAGGTGGCGAGATTTTCGCCAGGCCTTCCGGGCAGCGCATGGATGTGGCGGTGTGGAGATCAATCGTCAGCGCCAACATTGCCGATGGCGAAACCAACGACACGCTTTCAGCATGGCTTGGACGCGACGTGAGGCTGGTGTTTTTCGACGACAATTCCAGACGCCTCGCCAATCTGGAATGGACCGGTAACGAAACGCCTGTCACTTTCGCCGACGGTTATCAGATCCTCGTCACCACCACCGCCTCGCTTGCAGCCCTTAACGACAATATGCGCGACAATGGCGAGGACGCCGTCGGCATGGAGCGGTTCCGGCCCAATATCGTGCTGGAAACGGACGAGCCGTGGGCGGAGGATCGCTGGGCGGCCATCGAGATCGGCGGCATCCGTTTCGACCTCGTCAAGCCCTGCGCCCGCTGCATCATGACCACGCAGGACCAGACAACCGGTTCCCGCGATGTGCCCTCCCCCATGAAGGCCATGGGCCGCATCCGCATGTCCGGTGACCGGCGTGTACCTGGCCCGCTCTTCGGCTGGAATGTCACGCCGCGCGGCGAAGGCAGGCTAGCTGTTGGCGATGTGGCAAAGGTGGTCGAGGAACGGCCGGACGGCTGGGCGATCAAACGGCGGTAAGTCGGTCCGGTTCAAACGGAATCCACAGCAAACGGCACGGCGTTCTCATACGCCGGCACACCCTCGCTCCCTCATTCCTGTGCTCGTCACAGGAATCCAGCCGACGCGCGTCTGCGCGGCGAGAGGACTCTTTTCAGCCCAAGGACTTGGGCTGGCTGGATCTCTGTGACAAACACAGAGATGAGGAGAGGACGGGAGCACTATGGACAACGGCAAGCTTCGAGCCTGACGCGCCGATCTCAATCTTCGTGCAAGCCGGCGGTACAACGCACGAGCTATGTCACGCTTTACGTGCACCGACGATCAGGAAAATCGGGCGGCGGTCTTCATGTTTCATGTCCGGGCGCTCCGCCAGCAGAGCGGGATCGGGCCTCGGTTCCGCCACGCGCGTGATCGTAAAGCCAGCCGCCAGCAGGGCGTTGAGAATGCCTGACACCGTGCGGTGATATTTGACGACATCATCCGCCATCCAGTTGGAATGGCGTACGCCTTCGTTCTGATAATTATCGAGCGGCCAATGCAGGATTTCGCCGTCCTCGCCGTAGAACCAGTCCTGTTTGTCCAGCGCCGTGAATACGGGATGCTCGATGGAAAAGACGAAGTCGCCGCCGGATTTCAGGACGGTGAAAACCTTCGCGAAGGCCGCGTCGAGATCGCGGACGTAATGCAAGGCGAGCGAACTCAGCACCAGATCGAAACTATCAGGCGCAAAGTCGATATCCTCGATCGCGGCGCGGCGATATTCGATACCGGGGCCGCCGTTTATCTCGGCGGCACGGCGCAGCATGTTCTCCGAAAGATCGACACCGACGACATGCGCCGCGCCCTCTTCCGCCGCATAACGGCAATGCCAGCCGAAACCGCAACCGAGATCGAGCACGGTCCTGTCTTTCAGCGTGGGCAACATGGCGCGCAGCTCATGCCATTCGCCCGCCTGCCTCAGCCCTTCAAGCGAGCGTGGCATGGCGCTGTAGCGCTCGAAAAACTGCGGGTCGTCATAAATATTCTGCTTCATCGCTTCCTCATATTACCCGATGGCATTCAACCCTGGGCGTCTCATCAATCGCACGAATAATGCCGTCAAGAAAAGTCGCTAGTGGGGCGGCCTGACAAAAGATAATATTCCTCTCATCAACGGGGGAATCTGCAGCAAGCCT
Organism: Agrobacterium sp. BT-220-3; assembly: GCF_025910175.1. NCBI lineage: Bacteria > Pseudomonadati > Pseudomonadota > Alphaproteobacteria > Hyphomicrobiales > Rhizobiaceae > Agrobacterium > Agrobacterium sp. BT-220-3. The sequence continues at coordinate 708,372 of NZ_JAPAIX010000001.1, forward strand.
TGCGCCAATCCGCAAGGTGCTTCAGCGGGAGAATTTTCATGTCGCAAGCCACACGCCAGACGATGCCCTGGCTGATTATCGTCGCCGGGTCGCTGATTGCGGTCATGACCTTCGGGCCACGGTCAGCCATGGGCTTTTTCCAGCTGCCCATGCTCGCCGATACCGGCTGGGACCGTTCCACCTTCGGTCTGGCCATGGCGTTGCAGAACCTCTTCTGGGGCCTTGGCCAGCCGTTCTTCGGCGCCATCGCCGACAAGTTTGGCACCGGCCGCGTGCTCGTGCTTTCCGGCTTCCTCTATGCGGCCGGCCTCATCTGCATGTCCTTCGGCACCTCGCCCTTCTGGCTGCATTTCGGCGGCGGCGTTCTTGTGGGACTTGGCATCGCCGCCGGTTCCTTCAGCGTCATCCTGTCTGCCTTCGCACGCCACGTCACGCCGCAGCAGCGCTCACTCGCCTTCGGCATCGGCACGGCGGCGGGCTCGGCCGGCATGTTCCTGTTTGCGCCCATCAGCCAGGGCCTGATTTCCACCTATGGCTGGTCCGATAGCCTCGTCTGGCTTGCCGTGATGATGATGCTCGTGCCGCTGCTCGCCTATCCGATGCGCGGCAACTCCTCTTCCGGCAGCCAGTCACAAACGCAATTCCAGCAGACGGCGGGCGAAGCGCTGAGGGAAGCGCTCGGCCACAAGAGCTATCTGCTTTTGACCACCGGCTTCTTCGTCTGCGGTTTCCAGGTGGCCTTCATCACCGCGCATTTCCCGGCCTATCTCGGCGATATCGGCATCGAGCCGCGTTATGCGGTGATAGCCATGGCGCTGATCGGTTTCTTCAACATCATCGGCTCGCTGGCGGCAGGCGTCATCGCCCAGCGTTATTCGAAGCCCTATATGCTGGCCTATATCTATATCGCCCGCTCTATCGCCGTCAGCGCCTTCCTGCTTCTGCCGCAGTCGCCGCTTTCGGTCATCATCTTCGCCGCCGTCATGGGCATCCTCTGGCTTTCGACAGTGCCGCCAACCAATGCGCTGGTGGCGATCATGTTCGGCACCCGCCATCTCGGCATGCTGGGCGGCGTCGTGTTCCTGTCGCACCAGATCGGCTCGTTCCTCGGCGTCTGGCTCGGCGGCTTTCTTTACGACCGGCTCGGCTCGTATGATCTCGTCTGGTGGCTCGGCGTCGGCATGGGGATTTTTGCGGCCATCGTGCACTGGCCCATTCAGGAGCGGCCGGCACCCCGGCCCGCAATAGCCTGAAGCTATACGGCTCTATCGAGCGTGGGCGGCAGCGCCTTTCGATCCAGCGCCTTCAGCGCCGCCTGCACGAAACCGTCGCGGGCGGCGTTTTCATTCAGGCCGCGCGGATCGTAGACATGCCGGTTGAGGAAATGGGCGGTGAGGCGGAAGGCAGCTGCGAGGCTATCGCGGTCTGCGGCCTTCGACTGGCCTTCGCTCAAGAAAGCCGGCAATGACAACATCCGCTCCGCATAGGGCGCGCCCGCGGTGCGGCAGACCGCCCTGCCCGTTTTTGGCGATACATAGATGAGATCGGTACGCAGCCCCGTCGCCGCACATTCGCTGAGATCAAGCCCGAAACCGAGATCGTTCAACACCGCGAGTTCGAAGCGCACGAACAATTCCCCTGCATCGACAGGATCATGGAGATTGTCGAGAATGACGTCGAGCGCCTGATAGAGATGCGGATGGGGATCACGCTCCGGCAAGAGGCGCAGCAACGCACCCATGGCCTGAACGCCATAAACGGCGGTTGCCGTTTCCATCAGCTGCGCTGCCCGCAATTGCAGCGGCTCGATGCGATATTCGCCGAGATGGTCGTCAAGCCGCGCCCGCCAGATGACATCCACCCGGTTTCCCGCCTGGAGAACCGGCTGCATGCTGCGGGACCGCCCCGAGCGCACCAGCCCCAGATGGCGGCCGCGCGAACGGGTCATCACCTCGGCGATGACGCTTGTCTCGCCGTGACGTTTTACGCCAAGAATGATTGCTTCGTCCTGCCACTGCATGAAACGTGTCCGAATTCCGATTCAGGCCCGATCATAACCGATCTGGCGGGGAAACGTTATTCTTTTGCGGCCTCACCCGTCGCACCGGACGCGCCAACGAGCCCGAGGACGAAATCGGTAATCTCGCTTTCACCGAAAGGCTTGCCGAGCAAGGGCGCATCCGCAAGATCATCGGGAAAACCACTCGTGTCCCCGTAACCGCTGACGAAACCGAAGGGAATGCCCTGATCGCGCAGCTGACGCGCGAAATCGTAACTCTTGCCGTCGGAAAGGCTGACATCAAGAAGCACGCAGTCGGCGCCATCCTGCTCGATGGTCTCCTTCGCCTGCGCCAGTGTCGTTGCAATCGTGATGGTTTCGACGCCGATGGACTGGAGGACCGCCTCGACATCGAGCGCCACCAGATACTCATCTTCAACGATGACACACCGTTGTGGCACCATATGTTTTCTTCTTTCAAATTGAGGGGAGCCACCCGGATATCCGCCGCGGTCTCCGAAATGTCTTTTGTGCGATAGCACGAGAGGATTCGCAAATTACGGCCGGACCGTCATTTAAAAAAGACATGTCGAAAGACGATCAGATGAAGGGTCTTTGCCGCTTTTCATCGCTTTTCCAACCCGCCACATGGCTCAGCCCGTCATTGTCCAGAACGAGGCACCCCTTGTCCGTCCAGCGGATCAGATCGCGATCAACTAGCTTTCTCAACGTCTTGTTGGTGTGGACGATGGAGAGGCCGAGCGTATCGGCCACATGCTGCTGGGTCACGGGGATCGGCGTTTGCCCCTGGATGAGATTGACCGCCTTGGCCTTGCTGTAAAGGAAGGCGATGAGGTAGGCGGCGCGCTCCAGCGCGGTACGCCGGCCGATGCTGAGCAGATGGTTGTCGAGCATGCGCTCCTCGCTTGCCGCAATCCAGGTCAGGTCATAGGCAAGGGTCGGATGATCGGTGAAGAGATTGTTGAGGCGGGACCGCTCGAAGACGCAGAGCGTCACCGGCGAGAGCGCCTCGACGGAATGCTGCATTTCCCCCATCACCGTGCCCTGCAGGCCCACCAGATCGCCCGGCATGACATAGTTGAGGATCTGCCGCCTTCCGTCTTCCAGCGTCTTGTAGCGAAACGCCCAGCCATGCAGCACGGTATAAAGATGGGCGCTGTGCGACCCTTCCATTAGAATGACGGAGCCGCTTTCAACCGCCAGCTCCCCCGTTTTGAAACGGGAGACGAAATCCAGCTCGGGCGATGAAAAATCCCTGAAATGCGGCAGGTCGCGCAAGGGACAGTGCTGGCAAGGCGTGGTGGAAATTCCGTTCGGTTTTTTTGGCGACATGAATGCCCGTCATCGAAAAAGGTTGCGCCCAATTGTTTTGGAACAACCCGCCCGAACGCAATCGGTTCCCGATGGAGGCTGAAGATTTGTGAGGCGTAACTTGCGCACCTCCCTCATTCCTGTGCTTGTCACAGGAATCCAGTCGACGCGTGTCTACGCGGCGGGACGAGTCCTTTCAGCCCAAGGACTTGGGCTGGCTGGATTCCTGTGACAAGCACAGGAATGAGGGATGGAGAGGATGTGCGTCAGCCTCGCGGGAATTCCAGGCCCATTTCGCGGAAGCGCTCGGGATCGTCGCCCCAGTTCTCGCGCACCTTGACGAAGAGGAAAAGGTGGACAGGCTGCTCGAGGATTTCCGACAGTTCCTTGCGCGAGGCGGTGGAGATCGCCTTGATGGCGTCGCCGTTCTTGCCCAGTGCAATCTTCTTCTGGCTGTCGCGCTCGACATAGATCACCTGCTCGATGCGTACCGAGCCGTCCTTGCGTTCTTCCCACTTCTCCGTCTCGACATGCGAGGCGTAGGGAAGCTCCTGATGCAGGCGCAGGAACAGCTTCTCGCGGGTGATTTCGGCGGCGAGCTGGCGCATCGGCAGATCGGAAATCTGGTCTTCCGGGTAATACCACGGACCTTCCGGCAGGGCATCCACCAGATAATCCATCAGGTCTTCACAACCCGAACCGTTGGTGGCTGAAATCATGAAGGTGCGGTCAAACGCCACCGTCTCATTGGCGGCGGCGGCAAGCTTCAGAAGATCTTCGCGCTTCACCTGGTCGATCTTGTTGAGGCAGAGGATCTTCTTCTGCGGAACATCCTTCAGGCCTTCGAGAATAGCCTCGGCGTCACCTTTAAGACCACGCTCGCTGTCGATCAGCAGCAGGATGAGATCGGCATCCTTCGCGCCGCCCCAGGCGGAAGTGACCATGGCGCGGTCGAGCCTGCGGCGCGGTTTGAAGATGCCGGGCGTGTCCATGAAAACGATCTGCGCGTTCTTGTGGATGGCGATACCGCGCATCACCGCACGCGTCGTCTGAACCTTGTGGCTGACGATCGAGACCTTGGCGCCCACCAGCCTGTTGACCAGCGTCGACTTGCCGGCATTGGTCGGGCCGATGAGGGCGACGAAGCCGGAACGGGTCGGAAGGTTATTGTCTTCGCCTGCAATGGCGGGGTTTTCGTGATCGGTCATGATATCCATCAAGGTCAGAGGTATTCAACATGCGGCCGTTTCGGTCCGCCATGCGCTCGATTTAGCACCCTATGGCGGGCGCTCAGTTCTGGGTGGAGCCCTTCTGCCAGACGCCTTCGCGTTCCAGCAATCTTGTTGCCGCCACCTGTTCGGCCGCGCGCTTGGAGCGCTCGACGCCGGTTTCCGGCTTTACGCCGGGAATTTCGACAGTCACCGTAAAGCGGGGATCGTGATCCGGTCCGGATCGATCGTCAACCCGGTAAGCGGGCGTGGTCGCAAATCTGGCATGCGCCCATTCCTGCAATTCGGTCTTGGCGTCGCGCCGACCGGCATCCACGCTGGTCGCGCGGCCCTGCCAGTATTTCAGAATGAACTTGCGCGATGCTTCCAGCCCGCCATCCAGGTAGATGGTGGCAATCAGGCTTTCGACCACATCGGCGCGCACGTTCAGCATCGCCTTGCCAGTCAGTTTCTTCACATCCGATCCGGTGCGAATGAAATTGTGCAGGCCCATCTCGTCGCCGATCGCGGCGCAGGACTCAGCGCTGACGAGCTGGTTCAGGCGAACGGAAAGCTCGCCTTCGGAGGCATGACGGAAAGTCGAGAACAGCAGTTCGGCAACGCAGAGACCAAGAACACGGTCGCCCAGAAACTCCAGCCGCTCGTAATTGCCGGCGGCGGCAGAGCGGGCGCTGGCATGGGTCAAGGCCCGATCAAGCCGGGCCTTTTCCTTGAACTCATATCCGATCAACGCTTCCAGACGGGAAATCTCTTCCTTCGAAAGCGGCTTGGTCTTGCTCATTCCACAACCTTGAAGAGGCGGTCCCAACGCATGTTGGCCGGCCATTCCCAAATGCGGCTGAACGGCGTGTCGTTGCCCAGCGAGAAGAAGATGACGCTGGCGCGGCCGATCAGGTTTTCCTCAGGCACGAAACCGACGTCGAAGCGGCTGTCGAGCGAATTGTCTCTGTTGTCGCCCATCATGAAATAATGGCCTTCCGGCACCACGAATTCGCGCGTGTTGTCGCCGCGCGAATCGGGCGACTGGTCGAGCGTGTCGTAGGTGACGCCATTATCCAGCGTTTCGCGGAAGACCGGCACATTGGCGCCCGGATCGGCGCGGTAATCGGAGGTGAAGGTGCCATCGGGCTGCTTGGGTACCGGCTGGCCATTGATGAACAGCACGCCGTTCGTCACCTGGATGCGATCACCGGGCAGGCCGACGAGGCGCTTGATGTAATCAACCTCAGGATTGGGCGGCAGGCGGAAGACCACGACATCGCCGCGCTTCGGCTTGCTGAATTCGAGAATGCGGCCCGAAAACAGGTTCGGCGAAAAGGGCAGCGAATATTTCGAATAGCCGTAGGAGAACTTGTTGACGAAAAGATAGTCGCCCACGAGAAGCGTCGGCATCATCGAGCCTGACGGGATCGTGAAGGGCTGAAACAGGACGGTGCGGATGACCATGGCCAGCAGCAGCGCCTGAATGATGACCTTGACGTTCTCCCAGAGGGCGTTCTGCTTCTTCTCAGCTTTTTCGGACACTTAAAGACCTGCCTGATTGTTTACCGGTTTCTCCGACTTTACGAAGCATCCGGGCCGTTGTTTTATCGCATTTGCGGCGGGCAAGCGGTTTTCACGCAGCCGGCAACGCTTTCATATTTCTGCGACTTCTCTAGAACCTTTCCAGCCCGAAGGGAAGCGCTTCTGTGACACGCCCGCAAATAGGCCGCCATTGCGGCTTCACCGGGTCTTACCCGGTCACGGGAAGCGCCTCGATAATCACAAATGCCTGAGCGTAAGGGTGATCGTCCGTGATCGTCAGGTGAATATTGGCGCGGTGACCGGCAGGCAGCATTTCGGCCAGCCTTTCCGCAGCGCCGTTGGTCAGCTTCATGGTCGGCTTGCCGCCCGGCAGATTGACGACGCCCATATCCTTCCAGAAAACACCGTTCGCAAGTCCGGTGCCCAGCGCCTTGGAACAGGCTTCCTTGGCGGCGAAGCGCTTGGCATAGGAAGCGGCACGGTTCCTGCGGCCATCGGATTTAGCGCGCTCGATATCGGTAAAACAGCGATGCGTGAACCGTTCGCCGAACCGTTCGATCGACTTTTCGACGCGGCGGATGTCGATCAGGTCGCTGCCCAATCCAATGATCATTTCAGCATCTCCAGAGAAGCGTTCTTGTTGGCGGCACGGTGCGCGAGATTTTCCATCTTGCGCCGTTGAAAGCCGCTGATGAGGCCATAAACGGCGACATAGGCGATAACCGCGCTGATGGCGGCGGGAAAAAGCGCACCGATGGTCATGGGTTCAAGTACCGGCGTCCATATCTGACGGAATTCGAGATGGCTGAACAGCGCCACGAAATCCACATGTCCGGCGCTCTCCGCCTTCTGCCGCCCGAGGATGAAGTGCCCGAGTTCCCAGGTGGATGCCCAGATGAAGGGAAATGTCAGCGGATTGGCGAAGGTGGTGCCGAGAGCGGCCGCAACCAGATTGACGCGCATGAGGAAACCGAGCGCCATGGCGATGATGATATGAACCCCGAGAAAAGGCGTCCAGGCCACGCCGACACCGATGGCGACACCGGCGGCAATCGAATGCGGAGAGGCGGAAAGCCGCAGAAGGCGCAGCTTCATATAGCGCAGCGAACGGGAAAAACCCGTTCGCGGCCAAAACAGGTCACGAATCTTCTCTGAAAAACCAACGGGTTCACGACGGCGAAACGGCATGGGCGCAGTCTATTTCATCGCCCCGGTTGAGCCAAGAGCATCATAGACGACGGGAGGATTTCTTTTGCAGGTGTATTCTCCGCTTCCGTCATCCCGGCCTTAGCTGGCATTCCGCCGATACTGCGCGGCGTCACCAGATGAATACGAACCTTGCCGGACACTCTGACGTCATCCTCGGGCTTGTCCCGAGGATCTGCAACCGATTGATTTAATTCAACGTGATTAGATCCTTGGGACAAGCCCAAGGATGACGTCGAGGAAATACGCACCCTCTCGCCGTCAACTTCGCGTCAAAAGCAACGTGTCCTGTCATCTAGACCGGACAGCGGTGGACGCCCGCTTGAAGCGCGCATTCACATAGTTTGCGAGACACAGCAATACACAGGCCGATACGGCTGCACCTGCTGGCTCCATAAGCATGGCGATTGGCTGCCATGCGCTGCGTGCATTACCGGCGGAACAGGCCGCGGTCGATTTCGCGCTGGCGGAACTCGAGGTCGACATTCGACACGGAGCCGCTGAGATATTCGAATTCGCGTTCCTGGGTGGTCTTGCCACGAACAGCGCGGGCGATCTTGCGAAGCGGAGTAAACATGATTTTCGGTCCTTTCGGTTTGGAAGCGGCGTTTCTCATCGGTGTCAATCCACCGGCACGCCTCATTTCCTTTTCTTCAATTTCTGAGAGGAAGATAGTCGCAAACCCCACCAACGACCAGAGACAGGAAAAGGCCGCTGCCATGCATTCAACGCATAACAACGGCCTTTTCAAATGTGCAGACGGTCAAAAATGCCTCAATCGAAGGCACGCGTGACCGTGGATACGCAATCGAGATCCTTGAGCTGCGACAGGAGCTGGTTCAGCTGCCGCAAATCCCAGACTTCGACGTCGAGCGCCAGCTCGGAAAAATCCGTGCCGATGCGCACCATGTTGAGGCCGCGAATATTGACGTCCAGCGTTGCGATCGATTGCGCCACCGAGGCGAGCGTGCCCGGCTCGTTCAGCGCATTGATCATCACCCGTGCCATAAAGCGCGACTTGTTCGCCTCATCGAGATCCCAGCGCACGTCGATCCAGCGCTCCGGCTCGTCATCGAAGCGTTGCAGCGCAGGCGCCTGAATGGGATAGATGGTGATGCCCTTGCCTTTTTCCATGATGCCGACAATGCGGTCACCCGGAACGGCGCCGGCCGCACCGAAATGCACATCGACATTGCCGGAAAGGCCACGGATGGGCAGCGGGTCCGGTCCATCCAGCATCTCGGCCGCACCGTCGTCCTCGAGAACCGAGCGCGACTTGCCGGGGATCTTGAAGACCATGCCGGAGGCGCTGCGCATGTTGAACCAGCCATCGTCGCCGGTCATCTTCACCGTGACGCGCTCATCCTGATAATCGGGATAGACCGCACGCAGCACGTCGAGCGAGGAGACCTCACCACGTCCGACGGCGGCGATGGCGTCTTCCACATCCTTCTGCGCCAGGCGATGCAGCACGGGCTTCAGCGCTTCCCGGGAGAAGGCCTTGCCGGCGCGCTCGAAGGTGCGCTCCAGAATGCGATAACCGAGGCCGGAATATTGTTTGCGGATGGCCATGCGGGTGGCGCGGCGGATGGCCGAGCGGGCCTTGCCCGTCACCACCACCTCTTCCCATGCGGCAGGCGGCACCTGCACGCCGGAGCGGATGATCTCCACCTCATCGCCATTGTTGAGCCGGGTTACGAGTGGCATGATCCGCCCGTTGATCTTGGCGCCGACGGTCGTATCGCCAATATTGGTGTGCACGGCATAGGCGAAATCGATGGGTGTTGCGCCGCGCGGCAGCGCAATCAGCTTGCCCTTGGGCGTGAAGCAGAACACCTGGTCCTGGAACAGTTCCAGCTTGGTATGTTCGAGGAACTCTTCCGGGCTGTCGCCCTCGGCCAGCGATTCGATGGTGTGGCGCAGCCACGAATAGGCGTTCGACTCCTTGGAGAGCAGATCGCCCTCGCCGTTTTCGCCATCCTTGTAAAGCGCATGGGCGGCGATGCCGAATTCGGCGATCTCGTGCATGCGCTTGGTGCGGATCTGCAGCTCGATACGCTGGCGCGACGGGCCGACGATGGTGGTGTGGATGGAGCGATAGTCGTTCTGCTTCGGCGTGGAAATGTAATCCTTGAAGCGGCCCGGCACCACGCGCCAGCGGGTGTGCACGATGCCGAGCGCCCGGTAGCAGGAGGGAATATCGTCCACCAGAATGCGGAAACCGTAGACGTCGGAAAGCTGCTCGAAGGAGAGCGACTTCGACTGCATCTTGCGGAACACCGAATAGGGCTTCTTCTGACGCCCTTTGACGTTGGCCCCGATCAGGCCGTTCGCCACGAGAAGCTCGCGCAGCTCGTCCTCGATCTTCTTGATGAGGCCCTCGTTGCGCGTTTCCAGTTCCTGCAGGCGGTTGGTCACCGTCTCATAGGCTTCCGGGTTGAGATAACGGAAGGACAGGTCTTCCAGCTCGTCGCGCATGTCCTGCATGCCCATGCGGCCGGCGAGCGGCGCATAGATTTCCATGGTCTCTTCGGAAATGCGGCTGCGCTTGTCCGCCGGCATATATTCCATGGTGCGCATGTTGTGCAGGCGGTCGGCGAGCTTGACCAGAAGGACGCGCACGTCATCGGAAATGGCGAGCAGCAGCTTGCGCAGGTTTTCGGCCTGCTTGGCCTTGCGGGTGACGAGGTCGAGTTTCTTGAGCTTGGTCAGCCCCTCCACCAGCCTGCCGATGTCTTCGCCGAAAAGCTCGTCGATTTCAGCGCGGGTGGCGGTAGTGTCCTCGATCGTATCGTGCAGCAGCGCCACCGCGATGGTCGATTCGTCGAGATGCATTTCGGTGAGGATGGCGGCAACTTCCAGCGGATGCGAGATATAGGGGTCGCCATTGGCCCGCTTTTGCTGGCCATGTTTCTGCATGGCATACACATAGGCCTTGTTCAGCAGGGCCTCATTCGCATCCGGTTTATATTTTTGAACCCGCTCAACGAGTTCGTATTGCCGCATCATGCGATATTCCACAAAAAGAAAGCGCGCCAACCTTGGGGTCGGCGCACAATGCTGCATCAATAAGGATCAGATTATGACGGCAAATATTGACAGACGGTAACCACCGCCTGCCATGGCGTCATAAAGTCAGATCAATAGTCGTCATTTTTCTCTGGCGGCACAAGGCCTTCAATACCGGCCAGCAGTTCTTCTTCCGACATCTGGTCGAAAGTAACCGTTTCCGGCTGGTCGTCGTCTTCGCCATCGGCAGCAGCGGAGGCTGCGAGCGTGACCGGATCGGGCTCGGGCTCGTCCACTTCCACATGCTTCTGCAGCGAGTGGATGAGGTCTTCCTTCAGATCGTCGGGAGACAGCGTCTCATCAGCGATTTCGCGCAGCGCCACGACAGGGTTCTTGTCGTTGTCGCGGTCAACCGTGATGGAAGAGCCTTGAGAAATCTGGCGTGCACGGTGGCTGGCAAGAAGCACCAGCTCGAAACGGTTGTCTACTTTATCAATGCAATCTTCTACTGTGACGCGGGCCATTGCCTGTCCTTTGCGGGTCGTAATGTCGTGGATCAGAGCGCCGTGCGTTCCCGGGGGGTGCACAAGGGACACTCTAACCTATTGAATCTGTGCTTCGTGCCTTGAGAAAAACGCTGGATATTTTTCGCGACGATGCCTTCCAGCTTCCGATACAGCCATTGGCCGCGGAATTCAAGTTTTTCCTGTCTTTGGCGTCTTTTGGCACCTTATTGCCCATGTTTGGCGTCTGATGAACAAAATGTCTAGAAGAATTGTCTTGGAATACGGGGGAAGGTAGCTTACTTAAAACGCAACGGCGACGCGCAAAATTCGTTGATACGACATGATTTTTTGCGTTAGCGACCGGAAATAAAAGCCAGATAATGGCCTTTCCAAAAAAAGGAATGGGATGGAATGTTCGATCCACGGGAGAAAATTGCGCTCTTCATAGACGGGGCCAATCTTTATGCAGCATCGAAAAGCCTGGGGTTCGATATTGACTATCGCAAGCTTCTGAAGGCGTTTCAGAAGCGTGGCTATCTGCTGCGCGCTTATTATTACACCGCGCTTATCGAAGATCAGGAATATTCCTCGATCCGCCCTCTGATCGACTGGCTGGATTATAACGGCTACAAGGTCGTAACCAAGCCCGCCAAGGAATTCACGGACGCGCTGGGTCGCCGCAAGATCAAGGGCAACATGGATATCGAACTTGCCGTCGATGCCATGGAGCAGTCCGAGACCGTCGATCATCTGGTGCTGTTTTCCGGCGACGGCGATTTCACCACGCTCGTCGATGCGCTTCAGCGCAAGGGCCGCAAGGTTTCCGTGGTATCCACCATGGCAACGCAGCCCGCAATGATTGCCGACGACCTGCGCCGGCAGGCCGATCACTTCATTGATCTCATGACGCTGAAGGCCGAGATCGGCCGCGATCCGAACGAGCGCCCTGCCCGTCACGCCGAAAGCTCCGAGACGATCTGATCCCGGTTTTCACTGCGATTACATCACGAACGCGTCCGTACAAAAGACGGGCGCGTTTTTTGTTTGGCGTCCTCGCCTCGCGCAGCCGCCCGGCGTGAGAGGTAAAAATTGCCCTTGAAATTAACAAACATCAAATTCAGACAGTGAAAATTATAACTTGGTTAATTTTAGACGTGTCTAAATCACCGCAACGGCGCCAACCACATGATTTCGGTGCCAAATCAGGATGACTAGACATGCATGGCCAAGCAAAAACCGACCGACAACTCGATGAAAGACTGAATTTTCTGGGGCTCGGTCACGAGCAACGGCAAAACCTTTCAGAAATTAAGGGTGTCATCACCGGTTCTCTCGATGCTTCTCTCGACCGTTTTTATGCGAAGGTGCGAACGGTGCCGGAGACGGCGAAGTTCTTTTCGAGCGATGCGCATATTCAGCACGCCAAGAGCATGCAGGTGAAACACTGGACGCGAATTGCCTCCGGCACGTTCAATTCGGATTACACCGACGCCGTGACCGCCATTGGCCGCACCCATGCCAAGCTGGGGCTGGAGCCGCGATGGTATATTGGCGGTTATGCGCTGATGCTTGATGGCATCGTCAAGGCCGTCATCGATTCCGAATTGAAGGGCCTTTTCGTGGAAAAGAAGGCCAGAAAGCTGAAGGACGCCCTGACGGTGACCGTCAAGGCCGCCCTTCTCGACATGGACTATTCCATCTCCGTTTATCTCGACGTGCTCGCAGCCGAGCGACTGAAGGTGGAGGCAGAGCAGGCGCAGATGAAGAAGGAGCAGGACCATGTTCTCGAACTGCTCAACAACGCGCTCACCAAGCTGGCGAATGGCGACCTAACCTCCAGCATCGGCGAAAAAACCGCGCCGCAATTCGAAGGGCTGATCGCCAATTTCAATACGGCCGTCGGCAATCTCTCCGGTGCATTTGCGCAAATCGTCGAGGAAGCCAACAAGATATCGGGCAATACGCGCGAGCTGACGTCGGCGACAGACGACATGGCCCGCCGGACGGAGCAGCAGGCGGCAGCCCTTGAGGAAACCGCCGCCGCCGTTGAGGAAATCACCACCATCTCCAGGCTTTCGGCGCAGCGCTCCGAAGAGGCCAAGGCCATCGTCGAAAGCTCGGCTGTCGAGGCGGCACGGTCGCGCGATGTGGTGACTGAAGCGGTCAAGGCGATGGGCGCCATCGAGGAGTCGTCGCAGAAGATCACCCAGATCATTTCCGTCATCGACGAGATTTCGTTCCAGACCAATCTTCTGGCGCTGAATGCCGGCGTGGAAGCCGCCCGTGCCGGCGATGCCGGCAAGGGTTTTGCCGTCGTCGCCCAGGAAGTGCGCGAACTCGCCCAGCGTTCGGCCACCGCCGCCAAGGAAATCAAGACCCTGATCGCCAAATCCTCCGATGATGTGATGCAGGGTGTATCGCTGGTCAACAAGACTGGCGAATCCCTCAACACGATCGGCAACAAGGTCGATCACATCCAGGATCACATCACCTCGCTGACCAAGGCGGCGCAGGAGCAGTCCGTCGGCATTCAGGAAATCAGCGCCGCCATCAACAGCATGGACAATCTGACCCAGAAGAATGCGGCCATGGTGGAAGAAACCAATGCGGCGACGCATAATCTGAGCGATGTCAGCGCCAATCTCGCAGCGCTTGTCAGCCGCTTCAGCGTTTCGGCGTCGAAGGCCTATGTGGAGCGGACTTACCGGGCTGCGTAACGGCTCGCTGCAGCGAAAGTATCCTCGCTCTCCTCATTCCTGTGCTTGTCACAGGAATCTAGCCAGCCCAAGTCTTTGGGCTGGAAAGACTCTCTCTCCGCGCGGACGCGCGTCAGCTGGATTCCTGTGACAGGCACAGGAATGAGGGAGTAGGGTTTAAGCGTTGCCGCCCTTCAGCAGCCGCGACTTCTGCCGGTTCCAGTCGCGTTCCTTCTCCGTCTCGCGCTTGTCGTGCAGCTTCTTGCCCTTGGCGAGCGCCAGTTCCAGCTTCGCGCGGCCCTTTTCGTTGAAATAGACCTTCAGCGGCACCAGTGTCATGCCGTCGCGGTTGATGCCGGCGCGCAGGCGGCTGATTTCGCGTTTGCTCAAAAGCAGCTTGCGGCGGCGGCGCGGCTCGTGGTTGAACCGGTTGGCCTGCAGATATTCCGGCAGGTGGGAGTTGATCAGCCAGATTTCATCGCCCTCGTCCGAGGCATAGGATTCGGCGATGTTCGCCTTGCCTTCGCGCAGCGACTTGACCTCGGTGCCGGTCAGCACGAGGCCCGCCTCATAGGTGTCGATGATTTCGTAGTTGAACCGGGCCTTGCGGTTTTCCGCAACGATCTTGTTCACCACGCGCTGGCTGCCTTTGGGGGCCATGATATTTCAATCCCTTGTTTTTCTTATTGCGCCGCAGCCTGCCGGCCGGAGCGGTTTTCGAACTATATTTTTGCGCATGTCTTTGTCCCAAAACCGGTGACCACTTCTGGGAGGCATGCTCTATTTAGTATCGTCGTCGCAAAAAGAAAAGGCGCGCGGAACCGCTTCTGTCGCGAAGCAGGTCCATTGCGCGCCTTCAAGGCCTTCAAGCCTCCCTCAGTTCATCAGGCCGGCATGTTTCAGCGCGGCATCAATCGCTGCTTCCGTTGCCGGTTCCAGCGTGCTCATCAATGGCGAGCGAACCTTGCGGTTGCCGCCACGGGTTTTCGAAAGCGCGTATTTGGTGCCGCAGACGCCGGGCTCCATGAAGATGGCCTTGTGCAGCGGCATCAGGCGGTCCTGATACTCAAGGGCCTTGGCATAATCGCCGGCAAGCATCGCCGCCTGGAACTCCGAACAGAGCCGCGGCGCGACATTGGCGCTGACCGAAATGCAACCGACGCCGCCATGGGCGTTGAAGCCGAGCGCCGTGCCGTCTTCACCCGAAAGCTGGATGAAATCCTTACCGCAGGAAATGCGCTGTTCGGAAACACGGTCGATCTTGCCCGTCGCATCCTTGACGCCGACAATGTTCTTATGGGCCTTGACCAGCGCGCCCATGGTTTCCGGCGACATATCCACGACCGAGCGCGGCGGGATATTGTAGATGACGATCGGCAACTTCACCGCTTCGGCGACAGCGGCAAAATGGGCGAAAAGCCCCTTCTGTGTCGGCTTGTTGTAATAAGGGGTGACCACCAGCAGCGCGTCCGCACCGGCATCCTGCGCATGCAGGGCAAGCTCGATCGCCTCATCGGTATTGTTGGAGCCAGCGCCCGCAATGACCGGAACCCGTTTCGCCGCTACCTCAATGCACAGCTCGACCACACGTTTGTGCTCGTCGTGGGACAGGGTTGGAGATTCCCCCGTCGTGCCAACAGGCACAAGTCCGTTGCTGCCTTCGGCGATCTGCCATTCCACATGGGCGGCAAATGCCTGTTCGTCCACGGCGCCATTGTCCGTGAACGGGGTAATGAGGGCGGGAATTGATCCCTTGAACATGCAAAGCTCCTGGCGCCGAGCCGGTTCATGCTTCGGCCGCATTCGATGGTTAAAACCGGCACACATTAGTGCCAGCCCTTGGCGCCGACAAGCGCAAAGGAAGCCTATTTTGTCCGAAATTGTCGGAAGTGTGACACTCTTCGAGCGCCACACGGCAGCTGAAAAAACGAGGCGGTGGAAATGCGCGCCGCTCGCGAGCCGGTGAATAAAAGTTGATAGGATTGCGCGGCGGCAGGTAAGATTTCGTTAACCTCGATCTCCGTAGATTTGAAGGCGGGATTTCGGACCAGAACCACAGGCGCTTCCCGCAATCCCGCTGCAATGAATTGACAATACAAGAAGGTCGATTGTTTCCGTCCGGTGATGAAGAGCGGTATGAAAAAGACAGTTTGGGCATTGATGGCGGCAGGTCTTGCCGCAACCGTTTGGAACGCGCTGGCCGGCCCCGTGCCGGAAGGTTCCGTGCCGCTTCCCTATGTGAAGCCGAATGCGCCGACCGTTCCTGCCTTCATGCCCGCCTCCCCCGAAATCACCGGTGCGATACCGCGGCTTAACCGTCCCGATGATGCCGGCCAGTTGAAGGTGGGCCTCGACGCCCTTTCCAGCCGCGATGCCGCGCGCGCCATTGCACTGCGCAACGCCATGCCCTCGGGCAGCCTTGACCGGCACATTCTTTCCTGGGCGATTGCCGTTTCCGGCCAGAAGGATGTGCCTTCTGCCGAGATCGCCGCAGCCCAGCGCGAATTGACCGGCTGGCCGGGTGCGGCAACCTTGCGCGCCAATTCAGAAAAAGCGCTTTACCGTGAAGATCCACCCGCGTCCCAGGTGCTTGCCGCCTTTGGCAGCAGCCGGCCGGAAACGGCCGAGGGCACGGTGGTGCTCGCCAAGGCTTTTGCTTCTTCCGGCAAGGGCGCCGAAGCGCAGAACCTCGTTCGCCAGCTCTGGGTGAGCGAAGGCATGGACAAGGACATGGAAGACCGTGTTCTTGCCGAGTTCCCCACTTACCTCACGCCCGCCGACCACAAGGCGCGCATGGATTACCTGATGTATCGCAGCCGCATCGGCCAGGCGAAGCGCTTTGGCGATCTGGGCAAGGCGCAGCCGCTTTACAATGCCTGGGCCGCCGTGTTGCAGCGATCCGCCAATGCGGGCGCGCTTCTGGGCAAGGTGGATGCGACATGGCGCAACGACACGGCTTTTCTCTTCGCGCGCGTTGAAAACCTGCGCAACCAGCAAAAATACCCCGAAGCGGCCGCCCTGCTGCGGCAGGCACCCAAAGAAGCGGGCAAACTCGTCAATCCCGGCGAATGGTGGAACGAGCGGCGCATCATCGCCCGCGGTCTTGCGGATCTCGGTAATTTCGCCGAGGCCTATCGCATCGTCGCCAATCATTCGGCCACCTCCGCCGTTGATATTGCCGATGCGGAATTCCACGCCGGCTGGTACGCGCTGCGGGCGCTGCGCGACCCCGCGGCGGCCTCCCGCCACTTCAATACGCTTTTGCAGACCTCGAACCGGCCGCTTTCGGCCTCGCGCGCCTATTATTGGCTCGGACGGGCGGCGGAAGCGGGCGGGCCGGGCAATGCGCGAGATTTCTTCACCAAGGCCGCCGGTCATCCCGGCACCTTTTATGGCCAGCTCGCCGCTGCACGGATAGGCGCAAAGACACTGAACGTGACCTATCCCGCCCCCAGTGGCGGCGACCGTGAACGCTTCGCCGGCCGCGAAGCCGTGCGCGCCATCGACCGGCTGGAGGCCGCAGGTTATGGCTGGCGGGCCGACAGCCTTTACCGGTCGCTGGCGGATCAGCTCGACAGCCCGGGCGAACTTGCCATTCTGGCCGCCCGCGCGGAGGGCAACGGCAACCATCAGGTTTCGCTGCAAATCGGCAAGACGGCCTTCAGCCGCGGTATAGATGCGGCAGCGCTCGCCTACCCGCTCGGCGTCATTCCCGCGAGCGCCAATATTGCCGGCTCCGGCAAGGCGCTTGCCTATGCCATCGCCCGACAGGAAAGCGCCTTCAACCCGGCCGCGGTCTCCGCCGCCAATGCCCGCGGGCTGCTGCAATTATTGCCGGGAACCGCCAAGGGCGTGGCCGGACGCCATGGCCTGCCCTATACGCAGGCAATGCTGACCAGCGACGCGGGCTATAACGCCACGCTCGGCGCCCATTATCTCGGCGAACAGATCGACAGTTTCGGCGGCTCCTATATCCTCACCTTCATCGCCTATAATGCCGGACCGAAGCGCGTGCCGGAATGGATCGCCCGTTACGGCGACCCGCGCGGCAAGCCCATCGACGAGGTGGTTGACTGGATCGAGCGCATCCCCTTCCCCGAAACCCGCAACTATGTGCAGCGGGTGATGGAGAATTATCAGGTTTACAAGACCCGGCTTGGACAGGCCGCCGATATCGTCGATGATTTGCGTCATGGGCGGGCGGGATAACGACCAGCATCGGCCGATCGCTGCATGCATTCGAGCACCGGCTGGTCCGGTGCTTTTTTGTTTTCCGCATTTGAACGGAAGACTTTTCTGCCTTTGATGGCTTCAAAAGAAAAAGCCCGGCTCGAGAGCCGGGCTTTCCATCACTGACAATGTCAGATCAGATTAGAACGTGCGCTGAAGGCGAACGAAACCGGTGACCTGGTCGTCAGCACCATCTTCATCGTAGTAGTTCGCGGTGATCTTCGTGCTCAGACCTTCGGTGATCTTGTAGTCAACCGTCAGACCAGCAGTCCAGGCGTCACGGTCGCCAGTGAAGTCGCCGTCAAGCTGGTTAACGTCCAGCTTGCTGAGGTATTCGAAGCCGGGGGTAAGCGTCAGACGATCCGTAGCCTTGATCGCGTACTCAACCGCAACAGCCCATTCAGACTTTGCGTAGTAAGCGTTGTCGCCCGAAGCCCACACACCGGCGAGGCCGAAGGTGCCCGGACCAATGTCCGCGAACAGGATGCCACGGATGGCAACGTTTTCTGCATCGAAGTCGTAGCTGGCGATCAGGTTGGCGGTAACTGCGCCGAACTTGCCGCCGATCATGCCGCCGATGCCGACGTTGTTGTCCGGACCGTACTGGTACTGACCGTACTGGCCTTCGAGCTCGTCAACCGAGAGAGCAGCCTGGAAAGAGCCCGCATCGTAGGTGTACTTGATCGAGTTGAACAGGGTGTTGGTCGACAGGATGTCGGTTTCACCGTTCAGATCGTCGTCCCACCAGCTGTAGAACTTACCGACTTTCAGGCCGCCGAGTTCGATGAAGGCCTGGTCAACGAAAACGCTCGAAGACGAGGAAGAACCATTGTCAGCATTGCCGCGGAAGCCGATGAAGCCACGCAGAGCGCCGAGTTCAGTGTCGGTGCGGGTGTCGATTTCGAACTGAGCGCGCGTGAACGAATCCCAATCAGACGTGCCGCCAGCTGCGGTGCCGGCGCTGGAACCGTTACCGCGGTTAAAGTCGGTCTGGAAACGGATGTAACCGCCGAACTTCAGGCAGGTTTCGGTGCCGGGGATGTAGAAGAAGCCGGTGCCGAAAGCGTCGCAAACGCGAACGTATTCGAGGGGCTCAGGCTCAGCAGCGACGATAGCGTCAGCAGCCTGTGCGCCGGATACTGCTGCGAGAGCCGCAGCGGAGCCGATGAGAAGGCTCTTGATGTTCATGGTTGACCTCCAGTCAAACGCTTAATCTTCTAAGCAGCGAGTGGGAAACACAAATCGATGCGTGCCGCTTATGGAGATGATTAGAGCCAAAACGGGCCGGACAGGCAATCGCAATCGTGACAAAAGGAAGACAGTAAGGTGTCCTTAGTTTTTCATTGTTGCGAAATAGCTACAATTCTAATTGCCCCAACTCAATTCTTAATGAATCGTTAATTTCTTATTTATTTCACATACTTACGAGGAAAGGCGAAATTCCCTCGCGAGCAAGATTCGGCCAAAAAACAGAATGCCGACGCAATCACGCCACGCGAAGTTGCCAAAAAAGCGATTTGCTGGGCTGTAGAATCGGACACGTTCGGCGCTCAGAACCGCCTCACCGCCCCGCTCAATATATGAACGAATCGGCAGCCATGGACGCCGTCTAACGCCAGTCAGAGAAAATGCACTCGAAGCACCGCAGTCAATCGTAGCTCGATCACCTGTGCAGTGATGCGTCACACGCGCCTTCCGAGGTCAGATTGACAGAAAATAAAAAAGCCCGGCTCGAGAGCCGGGCTTCCATCACTGACAATGTCAGATCAGATTAGAACGAACGCTGAAGGCGAACGAAACCGGTAACCTGGTCGTCACGGTTGTCGATGTCAACGTAGTTAACAGCGATCTTCGTGGAGAGGCCCTGCGTGATCTTGTAGTCGAGCGTCAGACCAGCCTTCCAGCCGTCGTCGTTCGAGAAGTCGTCCCAGGAAACCAGGCCGTAGTTGCCGTAGTACTGAACGCCGGGGGTCAGCGTCAGCTTGTCGGTTGCCTTGATGGCGTATTCCGCAGCAATTGCCCACTCGGAGACGTTGTAGTAAGCGTTTGCGCCGGAAGCCCAAACACCAGCCAGGCCAAGCGTGCCCGGACCAACGTCAGCCGTTGCGATCAGGCGTACAGAGCCGTTTTCGCGGTCGGTGTCGTAGCCGCCGATGAGCTGGAAGGAAGCAGCGCCGAGCTTGGCGCCAACGCCGAGAGCAACACCAACATTGTTGTCGGATTCGTTAAGCGTGCCACCAAGGGTGTTGGCGACGCTAACGCCTTCGAGTTCGTCAACCGAAACGCCTGCCCAGAAGGAACCAGCGTCGTAGGTGTAACGAATGGAGTTGAACAGAGCGTTGGAAGACAGCTCGTCCGTTTCGCCAGAGAGGCCATCGTCCCACCAGCTGTAGAACTTACCGACCTTCAGGCCGCCGAGTTCGATGAAGGCCTGGTCAACGAAAACGCTCGAGGACGAGGAAGAGCCGTTGTCAGCATTGCCGCGGAAACCGATGAAGCCACGCAGAGCGCCGAGCTCGGTGTCGGTGCGGGTGTCGATTTCGAACTGAGCGCGCGTGAAAGCGTCCCAATCAGAAGTGCCGCCGTTGTTGGTGCCGGCGCTTGTACCGTTACCGTTCTTGAAGTCTACCTGGAAACGAACGTAGCCCTGGAACTTCAGGCAGGTTTCGGTGCCGGGGATGTAGAAGAAGCCGGTGCCGAAAGCGTCGCAAACGCGAACGTATTCGAGGGGCTCAGGCTCAGCAGCGACGATAGCGTCAGCAGCCTGGGCGCCGGATACTGCTGCGAGTGCCGCAGCGGAGCCGATCAGAAGGCTCTTGATGTTCATGGTTGACCTCCAGTCAAAGTTTTTAAAAGGGTCTGGGTACTTTCGCTGAAGGACAGCATTCCCTGCCCCATTCCCGTGTTCTTAGAAGCCAAACGATCCACCGCCTCGCTTCTGGTCGTGAAAATACAAAAGGTTTCGCGGCTTGCAATCGCCAACATCCGATAAACCGCATTTACGTATATGCTTCATTTCGGTTTGTTGCGGAAACAACACACAGCGCGTCGCCAGCTGGCAGGCGGCTTTACAATGCGTTAAGAAGTTCCTTGAAAATCCGTTAGTTAGCGCGGTTAACAAGGCCTTTCTAAACTACGAGCCTTTTCCATGAACTATTGCTTCGCCGGCCAAGGATAACGGAAATTTTTGCTTTTCCTTATCCCGTCCCCGATACGGCATCACCAACAGCACCGATAAACACAGACGGGTCGACGCCGTTTCATCAAACAACGAATCGGAAAGCTGGTTCCGGTCCGTCATACGGCGTGCTGATTTGCATCAAACAGGTGCGTGTCGCTGAACACGACACAATGCGAGTCGTTCAGTTCACACGGCTGGCGCATAGCCCCAGCATGAACCTCATGGGACCGGCATCTCAATTCCGTGAGCGCCGTGAGAAAACGCGCGCTCCGCTCTGCGCGGGACTGTCGGAAGGAGCGAGGGCTGGTTGCCAGGCTTGATCACGCAAAGGTTGGCGCGATCCGATAGTACAATGGCGCGGTCCGATACTGACGCCGAAAAACCAATCCCATAAACAGTCGCTCATCACGAAATTGGGAAGCGCAAGATGACTGGAACGATCCTCATTACCGGAACTTCGAGTGGACTTGGCCGTGCCACGGCCAAGCTCTTTCAGGCGAAGGGATGGAACGTCATCGCAACGATGCGCGACCCTGCGTCCGAAACAGAGCTGACGCAGCTTGCCAATACCCTCGTCACCCGCCTCGATGTTCAGGATGCCGTGTCGATCACTGCCGCGGTGGCCGCCGGCCTGGCAGCGTTCGGGCGTATCGACGCCCTCGTCAACAATGCGGGCTATGGCGCTTACGGCCCCCTTGAGACAACGCCTCTGAAAAGTATTCGCCGCCAATATGAAGTGAACGTCCTTGGACTGATGGCAACGACCAAAGCCCTTCTGCCACATTTCCGGGCAAACCGCAGTGGTACAATCGTCAACATCTCATCGATGGGTGGACGGATCGCCTTTCCGACCGGCACGCTTTATCACGGTACCAAGTTCGCGGTGGAGGGCTTTTCTGAAGCGCTGCAATATGAGCTGGCGCCAATTGGCATCCGTGTGAAAATTGTCCAGCCCGGCATGATCAATACCGATTTTTCCGGGCGGTCCTTCGAATACAACAACGATCCGGCGCTTGTTGAATATCAGCCCCTTATTCAGGGCATGGGGGATCTTGTGAGTTCGATGAAGGAACACACCTCGTCGCCGGAGGCGATTGCGGAAGTCGTTTACGAAGCGACAACGGACGAGAGCGACCGGCTCCGCTATATCGCTGGCGCTGATGCGGAGCGGTTTCTGGCCGCGCGCGACGCGTCAGACGATGCAGAGTTTTTTGCTGCTCTGAAGGCGCAGGTCGGGATGGTTTAAGTTGTATCGCCGGCCCATCGGACGATCTTCTGCAACGCCCATCTGTTCGCCCGCTGCTTGATGAATATCACCGCCTCTGGAACGAAATCGAGGAGGAACGGGCGATGGACTTCACCCGCTGCGGGCGTGCGAAGTGATAGGCCCTAATTAAAGCCGGTATCAACAGCAGGTATATTTTGATGTCTTGGACGCAGGGTTATGTAGACGGCCTGGACTATACGTTCGATTTTTACCGGGAGTTGACGCCTTCATTGCTGGGCTTCGCAGCCCTTTGCAGGGGGCAGAAATTTGCCTTTGAAGGCCGGCCACTGAAATATTGCGAGCTTGGCTGCGGCCAAGGATTTTCGACCAATCTTCTTGCCGCCGCCAATCCCGACATCGAATTTTATGCCAATGATTTCAATCCCGCCCACATTGCCGGCGCGCGATCGCTGGCCAATGACGCCGCACTCGCCAATGTCCACTTTTACGAGCATGCGTTCGCAGATTTTACCGACGAGCCCGCGCTTCCGGATGGCTTCGATATCATCTCTCTCCACGGGGTCTACAGCTGGATATCGGCAAAGAACCGCGGCGAGATCGCAAACTTCATCTTTCGCAAGCTGAAGCCCGGTGGTCTCGTCTTCATCAGCTACAACACACTTCCCGGCTGGTCGTCTGTCCTGCCTTTGCGGCGCATCCTTATCGATCAGGCAAATCGAAGTTCAGGACCATTGCAGGCGCGCATCGAGGAAGCCCTCGCTTTCGCGGACACGCTTCTCAACTCAGATGCAGGATATTTCAAAAACAATCCTTCGGTGAAAACGCATTTCGGCCAGATGCAGCCGATGTCGCGCAATTATCTCGCGCACGAATATTTCAATGAGGACTGGCATCCCATGTATTTTGCGGATGTCGTCAGGGAGTTGTCTGCGGCAAAGCTCTCATTCCTCGGCTCGGTCGATCTGCTTGATGTGGTAGAGAGCCAGTTGCTGAGCCCCGCGCAGCACGATTTGCTGGGCGGTGAGGCGGATCCGATACAGCGCGAGGCGTTGAAAGCCATCGTGACGAATGAGCAGTTTCGTCGGGATCTGTTCGTAAAGGGCGCAATCCCCCATTCGGTTCGAAGTTCGGCAGGCGGATGGATCGATGCCCGGTTTGCGCTTTCCAGACCGCGCGACGTGGTTGCCGCAGCCCTGAAACGGCGTTTTACAAATCAGCAGCTTCAAGAGGCGGTTTACGAGCCGCTGCTGAATGTTCTGTCTGGCGGTCCCGTTACCGTGCGGGAAATTTTGAGCGACAGTATCGTTGGTCGTTCTCTGTCCTGGGGGCAAGTGACGGACACGCTGAGCACACTCGTCGGCGCAGGATACCTCCAGCCATGCCTGCGGGCGGAGGGACAGGCGAAGCGCGATAAAAGCTGCGCCGCGTTCAACGCTGCTGTTTGCAGGAGCGCGAAGGACAGCGAAACTCTACAGTTTCTCGCCTCTCCGGTGACCGGCGGTGGCGTCAGGTTGGACAGGTTCGAACAGCTTTTTCTTCTGGCGATAAGTGACGGTAAAGAGCAGCCGGAAGAATGGGCCATTTATGCCTGGTCAGTGCTTGCTCCCCAGGGACAGAAATTGTTGAAGGAGGGAAAAACGCTCGAAACCGACGAAGAGAATTTGACCGAACTCTTCGCACGGGCGAACGCGTTTACCAATAATCTGCTTCCAGTATGTCGCTCCCTGCGCATCGTGCAATAAACGTCCGGTCGGTATTGCTGAAAGTTGCTGGCCGTTGAAATATGCGCTGCAAGTGGACGGCTGACGTCACCGCGCGCGAGAAACCAGAATGGCCTCATCGAACACCTACGCGATTGATACGACTTGGCGGATGATTCTCAAGGACCTCGGCATCGTCCCTGCCAACGCCCTGCGGCGTGCGGGCCTGTCAGACGATCTTCTGCAACACCGCTCAGTTCGCCTCCTGCCCGATGAATACCACCGTCTCTGGAACGGAATGGAGGCGGAGGCGGGTGATGGACTTCTCCCGCTGCGGGTGTGCGAAGCGATCCGCGGCGAAGCTTTTTCGCCGCCGATCTTCGCCGCCTTGTGCAGCCCGAACCTCGTAACGGCCATCCGCCGCATCGCTCAATACAAGCGGCTGATCGCGCCAATGCACATCGAGGTATTGGAGGAGCATGATGCGATGACCTTGGTGCTCTCGTGGATCTGTGCGGACCAGCCGCCGGATTCCCTGATCCTGCTGGAACTGATCTTTTTCGTGTCGCTCGCTCGCATGGGGACGCGCGAGACGGTTATTCCAATCGCAGTGACGGCGACCGCCCTGCCCTCACCGATCGCCCCTTACGAAGCTTTTCTTGGGATAAGCCTGAAACAGGGGGCGCACTATCAGCTCGTCTTTAGTGCAGCCGATGCGACCCGCCCCTTCCTGACCTCAAATTCGCAAATGTGGGCGACATTCGAGCCCCATCTACGTCAGCAGCTCGCCGAACTCGATGGAGATGTCACGACGTCGCAACGCGTTCGTGCGGCCCTTCTCGAGGGAATCCCGAGCGGGCGTATTTCCGTTGAGGCGATCGCCGGGAAGCTCGCGATGAGCAAGCGAACCTTGCAACGGCGCATCGAGTCTGAAGGCGCCAGCTATCAGCAACTCCTGGCGGAGACACGCGAAGCTCTTGCACACCACTACCTCATGAAGACGGCCCTGCCCCTGACAGAGATCTCTTTCCTGCTCGGGTTTGATGAGCCGAACTCGTTTTATCGCGCCTTTCGGACGTGGACGGGAAAGACCCCGGATAGTGTCAGGTGTACGCACTGAGCGGAGCCGCTTGTTCGACCCGCAGAACCCCCTGTGAACGCTTTTCTGGCCTCATCTCTATTCGGGATCTGGCACGCACCGACGCGGCTTGTATCGGCGCCCATGCTGCGAAGCGCATCGCCTCAAGAGGCGGTGGATGATTCAATCCGCACACGATAAAAATGCTTAAGGCCTGGTAGCGGGGGAAGTCGGCGGTACGGAATTTCCCGTTTGTGCCGAAATGGCGGAGAGGATGGGATTCGAACCCACGATACGCTTTTGACGTATACTCCCTTAGCAGGGGAGCGCCTTCGACCACTCGGCCACCTCTCCGGTGCGGCCTGATTATTGCTTAAAAAAAATGATTGCAAGGCTTTTTCGCCGAGAAGCCGAAAAACCTGTTGGTGGAGCAACGGTCAGTGAAACTTTGCAGGCAATTGGGGAACTTCTTTAAGGCCGGCACGTTCTCGCTTCGGAAACAAAAGAGGTGTTCTAATGGCTCAGACCAAACTGAATGTTGTCGAAGACACGATCGAAAACCAGATTGCGGAGTTGCGCACGCAAATCGCGTCTCTCTCCAAATCCGTTTCCGCCCGCGCGGAAGGTGTAGGCGAGGATGCATCCGAATTTCTGGATGAGGCACGTGGCCGCGTTCGCAAAGCGGCAAGCAACGTGCGCGCCCAGGGACAGAACGTCGTGGAGGCGGTCAAGGAAAATCCCGGCACCGCGACCTCGCTGCTGACGATCGTCGGCGCACTCGGTTTTGCGATCGGTTATGCGGTCGGCGCGGGTACACAGCAGGGCTCGTCCAACAGCAGCCTTTATCGCTGGCGCTGATAGTCTGCCTATACGACCAAAACCCAGGGCAAGGCGGGATTTATTCCGCCTTGCTTCTTCGCGTTAATTCCAAAGACATGAAAAATGGGGGCGAACATGCAGTTCAGCGACGATCTTGAAGAGGCATTGTCGGATTTTGCGAGAGATCACGGCATTAACAGGGATGAGGCGATCCAGCGCATCGTCCGCGCCGCCCTCATAAACAGCGGTTATCTTGCCTCCGGCGAAGAGGGCATTCCGCCGGAAAAGCTGAATGCCAGCAACGACGATTGAGCGTCAGTATCCGGATTTCGCCGCAGGTGCTGCCCCGCCCTTGTAGCGGCTGGAGAGCGTCCGCAACGTGTTGGCAAATTCCGTGACATCGGCACCGACGGCGACAAAGGACGCACCGAGTTCGAGATAACGGCGATTGAAAGTCTCATTGAAGGTGAGAATGCCGGCAGCCTTGCCGGCCGCGACGATCTTGACGATTGCCGCCTCGATGACCGCCTGCACTTCAGGCTCATCCAGCCTGCCGAGATAGCCCATATCCGCCGCAAGATCCGCCGGGCCGATGAAGACGCCGTCCACCCCTTCCACCGCGAGAATATTGTCGAGATCGTTGATCGCCGCACGGGTTTCGGCCTGCACCAGCAGGCAGACGCTGTCGGAAGCGCTATCCGCATAATCGGCTATCGTATTAAAGGCGGAGGCGCGGGCAACGGCCGCCCCCATGCCGCGAATGCCGCGCGGCGGATAATGCATGGCGCTGACCAAACCTTCAGCCTGGGCTGCCGAATCAACCATGGGAACGAGCAGCGTGCGGGCGCCCGCATCCAATAGCTGCTTGATCATCCAGCTTTCGCCGACCGGCACACGCACCACCGGCTCGGCGGGCGACGTGGCAAGGGCGCGCAGCTGGTCGATGATGCTGCGCAGATCGTTGGGCCCATGCTCGCCGTCAATCACCAGCCAGTCGAACCCCGCTGTTCCGGCGATTTCCGCCGTGATGGCCTCACCCATGTCGAGCCAGAGACCGATTTGCGGCTTGCCGGCATGGATGGCTGTTTTGAAACGATTTTCGGGAGCGGGCATGATGTCCTCAGGAGAGCAGTAATTTCAGATCGGCAGACGGGTCCGCCAGGATGGTGCGGTCAGGCTCTGCGCCAGTATCGAGCAGTTTCTTGCCGGAGACATAGGCCTTCGCGTCATTGACGGCATCCACGGCCACGAAGCGGCCATCGCGGAAATACCAGACAGACCAGCTGCCTTCGCGTGCGCCGGGCCGCAGCACCGTCTCGTCATAACCGAGATTGAAACCGGCAATCTGCAGCTTCACCTCGTATTGATCCGACCAGAACCACGGCCTGGCGTCATAGGCGATTTCGGTGCCCGCCAGCACATGAGCGGCGGCCTCGGCCTGATCGACCGCGTTCTGGACCGATTCGATTCGCACATGCTGGCCGCGCCAGGGCAGCAAGGCACAATCGCCCACCGCATGAATATCCTTGTCCGAGCTGCGGGTATATTCGTCCACCAGAATGCCATTGCCGACATCGAGGCCCGATTCGCGGGCAAGACGATCATTCGGCGTCACGCCGATGCCGACGATGACGAAATCCACGTCGAGCGTCGAACCATCGGAAAGTTCAGCGGCGGCAACCCGGCCATCCATGCCGACAAGACGCACGAGGCCGGTCTTTTCGCGGATCGCGACGCCGTTTGCCTGATGGATGCCGCGCATGATGTCAGCCGTTTCCTTCGCCGCCACGCGCTGGAGAATACGGTCGGCCATTTCGATCAGCGTCACATCGAGACCGAGCTTGCGGGCGACGGCCGCCGCCTCCAGACCGATATAACCGCCACCGATGACCAGCAGCCGGCGGCCGGGCTTCATCTCTTCCATCAGCCGGTCGGCATCGCGCTTGTCGCGAACGGTCAGAACCCCTTCGAGATCGCCGCCGATGCTGGCGGGCAGCAGGCGTGGTGAAGCACCGGTTGCCAGCACCAGCCTGTCGTAGGAAAGCGTGCTGCCATCCTGCATGCGCAACGATTTGGCCGCGCGGTCGATCTCCTCCACCCAGGTGGAGAGCCGGATATCGACATTGTTTTCCGCGTACCATTCCACGGGGCGAAACATCAGCCGGTCGAAGCTCATCTCGCCGAGAAGGTATTTTTTGGAAAGCGGCGGCCGCTGGTAAGGATAGGCATCCTCGGAACCGATGATGGTGATGGGGCGCTCATCCTTCAGCGCCCTGAGCTTTGCGGCCAGCGCGAAAGCGGCCTGCCCTGCCCCGACGATTACCAGCCTTCCCGTCACATTCCACTCCCAGAACAATCGCGATGGGACGATCCTGCCGCATTCACGAAGCCATATTGCCGGATCAGGCGTAACGCCAAGTACGGCCCGCGTCAACCGCGCAGCCACGCCAGCCCTGTGCAAGCATGACGCATTATCAGCACTGGCTCAGACAGGACTGCAACCGGAAGGAGCCGGGCGCATTTCCATCAAGGGAAACATCGTTTTGCGAAATGGATGTTGGCCCATGTCGAGACGGACAAGGTATAATTGCGCGGATTTCCTTCACGACCTGGCAAGGAAGCCGCGTTAAAATAGGCACCAGGAAGAGGCAATCCGGGAGGTTGTCATGGCTTTACATATGGATCCCCGTCAAAGCGTCCCCCAGGACGAGCAGTACGAGAAATTTCAGATCGACCGGCCCGGCAAGATCACCTTCATCGGGCATCATCTCAGCGCCAAGGACACGATGCGCTGCCTCGTGCGCACCATTTCCCTTTACGGCGCGGAACTCGAAGTCAGCCCGCATCTGGAGATGCCTGCCAATTTCTATCTGGAAATCCTCGGTATTCGCGACGAAATCGGCTGCACGCTGATCCGTCGGGAGGAGGAAAAGGTGACCATCGGCTTCAACATGCTGATCGATGCCGAATTCCTGCACCATGTGCGCAGGTTGAGTTTCGAGACCAGCGCCTGAACCCGACACGGCGTGCCGACCGATTCGCCGGCAGGTTTTTCTGTCGGGGAGTGGCAAAAACTGTTCCAAAACAGTCATCCGATAACCGGGCGCAGCTTGCGTCCGGTTTTTTTGCACCTATTGTGTGCCGGGTTTTAAAACAGGTACCGGAACTCTCAGCCAATGTCCGCTTTTTCACGCCTTACGCCGCTTGCCGTCTCGCTCCCTTCAACCGTTCCTTTCGTTGGCCCCGAGGCCATCGAGCGAAACCGCGGCCTGAAGGTGGAAGCGCGGATAGGCGCCAACGAAAGCGGCTTTGGCCCCGCCCCTTCCGTGCTTCTGGCCATGCGGGATGCGGCCGCCGACACCTGGATGTATAGCGATCCGGAAAATTTCGAGTTGAAGGAGGCGCTGGCCATCCACCACGGCGTTGCGCGCGGCAACATTGCCATTGGCGGCGGGGTCGATGGGTTGCTGGGTGAGATCGCAAGGCTGATCGTCGAGCCGGGAACGCCGGTGGTCACGTCGCTCGGCGGTTATCCCACCTTCAATTATCATGTGAACGGCTTTGGCGGAAAACTCGTGACCACGCCCTATGTCGATGATCACGAGGATCTCGACGGGCTTCTCGATCTCGTTATCCGGGAAAATGCACCGCTCGTCTATTTCGCCAATCCCGACAATCCGATGGGAAGTTGGTGGGAAGCAAGCGAGGTCGTTGCCTTTGCCCGGGCGTTGCCGGAAACCTGCCTGCTCATTCTGGACGAGGCCTATTGCGAAACCGCACCTGCCAGCGCCGTTCCGGCCATTGACGCGCTGATCGGCCAGCCGAACATCCTGCGCATGCGCACTTTCTCGAAGGCCTATGGGCTGGCTGGCGCCCGCGTGGGTTATGCCATCGGCACGCTTGGCAATGTCGAAGCCTTCGACAAGATCCGCAATCATTTCGGCATGGCGCGTATTTCTGTCGCCGGCGCATTGGCGGCGCTGAAGGACCAGGCCTATCTGCATGAGGTCGTCGGGAAAATCTCAGAGGCCCGCGATCGCATCTCGGCGATTGCCCGCGATAACGAGTTTTCGCCACTCCCCTCCGCCACCAATTTCGTCACCATCGATTGTCACCGCGACGGCACTTACGCCCGCGCCATCGTTGACGGCTTGATGGAACATGGCGTGTTCATCCGCATGCCGGGCATCGCTCCGCTCAACCGCTGCATTCGCGTGAGTGTGGGACCGGAAGACAAGCTTGATCTTTTTGAAACGGCGCTGCCGAAGGTTATCAAGGCGATTGGGTGATATTTAATGCTTTCCTTTCCGTCATTCCGGCCCTGAGCCGGAATCCAGCGCGATCAAGTCCTTGATCGCGAAAGACTCTTTCACGCCGCAGACGCGGCGTGGCTGGATGCCGGATCAAGTCCGGCATGACGGAAGAAGGAAGCAAATCGAAAACCGCATCTGCCATGTCTGCCGGAGCGGTTTCATCCCCACCACAGCGTGATGCGAATGCGATTCAAAATCCGCCCGCAAGCCCCTGCCCGCGAATCATTTTCCAGAAAACGACATTGCCAAACATAAGAAAACCGCGCCG
This sequence comes from Agrobacterium sp. BT-220-3, assembly GCF_025910175.1. Taxonomy (NCBI): domain Bacteria; kingdom Pseudomonadati; phylum Pseudomonadota; class Alphaproteobacteria; order Hyphomicrobiales; family Rhizobiaceae; genus Agrobacterium; species Agrobacterium sp. BT-220-3. Next base: position 738,690 of record NZ_JAPAIX010000001.1, read on the forward strand.
GCCTTGTTCCTGCCGGTCGCGGTTTGATGTGTCAGCGCAAAAGCCCTTTTCAAAGCCCTCGCCGCATTCCCCTTCGGGTTTACTTTCGTTTGCACCGGTCATCGGGACTGGAGGGAACCTGACCGGAAATTCTATCGCGGATGCGGGTGCGTCAGTGCATCGTCATCCAGTCGCGGGCGGCACGCAGCGCTTCGGCCAGTTCCGCCTTGGTCATGTTGCGGGCAAGATCGGCGCGCAGCGAAGCGGCTCTTTCCGATCCGCGGATCGCGGCGATGTTGAGCCATTTGTGGGCCGCAACCAGGTCCACCTTGCATCCCCGCCCGGTCGCATAGACCAGGCCGAGATTGCAAAGGGTGTCGGCGCGGGTTTCGCCACCGGCAACTGCCATTTCGATATCGCGAATTTCAAAGCGTGCCATCGTTTTTATCCCTGTCTTCTCGCCTGTTTCATCAAGTGCCTTCTTGCCGAGGCTACCGTTCGAACCTGCCGTCTTATGCGGCTTTTTTGTCCTTCCGGCCGGCAGGTTTTCCCTGCGCTTTTGATGAGCCCAATATGCCATGAGGCCTTCAACGGGCACTTAAAAGGCATGATTAATGTGACGCAAACAAACTGCAAACGATTGGTAAAATTGGGTTTTTGTTAAATATCGCAAGGTGCGGAAATTAAGGACTTTGCGGCGAATTTTACGAAAACTTCAGAATTGGATTTCAACCCTTCATTCACCACGATCAAAACAACGATTTTTGAATTTCCCACCCTCCTTCGCTTTCCGCAGGCGCAAATGCTCCCTAACGACCGCAAATTTCTGTTTCCTTTTACGTGAACGTAAAATAATATCCGCCTGCCTGTCATGAGGATGAAACAGGCAAAGGACAAAGCGAACGGGGCGAGCAATCGTTGCGCCGCAGGGCGGCCATGCATCGTGGATGGCGCATGGCAGCCGAAGAGGTTTGGATCTGCGCATATAGTCCCTGACCGGGTTCAGGAGAGGCTGCGCGAATTTCGGGAGGAGTTTTTATGAAGCGTGTGATGATGATTGCCGCCGCCCTCATGATGGGCGGCACCTTTGCCTTTGCCGCCGAGCCCATTGAAGGCAACTGGAAGACGGCAAGCGGCGAGACAGCCTCAATCGGCCCCTGCGGCGCAGCCTTCTGCGTGACGCTGAAGACCGGCAAACATGCGGGAAAACAGATCGGCAAGCTTTCCGGCAAGGGAAACAGCTATGCCGGTGAAATCACCGATCCCGCCGCCGACAAGACCTATAGCGGCTCCGGCACCGTTTCCGGCAATTCGCTGAGCATGAAGGGTTGCGTGCTGAAGATCCTGTGCAAATCACAGACCTGGACGCGGCTGTAAGACAAGGCGCGGCGGGTAAGCTTTGACAGCTTGCCTGCCGTTGCAAACGGATGTGGCGTGGAACAGATTTATCCGCTGGTGTATCTTTACGGCCCAGCCGAACACCATCAAGAGCGACGCATGCGCCCCACCCTCTCCACAATCCTGATCTCGGGCACCTCGCATGTCGGCAAAAGCACCCTTGCCGGTCGCTTGAGCGCAAAGCTCGGTTGCGAGGCAATATCGACCGACAGTCTCGCGCGCCACCCGGGACGTCCCTGGCCCGGCATACCGGCGCCTGTGGAGGAATTTTACTCGCAGCTGTCGGCAGAAACGATCCATTGGTTTCTGAAGGTGCATCACCAGAATATCTGGCCGCTTATCCGCGCGCTGATCGACAGCAAAACCGGCACCGGCAATCTCGCCATTTTCGAGGGTGCGGCCCTGCGGCCGGAATTGATAGCCCCGCTTCTTGATATCACCACCGCCGGTGTCTTCCTCCATGCGGAGAATGATTTTCTTCTGGAGAGAATGCGCTCGCAGGCGCAATACGCCGATGCGACGGCCGGCCAGCGCCGGCTCTTGGATGCCTTCATCGAACGATCGCTGCGTGAAAATACCGAAATGCTGGCATCGGCGCGGCAACACGGCATGCCGCTTGTGGATGTTGCGAAACCCGCAGCGCTTGAGAGCTTCGTCGTCGAACTTGTCGAGCGCGCCGGAGCTTCTCCCGCATGATGCGGAAAACGGGCATCCATGCTCCTTGCACCTTCGAAAGCTTCAATTTCTGCCGCAATCTGGCCTGTTAACCTCCCTGAACACCATATGAACCGGGGTCTCAGGGTCCGTTCAGTCCGACTGTGGCAAAACTCTGTCCATCAACTCCAATAAAGGGGAATGGACATGACAAAGTTGATCAGCCGGCTGGCAATCTTCGCGTTTCTCATGGCGATCTTCGCCATGTCCTTCGCTTCGCTCGTCGTCAATCCCAACCGCAGCTTTCAGCGGGTGAATGCCGGTGCGGCCATCGCCTGCCAGCATAGCCCGGCACCCATCGCCAATTGCCCCGTCGTGCTCTAAGAAGGACAGGTCCATGACCAGCAGCTTTTCCAATGGCCTGTTTTCCGCACTGAGACTGGTGCTGATGGCCTCGATCTTTCTCGGCCCGGTGGCGGGACTTGCGGTTTACAAGGCCGATCCCCGCCCGGCATCCAAGGGCGCCGGTTTCGTGCTCCTGATGAGCCTGCAGCGCGGCGCGCTCGGCTGAGATTTCGCAAATCCCTTATCGCTTCAGCCGCTTTTTCCGTTTCTTTTCAGTTTCTTCGTATTTCTGTCGCTTGCCTGTCGAAATAGGCCTCTTATAATGGGCCATGACAATAGCAAAACCAACGATTCCGCCCCTCACCTTCGTCACCCCAGAGCCTTTCGCGCCGCAGACATTCACGGACCCGAAAGAAGCGGTGGCGGCTTTGAACGCGCTTTACGAACGCAATACGGCGTTCCTGATCAATTCCTTCACCGAACTGGCCAAGGGCGCGCCGATTGCCGGTCGCTACCGCGCCTGCTATCCGCAGGTCAGTCTTGAGACCGCGACCTTCGGCCATGTCGATTCGCGTCTCTCCTACGGCCATGTTACCGCCCCCGGCGTCTATACAACGACGATCACCCGGCCGGAGCTTTTCCGACACTATCTCAAGGAGCAGCTGGGGCTTCTGATGAAGAACCACGGCGTTCCGGTCACGGTATCGGAATCGGCCACGCCCATTCCGCTGCATTTCGCTTTCGGCGAAGGCGCCTATGTCGAGGCGGCGGCGGCCTCGTCGCTGTCCGACGTGCCGCTGCGCGATCTCTTCGATACGCCCGATCTCAACAATACCGACGATCTCATCGCCAATGGCGAATATGATCAGGTGCCCGGCGAACCCGCGCCGCTTGCGCCCTTTACGGCGCAGCGCATCGATTATTCGCTGGCGCGCCTCAGCCACTATACGGCGACCAGCGCCAGCCATTTCCAGAACTTCGTGCTGTTCACCAACTACCAGTTCTATATCGATGAATTCGCCGCATGGGCGCGTCAGTTGATGAAGAATGGCGGTGAGGGTTACACCGCCTTCGTGGAGCCGGGCAACATCATCACCCCTGCCGGCTCCGACAGGCCGGAAACGGACGCCGTTCTCGGCCGCCTGCCGCAGATGCCCGCCTATCACCTGAAGAAAAAGGGCCATGCCGGCATCACGCTCGTCAATATCGGCGTTGGCCCTTCCAACGCCAAGACGATTACCGACCATATCGCCGTGCTGCGCCCGCATGCCTGGCTGATGGTCGGCCATTGCGCCGGCCTGCGCAACAGCCAGCGACTGGGCGATTATGTTCTCGCGCATGCCTATGTGCGTGAGGACCACGTGCTTGACGACGACCTGCCGGTCTGGGTGCCGATCCCGGCTCTGGCGGAAGTGCAGCTGGCCCTGGAAGGTGCTGTCGCGGAAGTCACCGGTTACGAAGGCTTCGAGCTGAAGCGCATCATGCGCACCGGCACCGTCGCCACCATCGACAACCGCAACTGGGAGCTTCGCGACCAGGCGGGCCCCGTCAAGCGCCTGTCGCAATCGCGCGCCATAGCGCTCGACATGGAATCGGCCACCATCGCCGCCAACGGCTTCCGCTTCCGCGTGCCCTATGGCACCCTTCTCTGCGTCTCCGACAAGCCGCTGCATGGCGAACTGAAGCTGCCGGGCATGGCAACGGAGTTCTACCGCACGCAGGTCGCCCAGCACTTGCAGATCGGCATCCGCGCCGTGCAGAAACTGGCCGCCATGCCGACCGAAACGCTGCACTCGCGCAAGCTTCGAAGCTTTTACGAGACGGCGTTCCAGTAAGATCGCGCATCTTCGCCCTCAAGGTGCTGATGTTGGCTCATACACCTTGAGGCGTCGAAATGCGTGTGACGATCGACCTCGATGACGAGCTGATCGCAGAGGTCATGGAAATTACTGGAGTTTCCAACGCAGAAGCAGCGGTTGAAATGGCCCTGAGAGAATTTATCCGGAGACACCGGGAGCTACGAGGCGTCGGCCGGGAAGGCAATCTCAGTGGAGTCCGCGATAGCTGGAGAATGGATGAGTCCTAATTGACTCACTCAATGCTCTCATTGCCATCAAAGAACATAACCTCCGTCATTCCGGCCTTGAGCCGGAATCCAGCCGACGCGCGTCTGCGCGGCGAGAAGAGTCTTTTCAGCCCAAGGACTTGGGCTGACTGGATTCCGGCTCAAGGCCGGAATGACGGAGAAAAAACAGTACGACCACAGCAAAATAGTGCATTTAGCGGACAGCAACGATTATGCCTGGGCCTATAGTGCGTCAGGCAAAAAACGCGATCTTTGGAAGCGCTCTATCTTTATTTTTACGCATCTCCAGTAAGACCGATACGCATTTTTACTGGAGACGCTCTTGCGAAGTCGCCGGTCGCGGTCCGCTCGCGCGGATCGCGCGCCACATCCGCTCAAACCACCTTCACCGTCCCCTCCACGCGGATGGGAAAATTCACCGAGCGTGCGATGAAGCATTTCTCGTGTGCATCATGGTGCAACTCATCCGCTCTGGCGAGGTCGCCTTTCGAGATGGTGATAACGGGCTTCAGCACCACTTCGCTGAATTGCCCCGCGCCGTCCTTTTCCATCACCAGCGTGCCTTCGGCATTGTCGATATAGTCTTCAACGATGATGCCGTTGACGGAGCAGAAATGCAGATACCAGAGCTTGTGGCAGGCCGAGAGCGAGGCGACCAGCAGGTCTTCCGGGTTCCAGCGGGAAGGATCGCCGCGGAAGGCTGGGTCGGAGGAGCCGGCGATATCGGCTTTTCCCGAAGTGGAAATCGTATAGTCGCGTTCGTAGTCACGGTAGCCCGAGGTGCCCTTGCCGCGATTGCCGGTCCACTTCACCTGAACGGCATAGTGATGTTCCTGTCCTGCCATGTTAATTCCTCCCTTAAAATTTTTTTGTCGCATTTTTCCGGACGTAAATGGCTATACGCTTTTACCGGATATGCTCTCGCGTATCGCGCAGGTGATCGAGCCCGTGGCGCAGCGTCTCGATGATCTGGTCCACCTCCGAACGGCTGATCGTCAGCGCCGGCGAAGCCAGCATGCGGTCGCCGGTGGCGCGCATCACGAGGCCGTTTGTCAGGCAATGGTTGCGCACTTCAGTGCCGATATCATCCGGCTTGTCAAAACGCCTGCGGGTCGCCTTGTCGGCCGTCAGCTGCAGGCCGCCCATGAGGCCGACATTCACCGCCTCACCCACCAGTTCGTGGTCGGTGAGGCTTTTCCAGCCCTCAGAAAAATAAGGGCCGATATCGTCACGCACCCGCTCCACCAGCCCCTCATCCTCAATGATGCGAAGGTTTTCAAGGGCAGCAGCGGCGCAGACGGGATGGCCGGAATAGGTGAAGCCGTGGTTGAAATCGCCAACCTCGGACAACATCACCTCCGCCACACGGTCGGAAACGATGACCCCGCCAATCGGCAGATAACCGGAAGACAGGCCCTTGGCGACGGGCGCGAGGTCCGGCTCCACACCAAAATGCTGGTAACCAAACCAGGAGCCGAGACGGCCGAAACCGCAGATCACCTCATCCGACACCAGCAGAATGTTGCGCGCCTTGCAGATGCGGGCGATTTCCGGCCAGTAGGTTTCCGGCGGCACGATGACCCCACCGGCGCCCTGAATGGGTTCCGCCACGAAAGCGGCGACATTCTCTTCGCCCAGTTCGTCGATCTTCGCTTCCAGTTCGCGGGCGACTTTCAGGCCGAATTCCGCGGGTGAGAGATCGCCGCCCTCGGCATACCAATAGGGCTGACCGATGTGAGCCACGCCCTCGATCGGCAGGTTGCCCTGCTCATGCATCCACTTCATGCCGCCGAGCGAAGCGCCGGCGACCGTGGAGCCGTGATAACCATTGCGGCGGGCAATCACCTTGGTCTTGGTCGGATGGCCGAGCGCCTTCCAGTAGACCCGCGCCATGCGGAACCAGGTGTCGGTGGCCTCCGAACCGGAATTGGTGAAGAACACATGGTTCATCTTCGGCCCGGCGCGCGAAGCGATCTTCTGCGCGAGAAGTGTGGCGGGCGGTGTCGTGGTGCCGAAAAAGGCGTTGTAATAGGGCAGTTCGTTCATCTGGCGCTGCACGACATCGGCGATCTCGCGGCGTCCATAACCGATATTCACGCACCACAGGCCCGCAAAGGCGTCGAGATATTTCTTGCCGGTACTGTCATAGATGAACACCCCTTCCGCGCGCTCGATGATGCGGGTGCCGGCGGCATTCAGCTTGCCCATGTCGGAAAAAGGGTGAAGGTGATGGGCGGCATCGATGGCGGCGAGATTGGACATCGGCTTGGAGACTTCATTCATGACAGATCGCACTCCCATAAAGGCGACGGCGCTCACGCTGCCGCGCCCGCCGAACATGGCCGGGCGGCTTCGATTTGGCAAGACTGGCGTTTTTTGGGGGGCGGCCTGGACGAGCGGAGGCGGCCGGGTTTCTTCTCCCCGAGGGGGAGAAGGTGGCCCGAAGGGTCGGATGAGGGGGCTAGCTCTCCGAATATATCGCCCCTCGCCCCCTCATCCCGCTGCCGCGGACTTCTCCCCCTCGGGGAGAAGAAACAAGCGGCGACCAGCCGATCCCTCGCGGTTGTCTCGCATCTCAGCCACACATCATGCGAAAAACGCCCGCCCCACCAGCACCTTCAATTCGCCGGCATGGACCGTGAGCGCCACGTCCCGTTCCATCGGCAGCAATTCGCCGTCGATGACGCAGCGCACATCATGGCGCTTCTTCGGGAAATGCAACTCCACATCCGTCACGGTCATGGCCGTTACGGCGGCGTTTTCCTTCAGCCTGCCGCGCAGAATGTCGAAAACGAGCCTTGCGACACCCGAAGGCGGCAGCGGATCGGTGAGGTAAAAACCGAGATGGCCGCCCGACACACTATCCGCCACCAGCAGCGAATTCTGCCCGAACTCATTGTTGGAGACCGAAATGGCCGAGACCTTGCGGTGCTGCACCGTGCCGTTGACCGTGTAGTCCACCTCAAACACAGGCGGATTGAGAATGACGCTGATGGCGGCGCGGATGCTTGCCTTGATCTTGCCGAGACGGGACGCGAAGGCCAAGTTGTTGCGATAGCGCACCATGCGCGAATGCAGGCCCGCCGAAAACTGGTGGACGAAAAGCCTGCCATTGGCGCTGGCAATATCGACATTGGCAACCTCTCCATTTGCCAGCGTTTCCAGGGACTGGCGAATATCGAGCGGCAGCTTCAGCGAACGGGCAAACAGGTTCATGGTGCCGGCGGGCACGATGCCGAGCGCGATGCCGTGTTTCCAGGCAATACCGGCAGCCGCCGAAATCGTGCCGTCACCGCCGCCGGCAATGATGCCTTCGATATCAGGCTCATCGGCGGCACGCTCCATTTCCTCAACGATATCCTTTCCGGAAACCAGCCGGCAATCGATCGTGTGGCCGGCGCGGGAAAAGACCTCGCGGGCGTGTTCGCAATAGGCATCCATATCCGTGGTGCGAAAGGTGCCGCCGTCACGATTGAAAATTGCTATGAGCTTCATGTTCCAACCTGATCCTGTGAGGCAGCCGCGCGTAAATGCCTGGGCTTATATAGGGTTCCAAACACCATCGCGTGAAGATGCTCTTTTGCCGAGAATCGCTCTACCGCAACGCATCATTTCATGTTAGGGATGACTTAAGGTCATTTTCATGACCGCGCATCTCCAGTCAGGGCAGACCGCTCCCATACGGTCTTGCCCTTTTTTCTGTGGGGCCCTCCCCTTCTCAGGTCACAATGAGCCAGTCGAATATTTCCGAAGTCCGCTCCGGAGCGGAGAATGAAACCGTTTACACGGCTGCACCGGCTGTGACCCTGTCACCGTTTGCCATCGCTCTCATCGAGCTGGCGCTTGCCGCCGGTGGCTTCGGTATCGGCACCGGCGAATTCGCCATCATGGGCCTCTTGCCGGATGTCGCAACGACCTATGGCGTGACGGTGCCGCAGGCGGGTTACGTCATCACGGCCTATGCGCTGGGTGTCGTCATCGGCGCACCCATCATCGCGGTCCTTGCCGCGCGCATGACGCGCCGCACATTGCTTCTCGGCCTCATGGGGCTTTTTGCGGCTGGCAATATCCTGAGCGCCCTCGCACCCGATTTCCTGAGCTTCACCGTTCTGCGCTTCATCACCGGCCTGCCGCACGGCGCCTATTTCGGCGTTGCGGCGCTGGTGGCGGCCTCCATGGCGCCGATCCACAAGCGCGCCCGCGCCGTCGGTCGCGTCATGCTCGGTCTCACCATCGCCACTCTGCTCGGCACGCCGCTTGCCACCTTCTTCGGCCAGCTGCTGTCCTGGCGCGCGGCCTTCATGCTGGTGGGCGGCATAGCACTGCTGACTATTGCTCTCCTGTGGCTGTTCCAGCCGCGTGACAAGGTGGAGGAAGGTGCCAGCGTCTGGCGCGAACTCGGCGCTTTCCGCCGTGTGCAGGTGTGGCTGACGCTCGCCATCGCCTCGGTCGGCTTCGGCGGCATGTTCTCGGTCTTCAGCTATATCGCCAAGACGACCACGGATGTGGCGATGATGCCGGTTTCCACCGTTTCCATGGTGCTGGCGCTGTTCGGCATCGGCATGAATGTCGGCAATGTGGTCGGCTCGCGGCTTGCGGATATCTCGCTCAACGGCACGATTGGCGGCATGCTCGCCTTCAATGTGGTGGTCATGGCGGTGTTCGGCATGACGGCGCAGGATCCGTTCATGCTCTGCCTCTGCGTGTTCCTGATCGGCTGCGGTTTCGCCGCCTGTCCGGCCGTGCAGACGCGCCTGATGGATGTGGCGGCGGATGCGCAGACGCTTGCTGCCGCCTCCAACCATTCCGCCTTCAACATCGCCAATGCGCTCGGCGCCTGGCTCGGCGGCCTCGTTATCGCCATGGGCTATGGTTATGCCTCGACAGGTTATGTCGGCGCGGTTTTGTCCCTTCTCGGGCTTGGCGTTTTCCTCGTTTCCGTCACCGTCGAACGACGCGAAAAGGCGGCTTGAAGTCGCCTTTTTCACAGCCTGCATCGCCGCCCCTCGCCGCGGTGCAGAACCTTGCGGAAATTTCATAATCGGGCGCTTGACTCTTTTCGGTTTCAGGCGCAACACGGCCTTACGCGCATGCCAACCAGCACGGCGCGGATTTCAACGGAGCATCATTGGATGTCTAGCGACAGTAGCAGTCGATTGCCTTTGCCGAGACCGGCGAACGTGAACTGATCCGACCGCTGTCGGCTCACCACCGCGTTCGCCGTTATCGGCGAATCGACGGAAAGGTGAGCAATCATGAACTTCCACAACCTCTCCCAGAGGGCCAGCAAGGCCGCACGTCTTCTTCGTAGCGGAACCACCGGTTCTTCCACCACCATCGCCGAACGCGTCGAGCACCTCAACACGCTCGATGTCAGCGAAGCTGCAACCGCCCTCCTCGCAATGCCGCAGGCAAAGGCCGTCGCCATTCTCGACCGGCCCGAACTGCATGGCGCAGCAGCCATCATCGCCCATATTCCTGTCGAACAGGCCGCCCGCTTCGTCAATCTGATGTCTGACGACCGCGTGGCCGACGTCATGGCGGAAATGGAAGAAGAGCCGCGCGCAAAGCTGTTTTCCCGGCTGGACCGGACGACGGCTCTCTCCATCAAGCACCTGATGGGTTATCCGCCGCGCACGGCCGGCTCGATCATGACCACGGAATTCGTCAGCGTGCCTGATGACTGGACGGTGGAACAGACCCTTTCGCACATCCGCGTCGTCGAGCGGTCGCGTGAAACGGTCTATGCCATCTATGTGCTGGCTGAGGACGGAACGCTCTCCACCGTCGTGACGCTGCGCCGCCTGGTGACGGGTGAGCCCGGCGCTTCCATCCTCTCCGTCGCATCGAAGGAAGGCATCGTCTGTGCGAGCCCCCTGATGTCGCAGGAGGATGTCGCCCGGCTGATCCGCAAGCACGACCTTCTGGCGCTGCCAGTCGTCGATGACCACTCGCATATTCTCGGCATCGTCACCGTTGACGACGTGATCGACACCATGATCGCCGATACCACGGAAGACGCCCACAAGTTCGGCGGTATGGAAGCGCTGGGCAAGCCCTATATGACGATCGGCTTTCCGGACATGATCCGCAAGCGCGCCGGCTGGCTCGCAGCACTCTTCCTCGGTGAAATGCTGACGGCCAGCGCCATGCAGCATTTCGAAGGTGAGCTGGAAAAGGCCGTGGTGCTGACGCTGTTCATTCCGCTCATCATGTCGTCGGGCGGCAACTCGGGTTCGCAGGCCACCTCGCTCATCATCCGGGCGCTGGCGCTCGGCGAGTTGAAGCTTTCCGACTGGTGGCGGGTGCTGCTGCGGGAAATCCCGACCGGCCTGACGCTTGGCTGCATTCTGGGCGCCATCGGCTTCCTGCGTCTGACTGTCTGGCAGCAGGCGGGCTTTTATGACTATGGCGAGCACTGGTTGCTGGTGGGCGCCACCGTCTTTGCGGCGCTTGTCGGCATCGTCACCTTCGGTTCGCTCGCCGGCTCCATGCTGCCCTTCGTGCTGCAGCGCCTGCGGCTCGACCCCGCAAGCGCATCGGCCCCCTTCGTCGCCACGCTGGTGGATGTCAGCGGCCTCGTCATCTACTTCTCGGTGGCGCTGGTAATCCTGAGCGGCACATTGCTTTGAAAGACGAAAGGCCCGCTCGGAGGAGCGGGCCTTCTACATTTCGCGGCACGTCATAATCTCTCCTCCGTCATGCCGGACTTGATCCGGCATCCAGCCACGGCGCGTCTGCGCCGTGAGAAGAGTCTTTTGCGCTCAAGGACTTGATCGCGCTGGACCCCGGATCTGGTCCGGGGTGACGGCGTGCGGATGATGCAACTTTGCCAAAAGCATGGTTCCTGGAAAAGCCCATCACCCGCCGGCGCTGATGACGCCCGTTCCCAGCAGCCCAAGCAGAATGAAGCCGATGACCACGCGGTACCAGACGAAGGGCATATAGCTTTTGGTCGAGACCAGCTTGAGGAAGACGACGATCACCGCATAACCGACGATGAAGGCGATCAGAGTCGCAAGTCCCGTCGGCCCCCAGCCGACCGGATTATCCTCACCGATGCTCTTGAAGAGCTGATAGAAGCCAGAGCCGAAGACGGCGGGAACGGCGAGCAGGAAGGAATAACGGGCCGCAGCCTCGCGGGTGTAACCTAAAAGCAGGCCGGCGCTGATGGTGCCGCCGGAGCGCGAGACGCCTGGGATAAGCGCCATGGCCTGCGCGAAACCGAACAGGATACCGTCGCGCCAGATCAGCTGGTTCAGCTTGTAACGCTTTTCACCGATCCTGTCGGCGATGCCGAGGACGATACCGAAGACGATCAGCATTACGGCGGTGATATAGAGGTTGCGCAGCGAGTGCTCGATGGCGTCCTTGAAGAACAGGCCGAGAAAGACGATCGGCACCGAGCCGACGATGATCAGCCAGCCAAGCCGGGCGTCGGCCTTGTCATAGGGGCCGAGTCGAAGGTTCTGCCGCAGCCAGGCAGCGGCGATCCGCATGATGTCGGACCAGAAGTAAACCAGCACTGCCATTTCCGTGCCGATTTGGGTAATCGCGGTGAAGGCGGCACCCGGATCCGTGCCGGAGGGCAAAAACTCCCCGGCGATCCGCAGATGCGCGCTTGAAGAAATCGGAAGAAATTCCGTAAGTCCTTGCAAAAGGCCGAGGAATCCGGCCTCCATCCAACCCATGCTCATGTGCTTTGATGTCCCTGCTGCGAATCACGATGGCAGCATTATGCATCAATCGGGGCAAATCCGTGTTGCATTGCACCATCCCCGGCCCGCAAGTGTGGATGTGGTTTTACCCGTGATTTTTCAGGCCGCCTTCTCCGCAGCCTGCGGAAGCTGGGTATATTTCGCGCCGTTCTTGCAGACGACATGGGCGTCGCCCCAGACTTTCAGCGCCGAGATTACCGGCCGCATGGTCTCGCCAAGCGGTGTCAGCGCATAGTCCACGCGCGGCGGCACCACCGGAAAGACGGTGCGCGAAATCAGCCCCGCCTCTTCCAGCTCGCGCAGCTGCTTCGTCAGCATGCGCTGGGTGACGCTGGGAATATGGCGGCGCAGCTCGTTGAAACGCAGCGTCCCCTCATTGATGAGATGATAGAGGATCACGCCCTTCCATTTGCCGTCGAGAAAACTTAAGGCCGATTCCACCGGGCAGCCGGGAAAGTTGCCGGTAAGCTTGGCGCGCGGTCGCGACATCACAGTATCCTTTTTGTATGTATCATCACAAAATGTGCATTCTTGCGATCGATGTTCATATGTATCAAGTAAGAGGCACGCAAACAAGCAAAGGAGACTGTTCATGCGCGCCATCGGTTACAGGACGAACCAGCCAATCACCGCAAAAGAAGCCCTTGTCGATATCGACCTGCCCCAGCCGGAGGCGAAGGGGCACGATATTCTGGTGGAGGTGAAGGCCGTTTCGGTCAACCCCGTCGATACCAAGGTGCGCCGAAATCAGGCTCCGGAAAACGGCACAGCTCGCGTGCTCGGCTTCGACGCGGCGGGTGTGGTAAAGGCCGTCGGCGACAAGGTCTCGCTGTTCAAGCCCGGCGACGAGGTGTTTTACGCTGGCGTCATCAACCGCCCAGGCTCCAACAGCGAATTCCACCTGGTTGATGAGCGGATCGTCGGCGCAAAGCCGAAATCACTGAGCTTCGAGGAAGCCGCCGCTCTGCCGCTGACGGCGATCACCGCTTATGAGACGCTGTTCGACCGGCTGCGGGTGAAGGAGCCGGTTCCGGGTGCCGCGAACGCCGTTCTGGTGATTGGTGGCGCTGGCGGGGTCGGCTCGATCGCCATCCAGCTTCTGAGGGCGCTGACGGACCTCACCGTCATCGCCACGGCTTCACGGCCAGAAACGATGCAATGGGCCAAAGACCTCGGCGCACATCACGTCGTCGATCACAGCAAGCCGATCGCCCCGCAGGTGGAGGCGCTTGGTCTCGGTGCCCCGGGCTTCGTTTTCTCGACCACCCACAGCGATATCCACGCCGCCGACAGCGTCGCAACCATCGCCCCGCAGGGCCGTTTCGCGCTGATCGACGATCCGGCCGGCGGTTTCGACATCATGGCCTTCAAGCGTAAATGCATATCGATCCATTGGGAAATGATGTTCGCCCGCGCAGTTTTTGAGACGCCTGATATGATCGAACAGCACAAGCTGCTCAACCACGTCGCGCAGCTGGTCGATGCCGGCAAAATCAAAACGACGCTGACGGAAGTGTTCGGCACCATCAACGCCGCAAACCTCATCAAGGCGCATGCTCTGATCGAGAGCAACAAGGCCAAGGGCAAGATCGTACTTTCGGGCTTCTGATCGAAGATGAGGCGTCCGCATCGCGGACGCTTCTATCCCCTTTTACGGAAAACGCATTTGCCGCGTAAAAACCGCGCGGCCACTCCCGTCACTCGTCGTCCGGATCTTCCGGGCATGGCCAGGAGGCGGGTACCGTCAGGCCGTTCGGCAATTTGGTCTTGGCGTCGCCGCAGGCGATATCCACCTGCTTTTGCTCCAGCCCGGTCGCGGTGGAAAGATCAACCCCTTCGATCCGGGTCAACAGCAGGAAGGCGCTGGTGAAATCCACCGGGCCGCCAAGCTTTGCGCCACCGAAACGGGCACGCGACAGGTTGGTGAGGGAGAATTTCGAGCCGTTCAGCGTTGCGCCCTCGAAATCGGCCCGCCCGAGTTCGGCCTTGGTGAAATCCGTGCCGTCGAGCTTGGTATTCTCGAACTTGGTGCGCTGCATTTCGGCATTGATGAATTTGGCATTGGTGGCATCGGCGGCTGAAAAATCGCTGCGATAGGCTTCCACCTTGGTCAGGTTGGCGCCCTGAAGGTTTGCTTCTCCCAGAGCCGTGCGGATGAGTTTCGCCTTTTCGAGATTGGCGCCCTTCAAAGAGGAACCGCGCAAATCGGTATAGGTGAAATCCGTGCCGTAAAGCATTGCCGAATCGAGATTGCTACCGCCCAGCATCAGCAGGCGCTTGTTGCATTCGCGCCAGTCGATGCCGGCCATGGCATCGGTACGGCAGCTGGCAGCCACCAGCGGACCGCCGCTCAATGAGACTGCAACGACCACCCCCGCCGCCAAAGCGACGCCAAACCTTGTGTTCCGCACGATATTCAGCCTTTGAAAGCCGGACATTCTCTTAACTCCCTGCCGCCGGGCGACGGCACCTAGGACCATATGCACATCAAGGCGTTACCGCATTTACGGCCCGCACTCCACGCGCCGTTGACGCTACAACACCCCAACATCCTATATGTAAGAAATCGAAGAGCAATCCACAAATACTGACGGGAAACAGGCCGCGGGCAACGCTCGCCCGCCATACCGCTCTTGCGCTTGCATCCAGCCACGGCGCATCTGCGACAAAACACGCAACGTCATCCTCGGGCCTGTCCCGAGGATCCATCCACCGACCGATAATCACTCCGTTGCAGATGCTGGGGACAGGCCCGAGCATGACGACGCAGATGGATCAGGCCTTGTCGCCATCACATATTGGCGTAAACCGGCCCCTCGCCACCCTGCGGCGGCACCCAGTTGATGTTCTGGTTTGGATCCTTGATGTCGCAGGTCTTGCAGTGCACGCAGTTTTGGGCGTTGATGACGTAAACCTCTTCGCCGTCCTTCTCCACCCACTCGTAAACACCTGCCGGACAATAACGCGTCGAGGGGCCGGCATAGATGTCGTGTTCGGAGCGCTTCTGCAACTCCATATCCTTCACATGAAGATGCACCGGCTGGTCCTCTTCATGGTTGGTGGAGGACAGGAACACCGACGACAGGCGATCGAAGGTCAGAACGCCATCGGGTTTCGGATAGGCGATCGGCTTGTGTTTCGAGGCCGGCTCCAGGCTCTCAGCATCCGTCTTGCCGTGCTTCAGCGTGCCGAAGACGGAGAAACCGAACAGCTGGTTCGTCCACATGTCCAGACCGCCAAGACCGACACCGACGAGCGTGCCGAATTTCGACCACAGCGGCTTGACGTTGCGCACCCGCTTCAGGTCCTTGCCGATATCACCGTCGCGCCATTCGGCCTCGATCTCCGCCACCTCGTCATGGGCGCGGCCGGCGGAAATCGCCGCGGCGATCTTTTCCGCCGCCAGCATGCCCGACAGCACCGCATTATGGCTGCCCTTGATACGCGGAACGTTGACGAAACCGGCCGAACAGCCGATCAGCGCGCCGCCCGGGAAAATCAGCTTCGGCACCGACTGGTAACCGCCCTCGGTAATGGCGCGCGCGCCATAGGAGATGCGCTTGCCGCCCTCGAACGTATCGCGGATGGCCGGATGGGTCTTGAAGCGCTGGAATTCCTCGAAAGGATAGAGATAGGGGTTCTTGTAATTGAGGTGCACCACGAAGCCGACGGCGACGAGATTATCCTCGAGATGGTAGAGGAACGAGCCGCCGCCGGTCTTGAAACCGAGCGGCCAGCCGAAGGAATGCTGCACGAGACCCTGCTTGTGGTGTTCCGGCTTGACCTGCCAGAGCTCCTTGATGCCGATGCCGAATTTCTGCGGCTCGCGATCTTTCGAAAGGTCAAATCTGGAAATCAGCTGCTTGGCGAGCGAACCGCGCACACCCTCTCCAACAAGCACATATTTGCCGTGCAGTTCCATGCCGCGGGTGAAGGCGGGGCCAGGTTCGCCGTTCTTCTCGATGCCCATATCGCCGGTGGCGACACCGATCACCGCGCCCTCGTCATTATAAAGCACTTCGGTGGCGGCAAAGCCCGGATAGATCTCGACGCCGAGAGCCTCCGCCTTTTCCGCCAGCCAGCGACAGACGAGACCAAGCGAGACGATGTAATTGCCGTGATTATTCATGAGCGGCGGCATCATGAAGTTCGGCAGGCGGATGGAGCCGGCAGGGCCCAGGAACATGAACTGGTCGTCCTTGACCTCGGTCTTGAAGGGATGCCCCTCCTCTTCGCGCCAGCCGGGCAGCAGCCTGTCTATGCCGATGGGATCAACCACAGCGCCGGAGAGAATGTGAGCGCCGACTTCAGCGCCCTTTTCCAGCACGACGACCGAAAGCTCCGGCTCGACCTGCTTCAGACGGATCGCGGCGGCAAGGCCCGCAGGACCAGCACCGACGATCACAACGTCGAATTCCATCGCTTCGCGTTCGGGCAGTTCCATCACTTCCGTCATCTTGTCCTCTCCGCATCGCCGGTCCCATCCGGCTGTTGTTATATCCGCTTTTTGGCATCTTCGCCGCATTGGCTGCGCAGGTCAAAAGCCATCCGCGACACCGCATTCACCAGCGCCTGTCTTCGCAAAGCACAACGCCTTTGTCGAGCTTCTATAGCGGCAAAACATGTCGCACGCCACTCTATTGTCAGACAACCTGATGACTAATTTATTACTTTTACGTTCACGTAATATAGAGGATAGGCGCAGCTGGTGTGGGCGTCAAGCTTGTCAGTGTTTGCAGATTTGAGAGTGACGTTAGGTTGGCGTCGGGTCTCGCATCCAAAAACCCATCCCGTCATTCGGCCGATGAGGGCTTCGTGGCCAGGTCATTACTGCGGATATGCGCCATATGTGATCATCTTGGCATTTAGAAAAGTATCCACTATGTTTATCCCAAAGCCACCAATAATTGTTCAGCAGAGCTTATATGGTGCTCTCGGTTCAGGTGGATTTTCAATGACGCAAACGTCAAACGATCAAAGCCAGCGATTTATCCACGCCGCCTTGGCTGCCTCGGACGACTGCATAAAAATTATTGGTTTGGATGGCTCCCTTCAGTTCATGAATGAGGGCGGGCAACGGGTCATGGAGATACAGGATTTCGAAGCCGTAAAAGGCTGCCCCTGGCCGGATTTCTGGGAAGGAAAGGGCAATATCGCAGCTGTAGCGGCCATCAACGAGGCACGTGAAGGCAGAAGCTCCCGATTTCTCGGATTTGCGGATACGGCAACGGGAAACCGCCGCTTCTGGGACGTCAAGGTGTCTCCGATTTTTGACGACAGCGGCTCGGTCGACAGCATTCTTTCCATTTCCCGAGACATCACCGGCGTGAAGGAATTCGAAGAGCAGCAGCTTCTTCTGCGCAACGAATTATCACACAGAATCAAGAACATTCTGGCTCTCGTGCAATCCGTTGCGGGTCAAACCCTTAAAGACGATGACGAAATGTCAGTGGCAAAGCCCGCCTTTCTTGCCCGGCTGGCTGCACTTGGCCGCGCGCATGACCTGTTGCTGCGCCCGAGCCACGACATGACGACGCTGAAAGCCGTTGCCGAAACGGTGGCAAACGAGCAGTCCGCTGATCGAATAAGGATCGACGGACCCAAGGTTACCCTCGCGCCTAAAAGCGGTCTCGCAATCGCGCTCGCCTTTCACGAGTTGACGACCAACGCCATCAAGTATGGCGCCCTGGCAAATGAGAGCGGAAATATCTCCATCAGCTGGGAGATTGAGAAGGTCAACGAAAAAGACTGCCTCAATCTTGTCTGGCGGGAACGGGACGGTCCTGAGGTCATTGATCCGGCCAAAAAAGGCTTTGGCTCACGAATGATCGAAAGGGCGCTTGCCAGCTATGTTCATGGCACGGTGGACCTTGCTTTCGAGCGTGATGGTCTGGTCTTTTCGCTATTTGCTCCTGTTGAAGCGCTCACGCAGGATTAGCGGCGCGCGAAGATCGCCGCCGAATTCTCCGCTTCAAACCGCCCACTCCTCATCCGTCGTAAACACGATTGTCAGCCACCGATCCGTTCCCTCGCCGCCGAGCGCATCGCCGATTTCGTCGCGGATGGCGTCCCATTCTTCCAGACGCCGGGCCGGCCAGTTCTTCGGCACGATGAAGAAGAGTTCGATCTGCCGACCGCGGCCGACGCGGGCCACATAGGAATAGTGTGAAGAGAAGCCGAACTTCGCCACGATCTCCCCTGCCACCCTGTCCACGTGCTGCTTGAATTCCAGCGGTGTCACCAGAAGAATATCCGCCAGCGCCTGTTTCACATTGCCGAACGGCATGGGAATGATGACGAGGCAGACCAGCGCCAGTACGGCGGGGTCGATATAGGGCGCGATCCACTGATGCGCCGTTCCCGTCAGCCCGTAACCGATGGCGAAGGCCAGGAACAGGGCCACGCTCAGGAGCGCGCTCATCAGCCAGCTTTTGGCGTCCAGCGCCACGAAAGCCGATTTCAGCCTGCGGTTCTGGCGTTTGACGAACCACGCCATGATGAGCGAGACGGCGAAGCTGACGAAGGTGACGATGATGGCGTAATCGAACTCGATCGATCTGCCGCCGTCCATCAGGCTGTCGATGGCATTGATCAGGGCGTAGATCGCAGCCCCCATCAAGAGCGTGCCGTTAAGGCCAAGCACCATCGGCTCCAGATGCCAGAAACCCATGGTGAAACGTTCCGCCAACCGGCCACCGGGCCTTGGTGCTGCCGAGGCCGCGATCAGCCGCGCGACGAGCAGCGCCAGCACCGTCATGAAAGCATCGGTCAGCGCATAAACGCCATCGAACACCACCGCGAAGGAGCCCGAGAACAAACCCGCGCCGATGCCGAACGCGGCCAGAAGAACCGTGACGGCAATGGAAAATTTAAGCAGAGATTGTTCTGTCATGACGCGTATTTGACCTTCAAAAGCGGGTTTCACCTTCCTATAAACAGCGAAGACATCGCAAACAAGACAGGACAAAACCCATGGATCTCGGCATTTCCGGCAAACGCGCCCTCGTTCTCGCCTCCTCACGCGGCCTTGGGCTGGGCATTGCAACGGCGCTGGCGAAGGAAGGCGCAAATGTTCTTCTCGTCGGCAGAAGCGGCGAGAAGCTGGATGCGAACTGCAAGGCGATCAACGCGCTGGGCAAGGGCAAGGCAGACTGGGTGTGGGGCGATCTTGCCGATGACAATTTCGTCGAGGCCATGGTTCAGGCCGTGAAAGACAAGCTCGGCGGCATCGATATTCTCGTCAACAATACCGGCGGCCCGACACCGGGTCTTGCGCAGGAGATCACGGCCGAGAAACTGGAAAACTTCTTCCAATCCATGGTGCTGCGCGTCATCACGCTCACCAATGCGCTTTTGCCGCAGATGAAGGAACAGGGTTTTGGCCGCATCCTGACCGTCGCTTCCTCGGGCGTTTTCGAGCCCATCCCCAATCTGGCGCTCTCCAACACGCTGCGCGGGGCGCTGGTGGGCTGGAGCAAGACGCTGTCCTCCGAAGTGGCCGGTTTCGGCATCACCTCCAATCTTCTCCTGCCCGGCCGCATCCATACCGACCGCATCGACGAACTCGATGGCGCCAATGCCAAGCGTCTGGGTAAAAGCCTTGAGGAAATCCGTGAGGCTTCCGTCAAGAGCATTCCGGCCGGCCGGCTCGGCACAGTGGAAGAATTCGCCGCCGCCGGCGCCTTCCTCTGCTCGGTGCCGGCAAGCTACATCACCGGCACGATGCTCAGGGTAGATGGCGGCGCAGCGAAGTCGAACTGACGCCGGGAAGAACTCAACCGGTCAAGAAGCCGCTCCGTAGATCACGAAGCGGTTTCGGCCGGTGTTCTTGGCTTCGTAGAGCGCCGTGTCAGCACGGCGCAAGACATCGCTGGCGCTCTCGCCGGGATTGGCAAAGGCAATGCCGGCCGAGCAGCTATAGCGGAAATCCGGCACGTCGCTCAGCGGCGATGCCGCGGTCAACGACGACAGCAGTTGCTGCATGATGATCTCCGCGCTCAGCATGCGTGAACCGCCGAGAACGAGCAGGAACTCCTCGCCCCCGATCCGCCCAAGCAGATCGTCGCGGCCGGCGGCGGCGCAGAGGCGGCCGGCGAAATCTTTCAGGACCAGATCGCCGCTTGCATGCCCGAAGCGGTCGTTCACCGCCTTGAAGTGGTCAATATCCATGATGATCACCGCAAGGGCCTGGGCCTTGTTGGGGCCAAGCATGTGGTTGAGACTATCCATGGCGTAACGGCGGTTGCCGAGACCGGTCAACTCGTCGCTCAGTGCCGATTTCAGCGCCTTGTCGCGTTCCTGGCGAAGATCGCGCAATTCTATGCCGAGTTCGGAAACATCGGTGATCACGCACAGCATCCAGCCGCCGGGCAGCGTCGTTTCCGTGGTCAGCATCCAGCGACCGTCATTCAGGCTGGTCTCGATGGTGCGGAATGGCAATTTGCCGCGCCTCGTCTTGGCGGAGCGCAGCCAAAGTTCGAAATCGGAGGTTTCGATGGCGGTGCCGGTGGCGCTGCGATAGCCGACACGCATCAGCTCCACCCATGTCGGGAAGTCCTCCGGCCCGATGCCGAGCGCCATGCGAAACGCACTGTTGGCGAAGCGCAACTGGTCTCCGCCGTCGAAAAGCGCATAACCCTGCTGCGAAGCCTCCATCAGATCCATGAGATGGTGATTAAAGCTTTCAACGTCGCCGCGAACAAGCGCGGCCCTCTCTGGCGCCACTTCTTCAGGCAAGGAACGAGCCGGCTTGTGGGACATTGTGGCTCCGTTTACAAACGCACAAATACAAAAAATCAACCTGCTCGTTAACGCTATATTCCAGCCTTATACTCGGCTTGTGCGAAAAAATATTTAATGTGCGCGACAAGGGTGCATCCTGATTGCGACGATTACTTCATGAAAATGTCACAATAAACGTGGGTGCGGTGCTTGCCATTCCGCCGGGCTTATGCAATCAACCGCCCTCCTCTGACATCGGGATGCTGCGGGCATCCCTTATTTTCACGCCGGGCCACCTCAAGGGCCGGGCGGGCATTTCCATCGGCGACAAGGAATATGGCGATGACGCAAAAGCGGGCTCTCGGCCTCGATTTCGGCACGACCAACACGGTCATGGCTCTTTCCGACGGCAGCGGCGACAGCCGTTCTATGCGCTTCACCAGCAGCGCGGGCACGGATGACAGCATGCGCACCGCACTCTCCTTCATGAAGGATTCAGGGCTGGGTGCTGCCGCCCTGCATGTGGAGGCGGGCCACGCCGCCATCCGGCAATTCATCGACAATGCGGGCGATTGCCGTTTCCTGCAGTCGATCAAGACATTCGCGGCCTCGCCCCTCTTTCAGGGCACGCTGATCTTCGCCAAGCGCCAGAGCTTCGAGGACCTGATGGACGTGTTCCTGCGTAAGCTGAAGACCTATGCGGGCGCGGAATGGCCGGGCGACGTCTCCACCGTCATCGCCGGTCGGCCGGTGCGTTTCGCCGGCAGCAATCCGGACGAGTCTCTCGCGCTTGCCCGTTACAACGAGGCGCTGGGCCGGGCCGGTTTTCCGGAGATCCACTATGTCTATGAGCCCGTGGCGGCCGCCTATTATTTCGCCCAGAGCCTGAAAAAGGACGCCAACGTGCTGGTGGCGGATTTCGGCGGCGGCACCACGGACTATTCGCTGATCCGTTTCGAGACCCATGCCGGCAAGCTTTCCGCCACCCCCATCGGCCATTCGGGCGTCGGCGTGGCGGGCGACCATTTCGACTTCCGGATGATTGACAATCTGGTCTCGCCTGAGATCGGCAAGGGCAGCAAGTTCAAGAGCTTCGACAAGGTGCTGGATGTGCCCTCGGGTTATTACGTGAATTTCGGCCGCTGGAACCAGCTGTCGATCTTCAAGACCTCGAAGGAATTCACCGATCTGAAATCGCTGGTACGTTCGGCGATCGAGCCGGACAAGCTCGAACTTTTCATCGATCTGGTGGAGCATGACGAGGGTTATCCGCTCTATCAGTCGATTTCCGCCACCAAGATGGCGCTCTCCTCGGCCGAGGAGGCGGAGTTCAACTTCGCACCGCTCGGCAAGGCCGGCCGCAAGATGGTCAAGCGCAGCGACTTCAACACCTGGATCGCCGACGACCTTGGCAAGATCGAGGGCGCGCTGGACGAGGTTCTGGAGAAGACGAAGGTTGCACCCGAAGCAATCGACAAGGTGTTCCTGACCGGCGGCACCTCCTTCGTGCCGGCGGTGCGGGAGCTTTTCACCCGTCGTTTCGACGCGGACCGGATCGAAACCGGCGGCGAGCTGCTCTCGATTGCCCATGGTCTGGCCATGATCGGCGAAAGCGGTGATATTCAGCGCTGGACAGCGTGATTTACGGGTTCCCCGGGCGGCGAACATGGGATAATTTCCAGCCATGATCGCCGCTCACGACCTCTCCCCGGCCGAACTCGCCGCCCTCCTGCATTTCCATGCGGATGCGGGTGTGGATTGGCTGCTGGAGGACAGTCCGCTCGACCGTTTCGCCGAATTTGCCGCTGCCCGCCCTGCCCGTCCGGCAGCGCGACAGGAAAATTCCGCCCCCACGCGCCAGATGGACGGTGGACCAGAGCGTCGCACCGATGCTCCTCAGCGGCAGGCGGCGGATCGTGCCGCGCCGACCAGAGCTGCACCGCCCGCTCCCGCCGTTCAGCAAAATGTCGCCGTGCCGGACGAACAGGCCGTGGCAGCCGCGCGTTTTGCGGCGGAAAGCGCGCGGTCGCTTCCTGAACTCAAGACCGCTCTTGAGGGGTTCAGCGGCTGCAACCTCAAGAACAGCGCCCGCAACACGGTGTTCACGCAGGGCGATCCCGCTTCCGCCATCATGGTCATCGGCCCCATGCCGGATGCGGATGACGACCGGGAGGGCCTGCCCTTTGCCGGTAAGAGCGGGCTTTTGCTGGATCGTATGCTGGCGGCGATCGGCCTTGAACGCTCAGGCATCATGCTCGGTAATGTCGTGCCCTGGCGTCCGCCCGGCAACCGCCCGCCGACCCAGGCCGAAATGGATATTTGCCGCCCCTTCATCGAGCGCCAGATCGCGCTTGCGGAGCCGAAACACCTGTTGCTTCTTGGCAACTTGACCGCCCGTTTCTTTTTCGGCGGCACGGGAACGATCCATACGCTGCGCGGACAGTGGCGTGATGTCGCAGCCGGACACCTGGTTTTACCGGCCCTGGCGAGCCTGCATCCGCAGGAACTTTTGAACGCTCCGGCCTCCAAGTCATTGGCATGGCAGGATTTATTAGCGTTTCAAGCAAAAGTCTCCGAAGGCTGATTGCCTTCTTCTTGCTCAGTGTAAACGAATTATGAAAAAAGCCATGCACAATGTGCATAACAGCGGCGCATTTGGCCGCCTTGCCGAATCCATGCTGCGCTGCGATATAGGCGGCGTGTCTTGGGAGGAATTCGGTTTAAGGAACCAAGGCAATGACAACTCGCTTCCGTCCGGTGCATTCCGGCTTTGAAACCCTCCGTCTGGCAGGCCTCGGCCCTCGTTCCAGTCAGGGTTACCATCGTTTCGGCGCTGCCGCTAACGAACAGATGACCGCACGCGCTGCCATGCAGCAGGTTCGTGTCACACGTCCCGCAGCTGTCTTCGCGGATTTCCGCGAGCGCTGAGAGCATTCAGGCAGGCGTAAAATCCTGTCCATATAGATGATTGCGCGCTGGCGTCTTTCTTCGGGAAGGCGCCTTTTGCTTTTTCAGGGGTTTTGCGGCACCTGACGATGGCCGCCGGCGGCGTCATATGATGCGACGCAAGGGTTTGGCGCCGGTGCGTCGGTTACGAAGCCTGCTTTTACAGGGCGCGATCCTCTCCTCATCTCTGTGCTTGTCACAGAGATCCAGCCAGCCCAAGTCCTTGGGCTGAAAAGACTCTCTCGCCGCGCAGACGCGCGTCAGCTGGATTCCTGTGACGAGCACAGGAATGAGGTTGAGATTTGCCCGGCGTGGGAAACATCTGCGTCGTATAGGACGCAACGACAGATGCCGCAGGATCTGCGTCATCCGCCGCATCCGGCGCATCACCCCTGCGGGGTCGAAGCCTTGCGCGCCGCCCGTCTCGCCAGCCCCAGCTGATGCTCCCGGAAGATGATGAAGATGCCCGCCATGATAACGATTGCCGTGCCGATCAGCATGGTGACGGTGGGCACGTCTCCGAACAGGATATAGGAGACGACGATGCCGAACACGATGGAGCTGTATTCGAAGGGTGCGATGGTGGAGACCTCCGCGTGGCGATAGCTTTCCGTCAGGAAGATCTGCGCAACACCGCCACAGATGCCGCTGGTAATCAGGAGGACGGACTGTCTTGTGTCCAGGTCGCTCCAGCCGAAAGGCACGCTGATCAATGACAGCAATGTGGCGGTGAGCGAGAAATAAAGCACGATTGTCGGCGTCTTTTCCGTCTCCACCAATTGCCGCACCTGGATCATGGCAAGACCACCCAGTGCTGCACCGCAAAGCACGGCAATCGCGCCCAGCCCCTCGCCCGCGGCAAAGCCGCCTTCCCTCAGAAGCGTCATCTTCGGCCACAGGATCACCAGCACGCCCATCATGCCGACGAAAACCGCGCTCCAGCGATAGACACGCACCTTCTCATGCAGGACGAATGCCGCAAAAACCACCGCGAGCAGCGGCGACGCGTAGCCGATGGCGATGAACTCCGGCAGCGGCAGCAGCGTGAGGCCATAAAAACCGCAGGCCATGGACAGAATGCCGAGAAAACCACGCTTGAAATGGCCGAAAAGATTGTTGGTCTGCAGCGCGCTTGTCAGCGCATGCAGCCAGGCCAGATAAACAACGATGGGAATGATGGCAAAAGCGGAGCGGAAGAAGGTGATCTGACCCGCCGGCACATCGGGACCGGAGGCCTTGATACAGGTCTGCATCACCAGAAAAAAGCCGACTGAAATCAGCTTCATGCTTATCCCGCGAAAGGGATTTGTCGGCTCGGCGTTCATTGGCAGTTACTCATATCGGCTGCGCAAACACGCCATCGGGAGATTTTTCATGCGGGGAAGGACGACGCAGGGGAAACTATAAGAAGAAGTGAGTCCTCACAAGACTGAAGGATTGAATTTGGCCTTTTTTTGCTTATTTGCATCCGCCTTGTGACCAAATGCCTGGGATCCCTATACCCGCTGTAGACTTAAATCGCGGATGCTTTTAACGACACCATGATTTGCTCGCGAGAGCCATTGGATCAATCACCAATACTACAAATGCTAATTGAGAAATAAAAATATAAATTGGCTTTAATTATGACTTCGCAAATAAATAAAAAAATCTGGAAATATATTCGATACAATACCAGCTTACAATCTGCCCATCATTGACAACCCCCCCAATATAGGAGGATAACATGCCAACTATTACTGGAACTTCCGCGGCAGACCGCCTTATAGGAACCAGCCAAGCTGATATTATGTACGGCTTAGAGGGCGATGACGTCTTAATTGGCGGATCAGGCTTTGACAGGTTAATAGGTGGCGCTGGAGCGGATCAGTTGATTGGGGGAGATGGAGGGGCTGAAGCGGATTATTCAGGATCAGGCGCGGCGATCAACATCAATCTCATAGCGACCAAAATGGGAACCGGTACTGGTGGTGACGCCCAAGGTGATACCTTGATGGGCATTCAGAAGATCATCGGCTCGGCCTTCAATGACACCATCACAGGCGACGCCGGATTCTCTTTCGAGGGTGGTGCTGGTGACGATATTTACATCGTTCCATCGTCCGCTGTCATCATCGAAAGTAAAGATGGCGGTAACGATGAAATCCGTACCACCAGCAGTACCTACTCCATCTTCGTTAAGGATAATATCGAGCGTCTGACGTATGTCGGCACCGCAAATGCCTATTTGTATGGCAATGCACTCAACAATGTCATCACGGGTAGCAGTGGCAACGATCAGTTGGATGGGGCCGGTGGCGCAGATCATTTCATCGGCGGTGCCGGGATCGACAGCGTAAGTTATGCTACGTCCCCCGTCGGCATTACGTTGAACTTTAAAACTGGCGTCCATTCGGGATATGCCGCTGGAAACACGTTCGACGGCATCGAAATATTCGTTGGCAGCAACCACCCCAACACCTTTATCAGCGGGAGTGAAGCCTCCACGTTCAGCGGAGGCGACGGCGGCGGCACCGTTGACTATTCTGGCTCGCCGGAGGCGGTCAATATCAACCTTGCGTCGACCAAAATGGGGACCGGCGCTGGCGGCGATGCGGAAGGGGACAAATATTACAGAATTCAGAAGATCATCGGCTCTGCCTTCAACGACACCTTGACCGGCGAGGCCGGGTTCTCTTTCGAAGGCGGCGCGGGTGACGATATTTACATCGTTCCATCGTCCGCAGCGATCATCGAAGCGGCAGATGGCGGCAATGATGAAATCCGCACTACCAGCAGTACCTACTACTTGTCCCAAAGGGCAAACGTCGAGCGCCTGACTTTCACTGGCACCACAAATGCCTCTTTGTACGGCAATGCTCTAGACAATGTCATCACGAGTGGTAAAGGCGGCGATCAGCTGTACGGTTATGCAGGCAACGACATATTAATCGGAAATGACGGTGCCGACCTACTGGACGGAGGAGAAGGCTTTGATGCCGTTTCTTATATCAACTCAAATGCTGGCGTCACGGTCAACTTGACTTTGAATACACTTAGCGGCGGCCATGCCGTTGGCGACGTGCTGAGAGGAGTTGAGAATCTGCTAGGGTCCCAACATGCGGATATTCTGACAGGTAACTCTGGCAACAATCATTTGGAGGGTTACGCGGGTAACGACATCCTGGATGGGAAAGACGGCGACGATACATTGATCGGCGGTGCGGGTGGCGATGTCCTGAATGGCGGCGGCGGATTCGACACTGTTTCGTACGCTACGGCTGGGATGGGGATCGTGATCAATTTTCATTCCGGAGCGTTCACCGGTGACGCAGCGGGAGATACGTTTAACAGTATCGAGAGTTTCGTCGGCTCTAAATTTGACGATACTTTCTATTCTACCAGTGCTGGCGACAACTTCGATGGTGGCAATGGCACAGATACGGTAAATTACGCCAACTCCTTATCCGCAATCACCATCAATCTGCTAACAGGCGTGAACCTTGGCGGAGACGCATCTCGTGATGTGCTTACATCAATCGAACGCATTGTCGGCTCGGCTTTCGCTGACCACCTGACGTCCTCCAAGTCAGGGCAGTTTCTTCAAGGCGGAGGAGGAGATGACACTTATTTCGTCAATACGACCCTCGTCACTATAGCCGAGGCGGTTAGCAGCGGAACCGATACAGTAAGAACGTCACTGTCATCCTACACTCTCGCAAATAATATCGAGGTTCTGACCTTTACCGGAATTGGCAATTTCAATGGAACCGGTAATTCAATCGACAATATTCTGAATGGAAGTGGTGGAAACGATACGTTACGGGGTGGAGCCGGTATGGACATTCTGAATGGTGGTGCGGGTATAGATATCGCGAGCTACAGTGATAGCGCCACTGGAGTGAAGGTCAACATGACCGACGGCAACCATACCGGTGATGCGGCAGGTGATTCCTTCAGCAGCATTGAGGGCGTGCAAGGATCAAGCCATGCCGATGTATTTATTGGCGGAAACGGACCGTTCCAATTCTTTGGTGGAGCGGGAAATGACACCTACATAGTCGAATCTACTAATATGGCCATTATAGAGTTTGCAAATAGCGGCACCGATTTGGTTCAAACATCTCTTACCGACTATCGGTTGGGCGCGCATGTGGAGAACCTCGTATATACCGGAAACGCTTCATTTACAGGAACTGGTAACGGGGATGACAACGTCATCATCGGTGGAAATTTAAATGATGTACTGAATGGTAGGGGTGGAATGGATACGCTTTTCGGGGGAGAGGGAAGCGATACATTCGTCTTTGATAACATCGCAGACAGTTCCTCTCAGGCGGGTGATCTCATTCAGGACTTCTCACGTAGCCATAGTGACAGGATAGATCTCACGGCACTGTCCCTGTCTACCTTCATTGACACAGGTTCTTTTAGCTCGAGGGCTGGGGAAGTGCGTTTCGAAACCGCTGAGAATGTCACCACCCTATCGGGAGACGTTGATGGAGACAGTGTGGCCGATTTTTATATCCGCTTTACCGGGGTAATTTCCATTACGGAAAGCGACTTATTGATATAATTTCTGGTTGCAATCGAAACACGGCTGCTTTGCCGAGGTTTCCAGCTTCCAAGACGTCTCATAACGCCACAGCATGCCTTCGTGCATGCTGTGGCGGTTTGCATTAATGTGGTTGTGCGATTGCATTTACTGCTTTCGGGTTATCGAAAATCCTGTTGGAGACACAGGCTTCGATGCTCGCGTTATCGACGCCTGATATTGCCGCGCGGTGAAATATCAAATTTGTAGCGACTGCACTTGCGATGGACGATCCCCCTCCTTCGCTCAAGCAATGCCCAAGCGCTAAATCATTTTTCAATAAAATTAGAAACACTTCAGCAATCGTTCAACATTTGCTGGCATGGTCCGCAGGTCCGGCAGCGGGAGGATCGTCTACGGGGCTGGAAAAGCCTTCCATGGCGGGACAGAACGTCCCCCGACGCGCACATGAACGTGACGAATACTGCACCTATTTTACATCCGGGCCTGATGACGACATGATGCCCGGAGGACAACGACAAAGTTATTCAGGAACAGTCATGCGAACAGACACGGGCCAGATCGTTCACCTGGCAGATTACCGCCCCACCGATTTCGTTCTGGAGCGGGTGGATCTCACCTTCGAACTCGACCCCAAGAATACCAAGGTCGAAGCCCGTCTGATCTTTCATCGCCGAGAGGGCGTGGACGTGGCAGCGCCGCTCGTTCTCGATGGCGACGAGTTGACGCTTTCGGGCCTGCTGCTCGATCAGGTGGATGTTCCCGCAAGCCAATATGACGCGACGCCTGACAGCCTGACGATCCGCGATCTGCCGGCGGCGTCTCCCTTCGAGATCTGTGTCACCAACTACATCAATCCGCAGGTCAATACGCAGCTGATGGGGCTTTACCGCACCAATGGCGTCTATTGCACCCAATGCGAGGCGGAAGGTTTCCGCCGCATCACCTATTTCCCGGACCGGCCTGATGTTCTCGCACCCTACACGGTGACGATCATTGCCGCGAAGGACGGCAATCCGCTGCTGCTGTCGAACGGCAATTTCCTCGGCGGCGGCAATTACGATGAAGGCCGCCACTTTGCGGCCTGGTTCGATCCGCATCCGAAACCCAGCTATCTCTTCGCGCTCGTCGCCGGAGATCTCGGCGTGGTGGAAGACACGTTCACCACCGTCTCCGGCCGTGAAGTGGCGCTCAAGATCTATGTCGAGCACGGCAAGGAGCCGCGCGCGGCCTATGCCATGGATGCGTTGAAGCGTTCGATGACATGGGACGAGGAACGCTTCGGCCGTGAATACGACCTTGATATCTTCATGATCGTCGCCGTGTCCGATTTCAACATGGGCGCGATGGAGAACAAGGGTCTCAACGTCTTCAACGACAAATTCGTGCTGGCCGACCCGGAAACCGCCTCCGACGCGGATTACGCCAATATCGAGCGCATCATCGCCCATGAATATTTCCACAACTGGACCGGCAACCGCATCACCTGCCGCGACTGGTTCCAGCTCTGCCTGAAGGAAGGCCTGACAGTCTATCGCGACCAGGAATTTTCCGCCGACATGCGTTCGCGCCCGGTCAAGCGCATCGCCGATGTGCGTCACCTGAAATCGGAGCAGTTTCCCGAGGATTCCGGCCCGCTGGCACACCCTCCGCGCCCCGATACCTATCGTGAAATCAACAATTTCTACACCACGACCGTCTATGAAAAAGGCGCCGAAGTCACCCGCATGATCGCCACGATCCTTGGAGAAGGCGACTTCAAAAAGGGCATGGACCTCTATTTCGAGCGTCATGACGGTGACGCCGCGACAGTGGAAGACTTCGTCAAGAGTTTTGCCGATGCCAGCGGTCGCGACCTCTCGCAGTTTTCGCTGTGGTACACCGAGGCCGGAACGCCGCTCGTCTCCGTTTCATGCCGCTACGATGCCGCCACCGCCACCTTCAACCTGACGCTGGAACAGACGACAGCGCCTACCCCCGGCCAGCCGGTGAAACAGCCGCGTCACATTCCGCTGTCGCTGGCGCTGATCCTCGACAACGGCCAGATCGCCGAGCCGCAGGCCGTCGAGGGTGGTGAATACCGCAACGGCGTGCTGCATCTGACCGAACGTAACCAGACATTCTCCTTCTCCGGCATTTCCTCACGGCCGGTGCTGTCGATCAACCGCAGCTTCTCCGCGCCGGTCAATCTGCATTTCGAACAGAGTGCTGCCGATCTGGTGCAGATCGCCCGGCACGAGACGGATATGTTCGCCCGCTTCCAGGCGCTCACCGATCTCGCTTTGCCGGCGCTGATTGCGGCCACCAGGGCCGTGCAGAATGGTGGCGAGGTGCGCACGGATGCCGAACTCATCTCCACCCTCATCGAAATCGTCGGCGATCCGGCGCTCGAGCCCGCGTTCCGGGCGCAGGCGCTGGCGCTGCCGAGCGAGACGGACATTGCGCGTGAACTGGGCGGTGACAACGATCCCGAAGCCATCCACAAGGCGCGCAACGCCACGATAAAGGCGATTGCAACGGCCGGGCTTGAAACCTTCAGGCAGCTTGGCGAAGGCACCGTCAACGGCGAGGCCTACAGCCCGGATGCGGAAAGTGCGGGACGCCGTTCGCTTCGCAACGGCGCGCTCACCTATCTCGCCTTTGCCGAGGAGACACCGGCCCGCGCGGCGAAGGCCTATGCCGACGCCACCAACATGACCGATCTTGCCCACGCATTGAGTGTGCTGACCCAGCGTTTCCCTGACAGCACCGAGACGAAAGCGGCGCTGGCCGCCTTCGAAACGCGCTTTGCCGATAATGCGCTCGTTCTCGACAAGTGGTTCTCGCTGCAGGCCGCGATTCCCGGCGACGGGGCGCTGGAGCGCATCAAGGCGCTGATGAAATCGAAACATTTCATCGCCACCAATCCGAACCGGGTCCGGTCGCTGGTGGGCACGCTCGCCTTCTCCAACCCCACCGGTTTCCACCGTGCCGACGGGGCCGCCTACCGGTTCCTCGCGGAGCAGATCGTCGCCATCGACAAGCGCAATCCACAGCTTGCCGCCCGCATCCTCACCTCCATGCGCTCATGGCGGTCACTGGAGGCAAGCCGCGCCGAACATGCCCGGGCCGCCCTTTCGACGATCGCCGACGCAAAGGGGCTTTCGACGGATGTGAGCGACATTGTCGGGCGTATCCTGAAGGGCTGATTTCCCTAATTTTTCCGGCAGTTAGCAACGGACTGCCGGAGTGCTCTACAACCCTCATTCCTGTGCTTGTCACAGGAATCTAGCCAGCCCAAGTCCTTGGGCTGAAAGGACTCTTCCCGCCACACAGACGCGTGCCGGCTGGATTCCTGTGACAAGCACAGGAATGAGGAAATGTGGGTATAACGACATCAGAAGTCCTTGCATCCTGCACTGTCCCGAAAAAATACGGAGTCGGTTCAAGGGGTTAAAATTCTTTTAACTTTTGCCTCTGGACAGGGCGAATCGCATTTGATTCATTAGAGATATTCGAGCGGCGGCGCTTCGAATCACTGGGGACATCTAAAAGGCGGGACAATGACGAACGTGCGGCGGGCGACTGCGGGCGGTGAGCGGCCGTATGCCAAATTTTCTGATCTTGCGGCCTGGAGCGAAAAGCTCTCCAGCGACCTGATGGGTTTGATGAATGGCTCCGACCGCCCGGTCTTGCAGGTCGAGACCCTGCTGAAGCGCCTGATCCCCATTCTCATCCTCGCCTTCCTCGTCGTCGTCGCTGCGTCACGCATGCTGGGCATCGCTGCCGAATACGGCCGCATGGAAGAGGCCGCCCGTCACTCCACGGCACTGACGGCGCTGACTGCCAAGGCGGCTCTTCTCAATAACGGTTCGGTCTTCGCCTCGCAGGAGCGCGCCCAGGCAGAAGCTGCTCTCGTTGCGGCGCTGCCGTCGGGCAGCCTTGCCGATGGCACCATGGTGCTTCTCTCCGGCAGCAATGGCCGCATTTTCGCCGGCGCCGGCAAGGAAGCGATGCTTTATATCGGCACGTCGCTGCCCGCTTTGCTTCCGGAAATTGCCATCGTGCAGCGCTTTCCGGGCGCGCCGGGCACCATCGAGACCAATATAGATGGCCAGCAGCATTATGCGACGATGATCCCCTTCGGCGACGATGGCGCGATGGTGATTGCAGCGCGCTCGCTGCAGCCGATCCGCTCCTTCTGGCGCAGCGAAATCGCCATGAATGTGACGTTGTTTGCCGGCATATCCTCGATCCTGCTGGTCGTGCTTTACGCCTATTACATGCAGGTCAAGCGCGCCCGTGACGCCGACGATATCTTTGCCGAATCCAACCTGCGGGTCGAGACGGCGCTCTCGCGCGGCCGCTGCGGGTTGTGGGATTTCGATCTTTCCACCCGGCGCATGTTCTGGTCCGGCTCGCTTTACGAAATTCTTGGGTTGCCGCCCAAGGCTGCGCCGCTGTCCTTCTCCGATGCGGCGCGGATGATGCATTCCGAAGATGGAAATCTCTACGAGCTTGCCCGCGCTGTCGGCTGCGGCAATCTGCGTCAGATCGATCAGATCTTCCGCATGCGCCATGCCAAGGGCCATTATGTCTGGCTGCGCGCCCGCGCCCAGGTCATCCGCACCAATAACGGCCCGCGCGTCATCGGCATCGCCATGGATGTGACCGAGCAGCACCGCCTTGCGCAACGCTACGCCGAGGCCGACCAGCGCCTTGCAGACGCCATCGAATCCACCTCGGAAGCCTTCGTGCTGTGGGACAAGAACGACCGTCTGGTGATGTGCAACACCCATTACCAGAAGGCTTACGGCCTGCCGGACAGCGTGCTGGTGGCGGGCACGGAAAAAAGCACT
Source organism: Agrobacterium sp. BT-220-3 (assembly GCF_025910175.1). Classification (NCBI taxonomy): domain Bacteria; kingdom Pseudomonadati; phylum Pseudomonadota; class Alphaproteobacteria; order Hyphomicrobiales; family Rhizobiaceae; genus Agrobacterium; species Agrobacterium sp. BT-220-3. Next base: position 771,909 of record NZ_JAPAIX010000001.1, read on the forward strand.
GTGCATGCGGCCGCTGCCCGCCCGGTGGTGGAGCGGCGCGTTGCCGACCCCGATCAATCAGGCCTTTCGCGCATGACGGAAGTGCAGCTTGCCGACGATCGCTGGCTGCAGATCAACGAGCGGCGCACCCGCGACGGCGGCCTCGTCTCCGTCGGCACCGACATCACGCTGCTCAAGCGCCATCAGGAGCGCCTGCGCGATTCCGAACGCCGGCTGATGGCGACCATCGGCGATCTCTCCGCCTCGCAGCACAAGCTGGAACGGCAGAAAACCGAGCTTTCCGCCGCCAACGCCAATTATCTCGCGGAAAAAGAGCGCGCCCAGGCCGCCAACCGCGCAAAATCCGAATTCCTCGCCAATATGAGCCATGAGCTGCGCACGCCGCTCAACGCCATTCTCGGCTTTTCCGAAATCCTGCAAAACGAGATGTTCGGGCCGGTCGGTTCGCCGAAATATTCCGAATATGCCCGCGATATCCACGATAGCGGCAAGCACCTCTTGAACGTCATCAACGACATTCTCGACATGTCGAAGATCGAAGCCGGCCATATGCGCATCAATCGCGAGACGATAGACCTTGCGCCGCTCATCGAAGAAACCCTGCGCCTCACCGCCATTCAGGCGGAACAGAAGAACATCACCGTGCAGCAGAAGGTCTGCGCCGGGCTGACGATGCAGGGCGACCGCCGCGCCATGAAGCAGATCATGCTCAACCTCCTGTCCAATGCCGTGAAATTCACCGGCGACGGTGGCCGGATCGCATTGCGCACCCATGTGCACGAGGCCGCCATGATCCTCACCATCGCCGATACCGGCATCGGCATTCCCGCCGGGGCGCTCGACAAGATCGGCCAGCCTTTCGAGCAGGTGCAGAGCCAATATGCCAAAAGCCAAGGCGGCTCGGGCCTCGGCCTCGCCATTTCGCGCTCGCTTGTTCGGCTGCATGGGGGGACGATGAAAATCCGTTCCTGCGAAGGCCGCGGTACGGTGGTGACGATCATCATTCCGCATGCGGCGGGGCATTGTGGGACGGTGCATTGAGGGATGTCGGGCCGTGCTCGCTGGCTTGCAATAAGTAAAGGTCGAATGCGCAGTACCCCCCTCTGCCCTGCCGGGCATCTCCCCCTCAAAGGGGGGAGATCGATATGCGGCAGCCTTTAGCCCATCTCTGATTTTGCGAATGAGCGAGTGTTAGCTCCTTGCCGATCTCCCCCCTTGAGGGGGAGATGCCTGGCAGGGCAGAGGGGGGTGAGGCCGCACCCACCCCCATCAACCACCATTCTTCACTGTCACCACGAACGCCTTCCGCACCGCCTTCGCCAGCCGTTTCACCTCACCCTCCAGCGTGGAAATGTCAGGGCAATCCCCAGCCCGGCAAACCAGATCAATAAGACCGGCCGGCGCTTCCTTCGGGTTGAAGGCGCCGTCGATGCAGAGCCGCACGATCTGCGATATCTCGGTATAAAGCACTATTGCCGCCATGCAGTCGTCGAAGGATTGCGGTTCCATCACCGGCGCGGCGAGCGCCTGCAGCGCTTCGGCCGTGTTGCGACCGGGTTCGTGCGCGGCGAGGCCCTTTACCGGGCCGACCAGCGCCAGATATTGGGCGATGAATTCCAGATCGACCAGCCCGCCATTGATGAGTTTGAAGTCCCAGATGTTTTCCGGCGGCTTTTCCTGCTCGATGAGAGTTCTCATTTCCAGCACGTCCGTGGAGACCTTCGCCACATCGCGCTTGCGGGACAGTATCGAGGCAATGATGCGGCGCGCATCTTCCATCAGCGAAGCCTCGCCGCAGACGAGGCGGGCGCGCGAAAGCGCCATATGTTCCCAGGTCCAGGCTTCCTCGCGCTGGTATTTCTCGAAGGCGGAAATGCGCGTCGCCACCGGGCCCTTGTTGCCGGAGGGGCGAAGCCGCATGTCCACCTCGTAAAGCACGCCCTCCGCCGTTGGCGCGGAAAGCGCCGCAATCAGCCTTTGCGTGACGCGGGTGAAATAGCGAACCACATCGAGCGGTTTTGCGCCGGTGGATTCATGAGCGGCATCGTCGTAATCATAAAGCAGGATAAGATCGACATCCGAACCGGCGGTCAGTTCAAAGGAGCCGAGCTTGCCCATGCCCATGACAGCCACCCGCCCGCCGGGATAAAGCCCATGCGCCGCTTCCATTTCCGAAAGAACGGCATTCAGCGCCGCCTCGATCACCAGATCGGCAAGATGGGTGAAGGCGCGGGCGGCGACCTCGCCACGGATCGCGCCGGTCAGCAGCCGAACGCCGATCAGGAATCGCTGTTCGGCGGCGAAGATGCGCAGCCGGTCGAGAATATCCTCGTAGTGGCGGGCATTGGAGAGGAAATTGCCCATGCGGTGGGCGAGATAGTCGCGCGTCGGCACGTCGCTCATCAATGCCGGGTCCAGCATGCCGTCGAAGACATGCGGGCGGGCGGCGATGATTTCGGCAAGGCGCGGTGCGGACGACATGATCGTCACCAGCAGGTCGAGCAGCGCCGGGTTGTTGCCGAGCAACGAAAAGAGCTGGATGCCCGCCGGTAACCCGGAGAGGAAATTATCGAAACGCAGCAGCGCCTCGTCCGCCCGCTTGCTTTCGCCGAAGGCCCTCAGCAGATCCGGCGTCAGCTCCGTCAGCCGTTCTCGCGCTTCCACCGATTGCGTCGCCCGGTAACGGCCGTTGTGCCAGGTGCGGATGACGCGGGAAATATCCTCCGGTCGTCCGAAACCGAGCGCTGACAGTGTCTTTAACGTATCGGGGTCATCTTTCTGGCCGGTGAAGACCAGATTGCCGGCCTCACCGGAGAGCTTCGTTTCCTGCTCGAACAGCGCCGAATAACGGCGCTCCACCAGCCGCAGCACCTCTTCCAGCTTTTCCGAAAAGGCTTTGGTGTCCTCAAAACCGAGCATGAAGGCGATGCGCTTCAATTCGGCTTCGGTGTCCGGCAGCACATGGGTCTGCTCATCGCGCACCATCTGGATGCGGTGCTCCACCTCGCGCAGGAACCAATAGGCGTCCGTCAGGCTGTCACGCGTTTCGGCATCAATCCATTTCGCTTCGGTGAGCGCCGCAAGCGCCTCCTGCGTTGCGCGCACCCGAAGCGCCGGCATACGCCCGCCGGCAATCAGCTGCTGGGTCTGCGCGAAGAACTCGATCTCGCGAATGCCACCGCGCCCGAGCTTGACGTTGTGGCCCTTCACCGCAATGGCGCCATGGCCCTTATGGGCGTGGATCTGCCGCTTGATGGAGTGAATATCGGCAATTGCCGCATAGTCGAGATATTTGCGGAAGATGAAGGGTGTCAGCTCACGCAGGAAGTTTTCGCCCGCCTTGATGTCGCCCGCCACCGGCCGCGCCTTGATATAGGCGGCGCGTTCCCAGTTCTGGCCCCGGCCCTCGTAATAAAGCAGCGCCGCCTCCACGGGAATGGCGAGCGGTGTCGAGCCGGGGTCGGGCCGGAGCCGCAGATCGGTGCGGAAAACGTAACCATCGGCCGTGCGCTCCTGCATGATGCGCACGAGACGGCGCATCATGCGTCCGAAATTCTCCGTCGCATCATAGGGATCGTCCATGATGCCCGCCGAGGGTTCGAAGAACACGACGGCGTCGATATCGGAGGAATAGTTGAGTTCGCGCGCGCCGAGCTTGCCCATACCAAGCACGATGAGGCCGGAACCCTCGCTCGGCGCGGCCACGTTCTTCAGTTTGAGCTTGCCGCTCTCATGGGCGGCCAGCAACAGGTGGTCTATGGCGGCAGAAAGCGATGCATCCGCCATGTCGCTCAGCCAGCGCGTCGTATCGCGGGCGGTGAAGATGCGCGCCAGATCGGCAAGCGCTGCGACGAAGGAAAGCCGACGCTTGGCGATCCTCAGCCGCGACATCACTTCGTTTTCGACGGGCACGCCGCCCTCTTCCCCGGGTTTCCAGCAATCGCGCGCTTCACGGACAAGATCGGCGAGCAACGGCTCCAGCGGCTTTGAAATCGCAAGCGTCAGCAGCCCCTCATCCGCCGCCGCCATGTCGCGCAGATAGGGCGAGAGCGTGAAAGCCGCGGCGATGAAATCCTTCAGCGGGCTTTCGGCGGCGAGCAGCGCCGCCACCGCCGGTTCGGCCTTGGCGATATCCTTGAGCGTCGAGAGAACGGATTTCAGTTCCGTCTGCGTATAGGGGCGGATAACGCCCGGCAGAACCTCGCTCAGCCGCCTTTCAGCGGTTTCCCGTTTCGTCACTGTCTCTCTCCCTCTCCCGGGCGCCCTGCGCTTCGACGCTGCCTGACTTTCGGGAAGGATCGCTCCCCGCAAAATCGTCCTGCCGCCGCGATTGTCGAAGCTTTCGGGCGCATACACCCCGCGTTGTAACAAATGCGGGGCGCTTTGCGATCAGGAAAACCGTTTTTACCGATCTTTTCCAGGTCCCGGCATGCGGAAGCGCCATTTCAGTCGTGGCCGGCAATCTCGCGTAATGTCTCCGCAATTGTGCCCGCGTAGCGTCCTCCTCAACGAAACCCGACTCCCAGGTTTTGCAAGGCTTGATGCTGCAACGGATATGATCATGAAACAGATTTTTACAGTGAAATGGCAAAAGAACCTGCGTGCAATGGCCTTGTGCCTGGGCACGCTGCCCCTGGCGCAGGCCGTCTGCACGCCCGTATTCGCCGCCGATATCGGCAAATCGGACAGGTTTGCCGAACCGCAGGGCAATTTCGACAATGCCCGCTACAGCAGTTCCAGCGAGTGGAAGATCACGCTCGGCGTGGGTGCTGCCTATGCTCCCAAATATGAGGGCTCGGACAAGCTGGAAGCGGGTGCGGTTCCGCTGGTTTCCGTTGAGTATGGCGATACGCTGAGCATCGATTTCAGCGGCGTCACCGTCAACCTGCTGAACAGCAACGGCTTCAGACTGGGCGTCAAGGGCGGCTGGGAAGCCGGGCGCAAGGAAAAGGACGACAAGAAAAATCTTCGCGGAATGGGCGACATCAAGGCGGGCGGCGTGGTCGGCGGCGTTATCGCCTATGGCTTCGACCCCTTCGAAGTCTATGCCAAGGTGGACAAGACCATCAACGGCAGCGAAGGCCTGACGGCAACCGTCGGCGCCAGCGTTTCGCACAAGGTCGACCAGTTCATCCTCGGCGCAGACCTTTCCGCCACCTGGGCGGACGACAAGCACATGAAATCCTATTTCGGCGTCACCTCGGCCCAGTCCGCCCGGTCGGGCCTGCGCCGCTTTGACGCCAAATCGGGCTTCAAGCGCATCGATGCCAGCGCCTCCGTCACTTACCTCATGACCGAGAACTGGTCGATCACCGGCACCGGCGGTGTTGGCTTCCTGTTGGGCGACGCCAAGGACAGCCCATTGTCGAAAAAGGATATTCAGCCATTCGCGATGGTGGGTGTAGCCTACACGTTCTGAGCCGGGGCACCCGCCCAGAGAGAGGGTGCGCGGCCACTGCCAAGCCGGCCGCGCATCTTTCCCGGCACGAAAATTACCGCACGCCTTAGGCGGATGCCCCTCACCGGGTTAAAGGAACCTGTCCCTATATTCCGGCGGCGCCACCCAGCATTCTTCACGCTTTCCGAACCAACGGTAGCGATTGCGTGCGGCATAACGATAAACGGGATCGCGCAAAAATGCGGGAATGATGCGCAGCACGGCGAGCAGCCGCCACGGCATGCCCAGCGCCTCGTAGATGCTCAAAACCGCGTCGCTGTCCTGCCGCACCCTTTCGCCTTCCACGACAAGCAGGCTGACCGGATCCTTCGGGTCCATGCCATGTCGCCGGTAAATTTCCGCACCGACGTCTCCCTGCATGGATGCCAGCCGGAAATATCCGGCCTTGTCATGCCGCAGCACGAATTGCGCATTCACGGAACACAGCACGCATTCGGCATCGAACAGAATGATCGGGTGGTGTCGGTCGCCGGTCGAGGGCGATGTGCTTGCCATGCGTCGCAGGTCCTTTTGTCGATCACGAAGCGATCTCGCCTGCGATAATCTCGCCAGACGGCACAGTCTACGGCTTGGGAAGGGGAAACACCATCGAAACGGTCAATCCCGGGCAGGCCGCATTCGAGGCGTCCGTGTCCGAAAGCACGAGCGATCCGCCATGCAGTTCCATCACCGCCTCCACCAGAGACAGGCCAAGCCCCGTGCCGGGTTTGGAGCGGCTTTCGTCCAGCCGCACGAAGCGTTTCAGCACCTCGCCGCGTTTATCGGCGGGGATGCCGGGGCCATGGTCGGCAACGGAAAGCACGATGGCTTCCGGTTCCGTCACAAGGCGAACGACGAGTTTCTTGTCACCTTCACCCTCGCAGGCATATTTCATGGCATTGTCGATGAGGTTTGACAGCGCCTGTCCAATCAGCTCGCGATTGCCCTTTACGGACAGGCCAGGCTCGATCTCAGCCGCAAGCACAAGCCCGGCATCCTCGGCCACCGGCTCGTAAAGCTCGGCGCTGTCGGCGGCGATTGCCGACATGTCCACATCGGTCATTTCGGCAGCAATCGAGCCGGCCTCGACGCGGGAAATCATCAACAGCGCGTTGAAGGTACGAATGAGCTGGTCGGATTCGGCAATGATGCCCTCGAGTGCGGAGCGCCTTTTCGTCTCGTCATCGTCGTCAAGTGCTGCGGCCGCCTTGTTGCGCAGCCGCGTCAGTGGTGTCTTGAGGTCGTGGGCGATATTGTCGGAGACCTGCCGCAAACCCTCGTTCAGCTTTTCGATGCGGCCGAGCATGGCGTTGAGCGAGCCGGAAAGCCGGTCGAATTCGTCGCCGGAACGGCCCTGCGGAAGGCGCTGCGAAAGGTCGCCGGCCATGATCTTCTTGGTCGCCGCCGACATGCGGTCGATACGTTTCAGCGCATTGCGGCCGATGCCGAACCAGATGAGCAGCGCGCCGCCGCCCATGATGGCCAGCGCCACCATCAGCGCGTTGCGCACCAGCGCCCGGAACTTGGTCGGCTCACCAAGGTCGCGGCCGATCAGGATGCGCAGGCCGTTATCCAGCATGAAGACATTGGCGGTGGCGAGATGCTGGACGCTGTCGCCGCTTTCGGAATAACGTTCATAACGAAAGGGGAAGCCCGTCCAGCCCTCCTTGTCGAAGACGCCGGGCTGCACGGAGGCGACGTTGCCGGCAAGGATTTCGCCGTTCGGCCCGGCAATCACGTAGAGGCTCGCTCCCGGCTGACGGGCGCGGCGCTCCATCATCCGCAGAAGTGGGTTGATGCCGCCGCGATTATAGATGCGCTGCACATCCGATACTTCCTGCAGCACCGCGTCGCGCGTCTGCTGGTTCAGCAGCCGTTCGGAAAGGGCGGTGACATAAAAGACGAGGAAGGCGGCGCAGAGCGCAAACAGCAGGATATAGAGCGCCGAAAGGCGCACCGCTGTCGACCGGAACACTATTCTGAGGCGGGCCATTTTCGCCAATCAGCCCTCGTCCTTCATCATGTAACCCGCGCCGCGAATGGTCTTCAGCAGCGGCTTCTCGAAGTCCTTCTCGATCTTCGAACGCAGGCGGGAGACATGCACGTCGATGACGTTGGTCTGCGGATCGAAATGATAGTCCCAGACATTTTCAAGAAGCATGGTGCGGGTCACCACCTGGCCGGCATTCTTCATCAGATATTCCAGCAGGCGGAATTCACGCGGCTGCAGCAGGATTTCCTTGCCGCCCCGGCGCACGTCATGCGACAGCCGGTCAAGCTCAAGATCGCCGACGCGGTAGACCATGTCCTGCTCGGGCTTGCCCTTGCGGCGGCCAAGCACCTCGATGCGGGCGAGCAGTTCGGAAAAGGCATAGGGTTTCGGCAGATAGTCATCGCCGCCGGCGCGCAGGCCCGTTACACGGTCATCCACCTGCCCCAGCGCGGAAAGGATCAGAACCGGCGTTTCGATGCCGCGCCGGCGCAGCTCGCTGATGACGGAAAGCCCGTCGCGGCGCGGCAGCATGCGGTCAATCACCATGACGTCATAGGCATTTTCGCAGCCCATGAACAGACCGCTCTCACCATCGCTCGCGTGGTCGGCAACGATCCCGGCTTCGCGGAACGCCTTGGTCATATAGGCCGCAGCCTCGAGGTCGTCTTCAATGACAAGAATCTTCATGTGCGGGACAATAGCGCCCTCGCCCTTTTCCGCACAACCGGAAACAGATGCGACAGACATTTCCTGAACCTTGTTTTCCATGAGGTTTCCTCCGAAGACATGGCCTTGAGCACTATCGCGCTTCAAGGCGGAACAATCGCCTATGGATCAGGCGGGTGCCGCTTGTTTCTTCTCCCCGCCGGGGAGAAGTCCGCGGCAGCGGGATGAGGGGGCGACGTTCGCGATAGATCGAGAGGTTGCCCCCTCATCTGCCCCTTCGGAGCATCTTCTCCCCGGCGGGGAGAAGAAACGGGCCGCAACGCCCTGCCATACTCAACCGCCCCATCTCAAGAGCGGGATACGATGCCGGCCTCTCAAGGAAACCGGCATCGTCATTCGAATTATCAACCCTGGTCGATATCCAGAGCGATGAAACGGCTGCCGTCGTCCGTCTGGATCTGGAACAGCGCCTTGGAGCGACCGTCCTTCTTGGCCTGTTCGAGGATTTTCTCGATATCGGCGGCGGAAGCGACCTGCTGGTTGTTGACGGAGGTGATCTTCTCACCCGTCTTCAGGCCACGGGCAGCGGCGTCGCTGTCGGGATCGACATCGGTGATGGCAAGGCCGTTGCCGTCATCGGCGGGCGAAACCGTCAGGCCGAGGCTGGACAGGACCTTCTCGCTGGAAGACTGGCTGCCCTTGTCGTCGTTCTGGGTCGGCGTCGCCTTGGAAGCGTCGTCGCTTGCGAGATCACCAAGCGTCACCGTGACCGACTGCGACTTGCCACCGCGCCAGAGCGAGATTTCGACCTTGGCATTGGGGGCCATGCCACCGATGCGGCGCGACAGGTCGCGGGCATCCTTGACCGGCTCGCCATTGACGGCGGTGATGATGTCGCCCTGCTTGATGCCTGCCTTGTCGCCCGGCGAGCCGGCCTGCGGCGAAACGACGAGCGCACCGCTGGCTTCGGAAAGACCGAGCGATTCGGCGATATCCTTGCTGACAGGCTGGATCTGCACGCCGAGCCAGCCGCGTTCGACCTTGCCGTCCTTCTGCAGGTCGGCGATCACGTCCTTGGCGACCGATGCCGGAATGGCGAAGGCGATACCGACATTGCCGCCGGAGGGCGAGAAGATGGCGGTGTTGATGCCGACGACTTCACCGTTGAGGTTGAAGGCGGGGCCACCCGAGTTACCACGGTTCACGGCCGCGTCGATCTGCAGGTAATCGTCATAGGGGCCGGAGCCGATATCACGGCCACGGGCGGAAATGATGCCCGATGTCACCGTGCCGCCGAGACCGAAGGGGTTACCGACGGCAACGACCCAGTCACCGACGCGGATCTTGGTGTCATCGGCGAATTTCACATAGGTGAACTTGCGGTTCACATCGACCTTCAGCAGCGCGAGATCGGTGCGCGGATCGCGGCCGACGAGCTTGGCATCGAGTTCGGTGCCGTCATTCATCACGATCGTATAGGCGGAACCGTCATCGACCACGTGATTGTTGGTCACGACATAACCGTCTTCGGAGATGAAGAAACCCGAGCCCTGAGCGACCGGGCGCAGCGGACCCTTGCCGTCACGGTGGCGGTTCGGGCCACGCTCGGAACGGTCCTGATTGGGGCCGCCAAATTCCTTGAAGAAGCGCTTCAGCGGATGATCGTCCGGCAGTTGGTCGAGACCACGCCCGCCGAAGTTGAAGGAGAAGTTGCTGGAATCATCGGAAGCGGGCTGCACATTCGACTGTACGCGAACGGAGACGACAGCGGGCGAAACGGCATCAACCACATTGGCGAAGCTCGGAACCTGCGGCGCAGTCACCTCGACCGGAGCGGCAAGGGAATGGACGATCGGTGCTGCAATGCCGGTTGAGAGCATCAGAGCGGCAAGGCCGCCAACGGTCGTGGCCTTCAGAGCCGTCTTCAGCGAGGCCGTCTTCAGTGAGGAACGTCCGTTTTGCGATTGAGACATGGTGTACCTTCTTTCTTCATTCAGACTGGGGCCCGTTTGACCGGGATGGAAGCGGTGGATGATGAAGATATAGGAGGCAACACCTTACGGCGAAGTGTCTGACGAATGAAAAATCCGTAATGTTGAAAAAGAACCGGGGACCGACATGGAAATCGGTTATTTTTCAATGAGATTGCGAATTCGCTCTTCTTCGTCCGCGCTCAGTGTTTCCGGCCGTTCCTGCGTTGCCCGGCGGCGCGAAAAGATGAAGACGGCAAAAACCCCGGCAAGGGTGAGGCCGATGGGCGCGCCCCACAACAGCACGGTACGAAGGCTGAGGCGCGGTTTCAGGAGCACGAACTCGCCATAGCGCGACACGACGTAATCGATGACCGCCTTGTCGCTGTCGCCCTCAACCAGCCGTTCGCGCACCAGAACGCGCAGATCGCGCGCCAGTTCGGCATTGCTGTCGTCGATCGACTGATTCTGGCAGACCATGCAGCGCAGCTGCGAGGTGAGGTTTCTGGCGCGCTGTTCCAGCACGGGGTCTTTCAGCACCTCGTCCGGGTTGAAGGCGAAGGCAGGAGAGACTGCAAACAAGAATACGAGAAGGAGCGTAAGTCCCGCCACAACCTCCCTCATTCCTGTGCTTGTCACAGGAATCCAGCCAGCCCAAGTCCTTGGGCTGAAAGGAGTCTTTCGCCGCGCAGACGCGCGTCGGCTGGATTCCTGTGACAAGCACAGGAATGAGGGTAGCAAGGCCACACTCATTCCGCCGCCTCCGGCATCGCGGCCGTTTTTGCCGGCTTTGCCTTGCGGTTCGGCGCACCCACCCGCAAACGCCTGTCGGAAAGCGAGATGAAACCACCCGCCATCATGAACAGCGTGCCGCCCCAGATGCACAGGATGAAGGGTTTCCACCAGATGCGCACCACCATGCCGCCATCGTCCATGGGGTCACCCAGCGAGACGTAAAGCTGGCTGAGGCCGAAGGTCAGGATGCCGGCTTCCGTCGTCGGCATGCGGCGCGCGGTATAGAGCCGTTTGGACGACCAGACATCGGCCACCTCCACACCGGCCTTGCGGATGGTGAAATGGCCGCGATCCTCGGTGAAGTTCGGGCCGACGGCATGGCGGATACCATCGAAGGTAAGGCTGTAGCCGCCCGCCTCCGCCACCATGCCCTGTTTCATTTCCAGAACCGTTTCGGTCTCGAAGGTGGTGACAATGACTATGCCGAGCACGGTGATGCCAAGCCCCATATGCGCCAGCGCGGTGCCGAAGGCCGAGCGCGGCAGGCCCTTCAGGCGACGGAACGCGATACCCAAGGCCAGTTTGCCGAAATTGGCGCGATACCAGAGATCGGCCAACGCGCCGAGGATCAGCCAGAAACCGGCCGCGATGCCGAGCGCCGCCAGCACCGGACCGCCATTTTCCACATACCAGAGCGTCAGCCCGGCAAGGGCAGCGATGGCCGCCGCCACATAAAGCCGCTGGAAGGCGCCCAGCAGATCGCCGCGTTTCCAGGCCAGCATCGGGCCGAAGGGCGTGACGATCAGGATCGGGATCATCAGCAGGCCGAAGGTGAGGTTGAAGAATGGCGCGCCGACCGAAATCTTTTCGCCCGTCAGGGTTTCGAGAATGAGCGGGTAAAGCGTGCCGATCAGCACGGTTGCGGTCGAGACGGTCAGGATCAGATTGTTGAGAACGAGCGCGCCCTCTCGCGAGATCGGCGCGAACAGGCCGCCGGCTTTCAGCGAAGGCGCACGCCATGCAAACAGCGCGAAGGCTCCGCCGATGAAGATCGTGAGAATGCCGAGAATGAAGATGCCGCGGCTCGGATCGGTGGCGAAGGCATGGACCGAGGTCAAAACGCCGGAGCGGACGAGGAAGGTGCCGAGCAGCGACAGGGAAAAGGTCATGATCGCCAGAAGCACGGTCCAGATTTTCAGCGCCTCGCGCTTTTCCATGACAAGCGCCGAATGCAGGAGCGCGGTTCCGGCAAGCCACGGCATGAAAGAAGCGTTTTCCACCGGATCCCAGAACCACCAGCCGCCCCAGCCGAGTTCGTAATAGGCCCAATAGGAACCCATGGAGATGCCGGCGGTCAGGAAGGTCCAGGCGGCAAGCGTCCATGGCCTGACCCAGCGCGCCCAGGCCGCATCAATGCGCCCTTCCAGAAGGGCTGCGACAGCGAAGGAGAAGCAGACGGAAAACCCGACATAACCGAGATAAAGCAGCGGCGGATGGATCGCGAGACCGAAATCCTGAAGGATCGGGTTCAGGTCCTGCCCCTCGGCCGGCACCGGCTCCAGCCGCAGGAACGGATTGGAGGTCAAGAGGATGAACAGCAGGAAGGCGACGGAAATCCAGGCCTGCACGGAAAGCACATTGGCTTTCAGCGTTTCCGGCAGGTTGCGGCCAAAGACGGCAACGAGTGCGCTGAAAAACACCAGAATGAGCAACCATAACAGCATCGAGCCTTCGTGGTTGCCCCACACACCCGTCAGCTTGTAAAGCGTCGGCATCAGCGAATGGGAATTTTCCCAGACGTTGCGAACGGAAAAATCCGAGACGGCATAGGCCCTTGTCAATGCAGCAAAAGACAAGGCCACCAGCAGGAACATCACGATGGAGCCGAGCGAGGCGACATCCATCAGCGCCCTGTCGTTGCGGCGCGCGCCGATCACCGGCAGGGTCGAGACGATCAGCCCGACAGCGAGCGCCAGAACCAGAACATAGTGGCCGATCTCGTTGATCATTTCGTCGCTCCGGTCTTGTCGGCCGAAGCCCCCTCCGTCGCAGCGCCCGAAGGCTGTCCGCCCTCTTCCGTGTGCTGCCACAGGCCCTTGTCCTTCAGCCGGTCGGCCACTTCCTTCGGCATGTAGTTCTCATCATGCTTGGCCAGCACGCTGTCGGCCACGAAGCCGTGGGTGGCGGCATCAAAAACGCCTTCCGTCACCACGCCCTGCCCTTCGCGGAAGAGATCGGGCAGGATGCCGGTATAGCTGACCGGCACGTTCGCTTCGCCGTCGGTCACGGTGAAGCTCACCGTGCGGCCTTCGCCGCGCTTGACGGAGCCTTCCGCCACCAGCCCGCCAAGGCGAATGCGGGTGCCGGGATCGACCGGCGTCTTCTCCAGATCGGCCGGCATGTAGAAATAGGCAATGGACTGGCCGAAGGCGAACATGACGAGCAGCACGGCTGCAACGATGAAGCTCATGCCGCCGCCGATGATCGCCAGTCGTTTCTGTTTGCGGGTCATTGCGTCACTCCCTGCGGCATCGCATTCTGCGGCGCGTTCCCCCGAAGCGGCCCGGCGGAAACGCCCAGTTCCTTCGCCAGCGCCAGAAGCTGCCTGCCCTGCTCACCCTCCGGCGGGAAAGCCTTCAGTCCCGCCCGCAGGGCCTCTCCGGCCTTGGCTTCGTTCTTCAGCACGGAATAGGCGCGCACCAGCCGCATCCAGCCCTCAAAATCAGCCGGGTTATCCTTCAGCTTGGCGTCAAGGCTTGCCACCATGCCCTCGATCATCGCCTGCCGGTCGGCAGGCGTCATGTCGTTTGCCGCCGCCACGTCACCTGCGGTCGGGCCGGGTGCGGCAGGGGCCGCCGCGCCACCGGTCCGGGCAAGGTGTTCGCGCACCAGCGGCAGCCATGGCGCGCCGGCCGGCGCATCGGCGGCCAGTGCGGCAAAGGCTGCACGCGCCTCTTCCGCCTTGCCCGCCTGCTCCAGCGCAAGCGCCAGGTAAAAGCGGGCGCGCGGATTGCCGGACTTCAGCCGCTCGGCCGCAGCAAAAGCGTCGCGCGCGGCCTCGATGACGATACCATCATTGCCCGCCACCAGCGTCTCGCCAAGGCCCGTAAGCCGTTCCGGGCTCGATCCGAGAAGACGAATAGCGTTGCGATAGGCAAGCTCGGCATCGCCGAGCCGCATCGTCTTGAAATAGATCGGCGCGAGAATATCCCAGCCGGCACCGTCATTCGGGTTCTCCGCCAGATGCCTTTCGGCCCGGGCGATCAGCAGGTTCATGTCGTTGCCGGGTTTTTCAAGACGTGCCTCGAGCGGCATGTCCGGCGCATCCGGACTGCCGTTCCAGATGTAAACACAGAGCCCGAGCGCCGGCAGCAGCACGGTGATGAGGGTCGCGGCGAGATTGTGCCTCAGCGGTCGGCTGCTGCTCTCAGCATTTTGTCCGGCATCGGCAGCGGCAAGCAGCCGGCGGCCGATTTCGGCGCGGGCATATTCGGCCTCCGTCTCGCCGATCAGGCCTGCGGCGCGTTCACGGTCCAGTTCGGCAAGCTGGTCGCGATAGACGGCGACTTCGCCGTCGCGGCGCGTCTCAGCCACCTCGGTCTTCCGCATCAGCGGGTACATCAGGACGATGGCGACAGCCGCCGTCAGTATCGCAACGACAATCCAGAACATAAGGCTCAATTACTCGAATGCGCGGCACATGGAAACATGAAGCGCGGCAATGACGTGAATTTGAGACATCACGCCGCACCGCCAGCACATTCCGCCTGTGCCGCCATGCCTCTTCCTGTCATTGCGCGGGGTTCGCGACCTTGATTTACGTCAAAGTGATTAGGTCAGGGGAGACCAGCTTCCATCGGCATTGCGGCAGGCCGCGCCGCGCACCCTAGTTTCGCGCCCGTCAACCGTCAGGCTGTGGGAATATTGCCGGCAATTCTGGTTGCCGACCTGATAGGGCGCATTGGCGACCACCTGACCCTTGGCGTCATCGCCGGTCCAGGATACCGGCGTGCCGACCGGGGCCGTTTCCAGCGCCTTGTATTCGGCTTCCAGCGCCTTGGTCTGGTCGCCCCTGTCGAGTTGCACGCCGCTTCGCCCGACAATGCCACCCTCAAGATTGGCAAGGAAAGGCGTCGAAGGCTGCGACGATCGGCCGAACAGGCCGCCGCCCGACGGGCGGGTGCCCGTGGTGGTGCAGGCGCTCAGCATCGAAACGCACAGGATAGAGAGAAGTGCCGGGCGTGACACCAGCGAACGCATCGTCACGGAGCGACAGCCATCATACACGTCAACCAAACCCTGTCCTCTTCCTACCGCATCGCACCTAATATGCTACCATTGAATTTCTTGCTTTTTTTCTTGCCTCACGCAAGCTCTTTCGAGAGGCCCGGCAAAATCAGATCGGCTTTCAGCCCACCGATGCCGCTGCGCGACAGCGAAAAGCGGCCATGGTACTCTGACACCACCTCGGAAACGATGGAAAGTCCCAGTCCGGTGCCCGGCCGGCTTTCATCAAGCCGTCTGCCGCGCTTCATCGCCTCGCTGATCTGTTCCGGCTCAAGCCCCGGCCCGTCATCCTCCACCGTCAATTCCACCCAGGAACGACGGGCGATTTCCGCATCGGAGGACGGGTGGGTGCCGGTCGCAAGCGTGACGACCACGCGCGTCTGTGCAAAACGGGCGGCATTTTCGAGAAGATTGCCGACGACCTCTTCCAGATCCTGCTGCTCCATGCCGAGGACGGCGCCGGGCTGCTCGAAATTCAGCACGAACTGCTTGTCGGGGTTCAGGCGGCGCATCACGCGCACCAGCCGTTCCAGCGCCGGTTCCGCCTCCACGCGGGCAAGGATCGAGCCGCGCTGGGCGGCGATGCGGGCGCGGGAGAGATAGGATTGCACCTGCGCCTGCATGGCATCCGCCTGCGCGCGCACCAGATCGCCATGCTGCGGTTCCAGCGTGCGGGCCTCGTTCAGAAGGACGGCGATCGGCGTTTTCAGCGAATGCGCGAGATTGCCGACCTGCATACGCGCGCGCTCCACAAGCCGGCGGTTGCTGTCGATCAGCGCGTTCACCTCGTTTGCCAATGGCTGGATTTCGCGCGGGAATTCGCCTTCGAGGCTTTCCGCCTCCCCGCCCCGGATCTTGCCGAGCGCGAGGCGAGCCTGATCGAGCGGTCGCAGACTGTAGAGAATGGCCAAACCGTTGACCACGAGACTGCCGACGCCGAAGACGGCAAGCGCCAGATAAAGGCTGTTGGAGAAATCGCGCACATCGTCTTCGACGACATTCAGATTGCCGGAGACGCGAAACCGCGCCGCGCGGCCCTCGCCATCCAGCACGACTTCCGTTTCGGCGACACGCACCTTGTTGCCCGCCTCATCGGTGACGGCGTAAAAGCGCTCATATCTGTTATCGAAGGGAGCGTCGAGAATGCTCGGCACCGGCAAGGAGGACACGCCGAGCGAGGAGGACACCAGCGGTGCGGTCTGGAAATTGCCGAGCGGCTCCACCACCCAGTACCAGCCGGTATCGGGCTGCGAAAACCTGAGATCGCCCAGCTGCGGGCTGCCGGCAAGCGTGTTCTCGTTGGAAATCGTCACGGAATTGATGACGTTGTAAAGCTGGGCGCGCAGCAGATCGGTGAAGCTGCGCTCCACGCCCTGCCGGTAGAGCGTCGAAATCACGACGGCGATCACCACCAGCGCCAGCGCCGACCAGGCGGAGGCGAGCAGCAGAACGCGGGCGGTAAGAGAGTTACTTCGCATCTGCCGGCGCTTGCATCCGGTAACCGAGACCACGGATCGTCTCGATCAGATCAACCCCGAGCTTCTTGCGCAGACGTCCGACAAACACCTCGATCGTGTTGGAATCCCGGTCGAAATCCTGGTCGTACATATGCTCGACCAGTTCCGTGCGCGAGACGACCTCGCCCATGTGATGCATGAGATAGGACAACAGGCGGAACTCGTGCGAGGTGAGCTTCAGCGTCGTGCCGTTGACGGTCGCCTTGGAGGATTTGGTGTCGAGCCTGACCGGACCGCAGACGAGTTCGGAGGACGCATGGCCGGCGGCCCGGCGGATGAGCGCGCGCACGCGGGCGAGAACCTCTTCGACATGGAAAGGCTTGGTCACGTAATCGTCGGCACCGGCATCGATGCCCGCCACCTTGTCGCTCCAGCGATCGCGGGCGGTCAGGATGAGGACCGGCATGGCCTTGCCCGCCGCACGCCATTTCTCGACGACGGTGATGCCATCGAGCTGCGGCAGGCCGATATCGAGAACGATGGCATCATAGGGCTCGGTATCGCCGAGATAATGCCCTTCCTCGCCGTCAAATGCCTGATCGACAACATAACCGGCCTCTTTCAGAGCATCGGTCAGCTGACGATTGAGATTGGCATCGTCCTCAACCACGAGAATACGCATTGTCCGCCCTTTCCTTCCGTCCCGGCCCGCGCGCGCGTCGCCGGTCATGCTAATTATCTCGGATTGTTTTCCGATATTTCGGCGATGCGGGCAAGGCTACATCGGCACGCGCATCGTCACCTTGCGCGGGCGCTCGCCATTGCCCTGGACGAGAACGGTCACGACACAGGACTGACCATCGCCGGAGGGATAGACAGAAAGAAGCTGGCCACCGGTTTCGCGCACGACACGTGCTACGGCTGCGCCGCAATCGCTGGCAGCCAGGATGTAATGGCCCTGCAAATCAGCCTCGGGCGCCGTGAAACCGGAGAGCCCGGCTGCAAGCGTCGCGATGATGAGAGGTGATGCCATTGAACAAACTTCCACAGAAAACCGGGTGCGTCTCGAACCCTATTGTGACCGAATATGTAGCGCAAAGCGTCTGAATGGCAAATGAATGCCGCCCCCGACGCCACGACGCACGGCGGGAACGGCATGGGCACGGGCGCTGTCAGTGGATGGCGCGGGTTGCTGAAAGGCGGCCGTAAAGCGCGATCAGGCCGCCAATTCCGCCCGCAACCGTCACCAGCCCTTCCGCGAGCTCACCCTGCAGGCCGGCAGGCAGGTTAAGGCCGGCGATGCTGAAAAGCGGTGCGAAAACCGCAATCAGCGCGCCCCAGATCGTGCGCGATTGATACCATGGCTTGGTACTCTCCATAATCTCGTCCTTTGCGTTGTTTTTCAGGTGGTTGTCAGAGCGGGAGAAGGGCTTGCGCCGCCACTCCCGAGGGCACCGCGCGGCCAAGCTGGCGGACACGCACGGAAATGTGATCCCGCAAGGTCGGGAAATCTGTGAGTTCGGCTGCCGCAGAGTATAGCCAGAAGGGTTCGGAGACCTCCACTGCGCGTCGAACGGCCCCGCTATCGAGTACTTCCACGCGGTAGCGCTCGAACGGTTCGTCCAGCGGTATGTCCGTGGCATCCCAGCCATCGGCCTCCATTCTGCCCCGGCGGATCCAGCGCAGCAGAATGCCATCCCTGCGCCGCTCGCCGAAAAGATGCACCGGCGCAAGCGGCGTTTCAGCCCGCAGACCACCCTCGAAGGTAAAAGGCCCGGCAGGCGCGCCCGCCCTCCCCGCTGCCTCGGCAATCCAGTTCAGCCGCCTGCCGCGCTCGCTTGCGGCAAGGCCGAGCGGCTGCACGGCCGCATCCAGCACCACGACCGGGCTTCCCGCGGGCGTATCCGCTGCCAGCGCATCGTCCGTGCCGCCAAGCCCACGCAGCAAAGTTGAAAGCCGCCAGCGCCAAGGTGCGATTTCCTCCGCCCGTGCAAAAGCGGCGATCTCCCACACGCCGTTTGCAGCCTTGAGCGCGATCCGGTTCTCACCGTTCAGCACCGAAAGCTCCGGAGCCGAGGAAAGCTCTCCGAAAGGCAGATCGATCAGGATGGTGTTTTTGCGGTCGAAACGGCCGATGGGGCCGGGCATCAGCGGCATCGCCAGCGCGCCGATCATCGCGGGGCGATCCAGCACCGCGCGCTGCCGGTAACCTTCCGTGCCGGGCGATGCGGAAACGATGATTGGACGCCAGGGTCTTGCAAGGACGGCGATCCGCGCCGAATCCTCCGGCGCGATGCCGTCATGGCGCGGCAGATCGAGAAACAGCACTTCCGGGGCGAAACCTTCCGCACCGCTCGCGCCGTTTGTTCGCCGCTCATCCGCAGCGCCCGCGAAAACAGAGAGGGCGGCGGAAAACGCGCGTGCCTCGACCTGCCGCACAGCACCATCCTCGATCCGGCTGACCAGAAACCGCCCCGCCAAAGCTTCCGGAAAAGCGTCCTGCGGCAGGCGGATACAATCGCCGGGTTCGAGAACGACATCTCCTGGCGGCAGCGCAAAACGCAAAGTGCGCCGGGCCTGCCGATTGTCGCGCAACACGGCATCAACCGCTGCTTCCGCCGTTTCCGCCGGCAGGGCCGCGTTGAGGTCCAGCCGCACGACGCGGCTACCGGCATTGTCAACGCGGCGCGAACGCACGCTTGCCTGCTCGTAATCGAGCGCTGGATTGAACGAGGTCAGCACGGCTTCAGCGGCAAAATCGCTGTCATGGCCGCGATTTTCAGACCATAGCGGCTCGTCGTCCAGATCGGCAAGCACGGGAACGTCGTGGACAGGCAGGACCGCCGTATTGCGGGAGCGGAAACGCAGGGTTCCGCCATCTTCCGCCACATCCACCTGAAACGCCGTCACCAGCGGCTCAAGAAGGTTGCGGGCGGAGGTGACATCGCCCTGGACATAGCCGGTCAGATCGCCGCTGACGGCCGAGACATCGAAGCCGGAAAAGCCATGGTCCGTCAAAATCGCAGCCATGGCATCGGCAAGTGTGGCCGTGCCCAGCCGGCCGTTCAGCCAGTGGCCGGTGCGCCAGTTGACGCCATCGCTCCAGGCCGCGCCATTCTGCGGAAAGGCGGGAAAGGGCCGCGCATCCCAGGTCCACAGGTAGACCCGGTTCTGGTCCACCATCGCCACATCGCCCTCGCCCGTCCAATGGTCGAGATGCGCCTCCAGAAACCGCCGCTGCTGGCTGTCGGCGCGGCTTCTGCGGGAAAAATAGGGAAAGGCGTTTTCCGCCGATTTCGGATCGGGAAACACATTCGGGCGCGTCGCACTCTTGTCCACCGCCGGGCAGCCGAGTTCGGTGAACCAGACCGGCTTCGAGCCGGGCACCCATGCGGTCGGCGTCAATTTCTCCGCACCCCGCACCCGGTCAAAATGGGCATTCTGCCACCAGCTCCTGATGTCCTTGTAGCGGAACACCCATGGCTTTCCCTTCAACCCATCGGTGATGGGCGTGCGCCGCCGCGCCGCGCGGTCCGCGTCGCTCGCGTAAAACCAGTCGAAGCCCTCGCCCGCCGCGATCGCATGGCGGAAGGCGGCGGCATCGTCCGGGCCGGTCATGCCATCAGAATTGCCGTTTGCAGCATCCTCGTCGCGCCAGTCGGAGAGCGGCATGTAATTGTCAATGCCGATGGCATCGATATCCGGGCTTGCCCAGAGCGGATCGAGGTTGAAGAACACATCACCCGAACCATCGGCGGGCTGATAACCGAAATATTCGCTCCAGTCGGCACCATAGGTCAGTTTCGTAACCGGTCCGACGAGGGCGCGCACATCCGCCGCCAGCCGCATCAGTTCCTCCACGAAAGGAAAGGCATCGTTGCGGTCGCGCAGGCTTGTCAGCCCGCGAAGCTCCGAGCCGATCAGGAAGGCATCCACCCCGCCTGCCTGCGCCACCAGCGCCGCATAATGCAGCACCATGCGGCGATACCCTTCAGTACGGTTGCAGAAGGCGGAAATCTCCGTGCGCACGCCGTCGCCACGGTCGGGAGAACCGGCCCTGCCGGGTGCCGGAAAACAGGTGATGCGTCCGCGCCAGCCATAGGCGTCCTGCTCGCCTTTGCCATAGGGGTCAGGCAGGCCGTTGCCATCGGGTACATCCATCATCACGAAGGGATAAAGGCAGACCTTCAGACCACGCGCCTTGAGGTCGGCTATCGCCTGCACAACACTTTGATCATCCGGCGTTCCGCCATAGGCGGGACCACCCCCGTGGTGGCTGACGAGATGCGCTTGCCCGCGTGAAACACCGGCGACGGACCATGGTGCACTTTCCCTGTCGCGACCTGCCACTTCCACGCCCGGCACAATGCGGCATTCACCCGCCCGCATGTCGGTGCCGAACCAGCTTACCACCAGCGCCACGCTTTGCAGATTGGGGCACAGCGCCTGCAATTCGTCGATCGCGGCCTGCCAGTCGGTCAAGGCCGTCGGGCCGTTGCGGTTCATGATGCGGCTCTCGCCCATGCCGGTGCGTTCCGAAACCTGCGCCGTCGCGTAACCGTGTTCCGTGGCACCGGGAATGACGGTGATGGCGCGGATGGCTTCTTCCAGTCTTCCGACCGGCCGCACCACTTCGAACTGCATGAACGGAATGCGGTTGCCATAGCTGTCAAGCGGCAGGCGTTCGAACACCACATAGGCCAGCCCGCGAAAGGCGGGGGCATTGCCAGCACCCTGTTTTGCCTCGATCAGCGGATCGGGCAATTGCGTCTCGCTGCCGGGATAAAAGCGCATCTCGATGGCGCTCAGGTCCAGTTCCCGCCCATCGGCCCAGACGCGTCGCACCATGGCCGCCTCGCCCTCGCACAGCCCGACGGCAAGATTGGCGAAATAACGATAGGTCTCGACCTTCGGGCCGCGACTGCCCTTGCCGCCGCGACGCTCCACCGCGATGCTTTCCTCGAAACGCGTCGCCCAGATCAGCGTGCCGCCGATCCTCGCCGTGCCGTAAAGCCGGTTGATCGCAGCACCTTCGTCCGCGCCCGGAATCCGTGCCGTCGAAAGCCGGGCGCCGGACATCGTCCGCCCGTTCGAAAGCAGCGCGCGGTCGACGGCATTGCCCGCCAGCGCGCCGGCCGCGCGGCCGATGATGGCACCCACGGGGCCGAAAACGCCACCGAGTGCTGCACCCACCGCCTGAAAGAGAATAGTCGCCATGCTCGCCTCGGAAAAATATCAGGGATCGGGAAAACGGAAGACGCCGGCAATGCGCCGCTTCCAGCCGGGCACCAGCGCAGACCGCAGCACCGATGCCTGTTCATAGGCATGGATGAAATGCTGAGGCCCTGCGAAAATGCCGAGATGTTTGGCCGCGGCATCGGCTCGCCATCGAAACAGCAGCAGATCGCCGGGCCTCGCCTCTCCCATATCCGGCACCGCTGAAAAGTAACGTTCCGCCGCCGCCATCAGCCGGTCCTCTCCGCCGCGTTCGGCCCAATCCGGCGCATAGGACGGCGGCAGTTCCGGTTCCTCGCCGTAAAGCGCACGCCAGATGCCCCTGACGAGACCCAGGCAATCGCAGCCGACGCCCTGCAACGATGCTTGATGCCGATAGGGCGTGCCGATCCATCCTTCAGCCAGCGCCAGCACTCTTTCTCCGGTGCTCTTCATGGAAACAACGCCTTGCCGTCATGGCTCTGGCCGCCGCTGGCGTAGGAATAGGCGAAATCCGCCCCCGGCAGATGTGGAAAGCCGCGAAAATTCAAATGATTGGCGAATTTCGCCTTGCAGGTCGGAAAACTCTTGTCGCAGCCGGCGATGACTGAAAAAGCGTCACCCGGCAACGGCGACTGTTCCGGAGCCAGCCAGAAGGACAGACGCGTGCCGCCATCGCGCTTCTCATGCCCGTCGAGATCGAAACTCTTGCCGGTGAGCCCACCGGTCAGAAACCGCAACTTTCCCCGGCTGAAGAAGCCTTCGGCAAAAGCATCAAGCCCGGTGGCTGAAAGGTTGCCCGCCGCATCCACTCCCGTCACGCTGCCGCTGCCGGTGAACCGCGCCAGATCGGCACCGCAGCGCCGGTCGCCAAGGGCGGCATCGCAGCGCCGGCCATAGACCCTGCCCTGCGGCTGGGAGAGACGGTGCGCGATGCTGCGCAGTTCAGCGCGAAACGCACCGCCCGCCCGCGTCACCTCGCCGATCTCGCGCATGTTCAGCAGCACATGCTGTTCCGGCGCCTGCCAGTTGACGAGGAAAAGCTCCACCTTCGCGCCATCGAAACGCCCGGCTGCCAGCTCGCTTTCGGAAATGACCTCGCTCGAAAAGCCCCCCGTCACCTCGCCCGCACTCGCGCCCAGCCCCGTTTCGCTGTCGCTGTCGCTGGCCCCGAAACCGCTTGCGGCGAGGTAGGTCACACCGGCGAAGGAAAGGGCCTCGTCATGGTCGGTAAAACCGATCGCCGCGCCGTCCTTCAACGTCACCTTCCAGCAATGGCATGTGGTTGTGGCGTCTCCACTCAAATGCGCGGCAAGGGCGGGAGGGACAATCTTCATGGCAGGATTTCCATCAGCGGAATGGAGGGAATGCGGCCCGCCTCGAAGGCGGTCAGGTTCACGTCGATGCGGTCGATCGCAAACCGCACCGGCACGTCGAATTCGAAACCGGCACGGATCGCCGAACCGGCTGTCGGCACCCGACCGGCGCGAAACGTCACCATGCCGGTCGCATGATCGACCGAAAAATCCGCCGGCAGTGCTTTCACCCCATCGACGGAGAGGACGACCGAAGCCTCGACCGGTTTCTGCACCCGCCGGCTGAAGGATCCACCCGCATCGCCATAGGTCTTCACCAGCTGAAAGCCCGCCGTCACCCCGTCGCCGGTGCCAATCCTCTGATCGGTCGCGGCGGGTGCCGCGCCCGGCGGGCAGGATTTGAAATCCACCGGATCGCGAAACCGGAAGCCGTAAAGCTCCCCGCGCCGCGCCTCGAAAAAGGAAAGCACCTCGTAAAGATCGGCAACGGAGCGGAGGCCCGACCCCGCATCATAGGCGCGCCTGGCATTCTTCCAGCGCTGGTTGCGGTTCTCCCGCCCGTTGGAAAGGTTGACGATATCGGTTCGCCTCACCGGCCCGCCGCTCACGCCGAGCGCGAGCCGCAGCGGAAACCGCACTTCATGAAATGCCGCCATGTCGTTGTTCCTGGATTCTTTTTGATGGTCTGGGAAAGATGGAAGGATCACGCTCGACTCAAAGGTCGGGCAGTTGCGTCATTCGCTTTCCCTCATCCCTGTGCCTGTCACAGGGGATCCAGCCAGCCCAAGTCTTTGGGCTGAAGTGAGTCTTTTCGCCGCGCAGACGCGCGTCGGCTGGATTCCTGTGACAGGCACATGAATGAGGACAGGCAGGAGGGGCAATCCGTCACAAGCCGCGCTGGCCCCGCCCGACGCTGCGCGCCAGCATGGCGGCAATCTGGCCTTCGCTTTTTCTGAAGCTCGCCGCATCCGTCGCCGTCACGTTGAAAACGATCTGCGCGCCACCTCCACCGGCCGGTGCGGCGACACCGAGAGCCCCATCTGAACCTCGCTTCAGCGGCAGGATAGCCTCGGCCCCCGCCTCCCCCATCAGGCCAAGCCCTGCCCCCATCGGAAAGAAGGCCGGGCTGGAGACCACGCCGCCATCGGCAAAAGGCGTGATGCTTCGTCCCGGCACGCCGCCGTCGGCAAAGGCGAAGAGCGAGCCGCCACCGTTCAAAAGCCCGCCGACAGCATTGCCGATCATGTTCTCCAGCGGCTTCAGACCGGCGGAAAGCGCCATGCCGGACAGCCGTTCCCCGAGCCCGCGCAACACATCATCCAGCCCTTTGCCGCCCGTCACCGCCGCCTGCATTGCGGAGGTCAGCGCCGTCCCGAACCGCTCGGAGCGCCACTCGAGATCACCCATCACATCCACCAGCGCTTCCGCCTGCTCACGGCTTTCCGCAATCGATCCTTCGCCTGCCATCGCGCTTGCCTTTCTGATTCAACTGAGGAATGCATGATGCTGAAACGGCTTCGAAAAACGGGCCACTTCATCGCACACTCTTTCAAAACCTAACTTCTTGGGTTATAGTCCTCATGGTCACGGTTCTACGTCAGCACGGGATGCGCTTCGTCATCTACACGGCCGATCACGAGCCGCCGCATGCCCATGTTTATGGCGAGGGTGAAGCGCGCATTGATCTCGTAAACCTCACCGTCATCACGCAGGGCGGCATGTCTGACAGGGATGTCCGGCGCGCTGTCGATATAATCGAGGAAAACAGGACCCTCTTTCTTGAAACCTGGAGGCACTATCATGGTTGAGGTCAGCGACGCCGAACTGGCCGCCGCCCGCGAGCGCTGGCAACAGGAACGCGCAGAACGCCCCGTTCCGGTTTCGGTGCGTTTCGAAGCGGCATCGGCCCGTGTCATCGTCGATTTCACCAATGGCGCCTGTTTCATGTTTCCGGTGCGGGCGCTGGAAGGACTGCAAAATGCCACGGCAGAACAGCTTGCCGAGGTCGAGCTTCTCGGCGAGACAGGACTGCACTGGGAAAGTCTCGATATCGACTACACGATTAGCGGGTTGATGAACGGCATCTTCGGCAGCCGGTCTTTCATGGAGGCGCAGCGCAAGGGCGGGCAATCCCGTTCGGAGGCCAAGGCTGCCGCCAGCCGTGCCAATGGCGCAAAAGGCGGGCGCCCGCGAAAGGTGCCCTGACCTGCTTACCCATCCGGAAACCGCCGCATCATCGTCTCCATCGCCAGACGGTCGATGGTGCGGGAAATGGCGCGCGCACCGCCCGTCATTGCAAAAAACTCCCTTGGCGTCAGGCGCCAGAAGGTTTCGGAGGAAAGCCGCAGCAGGCATAAGCCGGTGTGTATCACCGCCTCCCAGGGAAACGGGCGTGGTGCGCCATCGTCCGCCTCACCTGCCGCGGCGCTCAAGGGTCCGGCGGGGTCTCTCCTCTTGGGCGGGCGAATGTCGCGGTCAGAAGATCGGCGACGATGGCGGCGTGGCCGGCGATGCCGCCATCCACGGTGGCTGAGGCCACATCCTCATCGGAAAACAGGTTGCCCGCACCGCGCAGCCCCGCGCCGATGACACGGATCATGTCGGCGGCCTTCATGCGCCCGCCTGCAAAGCGTTCGGCAAGAGCGGTGAGATCATCAGCCTGAAAGGCGGTTTCGAGTTCGGCGAGAGCGCCGAGCGTCAGGCAGAGGATGCGCCTTTCGCCGTCAATCTGCGCCTCGATCTCGCCGCGATGGCGGTTCGCGCGCCCGTAACGCAGTCCTTGCGGCATCACAGCGCTCCGAAGTTCAGGAGACCGGCCGATTCCAGCGCAGTCTCGAATTGCACCTCGCCATCGTGGCGGCCGGAATATTCGAGCGCGACGATCTGGAACGGTCCGGTGATGGTGCCGAAATCGGGAATAACGATCTGCCACCCCGGAATGCTGCCTGCGAAAAACGCGCCACGCACCAGCGCGTCGCTCGCCAGGTCCTTGAAAATGCCCGACGCCGTCAGCGACGCCCGCTGCACGCCGGCGCCGGCCAGAAGCTCGCGCCAGCGACCGGCGCTTTCCCCGTCGGTTATATCCACGGCCTGCGCGTTGAAGGCCAGCCGCTTGGTCCTCAGCCCCGCCACGGTCACGTAGGAACCGGCATTGTTGATCTTCAGCAGCAGGTCCTTGCCCTTCTGCGCCACCATGGTGTTCTCCCTCTCGTGTCGATGAATGCCGTTTCGATGGATGTCGTCTCGATTGATGTTGCCGGGCCGCAAAGGGCCTGCTACCAAAACTATTCCCGCATCTCGCACCCGCGATTTTCATCATGTCCGACGCTGCCCCCTTCACGTCCCGCGCGCGCCTTATCGGCGTGCTTGCGGTTGGGCAGATCGTCAGCTGGGGCAGCGGTTTCGATATGCTTGCCGTGCTCGGGCCACGGATCGGGCAGGAACTGGCCATCGCAAACGAGGTCGTTTTTGCAGGCCTCACCGTCATGATGACAATCAGCGCGTTGTGCGGCCCTTATCTTGGAAGAACGCTCGTGCGCCGCGGCGCAGCGCCCGTCCTTGTGGCGGGTTCGTTGCTGTTCACCGCCGGTTTCGTCGTGCTCGCCTTCGCGGGCGGCGTCATAAGTTACGCCATCGGCTGGGCGGTGATCGGTTTTGCGGCAGCCTGCGGCCTGACGACAGCGGCGCACGCCGCGGTGGTGGAACGGGTCGGTGCGGAAAGCGGCCGGTTGCTGACGCTTCTGATGCTGTTTACCGGGCTTTCTGCGGCGGTTTTCCTACCGCTCACCGCGCTTGTGGCTGAGCACTTCGGCTGGCGCGGCACCCTCATCGCTTACGCCTGTCTGCAACTCTTCGTTCTTCTGCCTCTTTATGTCTTCGTCCTTCCGGGACGCCCGGCCCGTAAAACCGCAAAGTCAGGGGAAGCGGCCGCGATTGCGCCATCGCCTGTCGACACAAAACGCGCCTTTCTGCTGCTGGCCGCAATGACGACGATCAGCGCCTTCACGACCTTCGGCCTGTCGCCGCTGCTGCCCCTTTTGCTGGTGCAGGCGGGCGCATCGCAATCGCTTGCCGTGCAGCTGGCAGCGGCGCGCAGCGTGCTTGCGATTACGGCGCGCGGGCTCGATTTCCTGCTTGGAAAACACGGCAACCCTTTTGTAACGGCCATGATCGGTTTCTGTCTGCTGCTGCTATCGCTTTTGCTGCTGCTCGCTTTTGCGCCCGCCATGCCCGCTTTCATCGCCTTCATCGTGTTTTTCGGTTTTGGCGCGGGCGTGCTCACCGTCAGCCGGGCCGTGTTGCCGCTGGCGGTGTTTTCACCCGAGCAATATGGCCTCCAGGCAGCGCGCATCTCGCTGCCGCAGAACCTTGCCATTGCCGTGGCTCCCATCATCTTCACGCTGGCGCTGGATCGTGGCGGGGTATCGGCCATGCTGATTATCGCCTCGGTACTGATCGGCATTTCATTTCTGCTGCTGATCGTCCTGTGGAGAGCCGTGCGCAAGCAGGGTTCGTGAAACAGAATTACTCCGTCACCGCCCTGAAACGCATTTCCGCAAGGAAATTCCGCGTCTTCGGCTCCCGCCGCGAGCGGCTGGAGAGGAATTGCAGAGCGACGAGCGAGACACCGCTTAGCGGAAGGGTCGCATCGTCGAGCAGGATTTTCACCCGCGCTGCGATCTCAGCCGCGCGCTTGCGGCCATTGGCATCGCTCCAGATTTCCAGAGTGAGAAAATGCTCTTCGGACTTTTCCGTCGCGGTCGAATAATCGCGGCTTTCAAGGTCGGCGATGACGACCAACGGCAAGAGCCCGCGCGGTAAAAGCCGGTCGACAATGCCGCCGGGGATGAGCGCCGTCAGCGCCGCGTCGCTGCCAAGCCTTGCGAAAATCGCCTGCAGAAGCGGGTTTGCGGCGCTCACGGGTTTTCCTCCTCGCAGCGGCAGACGATGAAGCGGCCGGTCTCGTCCGGGTCCATCACCGTGCGGATTGCCAGGACGCGCCGGCCCTTGCGAAAGCGCATGCCAGCGGCAATGTCGTTGCGATGGGCCAGCCAGACGCGGTGGGTGATCGTCACGCCCTCGGCCGAGGCGCGTTCATGGGATGCATCCGATACGGGTTCGATTGCGGCCCAGAGCGAACGCAGGACATTCCAGCTTTCCGCAGCACCGCCCTGCCCGTCCGACGTTTGCGCGCGCACTTCCAGCTCCAGCCGTGCCGTCAGCTTGCCGGGGTCGAGAAAAACTAGGTTCATGGCTTAAAGACCCACACGGCAGAAAGGCGACACCAGCCGCTCATAACCGGCAGGAACGCCCGCCGGCTGGTTTTCCAGGGCGACGGCGCCACGAAAGGCGAACATCTGGGCCACATGCATCAGCATGGCGCGTTTCAGCGTGTCGGGCACATCCGTTCCCGCCTCGCCGTAGCCGGCAATGAAGTCGATCTCGATGCCATTCATCGCCCGTCCGGGAGCCGGCGGATCGCGCAGCCACAGCCTTGCAGGCCGCGTCTCGCCGTCGAGCAATCTGTCGGCGGCGGTGATGTCGGTCGGGCGCCCTTGACCATCAAAAACCAGAATCGTTTCGATGGCTTGCACCGGTCCCTTGCCAATCGGAATCACGTCGCCTGGCGGCCATCGGTCGAGATAAAGCCGCCATGTCTGACGCAGCAGGCAAAGGCCAGTTGTGCGTTCCAGATGCTCGCGGGCGGTGCGGATCAGTGCGGCGAAAAGTGCATCTTCCTCGCCGGCGTCGAGACGCAGATGCGCCTTGACCTCGGCAAGCGTCAGCGGCTCCGCCTGCGGCGGATGAATGAGGGCATAGGTCATGGGGTCTCCGGAAAGGAATGCAGGTAATCACATATTGCGCGAGCGGGCGCGGCTTGTTTTTTCTCCCCGAGGGGGAGAAGGTCGCGGCAGTAGGATGAGGGGGTGACGTTAGCGATAGACCGAGAGCTTGCTCCCTCATCCGACCCTTCGGGCCACCTTCTCCCCGGCGGGGAGAAGAACAAGGCCGCAAGGTCTGCGGTCAATTCGCCACGAACTTCCCAGGCTTGATCACCTCAAAATTGTGCACACCGCCGCCCACGCGCTTGATGATGGTGCGAGCGGTCGCCGCTTGTTTCTTCTCCCCGCCGGGGAGAAGTCCGCGGCAGCGGGATGAGGGGGTGAGGGTCGAGATATGCGGAGAGCTTGCCCCCTCATCTGACCCTTCGGGCCATCTTCTCCCCGGCGGGGAGAAGAAAAGGGGAGCAAAGTTTGCGGTCAGTTGACCCCGAACTTCACCAGCTTGATCGCCTCGAAGTTCTGCACGCCGCCGCCAACACGTTTGGTGGTGTAGAACAGCACGTAGGGTTTTGCCGAATAGGGATCGCGCAGGATGCGTACGCCCGTGCGGTCGACGACGAGATAGCCGGCGCGGAAATCCCCGAAGGCGATGGCGAAGCTGTTTGCCGCGACGTTCGGCATGTCTTCGGCTTCCATCACCGGAAAGCCCATCAGCGAAGCGGGCTGGCCGGCGGCGGCTGGCGGATGCCAGAGATAGGCGCCGGTCGTGTCCTTGAAACGGCGCAGCGCCCCTTGCGTCTTGCGGTTCATCAGGAAGTTGCCGTTCTGGCGATGGCCGGCCTTCACCCCATAGACGGCATCCAGCAGCACATCCATCGGCCCGGCAGATGCAAAGCCCGCCGACACGCCGGTCGCGACATAACCGATATTGCCCCAGCTCCAGCTGTCATTGGCGACGGCCGTATAGGAGAGGAAACCCTTCGGCTTGTTGACGCCATCGCCGGCGATGAAGGCGGCGGCCTCCTGTTCGGCGAAGGCGATGTCCACTTCCGAAGCGATCCAGGCCTCGATATCGACCGCCGCATCGTCCAGCAGGCCCTGGGTCGCGGCCGGCATGGCGTAGAGTTCCATGGTCGGGAAGGAAAGTTCGGAGAGCTTCGGCGTCGTGGTTTCGGGGCGAGCCGCCGTTTCGGAGACCCAGCCGGTGGCAAGCCCGCCGGGCGAAAACGGTTTTTTCAGCACGGCGGTGGAAACCTGCCGCACGGTCGCCAGCGCCCGGATCGGCGAAATCGCCGTCATGCGCCGGCCGATCTCGCCATCCGTCTCGCTCGGCAGCAGAAAACCGCCATCGGCACCTGTCGATCCGGCAAAGGCCTTGGCCTCCAGATCGCGCAGCGCCCCCTCCTCACCCCGGCGGATATAGGCCTCGAAGGCGGCCTTGTGTTCATCCGCGTCATGGGAGAGCGCTTCCTTGCGGCCGAGAGCGGGCCGCGCCTTCTTCAGTGCCAGATCGTCCATGATCCTGCGGTTGTCGTCCAGCGCCTTGTCGATGCGGTCGAGCTTGTCGCGGGTCACGACGTCAGCGCCCATCTTGCGCTCGATATCGGAAAGCCGCTGGTCGTTGGTGTCGCGGAAGGCTTCGAAGGCCTCCATGAATTCGTCGAAGGCGGCCGTCATCGTGTCGGGCACGGCCTTCACCTGCGGCGCGACCGTCGTTGCGGCCGGTTTGGTGGTCTGGTCAGTCATGTCGCCATCCTTGTGTCGGAGGTGGTTTGTCGGAAGTTTTTGTCGGAAGTCAGCGTTTGACGGCAGTGTCGAAAAGCGAGCGCGCGGCGCGGCGCATGGTGCGCACCAGTTCAGTCTCGCGGTCGCGGAAGAAGCGGGCATGCTTCACGTCAGAGACCCGTGCAGACGGCAGCATCGGAAAGGTCACGACCGAGATTTCCCAGAGATCAGCCTCCAGAATGCGCCTGACGCCCGTGCGAGCCGCCTTGCCGGATCGCGCCTCCCTACTGGAACGCACGGTGCGAAAACCGATCGACAACCCGTCCAGCGCGCCCGTCTTCATCAGCGAATGCACCTCGCGGGAGCGGGCGACCCCGGGGGCGAGAACACCCTCGACGTAGAGCCCGCGCTCGTCCTCGCGAATGGTGCGCCATGCGCCGATCGGCTCGGCCGGATCATGCTGATAGAGCATGCGGATGCCGGCTGCGCCACGTTCCTCGATGGAGCGGTGGAAAGCGCCGCGTTCGATCACGTCGCGGCCGAGATCGACCTCGCCGAAGACGCTGGCGTAACCGGAAAACGTGCCGTCACTTGTAATGCCGCGCAGTTCCAGATTGGCGAATTTGCGCGTGGCGGGACGCGGCCCGCGATAGGCGTGCATGGGTAACTCCTGCAATGGGGAAAGGGAGGCGTGTGGAGGCTAAGCGCGGGGACGGGCGTTGTAACGGTCGGCCACGCGCACCAGGAGGCCAAGCCCCCACCAGGCCACCATGCTGGCGGCGGCCGAGCCCGCCACCATGATCTCGCGGCCCGAAAGCGCGCCGGCAATGTCAAGCTGCTGCACGATCCACAGCCCCACGGGACCGCCGAAAATCATGCCGCAGGAGACCCCGGTGATGAACCGGCTCGCGGCTTCGCGTTTGCTTTTCGGCAGCAGATAGACGAGCGATACACCCGCGCCCGCCACGGCGCCGGTGATGCGGGCGGCCCAGATTCCGGCCTCATTGGCGAATTCAGACATGAGTAATCATTCCGGTTTAGGATGTTGCAATCGGGCAGACGCACCGCGTCGCCCGCAGGCGTTCTTTGCGCGTCTGCGACGGGTGATTTCACGAATCTTCAGAATCGCTTGGGCGGAAGTTCTCAGAAAGAGAGTCCGCGACTTCAGAAAATGCTTGAGCAGGAAACCGGGGGGCGATCCCGCTGCGGCGCGATCAATAGCCGACAGCTTCGCGCTTTTCCTCGTCGGAGAGAAACGATGCAGCGCCGATGCGCGTCCACAGCGCGTCCCGCTCGCCGGCAAGCCCGGCGATCCTGTCGAGATCCGGTTCCAGCCGCAGCCCGGCGCCGAAGATTGGCGAAAGCCAGCCGCAGAGCCTTGCCGCCGTGCGGTAAACAAGCGGCAGCACGGTGAGACGATAAAAGGCGCGGTTGGCCTCCTGGTAGTTGGCATAGGTGTTGTCGCCGGGAATGCCGATCAGCATCGGCGGCACGCCGAGAGCGAGCGCTATATCCCGCGCCGCACCGTTGCGCGCCTCCAGAAAGTCCATGTCGCGCGGCGAAAGCCCCATGGCCTTCCAGTCGAGCCCGCCTTCCAGAAGAAGCGGCCGGCCGGCATTCATCGCGCCCTGATAACCTTCCTCCAGTTCGCGCTTCAGCCGTTCATATTGCTCGGTGGAAAGATTGCCGCCCTCCTTCGGCTGGTAGACCAGCGCGCCGGAAGGCCGGGCGGAATTGTCGAGCAGGCGTTTGTTCCAATGGCTTGCGGCATTGTGCAGATCAAGTGCTGCGCCCGCCGAAGCAAGTGGCGCAAAACCCGCCCGGTCGTCGAGCGGATGGAACAGCTTCAGGTGCAGCAGGCCCAGCCCGTCCCGTTCGGCTGAGATGCGCCGAGCAGCACGGCCCTCGGCACGGTAGTCGTAGCCCACCGGCCAGCCGTCTGACCCCTCGATGATGCTGACCCGGTCGGGCCTGAGAAGATGCAGTTCGCGCAGGCGTTCGGCGATCAGCAGCGGCTCGATATAGGCGTTTCCGGCAAGCATCAGGTGGCCATAAAGCGCCTCGAAGAAATCCGGCCCGCCCATGTGGGCGCTCGGCTTGGCCAGAAGCGCCAGCAGGGGATGATCGGTTATCTCCTCATCGCCATCGTAAAGCAGCCAGCTGACCGACGCGGACGCTTCCGCCACCATGCGGGCGGCGCGGTGCGCCACCGGGTTTTTCATGAAGCCCTCGCGGGCAAGTGCGGCATAGGAACGGCCCGACCAGAAGGCCTGTCCGCCCTGTGCCGCCACCGCCATGAAACCGCCCGTCGCCGTCTTGCGTTCAGGCACGGCTCTGCCATCCGCCGGGCGCCGCCACGGCAGGGAAAACGGAAATCGCATGGAATTGTCCTTGTTTTAATGCGGGCTCGGTTTCCCGCTAGGCCCTCATCCCTGTGCTTGTCCTTTCAGCCCAAGTCTCTGGGTTGAAAGGACTTCTCTCGCCGCGCAGACGCGCGTCGGCTGGATTCCTGTGACAGGCACAGGAATGAGGGTGGAGGGCTTGGATCTTGACGAGACTTAACGGATAGGCGCTTTCACCGCGGTATCGCTGTTGAAATCGGCAGCAACACGGGTCTCGCGCAGCGGCTTTACCGTACGGGTGGAAAGATCATAAGCGGGATCGGCCTTGTAGGCCGCCAGCGCCGCCTCGTTTTCAAACTCGCCATAGACGATGAAGTCGACCGAGTTGCCCCACTGGTCCTTCTTCACGTTCTCGCCGATTTCCAGCTTCAGCGAATGCGGTATGGCGGTGAGCCCGGAAAGCCCCTTGCGCACGGCGTCGCGGTTTTCCTCGGGAACGGTGAAAAAAACGATATGGCGGATCACGGTGTCACCTGTCATGCAAAATTCGAATTCGGCCTTTGGGGCGCCGAGTAACGGGTTATCATCTGGCCCGCCCCGGTTCAATCCGCGCTGCGACAAGGGCGCCATGAAATGCCCGCCCGTAATCCCCGACAAGCCGCGCCCGGTCGCTGCCATTGATGACGGCGCGCGCGCCTTCCCAATCCTCGCGTTCTGCGCTGAAGAAATCGGAGAGACTGCGGCCGGTAAAACTGCCGGATGCCATGCCGCAGATCAGGATCGTCGTCGCCACATCCAGCTCCATGGCCCGCTCGGGGCGGGCCAGAAGATCCACACCGGTCAGGCGCGACATCGCCTCGTAATTGCGGCGATGTGTCAACTGCACGAAACCACGCCCAAGCCAGCTTTTGCCCTCAGCGTCCGGCCGCCAATAGGGTTTGCGCACCATGGGCAGCCTGCCCGCCGCAAAAGCCCGGTCGAGCCTTGCGATCGCCTCCGTATCGCCAGCCGCCAATGTCTCGCGCACCGGCTGCATGGTCGCTGCCGTCTCGTGGAAGGTGGTGGCCAGCATATAGGCCAGCCAGCGCGTGTCGCCGTCCGGCATGGCCTTCTCGAAACCGGCAAGTATGGTCTTCGTGCCGGCAAGCTGCGTGGCGCGCAGGCGGCCGCCGAAGATGGAAATCCGCGCCGACGCGAAGAATCGCGCCTCGTCATAGGCCATAGCCGGCTCCTGAAAATCGGGGGCGATGTAACGCCCGGTTTTTCCACATGACGGCCGTCAGGACTAAATCGATTTGAAAAAAACCTAATCGATTTTAATCCGCAGGCCGGGGTTTTGGGGTAAAAAATTCCTTGAGTTCGGGAACCTTGGAGCGCTAACTCCATTCACCGCGCACTTCCGCAGCGTTGACCATTCAAGGAGGAATGCCACCATGACAGCGACAATCCCCCAGACCGTTTATGACCGTCTCGAAAACGAGTGGCGCCAGATGCGCGAAACCGGCACCCAGCCGAAGCCGGCGCAATCTCCGAAGAAATAAGACCTGCCAGACGCCCGATCATGGGCGATGACGGCACCGCGAATTTCTTCTCCCCGCCGGGGAGAAGATGGCCGGAAGGGTCAGATGAGGGGGTAACCTCTCCGCATATCTCTACCGTACCCCCTCATCCCGCTGCCGCGACCTTTTCCCCGGCGGGGAGAAGAAACAAGCGGCACCCAATCGTTCGACAGGCGATGGCTCTCATTCACGGGGCCAACAATTGCCGACCTCACATCCCCCGCACCCTCGGCTCATTCACCACCATCGTCGTCAATGCCGTTATCGCCCACACCAGCGCATCCAGCCGGTCCGGAGAACGACCTGACGACAAGCCGCCGGGTCCGAAATCCGTCATCTGGTCGGTGAGCTTTTCAAACCGTGCGGCGTGGCGCACCCTGCCCTGTTCGTAAAGTGCGGCCACCGGCTCGGCGCGGGTGAATTTGCCCCGGCTTGCCCGCACCAGCGTCAGCGGCAGGTCGGCGTCGATGCTCTGCAGCATCGCCCGCACCATCTCGCCGCCCTGGTTGACCTCGGCTACCACCCGGTCGGCCTCGTGGTGACGGGCGGCAGCGACCACGGCGCGCGCCCAGCCGGCCGGCGTTTCGCCTTCCACCGAACAATCCGCAAGCACCACCAGTCTGCCGGACATGCCGAGCCCCGCAACGACAATGCCGCAGCAGGAATTCTCCCCCACCCCGGCGGGCGGATCGACCGCCACCACGATCCGTACCAGCGGCTCATGCGCCGCCTCCACAATCGCTTCCAGGTCGGAACGTTTCCACAGCGCGCCCTCGCGCTCGTCGATCAGCTCGCCGCCGATTTCCTGACGTCCCAGCCGGGTGCCGCCGTAGCGGTCATGCATGGCTTTCAGGAAACCGGGCGACAGGTTTTGTGCATTCATAGCCGTCGGCATCCGCGCCACCCGGCTTGAGGGGTCGGCGAGAAGCGCTTTCAGGAGCGGAATGGGCCGTGGCGTCGTCGTTACCAGTTGCCGCGGGGCCTCCCCCAGACGCAGGCCGAATTGCAGCATGTCCCAGGTTTCCTGCGGATATTTCCATTTTCCGAGTTCATCGGCCCAGGCCATGTGAAATTGCGGTCCGCGCAGGCTTTCAGGGTCTTCAGACGAAAACACCTGCGCCATCGCGCCGTTCGGCCAGACGAGACGGCGGCGCGACACTTCGAAAGCAGGGCGGCGGCGGCGGGCAATGCGGCAGATGCCGGAGATACCGTCGATCATCACCTCACGGGCATCCCCCAGCGTTTCCGCCACCAGCGCGATGCGCAGATCCGAATGTTGCGCGGCGGACGCAATCCTGTGCACCCATTCCGCGCCGGCGCGGGTTTTGCCGGAGCCACGCCCGCCGATCAGAAGCCACGTCCGCCAGTCTCCCTCAGGCGGCTGCTGCGGCAGGTTGCCGATGAAGCGCCAGTCGCGCAGAAGGGTATGGACCCGTTCCTGCAGACGGGGGTCGGGCGAGAAGTTCGTCATCTGGTCCCGCCTCCTCGGCCTTCGGCTTCATGTTCATTGGGTAGTCTTCAACAGTCCCGACGTCACCCCCGCCTCAAGGGCAGGCATGACGGAGTTGCGGGGCTCGTCCGTAACCGCACTTTCCGCCTCCATCCTCGCGCGGCATTTCTGCTCGGCCAGTTCGTCGATACGTTGGAGGAAATGCGCCACCGCAGCTTCGTAATCTTCGGTATCGGTGTCATCCTCTCCGGAAAGCGCGGCGCGCTCTTCCGCCAGAAGCCTTTGCAGGACATCGATCCTCTCCAGCGTGCGGACGACCACCGAAAGCTGGTCCGTCGCGGCCTTCACATCGGCGCGCGCCTGTTTGCCCGAAGCGTCTTCCGCCGCCGCCAGCAATGCCGCCTCGCTCGCCTGACGCAGGTTGCGATACATGTGAAACTGATCGCGCATCTCCACCGTCAGCTCGTTCAGCATCTGCCGCAGCTCGCCGTTACGCGCCGCATCCTCGGCGGCCAGCTTGTCGGCCAGCGACTTTGTCTCGGGCGCGGTGTCCATCACGCACTCGCTTCCATAAGCGGGCCTCTCCGGCCACGCGCTGTAAAGCGCCGGATCGCAATTGTGAGTCATGGGATTGGCCTACGAGAAAAATGAGATGAATAAAGTGGGCATAGGGGCAAAACGGCTCAACCAAGCGGCCCTCATTCCTGTTCTTGTCACAGGAATCCAGTCGATGCGCGTCTGCGCGTCGGAACGATTTTTTCCACCCCAAGGACTTGGGCTGGCTGGATTCCTGTGACAAGCACAGGAATGAGGTCGGCGGGCAAGGGCAGTCGCAAAAACTCAGCGCCCTGGTCTTTTCGAACCAACCGCCGCTCAGCCGCAAATCTCCGACTGTATCCAAACACTATCAAACCACCGTCACGCTGTAAAGGATTATTTTCCTATATTCATGATTTTTATCCTTACCACAGGGTTTGCACCCTCGCCCGCCGCATATTACACTCGGCGGCAAGCGGTGAGCAGAAGGGGCAGGTCAAGTTGGTGAAACAATGGGTTGAGCGGTTGTTTGCGGGTCTTTCGGCAACCGGCATCGTCTTCGGCACTATTCTGTTCTGCGCTTCGCTCACACCGTCTCTTCTGCCGCGCACCTGGCTGATGCAGGGTGTGCTGTGCGGATTTTCCTTTGCCATCGGTTATCTGATCGGTGTGGCGATACACGCGGTCTGGGCCTATCTCGAACTGCCCGAACCCTCGCGCCATAATGCGCGTGGCATTCGCTTCCTCATCGCGCTTGCCAGCGCCATCACGGCCATCGCGTTTTTATGGCAGGCGAAAGACTGGCAGAATTCCATCCGCATCCTGATGGAACTTGATCCGCTGCCCAGCGCCCACCCGACCAAGACCGGCGGCGTTGCGGTGCTGGTCGCCGCGCTCCTCATCGGCGCGGGCCGGCTTTTCCAGCTCATCCGGCGGTTCTTTTCCGCGCGCAGCCGTCATTTCCTGCCGCGCCGGCTTGCCAATGTGCTTGGCATCGCCGCCGCCATCGTGCTGTCCTGGATGCTGCTGAACGGTCTGATCTTCGACATCGGCCTCAGATTTGCCGATTCATCGCTGAAACAGGTCGATGCGCTGATCGAGCCGGATGTGCCGCGCCCGTCCGACGCACTCAAGACCGGCAGCAGCGCTTCCCTGATGAGCTGGGAATCGCTTGGCCGCAGAGGCCGTGAATTCGTGGCCGGCGGGCCGGAGGCACAGGAGATTTCCGCCTTCACCCACCGCCCCGCCAGGGAGCCGCTGCGGGTCTATGCCGGGCTCAACTCGGCCTCGACGCCCGAGGAAAGAGCAGCGCTTGCGCTGGAAGAACTGAAGCGGGTCGGCGGTTTCGAGCGCAAGGTGCTGCTGGTCGTCATTCCCACGGGCACCGGCTGGATTGACCCGGAAGCGCTCGACACCATCGAATATCTGCACGACGGCAATGTCTCGAGCGTCGCCGTGCAATATTCCTATCTTTCGAGCTGGATCGCACTTCTGACCGAACCGGATTACGGTGTGGAAACGGCGCGCGCGCTGTTCCAGGCCGTTTATGGCTACTGGACGACCCTGCCGAAGGAGACGCGGCCGAAGCTCTATCTGCATGGCCTCAGCCTCGGCTCGCTCAATTCGCAGAAATCCTCCGATCTTTACGATGTGCTGGCCGATCCCTTCCAGGGCGCGCTGTGGAGCGGCCCGCCCTTTTCCAGCCCCACATGGCGCATGGCGACCAATGGCCGGGTGAAGGGCACGCCGGAATGGCTGCCGCGTTTCCGCGACTCCTCCGTCATCCGCTTCGCCAACCAATATACCACCGCCCATATGCCCGGTGTGGCGTGGGGGCCGATGCGCATCGTCTATCTGCAATATGCGAGCGATCCGATCACCTTCTTCGAGGCCGCCTCGCTTTACCGGCGGCCGGAATGGATGGCCCATCACGGACCTGACGTTTCCACATCCTTCCGCTGGTTCCCGGTAGTCACCCTGCTGCAACTCGGGCTCGATGTTGCCGCCGCCACCACGGCCCCGATCGGCTACGGCCATGTCTATGCGCCGGAACACTATATCGATGCCTGGACGGAGGTGACGGAGCCTGAAGGCTGGAGCGCCGAGGATATCCAGCGGCTGAAGATGTTCTTCAAGGCCCGCCGCGGCTCCACCGATCCGGCGTGAGCGCGGCGGGCGTATTGCTCTGAGCGTCAGCCCTTCAGCACGTCCACATGGTCGCCCACATAGGTCTCCAGCGAACGCGGCGCACGGCCGGTCAAAGTCTCGACATCGCCCGTCACCGCCGATGTCCAGCCCTCGCGCACCGGGTGGAAGATAGAGGCGAGGAAAGAGGCATAGTCCTTCGGAACGCCAGCGCCGGTGAGAATGGCGATGAAGGCCTCGTCCGAAACCGCGCTATAGCCGACCGGCTTGCCGATTGCCTGCGAGATGATCGCGGCCGCCTCGCCGTAACCGAACGCTTTCGGGCCGGTCAGGTTGAACGCCTTGCCATCGAAGGCATTCGAGGTCAGGGCGGCGGCGGCACTGTCGGCGATGTCGCGTACATCGATGAAGCTCGACTTGCCCTCGCCCGCCGGAACGGCGATCTCTCCGTGTTCGATGCCGGCCTTCCAATAGGTGTGGAAATTATCCGCAAACCAGTTGGGGCGCAGAATGACGTAAGGCACGCTGGAAGCGATGATCTTCAGCTCGATCTGGCGATAGGGAATGGAATCATCGGCATCGACGCCGAAGACGCTGAGGAACACGATCTTCACCTTGCGGCGTGCGGCTTCCTCGACCACCGGCGTCAGTGCGTCGATGGCATCCAGACGCCCGCCCGCCAGGATCAGAAACAGCCGGTCCACGCCGTCGAAGGCATCCGCGTAAGTCGAGGCATCGGTATAATCAAACCTCACACCTTCCGCGCCGTCCACCGCCTTGCCGGTGCGCGAGGCCGCCTTCACTCTTTCGCCCTTGGCCAGAAGCGCCTTGACCAGCGGCGTGCCGATGGTGCCTGTGGAGCCGATTACGAGTATCTTGCCTGTCATCTCAAATATCCTTAGTATCTAATGGAAACCATGTTTCGAAAACACACATACTGCGTGTTGGAAATCATGAAAAGAGAGCACTTTTCGGTTATCTGGTATCCTCAGGGAAACCTGCCGGCCTTGAGACAAGGGGAATGACATCGATGGAACGCATCTATGACGTTTACGAGGACCGCTGCCCCACACGCATGGTTCTGGACAGGATCGCCGACAAATGGGCGCTTTTGATCCTCGATAAGCTGCGGCTGGACCCCGTGCGCTTCAACCTGCTGCGGCGCGAGATCAAGGGCATTTCGCAAAAGGTCCTGTCGCAGACGCTGAAGAAGCTGGAGCGCGACGGGCTGATTTCCCGGCAGGTCTTTCCGACCGTGCCGGTGACGGTCGAATATTCGCTGACGCCGCTCGGGCGGACGCTGACCGACACGGTGGCGGCGCTTGCCCATTGGGCGGAGGGTAATATCGACGCGGTGATGGCGGCACAGAGGGCTTACGACGAGCGGGCGGTGGTTTAGATGGTCTTCACCCTCGCGTAGCGGCAGAGGCATGGGAGCGACAAGCTCCTTTGCTGCTTCTTTTTGTAGACCATCGCTTCCGTCATGCCGGCCTTGAGCCGGTATCCAGCCAGCCCAAGTCATTGGGCTGAAAAGACTCTATCCGCCACGCGGACGCGCTGCGGCTGGATGCCGGATCAAGTCCGGCATGACGGAAGTGGGTTTCGCATACCTTCCACTCCCAAGCGGTTCTACCGCGAAATCCGCGTCGAAAGAATGATCGACGATAACGTCCGCTCCACGCCATCCAGCGCGCCGATCCGGTCGATCAGCCGGTCAAGGTCGAGGATGGAAGGCGCTGCCAGAATGGCGATCAGGTCGAAAGTGCCGCTGACCGAATGCAGCGTCGTCACCTCCTTGATGGCGGAAAGTGCCGCCGTCACGCCGGGCAGCGCCTTCGGCCCGATGGTGATCAGCACATGAGCGCGCACCAGCCCCGACAGATAGCTTTCCGCAAGCCTCAGGCCGTAGCCGGCGATCACGCCGTCGGCTTCCAGTCGCTCGATGCGGGCCTGCACCGTCGTGCGCGAAAGGCCGAGTTTGCGTGCCAGTTCCGCCACCGGCATGCGGGCATTTTCGGAAAGCAGGGCGAGCAGCGCCCGGTCCTTTTCGGCAATCGTCATAGTGACCAATCCTGTCGTCTAACTGCGCAATATTAACCCGCTATCTGCACATAGTGAAGCTGCGAATCGTCAATAAAAGCTGGCATTCTGTCTTTGAAGCGCATCCGGTGCGCGCACATATGCGAATTTACTGCGGGGAACAAAAACATGAAAAACATTGTCGTCATCGGCGCGGGCAATATCGGTTCGGCCATCGCCTGGATGCTGGCTGCTACCGGCGATTATCGCATCACGGTTGCCGATCGCTCGGCCGACCAGCTGGCGAATGTGCCGGCGCATGAGCGCGTCGACACGGAAATCGTCGACATCACCGATCGTCCCGCTCTGGAAGCACTGCTGAAGGGCAAGTTCGCCGTGCTGTCCGCCGCCCCCTTCCACCTGACGGCGGGCATTGCGGAGGCGGCCGTCGCCGTCGGCACGCATTATCTCGATCTCACCGAAGACGTCGAATCCACCCGCAAGGTCAAGGCGCTGGCGGAAACGGCGCAGACCGCACTCATTCCGCAATGCGGCCTTGCCCCCGGCTTCATCTCCATCGTGGCCGCCGATCTCGCGGCCCGGTTCGACAAGCTGGACAGCGTGCGCATGCGCGTCGGCGCGCTGCCGCAATATCCGTCCAACGCGCTCAACTACAACCTCACCTGGAGCACGGACGGGCTGATCAACGAATATATCGAGCCCTGCGAAGCAATCGTCGAAGGCCGCCTTACCGCCGTTCCTGCCCTTGAGGAACGCGAGGAATTTTCGCTTGACGGCGTCACCTATGAGGCCTTCAACACGTCAGGCGGCCTCGGCACGCTTTGCGCCACGCTGGAAGGCAAGGTGCGGACGATGAATTACCGCACCATCCGTTATCCCGGCCATGTGGCGATCATGAAGGCGCTTTTGAACGACCTCAACCTGCGCAACCGCCGCGACGTGCTGAAGGATCTTTTCGAAAACGCCCTGCCCGGCACCATGCAGGATGTGGTCATCGTCTTCGTCACCGTCTGCGGCACCCGCAACGGCCGTTTCCTGCAGGAAACCTATGCCAACAAGGTCTATGCGGGTCCGGTTTCCGGCCGGATGATGAGCGCCATCCAGATCACCACCGCCGCCGGCATCTGCACGGTTCTCGACCTTCTCGCGGAAGGCTCTTTGCCGCAGAAGGGCTTCGTCCGGCAGGAAGAAGTGGCGTTGCCGAAATTCCTCGAAAACCGGTTCGGCCGGTATTACGGCACGCATGAGCCGCTCGCCCGGGTTGGGTAAAGAAAACGGCTGCAGTTTCTCCCGTCATGCCGGACTTGATCCGGCATCCAGCCAGCCCAAGTCTTTGGGTTGAAATGACTCTCTCCGCCGCGCAGACGCGCGTCGACTGGATGCCGGATCAAGTCCGGCATGACGGGGAAGGCCACGACCTTATCCCAACTACGTCCCGCAAAACGTCCGAAATACCCTCTCATGGCTCATCGGTGGCTGCATGTAGACGAAATTGTCCGGCCGTTCCTCGAAGGGCGTTGCAATTGCGGCCAGCATGGCGTGGAAGGGTTCAAAATCATCGTCCTCCACCGCCGCTGCGATCAGTTCCTCGATGCGGTGGTTGCGCGGAATGATGGCCGGATTGGTCGAGAGCATCGCCTGTGACCTTGCAGCGGCGGAAACACCTTCCCGCGCTGCCCTCTCCCGCCAGCGCCCCAGCCATTCATCCGCCCCGGCAATATCGATGAACATGCCGCGAAACGGCTCGGCATCGCCGACGACCGCATGGGAAAGACGCCGGAAGGTCAGCGTGTAATCGGCCTCCGATGCCTGCATCAGCGCCAGCAACGCCTGCACCAGATCGATATCGCCCTCTTCTTCCAACTTCAGGCCCAGTTTTTCGCGCATGCCGGCAAGCCAGCGCCTGGGAAAGGTGGCGGCGAAATCGGCGAGCACGGCATTGGCCAGTTCAGCGGCGTTCTCCACTTCCGGATCGAGCAAAGGCAAAAGGCATTCCGCCAGCCTTGCGATGTTCCACTGGGCGATGCCCGGCTGGTTGTTGAAGGCGTAGCGCCCCTGCGCATCGATGGAGGAGAACACCTTGTTCGGATGATATTCATCAAGGAAAGCACATGGCCCGAAGTCGATGGTCTCGCCGGAGACCGCCATATTGTCGGTATTCATCACGCCGTGGATAAAGCCCACCATCATCCAGCGGGCGATGAGTTCACACTGCCGCTGCGCAATCCCCTGCAAAAGGGCGAGGTAAGGATTGCCGGCATTTTTCGCTTCAGGATAATGGCGGTCGATCACGTAGTCCGCGAGGTTCCTGATCGCCTCGTCATCCTCGCGCGCCGCAAAGAACTGGAAGGTGCCGACACGGATGTGGCTGGCCGCAACGCGGGTGAAAACGCCGCCCGGCAGACCGATCTCGCGCTGCACCCTTTCACCGCTGAGGACGGCGGCCAGCGCCCTTGTTGCGGGAATGCCAAGCGCAAACATCGCCTCCGACACGATATATTCACGCAGCACCGGGCCGAGCGCCGCGCGCCCGTCTCCCCTTCGCGAAAACGGTGTCGGGCCGGAGCCTTTGAGCTGGATATCGCGGCGTTTGCCGTTTTT
Organism: Agrobacterium sp. BT-220-3; assembly: GCF_025910175.1. Lineage (NCBI taxonomy): Bacteria > Pseudomonadati > Pseudomonadota > Alphaproteobacteria > Hyphomicrobiales > Rhizobiaceae > Agrobacterium > Agrobacterium sp. BT-220-3. The sequence continues at coordinate 815,166 of NZ_JAPAIX010000001.1, forward strand.
GTCGATCACCTCGCCGAGGAGAATGGCGCGACCGTCGCCGAGCTGCGGCACGAAACCGCCGAACTGGTGGCCCGCATAGGCCATGGCGAGCGGCTTGGCTCCTTGCGGCACCACATTGCCGGAAAAGATCGCCGCCAGCCTTTCATCATCGAGGCCTGATACGTCGAGAAGAAGCTCGTCGGCAAGCGCACGGTTGAAAGCGATGAGACGCGGCGCTTTCACCGGCGTTGGCAGCACCGCGGCGCTGAAACGCTCCGGCAGGCGGGCATAGGAATTGTCGAATCTGATCACGGGTAAACTCCCTGCTTTTGCCTGATATGGCCATTTTCACGCCCGTTTTCGAGTGCGAAATTTGCAATTGTCAAAAGCTGCGCCGGACTTCGGAAAAATCAGTTTGAACTGTACGTATATTTGAACATACAAACAGCCAATAGATGAGTGACAGTTCAAGCAGGATATCCTGGTGCCAGACTTCCCCCATGACGACAGTGAGATGGGCAAGGCCATCCGCCACTTCGACTGGTCCTCGACAAGCGTGGGCCCGATCAGCACATGGCCGGTATCACTCAAAACCACCGTGCAGATGATCCTCAAGCAAGGGCATGCAATCTGTCTGTTCTGGGGGCCTGACCTCAACATCATCTACAACGACGCCTACCGCCCGTTTCTTGGACTGAAGGAAGAGGGTGCGCTCGGCAAGCCGTTTCACATCATCTGGTCCGATGTCTGGAACGATGTGAAACCCTTCGTTGATCAGGCACTCTCCGGCACGGGCACGTTCGCCGAGGACATGCATCTCGTTATGGACCGCAACGGTTATCCCGAAGACACCTACTGGACCTTTTCCTACAGCCCGCTTTACGACGACCAGGGCAAGATCGCGGGGCTGATAGACATAGCCGTCGACACGACCGGAGCGGTGCAGAGCCGCAGCCGGGAAGAGCTTCTGCGGCGCGAACTCGTCCACCGGGTCAAGAACACGATGGCGATCACGACTGCCGTCGTCAGCGCCACCCTGCGCCATTCGCAATCGCTTGACGAGGCGCGCGACACCATCAAGAAGCGCATCGCGGCGCTCGGCAACGCCCAGAACCTCATGCACGCCTCCGGCCAGGGCACCAGCATAGCCGAGCTTATCTACAGCAGCGTGCATCCGCATCTGGACGACAGGACCCGCGTCACGATATCCGGGCCGGACTTGGAAATCGCGCCGCAACAGGCGCTCGGCCTGTCGCTCGCCGTCTATGAACTGGCGACCAACGCTTTGAAATACGGCGCTCTTTCCAATGAAAACGGAAAGGTCGACATTGTCTGGACGCTGGATGAGGATGATCGTTTCACGCTGCGCTGGCGGGAGGCTGGCGGGCCCGCGGTCAGGACGCCGACGCGCACGGGTTTCGGTTCGCGGCTCACCAACCAGATCGTCGCGGCCTATTTCTCAGGCGAAGGCCGCACCTTCTACCATCCCGACGGGCTGGTATTCGAACTGGAAGGCAAATACGAAACAACAACGCCGGACTAAAGCCGGCAGTTGAACTTTCTTTCGTCCCATTCGTTGCGTTTCCTGAACCAGAAACGCCGCAACGAAAGGAACGGGAATGACCGTCGTTGAAGCCGTAGCCGCCGAGCCGGAAAGCGCCATCCGCACCCTTCACACCGACCTGCCGGTCAATGCGACCTTCCATGTCTGGCTGAAGGCGAAGAAACCGGCCGAACCCGGCGCCGTCTCCTTCTCCAATGCGAACGGAAAATTCGCTGAGGTTTCAAGCCTCAACACGGAAGAGTTCGGCTTTCGAATCTACCAGGTCTTCGGCGGCGGCCATGTGGAGCTGAGTTACGACACGGTCACCACAGCCGTTTCCGTCATCTACTGGTTCACCGCATCGGACGTGCTCGAAACCGGCATCACCGTCGTTCACACCAAGCCTGACAATGCGGCACCCGAGTTGCCTGACAGCTATCACTTCCGCCCGCCCTTCGGCTGGATGAACGATCCCAACGGTTTCGGACGGTTCGAAGGCAGGCCGCATCTGTTCTATCAGCATTATTCACACGGGCTGCGCTGGAACACCATGCATTGGGGCCATGCCGTCTCGTCGGATTATCTTCGCTGGCGGCACCTGCCGATCTTTCTTTTCCCCTCCGAGGATCTGACGACCCGACCCGACAAGCGCGGCGGCGCCTATTCCGGCTCCACCATTCCGCTGGTGGAAGGCACGGGCATCCGCGTGTTCTTCACCGAGCAGGTGCAGGACCGCATTCCCGAACAGCAGATCCAGCTTACCGCCACATCCTCCGATCTCATCATGGCCGGACAGGCGGAAGTCATCCTCGGCCACCGACCGGACGGACAGGGGCTGACACCGGATTTCCGCGATCCCTACGTCTTTCGCGGTCCCGATGGGCTTTGGAAAATGGTGCTCGGCAGCCAGAGCGACGGTGGTGGCGTCATTCTTCTTTATGAAACACTCGATCCGACTGCGGCCTCCGGCTGGACCTATGTGGGCAAGCTGTGGGTGGAAACGCGCTACAAGACCACGGCCATCGAATGCCCCTGCCTGCTGCCGCTTGACGGCCCGGCCAATGCCCGCTCCACCCGCTGGGTGCTGGTCTATGGGCTGATGCATTCGGAAGACCCGGAGACCGGCCGCAAGAACCTGACCATGGCCGATGTCGGCTGGTTCGATGGCAAGACATTCAACAGGGAATTCGGCCAGGAACTGGATTTCGGCACCGATAATTACGCCTTTCAGGCGTTTCTCGATGGCGACAGCATCATCGGTATCGGCTGGCTTGCCAATTGGGCGGACGCCAATCCGGAAATCGATTTCCCCACCTCCATGACCCTGCCGCGCCGCATTCACTATTCGAACGGCGAGCTTCTGACGCCGCCGATCGGTGCTGCGGAAAGCCTGCGCAGCCATATTCTCGACCGCACGCGTCTGGCGGCCGGCGAGCGCGTTACCTTCATCAACGGGGCGGTGGAAATGCTGATCGAGCTTGCCTCGCCCGGCGCGCCTTTCGAGCTGGCCCTAGATCATCCGGCAGTGACGCTCGGTCTCGTCTCCGATGAAACCGGCCTGTGGATCCGCCATGAGGACGGGCGTGACGGCCCCTCCCCGCATTATATCGCCAAGGGCGCGAGGGCATCGCGCATCCGCATCTTTCTGGATTACGGCTCGATCGAGGTCTTTGCCAACCGTGGCCGCTATGTCGGCACGAAACGGATCGAGGGTTTCGAGCCCGTGCGCTCCGCCGCACTCAGAGCAGCACCCGGCACCGTGGTGCACGCCACCACCTGGGCGCTGCGACCCTGAGGAACCTTTTGGCGGATCTGGCTGTTGATCATTGAGAAAACCGCCCGAAGGAGAAACGGCATGACCAAAATCAGCGATTCAAGCGATCCCATTCTGTTTCCGACCGAAGCCCACGAAAACAAGGGTGAGAAGAAACGCGCCGGCAAGGGCATCATCATCATTATCGGCGCAATCGCGATCATGTCCTTCGTCGTCTATCTGGCGGCGATCACCATCGCCGCCACCCAGTCGTAAACCACGCGCCACGTGGCGGAGATTTAACGCTCTGCGCTCCGCAGCCCGCGCGTGGTGAGGATCGCCAGCAGCGACACCAGAACACCCAGCCCATAAAGATAGACCATCGGCATCGTCACATCGGCGCGTTCGATCTGCGTGACAAGATCGGTTGCCGCGGCGACGGTGCCGCTTGCACCGGCTCCGGCCGCCGCACCCAGTGTCGCGACCGTGGGCAGCAGCGCGCCCGTCATCTTGCGCTCCTCTTCAGGCGCCGCTTCCATGGCCGCCTGGCTGATGCCCGCCCAGGACATGCCGAAAGCCGAACCGATCAGGATTTGCCCGATGAGCATTTCCATCCAGTTCCCCGTCGAAAGCCCCAGCCCGAGCAGAGCGCAGCCCGGCACCATCTGGTAAGGCCCGTAATGCAGGCAAATTTCCCGCAGGCGGCCGGAACGCAGGCTGCCGATGAGCATGGCGACGAAGCTCCAGGCAAGCGGCATCGTCACGACGATGAAACCTGCGAAGGTCGGCTCGTATTGCCAGAGATTGATGGCGACATAAGCGAGGTAAACGCTACCCAGCGCATGGGCATAGGACATCAGGAACAACACCCAGAAACCGCTGCCAAGCACCGTTTTCAGCCGGAAGGAATCCTTCGGGAAAAGGCCGGTCGAAGGGCGGACGCCCGCCTTCAGCGAGGCCCATAACAGCGCTGCGCCGGCAAGCAGGGCAATGACGCGCAGGCTCGCATCCTCGAAGGCGGAAGGCGCGGAAAAGGCCAGCGCGCCGACAAGGCAAAGAGCCAGGGGAACCAGCGGCTTGCGCGTCGCTGCGACCGGCCTCTCAGCGGATACGGCAGAGTTGGTATAGGCCAGCAACAGCGCAATCAGCGGCGCGGACAAAAGAAAGGTCGCGCGCCAGGAGAGGTGCTCGGTGGCAAAACCGCCGGTCAAAGGCCCGATGAAAGATGCGACCGCCCATATGGCCGCCTCGATGGCGAAGACCTTCGGCAGCAGGGCGGAACGGAAACCGGCAGGTATGAGGCTGTAGCACACCGCCACGATCAGGCCATCGGCAAGCCCCTGCAAGGCCCGGCCGATGACGACCCAGAGGAAGCTGTCGGCAAGCGCCGACATAACGGAGCCGATGGAAAAGATCAGGCAGCACAGGAGGAGAACGGCGCGCGCGCCAAATCGCTCGCGAAACAGGACGGCGGTGACGCCACCCGCCACGGAACCGACGAAATAGAGGCTGTAGGCCCAGCTATAAAATGCAGCGCCGCCAATCTCGCGCACGGCCACCGGAAGGGCCGTTACCACCGCGAACTGATTGAAGGCATGCAGGCCGATACCGGAGGAAATGACGGTCAGAAGCGAGAGGTTCGCCCCGCTCAACAATTCAATCCAGCCATTTTTCTCCGTCATTTCCACACTCGTCAAAGCCGTATCCTTTCCATTTTTGCGATACGGCGGGCAAGCTAGAACCTCAAGCGCTATTGAGGTCAAGACGCCTTTTTCACGCGATGCCGTTTGAGCGAATCGACCGGTCTCAGGAACCCTCTGCGCCCCCGGCCGTTTGCGCAATGACCCGATAGAAAGGATATCGTCATGGACCGCAAGAAAGCTGTACCCCTCAACGAAGACGCCATGAATGAGGACCTGCTCGATCTCGACATCGACGCCCTTCCGGCAAAGGGAGAAATTCCGCAATCCATCGAACAGGAAATCGAGGAAGAAGAAGCCGAGAGCGAGGATGACCCCTATCAGGAAAGCGACGAGGCCCTTCCCGACGACGCGGAAGAACGGGTGATCAACCGCAATCCCTCACGGGAAGGCGGGGCGTTCGACGAGGTCTGAAGACGACTATGGGCGGGGCGCAAGGCGCTTCAACATGTGGCGCAGATGGTCCTGCCCGCCAAAAAACACCGCGAGAATACGCACGGTCTTTTCGCCCTCATCAACATCGAAATAAAATACCGCCTGATTTTTTGTGACCCGGCGCAGGCCCGGCAATATTTCGGATGACAACGTCCCCTGAAAAGGCGCCTTGTGCAGAGCGTCCATATCCACCTCAATAGATGCAATACGCCTCGCAGCCCGTGCGAAAGCCGCAGGCAAAGCGTCGCCAAGGTCCAGATAGGACTGGACGAGATGGTCCAGAATGAGACCGAGGTCCTGATCCGTTTGTGTCGAACGCAGGACCTTAAAGGCCATAACCGGCCTTCTTGGCTGCGATCATGGCCGCCGTCCTCTCCTTGCCGTCTTCGACAGAAACGAAGTCTCCCTTCCCGCGCTCAACCAGTAAAGCTCGAAGCGCGGCGAGTTCGGCCTCCTTCAGTTCCGTTTCCTGTCGGAGCAGCTCCAGTCCGCGCTGCACCACCGCGCTGAGGCTCGCGTAACGCCCCTCCTCAACCAGCCTGCGGGCAAAGATATCCTGCTGATCGGAAATGGATACGGATGCCTTGACCGACATTGCGGCGCTCCCTTTATCGTGGAAGATGGTGCTACTCAGTAGCACATCTTCCATCTTCGTTCCAGCGGCATTGCAACTCAGTGGGTTCTGGCGGCCTTGCCGGCGCTCTTTTCAGCGCCCGCGAGATCGTCGAGGATGGGGCAGTCGGGCCGGTGGTCGCCGCCGCAGCAATGGGCGAGATGGGAGAGCGTCTTCACCATGCTCTTCATCTCGGCGATCTTCTGTTCGAGATCGGCGATGTGGAGGAGTGCGATCTCCTTCACCGCCGAACTCTCGCGGGTCTTGTCCTGCCAGAGTTTCAGCAGCGTCTCGGTCTCTTCGAGCGAGAAACCGAGCGTGCGCGCCCGCTTGATGAAGCGCAGATTGTGCACGTCCTGCTCACCATAGACCCGGTAATTATTGCCGGTGCGGGCGGCGGGGGTGATGAGGCCGATCTGCTCGTAATAACGGATCATCTTGGCGGAAACGCCCGATGCTTCCGATGCCTGGCCGATATTCATGACGTCACCTCCCGATGGGCGACCTTCGCCCGTTTCAACCGCAGCGCATTGGCAAGAACGAACACGCTCGACAGCGCCATGGCGCCCGCGCCGATCATCGGCGACAGCGTGATGCCGAAGGCGGGATAAAGCACGCCCGCCGCAACCGGTATCAGCGCCGCATTATAACCAAAGGCCCAGAACAGGTTTTCCTTGATGTTGCGAATGGTCGCCCGGCTCATCTCGATGGCGTTGACTGCGCCCAGAAGATCGCCGCCGACCAGCACCACATCGGCGCTTTCGATGGCGACATCTGTGCCGGTGCCGACGGCGATGCCGATATCCGCCTCGGCCAGCGCCGGCGCGTCATTGATGCCGTCACCCACGAAGGCCAGCACCTTGCCGCCTGCGCGCATCTCGTGGATGGCCTTCACCTTGCCCTCGGGCAACACTTCGGCCACGACGCGGGAAATGCCGACCTGCCGGGCGATCGCGTTCGCCGTGCGTTCATTGTCGCCCGTCACCATCGCCACTTCGATACCCATGGCCTGCAACGCCCTGATGGCAGTCACACTCGAGGGTTTCAGCGGATCGGCGACGGCAATCGCGGCCGCCAGCCTGCCGTCGATGGCGGCGTAAAGCGGCGTCTTGCCCTCGTCACCCAGCCTTGCGGCGGCTTCAGCGAAGATATCCACGGAATGGCCGAGTTTCGCCATGTAACGATCCGCGCCGACTTCGACCCTGCGGCCATTGACGGTGGCGGCGATGCCATAACCCGTCACGCTTTCGAAGTTTTCGACGGTCGCAGGTTCGAGTCCTGCGGGGGTCGCACCCTTCTTTTCTTCCGCAGCCCGGACGATGGCTTCGGCAATCGGATGTTCCGAGCGGCCCTCGACGGCGGCGACCAGCGTCAGCACCTCGTTATCGGCGAAGCCTTCCGCAACCACCAGATCGGTCAGTTCCGGGCGACCCTTGGTGACAGTGCCGGTCTTGTCGACCACGACGATCTGCGCCGAACGCAATTCCTGCAGCGCCTGTCCCTTGCGGAACAGCACGCCAAGTTCCGCCGCCCGGCCGGTGCCGACCATGATGGATGTCGGCGTGGCGAGACCCATGGCGCAGGGGCACGCAATGATGAGCACCGCCACGGCATTGACCAGCGCGAAAGTATAGGCAGGCTCGGGACCGAAGATCGCCCAGACGATGAAGGTCAGCACCGCAATCGCAATGACAACGGGCACGAACAGCGCGGTGACGCGGTCCACCAGCAGCTGGATCGGCAGCTTGGATCCTTGGGCCTCCTCCACCATGCGGATGATCTGAGACAGCATGGTGTCGGCACCCACCTTGGTTGCCCTGAACTTGAAGGCGCCTGTCTTGTTGATGGTGCCACCGACAACCGTTGCGCCAATGGTCTTTTCCACCGGCACGGGTTCGCCAGATATCATGGATTCATCGACATAGGACGAGCCTTCGACGACCTCGCCATCCACCGCCAGCCTTTCGCCGGGACGGATAACGACGATATCGCCCGCGACCAGATCTTCCGGCGAGATATCGATGGTGCTCCCGTCACGCTCCACCCGGGCGGTCTTTGCCTGCAGGCTCATCAGCTTGCGGATGGCATCTCCCGTGCGGCCACTGGCGCGGGCTTCGAGAAGACGCCCGGTCAGGATCAGCGTCACGATGACGGTGGCCGCTTCATAATAGACGAACCGGGCCTCTTCCGGCAGCAGGTCGGGCGCGAAGGTCACCACCACCGAATAGAGGTAGGCCGCCGTGACGCCGAGCGCCACCAGCGAATTCATTTCCGGTGCACCGCGCAGCAAAGCGGGAAAACCGGTCTTGAGGAAGCGCAGGCCCGGTCCGAAGATCACTGCCGTCGCCAGCACGAAGTATACATAATAGAGGTTCTGCGTCTCGACGATGCTCATCAGCCAGTGATGCATCGGCTCATAGAGATGGCCGCCCATTTCCAGCACGAAAAGCGGCGCGGTCAGGATTGCGGCAATCGTCAGGTCGCGCTTCAGCGCCCCCTCTTCGCCCGCATGCTGCATATGGTCGTGGCCACCGGTTGCGCCGGCTGCCTCATGAGCCTGACCCTGATGATGTCCATGGTGCCCGTGATGGGCCGAATGATCGTGCGCCCTCGGCGTTTTCAGCGTAAAACCGGCAAGCCTTGCCGTTTCAACAAGTGCATCGCGTTCGCGCCGGCCGCCGATCATGTCCACGGCAACCTTGGCCGAGGCAGCGTCAACCTTGACGGCAACGATGGTGGCGACCGCCTCCAGAACGGCGTTGAGCCGTTCTGCATTCGCCTCGCCGTGCAAACCTTCCACCAGAAATTCCTGCCGTTCCGGGGCGATGTCGTAACCGACCTTCTTAATGGCGGCGCCAAGCACCCTGGCCGAAAATCCATCCGCAGGTTCGATGGTGAGTTTCTTCGTGGCGAAGTTGACGGAACTGGATAGGACACCGGGCACCTTGGCGGCTGCCGTTTCTACGCGGCGAACGCAGGAGGCGCATGTCATGCCTTCCACTGGAATGGAAACCGGGTCTTGTGAATGGGCGTGTCTGACTGTCTCGTTCATGGGAAATCCCCTTTCGAGACCTTATGTAGAGATTCCCATGATGGGAAGGTCAAGGTATGAGCAAGCTTTTTGTTGAACACACAATCGTGAGCACAGCCGCAGACCATAAAACCAGTAATATCAAGGGGGTCACGCGGCTTGCGGGCTGAGATGGGCGGGCTGCGAAACCGACGGTCAGGCCGCGGCGCGTCTGGCGAGGTAAACCGTCGCACCGCCGCAATCCGGATCCTCGACGATATGATCGAGAAGCCGGAACCCGTGCGCTGCAAGCAGGCTTTCATATTCTTCCCGGGCAAGGCTTGCGTGATAAAGCGGCGTTCCCTGAAAAGTCCCGATCGCTTCGCCCTGCCCCGGTCCGGCCGTGAACATCAAAGCCGCACCGTCATTGGCGTGCTGCCGGAAAATTGCGAACATGCGGCGCTGATCCTCCGCGTTCAGATGGAAAAAACTGTGCCAGGCAATCAAACCGTCAAAGCGGCGGCCAAGTGCGAGTTTTCGCATATCGGCAACCACCCAGAACTTTTCCGGAAATCTGGCGCGACAAAGTTCGATCAGCGGCAATGACGCATCGATGCCCGTCACGTCATAACCGTTGCCGATGAAATAGCCGGCAATCGGCTCGCCGGAACCGCAACCAATATCGAGAATGGAAGCGCCCTGCGGCAAGAGCGACACGAACCTGTCCAGCCATGGTTTCTCGGCAAGCGAACGACCGCGCAGACTGTCGAAATCGGCGCCGTGGTCATTATAGAGCCTGATGACATCATTGGAGATGTCCGACATGCGCGTATCCTTTTCGGGCAAAGGTCAAGCCGGGGTCAACCCGACAGCGCAATCACCTGTGCACCGCCAGCCGCGGAATATCGCGCAGGAACGCGTCGCGCACGGCGGGGCCTAGCGGCTCGTTCGACGGTTTGTCGGAAACGCGCAACCTGGCGAAGACGATGTGCTGGCCTTCGCGTTCCGCCCAGCCGACAAACCAGCCGAAGGGGCGATTGCGATCGGGGTTGCCTTTTTCGTCGCGCATATAGCCCGTGCCGGTCTTGCCGTGCACCGCCCAGCTTTCCGGCGCGTCGAAAACCGGTACGATCGCCCTTGTCTTCGCCTGCGCGTCGCGGGAAAAAGGCAGATTGCCGGCCAGCAGACGGCGGATGAAGCCCACCTGTTCAACCGGCGAGATCGTCAGCGACGATCCGAGCCAGGAATGGGTCAGCCCGTTATTCTTGCCCGGCTCGCCGGAAACATCGGTATTGCCGTAACCGAGACGCTTCACATAGGCGGCGAATTTTTCCGGACCGAGGCGGCGGGTGATTTCCCGCGAGTACCACAGCACCGAATCCTGCTCCCATATGGTGGGATCGACCGTTTTACGGTCCGAAGCGCGGGCTTCCGTGCCGGGTTTCCAGTCCCAGGCGGGGCTTTTCTCATCCTGAAGAATACCGGCATCATAACCGATCAGCGCGAGCGGCACCTTGAAGGTGGAGGCCGGCGCCACGCGCTGGTCGCAGGCGCCCTGCTGATTGATGACCGCGCCGGTTTCGATGGAGGTGACGAGCGTGCACTCGAAGGCCTGCGGTTGTTGCTGGGCGAAAGCGGAAAGCGGCAGGAGGCCCGGAAGGGCAAGGCACGAAAGAACGATGGCGGGCAGCCGGTAGCGCATGCGTTTTGATGTCCCTCGTCCACATTTTGCGGATCATTTGCCTGAATGGTAAGAGCGGTTTAGGTGACTGATGGGGCAGGAATAGGACCAAAACGAGAATTGGCGCTTTCCGTCAAGTCCGCTCCTTTTCGCCTGCCCTCTCACCCACTGTCAGCGGCCAGTCGACCACATAATCCTCGAAGTCGTCAACATCCACATCCGCCTCGCTCACCGTGCGGCCGCGCGCGGAAATGCCGGCCTGATGCACCGTCTCGGTGTCGCCTGAGACGAGATAGTGCCACCAGTACAGATCCTTGCCGTCGCGCACCAGCGCATAGGCGCAGGTGGGCGGCAGCCAGCCAATCTCATGCACCTTCTTCAGATCGAGCTGGATGCAATCCGGCACCGTGGCGCGGCGGTTTTCGTAGTCGGAACACCGACAGCTTTCGCCGTCGAGAAGCACGCAGCGGACCGAGGTGAACACCACTTCGCCGGTGTCCCAGTCCTCCAGCTTGTTCAGACAGCACAGGCCGCAGCCGTCGCACAGGCTTTCCCATTCCTCACCCGTCATCTCGGTGAGCGATTTGGTTTTCCAGAACGGCGCGTCATTCATCGTTAACATTTCCGTTTCATTTTGATCACTTGGACGGGAGTGTTTAACCGGTCCCTAATCCTTTATATCGTATCGCCAAGGGCTGGTTTGTACGATATTTTAGCATATTGGCAGGCGGCTGAGGGTCATTGGCCCGCAAGAGGCCACCGCGTCAAGCAATTCCGACACAACCATGCCACGGTTTTGCGTCGGGAATGGGTTGGAGCAGACATATCGACGGGCCGCGTTGCGCTGAACAGGAAAATATCGCCAGGTGCAGGAAGAAAAAGACGATAAAAAAGGCCGTAAAAAACGGCATATCCTGCTGAGGATCGATAGCTTCATCGACTCCGGCCTGTGGACGGCTGCGGCAAGGCTGGTCGATTTCTGGGAAGACGTTACCATAGCCTCGCGCAAATTGCATGTGCGCGGCTGGAAGAAACTTCTCGTCAACCTGACGGGGGACGCGCTGACCTTCGGAACGGCGGGCTCCGTCGTGGTTCTGGCGCTGGCCATGCCCGCCTTCGAGGAAACCAAGAAGGACTGGCGTTATCGCGGCGATTTCGCCGTCACCTTCCTGGATCGCTACGGCAACACCATCGGTCATCGCGGCATCATCCATGAGGATTCCGTGCCGATTGACCAGATGCCTGATCATTTCATCAAGGCGGTTCTGGCGACCGAAGACCGGCGTTTCTTCGACCATTTCGGCATTGATTTCATCGGCCTTGCCCGCGCCATGAGCGAGAACGCCCGCGCCGGCGGCGTCGTGCAGGGTGGCTCGACGCTGACGCAGCAGCTTGCCAAGAACCTGTTCCTCACCAATGAGCGCTCGCTGGAGCGCAAGATCAAGGAAGCCTTGCTCGCGCTCTGGCTTGAGAGCAACATGTCGAAGAAGGAAATCCTCAGCCTTTATCTCGACCGCGCCTATATGGGCGGCGGCACCTTCGGCGCTGCTGCGGCGGCGCAGTTTTATTTCGGCAAGAACCTCACCGATGTGACGCTTGCCGAATCCGCCATTCTGGCCGGCCTGTTCAAGGCGCCAGCCAAATATGCGCCACACGTCAACCTGCCCGCCGCGCGTGCGCGCGCCAACACCGTCCTGTCAAATCTGGTGCAGAGCGGACTGATGACCGAGGGCCAGGTGATCGGCGCAAGGCGCAACCCGGCCACCGTCATCGACCGCGCCGACGTGAAAGCGCCGGATTATTTCCTCGACTGGGCTTTCGACGAGGTGCAGCGGCTGGCCGCCGAAGGCAAGTTCAAGGACCACACCGTGGTCGTGCGCACCACCATCGACACCGGCCTGCAACAGGCCGCCGAGCAGGCGATGGAAATGGAGCTACGCGAGTATGGCGAGGGCTACCGCGTCAAGCAGGGCGCGATGGTGATGATCGAAAATGGCGGCGGCGTGCGCGCCATGGTCGGCGGGCGCGATTACGGCGAAAGCCAGTTCAACCGCGCAACCGCAGCACTTCGCCAGCCGGGCTCCTCGTTCAAGGTCTATACCTACTCGGCCGCCATGGAAAAAGGCATGAAACCCGATACCGTGATTTCCGATGCGCCGGTGACCTGGCGCGGCTGGTCGCCACAGAATTACGGCCGTTCCTATGCCGGCAAGGTGACGCTGCAGGTGGCGCTTGCCAAATCCTACAATACCGTGCCGGTCAGGCTGGCCAAGGATGTGCTCGGCACGCAGGTGATCGTCGACACGGCAAAGGCGATGGGGGTCACCACGCCGCTGCGCAGCGACAAGACCATCCCGCTCGGCACATCGGAAGTGACGGTGCTCGATCAGGCGACCGCCTATGCGGTGTTCCCGGCCGACGGCATGCAATCACGCCGCCACGGCATCGAGCAGGTGCTGGATTACGAGGGCAACGTTCTCTACGACTTCAGCCATGACGAGCCGCCCGCCAAACGGGTGCTTTCCGAAGACGCCAATTCGAAGATGAACCAGATGCTGGTGACCATTCCCGTCATGGGAACGGCGCGGCGCGGCGCGCTGGAAAACGGCATCGTTTCCGGCGGCAAGACGGGCACCTCGCAGGCTTACCGCGATGCCTGGTACATTGGTTTCACCGGTAATTACACGACTGCGGTCTGGTTCGGGAACGACGATTTCACGCCGATGAACAACATGACCGGCGGCGCGCTTCCGGCGATGACCTACAAGCGGCTGATGGATTATGCCCATCAGGGCATGGAGCTGCGCCCCATTCCCGGCATCCAGAACCCGCTGCCAACAGGCGCGCGGCCGCAGCCTTCGGCGCAGGTGGCCGGCGCATCCGCCAACACGCCAACCATGCCGGCGCTCACCCGCCCGCGCTCGCTCTCGGCCGAAGCCACCCGCGTCATCCGCTCCATCGCCAAGAAGATGAAAGAAGCATCACCCTTGACCGTGACGACGCAGAAGGTGGCCGAAGCCACCATTCGCGACGGCAGGGATGAGGCGGAAAGGCGCTGAGGGCGTGGCCGCCTCGGCTCATCCGCGCTAGAGGCGTTCCTCCCTCACGACCGCAGACTGCACGCTGATTTGAAAAATCGACATTCGGTGCTTGACCTCAATTATGGTTGAGGTTGCACAGTCCTGTTGCAAGAGAGCGAATGCCCGGAAGGGGCAGGCGCCAGGCAATTGAGGACAGGAAATGGTGAAAGTAAAAGCATTGTTCGAGACGCATTTGACCGTTTCGAATCTGGAACGATCGGTTGATTTTTATCGCAATGTCGTCGGCCTGGAGTTGGCGCAAAGGTTCCCGGAAAGGAATGTAGCGTTCTTCTGGACCGGCGAACGTGGGCAATCGATGCTTGGCCTGTGGTCCATCCATTCCGCACCCATTAACATGAAACTCCACATCGCCTTCAGCGTCGAGTTTGATCAGCTTCTCGCCGCACCGGACTATCTACGCCGAAACGGCGTAGTACCTCTTGGCTTTGACGGCGCAAAGGAGATAGACGAGCCCGTCGTCTTTCCATGGATGCCGGCAGCCAGCGTCTATTTCAGGGATCCCGATGGCCACTCGCTGGAATATATCGCGTTTCTTGGTGGCGAAGCAAAACCGCAGATTCCGCGCGTGTTGAACTGGAGCGAATGGCAGACTATTTGATGCGCCTCAAGAAAGGAGCGCCGCCCTCGCCGTTTCCACCACATGCGACGTCAGCGCGCCGAGACGATCGGCGGCAAGCCGGTTGACCTGCCAGTAGAGCGGGATATCGAGCGGCGTGCCGGGCATGAGTTCCACAAGCCGGCCAGCCGTAAGGTGTTCCCCCACCAGCTGCACCGGGTTGAGGCCCCAGCCCATGCCGGCAAGGCTTGCCTTCACGAAACCATCGGTCGAGGGCAGCCAGTGGGTGGGATAGGAGACATCCTCACCCAGCGCCTTTTTGATCCAGCTGGCCTGCAGCCTGTCCTTCTGGTTGAAGGTCAGCCCCGGGGCGTGCGAAAGCGTGGCGGGCGAGACGCCATCGGCAAAATGGCGCGCCATGAAGTCCGGGCTGGCGGTGGAGTGATATCTGAGCACACCGAGCGGCGTCACGCGGCAACCCTGTACAGGCTTGTCATGGGCGGTGACGGCGGCAAGCACCCTGCCCCCGCGCAGCCATTCCACCGTATGGTCCTGATCGTCCACCGCGATGTTGGCGAGATAATCGGAATGACCGGTGAATTTCGAAACGGCGTCCAGAAACCATGTGCCGAGGCTGTCGGCATTGGTGGCGATGTTGAGCGTGACGCGCTCCGGCACCTCCCCCGCTTCCGCGAGCGCCGGAAGCTGCCGGAACAATTCGCTTTCCAGCATGCCGACATGGTCCATGTGCCGGCAGAGCCACTCACCCTTTTCAGTCGCCACGCAAGGGTTGCCGCGCACGATCAGCACGACGCCCAACCGCTCCTCCAGCTGCTTGATGCGCTGGGAGACGGCCGACGGCGTAACGCACAGCACCTGCGCCGCCTTTTCGAAACTGCCGGTCTGCGCGACGAGCGCCACGGCCCGCATGGAGGGATAGTCGAGCATCAGAGGCGTCCCTGTAGGGGTTGATACGGTGTGGGTGCAGCAAAGCATCGGGCAGCAGCACTCTCCTCTTCCCTAATTCCTGTGCTTGTCACAGGAATGAGGTTGGAGGGGAGGCAATGACGCGGAAAATGTCCTCCTTGCATAGTTCGACGGATCATTAGTTTTACTTACTTGAACTGAGTTTGTTTAATTTGATTAAACCACGCAAGCGAAATATCCAGGCACTCTGTCTGGAAGCGGCGGCATCGGCCATCCGCACAGGCAGAGACAAAAAGGCAGCAGCCAGCATGGACATACAAATCTTCTTCACCGGCCTGACGATGGGTCTCAGCCTCATCGTCGCAATCGGCGCGCAGAACGCTTTTGTTCTGAAGCAGGGGCTGGCGCGCTCGCATGTCTTTGCCGTCTGCGCCACCTGCGCCATTTCCGATGCGCTGCTGATCACCGTCGGTGTCTTCGGCTTTCAGCGGATAAGCGCTGTCATGCCTGCGCTCGATCCCATCATGCGTTATGCAGGTGCCGCCTTCCTCATCTGGTATGGCGCCAAAAGCCTGCTTTCGGCGCTGCGCTCATCGGAGGCGCTTTCAGTCGCGGAAAGGCAGGAGGCCAGCCTGTGGCAGACGCTTGCCATCTGCCTGGCGCTAACCTTTCTCAACCCGCATGTCTATCTCGACACCGTCGTGCTGCTCGGCACCATCTCCACACAGTTTCCCGGCTTTGAGAAGACATTTGCCGCGGGTGCGGCCACCGGCTCGCTGCTATTCTTCTTTTCGCTCGGTTACGGCGCGCGCTGGCTGCGGCCGATTTTCGAAAAACCCTCCGCCTGGCGCATCCTCGAAGGCGTCATCGCCTTCACCATGTGGGCGATTGCCTTCAAGCTGGTCATGGGGGCCTGAAAGCGGCAATCCCGGTTCCGAGCATTTTCACAAAGACTAAACTTGGCGTACCATTTTCCAAACAGGGAATCAGTGATAGTCCTCGACCTGTTCAAAAACGGGAAAACAGCGTGTTTCGAGTTCCATTCCTTGTCGGCATCGCCCTATTGATCGCCTTTGGCGGCGGTATTGCCGCGACGCTCGCAGCACTTGAGGCGACATCCGGCTTCGGCTCGATCCGCATCGGCTCATGGGACGCCTTCCCCGAAGCGCAGACGATCGAGGCCGATCCTTACGCCAAGTCGCATCGCGCGGATGCCGGCAAGCTGCTTTATGGAACGGCCGAAGGACTGGCCTTTACGGCCTCCGTCGACAGCGATGGCCAGCGTCTGACCGGCGAATGCCGTTACCGGCTGGCGGGGGCCGTGCCGCCCTCGCGTTTCTGGACGCTTTATACCGCCGACCAGCAGGGCAATGTGCTTGCGGAAGATGCCGGACGGCCTTTCGCGCTCAATTCCCGCACGCTTCTGCGCAGCGCCGATGGCGGCATCGACGTTACCATTGCGCCCGACGCCCAGACCTACAACTGGCTGGCGGTGCCGCAGGGTCAGACCTTCAAGCTGGTGATGACACTGCTCGATACGCCGGTTGCCGGCAGCTCCGGCCTGATCGACATCGCCATGCCGCAAATCCGCAAGCTGGGGTGTGGCAATGCTTAGGGTCCTGCTCGCCATCGTCACCGGCCTTGTCGCCGCCGCCGTGCTGCATGTCATCATTCTTCTGGCGATACCGCATTTCAGCAATCGCGACGCCTATACCCGGGCGGTGGCGGAAGGAAAGCCGCATCTATTTCATCTTCTCGAAGAGACGACGGAGAAAAAGACGCTCGGCAGCGGCGATCCCTTCATGCGGGTCGCGGTCTGCACCTTCAACATCGAGGAAAAGCCGATCCGGCTGACTGCACTCGGCGCCGTGCCCTTCTGGTCCGTCGCGGTTTACGACAAGGCGTCGAACGAGGTCTTCAGCATGAACGACCGCACCTCCGCTGCCGGGGTGATGGATATTCTGGTGGCGGATTCGGTGCAGATCGCGGCGATCCGCAAGGCGCAGCCGCCAGCGCTCTCACAGGCCATTCTGGCGGAATCGGATCAGTCGGAAGGGTATGTGGTGTTGCGGACAATGGTGCCGCAGCCAAGTTTCGGGGAAGAAGCGGAACGGTTCTTGAACGAGGCGAAATGCCAGCCGACGCCGTGGAAATAACGCCGGTTTATCACGCGTAATCAGGACTTTGCAGCGGTTTCCGGGGCAGGCTTGCGCTTGCGCGCCGCCTTGTCGGAGGGCTCGGCATCGCGTTTTTCATAACGCACGCCGGTAAACAGCACGACCTTTGCCGGGCCGATCACCTTGCCGACCAGGCCGGCCGGGCGCAGGCTTCGTCGTGCGTCGCCGATTGGAATAATGTCTGCCATGCTCGTCTCCTCTTCGGGAGTCAATGTTGCCCATGGGAACCGCGCAAGCCTCGTCTTGCGTCGGGAATTTCATCACCATCACATTGCGCATAATCCAGCCCACAGACTGGTTTTCGCATGCCCCTTAAAACCGAAAGCGTCTTAACGAAGGACTATGCGGACATTCAGGCATCTCGATGCCATTCAGGCTCTTATTCCAGGTTTCAGAATAACATGGAATCCTAATACTGCCCATGAAATTACAAACAGACAGAGGTTAATGATCCGTTAACCTTAATCTCCAGACGGCAACTTATCCGCCCAAACCCTGCATCCGTTGAAAACAAAGGCGATGCGGCAAAGTTCCATGCCATTTTTTCCGTCATTAAGGTTTTAAAATTTCCTTGTTGATAGAGGCAGATTATCTCTTGCCACCCCCCATAGTTAACAGGACGTCAACGCATTTGCTCTAATTTGACGCGATATTGTGTTTGCGTTTGTTGGGTAGTGCGTTGACCGACCGGTTTCGAGAACTTGAGAGGCCAAGAGCCGTGAGGAAGAAAGATGTGGTGCTTATGGCCACGGTGACGAATTTCGAGAATGTTTCCCATCCGTCAAAAACGGACCTTCGGCAGTTCGCCGAACTTTTCATGCCGCTTTTTATTGCCTCCACCGAAGAGGCCAAGCGGGAAGCGATTGCGGCGCTGTCCCAGCACCCGAGCGTGCCTTCGGCGGTCGCCTTCTTCATCGCCTGCCAGCCGATTTCCCTTGCCGCCCCTTTCCTCATTTCGTCGAAGTGCCTCGATGATGAAACCCTGATCACCATTGCCCGCACGCAGGGTGCCGCCCATGCGCGCGCCATCGTGCGCCGGGACGATCTTTCCCCCACCGTCATCGACGCGCTTGTCGGCCTGCGCCACGCCGAGGATTTGAAGCGGCCGGACGAGGAGACGAGTGCCGTCGCGCCGTCGCCGGTGGTCAGCGCCGAAGAGCCGAAGGTGGAAGAAGAAGCGGCAGGCATTGCGGCCGCATCCGCACTCGAAGAGGAAATGCGCCAGCGGATCAAGCAGATGGCGCATCATCTCAACCGTCCGGAAAGCGACGTTCTTGGCCTGCGCCGTCTGAGCGACGTGCAGGAGGCCCTGCTGGTGCGGTTTGCCCGTGAGCGCAATGCCCGGCAGTTCGCGGTGGCACTGGCGGATTCGCTGTCGTCCAGCTACTGGCTGTCGGAGCGCATCATGCTCGATATATCAGGCGCACAGCTCGCCACCACGCTCATCGGGCTCGGCATGGAATTTTCCGAGGCCGCTTTCATCCTGCAATGCTTCTATCCGCATCTCGCCGCCGCCGAATGCGATATGAGCCGCGCCGAAGCCCTGCTCGACCGTCTCGATACAGTGGAATGTGAAGAGCGCGTGGAAAGCTGGCGGCGCGCCGACAGCTACACCCACGGCCGTGAGCGGCCGAGCCGCAGCGCGCCGGCTACTCAAAGAACCGGAACGCTGGGTTAAGCCCGCCTAGACCTGATCGACCAGCGTCAGGAGAGCGCCGATCTCATCGGTTTCGATTTCGACGATCCACAGATCGCTGTCGAACCGGCGCTCCTTCTCCAGAAGGGCGGCGGCCTCCTCCCCCTCAACACCTGCAAGCCGCGTTTCAAAACGGCGCTCAGAACGGATTTCCTCATCATCGGCGAAACTTTGCGGGGCCGGTCCATAGAGGTTTTCACGGCCATCACGGAAGCGCTGGCGGATGAAGATCGCGCCCGCATCTTCCGCCCCCTTTTTTTCGACAGCGGCAAATCCGCCGGCGGCAAAAACCCGGCGGATGAGGGCTGAGACGAAGATTTCGGATTTGAGGCGCATGGATGTGCTTTCGATGAAAACGGTGGGACTTGCTCTCAATGTTGATTTGACAACGGATCGAGGGTGCGCGGGGCTTCACCCCCCTCTGCCCTGCCGGGCATCTCCCCCTCAAGGGGGGAGATCGGCAAGAGGCCCTTTTGTCGCTTCATTCTCAAGCTTCGAGATGGGCGAGACCTTGCCGCGGATCGATCTCCCCCTTGAGGGGGAGATGCCCGGCAGGGCAGAGGCGGGTAAGCCCCACGCACCTCCGGCCCGCTGTAACCGGACAACCTCCTGAAGCTTAAACCTCTAAATCGCCCCAATCGACTTCAGTTTCTTCAACACGGCCTCGCTCGGCTCGCCGGTTTCCGGTAGGCGATAGTGTTTTTCAAAGGCGCGAATGGCGTTGCGGGTCTGCTGGCCGGCCACACCGTCCACCTTCACGTCGGCATAGGCGATATTGATCAGCCCCTGCTGGATCTTGGCGATCAGTGCGCTGTTTACGGGTTTGGCGCCGGCAGCCGCGCTGTTGAGGGAGGCTGGTTCGGCCTTTACCTGCGGCTTTTCCGCCTTGCGGATGGCGGCGGCGACCGGGTCGATTTCCACTCCGCCGCCCGTGTTGGTGTCGGACGGCCGGTCCTTTGGAATTGCTGCAACCGTGGCGCCGTCGATCCTGAGGGCTGCCAGCACGCGTGTCGTCGGCTCGCCGGTCTGTTCCATGCCGAGCGTTTCCTCGAAAAACATGATGGCGGCGGCGGTCTTCGGCCCCATGCGACCATCCGCGTCGCCTTCGTAAAGTCCGCGTTTTTTCAGTTCGCCCTGAATATCGGCAACGATCTGCTGCGGCTTCTGGCTGTCGGCTGGGGGCAGCGCCGCAGTCTCGGCGGCCGGTTGCTGCGTCGCTTCCGTCTCAGCCGGCCGCTCTATGCGAAAGGTGGTGACGTTGCCGTGGGTGCCGAGCGGCTCTGCCGGGCGATAACCGGCAATACCGTTCGGGTTTTCCGCATCCCGCGTCCGCAGGAAAGGCGACGGATGCACGCCCGGCTGATACCAGAGTGCATTGGCGGCGACAAAACCGAAGACGACGGCGAAGGCGCCCGAGCCGCCCACCAGCTTCGGATGGCGCAGGATTTCGCGCCCGATGGCCGAAACCACCAAGGAAACAATCCCGGCGCCGATCTGGGCCGTTGTTTTCTTAGGCGATTTTCGCTTTCGCGGGGCCATCGTCACCATCCTTCTTCATAATCGCGGCCATTTCGCCGAGTTGCCTGATGCGCGGCGGAAATTCCACCATGCTTTCGGTTTCAGCGTTTTCGCCACCTGCCATGCCGGAACCGTCGGCAGGCAACATGATCGTTACGACTGTCCCCTCGCCCGGCTTGCTGGCGATGACGAAAGTGCCGCCATGCAGTGCCACCAGACCCTTGACCAGGGACAGGCCCAGACCCGTGCCCTCATAGCGGCGGGTATATTCGTTCTGAACCTGCATGAAGGGCTGGCCCAGTAGGTCAATCTTGTCGGACGCGATGCCGATGCCGGTGTCGCTGACGGTCAGCTTCAGCATCTTGCCTTCACGCGCGGCGTCGATCGACACAACACCACCCGCATCGGTGAATTTTATGGCATTGCCGGCCAGATTGATGAGAACCTGGCGGATGGCGCGCTGGTCAGCGGAAATTTCACCGATGCCGCGCTGGATGCGGCTCGTCAACGTCAGGCCTTTTTCCTTCGCCTGCAGGCCGAGCATGGCCTCGCAGGACGATATGGTCTCGGCAATCGGGAAGCTTTCCATCATCAGCTCGTAACGGCCGGCTTCCAGCTTGCTCATATCCAGCATGGTGTTGACCACCGACAGGAGATGCGCGCCGGACTGGCGGATCAAGCCCACATATTCCCGCTGGCGATCATTTTCCAGCCTGCCGAAATATTCGCCGGCCAGAATGTCGGAAAAACCGAGGACGGCATTGAGCGGCGTGCGCAGCTCGTGGCTGACGGCGGCGAGGAAGCGCGACTTTGCATCGTTGGCCGATTCCGCCTCCGCCGCCTTGCGGGCGACATCGCGGCGCAGAAGCTCCATCTCGGTGACATCGGAAAGCTGGGCGACCACGCGACGCAGGCGGCCGGCAGCGCTGCGGATCGCCGTCATCTCGATGCGCACATGCATGAACTGTGTCTGGCGCGCCTTGGCACCGGTTTCGAACCTGAGTTCCGCGCTTGCCTTGTCCTCGCCCTGGCGCAGAAGATCGAAGGCCTGCATCAGTTCGAGACGGTCCGAGACATAGACATATTCGGCAAAGACATGGCCCTTGCAGGCCTGGAGATCGACCGGAAACGTGTCGAGGTCGCGGCCGGAAACGCGTTCGACGAGGCCGTTTTCATTGATGGTGAGCACAAGGCCCGGCATTTGCGATGCCGCAACGAAATCGTCGCCAGCGAGAGGGGCGGAAAAGGACGCCACGCCACGCACGGGGCGGGAAAAGGCGATCGACAGGGCGGCGGCGGACAGAAACAGCGCCAGCACCAGCGCAGCCCCGATGGGCAGCGCAATGGCGGGGCTGAAGACGAGGCTGAAGAGGGCGGGCACAACCAGAAGGCCGACAGCACCGAAGGCAATCAGCCGGCGCAGGCGCGCAACGGTTCCGGCGCGCCTTTCGGCGTCCTCTTCCATACGCGCAAGCCATCTGCCTGCGGCATGGTCGACCAGTGCGACCGCTTTTTCTCTCATATTACGCAATACCAATACCGAATCCCATAGGCGGATCTAACGGCTCCGACAATAGAAGGCGGCGGCTTAAGGAATGGATAAAAAGAATGACGCCAAACGCCTGCGAAATGCGTCGCAGTCCCATTACGGGGCATTTCATCCAGCCTTTGCCAATCATGGTTAATGACGGGTAAGCGACGGATTTCGCTTCATTTTTGCCATCGCGTTAACCTTTGTGGCAGCGCGGGCCCCAGCTTTCGCCCGGAACAGGCGGCCTCTGTCGCAATTATGCTTAACATGGACTGTTAAAATGCGAAGGAATTGCAGGTCGAAGTCCCGATGCGAGGAGAATAGATACAATTTGAATTAAATTGCGCCGCTTTTTGCAATCGGCTGTTCGCCGGTCACCTGTAGCTTCTGCACAAGCCCGAAAAACGGGACAAAGGCCGATGACCCAAAACGGGCGGGGCTTCAAAACAAAGATCATCTGGCAGGGTAGTCTGACAATGTGGTTTCTGATCAAAGGAACATTCTGGTTTTCGCTGGTTCTCGTGGCGCTGTCCTATTTTGGCAGCAGCAACGATCCCGCCAAGGAACCTTCGGCATTCGATATTCCCAGCGCCGTTTCGGCAGCCGGTGAGGCCTATCGTTATGTCAG
Source organism: Agrobacterium sp. BT-220-3 (assembly GCF_025910175.1). Lineage (NCBI taxonomy): Bacteria > Pseudomonadati > Pseudomonadota > Alphaproteobacteria > Hyphomicrobiales > Rhizobiaceae > Agrobacterium > Agrobacterium sp. BT-220-3. Next base: position 838,014 of record NZ_JAPAIX010000001.1, read on the forward strand.
CGCCATCTGCATCGAAAAACCTGATGTCTGCGTAAAGGGCGCAGAAACCTTCCACGCACTCGGTGAACGGGCAAAGGAAGGCGCCAAGGTCGCTTATGAATTGCTCGATGCGCAGCTTGCCGGCGGTGAAAAGACCGCCCCTGCAGCCGAACTTGTGAGCGAGAGCGAAAAACTGGCCGCAGTGCCCGCCATCAGCGTCGAATTCCCCGGGAATGCAGACACGCTGAAGACCGGCACCATCATTCCCCTGCCGCAGAAGCGCCCCGCACCCTGATATTTTGCGCCGCCGCTGAACGCCGCGTCGCCCCTTCTCTGCAGCCGGATATGTCCGTCTGCGTGACTGCCTGCCAAACTTGCCCACGGAAACCTGTTTTCCGTGGGCTTTTTCGTGGCCGCACGGTTCAAAACCGCCCGCACTTCGCCTATATCGTAGCAAAGACATGCAATAACGGACGATACGGCGCGCAAATGGCCTCTCTTGATACGATCCTTGACGATTTCGCCTTCCTTGACGACTGGGAGGATCGCTATCGTTATGTCATCGAACTCGGCAAGGCGCTGCCCGATCTGCCGGAAGACAAGCGCACTGCCGAAAACAAGGTGCAGGGCTGCGCAAGCCAGGTCTGGCTCGTCAGCCATAGCGATGGCGCGGAAGACCCTCTGATGATCTTCGAAGGCGATTCCGACGCGCATATCGTGCGCGGCCTCGTCGCCATCGTTCTTGCCGTTTATTCCGGCAGGAAGGCCTCCGAAATCGCCGGCCTCGACGCCATCGAGGTGTTCAACAAGATCGGGTTGGTGGAGCATCTTTCCTCGCAGCGGGCAAATGGCCTGCGCTCCATGGTCAAGCGCATCCGCGAGGAAGCCCGGCTTCTGGCCGCCTGATCCCCCTCACCTCGCCGCCATCGTTCTTGCCATTTGTGGGCGATAATCGTCGTCGCCCCAATGGTGGCTTGTCCTTTTGGAGCCCTGCGCCTGCGGCGCATAGTGCCGGGCAAGCGAGAGCAGCGCAGCGCGCAGCAGCAGTTTTGCCGAGCGCGCCGGCCATTGCCGCTCCCGCTCCACCGTCTCCAGCCCCTTTTCGAAACAGCAGACATCGATGGCGACGCCTGAGAGTTCAGGCCCCATCGCATCGGCCGCGCGGGAAAACCGCGCCCGTGCTGCCATAGCCGCCTCGGTGAGATCGAACGCGCCACCTGCCTCCCCTTTGGTGCGGGTGGCAATTCTCGGCTCCCATGTCGCCGTTACCCTGGGATTGAGATGGGCGCGGTGAAAATCGGCGGCGAGACGCTCGCCCGCCTGCAGGGCGTCAATGGTAAAAAACACCGAGCCGTCCCGCTCCTTCAGGCGTGAAAGGCTGGTCAGAGGCGAGGTGTTGAGGTTGCGCCGGGCCGGCTGCCTGCCCTCGCCGACATCCACCACCACATTTTGCACATCCCGGTGCTGTTCCTGAAAAATCTCGTCGCGGTCTTTCACGATGGCGCGCTTCAGATAAGCGGCGAGCGGCGGTGCAGCGGAAAGCGTGTTTTCCAGCCGCATGATCAACCCCGAAGAGATGGCGGACTGCACCGTCATAACCGGGAACCGCGATGCCTCGCGCCCTGCCCCGCTATTTCCTGAGCCGGGCCGCCGCAAGACCATATCGCCGCCATCGTCCGAAATCTCGGCGGCGCCCGCCGCGACAAAACGCAGTAGTCGCAGGAGGACAGGATCGGGGCGAGCATCGGGGGCGCCTTTCGCCTCACTCATCGCGGACACCCCTCATCACGTTGCAAATGCTGCCGGCAAGCCGCTCTAGCGTTGCGACAAATTCATCGAAGGCCGGTTCGTCGCGGCGGTCCTCCACCACCTGGCAGGCATGGCCGACCGTCGTTCGGTCCCTGCCGAAACAGGGGCCGATATCCGACATGGGAATGCCGAGCTGCACGTGGCACACATACATGGCGATCTGGCGGATATGGCATTCGCTGCGCCGCCTGTCGCGACGCGCCGCCAGCCGGTCGCCGGTCAATTTCACCATTTCGCCCGTCAGCTGACGAACCAGCCGGCAGATGCGCGAAATCTCATCGCGCCCGGCAGCAGGCGACCAGCTGCGAAGACGACGATCGGCGACCTCTAGGCAGGGCCGCGCGGGGGGAGGCAAAGACGATATATCCGACGGCATATGCAACTCCTTTACGAATAGGAATTAATTCATACACCTGAGGATGGATGTGGGGAAGTGCAAATTTGATGACGAAAAATATGAGATTGATTTCGCTTTATTTTTGAGGTCTAGCCCTTCATGATCAAGGATTTTTTTCCTCCACCCATATTGCTAGCGGCAATAAAAAAGCCGGTCGAAAGACCGGCTGGACATTTCCGTGAAGGGCGAGAGAACTTCCCGCAGGTCATGGCCTTTGAGACAAGGCATGGTTTTCAGCGCTGAATATGGAAGGGGCTAGTTCCGCTGGCGTCTTCTCCCCGACGGAGAGAAAGGCGTGGCAGTGGGATGAGGGTGGCGAGAGTGCGATCTATCGCTGACGTCGCCCCCTCATCCGACCCTTCAAGCCATCTTCTCCCCGGCGGGGAGAAGAATGGGCAAATCCGACTAGCGGCTGGCCTTGCGGCGCTGGCCGAGACCCATTTCCTTGGCGAGCCGCGAACGGGCTTCGGCATAGGCGGGAGCAACCATCGGATAGTCGACCGGCAGGTCCCACTTCTCACGGTATTCTTCCGGCGTCATGCTGTGATGCGTCGTCAGGTGACGCTTGAGCGACTTGAACGAGCCGCCGCATTCCAAACAGACGATATGATCGTCCTGAACCGACTTGCGAACGGAGACGGCAGGCTTCTGCTTTTCGACATTAACGGCCACGGAAGCCGGTGCCGATGTTCCGCTGAGTGCCGTGTGAACATCCGAAATAAGGCCGGGAAGGTCTGTTACCGGAACGACGTGGTTGCTAACATAGGCAGCCACAATATCCGCCGTCAGTTCGACCAGCAGATCCTGGGCGTTACCGTATGCAGTTTCCGTCATTTAAGTATCTCCTGTTTATTGACCCCCTGACGCGGGCGAACGCCGCATCAGGCGATGTGAAGTTACCCGGTGCCCCACCTTCGCTCTGTTGAAACCAACGTGAAATCTACCCCTAGATTTCAAGCGAAAACCGGAAACGAATTGATCCGAGATTCAACTTACGGCCCGCGACATGGGCAGCAATGGCCTGATGGACCATAGATTAGACATTAATAAAATGTCTATGCCGACTATGAAGAGGCTAGATGCAAATTGCGATTAGCAACTTTACACTTAATTTGGATAACAGCAAAACAGCAAAAGTCAAATTCCTATTGTGAATTTTTCAGTTCAAAACAGTCTAATCCCAATACAAAAAATCACGGGTAATAAAATACTATGCCAAGTAGTAATGGAAAATGCATACCCCCTATTATTAGGGGGAAATTCAACTTCAAATTTTCTTCAAGTCATCAACTACCGATTTAACATCCAGTGGATAACCTGCCTTGTGCGCGGCCATTGCAAGAAGATGTGCGGAGACCGGCGCGGTCAGAATGAAGAAGAAGAAACCGGCGAGCGCCCGCGCCAGCGTCGATAATTCCATCGCGTGAATACCGACGGCGAGAAGAAGCAGGCCGGACCCGACTGTGCCCGCCTTGGAAGCCGCATGCATGCGTGTGTAGACATCCGGCAGGCGATTAATCCCTATCGCCGCGATCAGCGAGAACGCCGCCCCCGAGACAGTCAGCGCCGCAACAAGAATAGCCACGATCCAGCCCATCATCGTCCACCCTTTCTTTTTCCGCCACTCGGCCCCGGTTTTGCTGGTTTTTCAGCGGTTTCCGGCGTCCGCTCGCCATCCAGCACCGTCTGTCGTTCCCGTTTGCCATCCGGGCCGCGCGACAGCACGAAACGGGCAAAGGCGACCGTCGCCAGGAAGCCCACGAGACCGAGCGCAATGGCGATATCGACATAAAGATTGACGCCGGTACGGATGGCGATGACTGCGATGAAGCCGATCGCAATACCGACCAGCATATCGAGTGCCACGATCCGATCCGGCAAGGTCGGACCTGCCACAACCCGATATACTGTCAGCAAAAAGGCGACCGACAGTACAACCGAGGCAAGTATAGTTGCAAATGAAACTATTAGTTCCGGCGTCATCCCTGAAACGCCTCCATGATCTTTTTTTCAAAGCCATTTCTGATGTCGTTCTTCGTGGCTTCGATATCGCTGCAATCGATTGCGTGGACGTAAAGCGTTTTTCGGTCCGCCGAAACATCGACCGACAGCGTGCCGGGGGTCAAAGTGATGAGGTTGGCGAGCAGCGTGATCTGGAAATCCGTCGTCACCGTCAGCGGATAGGCGAATATGCCGGGCTTCACGTCGAGTCTCCGCCGCGTCACCAGCACCGCCACCTTCCAGGCGGACAACGCCAGCTCCTTGAAGAACAGCAGCACGAGCGACAGCACCCGGGTGAGTCGCAGCCAGTGATTATCGCCGCCCGGAAGCTGGTGGCGGATGAGGCCGAGCGCCAGCGTCGAAACGATGAGGCCGAAGACGATATTCGCCAGTGAAATGCTGCCGCTTACCGCAAGCCACACGGCGACGAAGAGCAGCTGGACAATATAGAGGCTCATGGTTTGCCCCCCTCGGAAAAGACGGACTGGATATAGGCCTGCGGATCAGCCAGCCCGGCGGCCGCCTGCTGGCTGAGATTGAGCAGGCTTTCGGGAAACAGGCCGAAGCCCACCACCAGCGCTGTCAGGCCCACCAGCGGCACGAGAGAGGGTGCCGCGAGTGGTGCCGCGAGTGGTGACGCGGGCGGCGCGGGGGTCTGGTCGGCCGTCGCCACTGCCGGACGCCAGAAGCACAGAAGGAAGAGCCGACCAAAGGCGATGGTGGCGATGAAGCCGGAGGCAAGGATGGCGGCTGCAAGCCACCAGGCGCCGATATCGATCGCCGATTTGACGAGGACCGCCTTCGGCCAGAAGCCGGAAAAGGGCGGCAGGCCGGAGCCGGCGAAAAACAGCGCGAGCGCGAGCGCCGAGAACCAAGGCGCCTGCCGGTAAAGGCCACTGAGCGAGCGCATGCTGAAGCTGCCGCCGAGGCGGGCGGCATGGCCGGCGGCAAGATAAAGCGCCGTCATCAGCACCATGGAATGCAGCGCGTAGAATATCGCACCTGATACGCCGGAGGGCGTGCCGATGGCGATGCCCGCCATCATGTAACCGATGCCTGATATGACGACATAACCGAGCATCCGGCGAATATCGTTCTGGGCCAGCGCGCCCATGGCGCCCAGCACCATGGTCAGCGCCGCGGAGATGGCGATGACGATGCTGAGTTCCTCACGCTCGACCGGAAACAGCATGACCATGACGCGCAGCAGCGAATAGATGCCGACCTTGGTGAGCAGGCCGCCGAACAGGGCGGAAACGACGATTCGCGGTGTGTGATAGGAAGCGGGCAGCCAGAAATTCACCGGAAATGCCGCCGCCTTCATGGCGAAGGCGAGCGCAAAGAGGCTGGCAAGCGTCATCAGCGGTGCAGTACCACGTAGCTGCGTCGCCTTCTGCGCGATATCGGCCATGTTGAGCGTGCCGAAGATGGCGTAGAGATAACCGACCGTGATCAAAAACAGCGTTGTGCCGATGAGGTTCAGAATGGCGTATTTCAGCGCGCCGTCGATCTGCTCGCGTGTCGAGCCGAGCACGATCAGCCCGAAGGACGAAATCAGCAGCACCTCGAACCAAACATAGAGGTTGAAGAGGTCGCCGGTCAGGAACGCGCCGGTAACACCGGCCATCAGAAGCATCAGGAAGGGATAAAAACCGTATCGCCTGCCGCTATTGTCGATATCGGCGCTGGCGTGGATGGCGCCGGCGAGCGCGACAATCGCAGCCGCGAGCGATAGCAGGGCACCGGTGAGGTCGGCGGTGAAGGCAATGCCGAAGGGCGGCAGCCAGCGGCCCATGACCATGGTGAACGGCCCTTGCGTCACGACCTTCCACAGCAATGCGGCATCGAGAAGCACCAGCAGGGAAAGCGCCGTGATGACAATGGCCGCATGCCGGCGGATCGCGTGGCGCATCATCATGAGAATGGCGCCTGCGCCGATGCAGAGTGCGACGGGCAGGATGATCAGCCAGTCGGACAAGGGCACCGGAGCGACGACGAGCGCTGCGGAAAGATCGGAAACTGCGGAGGTGGTGGATGAAGCCATGTGTGTCTACGCCTCGCCCCGCTCAATAACCGAGCGGCGGCAAAGGCTCGCCTGCCGGTTCTGCGGTGCGCATTTCGTCCGTGTCATCGGTCTGCAATTCCTGGAACGCACGCCAGGTCAGCACCAGAAGGAAACAGAAAAAGGAAAAGGAAATGACGATCGCCGTCAGGATCAGCGCCTGCGGCAGCGGATTGGCGGCACCTGCCGGCAGCGTATCCATGCCAGCCGGAATGATCGGCGGCACTTCGCGCGTCAGTCTTCCCGCCGTGAACAGCAGCAGATTGACCGCATTGCCGAGAATGGCGATGCCCAGCAGCATGCGGATGCTGTGGCGCGACAGCATGAGATAGATCGCCACCGAAAAGAAGATGCCGACGAGAATGGAGAAAACCGCTTCCATCAGTCGCTTTCCCTTTCTTCCAGTGCCAAGGCAATGGAGGTGATGGCGCCGACCACGACGAGGTAGACGCCGATATCGAAGGACATGACGGTGGAGAGCGGCACTTCGATGCCGAACAGGCTTGGATAGATCCAGAGCCCGGTCATGAACGGCACGCCCGCGGCAATCGAGGCGAGGCCGGAGAGCATCGCCATGAGAAGCCCGGCGCCGGCGATGGACAGCGGATGAAACACGATGGCGCGCCGGACCGCCGCCACGCCATAGGCGATGCCGTAGATCGCCAGCGCCGAAACCGCGATCAACCCGCCGATGAAACCGCCGCCCGGCTCGTTATGGCCGCGCAGCAGCACAAAGATGGAAAACAGCACCATGAGGCTGGTGACGACAGGGGCGACGGTGCGCAGAATGAGCGTGTTCATGCCCGCGCTCCCTTCTTTTTCGCGGTCTTGGCCGGCCCCTTGACGGCGGCGGCCGGGCGGATGCGGATGAGCGCGAGAATGGCGAGACCCGTGATCATCACCACCGCGATTTCGCCGAGCGTATCCGTGCCACGGAAATCGACGATGATGACGTTCACCACATTGGCGCCGTGGGCGATGACCTTGGAATAGGTGTTGTAGAAGTCCGTCAGGCGATTGTCGAACGAGGCTTCCGTCGCCCGCATCAGGAACAGGGCAAAGCCGGTGCCGCAGGCGATGGCGATGGTGCTGTCCAGAAGCTTCTGGCCAAGGCCGCGATGGTCCGACGGTGACAGGCGAAGCCGCGTCATCACCAGCGTCAGAATGACCACCGACAGCGTCTCGACCATGAACTGCGTGAAGGAAAGATCGGGCGCGCCGAACAACAGGAAGATGACGGCCACGGCAAAGCCCTGAATGCCGAGCGCGATGATGGCGGTCAGCCGGCTGGAAGCCGTGAGCACCGCAACGAGGCCCGCCACCGCAATGACGATGAAGGTCAGCTCATGGATCTGCATATCGTGCGGCCATGCCGGCATGGCGGGAAGTTCGCCATAAAGGAACAGCGGCACAAGCAGCACCGCGGCGATGACGGCGAATGTGGCGGTGACGTAGAATTCCAGCCTGCCCGGCTGGATGATCCGGGTGATGTGGAATGACACTTTCACCAGCATTTCGATGAAGACGTCAAAGCCTCTGTCCGGCCCTGCCCCCAGCGCCTTGAAGGTGCGGTCGATCAGTCCACGAACAGCGGAAAGCTGCGTGTAGAGGACGATGCCGAGCGCGATCGTCAGCAGCGACAGGCCGAGCGGCACGCCGATATGGGGAATGAGCGATATTTCAATCGGGCGCGCCTCGCCCGCAACCGCGCTTGCCATCGGCGTCGAAATGTAGAAATGCGCGATACCGGAAAAGAGCGCGATGGTCAGCCCCTTCACCGCCAGCAACGCCGGGCCGAGCCACAGCAGCAGCGGTCCCTCATGCGCGTGTTTCGGGGTTTTCACCGGCTTGCCGAGGAAGGGTTTCAGCGCCACCGCGAAGGCGATGGCGAACATCAGCGCATTGCCGAGAATGGCGACGCCGGTGAACAGCACGGCGCGCGGATTGCCGTGCGCCAGCGCATAATAAATCTCTTCCTTGGCAAGAAAGCCGAAGAAGGGCGGCAGGCCCGCCATGGAGATGGCCGCCGCGAGCGCCGCCCAGAAGGTGATCGGCATGGCTTTTCGCAGGCCGCCGAGCTTCGTCACGTCGCGGGTGCCGGCTTCGTGGTCGATGATGCCGGCGACCATGAACAGCGCGCCCTTGAAAAGCGAATGCGCCACCAGATAAAGCACCGCCGCCTCGATGGCATGGTCCGAACCGAAGCCGGTCAGCATGACCAGCAGGCCGAGCGACGACACCGTGGTATAAGCGAGCATCAGCTTCAGATCGGTCTGGCGCACGGCAAGCAGCGCGCCGGTGAGCATGGTCAGCCCGCCGAAGAACGGCAGCAATATCTGCCAGGCGGCGGTATCGCCGAGCACGGGATTGAAGCGCATCAGAAGATAGACGCCGGCCTTCACCATTGTTGCGGAATGCAGATAGGCCGAAACCGGGGTCGGCGCTTCCATGGCGTTGGGCAGCCAGAAATGGAAGGGAAACTGCGCCGATTTGGTAAAGGCGCCGCCGAGCACCAGAAGCAGCGCGGCGAGATAAAACGGGCTGTCGCGCAATATGTCGCCACCACGCACCAGCATGGACAATTGCGTCATGCCGCTCATGTCCCAGATGAAGATCAGCCCGGCGAGCAGCAGCAAACCGCCCCCACCCGTGACCACCAGCGCCTGCAAGGCGGCACGGCGGGCGGCGGGACGCGTATGGTCAAAGCCGATCAGCAGGAAGGAGGTTATCGAGGTCAGTTCCCAATAAACGAACAGCATCAGCAGGCTGTCGGAAACGACGACGCCCAGCATCGCCCCCATGAACAGAAGCAGGAATGACAGGAAACGCCCTTGCTGCGGGTGCCCCTTCATGTACCCGCCCGCGTAAAGCACGATCAGCAGGCCGATGCCCGTGATGAGAAGCGCGAAGGTCAGCGACAGGCCATCGATGAACCAGGAGAAGCTGAGGTTGAAACTCGGAACCCAGGCGTAACCACCCGTTACCACGCCGCCCGCCGCCACCTGCGGCAGCATCAGCGCGAAATGGGCAAATGCCAGCCCGGGCGCAATCGCCAGGATCCATGCGGCGTTGTGACCGAACCTCTTCACCAGCGCCGGTGCGGCAAGTGCTGCCAGAAACGGCAAAAACAGCGACAGGAATGTCAGCGACGTGACATCTGATGTCATTCACATCTCCCGGGGTTCCCCCACCCCTTTGAACGCCAACTCGGTGACGTTCCTTTTCAAACTCTACAAATCGATTTTTTCAGTTAAGGCATAGGAACCGCCATCTCAACCCAAATCGACTCTTCACATGGCTCATAACGTACTCGTTATGACGGCTGCCCTCTTTCAATCGGCAACGGTGATGACTATTTCTGGCAGGAACAGAAAGGATCATTCCATGAGCGATCTGACATCCCCCAAAGTGAACAAGAGCGATGCCGACTGGCGCGAGCAGCTGACGCCGGAGCAATATCACATCCTGCGTGAACACGGCACGGAGCGCGCCTTTACCGGCCCCTACTGGGACACGTTCCAGAAGGGTCTTTACCGCTGCGCCGCCTGCGACGAGCCGCTGTTCCTCTCCGACACGAAATTCGATGCGGGCTGCGGATGGCCGAGCTACTTCGAGCCGGTAAAGCCGGGCGCCGTGACGGAACATCGTGACGCGAGCTACGGCATGGTCCGCACGGAAATCCGCTGCGCCAATTGCGGCGGCCATCTCGGCCACGTCTTCCCGGACGGCCCGAAGCCCACCGGCCTGCGCTACTGCATCAACGGCCATTCGATGGTGTTCGAACCTATCTGATCAGAGACGGGTAACGGCCGGCTGCCTGCCGGCCTTTGTTGCGAAGAAAATGACCGTCTCGACAGCTGGACCGGAGAGTGAGATTATCGCGATCTCACTCCTTCCGGATCACCATCATGGCGCTCGAAACCATCCTCATATTCATTCCCGCCTGCTTTGCCCTGAACATGGCGTTCGGGCCCAACAATCTCCTGTCGATGACTGTGGGTGCGCGATACGGCATGGCGACGGCGGTGATGGCGGCAAGCGGCCGGCTGGTTGCTTTCGCGGGCATGATTGCGATCGCCGCTTTGGGCCTCGGCGCACTTTTGATGGCGTCCGAAATGATGTTTTCGCTGATCAAATGGATCGGCGTTCTCTACCTGCTGTGGATCGGCTTCAAGCTCATCCGCTCAAGGGCGGACGTCACCGCTCCCGATGTATCCTCGGGCAACGGAAATGTTCTCAAGACCTATCTGCGGCAGGAGTTTTTCGTCGCCTCCGGCAATCCCAAGGCCATCCTGATCTTCACGGCGTTTTTCCCGCAATTCATCCAGCAGGACGCCTATTGGCAGAGTTTCGCCACGCTCGGCGCAATTTTCCTGCTGCTCGAGGTGGTGGCTATCACCGTTTACGCCTTTGTCGGTTCTCGGCTGTCCGGTCTCATGCGCAATGCGCGCGCCCTGAAGCGGGTGAACCGGATCAGCGGCTCCATGATGATGGCCTTCGGCGTCATGCTCGCCTTCGCCCGGCGTCCCGCCTGAGAGAAATCCCGGCCCGCGAACTAGCTCAGTTTCAGTTGCATGCAGGTCAGGTCCAGCCAGCGGCCGAATTTGGTGCCAACTTCCGAAAACCGGCCCGCAACCGTAAAACCGAGGCTTTCGTGAAGGCGGATGGAGGCGTGATTTTCCGATTCGATTGCGGCGATCAGCACATGCACGTCATTGCCCGATGCATGGTCGATCAGCGCCTGCATCAGCTTTTTGCCGATGCCGTGGCCACGTGCGTCCTTGTGGACATAGACCGAATGTTCCCGGGTGTGGCGATAACCGTCAAAGGCGCGCCAGTCGCCATAGGAAGCATAGCCGGCGACCTTGCCGTCAAGAATCGCGACGATGACCGGAAAGCCGCGTGACTTGCGGGCGGAAAACCACTCCTTGCGGTTATCCAGATCGACCAGCACCTCGTTCCAGATCGCCGTCGTGTTCAGGACCGCGTCATTGTAAATCTCCATGATGCCGGAAAGATCATCCACGGTCGCATCGCGCAGTTCCACGCTCATTATCGTTCGCCCTCGTTCTTGCCTGCACCGCGCCCTGCCGGACACGATCTTCACGCGAGCATTAGGCGATGACGCGGATGGCTGTCCAGTGCTCGCGATATCAGGACGTCAGGGGAGCGAGGCTGAAGGAGGTGACGACCGCAAAATAGTGGACCACGGCGGCGGCGACGACGAAACCGTGCCAGATGGCGTTCTGGAACCGCAGCTTTTCCCAGACATGGAAGACCACGCCAAGTGAATAGATGACGCCGCCGGCAACGATCAGCCAGAGCGTGACAGGCGCCAGATGGGACGAAAGCGGCTGCACCACCATGATGCCGCTCCAGCCCATGGCGAGATAAAGGCCGATGGCAACGCGGTCGTATCGGCCGGGAAACAGGCATTTGAGCAATATGCCGCAGATGGCGGCAAGCCAGATCAGCCCCAGCATCGTGGCAATCAGCGGATCGTGAATGCCGCGCATCAGGAAAGGCGTATAGGTGGCTGCAATCAGGATGAAGATCGCCGAATGGTCCAGCCGGCGCAGGAACCATTTTACGTTGGAATGCGGCCAGATATTATAGGTGAAAGACACGGAAAGACAGGCGACGAGGCCGAGACCATAAATCCAGGCGGCCGCAATGGCGCTGAGGCTGCCCCAGACGGTCGCGTAAAAAATCAGCGCCGTGGCGCCCACCAGCGCAAAAACGATACCCACGCCGTGGACGATGCCATCGGCGACAATCTCGTGAAAATCATACTGGCGACCAAACCGCCACACGTTACTCATAGTCCATTCCCGTTTGCCTGCTTGTGGCCAAGCATGACGGCAATATTAGACAGGAACAAGACAGCAGCCGGTTAACGGCGATCAAATTGCGTTCGAGGCTGTTTCAAAAGGAGAGGTTGAGTAGCGGTCCTCGCCGGCGCCCTCATTCCTGTGCTTGTCACAGGAATCCAGTCGACGCGCGTCTGCGCGACGGAAAGAGTTCTTTCAGCCCAAGGACTTGGGCTGGCTAGATTCCTGTGACAAGCACAGGAATGAGGGTAGATAAGGAACGCCCCTCACAGCGCCGCAGCGCATTCCTGGCAGAACGGCGTATAGGGAACGGCTTTCAGGCGGTCTTCCGAAATTTTCTTGCCGCATTTGACGCAGGTGCCGAAAGTGCCGTTCGCGATGCGGTCAAGGGCGGCGTCGATGGCGCGCAGCTCGTCCTGACCCACCTGCCCCAGCTCGTCCAGCACCTCGTCATTGCTGCGCTCGATGGCGCGGTCATCGTCATCGGGATTGCGCGGTTCCTCGAAATCAGCCTCGATTTTATGCAGGCGGCGATAAAGCTCACGCTGACGGTCGCGCAGGATCTTCTCGTAACTTTGGGCATTCATGGTCTTCTCCTCCAGCCGGTGCGGGCGAAAACCGCCCGCAACCCCAAGATTTCAACTCACTTTAGCGGTCGATCAGCACCGAGCACTTGGCATGGCGCACCACGCGGTCTGCGGTGGCGCCGATGAAATAATTGGTAAAGTCCGGCGTATGCGACGCGATGATGATGAGATCCGCCTTGTGCTCTTCGGCAGCGGCGATGATCTCACGCGCGGGCGCGCCGCTGCGGATTTCCTGGCTGCCGTTGAAACCGACCCTCGTCTTCAAGTCGGCAAGTTTCGCCTTGGCGTCCTTGATGGCATTTTCAATAAGGTCGACGGGCAGGTCGATCGCCATGTAGCCGGGCAGTTCCTCAACCACGTTGATGAGGACGATCTCGCCATCGGCATCCAGCAGCGCCTTGGCCTTGGCGAGGATTTTTTCACCCTTGTCGGTGGCGCTGAGGTCTACCGGTACGATGATCTTTTTGTACATGGCTGTCTCCTTTGGCGTAATCTGCCGTTTCTCGTGGCTCAAGCTCATATTCCCCGCCGGCACATCCTTCGCCTTGATCGAAGTCAAAGCCGGGAGACATGCTTGGGCGGTCATTGTCAACGAATTGTGGACGGTCAATCGCCGGATGGCGATCTTTGCTGAACGATGAAATCCGCCCATATTCGCTTTCGACAAACGCCGCAAAGCGGCGTCGGACGATGCCGGCGGCCGCCGATCCGCCCTCGGCGCGTCAGATTCAATATGGAGATTATGATGAGTGAAATCAAACAATTCGCCCTGACGCGCCCGGCTTATGTCGGTCAGGCTCATCTCGTCGTTCACGATCTGCCGCGCGTTTCGGATTTTTACCGGAAGATCATCGGTCTTTCGGTCATCGAAAAAAGCCCGAGCGGCGAGGTTCTCGGCGTCAATGGCCAGCCGCTGCTGACGCTTTCCACCTCAACTGCCGCGGAGCGCGCGCCGCGCAATGCCGCAGGCCTGTTCCACACCGCCTTCCTGATGCCCAGCAGGCAGGATCTGGCGCACTGGCTGGCGCATGCCGCCCATAACAATATCCAGCTTCAGGGCGCGTCCGACCATCTGGTCAGCGAAGCGATCTATCTTGCCGACCCGGAAGGCAACGGCATCGAGGTGTATCGCGACCGTTCGCCGGAGGAATGGACCTATCAGCAGGACGGCACGGTGGAGATGGCAACGCTCGGCCTCAATCTGCAGGCGCTTTACGACAGCGCGCCGAAGACGGCGTTCGAAGGCGCTGCAGAGGGAACCGCAATCGGCCATATCCATCTGCAGGTCGGCAATATTCCGCAGGCGGATGAATTTTATCAGGACGTACTCGGGCTGAAGATCATGGCGCGGTATCCGGGCGCGAGCTTCTTCGGCTCCGGGGCCTATCACCACCACGTGGCGGCCAATATCTGGAACAGCCGCGGCGCCACGGCCCGCAAGGACAGCATGACCGGCCTTTCCGGCTACTCGCTGAAATTCAACGAGCCTGATGCCCTTGACCGCGCAACGGCTGCTCTCGACCGGCTGGAAATCGCCACGGAACGGCAGAGCGACGGCATCGTTCTGAAGGATCCCTGGGGCATCGGGCTGAAGCTTTCCGCGTAAGGGAAGACGGGGCGGCAGAAATTTTCACCGCCCCGGAACCGCCTCATTTTTCGAACGTTTGTCGTCTTATTGGGGGACAGTTCGATGAATGAGAATGCCAGACCGGAAAAAGCCGGCAATTTGGGCAATATTGGTGGCCGCACGGGTGCGGGCACGGGCGTTGCCGCGGCCACGAGGGCCGACCCGCTTGAGGGGCTTGCGTCCGGATCGCACCGCGACGATGCCCGCAGCCAGCAGCCGCTTGGCCGCGAAGCGCTGGATGTCGTCGTGGCATGGTCGATAATCGGCATTTTTCTGGTCGTGATGATGGCCGTCATCCACGAATTGTCGCTCATTCTCATTCCGGTGGTCATGGCGATCGTGGTGGGAATGATCCTCGGCATCGCCGCTGAAAAACTCGGCTCCTACGGCATTCCCGGTTTTGGCGTCGCGCTCATTCTCTCCACCCTGGTGGCGGCGGTGATGTTCTTCGTGGTCAATTCGCTGATCGACCCGGTGTCGCAACTCGCCTCCGAAGGACCGGCATTGGTGGAGCGCAGCATCGACCGCTTCCTGCCCTATCTGCAAAACCTGCGATGGCTGAATATCTCGGCGGCAACTTTCAGCATGGGCTCGATGTCGATGGAATCGCTGATTTCACGCAGTGGTGAGATCATTTCCGTGCTCGGTTCAAATGTTACTCCAGCCGTTATTCAGGGCATGATCTTCCTCGCCGCGCTGCTGATGTTCCTTTACAGCCGCCTGCGGCTGCGCAAGGCGATCATCATGGCCTTTCCGGCCCGCCATCAACGGCTGCGGACCATCCGCATCATCGCCTCGGTGGAAGAGGTGCTTGGCACCTATTTCGCCACGGCGGCGCTGATCTATGCCGGGCTCGGGGTGACGATGGTGGTCATCGCCTATCTGGGCGGGCTGGCCATGCCGCTGCTCTGGGGGCTGTTCGCCTTCCTCTCCAGCTTCGTGCCGTTTCTCGGCATTACCGCCATGACGATTGCGCTGACGGTGGCCGGCATCATCACCCACGACAATATCGTTCTGGCGCTGCTGCCGGCGGCGATCTTCTTCACCATCCACCTGTTGATGGAAAACCTCGCCTTTCCGGCGGTGGTGGGCCGCAACATGGAGATCAACCCCTTCCTCGTCTTCGTGATGATCATCTTCTGGACGTGGATGTGGGGAGCGGCCGGAGCGATGCTGGCGCTGCCGCTGTCACTGATCGCCATGACGGTGACGCGGGAGCTTTTCCCCTCGCGCCGGGTCGTTCCCAAACTGCCGGATTGACCGGCGGTTTTCCCGCTGGAAATGCGAACTACTCCGGGTTTGAGCTGTCAGGAGATTGTCCTTGACGGCCGGCGCGTGGGGTTTACCCCCCTCTGCCCTGCCGGGCATCTCCCCCTCAAGGGGGGAGATCGATCTGCGGCGAGGTTTCGCCCATCTCAACGTTGAGAATGAAATGGCGGTAGCGCCTCCTGCCGATCTCCCCCCTTGAGGGGGAGATGCCCGGCAGGGCAGAGGGGGGGGTAAACCCCACGCGCCAGCAGCCAGGCCGCTCAGGAAGCGAGCGGCATTCCCTGCGCCTCCCCCTGCGCGCTCGCCATGCGGCGCTCGTGCTCGATCAGCCATTTCTTGCGCCACAGCCCGCCGCCATAACCCGTCAGGCTGCCATCCGCGCCCAGCACACGGTGACACGGCACGACGACGGCGATCTGGTTGGCGCCATTGGCACGCGCGACCGCACGCACGGCGGATGACCTGTCCATGGCGGTTGCGAGCGAGGAATAGCTGACGATCTCGCCCGCCGGGATTTCCCGCAGGCTGCGCCAGACGTCGCGCTCGAAGGGCGTGCCGTGGCCGGCAAGCCTAGTTTCGAAGGCGGCGGAATGCCCGGCGAAATAGGCCTTTAGTTCCGCTTCGATCTGGCCGGTCACGGCCGTCCGGCCGAGCACCATATCCGCGCCGGTGCGCGTCTTCAGCCGTTTCAGCTCGGTGGGAAGCGCCGGCCGGTCGGCGAATTCTAGGAGATGCAAAGCGTGATCGTCGGCGACGGCCAGCATCGGGCCGATCGGCGTGTCGATCCAGTCGCCCTTCAGGAAGCCCTTGCCCTTCATGGCGGCCGGAGAGGTGCCGAAGAGCTGGTTGATGGCCGAGCGGAAACCGCTGCCCGATTCATAGCCCGCATCGATCTGCGCACCGATCACGGCTTCGCCCGAGGCAAGGCTCGTTGCCGCATCCCCAACCCGGCGCAGCCTGGCGATTTCCAGAAAGCTCATGCCGAAACGGCGCTTGAAGGTGCGGCGCACGGTAGACGGGTCGTGGCCCATCGCCACCACGTCCTCCTCGCGCCAGCGGCGGGCGGGCTCGTTTTCCAGCGCGGTCAGCAGCTCAGTCACGGTCTCGTCGGCCGTGCCATAGGCGAGCATCGGTTTGCAGCGCTTGCAGGGACGGAAGCCCGCTTCCAGGCATTCCGCAATGGTCTCGCGGAACCGGCAATTTTCAATCTTCGGCTTTCGCGCCGTGCAGGTGAAACGGCAGAAAATCTTCGTCGAGGTCACACAGACATAGGCCACGCCTTCATAGGCGGGGTCCTTGTTTACAAGGGCGGAATAGAGGGTTTCTGTGTCGGGGCGTTTGAACAGCATCATGGGGAGGATGCTAGCGCAATTTTTTGGCCCGCGCCGCCGAAAAACGGGCATGGATGTAGGGGATGTTGTCGGCTCGTGTCCGCGCCGTTTCGCGGCCAAGCCGGTGCGGCATATTTCTTCTCCCCGCCGGGGAGAAGGTGGCGCGCAGCGCCGGATGAGAGGGCGACGGTGGAGAGATGCGAGGAGCTTGCCCCCTCATCTGCCCTTCGGGCATCTTCTCCCCGGCGGGGAGAAGAAACGGGCGGCGACCTTGCGGATCAATTCCCCGGCGGTGCGAAGGACGGATCGTCCAGCCTTGTGAAAATCACGCCGCGCGCCTTCAGCGCCAGAAGGCCCTTCACCACGCCCTCGCCCGCTTCATGGGTGGGCTGGTTGATGTGGGAGATGATGACGTCACCGTCCCTGGCGGAAGCAATGTGCTTTGCCGTTGCAGCAGCCCCCAGAAGCGAGCCGCCGTCGCCATTGACGGAATAACCGGCCACCCGCATGCCCAGCCGGTTGATGGTGGTCATGGAGGACCTGGTATATTTGGCCGTGGCACCTCGGAACCATTGCGGCTGGAGGCCGGTGGCGGCGACGATGGCCTGCCGGCCGCCCTCCACTTCCTGCTCGACCGCCGCTTCCGAACCGGCGGCGGCGATGCCGTAAATGGAAACCGGCTTATCCACCGCCGGCACATGGTTTTCGCCATGGTTTTCGATCTCGAACAGGTCCGGATGCGCCATGAGCGTGGCCAGCGCCTCGCCATTATGTTTCAGCCAGCGGGCGGTAACGAAGATCGTCGCCGGAATGCGCTCCTTCACCAGCGTATCGAGAATGCGGTGGTCGGTCTTGCCCATGCAGGCATCGAGCGTCATGGCCACCCGCACCTTGCCGTCATGCTGCGGCGTCATCTTCAGAGACGGCTCGACAAGACCCGTTCCCGCGAAAGCAGCGGTCGTGAGGGACAGGAAGAGGACGGCAGAAGACAGGCAACGCAGCATTTTTCAGTTTCCGAAGTGTAAGGACGTGGCAATCCGCCTGCAAAACGCCCGAATTATGGCGTGGCTTCCAGCGCAGCAACGGCGGCCAGCGCCTCTTCCACCCGCTGGCGTTCCGCACTGGTGAGGGGCAGGATCGGCCGGGGCGGTTCGCCGATCGCCAATGGCAGGATGCTGGCGGCTGCATAGACCACGCGGATGCTGCCGAATTCTTTAAACAGCGCCCAGAGCGGCTGGAAGGCCGCGTCGATCCGGCGTGTCTCTTCCGTATCGCCAGCTTGAGCCGCCCGCATCAGCCGCAGCGCCGGAACGGGCAGCAAGCCGGCGATGACGCTGTACCAGGTGTCGCCGCCGGCAAGCGTCGCCTCGGCGCATCCCCAGTCGCCGCTGTAACCGATGGCGAAACCATCCGTCAGCTTCGGCCGCAGGCGCGCAAGCTCGCCCACATAATCCGAATCGGCCGGCAGCGGCATCTTGATGGCGCGGATATTGGGAATATAGGCGAGCCGCACCAGAAGGTCGTCGCTGAAGGAAAACCGGGTCGTCGTCGGGTTGTTGTAGATGGCCAGCGGCAGGCCCGTTGCGCCGGCCACGGCGGCGAAGTGATGATAAGCCTCTTCCTGCGTCAGCGGCGTGTAGGAAACGGGCGCCAGCAGCAGGGCATCCGCACCGGCAGCTTCGGCGTCCTTTGCCAGTGCCACGGCGTCATCGGTGCGCAGGGCGCCGACACCGGCCATCAATATGCGCCTGCCCTTCAAAACCGCAGCGGCAGCCTCGATGGCCCGGCGTCTCTCCGCGCGCGACAGATACATGTAGATGCCGGTGCTGCCGAGAATGCCGACGGAATCCACCCCGGCCGCATCAAGCCGCTCGATGAGAGCGGAAAAGGCCTGCGTATCGACCTGCCCGGCCTCATCGGCCGGCGTCATCGGAAAAGCTGAAAGTCCCTTGAATCGTGTCGCCATGCCCGTCTCCCTCACTTCGATCGAGAAACAGGGTTACAGAGCCACCGGCGGGGCGGCAAGAAAGGCGGGGGCTAAACCTTGCATGGACGCCGAAAATTTCGGCGGTCAGTCATAAAGATACAACTTCTTCCACTGCTCCTCCGGAATCCTGTCGCCGACGCGGTAGTCGAAGGACTGAATGCTGAGGCTGTCGCTCTTCAGCTGGCATTTGTATTTGAGCTTGTACCATTCGCCGGCGCTTCTGAAGACCGCGCCCGGTGCCTTGATGGAGTTCTTGCCCACCTCCGGATCACCGAAGGTGTAAGCGATGACCTTGTCCGGCCGCATGCCCTTCTGCTCGGTCGCTATTCTTTCCATCGCTTCGATATCGCAGCGCTGTTCCAGGCGCTCCTCCGGCGCCAGCGCGTTCAACTGCCGCATCACGCTGGCATCGATTGCAAAAGCGGGCGTGAAGGCCTGCAAGCCAAGGAAAAAGGCAGAAAGGGCAGCGGGAAGAAGCTTTCGCATGGGATCCTGTCAGTTTTTTCGTTTGTTCTTGTCTTTTTTCGTTTTCCTGGCGAGGGACGGCGGACCGATGGCCGGCGCGCATCATCGCCGATTTGCCAGATATTGCCAAAATGTGATCGAAAGCTGACGAAATTGTGCCCAAGCCACATTGCGGCTGTGGAGATTTGAAACTTGATCGGCCGTAAGGGGCACTCTACATCTTGGTACCGCCCACGGATTTTACAGGAAAGCGAGTTTCCCTTGCCGATTTTCAAGAACCTGCCCGTTGCTCCAACCGCCGAAAAAAGGCCCGTTCAGGACACGCATCACGGCATCACCCGCACCGACGATTATGCATGGTTCCGGGCCGATAACTGGCAGGCCATGTTCAAGGACCCCACCCTTCTCGACCCTGCCATTCGCGCCCATCTGGAGGCGGA
Organism: Agrobacterium sp. BT-220-3; assembly: GCF_025910175.1. NCBI lineage: Bacteria > Pseudomonadati > Pseudomonadota > Alphaproteobacteria > Hyphomicrobiales > Rhizobiaceae > Agrobacterium > Agrobacterium sp. BT-220-3. Next base: position 857,799 of record NZ_JAPAIX010000001.1, read on the forward strand.
GAACGCCTATATGGAAGCGGCCATGGGCGACACCAAGGCGCTTCAGGAAAAGCTGTTCGAGGAGATGAAAGGCCGCATCAAGCAGGATGATTCCTCCGTGCCGGTCAATGACGGGCCTTATGCTTACGGGACATTGTTCGTGACCGGCGGCGAGCAGCCGCATTATTTCCGCACTCCGCGCGATGGCGGCGAAAAACATGTGCTGCTTGATGGTGACAAGGAAGCGGAAGGCAAGGATTATTTCCGTCTTGCCGGCCTCGACCAGTCTTCCGATCACAGTCACGGCATCTGGGGTTATGACGACAAGGGGTCGGAATATTTCACGCTGCGCATCCGCAATCTTGAAAGCGGCGAGGACCTTGCCGATATCGTGGAAAACACCGGCGGCGGCGGCGCATGGGCGCCCGATGGCAAGAGCTTCTTCTACACGCTGCAGGACGAAAACCACCGTCCTTCCAAAGTCTTCCATCACATCATCGGCGAGCCGCAATCGGCCGACCGGCTGGTCTATGAGGAAAAGGACCCCGGCTTCTTCATGGGCGTCGGCGCATCGGTTCTCGATGACTTCATCTTCATCGACATTCACGACCACGAGACCAGCGAATATCGCATTCTCTCCACGAAGGACCTGACGGCCGAGCCGATGGTGGTGGCCGAGCGCGAAGAGGGTATCGAATATTCGATGTGCGAAGGCGGCGATGTCTTCTTCATCCTCACCAATGACGGCGACGCCAAGGATTTCCGCATCGTGGAAGCACCGGTCACCGCACCCGGCAAGGAAAACTGGAAAGAAGTCGTGCCGCATGAGCCGGGCCGCCTTATTCTCTCCGTCGATGCCTATGCCCGCCACCTGATCTGGCTGGAACGCCGCGACGGCCTGCCGCGCATCGTCATCCGCGACCGCCGCACCGGCGAGGAACATTCCATCGCCTTTGCCGAAGAGGCCTATTCGCTTGGCCTGCATGGCGCGGCGGAATATGACACCGATGTCATCCGCTTCTCCTATTCCTCGATGACGACGCCGAGCCAGCTGTTCGATTACGACATGGTGACGCGCGAGCGCACGCTGCTGAAGACGCAGGAAGTGCCCTCCGGCCACAATCCGGACGATTACATCACCCGCCGCATCATGGCGCCTGCGCATGATGGCGAGCTGGTGCCGGTCTCCCTGCTCTATCGCAAGGGCGTGCCGCTTGACGGTTCAGCCCCCTGCCTGCTCTACGGATATGGCGCTTACGGCATCACCATTCCCGCCTCCTTCTCCACCACCACGCTGTCGCTCGCCGACCGTGGTTTCATCTATGCCATCGCCCATATTCGTGGCGGCAAGGACAAGGGTTTCGAATGGTACGAAACCGGCAAGATGGAAGACAAGCAGAACACCTTCAAGGACTTCATCGCCGCTGCCGATCATCTGGTTCAGGAGGGTTTCACCTCCTATGGGGGCATCATCGCCGAAGGCGGTTCGGCCGGCGGCATGCTGATGGGAGCCGTTGCCAATATGGCGCCGGAAAAATTCGCCGGCATCATCGCCGCCGTTCCCTTCGTGGATGTGCTGACCACCATGCTCGATGACACTTTGCCGCTCACCCCGCCGGAATGGCCGGAATGGGGCAATCCGCTGGAATCGGCAGAGGAATATGGCTGGATCGCCGCCTACAGCCCCTATGACAATGTGGGCGCGAAGCCTTACCCGCCTATCCTTGCGCTTTCCGGCCTCACCGATCCGCGCGTGACCTATTGGGAGCCGACCAAATGGGTGGCGAAGCTGCGTGAGAAGACCACGGGAGAAGCCCCCATCCTGCTGAAAACCAACATGGCGGCCGGCCATGGCGGCAAGTCGGGCCGTTTCCAGCGGCTGGAAGAAATCGCCTTCGAATATGCCTTCGCGCTGAAGGTGGCCGGCAAGGACGCCGCATGACCCGCTGATGGCGGAACGGGCGGCGGATAACGTCGCCCGCTTCGAAAACAGTATAAAAATACCCTTCGAAAACCCGTTTCTGAATATTTTTTCCACAAAATCGCGCCGGTATTTTTTCTTTAAATACCACTTTACAGCATAACGGATTTTTATTTCAAACTACTGAAACTCAAAATACACCTCAGTAAATTACAAATATATTTTCAGTATTACGCCAGACGGAAAAATGTTCCGGGAATCGAACGCATGGCTGCGATGCGCCATTTCGCGTTGCAATATCACTTTTTGGCCGTATTATGCCGGTCGTTGACATATTCATGCGCCTTTTCGCCGCATCTCCTGCGGCAATGCCGCAGCGTGTTCTGCGGATATTCTTCTTGCCGTCATTTTTCGGCTTTTCCACGCGCCATGTCAGTTCGCCCTTGGCAATCCGGGCTTTGCAGTGCTCCCGCTTTGCCAATTGAAAACACTGCATCAGACTTGGGGGTCTTACACATGAAGAAACTCCTCGCCTCGACCATTCTCGTAACGGGCTTTACCATCGCTGCCGGTGCAGCAAACTCCGCCAATGCCGCTGAAGAGTGCGGCAGCATCTCCATCGCCGAAATGAACTGGGCATCCGCCGGTGTCGCGGCTTACGTCGACAAGTTCATCATGGAAAACGGCTATGACTGCACGGTCAATGTCGTCAGCGGCGATACCATGCCGACGTTTGCTTCCATGAACGAAAAGGGCCAGCCCGATATGGCGCCCGAATTGTGGGTCAATGCCGTGCGTGAGCCGCTCAGCGCCGCCGTCAAGGAAGGCCGCATGATCGAGGCGTCGAAAATCCTCAGCGATGGCGGCGTCGAAGGCTGGTGGATCCCGAAATTCATCGCGGATGAACACCCCGACATCAAGACCGTCGAGGATGCCCTGAAACATCCCGAACTCTTCCCAGCCCCGGAAGACGCCAGCAAGGGCGCCGTGCACAATTGCCCGTCCGGCTGGAACTGCCAGGTGACGACCACCAATCTCTACAAGGCGCGCGAAGGCGACAAGAAGGGCTTCACGCTGGTCGACACGGGCTCGGCCGCCGGCCTTGACGGCTCGATCGCCAACGCGTTTGAAAAGAAGCAGGGCTGGCTCGGCTATTACTGGTCACCCACCGCCATTCTCGGCAAATACGAGATGGTGAAGCTGGATGACGGCGTCGAGCTGGACCGCGCCCATTACGACGAGTGCACGGCCAAGGTCGATTGCGCCGATCCCAAGGTCAACGCTTATCCGGTGGCAGACGTCTTCACCGTCATCACCAAGGATTTCGCCGACAAGGCGGGCGTGACGATGGACTACATCAAGGCCCGCAACTGGGACAACAAGACCGTTGCCGAGATCCTTGCCTGGATGGATGAAAACCAGGGCACCAACGAGGACGGCGCGGAGTATTTCCTCGAGAACCACGAGGACATCTGGACGAAGTGGGTTCCGGCCGAGGTGGCGGAGAAGATCAAGGCTTCGATGTAACCCATCCGCAGGAGGGAAAAGTCTGGGTTTGCATCTGTGGCTTACCCCCCTCTGCCCTGCCGGGCATCTCCCCCACAAGGAGGGAGATCGGCTGGGCGCCCCCTTCTCACAAATCCGCAACCTGTTTGATGGGCGAGACCTTGCCGCTTGTCGATCTCCCCCCTTGTGGGGGAGATGTCCGGCAGGACAGAGGGGGGTGCCCCGCGCTCCAGCCTCTGCCGCCCATCCCATCAAAACCAAAGGGAAAACAACAATAATGGCCCTCTGCAATTACCTGCCGGACATGCTCTGCAAGTTTCCGGCCATCGACAACAGCACGATGCGTGTGGCACGCAAGACCATCGATGACGGTTTTCGCGACATCGTGCGCAATTATGGCGATGCGATCGACGTCGTCGTGCATCCGCTGCAGCTTTTTCTCAATTCCTCGGAGCGGCTGTTCATCCAGACCCCGTGGATCATCACCATGCTGGTCATTCTGGCCATCGTTCATCTGGCCGGGCGCAGCTTCAAGATCACCGGTGGCACTGCCATCTCCCTGCTTATGATCGGCGCCGTCGGCCTCTGGCGCGACGCCATGACGACGCTCTCCATCGTCGCCATCGCCACGCTGATCGCCATCGTCATCGGCCTGCCGCTCGGCATCCTGATGGGACGTTCGGAACGCCTGCAACGCCTCATCAATCCCGTGCTCGACGTGATGCAGACCCTGCCAAGCTTCGTTTATCTCATCCCCGTGGTGGTGATTTTCGGCATCGGCAAGGTTCCGGGCCTGATCGCAGTGGTGATCTACGCCATTCCGCCCGTCATCCGCCTCACCAGCCTCGGCATTCGCCTGGTGGACCGGGAGGTGCTTGAGGCGGCCGATGCCTTCGGCTCCTCCAACGGTCAGAAGCTGTTCAACGTGCAGCTGCCGCTGGCGTTGCCCACCATCATGACCGGCATCAACCAGACCATCATGATGGCGCTCGCCATGGTCGTCGTCGCCTCCATGGTCGGTGTCGGCGGGCTCGGCAAGAACGTGCTGCAGGCCATCAACAACCAGTTTTTCACGGTGGGCTTCCTGAACGGTTTCGCTCTGGTCGCCATCGCCATCATGTTCGACCGGGCGAGCCAGGCTTTCGGCAAGCGTCTGCAGAAATACCGCGAGGTCTCCCATGGCTAAAAGCATCGAAATCAAGAATCTTTACAAGATCTTCGGCAAGCATCCCGAGAAATACCTCGAAGCGGTGCGATCCGGAATGGACAAGGTGGAGCTGAACGACAGGCACAACCACGTGCTCGGTCTCAACAACATCAACATCACCATGCCGGGCGGCAAGATCACTGTCGTGATGGGGCTTTCCGGTTCCGGCAAGTCGACGCTGATCCGCCACATCAACCGGCTGATCGACCCGACGGCGGGTGAGGTTCTCTATGACGGCGAGGATATCTGCGGCATGAGCGCTTCGGCGCTGAGGCAATTCCGCCGCCACAAAACGGCGATGGTGTTCCAGAAATTCGGCCTTCTGCCACATCGTACCGTGCTGGAAAACAGCGTCTACGGCCTCGACATCCAGGGCGTGCCGCGCAGGGAGAGCGAAGAAAAGGGCCGTTACTGGCTGGAGCGTGTTGGCCTTGCCGGATACGAGGATTATTATCCGAACCAGCTTTCCGGCGGCATGCAGCAGCGCGTCGGCCTTGCCCGGGCGCTTGCCAATGACGCCGATATTCTCCTGATGGACGAGGCCTATTCGGCGCTCGATCCGCTGATCCGCGTCGATATGCAGACCATGCTGCTCGATCTTCAGCAGGAGCTGAAGAAGACCGTGGTGTTCATCACCCACGATCTGGACGAGGCTTTGCGGCTCGGCGACCATATCGCCATTTTGAAGGACGGCGAAGTGGTGCAGCAGGGCGACGGCCAGAGCATCATCCTCTCGCCGGCCGATGGCTACGTCACCGACTTCGTGCGCGACGTCAATCGCGGCCGCGTGCTGCAGGCGACCACGGTCATGGAGCCGCTTGAAAGCCGCCCGGAGGGCATGTCCGTGCCTGAGAACGCGACGCTGGAAACCATCGCCCGCGACATGTCGGAGGCGAACGAGACGACCGCGCATGTGGTGGACGAGGACGGCAAGCCGGTCGGCAGCATCGGCCTCGACACGCTGGTGGCGGCCATGGTCACGCCTGCGCCTCAGGAGGCGGAGGTTACGGTGGAAGTGGCGGAGGAGCCGGAGAAGCCCCGGGAAACGGTTGTTCCGGTGGAAAAAGAAACGGCGTAATCCGGCACCGGACGGATTGGCCGCGTCCGCGAGATTTCCTCTTTCCGTCATACCGGCCTTGAGCCGGTATCCAGCCAGCCCAAGTCCTTGGGCTGAAAGGGCTCTCTCGCCGCGCAGACGCGCGTCGGCTGGATTCCGGCTCAAGGCCGGAATGACGGGAGTGAGGTGTTCACCGGTGCCAGAAATTTAAACCGGACTGCAATGCCGCGAGGGACAAAGCTGGCAATCTCCTCCTGCCCCGTCTTCATTAGGCAAAAACGAAGCACTCCTTTGCCGGCTGTCAAGTCGGGAATGACGCTGCAACGCAGCAAACGCAAGCTTCAGGCAAGCCGCCATCGTTAACCATTTGTTAACTTTTGAACGCGGAATCACCGACATGCAGATCGAAAGCAATATTGGCGGGTACAATTATCAGGGACGTATCCGCGACATCGAAAAAGCCGGCAACGCACAGAGCGCGCCAGAAGAGCAGGCTGTAAAACGCGGCCCCGGAAACCCGACTGTTTCCAGCACCATTCTTTCCCAGTCGCTCGCCAATGTGCTGTGGGCCGTCGGCAATGGCAGCGCGCCGGCTGCGGCATCTGCAGAGGTCGAGGTGGAAGCAAAGGCCGAATGGGTGCGCAGCGCCTATTCGGAATATACGGAATAGGCTTTCAGAACAAAGCCTCAACCGCACCCTCCGTCATCCTCAACCGCACCCTCCGTCATCCTCGGGCTTGACCCGAGGATCCACGGCTTCAGCGGATATGGATCCTCGGGTCAAGCCCGAGGATGACGCGGAGAGATTCAAGCGCCTTCATCAACAAACTGAAATAGGCGATTCCCATCAGGCCCTTGCCGGGCTGACCTCCACCGTTACATGCGAAAGTTCATGTATGGCCGCAAGCTTCTGCTTGTAGAAAGCCGGCGCCTTCGGCACTTGCGAGCGGATGGCGACGATGGCGGCGTGATGGCCCGGGCCGACCTGCCAGACGTGCAGGTCGGTAATGCGATCCTCTTCCGTTTCCACGCTTTGACGGATTTCCTGCGGCAGGTCATCGGCCTGCGGCAGTGCGTCTAGCAGCGTCGTCGCCGTGGAGCGAACCAGACCCCATGACCAGCGGGCGATGACCAGGCCGCCGACGATGCCCATCGCCGGATCAAGGAATGACCAGCCGTTCCATTTGCCGAGCAGCAGCGCGACGATGGCCAGAACCGAGGTCAGCGCATCCGCCAGCACATGCAGATAGGCCGCGCGCAGATTATTGTCCCTGCCGCCCTTTGCGCCGTGTTCACCATGATGCGCGTGAGAACCGTGACCGTGATGGGCATGTGAGCCCTGCGCGTGACCATGGCCGTGGCCGTGATCATGGTGGTGATCATCCTTCAGCAGCACGGCGCTGACGAGATTGACGGCAAGGCCGATGACGGCAACGAGGATCGCCTGGTTGAAGTCGATTTCGACCGGATTGACGAGACGCATCGCACTTTCGACAGCGATGAGCAATGCCACCACCGCCAGCACGATGGCGCTGGCAAAGCCCGCGAGATCGCCGAACTTGCCGGTGCCGAAGGTGAAGCGCGGATTGCGCGCCTCGCGGCGGGCATAGAGATAGGCCAGCGCCGAGATGAGCATCGCGCCCGCATGGGTGGACATGTGCCAGCCATCCGCCGTCAGCGCCATGGAGCCGAACCAGTGGCCGGCGACGATCTCTGCCACCATCATCACGGTGGTCAGCGCAATCACCATCCACACGCGCTTTTCGTTACGCTCATGGTTCTGGCCAAGGAAAACATGGTCGTGGCCGGCCGCTGTGGAAAATTCGGATGTCGTCGTCATGTCGCTAATCCTGCTCGATCCTGGAATATTTCGTTTCACGCTCGCATCCCCCAAAACACGGAGACTTTCAGGAGATATGTTAGCGGATGTAGGTCTTCAGCACCTGGGCCAGCTCTTCCGCCGCCCGCGCCCGCTCGTCTTCATTTTCGGCATGCACCACGTGTTCGTGCAGATGCTCCTGCATCACCTCGCCCGTCAGGCCGGACAGCGCGCCGCGCACCGAAGCCAGCAATTGCAGCACCTCGCCGCAGGGCTTGGAATCGTCCAATGCGCGCTCCACCGCCTCCATCTGCCCTTTCAGGCGGCGGATGCGGGCAAGCAACTTCTCCTTGTTGCGGATCGTGTGGGACATCGGTACCTCATATACTATAGGGGGGTATACTATATCGCGATGTTTTTCCGTTCAAGGCCTGCGTGACGCAATCCTCGCGAATGTTTCGGCCCCTAAAAATGCTCCATCAGAACTTGGGGACTCAGTCATGACGACTATCGCAGCAACCACCAGCAGCTATTACGCAACGCCGGTACGGACCCTTGAACCGGCAAAGAACAGGGAAGCCCACTCCACCACCGACGCTCTGCTGGAGCTGACCCGCGCAGCGCACCGCGCCATATCGAGCGCCGAAAGCGTCGCTGCGGCAGTCTCACCGGCCGCCCGCGCTTCCGCCAGCCTCGCCGCTGCATTGTGGAACCTTGATAGCGGTGCTTCCGCTGCCACCACGCCCGCGCTTGAGATGACATCCGCTGCGCAGCCTGAAGCAGCCGTAAGCCTCGAGACGGAAGTCTTGAAGGCGCTGGCTCAGGCGCTCGGCGTGGACGCGGCCGCCTGACACCCATTGAATGGCGGGCTGAAAAGCCATATCTCTAGAGACTAGAGCATCGGGCATAAGTGGCTAAACCACTTCGCCCTCTTGCCACCGTGCCAGGGATATGGAGAAAGCAATGCTGTCGATCGGTGAACTGTCGAAGCGTACCGGCGTCAAGGTGCCGACGATCCGCTATTATGAGCAGATGGGCCTCATCCGCGAGGCGGGACGCTCGGAGGGTAACCAGCGCCGTTACGAAAAAACTGATCTCGAAAGGCTGGCCTTCATCCGCCACGCCCGCGATATCGGGCTCAATATCGACGCCATTCGTGAGTTGATCGCGCTCAGCCAGCACCGGCAAATGCCGTGCGAGGGGGCGGACCGTATCGCTGCCGAACACCTTGCCCATGTGCGTGAAAAAATCGCCAGCCTGAAGAAGCTGGAGCATGAGCTGGAGCGCATCGTCTCCCATTGCCATGGCCATTCGATCGAGGATTGCTACGTTATCCGCGCGCTTTCCGACCACGGCATGTGCGAAGGCGAGCACTGAGACGCCGGCAAGACTGAGACGATGAAATTCAGCTGTCATGCCGGCGATATATGCGCCTGCCATCGCTTCAAAAGAGATGCCGGATGCCAGAAACCTTTCCCGAAATTGCCCCCTTCGATACTATTTTCATCGATGTTTCCGAAGGCCACAGGCTGCATGTGACGATTGCGGGCAATCCGGCGGGACAGGCCGCGATCTTGCTTCACGGTGGTCCCGGCTCGGGAATATCGGCAACGGTGCGGCGCTATTTCGATCCCGAGCGTTACCGCATCATTCAGTTCGACCAGCGCGGCTGCGGGCAAAGCACGCCGAATGCCGCTATGAGCCTCGAGCACAACACCACGCATCATCTGATCGACGACATGGAGGCCATTCGTGTCGCACTCGGCGTGGATGACTGGCTGGTTTTCGGCACATCCTGGGGTTCCACCCTTGGCCTGACCTATGCCCAGCGCCATCCCCGCCACGTGCGCGCCATGGTGCTGGCGGGCGTCACGACGACGCGGCAGAAGGAAATCGACTGGCTGTATCAGGGACTGGGAATGTTTTTGCCCGGGCAATGGCAGCGTTTCATCGCAGCGATCCCGGACCACATCTCGAAGGTCGACCCGGTTGCCGCCTATTACCAGCTCTTGAACGACGCCGACCCCGCCATCCGCGCAGGGGCGGCCTATGAATGGCATCTGTGGGAGGCGGGTTCGATTACCGCAGAGAGCACCTCGGCCTTTCCCGAAAGATGGCGGGATGAGCGCTACAGGCTCACACGGGCGCGTCTTTGCGCGCATTATTTCCACCATGCGGCCTGGCTGGACGACGGGGTGCTTCTTCGCAACGCCGACAGGCTGGCGGGTATTCCCGGCCTGCTCATCCAGGGCATGCGCGATCTTCAGCGGCCGCCGGTTACCGCCTACGAGCTTGCCGTGGCCTGGCCGGGAAGCGAGCTGATCATGGTCGACGGCGCCGGACACTCCACGGCAGACGCGGGGATGGAGGAAGCCATTGTTTCAGCAATCGCGCGATTTGCGAATTGACCCGCTTGACAGATTTTAGATTCGGGCGCATTTGATTGGCATGATCAACGAACGCGCACCCATCTCCTGCTCGTACTTTTGGGCCTACCTTTAAGGGCGGCTCGACAGATCATATTGTCAACAAGCCGCCGTCAGGCGGCTTTGTTGTTTTTCAAGCGTCCTGACGGCACCGATAAAACCGAAGGACCAGCGAAATGACCGAAGATAGCTCCCTTACACTGGAAAGACCGCCCGTCGTCATTATTCGTGGCGCGCGCAAGACGGATTTGCCCGAACTCAACGAGATGATCACCCTGCTTGCCGCCTACCATGGCGATGCGGCAGCGATCACGCCGGCGAAGCTGGAACGCGACCTGTTCGGCCCGCTTCCCTGGGTGCATGGGCTGGTGGCGGAAGCCGATGGTGAATTGATCGGCTACGCCCTGCTTCTGCCGCTCTACAGGGCGCAGGAAGGCCGGCGCGGACTTGAGCTGCATCATCTCTACGTGCGTGACGGCCATCGTGGCCATGGCACCGGCCAGCACCTGGTTTCCCGCGCGCGCGACATCGCCAAGCGGCTCGGCTGCGACTATCTTTCCGTCAGCGCCACGACCGGCAATGTGGCGGCACATCGTTTCTACGAAAACATGGATTTCGCGCCCCGGCCGGTCACCGGCATGCGCTACATGCAGTCGATTGCCTGATTGCACCGAACGGAGACGGCCATGACACGGATTGCGATTGCGCTCGCGCAGGATTTTGCGGACTGGGAACCGGCGCTGCTTGCTGCTGCGGCGCGCAGCTATCTCGGCGTCGAGATCGTTTACGCCACGCCGGATGGTGGGCCGGTGACGTCGATGGGCGGGCTGAAGGTTACGCCCGATACATCCTATGACGCGCTCGACGCTGACAATATCGATGCGCTCGTCATTCCCGGCGGTCTCAGCTGGGAAAAGGGAACGGCTGCCGATCTTGGCGGGCTGGTGCAGCGGTTTCGCGAGAAGGACCGGCTGGTTGCCGGCATCTGCGCGGCGGCACGGGCGTCCTTGATGACGTCGCCCATACCGGCAATTCGCTGACATCGCATAAGGCCTATCCGGCCTATGGCGGGGAAGGGCTTTATCGCGACCAGCCGAAAGCGGTCAGCGATGGCGGCATCATCACGGCAGCCGGCAGTGCGCCGGTCAGTTTCGCGGTGGAAATTCTGAAACACCTCGGCCTCTTTGGTCCGCAAGCCGAGGCGGAACTTGGAATTTTTGCGGCGGAGCACCGGTGAGGCGCATTCTGGTATCGACAGTTTTGCAGGCTCTCCTAGCCTCATTCCTGTGCTTGTCACGGGAATCCAGCCAGCCCAAGTCCTTGGGCTGAAAAGACTCCCTCCGCCGCGCAGACGCGCGTCGGCTGGATTCCTGTGACAAGCACGGGAATGAGGGTGGTGGGGAGGTTAAGTCGTGAGACTATCGCGCATTACCCGCGATCAAGCACCCGGCAGACACGGGGCGCGACATCCCCGCCCTCGCCCGCAATCGCCCGGCGAATATCGCGGCTGTTCAAATGCAAATTGCGACCGGCGGGCAAGGCCGAGCGTTTTATCTTGGCGAGTGCCGCAGCCGTAAAAGCAGCTTCGTGCTCATGGAAGAAAGCGAGCGCCGCCCCCCTTTCGGGGCTGGCGCCAAGAACTGCCTTGAAGGCAAGGCGGTGCACGGCGCAGAAAGCGCCGTGACCGGGAACGGCAAAACGCAGCGCATCGAGTTCCTCACTCCATTCCGCTGCGTCCTGCATGGTCTCAAGCCGACTGGAAGCGCTTCAGGAAAAACGCGCTCAATGTTCCAATCAGAGCCCAGAAAACAAAGCTCGTAATGGTCGCGGCAACAATGAACTGGCGCTCCAGCGGCACCGGTGCCAGCGCATGTTCGCCTTCCGGCGGAAGCGGCGCGCCCACAACATGCGGGGCAACGATCAACACCAGCGCCAGAACGATTGCCCAGGGTTCGCGCCGGAACGCGATCAGCGCAATGCCGCCCGCGGTTGCGGCAACGGTTGCGAGCCACCAGATCTGCCGCGCCTCAAGTGCTGCAGCCGGGCTTCCCGGCAGTTCCGGCGGCAGGCCGATCATCGGTGCGAGCATGACGGCGGCAAAACCGGCAACGCCCCACAGAAGACCTTCTCGCCAGCCGGCATTGGTGCCACGCAGAGAGATGAGGCCGGTCAGCACCAGTGCGTAACCGATGGCGGTCAGAACATTGGCGGCGACCGTATAGGCGGTGCGCTCGAAGCCATCGGCCGGAGCCCAGGCCTCTTCATCATGCTCATGGGCGGGAACGGCGGCTGCGGAACCGGCAGCGGGCGCATCATGGCTGTGGGCTGCTTCGCCGCCGGCGCTTTCATAGGTTTCCGCCTGAAGGATCAGCGGCGTGGTGCCGACAGCCTGCATGGCCGAAACGGCGAAACCGCCGACGATGCCGACGAGAACGGCGGTAAAAACGATATTGCGAAAGAACGACATGCCGTTACCCCTCAATGGCAGGGGAAAGCATTGGCATGACGTGTGTCATGCGCGGCATTGTGAACGGCTTCGACATGCGAAAAGCCGACAAAACCGACGACGAACAGGCCAAGCACGATCGCCGTCAGCGATTGCGCGAAGCTGCCCGTTTTTGCTGAAACGGCGGCATTTGCCGTATTCTGGTTGATGGACATGGTGACCCCTCTTACGGCGCGACCCCGCGCCTTTAGACGCGGCGGAACGGCAAGAAGCCGCGCAGCCGCATGCGATACACTTCACCACGGGGATAACGAGACTGACACAGGGAGCCACCTTGCCTGACCGCCCTGAAATTCCGCTCTTCCGGACACCCCGCCGGCATGGACATTTCCGTAATGGCAGGTCTCCTGGCTTACGGGTCAAAACCTGAAACGCCTTCCCGGCATCACCCTCGCCTTGATCGGGAACCTCGGTTCCCGGCGAGATGGCTTGCCAGTGGCATTTCGTTTCAGGCTCTCCGCTCACAGTTGCGGGGGCAGCCACGAATGAGGATGTCTCCCTATCGTGTTCCCTTTTCACCTTCCGGAACGCCCGGAAGGAACCATCACAGGATTGTTATCCGATGGGTGGGTGCGGGAGTCAATGGTGGGCCTGCTTTCCAACCGCACGCCGTCGCCTCCACCTTCGTCACCCCGGACTAGATCCGGGGTCCAGCACGATCAAGTCCTTGATCGCAATAGATCCGTCTCACGGCGCAGACGCGCCGTGGCTGGATGCCGGATCAAGTCCGGCATGACGGCCGAGGGTTACCGCGACGGTATCGCCTTAAGATAGGCGGCAATCGCATCGCGATCATCGGCCGTCAGACGCGCCATATTCTGCTGCACCTTGACCATGGAACCGCCGACGCTGTCGAATTCCGGGGTGAAGCCGGTTTCCAGATAGCTGGCAATATCGGCCGCCGCCCAGGCTCCCATGCTTTGCGAACCGGGGGTGATGTCGGGGATGCGGCCTTCGCCCTCCGGATTGGGACCGCCGGCCAGCCATTTATCCTTGAGGAATCCGCCAAGCGCGTTGCGCGGCGTATGGCATTCGCCGCAATGGCCCGGCCCTTCCACCAGATATTGGCCACGCAGCAATTCGGCGTTGGCATTGGCAAGCTCGACACGGGGCCGTGTCGATGTGTCGAAATAGAGGAATTTCCAGCCGCCCAGCGCCATGCGCAGGTTGAAGGGGAAAGGCAGATCGTGATCCGGCGCGTCGTTCTGGCTGGCGGGCAGGACTTTCAGATAACCGTAGAGGTCGTTGATGTCCTTCTGCGTCATCCGGGCATAGGAGGCATAGGGGAAGGAGGGGTAAAGATGTTCGCCGTTCTTGCCGACGCCGCGCGTCATGGCATCGCCGAATTCCGCCAGCGTCCAGCTGCCGATGCCATGCTGCGGATCGGAGGAAATATTGGGCACATGGAAGGTGCCGAAGGGGCTTTTCAGCGCCTGCCCGCCCGAAAGCGTCAAAAGCGCATCACCCGTCGCATCGGGTGCCGCATGGCAGCTTGCGCAGCCGCCGGCCCAGAACAGCGTTTCGCCATTGGCCAGATCCGGCTCGCCAAGGCTCACCCAATGGCTTGGCGCCTGCCGCTGAGGCGCGGTGACCCAGGCGAAAATACCGTAACCCGCAATGGCCGCAACCGCGATCCCGCCCGCAAGCTTCGTCCAAATGGAGGACATGACCCCTCTCCCCTTTTGCCCGACCGAGCATATTTGGCCGCCCGAAGGCGGTCGAGATTATCGATAGCCCTCCCGCTTGCTGGACGTCTTCCTCGGGCCTGAACCAAGGGTCCACAATTCGACGGCTTATGGATCCTCGCCTCAGGGGCGAGGATGACGCGGGAGCGGTTCACGGCTTAGCCGCGACCGGGAAAAGACCGCTCGAAAGCAGTCTTCCGACACATTATTTCTTCAGACGATAGGTCTGGTGGCAGGTGCCGCAGTCTGCACCGAGCGTCTTCATGGCGGTGGTGACGCCCGCTTCATCGGTGGGGAGATTGGCGAGAACCGTGTCCGCATCCGCACCGAGCTTCGCCGCCTTGGCCTTGAAGTCATCGAAATTTTCCCAGATGGCGGGGGCCGCAGCACTGCCGGTCTCGCTGCCGGGCGGGAACTGGTCGGGGAAAGCCTTGGCGTTGGCGCTGATGGCCGTGACGGCTGCCTTGACAACGTCGGCGTCGAAGGGCTTCTGGCCCTTGGAGATAGCGGCGAGCGCACCCATGGAGCCACCGATCTGCTTCATCATGCCTTCACGCTTTTCGACTTCGCCGGCAGCATAGACCGCTCCGGCGCAAAGACAGCCGAAAAGCATGGCCGCCGCGATGGTTTTCAGTTTCATACACTCTCTCCTTGATTCCGGCGGACGCCGGACGCTAGATGGAACGGCGCGAGGATGCCCTTTCCGGATGGCGAAAAGAAGTCACATTGCGGTGAATTCCCTCGTGAAAACAGAAGTCTAGGACAAGGCCTCCCAAAGCGTCAGCAGGGCCGCGGCAATCAGCATGAAACCGGCGGCGCGGCCGATGAAGATCGTGGCGCCCGGCGAAGAAACGAGCCATGCCCGGCTTTTATCCGCCGTCAGCGCCAGAGCGCCATAGACCGTGAACTGGGTGACCGCCACCATCGCGCCCATCACCAGCCCCTGCATCCAGATCGGGCCATAGACGGGTTTGAGAAATTGCGGGTAGATCGCCATCATGAACAGATAGGCTTTCGGATTGGAAAGGCAGGTCAGCACCGCCCGCCAGAACGCCTTTCTGACCGAGGCGCTCGCCTGCGCCTCATCACCGTTCACGACGATCGCGCTGCGCATCAGGCCGATGCCGATCCAGATCATATAGGCCGCACCGAAGACCAGCAGCGGCAGGAAAAGCGACGGCATCCAGGCGGCAAGCATGCCGACGCCCAGGGCGCCGTAAAGCGAATGTACGATGCCGCCCGCGCTCATGCCGCTTGCGGCGGAAAGGCCGGTTCTCTTGCCGCCCGTCAGCGCGCTTGCCAGCACGAACAGCATGTCCATGCCCGGCAGGATGATGATGCCGAACAGGACCAGAAAGAAAAGCCAGAGATTTTCAGCATAACTCATGTCAGTATCTCCCAAGACAGTTTGCGACACATTCGGGAAAGCATATGTTTCTCAATGTGTTTTCCTGTTTATAGGAAAAGCCAACTGACAGCGTTGTGTCAGTTGCGTGGTGAAGGAACCGGGAAAAACGGCAATGCGCAAGGCGTCGAGACTATTCGAGATCATTCAGATCCTGCGGGTGGCGCGCAGGCCGGTGACCGCGCAGACCATTGCCGAGACGCTGGAAGTGACGGCGCGCTCGGTCTATCGCGATATAGCCGCCCTTCAGACCATGCGTGTGCCGATCGAGGGGGAACGCGGTGTCGGTTACATCCTGCGTCCCGGCTTCAACCTGCCGCCGCTGATGTTTTCCATCGAGGAGACCGAGGCAATCGTGCTTGCGCTCGCCATGGTTGCCCGCACGGGGGATGCCGAATTGCGGCAGGCGGCAAAAAAGGTCAGCGACAAGATCGCCGCATCCCTGCCCGAACCGCTGTCGAAGATGCTCTCCGCCAATGCCCTGCATGCCTGGGGCAGCATCGCCCCCTCACCCGCAGGCATCGATCTCTCCATGGTCAGGCGGGCGGTGCGCGACGAGGAGCGACTGGACCTCACCTATCGCGATGAAACCGGCGCAGAGACCCGGCGGCAGATCCGGCCCATTGCCGTGATCTATTATTCGGAAACGGTGAATATCGTCGCCTGGTGCGAATTGCGCCAGGCGATCCGCAACTTTCGCTCGGACCGGGTGATGGCCTGCAAAACCACGGGCAGCTTTTTCAAGATGGAAGGCGAAAGGTTGCGGCAATTGTGGATGAGCGGCTGGCAGAGCAATCAGCTGGGCAGAGATATGGAACGTGCCGGTGACTAAGGCGAGCCCTCATTCCTGTGCTCGTCACAGGAATCCAGCCGACGCGCGTCTGCGCGGCGGGAGGAGTCCTTTCAGCCCAAGGACTTGGGCTGGCTGGATTCCTGTGACAAGCACAGGAATGAGGGCCGAGATTTGCCGATCTCAACCCGCCATTTCTTGACCATGACCGACATTGTTGAGCCGCTCTAAAGACTTCTGCCGCAGATGCTCCAGCACCCGATCCTCCTCGCGCCCGAAACCGCGAATGACGATCCGGTCGGTAAAAACATCGGCGATGGCGAAGGTGTTCTGGTCGGGTGTATCCACCATGCCCTTGAAGTTGACGAAGTGGGTATTGCCCAGCACGCCGTAATTGCCATCGTGGTTATGGCCGCTGAACCATGCGATGACCGAAGGGTGCGCGCCTAAAAGATCAAGGATGCGCGGCGCATCCCACATATTGTGGGCGTTTTCCGGATAGACCGGATAGTGACAGAGAACGACCACTTTTTCGCCTGCCGCGTCCGCCTTCTGCAGAACGGTGCGCAGCCATTCGAACTGCTCGTCGCTGAGCGATGCGTTCCAGTCTTGCGCATTGATGGCTTCAGCATCTTGCAGGCGCTTCAGCCTGTTTTCAGCAAGCGCGCGGCGCGGATCACCGGGCGGCGGGGCAAAGAGGCTGACTTCGTTGCCGTCAAGCACGACGAAGCGTATCTCGCCGATGGCGAAATCATGCCAGGGAGCCTTCATGCCGAGACGGGCATGGATGGCGGGCAGATGCTCGGGGGAAACGGAAAAATCGTGATTGCCCGGCAGCATGACCGAGGGATGGCGAAGGGTGTCATAAACGCCGAGGATCGCCTCGAAATTTTCAAAGCCGCGGTCGATGATGTCGCCAAGCGTCACCACGAAGGCCAGGTCCTCGCGGTTGAAGGCATCGATCGCCTGCGCCAGTTTTTTCGGGCTCTCTGCATAATACCGGCCCATTTCCGGGCGGGGATCAGCATCGGCATATTGGGGATCGGCAACGATGCCGAAGGAGAAGAGCGGTCTGGTTTTTTCAGTCATGATGCGCCGCGATAAACCCGGCTGATGACAGGCTTGTGACAAGCCGGGGCGACAGTTGGATTGTACGGCCTCAAAAGCAGAACACCCGGCCTGAGGGGCCGGGTGTTCGAAAAGTTCCAGTCAGCAAGCCTTACTTGGCAGCAGCCTCGTAACGCTCCAGGACGTAGTCCCAGTTGATGAGGTTGTCGACGAAGGCTTCGAGGTACTTCGGACGCAGGTTGCGGTAGTCGATGTAGTAGGAGTGTTCCCATACGTCGACGCCGAGGATCGGCTCTGCACCGTGAACCAGCGGGTTTTCGCCGTTCGGGGTCTTGGAGATTTCGAGCTTGCCGTTCTTGACGGAGAGCCACGCCCAGCCGGAGCCGAACTGCGTGGTGCCGGCGGCGATGAAATCAGCCTTGAACTTGTCGTAACCGCCGAGATCGGAGGCGATTGCCTGTTCCAGCTTGCCCGGCAGCTTGTTTCCGCCGCCGTCCTTCTTCATCCACTTCCAGAAATGGACGTGGTTGTAGTGCTGGGCAGCGTTGTTGAAGAGACCGGCATTGGTGCCAAAGGACTTCTTCACGACTTCCTCAAGCGACAGGTCGGAAAGACCTGCTTCAGCAGCCAGCTTGTTGCCGTTGTCGACATATGCCTTGTGGTGCTTGTCGTGATGGAACTCGAGCGTCTCGCGCGACATGTAGGGTGCAAGCGCGTCGTAGTCGTAGGGGAGTTCAGGAAGTTCGAAGGCCATGGTTTTTACTCCTTTTTGCAGCGGGTTACCGCTCCTAGAAACCGTGTGAGCGGACCATAGGAGCGAACCTCTGTTTGGGCAACCTGCGAAATATCAAAATGTTCCGACAAAAGAGAAAATTCCTCCTCTGACAGCCGCCACCACATTTGTTTCACAACCTTGGCGTACCGTTTTCCACCCTATCGGTTCGCTTTTGCCGAGATTGCAGGAAGGAAATTCCATGACGCGCTCCATCACCCGAAACATTCTCGCTGTCGCCGCCTTCTCGTCGCTGGCTCTGCCCGCCTCCGCCTCGTCGGACGATGCGTGGAAGGAATTCGTGGCGGATGTGCAGACGGCATGCCTTGCCGCAAGCAAAGACATGATCGAAGACGCCAAGGCCGTGGTCGATCCGGTCGGCAGCGAGAATTACGGCCTCGCCATCATCACCGGCAAGGCCAAGGGTGCTGACGCGACGATCAGCCATATCTGCGTCTATGACAAGAAGACCAAGGCCGTCGAACTCGGCAGCGAGCTTGCCGGCGATACGCTGAAGGTTGAAATTCCCGGCTCCACCAAGCCTTGATGCCTTAGAAACGGGGCGTGGTGTCGCCCACGCCCAGCGCACGCTGCATCAGCACTGTGTCCAGCCATTGGCCGTGTTTCCAGCCGATGGACCTGAAGGTGCCGACGTGCTCGAAACCGGCGGCGCGGTGCACGCCGATAGAGGCGGCGTTGGCGCTATCGCCGATAACCGCAATCATCTGCCTGAAGCCGCGCGAGGTCGCGTCCTCAATCAGCGCGTCGAGCAGTTTCCGGCCAATTCCCATGCCCTTTGCGGCGGGATCGACATAAACGGAATCTTCTACCGCAGCGCCATAGGCCGGGCGCGCGCGGTAGGCCCCGGCATAGGCATATCCTGCAACCTTTCCATCCATTTCGGCCACCAGATAGGGGTAATTTCCCTCCACCAGCAGACGGCGGCGCTCTAGCATCGTGTCCACGCCGGGCGGATCGATCTCGAAGCTGGCGCGGCCGTGCAGCACGGCGTCCCGGTAAATTTCGGTAATGGCTGGAATATCCGCCTCCTCACAGGGGCGGATCAAAAGGCTGGAAACGGTGGAAAGGGTCATTCTCTTGTCCTGCGGGTCATTCACGGCATCATTGTGCATTGCGATGCAATCAAAATAAAGATTATCTGTCTTATACAAACGATAAGGTTTTCTTTGATGATGGACCTCGATCTGCGGCAGGTTCGCAGCTTCATGGATGTAGCTGATCTCGGCAGCTTTTCCGCCGCCGCCGACAAGGCGGGGCTGACGCAGCCGGCCATCAGCCTGCACATCCGGCTGCTCGAAAAGCAGCTCGGCGTGCGGCTGATCGAAAGGGTCGGCAGGCGCGCGCAGCCAACGGCGGCAGGTCGGGATTTCCTGATCCATGCAAGGCGGATCGCCGAGGAAGTGGCGCATGCCATTGACACCGTCGCACCGCATCGCAACGGGGTGACGGGACGCCTGCGCATCGGCGCGGGGGCAACGGCCTGCATCTATCTGCTGCCGCCGGTGCTGGGCAGGATCCGGCAGACGATGCCGGGTATCGACATCGTCGTGCAGACCGGCAATACCCACGATATCCTGAGGCTTCTGGAAACCAATACGATCGACGCGGCGGTGGTGGCCCTGCCCGCGAGCGGCCGCAGCCTCGATATCAGCGATATCCATCTCGACGAACTGGTCGCCGTTTTCCCGCGCGGCTCCGTTCCCGCCGCAACGATCCTGAACGCGGAGACCCTTTCGACACAGCCGTTGCTGCTTTACGAGGGCGGCAATACGCGCAAGCTCGTGGATCAATGGTTTTCGACAGGCGGTCGCACCGTGCAACCGGCCATGGAGCTGGGCAGCGTCGAGGCCATCAAGAAACTTGCGGGCGCGGGCCTTGGCCTTGCCATCGTGCCGCGCATGGCGATGGAGCACGAAGGCGCAGCGTCGGGACTGGAGTGGCGCCCACTCGAGCCGCCGCTTGAGCGCAGGATCGCGCTGGCGCTGAGACGCGACAAGCACATGACCGCGCCGCTCAGGGCGCTTGCCGCTGCCTTGCCCGACCTGCGGAAACGATGAGGCCCGCGCCGGGTGAGGGCGCGAGCCTCGGCCTGTTGATGGGACACTTCTCTTCCGTCATGCCGGACTAGATCCGGCATCCAGCCACGGCGCGTCTGCGCCGTGAGACGACTCTTTCGCGATCAAGGACTTGATCGCACTGGACCCTGGATCAAGTCCGGGGTGACGGAGTGCGGATACTAGTTCCTTGCCATATCCAACGCTGGATCGCCTTCAGAACTCTGTCCACTCATCGCCCTTCACGGCCAGCGCCGCATTGCCGCGCGAGACGGCAACCGGGCGGGCCTTCGGGGCCGGAGCGGCAGGGGCACGGGCCGGGCTTGCGGCGCGCTGCATCTGCCTTGCCGTCTCATGCAGGGCGGAGGCTTGCTGGCCGAGCTGGAATTGCGCCAGCAGGGCATGGAGATTGGCGCATTCCTGCGCCAGCCCCGCGCCCGCCGCGTTCATTTCCTCGACCATCGCGGCGTTCTGCTGCGTGGCCTGGTCCATGTGGTTGACGGCGGTATTGACCTCGGCCAGACCGGCGGACTGTTCCTGCGCCGCGGTCGCGATGGCGTCCATATGGGCGTTGACGGAGAGCACCAGCTGCTCGATCTCGGAGAGGCCGACGCCGGTATCGGCAACCAGCTTTACGCCTTCACTGACGGCAATGGCGGAGGTGTTGATGAGCTGCTTGATCTCCTTTGCCGCATTGGCCGAGCGCTGCGCCAGTTCACGCACTTCCTGCGCCACGACCGCAAAGCCCTTGCCGGCATCGCCTGCCCGCGCCGCCTCGACGCCGGCATTCAGCGCCAGAAGGTTGGTCTGGAACGCGATTTCATCGATGACGCCGATGATCTGGCCGATCTGGCGTGAGGAATGCTCGATGCGCTCCATGGCGGAGACGGCATCACGCACCACCTTGCCGGAATGATCCGCCTTAGTGCGTGCCTCGCGCACCGTGTCGCGCGCGTCCCCCGTCCGCTTCGAGGTGGCCGAGACGTTGGCAGTGATCTGTTCCAGCGCGGCGGCTGTTTCCTCAAGAGAGGCTGCCTGCTGCTCCGTGCGGCGGGAAAGATCGTCGGAAGCGGAGGATACTTCATGCGCGCCGCCATTCACGGTCTGCACGGAGTTGCCCACACTTGCCAGCGCCTCGCGTAGCTGAACGACGGAGCTGTTGAAATCATGCCGCAATGCTTCGAATTGCGGTGCGAAGGGCGTGGCGATCTCGCAGACCATGTCGCCGGAGGCAAGCCGGCGCAGGCCGCCCGCCAGTGAGCCCGTTGCCTGATTGAGACGTTCCTCGGCCTCGGCCTCGGCGCGTTGCTGCAGTTCGAAACGGTCGCGCTCGGCCTTTTCGCGATTGGCGTCCGCCTGCATCTCCAGCTCACGGTTGCGAATGGCGGCCTCGCGGAAAATCTCCACCGCACGGGCCATCTCGCCGATTTCGTCGCTGCGTCCGGCGCCGGGCACGTCGATGGAGAGGTTGCCGTTGGCGAGTTCCATCATCGCGTTGGTCAGGCGGCTGATCGGCCGGGTGACGCGGCCAACGATGACGCCGAGGCAGAGAATGCAGACGCCCAGCGTGAAAATGAAGGCCGCGAAATAGACCATGGAGCCGATGAAGGCGTCCTGTTTGGCTTTTTCCGCGTTGGCGTTCAGAATATTCATCGCTTCGGAGGCGATCTTCGCGACGGTATCAAGGTTCGCCGTTACCGTGTCACGCCATGTGTCGATGGTGAAAGCCGGGGTACGGCCGTTGTTCAGATCATCGACAAGTTTGGCGCGCTGGGTGATGAAATCGCCCTTGAAATAGGTCCTGTCGGCAACCGCATAGATATCCTTCAGCGATTGCGGCGTCGATTCATGCGCGACGAGTTCGCCGGTGGCTTTCCAGGCAAAGGCGGCACCGGCGTCGAAATTGTTGAGCTGCTGGGCTTCCTGCGCCGTCAGCGGGCGCTGCTGGGCCACGACCGCATTAATAACCACAGTGGCGCTGCCGCCGAGCGCACGCGCCGACCAGCCATAGGACCTGAGCTGTATGAGACCGGTCAGGCTCTGGTCCAGCGAGCGGACCTCGCCCTCCACCGCGATCGAGCCCGTTTCAAGCGCGGCCAGCAGGTCGGCGCCGAGCGCGAGCACGGTCTTGTCCAGCCCGCTTTCGCGGCGGTCGAGCGGCAGGGTGACGTTGGCATCGACCTTTTTGCGCAGTTCGAGGAACTGCGCGTAGATATCCTTCACGCGTTTAAGCGGCGCCTGAAGCCCGGCCTGATCTAGCGCTGCGGACTGCTCGAGAAACGCGCCCATGGCCGCATCCACCTTCTGGCGCGAGGCCTGAACGCTGGCGATGGTGCTCGCTGTCTTTGCCGGATCGACGGTCAGCGCCGAGGCGCTGTTGCCGCGTTCGCTGCGGAAATTCAGCAATGCATTGAAAAGAAGCTTGTCGATCGAGACGAGCTGCGCCACCTCGGAAAACGTGCGGGCGCGATTGACGGACTGCCACATGCCGTTGCCCACGAAACCCGCGAGCGCGATGCCGACAAGCAGGAAAAAGCCCACAAGTATATTGCGTATGCTGAAAGACATTGGTGGCCCCCATAGCCCAAATCGATAATGCCGCAAACTACAGGGTGCTTTTCTAAAATTAGATTAAACTCCCCTCATTTTGAGGGGGAAAATGGCGCTGGTTCAAAATAAAAAGCCGTGGCGGGTACAAACCTGCCACGGCTTTTGAAATCGTCGTTATTAACGGGTCTCAGACGTCGGCGCCGAGACGTGCCCAGTCCATGTAAAGATCAAGCGCCTTGCGCGCGACGGGGCCTGCCTGCAACTCGCGATCATCAAGCTTCACCACCGGCGAAACCTTGGAATAATTGCCCGAGCAGAAGATTTCATCCGCCTCGCGGAAATCCTCGACCGACAGCGTTGCCTCACGCACTTCGAAACCGGCCTGGCGCAGAAGGCCGATGACCCGCGAGCGGGTGATGCCGGCAAGGAAGGTGCGGTTCGGAACGGGGGTAAGGACGACGCCGTCCTTGACCATGAAGATGTTGGAAGAGGCCGATTCGGCGACATTGCCGTTCATGTCGCGCATGAGCGCATTGTCGAAACCCCGGGCGCGGGCTTCCAGAATGGCGCGGCCGCTATTGGGATAGAGGCTGCCAGCCTTGGCATCCGTCATCGCAGTTTCGGGCGAAGGACGGCGCAGTGGCGAAACGGTGAGCGTCAAGGGCTTGCCGGCATCCATCGGCGCTTCGAAAAGGCAGAGCGCAAAACGGGTGGAATTAGCGTCCGGTGCAACAACGCTGCCAACCGAACCATGTTCGGCCCAATACATCGGCTTGATGTAGATCGCGATCTTGCCATCGAATTTCTTGACGCCTTCCAGCGCGAGAGCCTCGATCTCTTCCGCCGTCATCGTCGGCTTCATGCCCATATTGGTGGCCGAGCGGTTGACGCGCTGGCAGTGCAGATCGAGATCGGGAGCGACGCCTTCAAACCAGCGTGCGCCGTCGAACACCGTGGAGGCCAGCCACATGGCATGCGAGGTCGGGCCGATAAGCGGCGGATTGCCGGGCAGCCATTGACCGTCAACATAGGTCCAGGTGGTTGATCGGGGTGCGGTATCGACGCTCATGATGGTCTCCTGTCCTAAGCATTTCCGCCTGGCGAAAACGCTCCGTCTTCTTGTTCTGGTGCATTTCCGGATGCAGAGCGCTTCGCGCTTTTGCCCATTGGGGTCTGGAAATCGGCGGGAGTGAATGCCTCTGACCGGGCGAGGTCAAGTTTTAATTGCCGCGATCTTCGATTTTGATGGAAAATAACAACGAGACGCCGTGACAAAGATGTTTTATGAGGCGAAACAAAAGGTTGATGAATAGGTTCATCACAATAATTCATGTGTCGGATGATGGCGGGGCAATTTCGCCCATGCGATGCTGGTGGTCTCACGGCGCCTGCGGCGTCCTTTACGCATCCTCGCTCGCCCGTCCGGATGCGACATTCAGCAGGAGGAAATCATGGCATGGTCCGCCCAGCAATATCTGAAATTCGAAGACGAGCGGACACGTCCCGCAAGGGATCTGCTGGCGCAGGTGCCGCTGGAGCGGGTGCTGAACGGCTTTGATCTGGGCTGCGGTCCCGGCAATTCCACCGAGCTTCTGACCGATCGCTACGGCGTCAACGTCATTACCGGCATCGACAGCGATGACGACATGCTGGAAAAGGCGGCTGACCGGCTGCCGAACACGCGTTTCGGCAAGGCCGATCTCGGCCAGTGGAAGCCGGCGCAGAAGGCGGACCTGCTTTATGCCAATGCGGTGTTCCAGTGGGTGCCGGACCATCTCGCCGTTCTTTCGCAGCTGATGGACCAGCTGGAAAGCGGCGGCGTTCTCGCCGTGCAGATGCCGGACAATCTGCAGGAGCCGACGCATCGCGCCATGGAGGAAACGGGCGCGAGCGGCCCCTGGAAGGACACGTTCACGGACGGCAAGCTGCGCCGCAAACCCCTGCCCGCACCGGCCGCCTATTTCGATGCGCTGGCGCCGAAATCCGCGCGGGTGGATGTGTGGCACACCATCTACAACCACCCGATGAAGGATGCGGAAAGCATCGTGGAATGGGTCAAGGGCACGGGCCTGCGCCCCTATCTTGCCGCCGCCGGAGAGGAAAACCGCGAGGCTTTCCTCGCTGACTATACAAGC
Source organism: Agrobacterium sp. BT-220-3 (assembly GCF_025910175.1). Lineage (NCBI taxonomy): Bacteria > Pseudomonadati > Pseudomonadota > Alphaproteobacteria > Hyphomicrobiales > Rhizobiaceae > Agrobacterium > Agrobacterium sp. BT-220-3. The sequence continues at coordinate 882,700 of NZ_JAPAIX010000001.1, forward strand.
CGTATCGCAGCTGCCTATCCACCGATGGCGGATGGCCGGCTGCTTCTACGCTTTCCCCGGCTTTTCGTGGTGGCGGTGAAGAAGTAGCGCGCGGTACGGGATGCGGCGTTTTTCGCATGCCGACGCACCCCTCCACCCTCATTCCCGTGCCTGTCACGGGAATCCAGCCAACGCGTGTCTACGCGGCGGGAAGAGTCTTTTCAGCCCAAGGACTTGGGCTGGCTGGTTCCCTGTGACAAGCACAGGGATGAGGAGAGCTTAGAGTACGACAGGGCTACGGCACACTATTTTGCCAATCGACCTCAACGCCTCATCTCTAACCCGCGAAAGCATAGACCCTCAGACGATGACCGTCGGGGTCGGCGGCGGTGAATGTGTGGCCAAACTCCATCGTGCCCGGCGGTTGGAGAATGGCGATGCCCTTCGCTTTCCAGCCGGAGAAGGTTTCGTCCACCTGCGCATCGGTTTCAACGCGGAAGGCAAGCTCGCCGCCGCCGCCCGTGACGGATGCCTTCGGCTCCACCGTGTGCCGCGACCAGAGGCCAAGCTTCATACCGTTCTGGAGGACGAACAGAGAAAATGTCGGAGACGCTTCGACCGGCCTGGCACCCAGCAGGTCCTTGTAAAACTCCGTGCTGGCTGGCGGGTTGTCGACGTAGAGAATGGTGAAATCAGGGTGGGTCGTCATGGCTGTTCTCCTTGGTTGCGGATGAACAGGTTCTAGACCCGCCTGCTGTCAGTTCCTGTCAGCATGGTATTGCCGACGCCGTTGTTTTTCCCGCTCGCGCCATTCCTTCAGCAGGGTCTGGCGGCGGCGCGGGTAACGCTTGTCCGTCACGTGGAAACTCTCGATGCGGTCGGCCCGGAAACTGCGGAAATCCTGCCGCGTCTCGCACCATGCCAGCACCACCCGCACAAGATCGAAAAAAGCAAGCGCGAAGGGCCAGACCACCCGTTCCGTCGCCTCCCCCTTTTCATCGCGATAGGTCAGTACGACCTTCATTTCCTTGCGGATCGTATCGCGAATGGCGGCGAGATCGACGCGGATGGCGGCCAGGGCCTGTCCGGGGCCGACGAGCAGCGTGGAATTGTCGAGTTCCTCGCGCAGGGTGTCGGGCAAGACGGCACCGATCTTCACGAGCGCATCACGGGCGGCCTGCGCCAACCTATCATCGGCACGGCCCGCCACCCAGCGCGACCCGAGCACCAGCGCCTCGATCTCCTGCTGCGAGAACATCAGCGGCGGCAACAGGAAACCGGGGCGCAGCACGTAACCTACACCCGCCTCGCCCTCAATGTCCGCACCCTGCGCCTGCAGCGTTGCAATATCACGGTAAAGCGTGCGAAGGCTGACGCCGGTCTGCGCGGCCAGCGCCGTGCCGCTGACCGGCATGCGGTGGGAGCGCAGGATCTGCAACAGATCAAGAAGCCGTTGTGAGCGCGACACGCGACCTTCCTCCACATTCCAATCTGCCGTTGGCGATCTTCGTGCCCGACAGGTAGCGCCGCCTGCCGCCGGGCGCAATCGCGTAAAAAAGGGTGGACAATACAGGCCTGCCATTATGTAGATATGCCCCGGGTTTTTGCTCCCATCACCACCCAGCTCACAGGCATTTTCGAGTCTCCGCCATGATCGTTCGTCCAAAACCGAACCTGCTGCAACTTTTCATCATCGTGCGCGGCTCCATCATCGTCCGCATCTTTCCGCAGGTGCTTGCCGTTTTCCTGCTGTCGACGCTCGTCGTCTGGGCGCACAAGGATCGGCCCGATCTGGTGCAGGCGCTGAACGGCGCGCCGTTTTCACTGCTGGGTATCGCGCTTTCGGTCTTCCTCGGCTTTCGCGCCAATGCCTGTTACGACCGCTGGTGGGAAGCCCGCAAGCAATGGGGTGCGCTGATTACCGTGGCGCGCACGCTCTCGCGCCAGAGCGCCCTTCTGGAAAGCCGGCAGGACGTCACCGATCCCGTCTCGCGCCGACGGATCATCGATCTCGCCATCGTCTTCTGCCACGAGCTGGTTTCGCATCTGCGCCCAGGCGGGGCGAAATCGGCTGTTGCCGGGCTCATCCCGGATGATCTGGCCGAGAACTACGCCCGCAGCCGCAACAGGCCGGAAATGCTCCTGCGCGGAATTTCAAGCGATCTCGTTGCCGCAAACGCAAAAGGGCAGATCAGCGATATCCAGCTGCAGATGCTGGATGCCACCGTGCAGCAGATGGGGGCCGCACTTGCCTCCTGCGAGCGTATTCGCCACACGCCGGTTCCCTTCGGTTATTCGCTGCTGCTGCACCGCACCGCACACCTCTTCTGCCTTTTGCTGCCGTTTGGTTTCACCGATCTGCTCGGCTGGGCCACGCCATTTACCAGCACACTGATCGCCTACACATTTTTCGGCCTCGATGCCCTGTCCGACGAGCTGGAAGACCCCTTCGGCACCGGCTTCAATGCGCTGCCGATCAATTCGCTCGCCACCGTCATCGAGATCAATCTGCGCGAGGCGATGGGCGAGACGGACCTTCCGGCCGATCCGCGCCCGGTGGATTACGTATTGATGTGATATCGCCCACCCGGTTGAAACCGATGGCGCGGACACCAGTTAATAAAAGACCGCTTCCCCGTCCGGCAGTCCTTGCCGGTCATGTTTTCAGCAAACAGGAGAGACATCCATGTATCACGTCAACGCCAATGGCGCGAATATTCCCGCCCTCGGTTTCGGCACCTTCCGCATTCCGGAAGACGATGTGCGGCGCATTCTGCCGGAGGCGCTGAAACTCGGTTTCCGCCATGTCGACACCGCGCAGATCTACAAGAACGAAGGTGCGGTCGGCGAGGTCATCGCGCAATCAGGCATTTCCCGGCACGATATTTTCCTGACCACCAAGGTCTGGGTGGACCGCTACCGGCACGATGATTTTCTAGCCTCGGTCGATGAAAGCCTGCAGAAATTGAAGACGGATTATGTCGATCTCCTGCTCCTGCACTGGCCGAAAAGCGATGTGCCGCTGGCGGAACGGATCGGTGCGCTGAACGAGGTGCGCAAAGCCGGAAAGGTCCGCAATATCGGCATTTCCAACTTCAACGTGGCGCTGACCGAAGAGGCGGTTAAACTGTCCGACACGCCGCTTGCCACCAACCAGATCGAATACCATCCCTATCTCGACCAGACGAAGGTGATCTCGGCAGCGCGCAAAAACGGGCTTTCGGTCACCGCCTATTATCTGATGGCCGATGGCCGGGTGCCGAACGATCCGGTGCTGAAGGATATCGGCGCAAGGCACGGCAAGACGGCGGCACAGGTGACCCTGCGCTGGGCCGTGCAGCAGCCGGATGTCGTGGCGCTTTCCAAGACCGCGACGGAAAGCCGCCTGAAGGAGAATTTCGACATTTTCGATTTTGCGCTCACGGAAGAAGAGATGCAGGCGATCCACGCGCTTGCCAAACCGAACGGCCGCATCGTCAGCCCCGGCCACCTCGCGCCCGATTGGGACGATTGAGACAACCGGTAGCGTGAGCCCGGCTGGGTCTCACCGCTGCGTCAAAGCCAGTTTCGCCCCGAGCGCCACGAAAGCGGCGGCGAAACTGCGTCTCAGCCAGGTGAGCACGGCCGGGCGCGCCACCACTTGGCGCCTGACCGAGGCGGCAAAGCAGCCGTAGAGCGCAAACACCAGAAACGTCATGGCCATGAAGATCAGCCCCAGATCGACCATGCGCCATGTCGGAGACACCTCCTCCGGCGCAATGAATTGCGGCAGGAACGCGAAAAAGAAGATCGACAGTTTGGGGTTCAGGAGATTGATCAGGATCGCCTCGCCAATCACTCGCGTGGCCTTGCGGTGCTCCTGGCCATCGTCGATCTTCAGCGCGCCGTCTTCCCGAAGCGTATTCCATGCCATGTAAAGCAGATAAGCGACGCCCAGATATTTGATCACGCCGAAAGCCAGCGCGCTGGCGTGCAGAATGGCGGCAAGGCCGGTGATGGCGGCCAGCAGATGCGGCACGATGCCAAGCGTACAGCCGAAGGCCGCAATGATGCTCGCTTTCGCCCCTTGCGAAAGACCGGCCGCGAGCGTGTAAACCACGCCTGTTCCCGGAGAGGCGACGACGACGAGGGATGTGATGAGGAATTCAAGGGTCATGAAAGCTGCAAGTCCTGTGGGATGGAGGACAGGAGCATGACTGTGCCCGGCGCGGGCGTCTTGGATGAAATTGCAGCTGGATACCGCCTAGGCTCCGCCCACTCCCCCTCATTCCTGTGCTTGTCACAGGAATCCAGTCGACGCGCGTCTGCGCGGCGGGCAGGTGTCCTTTCAGCGCAAAGACTTGGGCTGGCTGGATTCCTGTGACAAGCACAGGAATGAGGGAGGATAGCTTCTACGAAACTGCCGCCCTATAGGCAGCCGGCGTGACCCCGAACTGCCGCACGAAAAGCCGGTTCAAATGGCTCTGGTCGGAAAAACCGGTGGAAAACGCCACATCGGCGGGTGGAGCACCCTTGGCCAGCGCATCCCGTGCCAGATGCAGGCGTCGCTGCAAAAGGTAGCGGTGCGGCGTCAGCCCCGTGGCCTTGCTGAAGGATCGAAGGAAGCGGAACTGGCTCATGCCGGCCTCCCGCGCCAGATCGGTTAGGCGAAACGATCGGGCGGGATCGTCATCGATGCTGCTTTTCGCCCGTCTTATGCTGCCCGGCGCGGCCGTCTCGCGTGGCGTTGCCACCGTTTCCATCGCACCTGCCAGAAGCATCAGCAGCGTCTCATCGCAATGCAGGGTCTCGCCCGGTCGATCCGTTGCCGTCACGGCTGAAAAAAGCGCCCGGAACCGGTCTGCCAGGGGCCTGGTATCGACGGGGTGGGAAAATTCGAAACTGCCGCGATCCTTTTCGCGGACATCGGCAATCGTATCCCGCACGATATCGACGTCGAGATAGAGCATCCGCCAGGCGCGGCCGCCCTCTCCCAGCGGAATGCCGTCATGGACCTCACCCGGGTTGACCGTGATGACATGGCCCGCTTTCGCCTCCACCATGCCGCGACCGGAGAGCGATTTCTGCGCGCCGCGCTCCACAAGGCCAATGCCGAACTGGTCGTGCATGTGGCGTGGGAAGGCACGGTCGCTATCCGCCACAACCGCAGAGATACCGGGCATGGCAGTTTTCGGCATGAGGAATTGACGACTGCCCATAAAAAACCTGGCGCTCCCTTCAAAGAACGCCAGGCTATCACAGGCAGCCTGCCCCGCACAGGGACGCTTACGGATGCATGCCGTTGATCATGCCGAAGACCTGATCGAAATTGCCGTTCTGGGCGGCAAAACGCAGCGGCTTGCAACGCTCCACCACCACTTCCCTGTCCTCCGGGCGGTTGGTCAGAATATCCATCACTTCGGAAATGAAGGCCTCGAGCGGCATGGCCCTTTCGTCCTTTGCCTGCCCTTGGCCCATCAGCGTCGTCTGCACATAGGGCGGCACGATTTCGATGACATCCACCGGGGTCTCTTTCAACTGCTCACGCAGCGCGACCGAATAAGCATGGATGGCCGATTTGGTGGCGCTGTAGGTGGGGGTCAGCACCATGGGTACGAAGGCGAGGCCGGAGGATACCGTCAGCACCGTGGCCTCAGGCTGTTTTAGGAAATGCGGCAGGAGCGCCGCCGTCAGCCGGATGGGTGCAAGAAGGTTGGTGGCGATGGTTTCCTCTGCCGTCTCCAGATAATCCGGGGCCGCGCCGATATCCTCCGGCCGCATGATGCCGGCATTGTTGATGACGGCGTTGAGCGTCGGGTGCGCCTTGATGAGACTGTCCGCAAAAGCGCGGATGCCATCGGCATCGGTCGCGTCCATGACCACCGAGGCCATGCCGGGATTGGCCGCCGTCACCTCATCCAGCACGGTCTGGCGGCGGCCGGAAATGACCACCTTGTTGCCGCGCTGGTGAAACGCTTCCGCCAGCGCCCGCCCGATGCCGGAGCCGCCACCGGTGATGAGAATGGTGTTGCCTGTCGTTTTCATCGGAAAATCCTTACCTGTTGTCGTGCTTGTGGGATGACAGGAAATTAGCTACTCTACTCTCCATTCGTAAGTAGGCACCCAAAAGAATTATACTTACCCAAAGGAGAGTGCAAGATGAAACGGCACGCCGCCGATCCCGCGATCGAGAACAGGCGCAAGGTCTCGCCGCCCACTGAAACCGATCCGGTCATCGAGGCGCTGGTGCAGGACATCATCGCGAAAGTGGCGGACAAATGGACGATGCTGATCCTTGAGGTGCTGGAAGAGAACGGCACCCTGCGCTTCACGCAGATCGGCAGGCTTGTCGGCACCATCAGCCAGAAGATGCTGACGAAAACGCTGAGGCAGATGGAATGCGACGGGCTGGTGCGCCGCACCGTGCACCCCGTCATTCCGCCGCATGTGGATTATGATCTCACGCCACTCGGCAGAACGCTTGGCAGCGCCTTTTGCGGCGTATGGATCTGGGCGGAAACGCACCATGCGGAAATAGAAGAGGCGCGGCGCCTGTTCAACGAACAGCCGCCGCGCCCCGCATTGGAGTAACCTCGCATCAAGCGAACTGGCTGAGGCCCGGAACCGAAGCGATCACCTGATCGACAACCTCATCGCCCGCATGCTGACGGGCAACGGCGATGGTTTCCTTGGCGAGCGTGGAAATTTCGCCCATGCCGAGGCCCTGGCTCATCAGCTGCTGGCCGAGACCCATGATGCCGCCGCCGCCAATCGCGCTCATCAGGCCGCCGAGCAGGCCGCCACCGTTGCCGGCGCCCTCGCCGTTATACTGCGCCACCAGATCGCTGGCGCCCGGAATGGCTTCGATCATGCGGGCGATCGGACCGTCTGCGGCCTCGCGCTGGAGAAAACCCAGAATCATGCCAACGGCCTTTTCGGCCAATGCAGGGTCGATACCCGCCTTTGCGGCGATCTGATCTACGACTTCGTTCATTCTTGCCTCCTGTTGAAAAACGACGCCAACATCGAATAACTGACGTTAACGTCAACGTAAAACAATCCCATGCCGCATTCAAGCGGGCGGCGGGCGGGTGCGGCAACTTTCATGAGGCGGTTTTTCTTCATCGCCATCAAGCAGTTGTTGCGCCTTGAAACTGTCCTTATAAGATCATCACAACCAAACTATGAAAAGGCCGCTTTTACAGGCAGCGGCCAAAGCATGCTTGTAACGCTTTAATTCGCGTCAGCCGCAGGAGAAAATGGTCGATGTTGCAGGACGGACAGCTCTATATCGGGACCAGCCGCAATCCGGACGACAGCCTGAACAAGGGCGAATATCTGGAGCTGAAATTCGGCAACCGTCACGGCCTCATCACCGGCGCGACGGGAACGGGCAAGACCGTGACCTTGCAGGTTCTGGCCGAAAGCTTCTCCAAGGCCGGCGTTCCCGTTTTCTGCGCCGATATCAAGGGCGACCTTTCCGGCATCGCCGCTGAGGGCGAGGCCAAGGACTGGGTGCAGAAACGCGCCGAACAGATCGGCTTTACGGATTTTTCCTATGGCAAGTCGCCGGTGATCTTCTGGGATCTCTACGGTGAAAAAGGCCATCGCGTGCGCGCCACCATCGCCGAAATGGGGCCGCTGCTGCTCGCCCGGCTGATGGATGCATCGGAAGCGCAGGAAGGCGTGCTGAACATCGCCTTCAAGATCGCCGACCAGGGCGGGCTGCCGCTGCTCGATCTCAAGGATCTGCAATCGCTGCTGAACTACATGGGCGAAAACGCAACGGCGCTTTCCAACCAGTTCGGCCTCATCTCCAAGGCCTCGGTCGGCTCGCTGCAACGCGGGCTGCTTGTCCTCGAACAGCAGGGTGCGGCAAATTTCTTCGGGGAACCCGCACTCAAGATCGCCGACATCATGCGCGTCGGCACCGATGGGCGTGGCACGGTTTCGGTTCTCGCCGCCGACAAGCTGATGATGAACCCACGTCTTTACGCCACCTTCCTGCTGTGGATGCTCTCGGAACTCTTCGAGGAACTGCCGGAAGTGGGTGACCCGGAAAAGCCACGCCTGGTGTTCTTTTTCGACGAGGCGCATCTGTTGTTCAACGACGCGCCGCGGGTGCTGGTCGAGCGCGTGGAGCAGGTGGTGCGGCTTATCCGCTCCAAGGGCGTGGGCGTCTATTTCGTGACGCAGAACCCGCTCGACGTACCGGAAACGGTCCTCGCCCAGCTCGGCAACCGCGTGCAGCACGCGCTTCGCGCCTATACGCCGCGCGAACAGAAGGCGGTGAGAACGGCGGCAGATACGTTCCGCCAGAACCCGGCTTTCAACACGGCCGACATCATCACCACGCTCGGCACGGGTGAAGCGCTGATTTCCACGCTGCATGACAAGGGCGCGCCTTCCATCGTGGAGCGTACCCTCGTGCGGCCGCCATCGGGCCGTGTCGGGCCGCTGACGGATGCCGAGCGCAAATCGCTGATCGATCTGAGCCCGGTTGCCGGCCAATATGACAAGGATATCGACCGGGAATCAGCCTTCGAAATCCTCAATGCCCGCGCCCAGAAGGCGGCGGAAGCCGAAGCCGCCAAACGCGCGGAAGAGGAAAACACCGCAAACCAGTCCGACAATGCCTCGGGACGCTGGCGCCTGCCGGGCTTCGGCGATGACGAACCCACGCAGGCCTCCACCACCGGCACCCGCAATGGCGGGGCACGCAAGACGAGCGGCTACCAGCGCGAGACGGTGATCGAGGCGGCGATGAAAAGCGCGGCCCGCTCGGTTGCAACCTCTGTCGGTCGGGCGATCGTGCGGGGGATTTTGGGGAGCTTGAAGCGGTAAAGCGATACGTTTCAGCCGGTCTACCGCAAAGGTCGCACCTGTTGGGGCAGGCTCCATGCTTACAGCGTTTCCGTAAGCTCCTTCCGTCATACCGGCCTTGAGCCGGTATCCAGCCGACACGCGTCTGCGTGGCGGAGAGAGTCTTTTCAGCCCAATGACTTGGGCTGACTGGATTCCGGCTCAAGGCCGGAATGACGGAAGTGGAGGCGTCTGGCGATCAATCGTCGCTGCGCGCCCATACAGCACTCCCTAACCTCCCCCTTTTACAAAACCCATTGCTTCACACAGCCGCCGCTGTTAAGCATCGATCAGTTCAACCCGTTTCAAGAAAGGAGGCTTCGCATGGATATTTCCTGCTTCTGGCGCAACCGCCAGCTCTGCCACCTTTTTGCCCTGCAGACGCGTTTGCAGGGCTGACCGGAACACCAACACTCTGGTTTGCCCAAAAGGCCGCGCAGAAAGCAGCATGTCTGCGGTTGCGCATTTTTCACAACTGACCAACTCGAGCTGAACGCAGTCCTGCCCATGGCGGACCACGGCTCGTTGCTGGTCCGTTTGCCAGAGACGACTTCATGACCCTTATCACGCTTCGCAATCTCGGAATCATTCTGGGAAAACCGCTTTTCTCCAATCTCAGCCTCACCGTGAATGCGGGAGACCGCATCGGCATCGTGGCGGCGAATGGCTGCGGTAAATCCACCCTGCTCAATTGCCTTGCCGGTGAACTGGACGCCACCAGCGGCGATATTACCCGGCTGCGCGGGCTGACGCAGTCCATCGTCCATCAGCACCTGCCGTCGGCGCTTCTGGAACGGACGATGCGGGACGCCGTGCTTTCCGCCCTGCCGGCGGATGCGATCGACAATGAGAGCTGGCGCGCTGACATTATCTTCGACGCCATGATGGTGCCGGAGCCCTATCGTCATCGCCGGTTGAAAGAGCTGAGTGGCGGCTGGCAGAGGCTTGCCATGCTGGCGCGGGCCTGGATCACCGAGCCGGATGTGCTCCTGCTCGACGAGCCGACCAACCATCTCGATCTCGAAAAAATCAACGTGCTGGAAAGCTGGCTCAATCAGCTGCCACGCGATACGGCGGTCGTCATCGTCAGCCATGACCGCGCCTTCCTCGACAATGTCACGAGAACCACGCTGTTTCTGCGGCCGGAAAATTCGGCGCTCTTCCGCCTGCCCTATAGCCACGCGCGTGCGGCACTTGCGGAGGAGGATGCGGCCGATGACCGACGCTTCCAGCGCGACATGAAAACCGTGCAGCAATTGCGCCGGCAGGCGGCGAAGCTCAACAATATCGGCATCAATTCCGGCAGCGATCTACTGACCATCAAGACCAAGCAGTTGCGCCAGCGCGCCGAAAGGCTGGAGGAAAAAGCCCGGCCTGCGCATAGTGAGCGATCGGCCGGCAAAATCCAGCTTTCCAATCGTGGCACCCACGCCAAAGTCCTGATTACGCTGGAAGATATCCCCGTTTCGACACCGGATGGAACAGTGCTGTTTCGCACCGGCCGGCAATTTATCCGCCAGGGCGACCGCATCGTCATTCTCGGCCGCAACGGCGTCGGCAAGACGCGGCTGATCTCGCTTCTGAAGCAGGCGATAACGGACACTGGCCAGATGCAGGACGGCATAAAGGCCACGCCTTCGCTGGTAGCAGGCTATGTCGATCAGTCGCTTGCCGAAATCGATGATGACAGCACAGCCTTCGCGCTCCTGATGCGCCGTTTCGACATTGGCGACCAGCGTGTGCACGGCCTGCTTGCGGGTGCGGGGATCGACATGGAAATGCAGAAACGCCGCATCGCAACGCTTTCCGGCGGGCAGAAGGCCCGGCTTGCCATGCTGGCGCTGCGGCTGACGGAACCGAATTTCTACCTGCTGGACGAGCCCACCAACCATCTGGACATTGAAGGGCAGGAAGCGCTGGAGGCGGAGATTACCGGCCATGAAGCCAGCTGCGTCCTCATCTCGCACGACAGAAGTTTCGTGCGGGCGGTCGGGACCCGTTTCTGGCTGATAGACAAGCGGAAGCTGGTGGAAGTCGACGATCCGGAAGCGTTTTTCGCCTCGGCGTAATGGCCCTCGAATGGGCCACCCCTCCCGCCGGTTTCGCGGCGGGAGGGGTACTAACCGTTATTTCTTCTGCGAAACCAGCGAGAAGAAGGCGCCCTGCGGGTCCTGGCAATTGACGATCCAGCTCTCGCCGGGCACTTCCATCGGGCCGTTGACGACCTTGCCGCCGCCGGTGCTGATGCGGGTGACTGCGTCATCGATACCGTCGACATTGAAGTAATAACCCCAATAACAGACGGGTACCTGCGGCATGCGTTTCATCATGCCGCCAATGGCTTTGCCGTTATGGGCGAAGATGCGATACGGGCCCATTTCGCCCATGTCGAAATCATGGTCCTTGGTCCAGCCGAAGACGTCGCCGTAAAAGGCGGTCGCTCCATCCACATCGCCCGTCATCAGTTCGTACCAGCCGACATGCCCCTGCTTGCTCTGCATGTCCTCGGGAAAACCGCCGCTCTCCATCGGCAGCGGCGTCATGATGCAGATAACCGCACCATAGGGATCGGCCACCACCGCAAAGCGGCCGATTTCCGGGATGTCCTGCGGCTGGCGCATGACGGAGCCGCCCTTTGCCTCGAATTGTTTCGCCGAGGCATCGACGTCGTCCACGGAGACATAACCGGTCCAGTTCGGCGGAATGCCCTGCCCTTTATGTTCCTCGGTCAGCTCCATGATGCCGCCCATGCCTTTGCCGTCAGCTTCCAGCACGAGATAGGGCATTTCCGGCGAACCGAAATCCTTGGTCTGCCAGCCGATGGCATGGCCATAGAAACGGGCGGCCGCTTCCATGTCAGGCGTCATCAATTCGACCCATATGAATTTTCCGTGTGTATCGGACATTTTGTCTCCTCCGGAGATCTTGGTGCGAATTTTTAGCGATCATCCGCCGCGGAATGCGGCGGCGCTTCGGGTTCGGATGAATTCCGGCGGCGCTTTATGCCTTGCGCCGGAATTCCGACGTCATGAAGGTTTTGAAGGTGCCATCCGGCTGCTTGACGCTGCCGGAAAAGCTGCGGTGATTATCGTCATGCAGCACCAGTACATCGTGATAGGTGTCGATGCGGCCGGAACCGTCGAAGGCAGGCCCTTCCGCTTCCAGCGTCAGGGTCTTGCCGTCATCTTCCAGCCAGCCTTTGTAGACCCAGAGATTGGTCATCATCGACCCCACCCAGGTGCCGACGAAATTGCCCTTGGCCGGGTCGAAACCCACCGTAATGACGGCCGTCATCTCCGTTCCGTCAGGCATCTTGCCGGTGCCGTCGCCAATGATCCACAGCCCGCCAATGGAGCGGACGGTCTCGTTGAATTGCTGGTTCGGATCATCCGGATCATATCCCTCATGGCCGGAACTGGAGGTCATGACCCAGTCTCCGACAATCCTCTTCAGGAATTCATGTTCCTTCTGCGGTTTGGCGATTTCCATTTCCATCTTGTGTCCTCCTCGTCTGTCTGTTTTCAGTGGCAGCAGGATGCGGCTTTCGGCTCGTCCTCATATTGATCGTGCCGGCGCACCCAATCCATTACCCCGTCTTCGTTACGGCCTTTTGGCACCAGATCGAGCAGCATCAGCGTGCCGAGCGCCTGTTCCATGCCGCGGGCATAGGCGGAATAGGTATGGTAGATTTTGCCGTCCTCGCCCTTGGCGAAAACACTGACACCGTGCAGGTCCTTCAGGTCGCCCATAGGCTCGATTTCACGGTAATTATAGGTGATAGCCCCGCTCTCGATATCCTCATCGCGGAAGGAGGCCTGATAATCATAGTTGAAGTCGCTGCCGTCAGCCGAAACCCACGGAAACTTCCAGCCCATGCGATGTCTGTAGCCCTCGATCTTGTCGAGCGGCGCGCGGGAGACCGCGACGAAGGCCGCATCGCCGTGCTTCAGGTGAACCATCGCACCATCGACATGGTCGGCGAAAAAGGAACAGCCGGTGCATCCCTCCTCCCAGTCGGGCGCCAGCATGAAATGGTAGACGATGAGCTGGCTGCAGGTGCCAAAGAGTTCCTTCAGCGATTTCGGGCCGGAAGGCGCATCGAAAATATAGTCCTTCGTCACCTCTTCCCAGGGCAATGCACGCCGCGCTTCGTTCAGTCTGTCACGGGCGCGGGTCAGTTCCTTTTCCTTCACCAGCAGGTCGCGGCGGGCCGCAATCCACTCCTCATTCGAAACGACTGGATGAGACATGATCTTTCCTCCTTGGATCCGTCTTTCACCACGGCACCACTCCGCTCCCACGCAGCGCGCCGCCTATTTCTGCATTGAAAGTCAATAAAACCATCAGCGAGGCATCAAGTTCCGCTTGACTAATTAGGTTGATATCAACATATTTATCCCATGTCAAACGCCAGCGTAATTCCTTTTTCAGCAACTCTTTTCGTGCGGGACGCCTGTCTCTGCCTGCATGCGCAGCGTGCGGCACGGGCGCTTGCGCGGCTGTTCGACAACGCGCTGAAGCCTGTTGGCATCAATAATGGCCAGTTTTCGCTGCTGATGTCGCTCAACCGGCCGGAACCGCCGCCGATGGGGCCGGTCGCCAACCTTCTGGCCATGGACCGCACGACGCTGACGGCGGCGCTGAAGCCGCTGGAGCGGCGCGGGCTGGTCAGCATCGAGCAGGACCCCAGGGATAGGCGCGGCAAGCGCCTGCGGTTGACCGCCGATGGCATGGCCGTACTCGCCGCCGCCTTTCCCATATGGGAACAGACCCATGCCGAAATAGAAACCCGCATCGGCAGCGGCGACCCCGACCGGCTGCGCCGCGATCTCATCGATCTCGGCTGACACGAAGGCGGCATATCGCCACTTTTGTCGCCGAAAATGTCATCGGGCCGTCGCGACGAACGGCGAAACTATCGGGAAGACGCAACCAAGGAGGAAAGACAATGCGTGTCATCGTTTTTGTAAAGGCAACCAAAAGCAGCGAAGATGGCGTCATGCCGACGACCGAGCTGATGGAGGCGATGGGGAAATTCAACGAGGAACTGGTCAATGCCGGCATCATGCTTTCCGGCGACGGCCTGCACCCCTCCTCCAAGGGCAAAAGGATCGTTTTTGACGGCGACAGCCGCAGCGTAATCGACGGCCCCTTCCCGCATACCAACGAACTGGTTGCCGGCTTCTGGCTCTGGCAGGTGAAAGACATGGACGAGGCGGTGGAATGGGTAAAACGCTGCCCCAACCCGATGCTGGAAAAAAGCGAGATCGAAATCCGCCCGATGTTCGAAATGGAAGATTTCGGCGAGGCGGTGACACCGGAAATCGCTGCGCATGTGGAAGAACTGCGCGCACGTGTGGCGAAGCAGTAAGGGCTGCCCGAACTTACGGCTAGGCCCGATTAGACTGTAGCGATGCCGCTTGTTTCGTCTCCCCTAGGGGGAGAAGTCCGCGGCAGCGGGATGAGGGGGCAAGGGTGCGGTCCATCGCTGCCGTTGCCCCCTCATCCGACCCTTCGGGCCACCTTCTCCCCCTCGGGGAGAAGAAACGAGCGGCAACTTTACTGCCCCACGCCCATCAACCCAACAGACCCGCCAGACGCGGATCACCGGCAAAATCCGAAACTGAAAAACCCGTTCTGCGCATCGGAAATTCGCAAAGCGCCTGCACCCCGGTTTTGGACAGGTGAATACGCCAGCTCATCCGTTCCACCGGCGCTTTTGCGGCAAAGGCCCTGGGCGACAGGATGGCAATGTTGAGGCCGCCTGCGGGATCGCGCACCGAGCGGTAGAGAATGGCCTCGATTTTCGCCAGCCGCGCCTGCTCGGCAAGCGCCTGGCAGGGCTCGTAATTCTGCAGGTCGGTCCAGTGCGCTTCGTCCCGGCTCAGTTCGGGCTTGGTGAGATTGAGCGCCGCATCCGTGGCAATGCGTGCCGCGAAGGCGGAATAGTCGGCGGGATTGGCAGGCAGTGGCGTGCCGGGGGATTCCGCATAAAAAAGCAGCCGGTAAAAGGCCATTTCGGCAAGCGCAGTTTCCACCTTCGCGGCGGCGTAATAAACGCCTTCGGTAAACCCTGCCCGGCGGAAACGCGAGCCATGCGGATAGGCGGCGCCATAACGGAAGGGCGTGGCGAGAAGATAGTCGAAGCCGGCGCATTCCGGCGGAAACGGCCTCTTGCTCGCTTCCAGAATATCTTCCAGCAGCGATTGCTCCTCCACCGTATCCACCAGCTTCATGGTGGAAACCTGATGTTGCGCCTCCACCAGCCGCCAGTATTTTCCCGATGCGGTGCGTTTTTCAGACAGGAGCGCGTCGGGCGTCCAGATAGGAGAGGACATCGATCAATCCGGTAATGGTGGTGAGTCTGTCGGCAGGCACGGCATCAAGCGCCGTATTGTGATTGCGCAGCCAGTTTTTCGCGACCGCCTCATCGCCACCGGCGATGGCGTCCAGCGAACGAAACACCCGGATCAGCAGCACCGCAAGCTCGAAGGACTTGGCGCCCGGCTCCAGCAGGAAATCAAGTCGTTTCATGCGCGAGACCGTGGGCGCGGAAACGCCGAGAATATCCGCCGTGCGGGCGGCGTTCAGGCCCAGCCGTTCGGCAGCGGCGATGACGGCCTTGGTAACGACCCTGCCCTGCGATGCAGGATCACTGGCGGTCTTGGCGTGAATATTCATGGCACAAATCCTTTCCTTAGAAAGAATATAGCATGTTTCTTTCTGAAAACAAGAAGGCCGGGATGAACCCGGCCCAAGCGTTGCCGACAGAGGCGCGAAATCTCGCCTCTGTCATCCTCGGGCTTGACCCGCGGATCCATACCCACCGAGACCGATGCATCCTCGGGTCAAGCCCGAGGATGACGTCGCGGGTGCTGCGAGTTTCGCTCCTCATCCGCAGCCGGAATCACCCGGCCCCGGATTTCAAGCCTGACAAATCAGGCTACCGAAACGGGCACTTCCGTGGAGGTGCGCATGGCGTGGCTGTAGGGGCAGACGATATGGGCGGCGGCAACCAGTTCCTCTGCCTTTTCGCGTTCCAGACCGGGAATGTTGACCTTCAGCGACACTTCGATGCCGAAGCCGGTGCCGTCTTCGCGCGGGCCGATGCCGACAGTTGCCGTCACAGTCGTGTCTTCAGGAATCTTTACCTTCTGCTTGCCGGCGACAGCCTTCAAGGCGCCGAGGAAGCAGGCCGAATAACCGGCAGCAAAAAGCTGCTCCGGATTGGTGCCACGGGCGCCATCGCCGCCCAGTTCCTTCGGAACAGTCAGCGTGACGTCGAGGACGCCGTCTTCCGACTTGGCGTTGCCGGCGCGGCCACCGGTGGCGGATGCTTTGGTCGTGTAGAGAATAGGCATGGCATTTACTCCCTTCGGGTTGATGTTGAAGCTCTTATAGCGAACAATTAAATTGTGCGCAATATAATTTTGCACATTGAATGCGAAATTGTTTTTTGCGATAATTTTCACGAAATTTCGTCGCGCATCCATGCGGCAGGAACCGAAAGCCGGGGCCGATTGTTCCCTTCCCGGTTGATTTTTGGAGCGAAACGATGGGCGTAGAGGGCGATAACACCAAGATGGAAAGCCTGTTGAGGCTGGACCAGCAGATATGCTTTGCCCTTTATGGCGCGGCACATGCCTTCACGCGGGCCTATAAACCGCTGCTCGACCCGATCGGGCTGACCTATCCGCAATATCTGGTCATGATGGCGCTTTGGGAAAAAGAG
Source organism: Agrobacterium sp. BT-220-3 (assembly GCF_025910175.1). Lineage (NCBI taxonomy): Bacteria > Pseudomonadati > Pseudomonadota > Alphaproteobacteria > Hyphomicrobiales > Rhizobiaceae > Agrobacterium > Agrobacterium sp. BT-220-3. Next base: position 899,252 of record NZ_JAPAIX010000001.1, read on the forward strand.
ACCTCAACCGTCAAGGCGCTCGGCGAAATGCTGGGGCTTGATTCGGGCACGCTTTCGCCGCTGCTGAAGAGGCTGGAACATGCGGGGCTGATTACCCGCAAACGCGGCACGGTGGATGAGCGGCAGGTGCTGGTGGCCCTGACGACGAAGGGCGCCGACCTCAAAAAAGAGGGCGTGAAGATCATGGCGGCCATTGGCGGCGCCACCGGCTGCGGGCTGGAGGAACTGGCGCAGCTGCGGGACCGGGTGAATGCGCTGAAGGATAGCCTGGCGCGACCATAATTCTCAAAAAAAACAAAGGCGGCACATGGCCGCCTTTTTATGCGATTGAGTATCGGCTTACTGCCAGACCACCACACGCGCCTTCTGCGGCACGCGGTCGTAAAGGTCGATGACATCCTGGTTCATCAGGCGCACGCAGCCGGAAGAAACGGCCTTGCCGATGGAGTTCCATTCCGGCGAACCGTGCAGACGGTAAAGCGTGTCCTTGCCGTTCTGGAAGATATAGAGAGCGCGCGCGCCGAGCGGGTTCTTCAGGCCCGGCGGCATGCCGCCATTCTTGGACGAATATTTGACCAGTTCCGGCTGGCGGGCGACCATTTCATCCGGCGGGGTCCATTTCGGCCATTTCTGACGCCACTGGATGACGCCCTCACCCGACCAGGCAAAGCCATCGCGGCCGATGCCGACGCCGTAACGCATGGCGCTGCCGCCCTGCTCCACGACATAGAGGAAGCGCGAGCGCGTATCCACAACGACGGTGCCGGGGCGCTCGCCGGTCGGGTCGACGACCCGCTGGCGATAATAACGCCGGTCGATTTTCTGATAGGGCACGGCGGGAATGACGTAACCGCCATCCTCGACGGAGCCGTACATGACGGCCAGTTCCGCATCGCTGACGCCCGGCGAGAACATCTGGCGGAAATCGCTGCCGATGGCGCTTGCCTGCTGGCGGATGGCGTCTCCCGTGCCCGACGAGGCGCAGCCTGCCAGAAGCGAAGCGGAGGAAATGCCGAGAAGGGAGAGAAAGGTACGTCTGGAAAGATCTGTGTCGGTGCTCGTCATAAGTCCGGTTTGTCCCACATTGCGAACGGCTATATCGCCGTTGTACGTCGTTTGTTCCACGTCTCAGGCGTATTGCGAAAATAGTTAACCGACCGCTAAAAGCCAGTCACAAGGCGTTCGAGCGACGGCGCGGCACAGCGCTTTCTTTCAGAACGTGGTCAGATAACCACAATCTGCGCCCCCTGCGGCACGCGCTCATAGAGGTCGATCACATCCTGATTGAGCATGCGCACGCAGCCGGACGAGGTCGCCTTGCCGACGGACTGCCAGTCGGGTGTGCCGTGCACGCGGTAAAGCGTGTCCTTGCCATCCTTGAAAATATAAAGCGCACGGGCGCCGAGCGGATTGTTGAGACCCGGCGTCATGCCGCCATTGGCGGCGGAAATGGAAGTGAGTTCCGGCTGGCGCTTCACCATTTCGTCGGGCGGTGTCCAGCGCGGCCATTTCGCCTTCCACTGTATCTTGCCGCGGCCCGACCAGGCGTAACCGTCACGGCCAAGGCCGACGCCGTAACGGATCGCCTTGCCGCCGGATTGCACCAGGTAAAGAAAATGCTGTTTCGTATCGACGATGATGGTGCCCGGCGCTTCCGCCGTCTGGTAACTCACCTCTTGCCTCAAATAGCGCGGATCGATGCGGCCATAGGGAATGGCCGGCAAGGAACGATCATCATCGCGGATCGGCCCATACATCACGCGGTGCAGCGGGTTGGAGACCGGCAGGCCATAGGTCGCCATCCGGTCGGGTGCGAGCGGCGCGCCCTGGCTCCCGGCCCGCGGCGCGTTCATACCCTGCACCTGCGGTGCGTTGAGGCCCTGCCCGCGCACCGGCGGGCCATATTCCTGATGGAAGCGGGTTCTGAACAGGTCCGGCGGGCGCGTGGAAAGCTGGCCCGGCTGCGGCGGCAGCTCCGGCTGGCGATTGGAGCTTACGGAATTGAAATTGAAGACGGGCGCCGTTTCCTGCACGAAGACGTCCGGGTTCATCCGGCTCGTATCCGTCACGAAAAGGCAGCCGCTCAACAGGGGCAGCAGCGCAAGGCCCGCCAGAGAGGCCGCCCGGCGGCAGTTTTTCAATAGGAGTGCTGTCATCTGAACCGCTTCATGGAACCAACTGTGGCGGCATGATGCACCGCGCGGCTGGCGCGAGGCTGGTGTGAGCCTTTCAAAAAAAATCGAGAAAATGCATTTTTGCTCTTGAACCTCTAGTTGCTAGAGGTGCCAGATTGGCTGTCGAATATAATTCAGGAGCGGAAATCATGAATATTTCGACACGCGGCAATCTGAACGGGCAATCGGAGGATCTGACCTTCACGGTCGGCGGCATGGACTGCGGCAGCTGCGCGGCAAAGATCGAGACCGCACTCTCCCGCCTGCCCGGCGTTGCCGACGTGAAGGTGTCCGTTGCCCGCGAAAGGCTGAACCTGTCGCTCGCCGACAACAAGACCTCGGTCGAAAAAATCGAGGACACGCTGCGCAAGCTCGGTTTCAAACCCGCTCTGCTGCCGCAGGACAAGGCCCCCCGCGAAAAGGCCGCGGCGGAACATCATGAGCACGCCCACGATCATGGGGATGATCACGACCATTCATCGTGCGGCGGTCACCACCCTGCCGAGGCAGCACCCAGTGTCGAGCAGAACAATGCCCTGACCTTTTCGGTTGGCGGCATGGATTGCGGCAGCTGTGCAGCCAAGATCGAAACCGCGCTTTCGCGCCTGCCCGGCGTTGCCGATGTCAAAGTGTCCGTTGCACGCGAAAGGCTGAATCTCTCTCTCGCCGAGAGCAAAACACCGGTCGAAAAAATCGAGGACACGCTGCGCAAGCTCGGTTTCAAGCCCGCCCTGCTGCCGCAGGAAAAGTCCGCGCGCGAAAAAGTCGACGATCACGGGCATGACCACGGGTCCTGCAGCGGCCATGATCACAATCATGATCACTCGGGCCATGATCACTCGGGCCATGATCATTCAGCACACGATCATTCGGACCACGACCACGCCAATTGCGGCGGCCACGACCATGATCACGCCAAGCATTCGCATGAGAAGGCGCAGACGGCGACGGCAACCCAGAGCGCTGAAGTCGGCCACGCCCACGGCGCGGATGAAAAAGGCGTCTGGTGGCGCACCGCAAAGGCCCGCAACACCTTCACCGGCACCCTGCTTGTGGCGGTCGCCTATGCGGCGGAACTCAGCTTCCCGTCATGGGGCAGCTACGCCTTCATCGTCGCAACGCTGGTGACGCTGTTTCCCATTGCGCGCAACGCCTTCAATGCTGCGCGTTTCGGCGCGATCTTCACCATCGAGATGCTGATGACCATCGCCGCCATCGGCGCGATCTTCATCGGCGAGGCGGAAGAGGCGGCCATCGTCGTGCTCCTGTTCTCCGTCGGTGAATTGCTGGAAGGCTTTGCGGCCGCGCGTGCGCGTTCGGGCATCAAGGCTCTCGGCTCGCTGTTGCCGAAGACGGCTCTTGTGGAAGAAAACGGCTCGCTTCGGCAGATCGCTGCCGATCAGGTGCGCATCGGCCAGGTGGTCGTCGCGCGCCCGGGCGACCGTATCGCCGCCGATGGCGTGGTGATGGAAGGTGAATCGAGCGTCGATGAATCGCCGATGACCGGCGAGAGCATTCCGGTCGCCAAGGAAAAGGGCGCGCGCGTCTTTGCCGGTTCGATCAACCATGACGGTTCGCTGCGCATTCGCGTCGACCGTGCACCGGAAGACAACACCATTGCCCGCATCATCACGCTTGTCGAGGAAGCGCAGGATGCGCGCGCGCCAACCGAGCGCTTCATCCAGAACTTCTCGCGTTATTACATGCCGCTGATCGTGGCGATCTCGGTCCTCACCATCATCGTGCCGCCGCTTGCCGGCCTTGGTGACTGGGACACCTGGATTTATCGCGGTCTCGCCTTGCTTCTGATCGGCTGCCCCTGCGCGCTCGTCATCTCCGTTCCCGCGGCCATCGCCTCCAGCCTTTCGGCTGCGGCACGCCACGGCATGCTGGTGAAGGGCGGCGCGGTCATTGAGATGCTGGCACGCACCGAAACCGTCGCCTTCGACAAGACGGGCACGCTGACGCTCGGCGAACCTGTCGTGACGGATGTTGTGGCGCTTGACGGCGACGAGAACACGCTGATTGCGCAAGCCGCAACCATCGAGCATGAATCGAGCCATCCGCTGGCGCGGGCCATCGTCAACCATGCCGAAAAGGCCGGCGTGAAGCCTCTGCCCGGCTCCAACATCAAGGCGATTTCCGGTCGCGGCATGCAGGGCACTGTCGGCGGAAAGGACCTGTTCATCGGCGCGCCGCGCTTTGCAACCGAAGTCGGCACCCTCTCGAAGGACCTTGCCGATCGCATTTCCGCACTGGAAAGCGAAGGCAAGACGGTGGCTGTCGTTATGGCCGGTGGCGCGGCAAGCGGCCTCTTCGCCATGCGCGACGAGCCGCGCAAGGATGCGGCGGAAGGTATCAAGGCACTGAAGGATATGGGCATTTCCTCGCTGATGCTGTCGGGTGACAATGCCCGCACGGCGCGTGCCATCGGCAACAAGCTCGGCCTTGAAGCGCGCGGCGAACTCCTGCCGCAGAACAAGGTCGAGGAAATCCGCAAGCTGGCGGCCCAAAAGACCATGGTGATGGTGGGTGACGGCATCAACGATGCGCCGGCGCTTGCCGCCGCCAGCGTAGGTGTTGCCATCGGCTCGGGCACGGATGTGGCGATGGAAGCGGCGGATGCGGCGCTGATGCGCAACAATGTCGGCGACGCCGCCCGCCTCATCGGCCTTTCGCGCGCCACGATGGCGAATATCCGCCAGAACGTGACGATTGCGCTTGGTCTGAAGGCAGTGTTTCTGGTGACAACCGTTACCGGCCTCTCCGGCCTGTGGCTTGCGGTCTTTGCCGATACCGGCGCGACGGTTCTCGTCACCGCCAATGCCATGCGGCTGCTGGGCTACTTCAAGAAGAGCGCCTGACAAGCTAGCGTTTGGAGTGCGGGGGCGTTTTGCGACGCCCCCTGCTTCCGTCATACCCTTCCAGCCAGATTTCTTTTCAAGCGAATTCGTTGAAGAACCTGATGCTTTCCGCCACTGCGCCCGGGACCACGCCATTGTGGGTTCCGGGCAGCAGTTTTTTATCGACCTTGAAACCCGACGACAAAGCGCGATCGACGAAAAGCTGGTGATCGGCATCGAATGGCCGCTCTTCGTCACCACGCAGCAGCAGCGCCGGACATTTGAGGCTGGGGCCGAAGCACACCGAGGAGCGCATGATGAATTCACGCTCGTCGGTTTCGTCAAAACAGATCTCGTCCGAATAGCGGTTGAAATAGCGCCATGAGTTGACGCCCGCAGACATGGGCGCGGCGGCGCGGAACTTCCGGCTCATGGCGGCGAGCAGCGTCAACGTGCCGCCATTGGAATGGCCGGCGATGAAGAACCGCTTTTTGTCGATGCCGGGCAGGTTTTCCAGATAGGTCGCCGCCGCCAGCGCATCCGCCGTTTCGTCATAGAAACCGGAATAATTGCCGTTCTGGCCGTTCTCACCCCGGAAAGAAGGCAGAAGCACCACGAAACCGGCCTCCCAATAGGGTTTCATCAGCGCCCAGTGACCGTCACCCGTGGCGTTGCCGCCATGCAGGAATAACACGGCCGGCTTTTCCACCTTCGAAGGCTGATAATGGGAAAGCCAGGCAACCAGCTCGATCGAACCATCCGGCCCGCCGCGATAGGTCACCCGTTCGGCACCCGGCGGCGTTCCAAGGGCAGCGGATTTTTCCGGTGCGGGCATCTTGCGCAGCAGATGGGTGTGGAACCGTCGGCGGGCATCCGCATAGTCCTGTCTTTCGAGCGGCAGGATTTCGGGGGCGGAAAAGCCCGCCGCCCTTGCGCCCGGCGGCAAAATCGCTGCGACTGAGGCGCCCATCGCGCCGACAAGCAGGCCGCGCCGCGTCAGGCTCGGGCAGATCACGCCGCTTTCTTCCTGTCCGAAGGGTGAGGAAAGAAAGCGTTTTTCTGCCATATGTGCACCTGAGGGCGGGAATGAGAATATTAGCAGTTCAGCACTGCGGCGACAGACTGTCCAATCACGGATTCGCGAATGACAACAATGTATTCGCAGGCATCGTGGCAATTTCTGGACAAAACATCCCCTCATTCCTGTGCCTGTCACAGGAATCCAGTCGGCGCGGCGGGAGGAGCCTGTCAGCCCAGGGACTTGGGCTGGCAGGATGCCTGTGACGAGCACGGGGACGAGGGAGGTAGCGGAGGCACCTTACCCTTCCACGCCATCGATCATCGCGATCAGTGTCGACAGGCGATCCGCCTCCGCCGGCAGCTTGTCGGCCCTGAGCCGCGCAATGCGCGGAAACCGCATGGCGACGCCGGATTTATGGCGGGTGGAGCGGTTGATGCCCTCGAAGGCCACCTCCAGCACGAAACCGAAATCGGGCGTGGCGCGCACCGCACGCACGGGGCCAAAACGCTCGACGGTATTATCGCGCACGAACTTGTCCAGCACCTCCAGCTCCGCATCGGTGAAGCCGAAATAGGCCTTTCCGACAGGCACGAGCTGTTCGCCGTCCTCACCTTCCGCCCAGACGCCGAAGGTGAAATCGGAATAATAGCTCGACCTTTTGCCGTGGCCGCGCTGCGCATACATCATCACCGCGTCGATATTATAGGGGTCGCGTTTCCACTTGAACCACGGCCCCTTGGCGCGGCCGGCCTGATAGGCGCTGTCGCGACGCTTGATCATCACCCCCTCGATCACTGGATCGGGTGGGGCGGCGCGCAGCGTGTCGAGTTCCTGCCAGCTGGAGAAGCCGATCAGCGGCGAGAGGTCGAAACGGTCATGCGGTGCGTGCTCGATAATATCCGACAGCCTACCGCGGCGCTCCAGATAGGTCTGCGCGCGGATGTCGCTCTCGCCCTCGAACAGCAGGTCATAGGCGCGGATGAAGGCCGGATAATCATGCTGCATCTTGGCCGTTACCGTCTTGCGGTTCAGACGCTGCTGCAGGTCTGAAAAGGTGCGGGTGAGATTGTTGGACCGGGCCGTGCCGCCAATCAGCAATTCGCCATCCATCACGCCTTCGAAATCAATCGCCTCCAGCACATCGGGAAAGGCGCCGGAAATATCGTCGCCGGAACGGGAATAGAGTTTTCGCGTGGCGCCGGCGCGGGACAATTGCACGCGAATGCCGTCCCATTTCCATTCGGCGGCGTAGTCGGCCGGGTCCAGCGCATCGAGATCGCCGTCTGCAACCGGTGTCGCCAGCATCACCGAATGGAAGATGGCAGGCGTCGCCAGCACCGGCCGCCCGGATTTCCCCTCAAGCCATGCGAAAAGCGGCGTATAGGGCGGTGTCAGCCCGTGCCAGAGGGTCTCGATCTCGGTGATGTCCTTACCGGCAAAATCCGCCAGCGCCTGACGCGCCAGCCGCGCCGAAACGCCGATGCGCAGGCTGCCGGTGGCGAGTTTGAGGAAAGCGAAACGCGACGAAGTATCGAGCCGGTCGAGCAGATCGCGCACCGCACCACGCACCTCGGTACGGCCGAGCGAATTCATCAGCGTCACGACGTCGCCGAGACGCGGATCCTGCGCCTGGGAATCATCAGCACCGCCGATATTGCCCCAGACCAGCGATATGGTCTCGGCCAGATCGCCGACATAATCGTAAGAGTAGCGGAACAACACCTCGTCCATGCGCTCCAGCACCAGCTCGCGCAGCATGGCAGGCTTGACGCTTCTAAGGTCCAGCGTGCCGGCAATCGCCGCCAGTCCGTAACCCCGGTCGGGATCAGGCGTATCGCGGAAATAATCGGTCAGCAGCTTCAGCTTGCCGTTGCGCGAGGGGGTGAGAACGAGGCGGTCGAGCAGCGTGGCGAAGGCTTTCATCTCAATCCCCCTCATCCTCGTAACCGACAAGATGCAGCGGCTTGGCGGCAATGCCCTGCAATTCGCACCAGCGCACCAGCGCCTCTTCGCGGCCATGGGTGACCCAGACGGCCTGAGGGCCGATTTCCTTGATCGTCTCCAGGAGTTCCGGCCAGTCGCAATGATCTGATATCACCAGCGGCAGCTCCACGCCGCCCTGTTTGGCGCGTTGCCGCACCATCATCCAGCCGGAGGCGAAAGCGATGAGCGGTTCGTTGAAGCGCCGCGCCCAGCGTTCCTGAAAGGCCGAGGGCGGGCCGACGACGATGGCGCCCTTGAAAGCGGCGGGATTGCTTTTTTCCACTGTTGCGGGCCTGAGATCACCGAGATCGATGCCCTGCGAAACGTAATAATCGCAAAGCCGCGCCAGCGCGCCGTGGATATAAATGGGGTCGGCGTAACCATTATCGCGCAAGAGCCTGATGACGCGCTGCGCCTTGCCGAGCGAATAGGCCCCGACCAGGTGGGTGCGCTCGGGAAACTGCCTGATGGAGGTCAGCAGCTTGCCGATTTCCACCCGCGGTAGCGGATGGTGAAACACCGGCAACCCGAAGGTAGCCTCGGTGATGAACACGTCGCAGGGCACCGTTTCGAAGGGCGTACAGGTGGGGTCGATGCCGCGCTTGTAATCGCCGGAGGCGACGATGCGCATGCCGTTCATTTCCACGGAAATCTGCGCCGAACCCAGCACGTGGCCAGCGGGGTGGAAACCGACGGTCACACCGTTCACCTCCACCGTCTCGCCGAATGCGACCGCCTGCTCGCTGCCGCAGAAATCCTCGCCATAACGGATGCGCATGATATCAAGCGTCTGGCGGGTGGCCAGCACGGACCCGTGGCCGGCGCGGGCATGATCGGAATGGCCGTGGGTTATCAACGCGCGCGCCACCGGGCGCACGGGGTCGATATAAAAATCGCCCGGCGGACAATAAAGGCCCTTGGGCGTGGAGTTCAGGAGCTGTTCCGGCTTCATATTCATTGAGATAGGACCGCCCGCGCGAATGTAAAGTGCTGCGAGCATAACGCGGAACGGGCGTTAAATTTCCAGCGTGGGTGTTTTTGTTTTGCCGCCACCCCCACTGTCATTTTGGCTTTGAGCCGGGGCTGTATCGAGTTGCGGCACGACGTTCGCGGGCGCAATACCAGCGCACGGCCGGTTGGAGGACAGCCATGGGATTTGCGCTTGCTAAATTGTATCCACTCGGATACTTTTATGATGAACAGTTTCGAGATATCGGCAGAGTTCGACGAATGGCTGAAGGCCTTGAAGGATCGCACCGGAAAGGTGCGGATTCTTCACCGTCTTACCGCTGCCAAGCATGGAAATTTCGGCGATTGCGAGCCGGTAGGTGGCGGCGTTTCCGAAATGCGCTCCACTACGGTCCGGGGTATAGGGTCTATTTCACCCGCATTGGCAAAAAAGTTTATTTCCTTCTGATCGGCGGGGACAAGTCGTCCCAGAAGCGGGACATAAAGCTTGCGATCGACATGGCGCAAACAATTGGAAAGAAATGACCATGACGGAATTCAGCAAATTTGATGTGTCAGACTACCTCGACAGCGATGAAACCATGATCGAATATCTGGCCGTCGCGATGGAAGATGAAAACCCGGATGTCTTCATTGCCGCCCTTGGCGCAGTCGCCAGGGCTCGCGGAATGTCACACATTGCGGATGTTTCGGGTCTCGGCCGGGAAAGCCTCTACAAGGCTCTAAAGCCAGGCTCGAAGCTTCGCTACGAAACAGTGCAGAAAGTCATGCATGCGCTGGGCTTCCGTCTGGCCGTCGAAAAATCGTTGAATGCCGCGTAAAGCCCGCATTCAACGATTTTCTTGTCCAGGCAAAAGTCCCGCCCCTACTCCCCCAAACTCTCCGCTGGCTTCGCCGCCGGTGTCGCCGAGGGTAGCCGCACCGGCTTCAGCATCAGTGCTGCGGCAAGGCCGATGGCGGCGGTTGCGGCGGCTGCGAAAAACAGCGGGGTAAAGGCATCCGAATAAAGGGCTGCAACCGCTGTCTGGGATGCCGCGGGCAGTTCGGACAGCATCTTCGGCGTCAACTCCTCGATCCTGCCGACACCCGGAATGGTGACGGCAACGCCCTTGAGGCTGGAGGTGACAATCGCGCCATAGACCGAGATGGCGATGGCAGCACCACCCATGCGGGTCAGGGTCACCGCGCCGCTTGCGGCACCGATATCCGCCTTTGGCGCGGAATTCTGTACGCCGATGATCGGCGCCTGCTGGCCAAGACCGACGGCGAAACCCTGCACCAGCATCAGCGCGCCGATCAGCACCAGCGGCGTGCCGGCATGCACCTGCGTAAAGCAGAGCATGGCGAGAAGGTTGATCGTCAGACCTGCCACCGAAAACGGCTTGTAGACGCCGGTGATCGAGATCAGCCGCCCGGCCGATAGCGAGCCCATGACGATGCCGCCGGTGACCGCGATGAAGAACAGCCCGGCATGGGAGGGGGAGAGCCCGGTGGTGGTCTGCAGGAACAGGGCATAATAATTCACCATGCCGATGCCGATGCCGCCACTGGTCAGCGAAACGATCATCAATAGCGGGAAGGTGCTGTCCTTGAAGAGCCTGAGCGGCACCACGGGTTCCGGCGCGCGGCGCTCCACCTGCACCCAGAGAAAGGCGGAGATGACGGCGAAGGCGATGATGCCGAGGCTTGGACCGGCAATGAGCGAGCCGAACAATTCGCTGCTGTCGGCCCAGAAGACGACGCTGGCAATCGTCGCTGCCAGCAGCACGGCGCCGAGATAATCGATCTTCGGCTGGCGCGCGGGGCGGCGGTAAGGCAGCAGGAAAATCAGGCCGGTAATGACGATCAGCCCGAGCGGCAGGTTGATCAGAAAGATTGACCGCCAGCCGAACAGATCGCTCATCGTGCCGCCGAGGATAGGCCCGACGCTGCCGGAGGCCATGATGGTGAGGCTGGAATAGCTCTGGTAGCGGGCTCTTTCGCGCGGTTCGAACAGATCCGCATTGACGGAGAAGATCGACACCATGATGCCGCCGCCGCCGAGGCCCTGAAGCACGCGGGCCGCGATCAGGCTATCCATCGACCAGGCCAGCCCGCAGGCGAGCGAACCGAGCGTGAAGATGATGACCGCCGCAATCATCACGTATTTTCGTCCGAACAGATCGCCCAGCTTGCCATAAACAGGCATGACCGCGCTGGTGGCCAGAAGATAGGCCGAGCCGATCCAGCCGAAACGCTCCAGCGCGCCGAATTCGCCGACGATGGTGGGGAGTGCTGTCGATACGATCTGGTTGTCGAGTGTCGCCATGAACATGGCCAGCATCAGAAACAGAAAGACGATGAGCCTGCGCCGGTGATCCGACACAAGCGGCGCCACGGGGGCGGTAGACATATCCATGAAAAATCTCGTTGGCTTCCGGCGGTTTTGCTGCGACAATTTGTGTGCTATTAGCATATATATGTCAATGGCAAGTTTTTGACATCTATGCTAATGCCACTAAATGTGATCGGAAACAGCATCGAAAGGGACGATGAAGCGTGGCGACTGAGGAAGACTGGAACGAGGATCTGCCTGATGACATCAGGCGTATCGGCAATACGATGACGCGCATGCGCATCATGATCGGACGCCGCATCATCGGCCGCATGGCGCTGGCCAAGCTCGCTCCCGGTCTCGAACTCTCCCATATCGACGTCCTCGACATCCTGCGCCGCGCGGACGGCGATGTTACCGTTGGCGCCATTGCCGAGGGCATGCGCATCGACCCCTCGCGCGGCAGCCGCGTGGTGGCGGATATGGTCGGGCGCGGCCTGTTGAAACGCGGCGTCTCGCAGGAGGATGCCCGTCGCAGCATCGTCGAGATCACACCGCTTGGCACCAGCCTGCTGCAGGAAATGCGCAGGACCAAGATGAGCGTTATCAAGGATGTGATGGATGGATGGGCAGACGAGGATGTCGAGACATTCGCACGTCTGTTCGAACGCTTCATCGACCGTTTCGAGTATCGTCTGTCGCCGGATACGGACTTCCTGACGGATCAGAAAAAATCATAGCTGGCCCAGCGATCCGCAACTTCACTTTAAAACAGTGAAACCGTAACGTGCCGTCACCGAACTGGTTCAAGGGGTAAATTTCGATGTTGACGATTTACGGTGTCTACCGTTCCCGCGCCACGCGCACGCTCTGGCTTGCGGGGGAACTGGGCATAGAATTCAAGCATGTGCCGGTGATACAGGCCCGCCGCCTTGCCGATCCGCTGGCGACCGACGCACCGCTCAACACGCTGTCTCCCGAGTTTCTCGCCATCAATCCGATGGGCACCATTCCCTGCATCGAGGATGACGGCATGGTGCTTTATGAATCCATGGCCATCAATCTCTATCTGGCCCGCAAATATGGTGGATCGCTCGCCCCGGTCGATCTGAAGGAAGATGCGGCGATGCTGCAATGGTCCTTTTTCGCCGCAACCGAAGTCGAAGCCAATTCGCTGAAGATTTCTTCGGCCGTGGCCGAAGGGCTCTCGGAAGGCGATGCCGGCAGGGCGGTCATCGATGTCGCCGCGCGCCTCTTGAAGCGCCCTTTCCGGGTGCTGGAACAGCATCTTTCCAATCATGATTATCTGGTGGGTGACCGTTTCACCGTCGCCGATCTCAATGCGGCGGAAATAGTCCGTTATGCGCAGGGCCACCAGCCGCTGTTCGACGCCCATCCGGCGGTAAAAAGCTGGCTGGGCCGCTGCCAGGCCCGCACGGCCTTCAAGACGATGTGGGACAGCCGGGCCGCCGAGGCGGCTTGAGCGTGTAAGCGTTCTTCCTCGTCCCGCACCTCCCTCGTTCCGGCCTTGAGCCGACGCGCATCTCTTTCGCCCCTCATTCCTGTGCTTGTCACAGGAATCCAGCCGACGTGCGTCTGCGCGGCGGGAAGAGTCTTTCAGCCCAAGGACTTGGGCTGGCTGGATCCCTGTGACAAGCACAGGGATGAGGGAAGCGAGCGTGGCAAACAAGCAAGCTGCTTGAACGAGGGCGCCAGCCGGGGTCCCTTGGGCGCATTAAGGCTTCACCCCTTCTCACTCGCCAGCGCGTTCTGAACCGCAGGCCGCTCGTTCATGCGGCGGAAGTGATCATGCACCTTCGGGAAGCGGGCAATATCCACGCCGTCGCTTTCCAGCCAGCCGGACATGACGAAGAGATAGGGGTCGGCGACCGAATAGGCCGTGCCCAGAACCCATGGGCCATGCAGCATGCCGTGCTCGATCAGCTCGAAGCAGTCGGTCATGGTTTGCGGCACCTTCGCCTTCATATCCGCCAGAGAACTGTCCTCACTCGCCCAGCGGCTGCCGCGCCGGCCATGCGCATGGGCGACATGCACCGTGGACGAAATGAAGGCGTTGAAGGATTGCATCAGGGCAAACTCGAAGGGATCGTCGAGTGGTGCGAGTTTCTTTTCCGGGGCCATCTGGGCGATGAAGGCGAGAATGGCGGGCGTTTCGGTCAACACCCCGCTTGCCGTGGCGAGCGCCGGCACGCGGCCTTTCGGATTGATTTTCAGGAATGCCTCGGAGCGTTGCTCGCCATCTGCGAAATTGACGCGGTGGGCCGTGTAAGGCAGGCCGGATTCCTCAAGCACGATATGGCTGGCGCGCGAGCAGGAGCCGGGGGAGAAAAACAGTGTGAACATGGATATGCGACCTCCAAAGCAATGAGGGCGCCCACCTCCTCGTGTGCGGACGCCGGCCCCTGCCGGCAGCCACGGGATGGCTGCCACGCGCAAGGGCCAGCCATCATCGTGCCGGCAACCGGTCGCGTCAAAGGTTATTTCTAAAGGCCGACAACGCGGATATCGCCGACATGAATGCCGTTCCAGTTGCGCATCTGCCGGTTCGCCATACCCAGCAAGGCCTGCTGCTCGGCGCTGCCTTCCTCAAAATGGCGGGCGAGCAATGCCGAGATCATCGCTTCGGCCGCGCGTGTCGTGCCGTCCTCGCATTTTACCGCGATCGCGACGCCCTGCTCCGGCAGCGCCGCGACGAAGACGCCTTCGGCGCCGGTCTTGGCGAAAATCTTTCCCGGTGCGATCTGCATCAGCTTCGTGCAGGCGCGGCCGGTGCCCGCCACATAAAACGGTTCCGCCATGCAGGCCTCGACGAGGCGGCGGGAGGCCTTGGCACGCCCCTCGTCCAGCCCCCTGCCCGTTACCATTTTGGCAAAACCATGCGCCAGCCCCTTCAGCGGCACGGCATAGGTGGGGATCGAACAGCCATCCACGCCGCAATTGTCATGGCCGATCGCCGCGCCCGTCAGGCTTTCCATCGTCGCGCGGATTTCCCGCTGCAGGGGGTGATCGTAGCCGACATAACCCTTGGGATCGGTGCCCGTGTGGCAGCAGGCGCAGATGAAGCCGGAATGCTTGCCGGAACAATTATTGTGAAGCGCCGTCGGCTTTTCCAGCGTGCGGGCCTGATGAATGATGGTTTTCTGATCGGAAGACCAGTGCGCGCCGCATTCCAGCGTATCGACATCCCTGCCTGCCCTGGCAAGCATGGAGGCGGCAAGTTCCGCATGGTCGTCTTCGCCGGAATGGGAGGAGCAGGCAAGCGCCAGTTCACGGCTGCCGAAACCATAGGCGTCCGCAGCACCGCTTTCCACCAGCGGCAGGGCCTGCATGGCCTTGCAGGCGGAACGCGGGAAGATGCCACGCTCGATATCGCCAGCCGAAAACAGCACGCCGCCATCGCCATCCACCACCACGGCAAGGCCCTGATGGCGGCTTTCGACAAGGTTTCCACGGGTGACTTCGACGGTAACGGAATTGTTCATGTTCGCAGCCTCAAAAAATTCTGATTTCATGCCGTTGATAGCGCGATTGATTTTCCGATGCACGGGGCTATCAGTGAAATTTGCAAAACGTCTGCTGCTGGCGATTGCCGTTATCTATCTGCTTCCCGCACTGGCCTCAGCCGGTTTGTGGGCCATGCGGGAGCATCCGCAGGGCTGGCGTGATGCCCGCTGGTCATCCTCCGGCGCCCTTCCGCAAACCGACGCCGACGGTGAGGCCGCGGTCTATGTGTTCTCCGCCATGACAGGCGGCTTCAAGGGCTCCGTTGCCAGCCACGCCTGGATCGTGCTGAAAAAGCCGGGCGCGACGGCTTATGACCGCTACGACAAGGTGGGCTGGGGCACGCCGATCCGCCGCAACGGCTATGCGGCGGATGCCTTCTGGTATTCCAACACCCCGCGTCAGGTCGTCGCCATCCATGGCGCAGAGGCAGAAAAGCTGATCCCGAAGATCGAAAAGGCGATTGCCGATTACCCCTATGGCAAACCGGGCGGATACCGCATCTATCCCGGCCCGAACTCCAACACCTTCGTCGCCCATGTGCTGCGCAGCGTGCCTGAACTGGGAGTGGTATTGCCGCCCGACGCGGTTGGCCGTGATTATCTGCCGAACGGCGCTTTTTATCATGTCGCCGATGACTGGAAGGATGCGAGCCTTTCGCTTGGCGGGTTGTTCGGCATTTCCGCAGGCGCGCGCAGCGGCTTCGAGGTCAATTTCCTCGGTCTGGTTGCGGGTTTGGATTTCAGCCGGCCCGGCGTGAAGATACCGGGGCTGGGTTATTTCGGGGTGGCGGATACCCGCATCTGACGCCATCAGGCATCGGAGGTATGACCTGCCCTTCTTGCGCGGATGACCTGCGCGATGAAAACGCGCGACAGGCCGTGATAGAGCGGCTCGCGGGAAAACAGGCGGGACGTCAGATATCCCAGCATCGAAGCGGCCATGATGGGAATGACCCCCTCATGATTACCGGTCATTTCGAGAATGATGACGAAGGCTGTCATCGGCGCCTGCACGACGCCGGCAAAATATCCCGCCATGCCGACAATGGCGCCGAGGCCGATGCTGGTGCCAAGTAAATTGGCCATGGTGCTGCCAAAGCCCGCGCCCACCGACAGTGACGGCGCGAAAATACCGCCGGGAATACCCGACATCATCGCGAGGAAAGTCGCAGCCAGCTTTTCGATAAAGAAGAAGGTTGGCGCAGCCTGACCCTCGATCGCCGCACGGGCCTGTTCGTAGCCCGTTCCGAAGGTCGCGCCACCCGTTGCAATGCCGATAATAGCGGAGGCAAGACCGCAGGCGGCGGCAACCGCAAGCATCCGCTTCAATGGCATGGTCTGCGCAAAGCGGCGGATGCGGGCGGAAAGGCGCAGCGCCCCGGCGCTGAAAAGCGCGCCGAACGCACCGCCGCCAATGCCGCAGATCACCACCAGAAGCCAGTCCTTCACCGTTTCAGCGAGTACCGAACTCGCACCGAAATAGGTATAGCTTCCAACCAGCGCCAGCGAGGCAAGACCCGACAGGATGACGGCGGTGAGGACAAGACCGTTGGCACGGGATTCGTAGGTCTTGCTCATTTCCTCAATGGCGAAGACAATGCCCGCGAGCGGCGTGTTGAAGGCGGCCGCAATGCCCGCCGCCGATCCCGCAAGGATGAGGCCTTTCGCCTGCGCCATGCCGCCCCAGCGCGCGGCCTGCAGCATGATCGAGGCACCCACCTGAACGGTCGGGCCCTCACGGCCGATGGAGGCACCGGACAAAAGACCAGCAACCGTCAGCACCACCTTGCCGAAGGCGAGTTTCAGCGACAGAAGCCGCGAGCGATCCGCATCGTCTCGCAGGTGCCGCGCAGCGATGGCCTGCGGGATGCCGCTGCCGCCTGCATTGGGGAAAACCGTCAATGCCAGCCAGGCGCAAAGCGTGAAGCCGAGCGGCGTTATGACGAGCGGCAACAGGAACGACCATTCGCCGGAAGAGGTTGCGGTGAAGAAAAGATGCTGGGCGCGATCCGCCGCCCATGCGAACCCGACGCTGATGATGCCTACCGCAAGCGCGCCAAACCAGAATACGGCTCTTGGCTTCCACACCCGCCACGATCCCCAGACAACACGGGAACGGCGAAGCATCTTCAGCTTTTTGTAGTCGGCGGGCATGGCGGTCCAGATCAGGCTTTGGTAGGCGGGATGCCCGTTTATCGGCCTCCCGGGCACTGATTGCAAGTTTTGGATTTGACAGGTTGCCCCTATCGGCGCATTCTCTGCATCGCAATCGCAACGCACGGAGAACCAATATGAAAACGGCGACGATCCCTTCGTTGCGGGTGACCGCGGATTTTCGCGAAGCTGCTGAAAGCGTGCTGAAGGAAGGCGAGACACTGTCCTCCTTCGTTGAAGAGTCCGTGCGCAGGCAGGTGGAAATCCGCAAATCGCAGGCGGAGTTCATTGCACGTGGGCTCGCGTCACTCGAAGACGCTGAGCGCACCGGCGTTTATTATACGACCGACGATGTTCTTTCGATGATGCAACGAAAGCTTGATGCTGCGAAAGCCGCGAAGCGAAAATGACATATGAGCTTCGCTATACCGAAGAAGCACTGGCGGATTTTGATCGCATCTATGACTTTCTGATCGCCTACGACATCGATGTGGCTGAGAAAGCGATCCGCGCCATAAGAGCAGGACTGGAGATTCTCGGTGAGTTTCCCTTCAGTTGCCGCAAAGCATCTGCGGAAAACAGCCTGATTCGCGAACTCCTCGTACCGTTCGGGTCATCCGGCTATATCGTGCTATTCCGCATCGACGGCCCGGAAACCGTCACCATCGCCGCCGTCCGCCACCAGCGCGAAGACGACTATCATTGATCCTTACCGGTCGCTGACGGCCGCGCGCGGGTTCACCCACGGTTCCTGATTGGAGCGGGGCAAAGGGGCTTTCCCGAGAATATGATCCGCCGCCTTTTCGCCGGTCATGATCGACGGGCCGTTCAGGTTGCCATAGGTCACATGCGGGAAGATCGAGCTGTCGGCGACCCTTAATCCCTCCACGCCGATCACCCGGCATTCGGGATCGACCACCGCCATCGGGTCGTTGCGATCACCCATCCGGCAGGTGCCGCAGGGATGATAGGCGCTTTCCAGATGCTCTCGCAGGAAGGCGTCGATCTGCTCGTCCGTCTCCACCTTTTCGCCCGGCTGGATTTCCGGTCCGCGAAAATCGTCGAAAGCTTTCTGGCTGAAGATTTCTCGCGTCAGGCGCACGCAATGACGGAATTTTTCCCAGTCTTCCGGGTGGCTCATATAGTTGAAGCGGATGACCGGGTCGTCATGCGGATCGGCGGAACGCAGGGTGACATTGCCGCGCGATTTCGACAGGTTGTAGCCGACATGCACCTGAAAACCATGGCTTTTTGCGGCAGCCTTACCGTCATAGGAAATGGCGACGGGCAGGAAATGATACTGGATGTCAGGCTGTTTAAGACCGGGTGCCGAGCGCAGGAAGGCGCAGGCCTCGAACTGGTTGGAGGCCCCTAACCCGCCCTTCGACAGCAGCCATTGCGCACCCGCCACGCCCTGCCAGAACCACGGCAACCAGGAATAAAGCGAGACCGGCTTGGTGGAGACCTGCTGGAAATAAAACTCCATATGGTCCTGAAGGTTTGCGCCCACGCCCGGACGATCCGCCTTCACCTCGATGCCCATTTCCGCCAGATGGGCAGCAGGCCCGATGCCCGAAAGCATCAGCAGTTTCGGGGAATTGAAGGAAGATGCGGAGACGATCACCTCGCGATTGGCCGTGATGGTTTCCAAGACACCCTTTCGCTCGATCTCCACCCCCACGGCGCGGCCATTCTCGATGACGACCTTGCGGGCGAAACCACTCACCAGCGTGACATTGCCGCGCTTCAGCGCCGGCCGGAGATAGGCATTGGCGGCGGACCAGCGGCGGCCGTGATGGATGGTCTGCTCCATGAGGCCGAAACCCTCCTGCTTGGAGCCGTTATAGTCGTCGGTGAGTTCAAAGCCTGCCTGTGCGCCGGCCTGAATGAAGGCATGGAACAGCGGATTGTTGACCGGCCCGCGCTGGACGTGCAGCGGCCCATCCGTGCCACGCCAACCCTCTTCGCCGCCATGGCTATGTTCCATGCGCTTGAAGTAAGGCAGCACATCCGCATAGGCCCAGCCCTGCGCGCCAAGCTCCTCCCAGCGATTGAAATCCTCCGCATGGCCGCGCACGTAAACGAGACCATTGATGGACGACGAGCCGCCGATGACTTTTCCGCGCGGTGCTGTAATCCTGCGGTTGTCGAGGTTCGGTTCGGGTTCGGAGAGATAACCCCAGTTGTAGCGCTTCATGCTCATCGGCCAGGCAAGTGCTGCCGGCATCTGGATGAACGGACCGAAGTCCGAACCGCCCGCCTCGATGACGATCACCGAATAGCGGCCGTCTTCCGACAGGCGATAGGCGATGGCGGAGCCTGCGGAACCGGAACCGACGATGACGTAATCTGCGTGCATGATTTGCTCTCTCCGATGAGCGTTGGTTCCGATTGGTTGTGGCGGGCGGGGCTTCACCCCCCTCTGTCCTGCCGGACATCTCCCCCTCAAGGGGGGAGATCAGCAAGACGCTGTTTCGTCATTTCATTCTCGAACGTTGAGATTGGCGAGACCGTGCCTCAGGTCGATCTCCCCCCTTGAGGGGGAGATGTCCGGCAGGACAGAGGGGGGTGAAGCCCCGCCCACCAAACCGAATTAATAAGGCGCCTCCACTTTCCCCGTGCTCACATACACCGTCTTCAACTCGCTATAATGCTCCAGCGCCGCCGCCGAATTCTCGCGACCAAACCCGGATTGTTTCGAGCCGCCGAAGGGGATTTCGACCGGGCAGAGATTATAGGTATTGATCCACAGCGTGCCCGCCTCCAACCGGTCGACCACGCGATGGGCGCGGGCGAGATCGGCGGTGAAGACGCCGCCGGCGAGGCCGAATTCCGTGGCGTTGGCGCGGGCGAGGACCTCGTCCTCATCGTCGAAATCCAGCACACACATGACCGGGCCGAAGATTTCCTCGCGGGCGATGGTCATGCCGTCCGTCACATCGGCAAAGACGGTCGGCTGCACATAGGCCCCCTCACCCGAGACATTGTTGGGAATGCCGCCGCCGGTGACGAGCGTTGCTCCCTCCGCCTTGCCCTTCTCGATATAGGAAAGGACCTTCTCCTGCTGCGCTTTCGAGACCAGCGGGCCGAGATGGGTGGCGTAATCCAAGGGATCGCCGAGGATCATCGCCTCGGTGCGGCGTTTCAGGTTTTCGAGGAAGCGGTCTTTCGCCTTTTTCTGCACGAAGACACGCGTGCCGTTGGAGCAGACCTGGCCGGAGGAATAAAAGTTGCCGAGCATGGCCCCGCCGACGGCGCTTTCGATATCGGCATCATCGAACACGATCAGCGGCGACTTGCCGCCGAGTTCCATCGTCACGTGTTTGAGATGCCCGGCAGCGGCAGCGGCCACCTTGCGGCCGGTCGGGACCGAGCCGGTAAGCGAAACCTTGGCCACATCCGGGTGATTGACCAGCAGCGGGCCGGTGTCGCGATCGCCCTGAATGACGTTGAACAGGCCCTTCGGCAGACCGGCTTCGATCAGGATTTCGGCAATCTTCAGAGCGCCGAGCGGGGTGTTTTCCGAAGGCTTGAAGACCATGGCGTTGCCGGCAACGAGCGCTGGCGCGGCCTTCCAGCAGGCGATCTGCTGCGGATAGTTCCAGGCGCCAATGCCAACGCAGACGCCGAGGGGCACACGCTTGGTATAGGCGAAATCGCCGCCGAGCGGGATGTAATCGCCATTCAATGCGGACGGCGCGATACCGCCGAAAAACTCGAAGGCATCTGCGCCGGAGGTCGGATCGGCGACGATGGTTTCCTGAATTGGCTTGCCGGTATCCAGCGTCTCAAGTGTGGAAAGCGCGTCGTTGCGTTCGCGCATGATATCGGCGGCGCGTTTCAGGATGCGGCCGCGCGCCATGGGGCTCATCGCCGCCCATTCCTTCTGCGCACGTTTGGCTGAGGCGATGGCGCGCTCGACAATGGCCGGCGTTGCCGCATGCAGTCGTGCAATCACCTCGCCGGTTGCCGGAAAGATGCTTTCGATCACCGTGCCGGTATTGTCTTCGACATAGTCCCCGTCGATGAAATGCGAGGCTTTGGGCTGCGCCTTAAGCGGCGTCGCGATGGTCATGTCGAATACTCCTTAGAGAACACGGATGGACGGCTTCGGGCGCTGTCCATCGGGAAAAGATTTGAGCTGCATGTCGAAATAATCCTCGACAAGCGCCGGCGCTGAAGCGAGCCCGAGGGGCGCCGAACGCAGGCTGTGCCTGATATAAAGCCCGTCGATAAGGGCCGCCGCCCCTTCCGCAATGCGCGCGGCATCATCGGGCGGGCAAAGCCGGTTGAGGCTTGCCATGAGGTTGGAGCGCAGACGCCGCGAATAGAGCACGAGCAGGCGGCGCGTTTCCTCGGAACGCTGCGCCTCGACATAAAAGGCAAGCCATGCCGCCACCGTCTCCGGTGTGAACTGGTCGCTCTGGAAGGACACGTGGACGATGGCGCTCAGCCTTGCACGCGGGCCATTGGCGCGGGTCAGCGCCGCCACCGCATCACGCCTCAAGTCGCGCAGCAGGCTGCGGATGGTTTCCAGGAGAAGCTGCTGCTTGCTGCCGAAATAGTGATGCGCAAGGGCGGCCGACACACCGGCTTCCCTCGCGATATCCGACATCGTCACATTCAGCGAACCGTGGTGGCCTATGGTGCGCAGTGCCGCATCCACAAGCGCCTTCCGGCGCAAAGGCTCCATTCCGATCTTGGGCATAAGGGTCTCCTTGATGGCGGGCAAAATATTCTTGATTGATCAATCAATCAATAAAAAATGCGCCATTTCATGTCGCGGATGTGCTGCCGGGCGGAAAGACTGAAGCGCAGACGGTTTTGCCGCTGCATGCGCCTCATGATCTGGATCAAATCTTCGGCATTCTCGTTGCGCTATGCTGCAATCGTGATAGCTTTACCCCGACCATTCATGGAGACAGCGAGATGACACACAGTCTCAATGCGCCTGGATTTTCACCCCTCAGAGCAAAGTGGGGTTGGTTTCTGGCCCTTGGCCTCGTTCTTCTGGCCTTTGGGGTCATTGCGCTCGGCAATCTTCTCGTCGCCACCGTTGCCTCCGTATTTTACGTCGGCGTCATGATGCTGATGGGCGGCATTTTGCAGCTTTTCCATGCCTTTCAGGTGAAGGGCTGGGAAAGCGTGCTGTTCTGGACGCTGAGCGGCCTGCTTTATGCCATTGCGGGCGTCATCGCCTTCCAGAACCCTGATCTGACGGCGGCGGTGCTGACATTATTGATGGCGGTTTCGCTGGTTATCGCCGGCATCTTCCGCCTTGTCGTCGGCTTCAGGCTGAAACCGGCAACCGGCTGGGGCTGGGTTGCCGTGGCGGGTGCAGTGACCGCACTGGCGGGTCTGGTGATTGCCGCCGGCTGGCCGGTGAACAGCCTCTGGGTGCTTGGCCTGTTTCTGGCGATTGACCTTATCATGCAGGGCTTTGCGATGATCGCGCTCGCCATGGCAATGCGTACATAAGGGTGTTTGTGACGCGCCTGCCGCCTCATATCGGTTAGACGCGGAACAGGGAAAAACTAAACCCCTATATACTGCAAATTGGGTATGGAACGCGTTTCGTGGTAAGATAGACAATGATACCAATTTCGCTGGAAGCGGCGTCCAGACGAAAACCTCAAAAAACGACCGCCCGCAAAAGATTGCCATCGCCCCGTCCGCACGGCGGACATCTATCGGGTTGCCTATGGCGGTCATTGAAAAAGGGAGTGATATCATGCCAATGGTGACAGTATCGATTTCCCCGGAACAGGCAGCAAGAATGCGCGAGGCCGTTAATTGCGGCGCTTATGCATCCGGCAGCGAGGTCGTCAGGGCCGCGCTGAGACTATGGGCGGCCTCCGCCGAACACGGTGTCGGCTCCACCCCCGCAGAACCTGTCGAGTCGGACCGCGAACGCATGAATGTTGCGGAACTTTACGCTGCTCACACCGGCCACGTCCGCCGGGCATAGGGCCCGGCGCAACGCCCTCTTTAGATATAGAGGGCCCGTTATAAAACGTTCACAAAAGCTTCACAGTCGTGAAAGCTTTTGTTGACCTGTCATCTGCAATTGTTGCCGCAAAAGAGACGCGTCCCGTATGGGCATTCCATGCGCATGCCACGATTGGGACGGGCAATAGCGGAGAACAGAAATGCAGGCCGTCACAGTGGAAAACGATGTCATAAGACGGTTTGCCTCCGGGCAGATGTTTCCGATGGCGAAGCTTGTTCTTGAGACCGCGTTTCAGCCCATTGTCGAGGCAACGACAGGCACGATCTTCGGTTATGAATCGCTGATGCGCGGCCATGATCGGCTTGGCTTTTCCAATCCGCTGGCGCTTCTTGACCAGGCGGCAGCAGACGGCGAGTTGAAGGCCTTCGAGCAGATGCTGGCAAGCCGGGCGCTGGCAAAATTTTCCACCCTGCCCGACTTTTCCTCCACCACCCTGTTTCTAAATCTGGATGTGCGGCTGATCCCGCATGGAGACGCCATTCTCGACAAGCTCGTCGGCCATCTGGCGCGGGCGGGCATTCCGGCCTCTTCCATCTGCTTTGAACTTTCCGAACGTTTCGACAATACCAGCGTGCCGGAATTCACGTCGCTGATTGCGCGGATGCGCAAGGAAGGCTTCAAGCTAGCAATCGACGATTTCGGCGCCGGCCACGGCGAGATGAAGCTGCTCTGCGACTTCCCGCTGGATTACCTGAAGATCGACCGGCATTTCATCAGCGGTGTCGACCACCTTCCCCGCAAGCAGCATCTCGTGCGCAACATCGTCAACATCGCCCATGTTCTCGGCGTTCGCGTCATTGCGGAAGGCATCGAAACGGAAGCGGAATTTCTGACCTGCCGCGAATATGGCGTCGATCTCGTGCAGGGCTGGCTGATCGCCAAGCCGACGGTGTTCATCAGCGAGTTGCCTGAGAGCTTTCCCCATCTCAACCGTCTCGGCGTGGCGCGGCGCAGCAGCCAGTCGCTGGACGAAATTCTGATCCGCCGCGAAATAGAGCGTCTTCCCACCGTGTTTGAGCATGACAGCGTCGACAGCGTCTTCGAACTGTTCCGCAGAAACCCGCAGCAGGCTTTTTTCCCGGTCCTCAACGCCAATGGCGAACCGCGCGGCGTCATCAACGAATATCACCTCAAGGAATATATCTACCGGCCTTTCGGACGCGATCTGCTCAAGAACAAGATCTACGAGCGCACCATTTCCCACTTCGTCGACCCCGCGCCGATTGTGGGTCTGGATGCGGATGCCGACCAGTTGATGAACATGTTCGCCAGCATGGGTGGCAGCGCCTGCATCATCCTGACCGAGAACATGCGTTATGCCGGCATCGTCTCGGCAGCGTCACTCATCAAGGTCATCAATGAAAAACAGCTGAAGATGGCGCAGGACCAGAACCCGCTGACCGCGCTGCCCGGCAACCGCGCAATCGGTGGCTTCATCGTCGACAGCTGCAGCGATGGCGACGAGACCCGTTTCTTCTGTTACTGCGACTTCGACAATTTCAAACCTTTCAACGACAAATATGGCTTCAACGCCGGCGACCACGCCATCACCCTGTTCTCGGCCCTGATGCGCCGGTATTTCTTCGCCGGTGACTGCTTTCTCGGCCATATCGGCGGCGATGACTTCTTCATCGGCGTGCGCGACTGGTCGATGGAGGAACTTACGGAAATCCTCGAACGGTTGCTCAGCGATTTTCATGACGACGTCGCCGAACTCTATTCCGACGAAGACCGTGCAGCCGGCTGCATGAAGGGCCAGGACCGCCACGGCAACGAGCGCGACTTCGCCCTGCTGCGCTGCTCGATCGGCGTCCTCACGCTGCCGAAAGGGCTGATCATCGCCAATCCCGAGCGTATCGGCGGCGAGATCGCCTGCATCAAGGCGGCCGCAAAGGAAAATGACGGCGGCCTCGTCATCCGGGTATTCGGCGAGACAAAATGACACTCGTGACAAAGCGACTTCTTCCCTAAGCGGCGCATCTGACCTACATCTTCAGGCGACGCCGACAAGTGAGGAGTTGCCCCTGGCCATGCCCTACACCATGACCCTGCCCGAAAAAATGCGCTTCATCGACCTTCCCTCCCATGGCGGGCCGGAGGTGATGCAGCTTTCGCAAGCGCCTTTGCCGAAACCCGCCAAAGGCGAGATACTGGTGAAGGTCGAGGCAGCGGGGGTCAACCGCCCCGATGTCGCGCAGAGGCAGGGAACCTATCCGCCGCCGAAGGATGCGAGCCCGATTCTCGGCCTCGAAATTGCCGGAGAGGTGGTGGCGCTCGGTGAAGGCGTCAGTGAATTCAAGCCGGGTGATAAGGTCTGCGCGCTCGCCAATGGCGGCGGCTACGCCGAATATTGCACCGTGCCGACCGGACAGGCCCTGCCCTTCCCCAGGGGCTACGACGCCGTTAAGGCTGCCGCATTGCCGGAGACCTTCTTCACCGTCTGGGCCAACCTGTTCCAGATGGCAGGCCTCACCGAAGGGGAAACCGTGCTCATCCACGGCGGCACCAGCGGCATCGGCACAACGGCCATACAGCTTGCCAAAGCCTTCGGCGCGGATGTCTACGCCACCGCAGGCTCAGCGGAGAAATGCGAAGCCTGCGTCAAGCTCGGCGCCAGACGCGCCATCAACTACCGCGAGGAAGACTTCGCCGCCGTCATCAAGGCCGAGACCGATGGCAAGGGCGTCGATGTCGTTCTCGACATGATTGGTGCGGCCTATTTCGAAAAGAACCTTGCCGCACTCGCCAAGGATGGCTGCCTTTCCATCATCGCCTTTCTGGGCGGCGCCACCGCCGAGAAGGTCAACCTCACGCCGATCATGGTCAAGCGCCTCACCGTCACCGGCTCCACCATGCGCCCCCGCACCGCCGACGAGAAACGCGCCATCCGTGACGACCTCGTCGAGCAGGTCTGGCCGCTCATCGAAAGCGGCAAGGTTGCGCCTGTCATCAACCGGGTCTTCACGCTGGACGAAGTGGCGAAAGCCCACCGGCTGATGGAAAGCAGCAATCATATCGGCAAGATCGTGATGCGGGTGTCCTGACGGCAAGAAGCGAACAGCGTTGTTTTCGTTGACAACATCCATGGACGTTGTCATGAATAACAACATGAAGGCCGTACTCCTCGAAAAGACCCGCAGAGTGATCAATGAAACGGCCTTCTTCGAGGTTGTCCTGTGGCATCTGCCGGAGCCAGTTCCTGGAAGCGTCCACTCTTTCAAATACCGGCTGGCGCTTGTGATCGAGGGGGGAATGCGTTCTGCGTTATGACAATGAACGCGGGAAAGGTGATCATCGCCATATGGCGGGGCATGAGGACGCAATTGAGTTCACGACGCTTGAAGCCCTCTTCGATGCTTTTCAGGCTGATATGAAAAGGATTTTGACATGACCGCTCTCACCGTACGTCTCAGCTCAATCGACGACATTAAAGACCGGTTTGTCACCGCCGGAAATCTGGCGATGTCCGGAAAGCCGGTGGCGGCAAAACCGTCAGTCGCATTTTCAAGCTATGAGGATTTGCACCGCATTCTCGCACCGCTGCGTCTTGCCATCGTCAGGGCTCTGGCGGGACAGGGGGCGCTTTCGATCCGCGAGGTAGCGCGCCGTGTGGGACGGGATGTGCAGGCCGTTCATCGCGATGTGACAACGCTCCTCCACGCGGGCATCATCGACAGGAATGAGGGCGGCATCGAGTTTCCCTACGACAGCATCCATTTCGAATTCGACGTGAGTGCCGGAGAAGCGGCGTAATCCGCCTGGCAAAACCTCGAACGAACCCCTCTTGCATTAAGCGCGAATCGTACTACCTTCTAGTTATGTTCAACGTATCGGAAGGAGGTGATCCAATGTCTAATGAGATTTCGGTCTCTGGTGCAGGCAATGGAAAGGGTGGGTTTTCGACGGGGCAGCCCTCGGCGTAAAAACCTCTTGCCTTCGGAACGTTGAGAAACAGTCCCGGGTCTGTAAACAGGACCAAGCTCATGGAAGGGTCGCCTCTGGCGGCCCTTTTCCTTATTTGCGGTTCTGGGCAGTGTCGCCTCCTTGCCTCATCTCTATGCTTGTCACAGAGAACCACCCAGACCAAGTCCTTGGGCTGGCTGAATACCGGCAAGGCCGGTGTGACGAGGACATTGCGGACGCCGCCACCATCAGCGGCATAGCAACCCGCCGCCCGTTATTTGCGGAAAATCTTCCACCGCGTCGGGCGGAAGCGCAGTTCGGCGCCCACTGCGACGGCGGCGTTGAGCGGCACCTCGATTTCAAGGTGATAGGGCTCGTGGCCATTATTGGCGATGTCGATTTCCGCGATGCGCGTGCCGGCGAGGCGGCGACAGGTGGTGACCTTGCCGTAAAGCGCGTCCTTCTCCGCCGTCAGCGCCACATCTTCCGGACGGAAGAAAAGCTCGCCATCGCCATCGCCGCTCTCATCGATACCGATGCTTTCCCCCTGAAAAAGCACATGGCCTTCACGGATTGTTACCGGCAGGCTTGAGGATTCGCCGATGAAGGAGAAGACGAAGGGGGAATTGGGCGTGTCGTAGACGTCATCCGCCGTGCCGACCTGCTCAATCTTGCCCTGGCTCATGACGACGACGCGGTCTGCCAGCTCCAACGCTTCTTCCTGATCGTGCGTGACGAAGACGGTGGTGTGGCCGGTGCGGTCGTGGAATTCGCGCAGCCAGCGGCGCAGCTCCTTGCGCACCTTGGCGTCGAGCGCGCCGAACGGTTCATCGAGAAGCAGGACCTTTGGCTCGATAGCGACCGCGCGGGCAAGCGCCACGCGCTGGCGCTGGCCGCCGGAAAGCTGCGTCGGATAGCGCTTTTCGAGACCGGAGAGATGCACCATGTCGAGAAGCTCGGATACCCGTCTGCGGATTTCGGCCTTTGGCGGGCGCTTGGCGGAGGGACGCACCTTGAGGCCGAAGGCGATGTTCTCCGCCACCGTCATGTGGCGGAACAGCGCGTAGTGCTGAAAGACGAAACCGACATTGCGTTCCTGCACCGTGCGGTGCGAGGCATCCTCATCGCCAAAGAAAATGTGGCCTTCGGTCGGCTGCTCCAGGCCGGCGATGAGGCGCAGCAGCGTCGTCTTGCCGGAGCCGGAGGGACCGAGCAGCGCGATCAGCTCGCCGGAACGAATGTCGAGCGACACGTCGTTCAGCGCCGGAAAGCGATCGAACTGCTTGGTGATGCCGGAAACTTTCACTTCCATGAATATGCCTTTCAATGCTTGCCGGCTGCGTTGCCCGCGCCAAAGCGTATTTCGAGAATGGTTTTGAGAACGAGCGTCACGAGCGCCAGACCGGCCAGCAGCGTCGCCACCGCAAAGGCAGCACCGATATTGTACTCATTATAGAGGATCTCGACATGCAGCGGCATGGTGTTGGTCTCACCGCGAATATGGCCAGACACTACCGAGACCGCGCCGAACTCACCCATGGCGCGGGCGTTGCAGAGCAGCACGCCGTAAAGCAGGCCCCATTTGATATTCGGCAGCGTGACATACCAGAAGGTCTGCCAGCCGGATGCGCCGAGCGAAATCGCCGCCTCCTCGTCGCCATTGCCCTGATCCTGCATCAGCGGGATCAATTCTCGCGCCACGAAAGGAAAGGTCACGAAGATGGTGGCAAGCACGATGCCGGGAACGGCGAAGAGGATTTCAATGCCGTACCCCTTCAGCCATGGCCCGAGCACGCTGTGCGAGGAGAACAGGATGACATAGACCAGACCGGATATGACCGGCGAGATCGAGAACGGCAGGTCGATCAGCGTTATCAGAAACGCCTTGCCCTTGAATTCGAACTTCGCGATTGCCCAGGCGGCGGCAACCCCGAAAATGAGGTTGAGCGGCACCGAAATGGCGGCGACAAGCAGCGTCAGGCGGATGGCGGAGAGCGCATCCGGCTCGACGATCGCCTCCAAGAAAGCGTCGGCGCCTTTTCGGAAGGCTTCGAAAAATACCGATACCAGCGGCAGCACCAGGAAGGCCGCAAGGAAAAGGAAGGCGACGGCGATCAGCGCCAGCCGGGCTGGCAGGCTCTCGCTGGCGGGATCACGGAACGGCCGGGCAGACGTGCGGGAAGCGTCAGACATAACCGTACCTCTTGCGGCTCCAGGCCTGAATGAGATTGATGAGGAACAGCATGGCGAAGGAGATGATCAGCATGATGGTGGCAATGCCGGTCGCGGCCGCATAGTTGAACTCCTCCAGCCGTATGACGATGAGGAGCGGCGCGATTTCCGATACGTAGGGAATATTGCCGGCGATGAAGATGACCGAGCCGTATTCACCGACGCCGCGTGCGAAGGCGAGCGCGAAACCCGTGAGGATGGCCGGTGTGAGGCTCGGCAGCAGAACGCGGGTGATGGTCTGGAAACGGTTGGCGCCAAGCGTTGCCGCGACCTCCTCCACCTGCCGGTCGATCTCTTCCATGACTGGCTGCACGGTGCGGACCACGAATGGCAGGCCGATGAAGATGAGCGCGATGACGATGCCGGTCGGCGTGAACGCGATCTTGATGCCGAAAGGTTCGAACAGCGAGCCGACCCAGCCGCGATTGGCATAAAGCGTGGTGAGCGCGATGCCGGCGACCGCCGTCGGCAGGGCGAAGGGCAAATCCACGATGGCATCAACGAAGCGGCGGCCGGGAAAACGATATCGCGTCAGAACCCAGGCGACGATGACGCCGAAAACCGCATTGACCAGCGCGGCGAGAAATGCCGTGCCGAAACTGACACGCAGCGCATTCAGCGTGCGGCTGTCGGTGGCGATCGCAATGAAATCTGAAAAACCCAGTTTCGCCGTGGACCAGATGAGGCCGCCCAGCGGAATAAGAATGATGAGAAACAGATAGGTTACCGTGTAACCAAGCGTCAGGCCGAAGCCGGGTATTACGCTCGACTGCCGCCACTTCCACCTGTTTCCGGATGTATTATTGCTCATCAAGGCTCCGGATAATCTTTAGTTTGACGCATTTCCAGACAGAAAACCGGGGTCCAGTTTTCCTGGAAATGCTCTCTGGGAGCCGGTGTTCCCCGGCCTTGTTATAAAGGATCGACCGGCATGGTGTCCGGTCGATCGAGCTGCTGTTATTCTGCTTCCCTTTCGGGCGGGCAATCTCTTTCAGCCCATCATCCGCTTACTTGGCGGGCTTGTAAATCTGGTCGAAGATGCCGCCATCACCGAAATGTTCAGGCTGCGCCTTGGCCCAACCGCCAAACTGCGGATCGTCGATGGTGACAAGCTTGATATCGGGCAGCTGCTTGAGCAGATCCTTGTTGACCACAGCCGGGTTCGACGGACGATAGAAGTGCTTCGCCGCGATATTCTGGCCTTCATCGGAATAGAGATATTGCAGATAGGCTTCTGCCACCTTGCGGGTGCCCTTGGCGTCGACATTGGCGTCAACCACGGCGACCGGCGGTTCGGCAAGGATCGAGATCGGCGGAACGACGATATCGAAGGCGTCAGCACCGAATTCCTGGCCGGCGAGATAGGCTTCGTTTTCCCAGGCCAGCAGCACGTCGCCGATCTGGCGCTGTGCGAAGGTGACCGTGGAGCCGCGGGCGCCGGTGTCGAGCACGGGAGCACGCTTGTAGAGTTCGCCGACATAGGCCTTGATCTTGTCCTTGTCGCCCTTGAACTCTTCATTGGCCCAGGCCCAGGCGGCAAGATAATTCCAGCGTGCGCCGCCCGAGGTCTTCGGGTTCGGCGTGACGATCTGGATGTCGCCCTTCACCAGATCGCCCCAATTATGGATGCCCTTGGGGTTGCCCTTACGGACTAGGAACACGATGGTGGAGGTGTAAGGCGAGGAATTGTGCGGCAGACGGGAGCGCCAGTCCTTGTTGATCTTGCCGGAATTTTCGACAATGGCGTCGATATCGCTCTGCAGCGCCAGCGTCACCACATCCGCCTCCAGACCGTCGATGACAGAACGCGCCTGCTTGCCGGAGCCGCCATGCGACTGCTGGATGGTCACATCCTCACCCGTGTCAGCCTTCCACTTCTTGGCGAAGGCCTCGTTGAAATCCTTGTAGAGTTCGCGGGTCGGATCGTAGGACACATTAAGAAGCTTGGTCTGTGCAACCGCCGAACCAACGCCCCCCAATGTCAGGGACAGGCCGAGAGCGACAGCGCTCAAACCGGACAGAAACTTGGACATCGGTATTCCCTCCTGATTGCGATGGCTTAACTCTACCGGCTGAGTAGAGTTGGTCAATGAGGCTGAATACGATCGAAAAAGTGTTTCCCGAGAGCGTTTCCCCGGGCAACAAATACAGCGCAGCATAAGCGAAAGGCGCAACAAGCGTCGTGTAAAACTTTGCTGAATGCAAAAGCATTTCACATTTTTGACGATTTTTTACGCTGACGGCGAAAAATATTATGGGGTTTTAGACGATTTTTTCGTCGGGCGGTGCGAGGGGATGGGAGAGACGTATCAGCACAGGGCTGTCCGTTCAGCGGGCTCAAGCTCGCGGTAGACACGGCGCACCCTGTCCCTCCCCTCATTCCTGTGCTTGTCACAGGAATCCAGCCGACGCGCGTCTGCGCGGCGAAAAGACTCTTCTCAGCCCAAGGACTTGGACTGGCTGGATTCCTGTGACAAGCACAGGAATGAGGGTGGGAACAGCCGGCGCAGGCCAAATGCCGCCGAGCGGTCAGGCCGTCAAAAGCTCCGGCACGTCGACACCCGCAACAGCATCCGCAATCGTGGTATTGAAAAGGATGTTGCGGGTGGCATCGGCCACACGTGCGAACACGTGGCGTATCTCGCATTGCTTCTCGCCGTCGCAATCCTCGCAGCGGCGATATGCGGTCTGCGACAGGCACGGCAAGGGGGCGAGCGGCCCGTCGATGAGGCGCAGCACCTCGCCGAAGGTGATATCCGAGGCCGGGCGCGCCAGGAGATAACCGCCCTGCTTGCCGCGTCGGCTTTCGACGATACGTTCCTTCTTCATTTCAAGAAGTATCTGTTCCAGAAACTTTTTCGGAATGGCCTGCTCGCGGGCAATGTCGGAAATCTGCACAGGACAGGCCCCGTCGGCCTTGGCCAGCGAAAGGAGCGCCCTCAGCGCATATTTTGCCTTCTGCGAAATCATCGTAAAACCAGTAGATCACAAGCCCGGAAACCCGGCAATTCCGGCTTAGCGCAGAAGTTGTCACAATTCAAATCCAAGCGGCAAAGAAGGTGAACGGGCATCTTTTGCTCATACCACGCGCGCGAGAGGCATTTTTGCTCTGAAGCGCAGCGCACAAAGACTGTCATTTCTGTTCCAGAGGCCGGATTTCAACAATAATCGGCCATGGAAATCCCGGACGTGACAATGACGATCAATTCAGCAAATGCCTCTGCCGATACCGCTTCCCTCGATGCCACGCTTGCCGGGCTCGATCTTGCCGGGCGCCTTTCCTTTGTCGCTGGCCTTGGCGGGCGCGCAGTCTTCACCACCAGCCTCGGCATCGAGGATCAGGTCATCACGGCAGCCATCGGCACTCACCGCCTGCCGATCGATGTGGTGACACTCGAAACCGGCCGCCTGTTCAAGGAAACCGTCGATCTCATCGATGAAACCGAAGAGCGTTTCGGCATCGAAATCCGCCGCTTCCGCCCGGAGCAGGACGATATCGACGCTTACGCCGAAAAATACGGGCTGAACGGTTTTTACGAAAGCGTCGAAGCCCGTCACGCCTGCTGTCATGTCAGAAAGCTCATCCCGCTCGGCAAGGCGCTGGAAGGCGCCGCCTTCTGGATCACCGGCCTCAGACGCGGCCAGTCCGGCAATCGCGCCACGACGCCTTTCGCCGAATTCGACGCCGAGCGTAATCTTATCAAGATCAATCCCCTGGCTGACTGGGATATAGACCTCATCCGGGCGCATGTCGCCCAGGAGAACATCCCCGTCAATCCGTTGCACCAGCGCGGTTACCCCTCCATCGGCTGCGAGCCGTGTACGCGCGCCATCAAGCCCGGCGAGCCTGAGCGCGCCGGACGATGGTGGTGGGAAAACGACGAGAAGCGCGAATGCGGTCTTCACGTCGCCGGTGCGGAGCAGACATCCGCCGTTTCCGCCATCCCGCAACGATAATCATTCAGACCATCTCCCGGAGTTCACAATGTCCAACGCAGTCCACGAGACGGACAGCAAGAATACTGTCGCATCCAAGCCGCCGCTCGATCCCCATCTGAAGGCGCTTGAAAACGAAGCTATTCACATCTTCCGCGAAGTCGCCGCCGAATTCGACAACCCTGTCATGCTCTATTCCATCGGCAAGGATAGTTCCGTGCTGCTGCACCTGGCGCGCAAGGCTTTCTTCCCCGGCCGCATCCCCTTCCCGCTGCTGCACGTCAATACGGGCTGGAAATTCAAGGAAATGATCGAATTCCGCGACAATATCGTCAAGGAATATGATCTCGATCTTATTTCCCATACCAATCCGCGCGGTGCGAGCGAAAACGTCACGCCTTTCTCCCATGGTTCGGCGCTTTACACCGACATCATGAAGACAGAAGCGCTGCGCCAGGCGCTGGATGCCGGCCAGTTCGACGCGGCCTTTGGCGGCGCTCGGCGCGACGAGGAAGCGAGCCGCGCCAAGGAGCGCATCTATTCCTTCCGCACGCCCGACCACAAATGGGACCCGCGCAACCAGCGTCCGGAACTGTGGAACATCTACAACGGCATGGTCCGCAAGGGCGAAAGCGTGCGTGCCTTCCCGCTGTCCAACTGGACCGAAGTCGACATCTGGCGTTACATCGAGGCGGAAAACATTCCGCTGGTACCGCTCTATTACGCTGCCGAGCGTCCTTACATCGAGCGCGACGGCATGATGATCCTTGCTGAAGACGAGCGTCTGGAACTGCTGCCCGGCGAAGAGATTAAGCATGGCTCGATCCGCTTCCGCACACTCGGCTGCTTCCCGCTGACGGGCGCGATCCGCTCCGAGGCGGCGACGCTTCAGGACGTGATCGCTGAACTCGAAATCGCCACCGTTTCCGAACGGCAGGGCCGCGCGATTGACCGCGATCAGTCCGGCTCGATGGAGAAGAAGAAGCGCGAGGGGTATTTCTGATGAGTGCTGCTGCGACCCCCAACGCCTCTTCCGCCACCATTCTGCCCTTTGCCGAGCATTCGAAGGCGGCGCGCGACACGCGCCCGCTGCGCCTCATCACCTGCGGCAGCGTGGATGACGGCAAGTCGACCCTGATCGGCCGTCTTCTCTGGGACACCAAGGCCGTCAAGGAAGACCAGGCCGCAACCCTGCACCGCGACAGCGGCAAACAGAACGATCTCGGCCTGCCCGATTTCGCGCTGCTGCTGGACGGCCTGCAGGCGGAGCGCGAACAGGGCATCACCATCGATGTCGCCTATCGTTATTTCGCCACCGATCGGCGCGCCTTCATCGTTGCCGATACGCCCGGCCATGAGCAATATACCCGCAACATGGCGACCGGCGCTTCCACGGCCGATCTCGCCGTGCTGCTGGTCGACGCGCGCACCGGCATTCTGGAGCAGACACGCCGCCACGCCACCATCGCCGCGCTGATGGGCATCAGGCAATTCGTGCTGGCCGTCAACAAGATCGACCTGACAAATTATGACAAGGCCGGTTTTGAGCTGATCGCCCACGAGTTCCGCGATTTCGCCTCCGATCTCGGAATCAAGCAGATTACCGCCATTCCGATGTCAGCGCTGAAGGGCGAAAACGTCGTGCTCTCAGGCAAGGCCTCCATGCCCTGGTATGAAGGTCCGACGCTCGTTGAAACGCTGGAGCTTGCCACCGTTCGCTCCGCACAGTCCGGCGGCTTCCGCCTGCCGGTGCAGCGCGTATCGCGACCCGGTGAGAGCTTTCGTGGCTATCAGGGCACGGTTGCCGGTGGCTCGGTCAAGCCGGGCGACAGCGTCGTCATCCTGCCTTCGGGCATGGTCGCCAATGTCAAGCAGATCGTCACTTTCGATCTGGTGCGTAACGCCGCCGTCGCGGGTGATGCGGTCACGCTCGTCCTTGATCGTCAGGTGGACGTGTCGCGCGGCGACATGATCGTCTCCATCGAGGCACAGCCGCAGACGGGCCTTGCCTTCGACGCCCAGATCGTGGCCTTGCAGCCGGGCGGCATCGAGGCAGGCAAGCGCTACTGGCTGAAAAGCGGCAGCCGCCGCCAGCGCGTCAGCGTGCAGCCGGTGAGCCAGCTGAACCTGAAAGAAGGCGAATGGCAGGCGCATGAAACGTCGCTCTCCATGAACGCCATCGGCAAGGTGCGGCTCTCCTTTGACGAGACGGCGATCTTCGATGCCTATGAGCAGAACCGGGCAACCGGCTCCTTCATCCTGATCGACCCTGATACCAACAACACGGTTGCGGGCGGCATGATCACCGGCAAGCGCAGCGTTGGCGCGACCGAGGAACAGGGCGACCGGGTCATCCTGTCCCTGCCCGCGCATCTGGCTGAGAAGCTTCTGGCAAGCGAACTGCTGGCCAAACACCGCGACGAAATCGACATCCGCCGCACGGATGGCGTAACAGCCTCGCGACTGATCAGCAATCTGGACTGAGGACGTTCCGATACGAACAGAAAAGGCGACCGCGATGCGGTCGCCTTTTTTCGTTTGCGGGCCGTTGTGTAGGCGCCGCTTAAAACACGAACATATAAAGCAGAATGATCACCACAACCGGAACGCCCATAGCCCACAGCGCAATACCCTTTAGCATGTTATCCTCCATTGTCGTTGTGAATGGATAACGGGTGAGGCGCGGTTGCGTTCCCTATGGCTGCGCTGAGAATGGCTTCTTTACAGTCGATACCGGCAAACTCATCAGATTTCCGAACGCAAGCTGAGCCGGGAAGATGGCGAGCGCGGTGGCACCGCTTCGCACTGGCGTTGCAGCCTGCGTGGTGCCCGGATAGTCCAGCCACGACCATCGACAGGGGAAACCCGTGGAGCCGCGTTCAGGCCCGGTTAATGGTCGACAGCTCACTCTCACAGCAATGGAACTGCGTACTCAAGCGCACGTTAGAGTCCGTCATTGGGAGATGAAGATCATGAAAATTCTGACTGCAGCGATCTGCCTGGTTTCGGTGGGCATCCTGAGCGGCTGTGTCGACGATCGAGGATACCGGAGCGGCGGATATTATACGACCGGCGTTTATTACCGCAGCTATGACCGCGATCGCCACTATCGTGACTATGACCGTCGCGACTGGCGCGACCGGAGGGATTGGCGCGACCGTCGGGACTGGCGTGGTGATTACCGCTATCGCTAATGGCGATAGACCGCACTTACGTTGAGGCTATTACTTTTGTCCGAAGCTGTTGTCCGCGTTTTTCTCATTCTCGCGCTGGCGGGAATGAGTAGCTGACTGCCCGTGCAGTCGTTAAAGCTCTGATTTGCGGGCGCGGGTGCGCGAATGCATTCTAAACGGTCCCGTTTCGGTACAAGACTTCGAAGGATTTTCAGTAACTATCGGGATTGGTTTCAAGCCCTCGGGAACTATTGGGCTTAAGCTGGTCGGAGTGAGAGGATTCGAACCTCCGACCCCCACGTCCCGAACGTGGTGCGCTACCAGACTGCGCTACACTCCGTGACCAGCGGCGCTTCTATAGACCAGCCTCCGGCATTCGACAAGCGGCATATTGCATTTTTTATGACAAGTTCTCCCGGCGTGGCGAAGGGCGGCCGACTGGTGTCCGCGGCGCGGGCCGGGATGGCCGAAAACGTTACAAAAAAGCAATTGTGGCAGGAAATTTTCGTCAGGCAGCACGCCTCCCCTGCCCGTCGCCGTCAAATCTGCTAGGGGAACGGAATGACCGGCGGGAAGCCGGACACGGCACAAAGGACATTTCACCATGCTATTTCGCAGCGTAACGCTCGCAGCGTTTGCCATTGCGCTCTCCGCCTGCACGACCTCCACGGGCGGCTCCGCCCCTTCCTTCACCCAGAAGAGCCCCGTTGAAACGCGGTGGGTCGGCCAGTCGGCAGGTATTTTCTTCGCAAAATTCGGCCCGCCGCTGAGCGACACGGAGACCGGCAGCTCGACCGTCTATAATTGGCGCGGCGGCTACAAGAAGGCCACCATTCCGGCCAAGTTCGAAGAAGGCAAGGACGGCAAGAAGGGTCGCCAGATCTCGCCTGCCCGCACCGCCTCGCTCTCCTGCACGGTGCAGCTTGTCGTTTCCAGCGACTATACGATCACCTCGGTGCGCACGGTCTCCGACCGCCCCGGCGTCAACGGTCCGAGCTACTGCGCGGAATTCCTCGCCGCAAACTGAGCTTTTCGGCAAGCAAATGGAACAGCAAGGCCCGCCCACACCGGCGGGCCTTTCACTTTTTGGGGACTATTGTCATTTTCCTGAAAAAAAATTTGCCTGCCATGGCCCAGCCCTTCCGCTGTAGCTCCGCAAACGGCGGCTCGCTGGCCTTTCCGCGGCATCTTGCACGCAGGACGTTTTCAACCGTTTGAAAGCCGCGCCTAATCTTCGTAATCCTAAAAAATGACAATTCGCAAGGCGGCGAAAATCGCGTTTGCGACCTTATGTCCCGGTAAACCCCCCGCAAAAACGCTTGAACTGGAGTGAATGAGTCCGGGTTGTGCCGGTTTACGCTTTGCTGTAACGGGGCGAATGGGAGGAATGTTTTTAACACAAAACAAGAATCAGGTATGGCCGTGACTCCCATCGATCAAGACAAATCCCAGCTCACTGATCTTTCCAAGGAAACCTCCCTTTCCAACGCATTTCCCATGAACCGCCGACAGGTTCTGGGCGGCGCGCTCGCCGGCATTGCCGCAGCCGCGCTGCCGGTTACACCGCTTCTCGCCAACACGGCCGCCAAGAAGGTCGATGTGCTTCTCATCGGCGGCGGCATCATGAGCGCAACGCTTGGCGTGTGGCTGCGCGAACTCGAGCCCACCTGGTCGATGCAGATGCTGGAGCGGCTGGACGGCGTGGCGCTTGAAAGCTCCAACGGCTGGAACAATGCCGGCACCGGCCACTCCGCGCTTGCCGAACTCAACTACACACCGGAAGACGACAACGGCAACATCAAGATCAGCCAAGCCGTCAACATCAACGAATCCTTCCAGATTTCCCGGCAGTTCTGGGCATGGCAGGTGCGCAACGGCGTTTTGAAGAACCCGCGTTCCTTCATCAACCACACGCCGCATATGAGCTTCGTCTGGGGCGATGAAAACGTCGCCTATCTGGAAAAGCGCTATCAGGCGCTCAAAGCCAGCCCGCTTTTCGCGGGCATGGAATATTCCACTGATCCGGAGCAGATCAAGAAGTGGGTGCCGCTGATGATGGAAGGTCGCGATCCTTCCCAGAAGATCGGCGCGACCTGGTCGCCACTCGGCACCGACATGGAATTCGGCGAAATCACCCGGCAGTTCGTATCGCATCTGCAGGGTGACCAGAACTTCGACCTGCAGGTCAACAGCGAGGTTTCCGATATCCAGCGTAATGCCGATGGCAGCTGGCGCGTGACCTACACCAACACGAAGACCGATGCCGAACAGGTGGTGGATGCGAAATTCGTCTTCATCGGCGCCGGTGGCGGCGCGCTGCACCTCTTGCAGATGTCCGGCATTCCGGAAGGCGATGATTATGCCGGTTTCCCGGTGGGCGGCTCCTTCCTCATCAATGAAAACCCTGATGTGACGATGCAGCATCTGGCCAAGGCCTATGGCAAGGCCTCGGTCGGCTCGCCGCCTATGTCGGTTCCGCATCTCGATACCCGCGTGCTGGGCGGCAAGCGCGTCATCCTGTTCGGACCTTTCGCCACCTTCTCGACCAAGTTCCTGAAGGAAGGTTCCTATTTCGATCTCGTCTCCTCCGTCACGACAAGCAATGCCTGGCCGATGGTGCGGGTGGGCATCGATGAATATCCGCTGGTGGAATATCTCGCCGGCCAGCTGATGATGTCGGATGACGACCGTTTTGCCGCGCTGAAGGAATATTTCCCCAATGCCAAGCAGGGCGAATGGCGCCTGTGGCAGGCCGGCCAGCGCGTGCAGATCATCAAGCGCGACGCGGAAAAGGGTGGCGTGCTGCGGCTCGGAACCGAAGTCGTCGCCGCCAAGGACGGCAGCATCGCCGGCCTGCTCGGCGCTTCGCCGGGCGCTTCCACGGCCGCACCGATCATGCTGAGCGTTCTGGAAAAGGTCTTCAAGAACAAGGTGGCAACGCCGGAATGGCAGGCCAAGATCCGCCAGATCGTGCCGAGCTACGGCACGAAGCTCAATGACAACCCGGAAAAGGTACAGCAGGAATGGGCCTACACCGCCGAACACCTGCAGCTGCCGACCCCGCCGCAGATCGACCTTGAGGCGCTGAAGGGTGCCGGTTCGGCGCCTGCGGGCGCGCCGGTGAAGAAGGTGCCGGATATCGCGCTCTAAGGCTTAGGTGCGATTTAGGATTGGACGCCGCGTGTCTCCGGATGCGCGGCGTTTTTGTTGGAGGGAACTTCTCTACTCGCAACGTTGTCTTCTATCGCCGTCCAAAATTCTGAACCTGTTTATAAGTGCTTGTCATCAGGCAACCGCACCCGAACCATGCCTTCAGCTTATCTGAATTGACTATCTGCAGATTTATCTGTACAGATAGAAGTATATCTGGAGAAAGCATTATGTCACTAAGAATGACAGCGACCGGCGTGCAAAAGCTAGCAGAGGGCATATGGCGGTTAGATATGCCGCCTCATCAGGTGAGGTTGCTGGGCAATCCCCCGAGCGCTATTGGCGAACGCAGCATTTTGTTGCTTCACGAGGGAAAGTACGAACCCGAAACAGGCACGTTAGAGTTCGATATCGGCGACGCCTCTGCATTGAATGTAGGGACGCAGCAGGAAACTATCGTTCTGTTGTCGACCGCCGAGATTTCTTTAGTACGCCGCGAAATCGAAAAGCCTATGGATGGATATTCGGTATCAATGCCTACAGGTGATCGCGAGTTTCTGCAGTTGGCCCACAGCGAGTTGCCCGATCCAATGCAAAGAGCTGCCACGCAATTGCTCGAAGGCGTTCGGAAACGCTATCCAGGAGAACTGAAGCGTGGTCTATCCCGCAACTTCAGCGAAACCCCGGATAACTTCTGGTACGTTATTGTGCAGCCCCGTGCCGAGGAACTGTCTATTACCGTTCGCGGCACAGTTGATCACTTTTCTCGTGTATCGAAGTTGGAGATCAAAGACGATCGAGGAAATACACGTTTCAAGGTGCGTGGTCCTGACGACGTCGAAGCTGCGCTTGAGCTAATTTTCCACGCTCGGCGTCGATAATTTCCGAGGCGAAGCCGGGTTGCCCGTGAAATGAGAATTTTGGCTGGGGCGCCAGGATTCGAACCTGGGAATGCCGGTACCAAAAACCGGTGCCTTACCGCTTGGCGACGCCCCAACAGGGCAGTGAAGCGAAACGCCGCTGCCCGAACCGCGCCTGATTAGCAAAGCCTGCCCGGCCCGGCAATGACCCGGCGACCGATTTTTTTACAAAACCCAAGCTTTTTGGGTGCCGTGGCGAAGTTCGCATGTTAGGGCTTGGGCGGCGGGGCGGTTGAGGCCGTGACTCAAGCTGGCATGGCATTTTTCAGGAGGTCTCGATGGCGGACCCGGCATTCGATCTCGATTTCCAGCCGGCCTATGGCGAGGCGGTTCCCGTCGCCCCGCTCATTCAACGCATCACCGTCAACAATCCCTCCGCCTTCACCTTCCATGGCACCAATTCCTATATTGTCGGTGACCGTTCCGTCGCCGTCATCGATCCCGGCCCGGAGGATGAGGCGCATTTTCAGGCGCTGATGGCGGCGCTTGATGGCCGCGAGGTCACCCATATCTTCGTCAGCCACACCCATCGCGATCACTCGCCGCTTGCCCGGCGGCTGAAGGAGGCGACCGGGGCGCTGACGGTGGCGGAAGGCCCGCACCGGGCCGCCCGTCCGCTGCATGTGGGGGAGACCAATCCCTTTGCCGAAAGCTCCGACACCGCTTTTGCGCCCGATATCGCGCTTGGCGACGGGCAGAGCCTTTCCGGCGACGGCTGGGCACTGACGGCCTTGCACACGCCGGGCCACACCGCCAACCATGCCGCCTTCGCATTCGAAGGCAGCGGCATCGTCTTTTCCGCCGATCACGTCATGGCCTGGGCCACCACCATCGTCGCGCCGCCGGATGGGGCGATGAGCGATTACATGGCCTCGCTGGAACGGCTGCTCACCCGCGACGACCGGCTGTTTCTGCCCGGCCATGGCGGCCCGGTCACCGATCCCGCCGCCTTCATGCGGGGCTTGCGCGCCCATCGGCGCATGCGGGAAAAAGCGGTTTTGAAGCGCATCAAAGATGGAGACCGGCGGATCGCCGATATGGTGAAGGTCATCTATGCCAGCACCGACAAGCGCCTGCATGGGGCTGCGGCCCTTTCCGTTCTGGCGCATATCGAAGACCTGATTGAAAAGGGTGAGGTGCGGACCGATGGTGCGCCATCGCTGCTGGGGGAATATTTCCCGGCATAGCGGGTATTTCTAGCACGCGACATTTCAGGGCGCGTTGTGACCTCGCCTCTCACTCTACTCCCTGATTGGATCGAGCGGATACCACTTGTTTCTTCTCCCCGGCGGGGAGAAGGTCGCGGCAGCGGGATGAGGGGGCTAAGCTCCCGAAATTCGGAGAACGTGCCCCCTCATCCGACCCTTCGGGCCACCTTCTCCCCCTCGGGGAGAAGAAACAGGCGGCACACTCTCGTTTCTCATCAAGAGCGTAGCGTCAGCGACACATCAATTGTCGTTCAACCCCTGCATTTCCGCATCCAGCGCATCGAGATAGGCTTCGGCAATCGCAGCCCCCATACCGAGATCGTGCGGGCCGTAGCGGGAAGCGACGCGCACGTCGACGATGGTGGTTTCCGCCTCTTCCTTGAGGCGGATGAGGATATCGAAGCGCAGGCCCCAGATGCGTGTGCGGGTTTCGCCCTGCATCAGCACCACGCCGCTGCCGTTAAAAAAGGTGGGCTGCGGCGCTTCCGCCGGGCGCGCCATGGGCACCGGAACGATGGAGGGCAGATCCTCCACCGGCCCCTCCTCGGCGGGCGGCGTCTTGCCCTGTTCCGGAATGACGACCGGAGGAGCCTCCACCGCGCCGATGACGCCCTTGGTGTGGGTGATGCGAATGTTCTGAGCGGCAGCCATTTTTTTGGCGGCGGCATAAATGCGGTCTATCGCGCCTTCGTAACGGCGTCCGGCGAGACTCGCATAGGCTTCGGCCTGCGCATCGCGGTCCTCTTTCGCAGCGGTTGCGGGCCTGACCAGCCATTGCTGGTTGGCAGCCGGCATCACCAGCCATTCCGGCACATCGGCAAGATCGGTGGAGATGTCGTAAATCTTCGGCTGCTGCCAGTAGAGAAAGGCGCCATAACCGACGACGCCGAGCGGAAGAGCCGACAGAAGCAGCGCCGCAAGTGCCGAAAGGCCGCCCCGCGCACCTTTCGTCCATAACCGTTCGAGGCCGATCAACGCCAGAAGCACGGCGACCAGGGCAATTCCGGCGGCAATCATCAGCAGCCCGACGAGATCAGGCGTCGTTAACGGCCCGAAGCGGTGAATGCCGGCGGCGATGAGAAAAAGCGAAAGCGCCGCCAGACCAAGATAGCGGGAAAGATAGGCTGCAACCGAAAAAGGCCGGACGAAACGCACAGTCATGGAAGCGGATATCCGTAAGATCGCATTGGCGTAAAAGCGTTGCACCCGAAATCTGGCAAGGGAATCACCTGCATATGATGTCATAGACCGGATTTGCGGTGAAAACAAAGGACGGGTCTGATCCGATGCTAAAGTGCGCAAACCTTTCCTGCGTCATGCCGGTCCCCGGAACAAGCCCGAGGATGATCCGGTATGACGCAACGGCGCGTGTGCGCATTGGAAGAAGACTCCCGCGATCGGAGACGTGATCGCAATGGACCCGGATCCACTCCGGTGTGGGGGAGCGTGCTGTCACGGCGTTGCCAAGCTAAAGGCTCCGAGCCTCCAACATCGGTTCGAGCGTGTGCGTGACCAGGGCGACGATGGCGGGAATATTTTTCCGCATTGTCTGCCCATAAGAGAATAATGCACCGGTAGTGCAACAAATACGCAAGCTCATCCCTTATTTGATGAGGAAATCGGCGTATTCTCGGTCCCTTCCTTCGAGAATGCGTGTAAAACGTGCATCATTCTCGCTTTCTTGCATAAAAAAGAGACACGCCATGTCACAGGCAACGACGCCCGTCCGCCCCTCTGGGGCCAAACCCTTTTATCGCAATTTCGGCTTTCAGGTTCTGATCGCCATGGTCATCGGCCTACTGCTCGGGCTCGTTGCGCGCAATATCGGTCCCGATGCCGCTGGCAGCCCGAACTGGCTTTCCGTGACGCTGCAGACCATCGGCAGCATTTTCGTGCAGCTCCTGCGCGCGCTGGTTCCGCCGCTGATCTTCACGGCCATCGTCGCCTCCATCGCCAATCTCAAGAACCTCTCCAATGCGGCAAAGCTGGTATGGCAGACGCTTCTGTGGTTCGCCATCACGGCGCTGATCGCCGTGGTCATCGGCATCGTGCTCGGCCTCGTCATCCAGCCTGGCGTCAACACGGCGATTGCCAATACGGCAGCGGCAGCACCCTCCTCCACCGGATCATGGCTCGACTTCCTGAAGGGTCTTGTCCCCGCCAACGTCTTTGGTCTTGAGGCTTCGACCAAGCTCAACAATGGTTCTGCCAGCACCTCGCTGAACTTCAACGTGCTGCAGCTGCTCGTGGTGTCGATTGCCTTCGGTGTCGCAGCGCTGAAAGCGGGCAAGGCGGCGGAGCCGTTCCTCGCCTTCAACCAGTCGCTGCTTGCCATCGTGCGCAAGATCCTGTGGTGGGTCATTCGTCTGACGCCGATCGGCACCATCGGCCTGCTCGGCCGCGCGGTCGATCAATATGGCTGGACGACGCTTTCGCAGCTCGGCTGGTATGCGGCGGCCGTTTATATCGGTCTGGCACTGGTGCTTTTCGTGGTCTATCCGGCGCTGCTTCTCGCCCATGGCCTGAAGCCATCGCGCTTCTTCGCAGGCGCATGGCCGGCCATCCAGCTCGCCTTCGTCTCGCGTTCCTCCATCGGCACACTTCCCGTTACCGAAACCGTGACGGAAAAGAGCCTGGGCGTTCCGCGCGAATATGCCGCCTTCTCCGTGCCGCTCGGCGCCACCACCAAGATGGACGGCTGCGCCGCCATCTATCCGGCGATTTCGGCGATCTTCATCGCGCAGTTCTTCCAGGTGCCGCTCGGCATCCAGGAATATGTGCTGATCGTCTTCGTCTCCGTACTCGGTTCCGCAGCAACCGCCGGCCTGACCGGCGCGGTGGTGATGCTGACGCTGACGCTCTCCACGCTCGGCCTGCCGCTCGAAGGTGTCGGCCTGCTGCTCGCCATCGACCCGATCCTCGACATGGGCCGCACGGCGGTCAACGTCGCCGGTCAGGCGCTGGTGCCCACCATCGTCGCCAAGCGCGAGGGTATTCTGAACGAAGCCGTCTACAACAACGCCAAGGATATCGACGCGCTCGATGACCGGGAGGTCGCGACGGCCTAACGCCGACTGCGCACTTCGCTGATGATTTCGATCATTTTAGCGGTGTCACAATCAATACAGCCGCCAGCAATGCGAGGCGGCTGTGTTCATATTTGACGTCTGTGATCGCAAAACGGTCGTACAATTTGCTTGGTGGCATTGAGAGAGGCGGCCATCGTCGACAATATCGGTACTACAGATTCCAGAAACGGATAAGCGTAGGCAATGCTTCATATGTCCGATAGTTTCAGCAAACACGACCCGGCTCTCACCGTTCGACGCATTCTCAAAGTTAATCATGCTGGCGAGTTTG
Source organism: Agrobacterium sp. BT-220-3 (assembly GCF_025910175.1). Lineage (NCBI taxonomy): Bacteria > Pseudomonadati > Pseudomonadota > Alphaproteobacteria > Hyphomicrobiales > Rhizobiaceae > Agrobacterium > Agrobacterium sp. BT-220-3. The sequence goes on from NZ_JAPAIX010000001.1 coordinate 944,126, forward strand.
GCGCTATCCGCATCTACGGAGCACAGATCTGGGTCGCCCGTCGGCTGTTTCCGGATATCGTACCGGCACTTCGCGAAATGCGTGACGACGAAATAGATCATTGCCACCAGTTTCTGGAAGCCATGCCTTCCAGAAACGCCAAACCCTGTCGCGTTATGGCTTTCTGGAGCCTCGGAGGCTTTTTACTCGGCTTTCTCACTGCGCTTGGCGGGCGTAACATGGTCTGGATTTGCACCGAGGCCGTGGAAAGCACTGTTCACCGCCATCTCAAAGATCAGCTGGCTTTTTTGCAGGCGAGAGATCCCGATCTCTATCAGCTGATCGCCTCTATTCAAGAACAGGAATTGGCTCATCTGCAGGAGGCCGAGAAAAACCAGACGACACGCGGCTTGGGCCACAGGCTGCTTCTGCCGATTATCGGCTTTCTCACCGACCTGATGATCTGGCTCTCGACGTGGGGAGATTCGAGCTGGATGCGCGCTGAAATGGCCTTCTCCAAGCGGGCGTGACAGCGCGACCGCCAGATTGTTGAAAACCCGAAGCCCGTTCGACTTCCGCAAGCCCAGATCCAATGCAACTTTCCGCCCCAACGCGGCTTTTCCCCACAAGAAAACAGGCGTATCAATCGCGGCAATAAAAGTGCCGTACGGCTGTCATGTTCAAGGGAGAAAAAAATGCGCGTTTCCATCGTCTTCGGTGCGCTTGCCGCCATGCTGGCACTCACCGCCTGCCAGACGCTGACGCCGGAAGAGCGCCGGGCGCGGGATGAGGCGACATGCCGGGGTTATGGTTTCCGCCCCGGTACGGACCAGATGGCCGGATGCCTGCTGGACCTTGATCTAGACCGCCGCGCCGACAACCGCGCCTGGCAGGCGCAGATGAACCGCGACATGTTCTATAGGCCGGTCGTGGTCGAACGTCAGATCATCGTCCGACAGAACCCCTGACGGGAATGAAGGCAACATTGCTCGCCACCTTGCCCTCATCTCTCTTCGCCGCCAGCGTTGCCTGCGCCGCGGCCAGGCGGGCGATGGGCACGCGGAAGGGCGAACAGGACACGTAGTCGAGATCGGCATCCTCGCAGAAATGGATTGAGGCCGGATCACCGCCATGTTCACCGCAAATGCCGAGCTTAAGCTCCGGCCGCGTCTGGCGGCCGCGTTCGGCGGCGATGCGGATCAATTCCCCCACGCCGTCGAAATCGAGCGAGATGAACGGGTCTCGTTCGATGATGCCCTTGCGCTGATAGGTATTGATGAAACGCGCCGCGTCATCGCGGGAAATGCCGAAGGTCGTCTGCGTCAGGTCGTTGGTGCCGAAGGAGAAAAACTCCGCGGCTTCCGCGATGACATGGGCGCGCAGGGCCGCACGCGGCAGCTCGATCATCGTGCCGGTCAGATATTCGAGCGTCATGCCGGTCTCTTCCGCCACCTCGGCCGCCACCGTGTCGATGACGGCCTTGACGTAATCGAGCTCGGACCGGAGGCCGACCAGCGGCACCATGATTTCGGGCACGACCGGCGCACCGGTGATACGTGCTGCGGCAACCGCCGCTTCAAAAATGGCGCGTGCCTGCATTTCGGCAATTTCGGGATAAGAAATGGCGAGCCGGCAGCCGCGATGGCCGAGCATGGGGTTGAATTCGTGCAGCGCATCCAGCCGCTGGCGGAACACCGTCTGCGGCATACCCATGGCGGCGGCCACCTCGACGATCTCACCATCGGTCTTCGGCAGGAATTCGTGCAGCGGCGGGTCGAGCAGGCGGATCGTTACCGGCAGGCCGTGCATGATCTGGAAAAGTTCGGTGAAATCCGAGCGCTGCATGGGCAAAAGCTCATCGAGCGCCGCCCGCCTGCCCTTTTCGCTTTCGGCGAGAATCATCTCACGCATCACATGGATGCGGTCGCCCTCGAAGAACATATGCTCGGTACGGCAGAGACCGATGCCTTCCGCGCCAAAGGCGCGGGCGGCACGCGCATCGGCCGGTGTATCGGCGTTTGTGCGCACCGTCATGCGGCGCAGCCCGTCGGCCCATTGCATCAGCTTGCCGAAATCGCCCGAGAGTTCCGGCTGTGTCATCGGCACTTCGCCCTTCAGCACCCGGCCGGAGGAACCGTCGATGGTGATGACGTCACCGCGCTTCAGCATACAGCCGACGCCGATCAGCACCTTGTTGCGCATGTCGACGCGCATGGAGCCGGCGCCGGTGACGCAGGGAATGCCCATGCCGCGCGCCACCACGGCGGCGTGGCTGGTCATGCCGCCGCGCGTCGTCAGAATGCCTTCGGCGGCGTGCATGCCGTGAATATCTTCCGGGCTGGTTTCGATGCGCACCAGAATGACGCGACGCCCTTCGGCTTCGGCGGCGACCGCCTCTTCGGAGGTGAAGACGATCTCGCCCGTCGCAGCCCCCGGTGAAGCCGGCAGGCCGGAGCCGATGACGGGCCGGGAGATGCCGGGATCGATGGTCGGGTGCAGCAGCTGGTCGAGCGAAGATGGCTCGATGCGGCAGACGGCTTCCTCCCTGGAAATCAGCCTTTCCTCGACCATATCAACGGCGATCTTCATGGCGGCGCGGGTGGTGCGTTTGCCGGAACGGGTCTGGAGCATCCAGAGCTTGCCGCGCTCGATGGTGAATTCCAGGTCCTGCATGTCGCGATAGTGGTTTTCCAGCCGCCTGCAGATCGCCAGGAATTCACTGAACGCCTCTGGCATCAGCTTTTCCATGGACGGCTTGTCGGAGCCGGAGACCAGTCGCGCGGCCTCGGTGATGGACTGCGGCGTGCGGATGCCCGCAACCACGTCTTCCCCTTGCGCATTGACAAGGAATTCACCGTATAGCTCCGCCTCTCCCGTCGAAGGATTGCGGGTGAAGGCGACGCCGGTTGCCGAGGACGAGCCGAGATTGCCGAAGACCATGGCCTGGACGTTGACCGCCGTGCCCCAGTCTCCGGGAATATTGTGCAGATGCCGGTAGGTCACGGCGCGATGGTTCGTCCAGCTGGCAAACACCGCGCCGATCGCGCCCCAGAGCTGGACGTGACAGTCCTGCGGGAAGGCTTCGCCCAACTCGTCCTCGATCAGCTTTTTGTAAAGCGAGACGACGTGCTGCCATTCAACTGCCGACATATCGGTATCGTATTCATGGCCGAGGCGGCCTTTCTCGTCTTCGAGAATTTCCTCGAACAGCTCGTGGTCGAGGCCCATGACGACATCGCCATACATCTGGATGAAGCGGCGGTAGCTGTCCCAGGCGAAACGGGCATCACCCGCATCGTGGCCGAGCGCCTCGACGGTGCGGTCGTTGAGGCCAAGATTGAGAACGGTGTCCATCATGCCCGGCATGGAGGCACGCGCGCCTGAGCGGACCGACAGAAGCAGCGGCGTCTGGCTGCCGCCGAATGTCTTGCCGGTCACGGCTTCCATGCCATGAAGCCCGGCCATGACCTGCAGCTTCAGCTCCTCGGGAAGATCGCGATCGTTCTTGTGATAAAGCGCACAGGCATCGGTTATGATGGTGAGGCCGGGGGGAACGGGAAGGCCGAGACTTGCCATTTCGGCAAGGTTTGCACCCTTGCCGCCCAATATAGCAACGTCACCTGCCCGGCCTTCGGCAGCACCGTTGCCGAAGGTATAAACCCACTTTTTCATTCCACGCTCTCCACCCAGAAGCGTTGTCATTTTTCTATCATCTACAGCATTGGCAGCATGTTGGAAACGCCGCAACGTGCAGTTTACATCGCAGTGCAGCATAATTGCGGCGAATTGCGCGCCAGAATTGCCGCAAAAGCAAAATAACAGCGTTGCTGACGCATTCGTGTAGTGCGGAGAAACGGAGTGTTCCCTAAGCCATTCACATCGCCCAAAAAGAGATTATTCATGCAATTTACTCGCCGCCATACGTTGAAATTTGCCGGAATTTCTTGCGCCGCGACCGCCTTTGCCGGTGCTCTGAGAGCAGAAGGCGGCACGCCCGCCGCAAATGCCGGCGCGGCCCTTCCCTTCGCGCTGACGACCCCCATGCATATCGGCCAGGCCGCCCTTCGGGTTCGCGAACTTGACCCGATGATCGACTATTACCGTTCCGTACTGGGGCTTAACGAGGTGGAGCGCACATCGAGGGGCGTGACGCTCGGCGTCGGCACCGTGCCGCTGCTCGATCTCGTCCACAAACCGGCCGCCGATTACGAAAGCCCCACTTCAGCCGGCCTCTTCCACATCGCCTATCTGATGCCCAGCCGCAAGGATCTGGCGCGGTGGCTGGTGCATGCGGCGCTCAGACAGGTGCCGCTTTCCGGTTTTGCCGATCACAATGTCAGCGAGGCGATCTATCTCAACGATCCCGAGGGCAACGGCATCGAGGTTTACAGCGACCGACCGAAGGACACATGGGTGTGGAGCGGGAACGTGGTGAAAATGGGCACCGAACCGCTTGATGTCGATGATCTCGTGACACTGACCGATACCAGGAAAAGCGATTATGAAGCCGCGCCCACGGGGATGCGCATCGGCCATATTCACCTGCGGGTCGGCGAGATTGCCGCCGCCCGCGCCTTTTACGAGGAAGCTATCGGCCTGCAACCGACACAGGATGCCCGCACGGATGCATCCTTCCTGTCTTCAGGCGGATATCATCACCATCTGGCCGTCAATACCTGGAACAGCCGGGGCGCAAAAGGCCGTAACACCACCGAAACCGGCCTCGACTGGTTTTCGCTCACCATCAAAAATCCCGCCGACCTAGAAGTGCAGAAAACACGGCTGCGGGCGGCCGGTTATGTGCTGGTGGAGATGGAGAACAAAGTTGTGGAAGCAATGGATCCCTGGGGCACGCGGCTGCGGCTAGTGCCCGCGTGAGTTGGGCGACGGCTTGAGGCGGAGTAGGTGCCAGAAAGGAATTCCTGCGCCACTTCGTCTGAGTACCGCAAGCGGTACATCCCCACTCCCTCGTTCCTGTGCCTGTCACAGGCATCCAGCCGACACGCGTCTGCGTGGCGGGGAAGAGTCTTTTCAGCCCAACGACTTGGGCTGGCTGGATTCCTGTGACAAGCACAGGAATGAGGAAATGAGGGACCGAGAGATCGAGAGCGCGCGAGACCACGAGACCAATAAAGAAAGCCTTGCGAGGCCACGGCAGCGGCCTCGCAAGGCATTCCATCCGGTACAGGAAACCGGATGGTGGGGTTGGGAGAGCACTCTTGGGCTTCTGTACTAACCATAACAAAACGCCGCGCATTGTCGTCCACCCGAATGGGTGATGCGGCCAGATAAATTCACGATGGATGATGACTGGAAAACGATGCTCAGACGGCTTCGCGCAGCTGTTCGGCGGTTTGCAAATCCACCGACACCAGTTGCGAGACGCCCTGTTCGGCCATGGTGACGCCGAAGAGGCGGTTCATGCGCGCCATGGTGATGGGATTGTGGGTGATGATGACGAAGCGGGTTTCGGTGGAGGCCACCATCTCGTCCATCAGGTTGCAATAACGCTCGACATTGTGGTCGTCCAGCGGCGCGTCCACCTCGTCCAGCACGCAGATAGGTGCTGGATTGGTGAGGAATACGGCAAAGATCAGCGCCATGGCCGTCAGCGCCTGTTCGCCGCCGGAAAGCAGCGTCATGGTCTGGGGTTTCTTGCCCGGCGGGCGGGCGAGAATTTCCAGCCCTGCCTCCAGTGGATCATCGGATTCGATGAGTTGCAATTCCGCCGTGCCGCCACCGAAAAGATGGGTGAAAAGCCGCTGGAACTGCGAATTCACCACATCGAAGGCCGCAATCAGCCGTTCGCGACCCTCGCGGTTGAGGTTTTGGATACCGGCGCGCAGCTTGCGCACGGCGTCGATGATATCGTCGCGTTCCTTGATGAGGGCCGCGAGCTTGGCGGAAAGCTCGGCCTGCTCCTCTTCCGCACGCAGATTGACCGCGCCAAGCCTTTCGCGCTCGATCTTAAGCCGGTCAAGATCGCGCTCGACATCGCGAATATCGGGCTTCGGCTGGTCTGGGCCAAGACCGGTCAGGCGCAGCGCCATATGCGGCTCGGTATTCAGCGTTTCGCGGATGCGATGTTCGGTTTCCTGCCGCTTCTCGCGGGCGGAGACCAGCCGCTCTTCGGAGCGTCCGCGTTTTTCGCGGGCCTCGGCCAGTTCGGAAAGCGCCGTCACGGCAACCCGGTCGGCAGCGCGTTGCAGGTTTTCCGCCTCCGCCAGCCGGTCGGCGGCCTGACGGCGGGCGTCTTCGGTTTTCTGAAGCTCGCTGAGGAGGTTGCGGCGTTTCTCGTCAAACTCCTCCGGCGCTATGTCCAGCTCGGCGATTTCTTCGCGCGCCTCTTCCTCGCGTTCACGCAGGGTGGCGATATGATCGGCGGCACTTGCTGCTCGCGATGCCCAGGTGGAGCGCTCCTGCGCAATCGCTTGCAGCCGGCGCTGGCGGCTTTCCGCCTCGCGGCTCACCCCTTCGTGGCGGGCACGCGCTTCCGCCAAGAGACCGCGGTCGGTGGCGACTTCGAGCTGGCTTTCGCGCAGGCGCAGATCAAGGGCGGAAAGATCCGGCGCGTCTTCCATTTCGATGCGGGCGTTTTCTTCCTGAACGACGATCTCGTCGATCTGCGCGCCGATCTGGTTCAGCGCTTCGGAAACGATATCGCGACGGCGCAGAAGATCGCCCGAGGCGCGTTCGGCGGCGGTGAGCGCCTCTCGCGCTTCGGCAAGCTGGCGCGTCGCTAGTCGGCTTCTGTCGCGCACTTCCGATAGCCGCAATTCAGCGCTTCGGATATCCTCGGTTCTGATGGAGAGCTGCTCTTCGGCTTCCTCAAGACCGAAACGGGCCTCTTCAAGCTCCGTCTCTATTTCCGCAAGGCGGTTCTTTTGCGCCAGACGAAGGGCCGCCGCTCCCGGTGCGTCGGCGCTGGCGATGTGGCCGTCCCAGCGAAACAGCGCCCCCTCGCGCGTCACCAACCTCTGGCCGGTTTTCAGCGATGGCATCAGGTGTAGGGCTTGCGCAGTATCGGTTGCAATGCCGATCTGGGCGAGCGCGCGACGCAGGGGATCCGGTGCCTTCGCGTAGTCCAGAAGCGGTTTTACACCCTGCGGCAGAGCGGGATCGCCAGCACCGTCGCCATTGCCGGCCCAGTAGGCGGCAGCGGCGGGATCAAGCGAGCTCTCGAGATCGTCGCCAAGGGCGGCACCGAGCGCTGCCTCAAAACCGCGTTCCACCGTCATTTCTTCCGCAACCGGCGTGAAGCTGCCGGTGGCGGCAGCGCTGGAGGCGAGAATCTTGGTGATGGTGCGCGCTTCGGTTTCCAGCGCGTTCAGCCGGTTTCTCGCCGTTTCCAGCGGGCCGCGCGCCAGCGCTTCGGCGGAGCGCGCCGCGGCAACGGCGGCTTCGGCCTCTTCCGCCACGATCAGCGCGTCTTCCACCGCGATCTCGGCAGCCTCCACCGCCTCGCGGCGCTCGGACGGATCGGGAAGGCCGGAGAGTTTTTCATCGACGGCATCGATCTCGGAGGACGCTTCCTGCGACTGGCGTTCCAGCCGGAGTTTACGGTCGGAAAGCTCGCGGATCGCCTTTTCCAGCTGCTGGCGTCCCGCAGCGGCCTCGGCGCGCTCTGCGGTCAGTGCCGTGAAAACGGCTTCGCTTTCGGTCAGCTTGGCGGCGGCAGCCTCGAAGGCTTCGCGCATCTCTTCGGCATGGCGGCCGGAATCGGAGAGAATTTCGAGAAGTTCGGCCTCTTCTTCATCGAGCCGTGCGAGTATCTGGGCATTGTCCGAAACCAGCCGTTCCTCGCGGACAATATCCTCGCCAAGCTGGGAGAGCCGGCGCGCCAGCTCATCGCGGCGGCGCAACAGGCGGTTTGCCTCGTCATCCAGCTGGGTGCGGGCGATCTGCAGGCGTTGCAGGGCGGCGGCCACACGCGCTTCATCCTCGCGCAGTTCCGGCAGTTTCAGGCTGGCGATGCCCTGCTGTTTTGCCGCTTCCATCTGCGCCTGCGCCTTTTCGGCAACGATATTCGTGGCCTGATTGAGCGCGCTTTCCGCTTCGCCCTCCGCGTCCTTCGCCTCCACCCAGCGGATATGCAGCAGGGTCGCCTCGCGGGAGCGAATATCCGCCGACAGCATCTTGAAACGATTGGCCTGTCGCGCCTGGCGTTTCAGGCTTTCGATCTGGCTTTCAAGCTGGGCGGTCACATCCTCCAGCCGCTCCAGATTGGCCTCGGCAGCGCGCAGACGAAGCTCCGCCTCGTGGCGGCGGGAATGCAGGCCGGAAATGCCCGCCGCCTCTTCCAGCAGCTGGCGGCGGGCCTGCGGCTTGGCGTTGATGAGTTCGCCAATCCGCCCCTGCCCAACCATGGAAGGCGAGCGAGCGCCGGTGGAGGCATCCGCAAACAGAAGCTGCACATCCTTGGCGCGCGCTTCCTTGCCATTGATGCGGTAGACCGAGCCGTTTTCGCGCTCGATGCGGCGTGTCACCTGAATTTCATCGGCATCGTTGAAGGCGGCGGGCGCGGTGCGGTCCGAATTGTCGAGATAAAGGCCGACTTCGGCGGTGTTTCTAGCCGGGCGATTGCCGGAACCGGAGAAGATGACATCATCCATGCCGGATGCGCGCATGTTCTTGTAGGAGTTTTCGCCCATCACCCAGCGGAGCGCTTCCACCAGATTGGACTTGCCGCAGCCGTTCGGGCCGACGACACCGGTCAGGCCCGGCTCGATGATGAATTCCGAAGGTTCAACGAAGGATTTGAAACCGACGACGCGGAGCTTGTTGAACTTCATGCCGCAACGCTCCGGACAGAAATACGGCAATAAAAAACGGGCGAACGGAAATATCCGCCGCCCGTTCCTTTAGGGGTTCGGCGATCAGAGCAGCTTGTCGATGACAGCCGACATGTTTTCAACCGACATGTCTCCCGCATATTTCTTGCCGTTGATGATGAAAGTCGGCGTGGAGTTGACGCCGAATTCCGTCGCACCGCGTTGCATGGTTGCGTTCACATCATCCAGAAGTTTCTGGTTCGTCAAGCAGGCCTCGAAAGACTCCTGTGAGAAACCGGCCATTTTCGACAATTGCAGCAGGGCGGCACGGGCATCCTGTGCCGTGGCCCAGCTCTGCTGCTGCTTGAACAGCATGGAAACGAACGGGAAATACTGACCTTCCGGTGCGCAACGCGCCAGCATGAAGGCGGCCGCCGCACGCGGATCGAACGGGAATTCGCGGATGACGAAATAGACCTTGCCGGTATCGATGTATTTCTTCTTGATCTCGTCAAAGGTCTTGTTGTGGAAGTTGGCGCAGTGAGGGCAGGTCATCGACATATATTCGACGATCTTGACGGGTGCGTTGGCATCGCCGAGCGCCGCTTCCGGCAGCGGGCCGGGCTTCAGCACCGCAGCCATATCCACATCACCGGTGGATTCAGGCAGTTCCTGCGCTTCGGCGATACCGGGCGCGAAGGCGAACGGCAGGGCCGTGGCAACGGCAGCAAGGGCAACGCCGCCGAGAAGGCTGCGACGGGAAATGGTCAGTTCGGGAAAATGCATGAAAGCACCTGTTGGTAATAGACTCTATTGTCCGTTGATTCCGATATAGCGACGGCCTGTTCATCACAAGCGGGGTTTTGAACTCTTCTTGTCAAAGAATTGTGACCAGTCAAGGACGGCGCCGTCACATCAAATCGTCCTGCGCCCCGGCTTTTTCTGCAACACCGCCGTGCCAAGCCTCTCCACCGCCTTGCGCAGCGCCTCGCTCTCGATGCCATTCATCATGTCATCGAGACGTTTTGCCGCATCGCCGCGCAGGGGCTGCGGTTTGCGCCTGCGGGTGATGGTTTGCGAGACCGGCTTCTGCACGATCCTGATCTGGCGCACCGCCGGAAAGCCGAAAAAGCCGTTGATACGGGCAATCAGTTCGCCCTGCGCATGGGTGAGAAACAGGGCGCGCGCGCCTTCGCAGGCAATCGTCAGCACGCCCGGCTGGTAGCCGCCGCGATCCGGCCCCTCGTCGCGGCGCGGCCAGGTGATCTTTTCCGGGCGGGTGCAATCGGCGAAGTCATCACCGGCGATCTCGTCCCAGGAGCCGAGCAGCGCCGTGTTGATGCCCGCCCGTTTCGACAGCACGGGGTCCATGATGCCATTGGCGACTTCGGCGATCTGCACGACGCCTTTGCGGAATGAATCTGCGGGTTTCTTCATGCTCTCCTCGACAGAGGCCAATTGACCTCAAGCGGTCGCGCCATCGTCATCTTCTTCGCCGCGCAACAGCGCCCGGAATCGCCGCCAGTCACGGCAGGCGCCCAAGCGTATCATTCTGACCGCCAAACATCCAAAGAGGAAATATCCGCCAGCCAAAATCTTCAGATGTCCTATTCCCGGCTTATCCGAGATAGCGGCGATCACCAACATGCAGATGAGCACGACGGACAGATATATCCACAGGCCGTGGCAGAAAATCGCCCAGAAACCGGATTCGAGAATACGAAAACGGCGGGAGGGCTTTCCCCGCATCTTTTCCAGCTGGCGGATTTCGCGGATCAGGCGCGCCACCACAAAGGCCACGCTGTTCTCATGCCCGAAACACAGCCGGCCGATATGGTTCAGCAACCACCCGATCAGGCACAGGGCCAGCAAAACTCCGATAGTGTACTGGAGCGGCGGGGGTATCATTTCCAGCAGCGCGTTTGGCATGGGTTCGTTCCTCCTGAATCGAATGGGGAATTCTATGTCAGGGCGCTCATTGCGGGATACGGTTTTCCACGCCGTCGCAACGGGTATCCTGTTGCAGATTGCCGCGCCGTCTCTATGTTCAGCGGCGATGAACACAGATGCGCGACAACACATATCCCATCCGACAGCGGAACAACTTCTCGCATGGTACGACCGGCACCATCGCGAACTGCCATGGCGCACGTCTCCCGCCATGGCGGCACGGGGAAAACGCGCCGATCCCTATCATGTCTGGCTGTCGGAGGTCATGCTGCAGCAGACGACGGTGCAGGCGGTCAAGCCCTATTTCCTGAAGTTTCTTGCCGCCTGGCCAAGCGTCAGTGATCTGGCCGCGGCACCGGTCGAGGATGTCATGGCGGCCTGGGCGGGGCTTGGTTATTATGCCCGCGCCCGCAACCTTAAGAAATGCGCCGAAGCCGTGGCGCGCGACCATGGCGGCACCTTTCCGGACAGCGAAGAGGGCCTGAAGCAACTGCCCGGCATTGGCGATTATACCGCCGCCGCCGTGGCGGCCATCGCGTTCAACCGGCAGGCGGCAGTGATGGACGGCAATGTGGAGCGCGTCATCTCCCGCCTCTTCGCCATAGATGCTCCCCTGCCCGGCTCAAAGCCCGCCATGAAAGCGAAGGTGGCCGCGCTTACGCCTTCCGACCGGCCCGGCGATTTCGCCCAGGCGATGATGGATCTCGGCGCGACGATCTGCACCCCGAAACGGCCGGCCTGCGCGCTCTGTCCGTTCAACGGCCACTGTCTTGCGCTTGCCCATGACGAGCCGGAGCGTTTTCCGGTCAAGGCGGCGAAGAAGGCAAAACCGGTGCGGCTCGGGGCCGCCTTCGTGGCGGTGAATGCGAGCGGTGAAATCCTGCTGCGGCGGCGCATCGAAAGCGGGCTTCTCGGTGGCATGACCGAGGTGCCGACAACGGCATGGACCGCGCGCATGGACGGCGGCACGGAGGCAAGCCATGCGCCCTTTGCCGCCGGCTGGCAGGCGGCGGGCGTCATCGTGCATGTCTTCACCCATTTCGAACTGCGGCTCACCGTCTATCGCGCGCAGGTGCCGGACGGCCTTCAAGCCGGTCCGGATGACGGATGGTGGGAGCCGGTTACAAATCTTGACGCACAGGCGCTGCCAACGGTGATGAAAAAAGTCATCGCCCAAGCTATTCCATCCGCATTCGATGAACGCAGGAAATTTCGATGACCAAGATTGAGCATATCGTATTCGACATCGGCAAGGTGCTGATCCATTACGATCCGCATATTCCCTATAGCCGCCTCATTCCCGATGCCGATGAGCGCAAATGGTTCTTCGAGAATGTCTGCACCCATGACTGGAACCTCGAACAGGATCGCGGACGCCGCTGGGAGGATGCCGAGGCGTTGCTGTTGGAACAGTTTCCGGAGCGGGAAGAGCATATCCGCGCCTTCCGCAAGTTCTGGCACGAGATGGTCTCGCATTCCTATGATGACAGCGTCGCCATCATGGTTGCCCTGATCGACAGCGGCCATGACGTGACGATGCTGACCAACTTCGCGTCCGACACGTTTCGCGAGGCGCAGAAGATGTTTCCCTTCCTGACGCTGCCGCGCGGCGTGACGGTCTCCGGCGACGTGAAGCTCCTGAAACCGGATGTGGCGATCTACGATCTGCACGCGAAGGAATTCGGTCTTAACCCCGCCACCAGCATTTTCATCGACGATACATTGGTGAATGTGGAAGGCGCGAAGGCCGCGGGCTGGCAGGCGGTGCATTTCACCGGTGCCGAGAAGCTGAAGCAGGACCTGCGGGCGCACGGTGTGGATGTCTGAGAATGATGGAACGGGCAGCTCCGATGGAGTTGCCCGTTCCTTGCGGTTCTCCCCGAAAGCCGGGGCTCAGCCCCTTGCGAAGGGGATGGCGACATAGGTCTGCGAATCGCCGCGCTGAATGAGCAGCAGAACGGATTTGCGACCGGCCTTGCCCGCCTGCGCAATGGCCGCCTTGGCGTCACCCGCCGATTTCACCGTCGCCTGATTGACCGAGACGATCACATCACCCGCCTGCAAGCCGGCCTCGGCTGCGGGTTTCGAGGGCGCAACACTTTCGACGATAGCGCCCTTCTCATCCTGAGGCAGACTGAGGGCTTCGCGGACCGCCGGGGTGATGTCGGCCAGCCCGATGCCGATCATCGGCAGGGACTGCGATGAGGCGTCGCCTTTCTGCTGACCATTATCCGCGGAGGATTGCGCGTTCTGGCCATCATTGCCTCCCACGGTCAGAAGCAGGTCCCTGCTTTCTCCCTGGCGCCAGACAGTGACATGTTCCTTCTGGCCGGGTGACAAATCGGCGACCATGCGCGACAGGTCGCGCGGCGACTTGATCGCCTGCCCACCCAGAGAGGTGATGACATCGCCGCTCTTGATGCCGGCCCGGCCTGCCGGCGTGCCGGCGTCGACCTTTGCGACCAGCGCGCCCTCCGCTGCCGTCAGACCGATGGCATTGGCCACGTCAGGCGTCACCGGCTGTATCTGGACACCGATGAAGCCATGCTGGATCGACCCATCCTTCATGAGGCGAACGACGACGTTCTGGGCCTGATCGGAGGGAATGGCGAAACCGACACCGACGCTGCCGCCATTCGGCGAATAGATCGCGGTGTTGATGCCGACCACCTTGCCTTCGACATCGACCAGCGGCCCGCCGGAGTTGCCGTGGTTGATCGGCGCGTCGATCTGGATGAAGTCGTCATAGGGCCCGCTGTGCAGATCGCGGCCACGGGCAGAAACGATGCCGGCCGTGACCGTTGTGCCGATGCCGAACGGATTGCCGATGGCAAGGATCTGATCGCCGGCCTTGAGCCTGTCCGAGTCACCCCAGGAAATGACCGCAAGCGGTCTGGGAGAAACCACTTTCAAGACGGCGAGATCGGATTTCGGATCGGCGCCGACAAGCTTGGCGGGAAGCTCGGTGCCATCATCCAGCGTCACCTTGATGGCGGTGGCATTGTCGATGACATGATTATTGGTGACGATATAGCCGTCCGGCGAGATGATGAAGCCGGAACCCAGCGCTTCCGCAGTCTGGGACTGGCGCTGCTGCGGCTGCTGTTGCGGCATGGGAATGCCCTGCTCGCCGAAGAACTGGCGGAACTGCTGGTCGAACGGCGTCGTGTCGTCTGTCGCCTGTTCCTGCGTTTTCATTTCGGTGGTGATGGTCACCACCGCCGGCTTGTCGGCGGCGACGATGCCGGCGAAGGAGCCGCCCGAGGTCACGGGACCGGGGATGGCGGATAATCCGGCCTGGGCGAAAGCGGGTGTGTTGTGCAGAAACACGGACATCGCAAGCGGAGCGGCGACAAAGGCCGCGCCAAGCAAAGCCGCGATGCGATATCTGCGAAGAATACTGGTCATGGTGTTTCTCCTTTCAAGGACATCCTCAAGGCCTTGGCCCTCAGGGGAGCAGGCAGGCCCGCCTCCCCATGCATCCGGCCGGGCGCATGGTTTTTTGAGTTTCCGATCGTTTCTTTCGAAATCCGCGCAACCCCAAGGGGGTGATAATCTGGAAGGCCGGAGGGCGGGTTCGTGCCCCGTCACCGCTCTCCGGCAGGTCTTTGGCAGTCTGGCCGGTCCTTGCCACACAAGGACGGGAAAGCCCCGGTCAGCTCATGCGGACGATGTTCCGGTCAAGTTGCCGGACTTCGCCCTGAAGGGTGGAAAATGCCTTCATGGGAATATGGCCATGATGCATGTCAGCCGTTTTCAGCGTCTGGGTGCGGATTGCGGATGATTGATTTTCGAGCCTGTTGAAAGCGCTTGCGCTCAGCCTGCCCTGCTGGCGTTCGAAGTCGATCCGGTGGTCGGCGACACGCAGCTCATGAAGCACACGAACCAGATGCGGTCTCTGCCCGTAAGCGGCGGGGCCGGTATAGTTCATGTACATGTCATTCATGAACAGGTCGTCATCGTTGTGACGGAAGAAATGTCTCCCGCCCCGGTCGACATCATGAGACCGTTCACTGTGCATTCCGCCGGAGCCGGAATGCTCGCCATGCGACTGTCCGGCCGCGAAAGCGCCGCCCGTGGCCGTCGCCAGAATGAAGGATGCTATTGTGACTGTCTTGAAAAGCGAGCGCATGGCACGCCTCCTTGTTCATCGCGGGCAATGGCCCGCGAATCCGGCTGTCTCGCATCGTCGCGTCGCGATCTTTTTTGGGTCGCCGGCGACACTCAGCCTGGAAGAATATGTACTCCCCGCCATGTATAGCGTCACGTTAATCTTCCGTAACGCGCAGGACATCTATCGTTAAGGCTGGGGAACCCGGCGTGGGCGCCATGACGGGTTCGGACAGGTCCGCGAAAACCCGGAAAAGAAAATTGGCGCAGGCGGAAATGGCGGTCTCCAGCCTGCGCCAGTCCTGCCGCAAGCGGCATGGGACAGCAATGTTCCTGCGATCTTTCCGAAACGGTTTTTCACAACCACTGCTTTGCATCAGACACTATGGCCGGTCTCTTGCGCGAAACTTGTCTGGCTAAAATAAAATATTCGAAAATACCAACGCCCGACACCGAGGTGCCGGGCGTTGGTCGTTCTCCATCCGGGACTGAAGGTACTAAACCGGACGGAGACGTATCCTGACAAGGGCGGGCGGTGGATCGTCCGTCTCCAGCCTCTACGGCTTTTGACTATTCAGCCTTTGCCATTTCACTGCGGATGATCGCTCTCAAATCATCGATCGGCTTCAATTCGTCGCCATCTTCGAAATGCCAGAACGTCCATCCGTTGCATGCGTCGAGACCCTGCACCTTTGCGCCGAGGCGGTGAATGGAGCCGGCGGTCCCGGCGGATGCCAGAGTACCATCGGCACGAATAATGGCGCTATAACGGCGTCTTGCATCGGTCAGCACCTGGCCCGGGCGGACCAGGCCGCTTTCCACCAGCGTGTTGAAGGCAACGCGCGGTTCGGCCTTCTTGCCGGTCATCACGGTCAGTTCCGCCTTGCCGAGCGGCTCGACGGCGGCGATGCGGGCCGATGCCGCATCGATATAATCCTGTTCGCGCTCGATGCCGACGAAGTGGCGGCCGAGACGTTTTGCGACCGCACCCGTGGTGCCGGAACCGAAGAACGGGTCGAGCACGATATCACCCGGCTTGGTGGAGGCCATGATGATGCGCGCCAGCAGCGCTTCCGGCTTCTGGGTGGGATGCACCTTCTTGCCGTCGTCACCCTTCAGACGCTCATGGCCGCTGCAGATCGGGAACAGCCAGTCGGAGCGCATCTGCACATCGTCATTGGAGGCCTTCAGCGCATCGTAGTTGAAGGTGTAGTTCTTGGCTTTCGGATCGCGGCTGGCCCAGATCATGGTCTCATGGGCGTTCTGGAACCGGCGGCCCTTGAAATTCGGCATGGGATTGGTCTTGCGCCAGACGATGTCGTTCAGGATCCAGAAATCGAGGTTCTGGAGCATGGAGCCGACGCGGAAGATATTGTGGTAGGAGCCGATGACCCAGATGGTGCCGTTGGGTTTCAGCACACGGCGGCAGGCGAGCAGCCAGGCGCGGGTGAAGGCGTCATAGGCCTCGAAGGAGGCGAACTGGTCCCATTCGTCATCGACGGCATCGACCAGCGACTGATCGGGCCGGTGCAGCGTGCCGCCAAGCTGGAGATTATAGGGCGGATCGGCGAAAATCGCATCGACCGACTGGCTCGGGAGGGCATCCAAGGCAGCGACACAATCACCTTTGATGATGCTGTCTTTCCAGGCGTCACTCTCGCCCGCACGATCAAAACCGGCACGCCGAAAATCGGCCAGCGGAAAAACTGCTGCCATTGGTACTCGCTCCATACGCTTACTCTCTACTGATGCTTATGGTTACCGAAGATGGTTATCAAAGCCTGAACAAGTCACGGAAAATGCAAAATAAATGGCTGTTGCGGCGTGCATGGCGGATTTGCGGCGGCGCATGGGGAACCCGAAGTCCCGTAAAAACGTTGTGCACAACGGGTTGTCCTGTTCCGCCTATCGGTGCGGCAGGAAGACCGGCAATAACGGGGGTAATCCGAATGGGGTCCATGATGCGCACGGCTTCTTTTTCAATGCATGTCGTTTCCGCCGTTCTTCTGATGGCAGCATTGCCGTCGCCATTGCGGGCGCAGGAGCCGGCACCGCAATTTAATGTCGTGACCGACGCCGTGATGTTCGATGGCGGCCCCTCGCTGGGCAACAGCGACAAAGTGCGATGGGATTTCTACAAGGCGGACCGAGCCGGAGCGCGCACCGACGTCAATGCCGGCGGATCCTATGACGCCACTTTCGAGGCGAAGCTGCCGGCCGGCAAATATGTCGGCGTCGCGGCGCTGGGCAATGTCATCAGCGAAATAGCCTTCGAAGTGAAGGACGGAAGCGTCGCGAGGCCGAAGGTTAATTTCAACGCGGCGGAACTGACTGTCGTGCCGAAACGCAGTCCCGGCGGCGATGTGGAAACGCAGGCAAAGACCGACATCACCAAGGGCGATTTCAAGGATAGCGTTTACGGCCAGAACACGGTCTTCGTACCCGCGGGCGACGTGCTCCTCACCGGCAGTATCGGCCCAGCACGGGCGCAGGAAACGCTTGCCGTCAAGGCGGGCGAGAAGATCAGCCACGAGCTCGTCATTCCGAGCGGCGTGGTCGTTGCCAAGGCGGTCTATGCGCAGGACGGCAAGGCGGTGGAGACGGACGATATCCGTTTCGAGGCGCTCTCGGCCAAGGAGACGCTGGACGGCACCCGCCAGACCATCAACGGCGTTTACGGCACCGGCAAGATCATGGAAATGCCGGCGGGCGATTTCGTGATGCGCGCCCGTCTGGGCAAAGTCACGGTCGAGCAGCCCTTTACCGTGGCGGCCGGAAAACGCTCCGAAATCAACATCGACCTTAATGCGGGCGTTCTGGCAATCACGGCGCCGGGTGCCGAGCGGATCGACATTGTCGAAACGACCAAAGACCTTCAGGGCACGCAAAAGGAAATTTCCGGCCGGTACGGCACCCGGCATCAGGAGACCCTGCATCCCGGCGATTATTCGGTGAAGGTGAGCTACGACGAGAAGTCCGGCCGCGACCCGAAGGAAATCAAGGCGACGGTCAAGGCCGCAGAACGGACAGAGACGAACGTACCGGAGTAGTCGTCTCGGCGCCCCCAACTCTCCTCCCTCATTCCTGTGCTCGTCACAGGAATCCAGTCGACGCGCGTCTGCGCGGCGGGAGGAGTCTTTTCAGCCCAAGGACTTGGGCTGGCTGGATTCCTGTGACGAGCACAGGAATGAGGGCGTTGGGGGAATGTGGAATGTGGACCGTCACAGTTTCCGGCCAGACGATCCATATTTAGGCCTGAGCATCGGATGGCTGGAAAAATGCTTTTCGTGTTTGACCGTCATTTGCAGCGGCTCGCCAACTTTCACGCCGGCAAATCCTGATGCGGCGATGCGATCGCACAACCTGATCCACTGGCAGCCGCGACAGGCCTGCCGGATATCTCCGGCGGCGAAAGCCACGCGCATCCTTGCCAAAAGATCCGGCGTTACCCGCAGCCGTGTTCCGACACTGATTGTCCCGCCCAAAAGCGTCGAAACCGAAAGCCGGGCCGCCTCGTCCCTCTGCACTACGCCTTCGTTGAAACAGTGGGCATGGCTTTCGCACAAAAGGCCGATGCAGATATCGTCAGGGCCGTCCACCAGCTCGATATCTTCGTCGCCCGCATTCAGGCGAGCGGCGACACGGTCGTAATTTTCGACGAAGCCGGATGAATATCCCTTCCCCACATAGGTCAGCATGCAGAGAAGGTGATGCGGGCGCAGTCGAACCGTCACTGGCGGTGTTTCCCGGGCTGGAAAGGGGTCTGCGGACAGAGGGAGCGCAAGGCGGGACAGCCGAAAAATCCGCCCGGTGATTTCGCCGTCTCAACCGTCATCCATCTCCCCTTCCGCTGATCTTGTCGCGGACAGGATATCGATACCCGACTTTTTCGACGGAGTCCAAAAGGGCGAGCCGAGAGCCACCATATGGAGCAAATTGCGCTTGGCTTATCCAACGATCGCGAAGGCGTCGTGCATCGAGCCGGAAGAGGTGCGGATCGCCTTGCGGCCGATCCATTGCACGTGACCATCGAGGATGCGCACCGCCTCTTCGGCGCGACCGCCGCGAAGTGCGTCGAGGATTGCCCGGTGGTCGGTATCGGTGCGGCGCTCCCAGCCGGCCCGCCAGGCGGAAAACAGGAACCGGGCGCTCGCCGCATGCAGGCCGTCGATCGCCTCCATCAGGCGCGGCATGTTGCAGGGCGCGGTGATGAGGCGGTGGAAGCGGCGATTGGCCTCCTCCCAGTGCTGCACATCGACGGCGCTATCGCCTTCGAGTGTCGCGGCTTCCGCCTGGTCGAGAATGGCTGAAGTCATGTTGGGAATGGCGTGGCGCAGCGCCAGAACCTCGAGTGCCGCGCGCATTTCTGCGACTTCGCGCACATCGGCAAGGCCGAAATCCGCGACCCGCACACCCCGGCGCGGAATGCTCGCCGCCAGGCCCTGCGCTTCCAGCCTGCGGAACGCCTCACGCACGGGCACATGCGAGGCGCCGAATTCGGCAGCGATATGATCCTGCCTCAGCCGTTCACCCGGCGACAGTTCACCGCGAACGATGCGGTCGGCCAGAGTGCGGCTGATGCGTGCGGCAATGGTGTCTTCAGGCGTGGTTTTCACTGTCTTGGGCATAACATCCCTTAACGCATCTCGCGCGACTGTGTGTAGCGCTTTTTGCACGCGGCAGATGCGCAAAGCCGAATATTCGAAGCCGCACAGTCGCTTGCCCGACCGGCCAAGCTATGAGCCTGATGGGACCGACCCTTGCGGGGCAACCGGTTGAGCTTGGCGCAGACATGGTCTAAAAGCGCCGGCATCACTTTCTTCCAAGCAAATTCGATACAGGGAGCGCCCATGAGCGGCTTCGACCTCATTATTTTCGACTGTGACGGCGTTCTGGTCGATTCCGAAATCATCGCGGCGCAGGTGGAGTCCCGCCTTTTGACCGAGGCCGGTTATCCGATCTCCGTCGAGGAAATGGGCGAGCGCTTCGCCGGCATGACCTGGAAGAACAGTCTTCTGCAGGTGGAAAGCGAAGCCAGCATTCCCCTCTCCGCCTCCCTGCTCGACAAATCCGAAAAGCTGCTCGACATGCGGCTGGAACGCGACGTGAAGATCATCGAGGGCGTCAAATTCGCGCTGTCGCGCCTGACGACACCGCGCTGCATCTGCTCGAATTCCTCCAGCCACCGCCTCGACATGATGCTGACGAAGGTGGGTCTGAAGCCCTATTTCGCGCCGCATATCTATTCCGCCAAGGATCTCGGAGCCGACCGCGTGAAACCGAAGCCGGATATCTTCCTGCACGGCGCGGCCCAGTTCGGCGTCTCCCCCGACCGCGTGGTCGTAGTCGAAGATTCCGTGCACGGCATCCATGGCGCGAAGGCCGCCGGCATGCGCATCATCGGCTTCACCGGCGCATCCCACACCTATCCGAGCCATGCCGACCGGCTGACGGATGCGGGCGCGGAAACCGTGATTTCCCGCATGCAGGATCTGCCGGCCGTCATCGCGGCGATGGCGGAGTGGGAAGGCGCTTTTTGACGAGGTAGCTGTGGTTACATCCCAGCCACAAAAGGAATTCGTACCCGGCCAAGGCTATACCGAAGCGGACTGGGATGCTGTCGACTTTCCCGAGATGTCGAATGAAGAGCTAGCAAATGCGCGCCCCGCCAGGGACGTTTTGCCGCCAGCTTTTTTTGAGGCTGTGGAGGAGTATCGAAACTCTCGTAGCCGCCCGTCAGCGGAGAAAGCGATGGCTGTGGGAAAACCCTCCGCTTAAAAAGCATGGAAAGTCGTAGACCTCTCCTCCGTCATGCCGGACTTGATCCGGCATCCAGTCACGGCGCGTCTGCGCCGTGAGAAGAGTCTTTTGCGATCAATGACTTGACCGCGCTGGACCCCGGATCAAGTCCGGGGTGACGGAATTCGGACCTTTGCGCGCAATCAGAACCGAAGCCTGCCGAGCAGACTCCGGTTTTTACATTTCGCCCGTCAAATCACCGGCGCTTGGTCTTTGACTTCGCGCTCTCGCCGCCGAAGCCGATATAGACGCTGACCGACTTCGGTGCGCCGCCCGGACCGTTGGGAATGGCCACATGGTCGTTGTTGAAAATGAACTGCGTGCCAGCTCCGCCTGCCGGGACATCGATGGCGAAATTGGTCGTTTCGCCGTAAATCTCGCCGTCGCCGTCCTTCACCGTCACGCGGATCGGAACCGTCACGCGGCCGGGCTTGGCCATCGGGCCAGGAACGAGGCGGCCCTGCGCCAGCACGTTCACCGTCAGCGTGGTTTCGTTCGCGGTGCACGAGCGCGTCGTATCTGACAGCGAGACCTGATAGGCGAGTTTCTGCGGATCATCCTTGGTGCCACCGGCATAAACGCGGTGGACGGCATTGGCATCGAGAACCGTGACCGTCGGGCAGTTGGCCTGCACTACCGGAGCAACGGCATTGGCCTGCGCCGCCGGAGGGTTGACGGCAAGCGAGTCCGACGGATTGGAGGAATTGCATCCTGCAACAACGGCCAGAAGCGACATCGCGGCGGACAAACGCAAGAAATTCCCTGACACTCTTCTAATTCCCTCTCCATTGTCCCGGAACCGAACCGGAGACGCTGTTTATTGACCTTTCACGCAGGTTGGCGATGGTCTATAGCAGCGACGCCGGAAAAAATCGATTGGCATGTTCGGTTTTGCTTGAATTTTCAAAAAAGCCCTTCATTACCTCGCCAATCGCCTCATTTCCGTGAGACGCTGCTGAAGAAGAAGCCGATGACCGGCACCGGACAAGGGACTATCTCGTGAAATATGTATCGACCAGGGGTGCGGCCCCTTCGCTTGGTTTCTGCGACGCGCTTCTGGCGGGCCTTGGCCGTGACGGCGGGCTTTACGTGCCGCGCGAATGGCCCTCCATGTCGAAAAAGGAAATCCGCAACCTGCGCGGAAAGTCCTATCAGGAAGTCGCCTTCGAGGTTCTCTACCGTTTCACCGGCGGCGAAATTCCGGCCGACAAGTTCAGGGCGATGATCGACGACGCCTATTCCACTTTCCGGCATCCGGCCGTCGTGCCGTTGACCCAGACCGGTCCGAACACCTTCGTGCTGGAACTTTTCCACGGCACCACGCTCGCCTTCAAGGACGTGGCGATGCAGCTTCTCGCCCGCCTGATGGACTATACGCTGACTGAGCGCGGCGAACGCGCCACCATCGTCGGCGCAACCTCGGGCGATACCGGCGGCGCGGCCATCGACGCCTTTGCCGGGCGTGAGCGCACCGACATCTTCATCCTTTTCCCGAACGGCAAGGTCTCGCCGGTGCAGCAGCGCCAGATGACGACCTCCACGGCTTCCAACGTGCATGCGCTGGCGATCAACGGCAATTTTGACGATTGCCAGAACCTCGTCAAAGAAATGTTCAACGACGTGAAGTTTCGCGATGGCGTGAAGCTTTCCGGCGTGAATTCCATCAACTGGGCGCGCATCATGGCGCAGGTGGTTTATTACTTCACCGCGTCTCTGTCGCTTGGCGGTCCCGACCGGAAGATTTCCTTCACCGTTCCGACTGGCAATTTCGGCGATATCTTTGCCGGTTACGTCGCCAAGAAAATGGGCCTGCCGATCGACAAGCTTGTCATCGCCACCAATGACAACGACATTCTGGCGCGCACGCTGAAAACCGGCCGCTACGAGATGCGTGGCGTCACGCCCACCACCTCGCCTTCGATGGACATCCAGATTTCCTCCAACTTCGAACGTCTGCTGTTTGAAGCCTATGACCGCGATTCCGCGGCGGTGAAGGCATCGATGGACGGCCTGAAGCAGTCCGGTGCGTTTGAAATTCCGCCGAAGGCACTGAAATTCATCAAGAAGGATTTCCGTGCCGGTCGTGCCACCGAGAAGCAGGTGGCGGCGACGATCCGCGATACGCTTGAAAAGACCGGTTACCTGATCGATCCGCATACGGCGACCGGTGTTTTCGTGGCGGAAAAGCACGAAAAGGCGTCCAGCCCGATGGTGGTTCTGTCTACCGCCCATCCGGCTAAATTCCCGGCTGCTGTAAAATCCGCTTGCGCAATCGAGCCTGCGCTTCCAGTATGGTTAGCTGACATTATGAACCGGGAGGAGCGTTTCGACATTCTGGACGCAGAGCTGAAAGCCGTGGAAACCTTCATCGGCCAACATGCACGCGCCGGCAAATAGAGACGCGGAAAGACTTGATATGAGAGTTAATGTGACCCGGCTTTCGTCCGGGTTGACCGTTGTGACGGAAAGAATGCCGCATCTCGAAAGCGTTGCTCTTGGGGTGTGGATCAAATCCGGATCCCGCAACGAGACGACTGCCGAACACGGCATCGCCCATCTACTCGAGCATATGGCGTTCAAGGGCACGGCGCGGCGTACCGCCCGGCAGATCGCCGAAGAGATCGAAAATGTCGGCGGCGAAGTCAACGCCGCGACATCGACGGAAACCACCTCCTACTACGCCCGCGTCCTCAAGGACCATGTTCCGCTCGCCGTCGATATTCTTGCCGATATCCTGACGGAATCGCTGTTCGACGAAGAGGAACTGGAGCGGGAGAAAAACGTCATCCTGCAGGAAATCGGCGCGGCGACCGATACGCCCGACGACGTGATCTTCGACAATTTCTCCGGTGTCGCCTATCGCGACCAGACCATCGGCCGCCCGATCCTCGGCACGCCGGATACCGTGCAATCCTTCACCACCGGCCAGATCAGGCATTATCTCGCCCGCAACTACACGACGGACCGCATTTTCGTCGTGGCGGCCGGTGCTGTCGATCACGAGAGCTTCGTGAAGCAGGTGGAAGAACGTTTCGCCTCGTTGCCGCAACTGCCCGTCACCACGCCGGTTCTCGAAAAGGCCGTTTATACCGGCGGTGAAATCCGCGAGACCCGCGACCTGATGGACGCGCAGGTGCTTCTGGGTTTCGAGGGCAAGGCCTATCACGCCCGCGATTTCTATTGTTCGCAGATTCTCGCCAATATCCTCGGCGGCGGCATGTCGTCGCGTCTTTTCCAGGAAGTGCGAGAATATCGCGGCCTCTGCTATTCCGTCTATGCGTTTCACTGGGGCTTTTCCGATACGGGCATTTTCGGCGTACATGCGGCCACCGGCGGCAACGACCTGCCGGAACTTGTGCCGGTCATTCTGGAAGAATTGCGCAAGTCCTCGCAGACCATCCATCAGGAAGAAATCGACCGGGCGCGCGCGCAAATCCGCGCCCAACTGCTCATGGGACAGGAAAGCCCGGCGGCCCGTGCCGGCCAGATGGCCCGGCAGATGATGCTCTACGGCCGGCCCATTCCCAATGAGGAAATGATGGAGCGCCTTGGCGACATTACCCGCGAACGGCTGACCGATCTTGCGGGACGGCTGTTTTTCGATACAGTTCCGACATTGTCCGCGATTGGCCCGCTCGAACATCTGCCGCCTCTTTCAGACATCACTGCCGCGCTTTCCGCGCAGCAGCCCGCAAGGATAAAGGCGAACGGCTAAGCGTGGCGGTTTCTTCCGCACGGGGATGGTGAATGCTGCGTTTTCTTTCCCGACATAATGACACGCCCGAACTGCGCAGCGCCGACCATCTTCTCAGACTGCCGCGCTATGGCGATTTCAAGCAATGGCACGTCCTGCGGTCGGAAAGCCGGCAGTTTCTCCAGCCCTGGGAGCCAAGCTGGCGTCCGGACGAACTGACGGAAGGCTCTTTCCGGATGCGTGTGGTGCGCAACGGCCAGGAATTTTCCTCCGGTACCGCCGTTTCGTTTCTGCTGTTCGAAAAGGAGACCCTCCTGGTCGGCGGCATCACAATCGGTTACATCCGCCGGGGCGCCGCGCAAAGCTGCATGATCGGCTACTGGATAGGCGAACGCCACGCCGCCAAAGGCCATATGTCTGCCGCATTAAAATTGGTAATACCATACATCTTCAACGGACTTCAGTTGCACCGTATCGAGGCAGCCTGTATTCCGGAAAACTTCAAAAGCATCCGGCTTCTCGAAAATGCCGGGTTCCAGCGGGAAGGTCTCTTGCGGGAATATCTGAAAATCAATGGCCAATGGCGGGATCATATGATGTTTTCCCTTCTTGCCGACAAGCAAAGCTCCGGCGGAACGAAGTACGATACATGACCTACAATCACACTGCGCCTTGCCTGTCGAAACGTCTGGCGGCAATCGCACTGGCTGCGCCGTTTTTCCTGCTGTTCCTGCTTTTTGCTTCCTATTCCTACGCCTTCGAGCCGGTGAAGATTTCCCGTGACGATACGGCGCTTGATCTGACCGCGACGACCGATATCTACGCCAATCAGGGCGAGGCCTTTCAGGTTTCCACCGCCCCCGGACCAGACGGCATCCGCCGCCGTATCGAGGTGCGCGCCAGTTCCACGGATCATCAGGGCGACTGGGCGGTCTTTGCGCTCGCCAACGTCTCCGAAGAGCAGCTGGAACGCGTCATCGTCGCCCCGCATTTCCGTCTGGTGAACTCCAAACTGTTCTGGCCCGATCTCGGCTCGCAGCGCATCATCGCCATCACGCCGAGCGAAGGCTTTGCGCTGGACCGGCAACCGAGCCCGGATGCCGACGTGTTCCGCATCACGCTCAATCCCGGCTCCGTCATTACCTTCGTCGCCGAGCTTTCCACGCCGCAACTGCCGCAGATCTATCTGTGGGAACCGGAAGCCTACAAGGACACGATCAACGCGTTCACGCTCTATCGCGGCATCGTTCTCGGCATTGCCGGCCTTCTGGCCGTGCTTTTGACCATTCTGTTCGTGGTCAAGGGAACTTCGGTTCTGCCGGCCTCCGCCGCACTTGCCTGGGCGGTGCTTGCCTATATCTGCGTTGATTTCGGCTTTCTTGAAAAGCTCATCACCGTCACATCCAGCGATCAGCGAATATGGAGGGCGGGCGCCGAAGTGGCGCTCGCCTCCAGCTTCGTGGTCTTCCTCTTCACCTATCTCAATCTCAACCGATGGCATGCGCATCTGGGTTACGCGACCTTTGCTTGGGTGGTGGGTCTGGCGCTGCTGTTCGGCGTCGCGATCTACGATCCTTCGGTTGCGTCGGGCATCGCCCGCGTGTCCTTCGCGCTCACCGCAACGGCCGGTATCGCGCTCATCATCTATCTCGGCTTCAACCGTTACGACCGGGCGATTTTGCTCGTGCCCTCCTGGGCGCTCATTCTCGTCTGGCTGTTCGGCAGCTGGCTGACGGTAACGGGGCAACTGGACAACGACATCGTGCAGCCGGCGCTTGGCGGCGGGCTGGTGCTGATCGTGCTGCTGATCGGCTTTACCGTCATCCAGCATGCCTTTGCCGGCAGCGCCTATCAGCAGGGCCTGTTCTCTGACCTTGAACGCCAGTCGCTGGCGCTGACGGGCAGCGGCGATACCGTGTGGGACTGGGATGTGACGCGCGACCGCATCGTAACCACGCCCGACATTTCCAACCGGCTGGGGCTGGAACCCGGCACCATGCATGGTGCTGCGCGCAACTGGCTGCCGCGCCTGCACCCTGACGATCGCGACCGGTTCAAGGCGACGCTCGACGTGCTGCTCGACCACCGCAAGGGCCGCCTCAACCACGAATTCCGCATTCGCGCTGAAGACGGGCATTTCCACTGGCTGCAAATCCGCGCCCGTCCGGTTCTCGGCTCCAACGGCGAAATCATCCGCTGTGTCGGCACGATTACAGACATTACCGAGCAGAAGAATTCGGTCGAGCGGCTGTTGCAGGATGCGATGAACGACAATCTGACCGGACTTCCGAACCGGCAGGTCTTCCTCGACCGCCTGCAATCGATCCTCAACCTCTCGCCCGACAGCGAGGGCGTGCGCCCGACCGTGATGGCGATCGATATCGACCGTTACAAGCTGGTCAACGATACGCTCGGCATTGCCGCGGGCGACAATATTCTCATCGCGCTGACGCGGCGCCTGCGCCGCCTGTTGAAACCGCAGGATACGCTGGCGCGCCTCGGCGGCGACGAATTCGGCCTGATCCTGACCTCCGAGCGCGATCCGCAGCGTGTCGCAGATTTCGCCGATGCGGTGAACAAGGCGATCATGGTGCCGATCAATTTCGCCAATCGCGAAATCATCCTCACCGCCTCCATCGGCCTCGTCTCGTGGATCGACCAGCAGGAAAGTGCGGCCGGACTCCTGAGTGATGCGGAACTTGCCATGTACCGCGCCAAGCGCGCCGGCGGCAACCGTGTCGAGCCGTTCCGCCCCGCCTTCCGCACCTCCGGCACCGACCGCCTGCAGATGGAAAGCGACCTTCGCCGCGCCATCGAACGCAAGGAGCTGTCGCTCGCCTATCAGCCGATCGTCAAGCTCGACGATGGCGAGCTGGCAGGCTTCGAGGCACTGATGCGCTGGGAACATCCCAAGCGCGGCAATATTCCGCCGAGCGAATTCATTCCCATTGCGGAAGCTTCCGGCCTGATCGAGCCGCTCGGCATGTTTGCACTGGAGCGGGCCGCGACCGATCTAATGGACTGGCAGCATGCCATCGAGAAGATGCCGATCTTCATTTCCGTCAATATCTCCAGCGCGCAATTGCTGAACAACGAATTGTATAATGATGTGCGCAGCATGCTGACGCGCACGCGCTGCAATCCGCAGCAGCTGAAGCTGGAGCTGACGGAATCCGTCGTCATGGAAAACCCGGAACAGGCGCGGCTGGTGCTTTCCAAGCTGAAAGAAACGGGCCTGAGCCTCGCCATGGATGATTTCGGCAGCGGCTATTCGTCGCTTGCCTATCTCACCCGCTTCCCCTTCGATACGATCAAGCTCGACAAGGCGTTGGTGGCCAATACCAGCGACAAGCGCAATGTGCTCCTGCGCTCCGTTATCGCCATGGCCCGCGCGCTTGACATGCAGGTGGTGGCGGAAGGCATCGAGACGCCGGAAGACGCGGCGGAATTGTCGCGCATGAATTGCCATTTTGGCCAGAGCTTCCTGTTCGGAACACCGGTCTCGGGCGATGCGGCGCTGAAGTTGCTCAGGGAGCGGTTCCAGCCGACGAAGCGGGCTTCGTAAGGGGATTGGGTGCAGCAGCGCACTCCCCCTCCCCTTCTCCCTCCCCTTAACGCGAGGTCATCCTCGGGCTTGACCCGAGGATCCATTATCGCGGGTGATTGTGGATCCTCGGGTCAAGCCCGAGGATGACGTTGAGGGCAAATCGTTCCTTACTGAACCATCGCCACCGGCGGCGACGCATCCGCCGCCACCCTGCCATGCAAGAGGTCGTGGATAAATTCCATCTTCGTCACCACCGGCGGCGTCAGCACGAAGGGGTAGAGGTCCGCCTCCCCCATGCTGCGCTGGATGGAATTGATGGCGACGCTGAGCGGAATCCAGGCCTTGACCAGTTGCGCGGCGCTGCGGGCCTTGTAGGGATCGAACGTCACCTCTGCGGCCATTTCCTCATGTCCGTCCGGATCGATCGCCACACCGAAGGCGCGCGCCGTTTCGAGCGTGTCGACGATATGCAGGTAATGGGCGAAACATTCGGCGAAATCTTCCCATGGGTGGACGGAGGCGTAGGAGCTTATGAAATTCTCCTGCCAGTCAGGCCGAGGTCCCTGCTCGTAATTACGTTGCAGCGCCGCCGCATAATCCTCGCGCTCGTCACCGAACACGGCGCGGCAGGCTTCCAGCCGGTTCTCATCGCGAACCAGCTTGTTCCAGATGAAATGCCCGACCTCGTGGCGGAAATGGCCAAGCATGGTGCGATAGGGCTCATTCATGTTGGCGCGCACCTGCTCGCGCGTCGCATCATCGGCTTCGGCCGCACGGATGGCGATCAGACCTTCGTCATGACCTGTCATGGCGGGAATGACGGAACCATCAGGCGCGACCTCGTCGACCAGAAAGTCGAAGACAAGCCCGCCAACCGGATCGGCATCCCGGTTCGGATGCGGCAGACCGAGCCGCAATATTGAATAAAACAGATGCCGCTGCGCCTGGCTGATACCCCGCCATTGTTCGATGCCCTGCTCTGTTGCGATATCCGGCACCAGACGATTGTGGCTGCAGGCCGGGCAAAAGGCGTTCTGGCTTTCCGCCGGCACCGACCAGTTGCAGATGTCATTCACTTCATTGGCGCAGAACCGCACCTGTTTTTGCAGGTCGGCGACGATCTGCCAGTTCGGCTCACCCGCAGGCGCCAGCGCTTCCATGGAAAGCCGTTCCGGCACGAAGGCCAGGCGATGGCCGCAGGAAACGCAGAAACGATTATCGAAATGGACCGGCTGGCCACAGGATGCGCAGGAAAAAAGCTTCATTTATGAAACCCTTGCGATGGATCATGGGACGGGAGGGGTCGGCGACATACGCCAACTCCTGGCAATTACGGTTACGGCGTCATTCTCCGGCCTGACCGGAGGACGACGCCGAGTTTGATTGACGGTTCAAGGTCTTGCTTGACCTGTTGTCTGCGCTGCTTCCCTCCCCGGGGAAATTATCCGCATCAAACGACGCCCAGACGACAAGAGCGCATGTGCTACAAACACATGCGCTCCAAAGCACCGCTTCATCAAAGAGGCGGAAACCCGTCAGACTGCATTACATGCGGTCGACGGCGCCCTTGACTGCGTCTTTCGCCTTGCCGACGTTCTTCTGAACCTTGCCCTTGGTTTCCTGGGCCGCACCCTTGGCGCGCAACTCGTTGTTGCCGGTGGCTTCGCCGACGTTCTTCTTGACCTTGCCGGCGACTTCGTTGGCCTTGCCGGCGATCTTGTCTGATGTGCTACCCATGTCACTGCTCCCTAGTTGAGCCGCACTGTTTGTCCGGCTTTCCGGGTGAGTAACGTAAGGGGTCAAGGTTTGGTTCCAGCCCGCGACCGTGTGTGGGGGCGGCGCAAATTTCAGGCGTGCCCTGCATCCGTGGAAAGCATGCGGGGGTCGACGCCCATCAGCGCGAGCGCCCGCTCATATTTATTGTCCAGCCCACGGTCGAAAATCAGCTCTTCCGCAGCCGGGCAGTTCAGCCAGCCATTATTGGCGATCTCGTTTTCCAGCTGGCCCGGACCCCAGCCCGCATAACCGAGCAGCATGGTGGCCCTCTGCGGGCCGCGGCCATTGGAAATGGCGCGAACAATATCCAGCGTCGCCGTCAGCGAAATGTCGTCGCTGACCGGAATGCTGGATTCGCTCAGGTAATCGTCCGAATGCAGCACGAAACCCCGGCCGGATTCAACCGGGCCGCCGCACTGGATCGGAAATTCGCGGGTGCGGTTGGGCAGCATGATGGCGTCGTTGCTATCAACCAGTTTCAGATGCAGCAGAATATCCGTGAAGGTGATCTGCTGCGGCCGGTTGATGATGAAACCCATGGCGCCGGCATCCGAATGGGCGCAGATATAGATCACCGCACGGGCAAAATTGCCATCGTCCAGCCCCGGCATCGCGATGAGGAACTGACCATCGAGAAAGCCACGTTCGCGTTTGTCCATCAGGGTTGAAAAGCTCACCGTCGCCTCCAGCAGGCCGAATTCCGTCATCGAACGGAAAGCGGCGTTCGCACTTCGACAAAGGACAGGATGCGGCATCGCGTGCCATCAATCAACCGAAAATGATGCATCGCACGAATTCGTAACTGGTCCGCCAGCCGATGTTGGGTTAGACGGGAACTATGAGCGTCAGGACATTCTTTCGATTTTCACATCTTCGTTTCGCGGCCGCTTTCGCCGCCTTCCTCGGCGGCGGACAAGCCGCCCAGGCGGAAATTACCGATTGGGCAAGAAGCGAGGGCGGCCAGATGCGCGTCGCAAGCCTTGCGATGGATGCCGACGGCGTTGTGCGCGGCGTGCTGCAGATCGAACCGAAAGACGGCTGGATTACCTATTGGCGCGAACCGGGTGAAGCCGGCATACCGCCGAAGATCTCGCTTGACCCGGCAAGCGGCGTGAGCCTTATCTCCATGGCGTATCCCGTTCCCAAGCTCATCGAAAACGGCGATCTTACCGATATCGGCTATGACCACGCCGTCAGCCTTCCCTTTCAGCTGAAAGCCGCCGATACATCGGCCAACGGGAAGATCGACCTCACCGCCTTCATCGGTGTCTGCCAGAATATCTGCATTCCCTTCGAGGCGACGTTTTCGATTGAGCGCGGCAATGCGGGCAATGACGACGGCGAGGAACGGCGCCTGCTGGAAGAGGCGCGCGAGACACTGCCCGAAGCGGCATCAGACGATTTCAAGGTGACCGATTTCCATATCACACCTGACAAGACCATGCTCGGCGTGCAGCTGCAGCTGCCGGAAAACGCGCCGAAGGAAACCGACATTTTCATCGCCGGTCCCTCCGGCTTTGCCTATTACGAGCCGCAGAACATGGTCCGCGACAAGCGCAAGCTTTCTTTCTACATGAACATCAAGGGCCTGCCGAAAACCTATCAGGTGCAGGGCAACAGCTGGCCCATCCTGGTGAAATCCGGCGACCGGGCCATGGAAACGATGCTCAATTTTCCAAAGCCCTGATCGGTTCGGCGGCGACGCCTGCGCGATCGCTTCCGCAATGGAATTTCCCGCGAAAACCGCATGACACGTTTCATTTGGTTGCTCTATAGTCGCGCGAACCGAACGGCCACAGGAGCATGGACATGACCATCAAGATCGGCGAAAAACTGCCTTCCGCAACCTTCAAGGAAAAGACGGCCGACGGCCCGGTGGAAACCACCACCGATCAGCTTTTCGGCGGCAAGAAGGTCGTGCTCTTCGCCGTGCCCGGCGCTTTTACCCCCACCTGCTCGCTGAACCACCTGCCGGGCTATCTGGAAAACCGCGACACCATTCTCTCAAAAGGCGTGGATGACATCGCGGTTGTCGCCGTCAATGACTGGCACGTGATGGGCGCATGGGCGCAATCGTCAGGCGGCCAGGGCAAGATCCACTTCCTCGCAGATTGGGATGCCTCTTTCACCAAGGCACTTGGCCTTGATGCCGACCTTTCCGGCGGCGGCCTCGGTGTACGCTCCAAGCGCTATTCGATGCTGGTCGAAGACGGCGTGGTGAAGTCGCTCAATGTCGAGGAAAACCCTGGCCAGGCGACGGTTTCGGCCGCTGCGGCGATGATCGAGCAGCTTTGAGAGCTGGTGGCTTAGTCTCTCCGTCATGCCGGACTTGATCCGGCATCCAGCCACGGCGCGTCTGCGCCGTGATAAGGGTCTTTTGCGATCAAGGACTTGATCGCGCTGGACCCCGGATCAAGTCCGGGGTGACGGTGTATCGACTGACACGACATCGCCAAACGCATCAACGCTGCTTTTAGCCACAAACAAAAAGGGCGGCCAAGCCGCCCTCCCCTCAGACATTCATATCAAACACCAGAAGCCCGGCCAGACCGCCATCGGTCAGCGACACGAGACGTTCTCCGACTTCCATATGCTGGGGATGAGCGAGGTAATCGTCGCGGGCCTCGGGGCTTTCAAGCGTCACGATAAAACCGTCTACGAAACCGCCGTTCAGGCCTTCGGGCGAGACATTCTGGCCGTATTTCACATCGATGATGCCGGGTATCACGTCCTTCAGGGCCGCAATCGCCTCAAAGATCGCCTGTTTTTCAGAGGATGCCGTCGCAGCCTTGAAGCGCAAAAATACACAATGCAGGATCATCCGAATTCCTCTCCTCCGCCGGAACACCGTCCGGCTGTTTGACGACAAGATAGATCGGGTTTCAGTTTTCACAACCCCGGATTATAAAGACCGCAGCAGAACAGGCTTCCATTACCGCCGTTTGAAGGGCTCCATGCCCTTGCGCGCCAGTTCATCGGCACGCTCGTTTTCCGGGTGGCCGGCATGGCCCTTGACCCAGTGCAGGGTGACCTTGTGGCGCTCCTGCGCCGCCTCCAGCGCCTGCCACAGCTCGACATTCTTGACCGGCTTGTTATCGGCGGTTTTCCAGCCCTTCTTTTTCCAGCCGAAAATCCACTTTGTGATCCCGTCCTTCACATAGGCGCTGTCGGTATAGAGATCGACCTCGCAGGGGCTTTTCAGCGCGTTCAGCGCGGAAATGGCTGCAAGCAGCTCCATGCGGTTGTTGGTCGTCTCCGCCTCGCCGCCGGACAGTTCCTTCTCGACCTCGCCATAACGCAGCACGGCACCCCACCCGCCCGGACCGGGATTGCCGGAACAGGCGCCATCGGTGAAGATATCAACATGTTTCATTCGCCGGCCAGCCCGTATTCGGCGACATGGCTGATCGAGCGGTGGAACCGCAGCTTGCGCAGATATTCCAGCGGGTCCTTCTTCACCACCAGCGCGCCTTCCGGCGTCGTCAGCCAGTCATAGAGCCGCGTCAGGAAGAACCGCAGTGCGGAACCGCGCGCCAGAAGCGGCAGCGCATCGAGCTCCTCAGCACTCAGCGGACGCACCGACTGATAGCCCTCCAGCAGCGCCTTGCCCTTGGTGACGTTATAAGCCCCATCCTTCTCGAAGCACCAGGCATTGAGGCAGATTGACACGTCATAAGCGAGCAGATCGTTGCAGGCGAAGTAAAAATCGATCAGGCCGGAAAGTTCGTCGCCGAGGAAAAACACGTTGTCCTGAAACAGATCCGCATGGATGACGCCGGCGGGCAGATCCTTCGGCCAGTGGGCGGCCAGATAATCGATTTCCGGGCGGATTTCTTGCCTCAGGCCCTTCTCCACCTCGTCGGCGCGGTCTTCGGATTTGTCCCAAAGCACCTTCCAGCCCTCGACGGAGAGCGCATTGGGGCGCTCGATCTCGAAGCCCTCACCGGCCAGATGCATTGCGGCCAGTGCCTTGCCAACTTCGCGGCAATGTTTCGCTTCCGGCTTTCTCAGCCACATGCCCTCGAGGAAGGAGATAAGCGCCGCCGGCCGGCCCGACAGTTCGCCCAGCAACGCGCCATCCTTGCGCGGCAGCGGCAGGGGGCAGGACAGGCCCTTGGCGGCCAGATGCTGCATGAGGCCGAGGAAAAACGGTAGGTCGTTTTTTTCCACGCGCTTCTCGTAGAGCGTCAGGATCAGCGGGTCCTTGGTGGTGTGCAGCAGGAAATTGGAGTTTTCGACGCCTTCGGCAATGCCCTTGTAGGAGGTGAGCGTACCGACGTCATATTGTATGAGGAAATTCCTCAGATCATCTTCGGTGATGTCCGTATAAACTGCCAATTTCAAATCTCTTGATGAAGGATGGAGTGGAAATCTGGGGTGAGGATGACAGATGCGAGGCGAAAACCGCCCGCATTGACCGCCATTCCGTTTCAGGCGCCGGCGGCGGTTTTGGGCGGCAGGGCGTTGCTGGCATTGCCGTTGACGAAAGCCATGTCGTCCGTCGTCAGCTCAATGCTGCGCAGCTCGCGATTGACGAGGAAATGCTCCGTTTCCTCAACCGTGACAGCCAGATCAAGCGTCGTGTCAAACCGCGCCTTGAAGGCCTCGATGATCTCGTCGACGATGACTTCCGGTGCAGACGCACCGGCTGACAGACCAACCGTGCGGATATCGCCGATCGCATCCCAGTCGATTTCCGCTGCCCGCTGCACCAGAACCGAGTGTTTGGCGCCAGCGCGCAGCGCCACCTCGACCAGCCGCTTGGAATTGGAAGAATTGGGCGCACCGACGACGATGAACAGGTCGCAGCCGGGCGCCGCCTGCTTGACCGCATCCTGACGATTGGTGGTTGCGTAACAGATGCTGTCGGCGGCGGGCGCCTGAATGGCGGGGAAACGTTCCTGAAGCCTGGCGATAACGCCGGCGGTATCGTCAACCGACAATGTCGTCTGTGTGACGAAACCGAGGTTTTCACGATCGACCGGTTCATAAGTGCCGGCATCCTCTACCGTTTCGACCAGCGAGACGGTGCCTTCGGGCAATTGCCCCATGGTGCCGATGACCTCCGGGTGACCCGCATGTCCGATCAGCACGACATGGCGGCCGAGGCGCTGGTGGCGCATTGCCTGCTTGTGAACCTTGGAGACCAGCGGGCACGTGGCATCGAGATAGAACAGGTTGCGCGCCTGCGCATCCTCCGGCACGGATTTCGGCACGCCATGGGCGGAAAAGACCACCGGCTGTTCGCGGTGCTCGGCGGGGATTTCATGCAGCTCCTCGACGAAGACCGCACCCTTGGCTTCCAGCCCTTCCACCACATAGCGATTATGGACGATTTCGTGGCGAACATAGACCGGCGCACCATAGGCCTTGAGCGCCAGCACGACGATCTGGATCGCCCTGTCCACGCCCGCGCAAAAGCCGCGCGGTCCGCACAGCCTTATCGTCAAAGGGGGTTTGGAAACGGCGATGTTCATTCGTGCTCCTTGGCCTTTGCCCGATAACCTGCCTTACCGGACGGCGCCCGCTTTAGTCACCCTGTGCCTTACCGTTCCGGAAATAGGCAAAACCGGCGACGATGACAAGGGCCGCCGCCAAGCCATACCACGTTATCGCATATTGGAGGTGATTGTTGGGCAAATCTATCAGCGTCACGCCACCCTGCGGCCAGCCACCGGGATTGGGCGTATTGTCGGCATCCACGAAAAGGTGGACCAGCCGATCGGACGGGATATCGGTGCTGGAGGCCATTACCGCCAGATCCTTCCAGTAGAAGATATTCTTGGCGATATCATTATCGGGCAGCAGCGAGGATGGCTTCGCCGCCAGCGGCGCGCGCGCCAGCCCGGTTATCGTGACTTCGCCGGCGACCTGGCCGTCTGGACGCTTGGCCTGCTCCTTCATCTCGAAGGGCACGAAGCCGCGATTGACGAAAAGAATGCGGCCATCGGCAAGCGTCAGCGGCGTGTAGATGTAATAACCGGTTCGGCCCTGATGGGTGGCGAAGAAATGCCGTTCGCGGGCATGATCGAAAGTGCCTGACAGCCTGACCCTGCGATATTCGATATCGCCGCCGCCTTTCGCCATCGCCTCTATATCGGAGAGCGCGACCGGGCCAGCATTCAGCCGTTCCTCGATATCGGCGATCAGCGCCTCTTTCCAATAGAGACGCTTCACCTGCCAGGTGCCAAGCCCGAGAAGGATGGCAAGTGCCAGCAGCACCAGCGGCGCGGCGAACCAGACCCGTCTTTCCGCCGCCTTCATGTGGGAAACGTCATTCACGATCAAGCCTGCCTTCGCTTGCATTGTTGCGGTATTGCAGCGCAATCATGATCCCTTTCAGCTTGCGCAGCAGCACGAGCGAGACAATCACCGTAAAAGGCAACCAGAGCATGACATGCACCCAGACGGGTGGCGCAAAACGCTGATCGAACCAGAGCGCCAGCCCGACCACCAGAAAACCCACGATCAGCATGACGAAGACGGCAGGGCCATCCCCCGCATCGGCAAAACCGTAATCCAGCCCGCAGGCGCTGCAGGCCGGCTTAAGGGTCAGGAAGCCGTCAAACAGCCGGCCGTTGCCGCAGCGCGGGCAGCAGCCTTTCAGCCCGACCCTGATCGGATCTACCGGCGCGAAATTGCCGTTTGATTGTTCAGACATGGTGAGACCTCCCGCTTCAGCCTGCAACCCTTTGCTGGGAAGGCGCTCAAGCACGAGGGCGGCATCGCCGCCCGTGAAGTGTTGACGAAGGACCTATCCTCCCTCCTCCGTCATCCTCGGGCTTGACCCGAGGACCTACGATTTGAGCGGAGCTATGTATCCTCGGGTCAAGCCCGAGGATGACGCCGAGCCTGCAGGAAGCTCACCTCCAGACAAGGGCAATAGCTCGTTACTCGGCGTTGCATTTCTTCTCCCCGCCGGGGAGAAGGTGGCCCGAAGGGTCGGATGAGGGGGCTAGCTCTCGGTCCATCGCTAACGTCGCCCCCTCATCCCGCTGCCGCGGACTTCTCCCCGGCGGGGAGAAGAAACAAGTTGGACCCGCTCGCTCCAGAAGCGATGCCTTGCTTCGGGCCTGGGTCTCTACCGGATGCAATTACCCGTGTACCGGCGCGCCCCAACCACCCCAGATATAGATGGCGAAGAACAGGAACAGCCAGACAACGTCAACGAAGTGCCAGTACCAGGCGGCCGCTTCGAAGCCGAAATGCTGCTTGGGCGTGAAACCGCCGGCAATGGCCCGGAACAGGCAGACCAGAAGGAAAACCGTACCGACGAACACGTGGAAACCGTGGAAACCGGTGGCCATGAAGAAGGTCGCGCCGTAGATCGAATTCTTGAAGTCGAACGGGGCGTGCATGTATTCATAGACCTGCACGGTCGAGAACAGGATGCCGAGGGCGACGGTGAGCACGAGACCGGTGATCAGGCCCTTGCGGTCATTGTGCAGCAGGGCGTGGTGCGCCCAGGTGACGCAGGTGCCGGACAAAAGCAGGATAACGGTGTTGTAGAGCGGCAGGTGCCAGGGATCGATGACTTCGATGCCCTTGGGCGGCCATTGTCCGCCGGTATATTCGAGGCGGGAGGCCTGAATGGCCTCGTGCGGAAACAGGCTCGCATCGAAATAGGCCCAGAACCACGCGACGAAGAACATCACTTCCGAGGCGATGAACATGATCATGCCGTAACGCAGGTGAAGTGAAACGACGCGGGTATGGCTGCCTTCATTGGCTTCCTTGATCGTGTCCGCCCACCATGCGTACATGGTGTAAAGCACGATGACTAGGCCGATATAGAACAGCCAGGGATTGGCCATTTCCACGCCGAACAGCTTGAAGGAGCCAGCTGACAGGTAACGCATGTAACAGACGCCGCCGAAGGTCAGAATGAAGGCGCCGATCGAGGCCAGAAGTGGCCAGGGGCTTGGATCTATGATGTGGTAATCGTGGTTCTTCTGATGCGTATCTGCCATTGCGACAATCCCCTGGTATCTCTTCCCTGATCCGGCCTTAAGATGAAGGCCAGATCTCCTCTCACAATTTGCTTTCGCCAGATTCAGTTTTTACCGGCAAGGACGCAACCGGTTTTTCGGTTTTGGCCGGATAAAACGTATAGGACAGCGTCAAAGTATGAATGCTCTTGGTTTCGCGCGCCGTGGCGATGTCCGGATCGATGAAGAACACCACCGGCATTTCGAGCGTTTCGCCCGGCTGCAGCGTCGTTTCGGTAAAGCAGAAACACTCCACCTTGTTGAAATAGGCGCCCGCTTCCATGGGCGTGACGTTGAAGACCGCCGTGCCCGTGGTCGCAACCGGTGAGCGGTTGGTCGCCTTGAAGGTAACCTGCACCGTTTCGCCGATCTTCGGCGTGACCTTCCTGTCGACCGGCTGGAAATCCCAGTTGAGGCCGTTCGACGTGTTGGCGTCGAAAGTGACATTGATGGTCTTGTCGAGAATGACGTCGGAATATTGCTCGACGCGCTGGGTCGTGCCGTTATAGCCGGTGACGCGGCAGAACAGGGTATAAAGGGGCACGGCGGCATAGGCCATGCCGATCATCGCGCAGAAAAACACGAGACAGAGCACGAGGATGGAGCGATTGCTCACCCGCTGCGTGCCGGACCTTGCCGTTTCTGCTCCCATATTCGCCATCTCCTCCTCCACTCCTCCAGTCATGCTCTCATTGTCAGGCCGTCAATGCGAACCGATCTTGATGATCGTGA
The DNA here is from genome assembly GCF_025910175.1 of Agrobacterium sp. BT-220-3. Classification (NCBI taxonomy): domain Bacteria; kingdom Pseudomonadati; phylum Pseudomonadota; class Alphaproteobacteria; order Hyphomicrobiales; family Rhizobiaceae; genus Agrobacterium; species Agrobacterium sp. BT-220-3. The sequence continues at coordinate 982,472 of NZ_JAPAIX010000001.1, forward strand.
TGATGTAAAACAGCACCACCAGCCCCGCGAGCACGACACCGAGCGCGATGTTGCGCCCGCGTCTCGATTTTTTCTGCGCCGCGCTCAGTTCTATCGTTTCCATCACAGAACTCCCGAAATCACGGCCTTCAGGGCCGGCGCGAAATGATCGGCCAGAAGGCCGGAGAAGATGGCGAAGAGGTAAAGCACCGAATAGGCGAACATCTTCTTGGCGGGCAGCATCTTCTCGTCTCCTTCCGGCATGCGCCGGACATCGAACGAACAGTAGATGAAGATCGCGCTCAGCACCGCCGCGAAAATGCCGTAACCGACGCTCGCGAGACCGGTAAAATACGGCGCGACCGCAGCGGCTGCGGTCAGCACGGCGTAAACGATCATCTGGTTCTTGGTTGAACGCTCGCCCGCCACGTTCGGCATCATCGGAATGCCGACGGAGCCGTAATCGCGCATCTTGAACAGGGCAAGCGCCCAGAAATGCGCAGGCGTCCAGAGAAAGATGATGAGGAACAGGATGATACTGTCGAGCGAGACGCCGCCGGTCACGCAGGCCCAGCCGAGCATGGGCGGGAAAGCGCCGGCAGCACCGCCGATGACGATGTTCTGCGGTGTCGAGCGCTTCAGCCACATCGTATAAACGACGGCGTAAAAGAAAATGGTGAAGGCAAGCAGGCCGGCCGAGAACCAGTTGACCGCAAGGCCAAGGATGACCACCGAAAAGGCAGAGAGGGTCAATCCAAAGGCGAGCGCCTCGCCCGGGGCGACGCGGCCCGACGGGATCGGCCGTCTGGCGGTGCGGGTCATCACGGCGTCGATATCCGCATCGTACCACATGTTGAGAGCGCCAGAGGCACCGGCGCCAACGGCGATACAGAGAATGGCGATGAGCCCAAGAACCGGATTGATTTCGCCGGGCGCGAGCACGAGGCCAGCAAAGGCCGTGAAGACGACGAGCGACATGACGCGCGGCTTCAGCAATTCGAAATAATCGCGCGCGCCGGCTTCCGAAAGTTCGGAACTTTCCGCACCCAGCATTTCGCGATTGTCGATAACGGTCATTTCTTGTCCTGTTTTTCTTACGAATGCCGCTTGCCGCGGCATCCTTTGCACCTGCCCGAAAACCGAATGGCTTTTTCGGTATGGCGGCGCTTTGATTTGTTCTTTGCGGCTGTCACCGGAATAAAGCGTCGAATGCCATCTTAGCCCAGCGCTTGGCATTTATCATGTCAGGCGCCCGGATTCGCTTGGACAAAATGCCTCACGCCTCCTGATATGCCTTCAGATGTGGGAAACGGCACGAAACGATACCGTGCCATCCCATTTTCAGCCACCGGAAGGCGCAAGCCCCGCCTGCGCTTTCCGGCCACGCATCAGCGAATGCGCGGAAGCTGTTCCCACTGGTGGTAAGGCGGCGGCGAGGACAGCTGCCATTCGAGCGTCGTCGCACCTTCACCCCAGGGATTGTTGCCGGCGATCCGCTTCTTGGCGAAGGCTTCCCATACGCCGAACAGGAAGATCAACACGGCAACGGCCGAGATATAGGAACCATAGGAAGATACCAGGTTCCAGCCGGCATAGGCATCGGGATAATCGATGTAACGACGCGGCATGCCGGCAAGGCCGAGGAAGTGCTGCGGGAAGAAGATCAGGTTCACGCCAACGAACATCACCCAGAAGTGCAGCTTGCCGATGAACTCGTTGTACATGTAGCCGGTGATCTTCGGGAACCAGTAATACCAGCCGGCAAAGATCGCAAAGACCGCACCGAGCGACAGCACGTAATGGAAGTGCGCCACGACGTAATAGGTGTCATGCAGCGAACGGTCGAGACCGGCATTGGCGAGCTGGACGCCGGTAACACCGCCGACCGTGAACAGGAAGATGAAGCCGATCGCCCAGACCATCGGGGTCGAGAAGGTCAGCGAACCGCCCCACATCGTCGCGATCCACGAGAAGATCTTGATCCCCGTCGGCACCGCGATGACCATGGTGGCGAAAACGAAATAACGCTGCGCTTCGAGCGAGAGGCCGACCGTGTACATGTGGTGCGCCCACACGATGAAGCCGACCGCGCCGATGGCGACCATGGCATAGGCCATGCCGAGATAACCGAAGACCGGCTTCTTGGAGAAGGTGGACACGATGTGGCTGATGATGCCGAAGCCCGGCAGGATCAGGATGTACACTTCCGGGTGGCCGAAGAACCAGAACAGGTGCTGGTAAAGGATCGGATCACCGCCGCCTTCCGGCGAGAAGAAGGCCGTACCGAAGTTACGGTCGGTCAGAAGCATGGTGATGCCACCAGCCAGCACCGGCAGGGACAGCAGAAGCAGGAATGCGGTGACCAGAACCGACCAGGCAAACAGCGGCATCTTGTGCAGCGTCATGCCCGGTGCGCGCATGTTCAGGATCGTGGTGATGAAGTTGATGGCGCCAAGGATCGAGGACGCGCCGGCAACGTGCAGCGAGAAGATCGCAAGATCCACCGCCGGTCCCGGCATGCCGTTGGTCGATAGCGGCGGATACATGGTCCAGCCGCCACCCACGCCGTAACCGCCCGCCGGTCCTTCGACGAAGAGCGACAGGAGCAGCAGGATGAAGGCCGGAACGATCAGCCAGAAGGAAATATTGTTGAGGCGCGGGAAAGCCATATCCGGAGCGCCGATCATGATCGGGATCATCCAGTTGGCAAAACCGCCGATCATCGCCGGCATGACCATGAAGAAGATCATGATGAGCGCATGCGCTGTCGTGAACACGTTGAACATGTGCTTGCCGCCGTCGATGGCAGCGTCGCCCTCGAAGCCGTAGACCATGGAAGCCAGACCGTGGAAGATCTGGATGCCCGGCTCCTGCAACTCCATGCGCATGACGACGGAAAGCCCGCCGCCGATGATGCCCGCCATGATGGCGAAGATCAGATAGAGCGTGCCGATGTCCTTATGGTTGGTGGACAGGAACCAGCGGGCGAAAAAGCCCGGCGTATGGGAATGATGCGCATCATGCGAATGATCGTCATGCGCGTGCGCTTCATTTGCGGAATGACCATGCGAGTGATGATCGTCGTGTGTGGAAGGTCCAGCCATTGTCCTCACTCCAGTCGTCAGTTGGTTTCGTTGGCCGCAACATCAACCGTGCGCGGAGCACCGTCGATTGAGGCCATCAGCGCCCGGTTCGCGCCGTTCAGATCAGAAGCGGCGGCGGCGTGCCAGGCGTTGTACTGCTGTTCGGAAACCACCCGAATGGCGATGGGCATGAAGGCGTGGTCCTTGCCGCAAAGCTCGGAACATTGGCCGTAATAAAGGCCTTCCTTTTCCGGCTTGAACCATGTCTCGTTGAGGCGGCCCGGAACGGCGTCGATCTTGACGCCGAAAGCGGGCATGGCGAAGGCGTGGATCACGTCCGTCGGAGCGGCGGTGACCAGAAGGCGAACGGTCTTGCCGACCGGAACGACCATTTCATTATCTACCGCAAGAAGACGCGGATAGCGGGCCTTGTCCTCCTTGCCGGCGGCGGCGCGATCCTGCTCCTTCAGCATGTAGCTGTCGAAGGAGAGCGGCTCTGCGCCTTCAGCGGCCTTGTATTCATAGCTCCACAGCCATTGCGTCGCGGTCGCCTTCAGCGTCAGGTCCGGGTTTTCCGGCTGCGTCAGCTGTGCGTTCAGAAGATTGAACGAGGGGAAAGCGAGGAACAGGAGAATGAGAACCGGCGCGAGCGTCCACACAACCTCGATCGTCGTGTTGTGGCTGGTCTTGGAAGGCACCGGATTTTTCGCGGCGCGGAATTTCAAGGCGACGATAATGAGCAGCGCAAGAACGAAAAGCGTAACCGGAACAATGAACCAAAGCGTATATTGTTCGAACCAGCGTATTTCGTGCATGATCGGCGTGGCTGCCTCCTGCATGCCCATTTGCCAATGCACCGGCTGATCGGCCTGGGCGCCGACAGCCGTGAGCAGACAGGTCATCCCCGCCAGTGCTGCGTAAATCCTATTCGTCACGGTACCCTCTCCCTCACGCGTCTGATCTTGATCAATCACAAACGCAGAATCCATGCTAATGGTACTAACTTCAAACCACAGTTTGTCCTCAGCCGCAATATGCGTCGGGACACGGATGCGCCCCAATTTTGCCATTGGTCAATCCACGGACGACTTTCTCCGCTCCCATGCCGGAGGGACTGGCCGAACGCAGTTTCAAACAGCGCAAATGCGACAAAGCCCCTGCTTAACGCCGGGTTTGCGGCCAGTTTCGTCGCCGGATAATAAATGTCGTGCAAGGCAAATCACACGTCCATACGCACGGACAGGTCCTATTTCCGCCCAACTCCGCTGGAATTGAAGGCTCAAGGCTTTTTTTTCCGGATTATGGCGTCAGAATAGCCGCACTGATTCGAATCCCAGAGGTATCCATGCGTCTTTCCCCGCTCGCGCGCACTTTTCTTGCCGCCGCCGGTCTTGCCATCATCGCCCCCGCCGCTGCGGCGCTGGCGCAACAGCAGCCGCCCGGCACGCCGAAGTCGACGCATGGCGCCTGGTCTGTGATCTGCGACAAGCCGGCAGGCGCCTCCGAAGAGCAATGCGCCCTGATGCAGAACGTGATTGCCGATGACCGCCCGGAAGTGGGGCTTTCGGTGGTGGTGCTGAAAACCGCCGACCGCAAGTCGCGCATCCTGCGCATCCTCGCGCCGCTCGGTGTTCTCCTGAAGGATGGCATGGAGCTTTATATCGACAACAACAATATCGGCCGGGCCTATTTCACCCGCTGCTTCTCCGAAGGCTGCTATGTGGAAGTGGATATTGACGACGAGTTGCTGAAGGTTCTGCGCGCCGGCAAAGCCGCCGTTTTTGCGCTGCGTGAATCCGTCGATCAGGACCGCGTCGGCATTCCGATCGAACTGACCGGCTTTGCCGAGGGCTACGACGCGCTTCCTTAAGACCGCTTGCCATCAAAGGCCAGCCTTGCTTCTGCCCGCTCCAGTCCCTAAATCGGTCATAACGATCAAGACTGGAGCCGCCGATGACCAACGACCTTGTAAATCTCTTCGATTGCGACGAGACGCAATTGCGCAAGCTGGTCGCCGAAGCACTTACCGGCGCGGATGATGGCGAGCTTTTCATCGAACATGCGCAGGCCGAATCGCTGACCTTCGACAATGGCCGGCTCAAGGGCGGCTCCTTCAACACCGACCAGGGTTTTGGCCTGCGCGCCGTTGCCGGCGAGACAGTGGGTTACGCCCATGCGGGCGAGCTTTCTCAAAGTGCGCTGAAACGTGCTTCGGACGCGGTCGGCGCAGTTACCAGAGGTTATTCAGGCTCCTATGCCGCCGCACCCCAGCGCACCAACAAGAAGCTTTACGGCGACGAAAACCCGATCGGCAGCCCGAGCTTCGAGGAGAAGGTGAAGCTTCTCACCGACATCGATGCCTATCTGCGCGACAAGGATGCCAATGTCCGGCAGGTGACGGCGACGATTTCCGCAAGCTGGCAGGTGGTGGATATCCTGCGCGCCGATGGCCACCGCGTCAGCGATGTCAGGCCCATGACCCGCATCAACATTTCCGTGGTCGCAGGTGAAGGCGACCGGCAGGAAAGCGGCTCATACGGCATTGGCGGCCGCGTCGGCTTTGGTGATTTCATCACGACGGAGAACTGGCAGCGTGGCGCGGATGAGGCGCTGCGTCAGGCGCTCGTCAACCTCACCGCCATCGATGCGCCTGCTGGTACCATGGATGTGGTGCTCGGCTCCGGCTGGCCCGGCGTCATGCTGCATGAGGCGGTCGGCCACGGTCTGGAAGGCGATTTCAACCGCAAGAAGACCTCGGCCTTCGCCGGCCTGATGGGCGAGATGGTGGCCGCTCCCGGCGTGACCGTCGTGGATGACGGCACCATCGACAGCCGTCGCGGCTCGCTGACCATCGATGATGAGGGAACACCCTCGGCCTATAATGTGCTGATCGAGAACGGCAGGCTGGTGGGCTACATGCAGGACCGGCAGAATGCCCGGCTGATGGGCGCGAAGGCCACCGGCAACGGGCGTCGGCAGGGTTATGCCTATGTGCCGATGCCACGCATGACCAACACCTACATGCTCTCTGGGGACAAGACGCCGGAGGAGATCATCGCCTCCGTCAAAAAGGGCATATATGCCGTTTCCTTCGGCGGCGGACAGGTGGATATCACCTCCGGCAAATTCGTGTTCGGCTGCACCGAGGCCTACCTGATCGAGAACGGCAAGATCGGCGCGCCAGTCAAGGGCGCGATGCTGATCGGCAACGGGCCGGACGCGATGAAGCGTGTCTCGATGATCGGCAACGATTCGAAACTCGACACGGGCATCGGCAATTGCGGCAAGGCCGGGCAATGGGTGCCGGTCGGTGTCGGCCAGCCGCATCTGCGCATGGACCAGATCACCGTCGGCGGCACGAAGGCGTAAGTCTTTCGGCTTGCGGCTAGTGGCGTAAGTCACGATGCACGGCGCGGCCTTTGTCGTGATGTGGCGAAATCCACATCCGTCATTCCGGCCCTGAGCCGGAAGCCAGCCGACGCGCGTCCGCGCGGCGAGAAAGACTCCTTTTCAGCCCAAGGACTTGGGCTGGCTGGATGCCGGATCTGGTCCGGCATGACGGTGGGAATGTCGTGGCCTGCTGGAAAATGGAACCTCCTGCGACAGGTTCAGTCCGTAGGGTCGCAGGCAGTCTCAGCCAACAGCCTCGCACATGGCTGCCATGATGAGGATTTCTCTGGCAAGTCACCTGTAAGACGCTAAGATCGCACCATCACCGCAGGCCCTTCCTCCCATTGCCGGCCTGCGCGGCATAGGAGACCATGACCATCATACGAAATGCCCTCGTCCCGGAACTAGCCGTCAGCGACTGGCAGAAAAGCCGCGCTTTCTATTGTGACCTGATCGGTTTTCATGTGGTTTATGAACGTGCCGAAGAGGGCTTCGCCTATCTGGCGCTGGGTGACGCGCAGCTGATGATCGACCAGATCGGCGCGACCCGGACCTTCGTTGCGGAAAATGCAGCACTTGAATTTCCGCTGGGGCGCGGCATGAACCTGCAGCTCGCCGTCCCCTCGCTGCAGCCGGTTCTCGCACGGCTGGAGCGGGCCATGATCGATCTTGTCCTGTCGCCGGAAGAAAAATGGTACCGACGCGGCACCGTCGAAGTCGGCAACCGGCAATTCATCGTCGCCGATCCGGACGGCTATCTGATCCGCCCGTTCGAGAGCCTCGGCGAACGCCCCTTCCGGTTCGGTTAAGTCACCATGCTGCCTTTTCTTCCTCATGCTGTCGTTTTCGACATGGACGGATTGCTGATCGAAAGCGAGACGCTTTATCGCGATTCCTTTCTGGCCGCATCGGATGAGGGCGGCCACGGAATGCGAGTCGAGACCTATCAGAAGGTCTGCGGCAGCCCGTGGGACGTCATCACCGGAACCATCTTTGCCGATTATGGCGCGGATTTCCCCATCGATACCTTCCGCGACGCGTGGCTCCGGCATCTCGCCGTGCTGATGGCCGAAGGCGTGGCGCTGAAACCCGGCGTCATCGAGATTCTCGATCTCCTCGACCGGCTCGACATTCGCCGCGCCATCGCCACCTCCTCGCGGCATGATTCGGTGACCCGCCATCTCGGGCCCTACGATCTTCTCAGGCGTTTCGACACCATTGTCGCACGCGGCGACTATACGGACCCGAAGCCCTCGCCCATGCCCTATCTGACCGCCGCAAAACGTCTCGGCATCGATCCGGGGCAGTGCCTTGCGCTTGAGGATTCCTATCACGGCGTCCGCTCCGCCACGTCGGCCGGCATGCTGACGATCATGGTGCCTGATGTCGCGCCGCCGACGAATGAAATGCGGGAAAAATGCATCGCCGTATCGAGCGACCTTCATGCGGTTGCAGACCTCCTGCAAAAGGCGCAGCTTTCAGAGGCATGAAAGCGCGTCACATGGCTTTAGCCATTGGTCTTTATGATGAGGCACATATCGGCTGAAAGGCCGATCCTGTTCGAATTCATTGTCGGCGCATCCATAAATGGAGTGGTCATGCTGCTTGTCGCCGTGTCGCTCGCGACATTTATCCTGCTCGTTCTTTCCGCATTTCAGATTACCCTCGCGGCGGGTGCGCCTCTCGGTCGCTTCGCCTGGGGCGGCGAGCACAGGGTTCTTCCCGCCACGCAGCGCATTGCCAGCGTGGGGTCTGTCGCGATCTACGCCCTTGCCGCATCTTTTCCGCTGCAAAAGGCAGGCGTCATCACTCTCTGGCCGGCAGGCTGGATCGAAGCCGGCATCTGGGTCATCGCCTGCACGCTTGCGGTGAGCATCGGGCTGAACGCCATGTCGCGAAGCCGTGCGGAGCGGCGGGTCATGACACCGGTCGCCGCCATTCTCGCAACTCTGTTCTTCATGGTCTCGCTCTCATAATCGCAGCAGTGGCAGAGCCGGCAACGTGGAGGTCGAATCGCACGCCACGAACTGTCATGCTGGCGGCGTAAAGCGCCACTTGCGTTCTATCGACCCCTTGATGTCGAGACCGTTATAATGGGCCAGCAACAGCACATGGCCGAGGAGATCGGCGGTTTCGTCGGCCAGATCCCGCTTCATCTCCTCTTTGCTCGTGCCCTTGCTGCGCCCTCGCCCCGTCAGCCGGTTCCAGGCCTGCGTGACCTCGCCAACCTCTTCCTGAAGCTTCAGCATGTACCAGTCCGGGTCGCGGAAGATTCCGTTTTCAGCAGCATATTTTTGCGAGGCTTCTTCAAACTGGTGCATCATGACAGCAAGCATTTGTTCATCCTTTGTTCCTGCGCTACAACTCTAATCATGATTCTCCAACGGCGTCGACCCTTAAGGGGGTCGTGCAACCATGAACGGAAATTTTCGCGACATGCGCCTGCAAGCGAGATAGAGAAAAGGTATTCGAACAACCGTGCCATCGCCCATGTCCCACCTCGATTTTTTCTCGGCTCTCATCACCGCGCATAGCCCGTCGCTGCTTGCGATGTTTGCGGGCGCTGCCTTTCTCGCCGGCCTTGCGCGCGGTTTTTCCGGTTTCGGCGCAGCCCTCATCTTCATTCCGCTGGCGAGCGCCATCGTTGGGCCGCGCATCGCCTCGGCGGTTCTGCTGGTGGTCGACGGCGTTCTGACACTCGGCATGATACCGCCCGCATGGCGCATGGCGGACCGGCGGGAAGTCTTCACCATGGCGGCCGGCGCGCTTGTCGGCGTTCCGCTCGGAACACTTCTTCTTTCCAACGGCGATCCACTCACGCTGCGCTGGATCATCTCCGTCGTGGTCGTCGTGCTCCTATTGTTCCTGCTTTCCGGCTGGCGTTATAGCGGCCGGCCGAAAACGCCGCTGACCCTGTTCACCGGGCTTGTCGCCGGGCTGTTTTCGGGTGCTGCACAATTGGGTGGCCCACCCATCGTTGCCTACTGGCTCGGCGGCGCCCTCAAGGGCGCCTTCGTGCGCGCCAATGTCATTCTCTATTTCGCGATTTCGACGGTAATCTCCACCGCCAGCTATTTTTTCAGCGGCCTGTTCACCGCCGATGTCCTGGTTTTCTTCCTGCTGGCGCTGCCATTTTACGGGGCGGGTCTTTATGCCGGCGCGCGTTTGCACGGACTTGCCGACGAGGCTGCGTTCAGGCGCATATGCTACGGCCTGATCGCCATTTCCGCCGTCATCGGTCTGCCGCTCTTCGATTCGCTACTGAAATAGGCAGAGAGAAGGGACTGCCTTTCAACTGCAACAACAGTGCGCTTGCTCTTCCGTCATCCTCGCCCTTGAGGCGAGGATCCACAATCAGGCGCGACCATGGATCCCCCGGGTCAAGCCCGAGGATGACGTCGAGTTTGGCGTGAGATTTCACCAACAGTTCAAACGGCCCGCCTTTACCGCATCAAGGATACATGCGGACCTTGGACCAGGTCGCATCCGGCGTCTCGCGGCGGAATTCGACGCGGTCGTGCAGGCGGAACTTGCGGTCGTGCCAGAATTCGATGCTGACGGGGCGAATGCGGAACCCGGACCAGTAAGACGGGCGCGGAATGTCGCCGATCGCATATTTGGCGGTATATTCGGCGACGGCCTTTTCCAGCGCGAAACGGCCTTCCAGCGGCCGCGACTGCTTCGACGCCCAGGCGCCGATGCGGCTTCCGCGCGGGCGCGAAGCGTAATAGGCGTCCGCTTCCGCATCGGTGACGATCTCCACCTCCCCGCGCAGGCGCACCTGCCGACGCAGGCTTTTCCAGTGGAAACACATGGCCGCTTTTTTCTGGCCGAGGATCTCGCGTCCCTTCTGGCTTTCGAAATTCGTATAGAAAACGAAGCCGCGATCATCGACGTCCTTCAGCAGCACCATACGCACATTCGGCAGGCCGTTTTCGTCCACGGTTGCGAGTGCGACCGCGTTCGGATCGTTGATTTCGGAGGCCGTCGCGTCCTTCAGCCATTCGGCAAAAAGCGTGAACGGTTCATTTTCTTCAGTGAAGTCACTGGATGTTAACCCCGTTTCCGACATATTGACTAAAATGCTCCCGAGCTGATTTGGACCCCAGAGATGATCTCTGGTGAAAGATGGTGACCGTCATAGCAAAGTCGAACAGTCGAACAAAGGGCCTCCTTTCGTCGATCGCGGAAGTTTCCGCCGTCGTCTCAATGCTCGTGGTGCTGAGCGGATGCGTCAGTCTCGATCTGTTCGGCGGCGACAAGGTCGATCGCTCGCTTTCCACCGCCTCCGTTCCAAACCAGCAGAATAACGGGCCGCAGACCGACGACGCGACCATCCGCAACGCGGTGACATCGGCGGATCTGGCCAAACTTGCCGACCAGCCGCTGCCCTGGGCAAATGCCGCAACCGGCAGCGCCGGCGTCGTGACCGCCATTCACGAAGACAAATCCAGCGGTTTCGTCTGCCGCGAATTCAGGACGACACGCCACTCCTTCGAGGGCGTTGCAGCCTATGCCGGCCAGGCCTGCCTGTCGGAAACCGGCGAATGGCTGCTGACCCGCTTCGAGCAGAAATAATCTGTTTACCTTGGCGCATGGAATAGGGCCGGCCTCGGCGCAGCGCGTATCCCCGTAAAGAACTGATTAGCAACTTATTGCAACAGTCGACGTTGATAAAACGAGGGCGTGCAGGCGAATGATCGCGGGCATCCCTTTTCGGAGGGGTTAGTTTCAGGATTGCGCCATGAGCGGCAGCATGCGCCTGAGCCAACGTAACTGGTGTTTCGCATGCGCGATCCATATTCGATCCTCGGCGTAAAACGTGACGCCCGCCACGAGGAAATCAAGGCCGCCTGGCGCACGAAGGCGAAAACCGTCCATCCGGACGCCAATCGCGACGACCCCGATGCCTCGGCGCGATTCGCCGAGATCGGTCAGGCCTATGATCTTTTGAAAGACCCCAAGAAACGCGATCTCTACGATCAGGCCCGCAGGGCGGCCGAGAAGAAGCAGCGCGGCGAAACCATCATGCAGCAGCGGGAGGCGGCGCGCGAGGCTGCCGAGCGCGCCAAGGCGGCCGAGAAGCTGATGGAGGAGCTGGCCCGTGCGGACGCCCGCAACCGGGCGCAGACCGGCCAGAAGACAGATGGCCGGCCGGAAACGGCCGAGGATATCGTCGAGCGGATATTTGGCGCAGAGGCGCAGAACGATCCCAAGGTGCAGCAGGCGGCGGAAGCCGCGAAAGCGGCGGCCAGCGGTGCAAGAAGCGATATGCCGGGTGCCGGCGAAACGGCGCAGCCGGGTGCCGCCGACGACAAAACCTCCTCAGCGTCGCTTGCCGCCAATCTCTTCAGCGCCCTCGTGCGCCGCTTCCGCGCACCGCAGCCGACACCGGAAAAAGCACCTGACATTACGGCGGAAGCCACGGTCACGGTCGCAGACCTCCTCGAGCGCAAGTGGATCACCGTTGCGCTTGCCGAAGAGCGCGAAGCCCGTTTCCAGCTCGAACCCGGCATGACCGACGGTCACGTGGTGCGGCTGAAGGGACAGGGGCTGAAGCTTCCCAACATGGCGCGCGGTGATCTTGCCGTGACATTGCTGGCTGCACGCGACGACATCTTTTCCGTTCGCGGCTTCGATATTCACACGACGCTGCCGATCTCGCTCGGCGATGCCGTTCTGGGTTGCGAAACGATCGTGAAAACGCCGCTCGGTGAGGAAAATCTCACCATTCCGGCCTGGTCCGGCTCTGATCGTGTGCTCAGGCTTGACGGCAAGGGTCTTGCCGATGGCAAGGGCGGATATGGCGATCTCGTCATTGAATTGCGCATCATCCTGCTCGAAAAGCCGGATGAAAAGGTGACCGACCTCATGCGGCACATGCGCGAAGGCCTCTATTTGTGAAAGTTTTGCGAATAGGCGGGACAACGCACCCTTTGTTACGCTCCCTAACAGTTGATGATCTTTGGCAATCTTGAACAGGATTGCAGCCTATGCCATAGGCAGGATCAATCGAAAGTATCAGGGAGCATAAAATGGCTCAGGCATCCGGCCTCATGGCTGGCAAACGCGGCCTCATCATGGGCGTCGCCAATAATCGTTCAATCGCTTGGGGCATTGCCAAGGCTTGCGCGGACGCAGGCGCGGAACTCGCACTCACCTGGCAGGGTGATGCGCTGAAGAAGCGCGTCGAGCCGCTGGCGCAGGAACTCGGTGCATTCATGGCCGGCCACTGTGACGTGACCGATCTCGAGACGATCGATGCGGTTTTTGCCGGGCTGGAAAAGCACTGGGGCAAGATCGACTTCGTCGTGCACGCCATCGCTTTCTCCGACAAGGACGAGTTGACCGGCCGTTATCTCGACACCAGCCGCGACAATTTCAACCGCACCATGGACATTTCCGTCTTCTCGCTGGCCGCCGTTGCCAAGCGCGCCGAGCCTGTCATGAATGATGGCGGCTCGATCGTCACGCTGACCTATTACGGCGCCGAGAAGGTCATGCCGAACTACAACGTCATGGGCGTGGCCAAGGCCGCACTCGAGGCCAGCGTGCGTTATCTCGCCGTCGACCTCGGCAATCGCGGCATCCGCGTCAACGCCGTTTCCGCCGGCCCGATCAAGACGCTTGCGGCTTCCGGCATCGGCGACTTCCGTTACATTCTGAAATGGAACGAGTACAATGCGCCCCTGAAGCGCACCGTTTCCATCGAGGAAGTCGGCAAGTCGGCTCTTTACCTGCTGTCCGACCTTTCGACGGGCGTGACCGGCGAAATCCACCACGTGGATTCCGGTTACCACACCATCGGCATGAAGGCGGTGGACGCGCCTGACATTTCGGTGGTCAAGGACTGACCGCCACGAGATCAAATAATTAGAGCGGGATGGCGAAAACTGCTCTCAGTTTTCGCCATCCCGCTTCAGGAATGCTTGAAACAGGGGTATCGCCTTGCTCGTCTATGTGATCCGACACGGACAAACGGACTGGAATGCGATACGCCGGCTTCAGGGCCAGAAAGACATTCCGCTCAATGATTTCGGCCGCCAGCAGGCGGTCGGCAACGGCAAGGTCCTGGCGCGTATTCTCGGCGCATCGGCTGATGATTTCGACTACGTGGCAAGCCCGCTCGGGCGCACGCGCGAGACCATGGAACTGATGCGCGGGGCCATGGGGCTCGATCCCAGGGCCTACCGCACCGATGACCGTCTGGTCGAAGTTTCCTTTGGCGACTGGGAAGGCCAGACCCTGCCGGAACTGAAAAAAGAGTTTCCCGACCGGGTGAAGGCGCGAAAGGCCAACAAGTGGGACTTCATTCCCCCCGGACAGGATGCCGAAAGCTATGAAATCCTCTCCTGGCGCATCGGCGCATGGCTATCCTCCGTCGAGGTTCCGACGGTATGCGTCTGCCATGGCGGCGTGATCCGCTCCATCTTCCGGTTGGTGTCAGGCATGGACAAGGACGAGGCCTCACGGACGCAAATCCCGCAGGACCGTATTTTGAAAGTCGAGATGGACAGGAATAGTGCGGAGTGGATTTCGTGAGGGAAGTGCCGCGACGGCTGCTTCAATTGCGGACAGAGTCCGCGACGTAAAAATCAATAGCAGCGGGCGACTTTAATCTTGCCGGTTCTTCAGGGAACTCCCTCATTCCTGTGCTTGTCACAGGAATGAGGGTGGATAATAGCTACCGCCTGGAAATTTACTCAACGACCTGAAGATCGTCGACCACGCGCTTGCCATCCACTTCCGTGTAGAAAACCACGACCTTGACGCCCGCTTTCAAGCCTTCGAAATTGAACTCTTCCGGCACGCGATAGGTCTTGCCGTCGTTCAGGGTAATGCTGAGCCCATTCGCGTCGATCTTGCTGATCGTTCCCTCCACGTCGACGCTCTGGGCGAAGCCGTTGATGGGCATCAGGAGGTTGGCGGTAGCCAGAAGGGCGGCAATCATCATACGCATCGATCTAGCTTTCGTGGATTTGCGTGAAAACCTTACATGCATGAAGAATTGCCTTTCGAATGTGGCGGAAATTGCCCGCAACCATGACATTTTCGGCCCAATTGATGAACGGATTTGGGATCGCGTTCAAGCCGTTAGTGATTTTTACACCGCATTTCGCAGCAATATTGGAAAACTCCGGATTAGCGTGGAAAACGCCGGCATCTTTATACTCTCGTCATCTCCCAAAACCCGGGGGTTCAGACCGAATCATTTCCCCAGCCGGGTCTATTCTCCGTGGTTATGTGTGTCGCCCTGCGGCCTGTCGCGCTTCGTGAACGGTATGTCACCTTCTTATCGGGCCTGCGATGAAAGAAAGGCTTTTGCCTTGGTCTCATTTTCCACTATGACAAATCCGCTTGTTTTAAACGGCCCCTGTCCGCAGGTCGGCCCTGTTTTCCGGTCTTGAAAAATATGTCGCATAACAGCTTCGGTCATCTTTTCCGCGTTACCACCTGGGGAGAAAGCCATGGGCCCGCCTTGGGCTGCGTGGTGGATGGCTGCCCGCCCGGCATTCGCTTCACGCTTGCCGAGGTGCAGCACTGGATGGACAAGCGCAAGCCCGGCCAGAGCCGCTTCGTGACCCAGCGCCGCGAGGACGACATTGTGAAAGTCCTCTCCGGCGTGATGCTGGACGACGACGGCGAGACGATGGTGACGACCGGCACGCCGATCTCGATGCTGATCGAAAATACCGACCAGCGCTCCAAGGATTACGGCGAGATCGCAAGGCGCTTCCGCCCCGGACACGCCGATTTCACCTATGACCTGAAATACGGCATTCGCGATTATCGCGGCGGCGGACGTTCCTCCGCGCGCGAGACGGCGGCGCGTGTCGCCGCGGGCGCAATCGCCCGCAGGGTGGTGCCTGATCTCAATGTGCGCGGCGCGCTGGTGCAGATCGGCAAACACAGGATCAACCGCGACAATTGGGACTGGGATCAGATCGACCAGAACCCGTTCTTCTGCCCGGATGCGGCCATGGTGCCCGTGTGGGAAGACTATCTCGACGGCATCCGCAAGGCGGGATCGTCGATCGGCGCCGTCGTCGAGGTGGTAGCCGAAGGGGTTCCGGCCGGTATCGGCGCACCCATTTATGCCAAGCTCGATCAGGATATCGCCTCCAACCTCATGTCGATCAACGCCGTCAAGGGCGTGGAAATTGGCGAGGGATTTGCCTCCGCCGAGCTTTCCGGCGAAGAGAATGCCGACGAGATGCGCATGGGCAATGACGGCAAGCCGATTTTCCTCTCCAACCATGCCGGCGGCATTCTGGGCGGCATCGCGACCGGTGAGCCTGTTATCGCACGCTTCGCCATCAAGCCCACCTCCTCCATTCTGACCGAGCGCCAGTCGATCGACGCGGACGGCAACAATGTGGATGTGCGCACCAAGGGCCGCCACGACCCCTGCGTCGGCATTCGCGCCGTGCCGATCGGCGAAGCGATGGTGGCCTGCACCGTTGCCGACCATTACTTGAGAGATCGCGGCCAGACCGGCCGGTTGAAGTGAGGTAGACTAGAAATGGCATATGATCAGAAACGTGTCGTCGACGCCATCCGCGCTTTCGAAGCCGGCGAGATCGTTGTCGTGACCGATGATGACGACCGGGAGAACGAAGGCGATCTGATTATTTCGGCGGTTCATTGCACCGCGGAAAAGATGGCCTTCATCGTTCGCCACACATCCGGCATCGTCTGCGCCCCCATGCCGCGTGAGGAAGCCAAGCGGCTGAACCTCAATGCCATGGTTGCCGAAAACGACAGCGCCCATACGACCGCCTTTACCGTCAGCGTCGATTTCAAGCACGGTACCACAACCGGAATTTCGGCCGACGACCGCACGCTGACGGTGCGCAACCTCGCCAACCCCAATGTTGGCGCCGCCGATTTTACCCGGCCCGGCCATATCTTCCCGCTGATTGCCCGCGAAGGCGGCGTGCTGATGCGATCCGGCCATACCGAAGCGGCCGTCGATCTCTGCAAGCTGGCGGGACTGCCACCGATCGGCGTAATCTGCGAGCTCGTCAATGATGACGGCACCGTCACGCGCGGGCCGCAGGTCACAGCTTTTGCGGACAAACACCAGCTGAAGCAGGTTTCCGTCGCCGACCTCATCGCCTATCGCCAGCGCAAGGAAACGCTGGTGGAGATGGAATCCGCCTTCACCATCGAAACGCCCTTCGGGCCGGCCAAGGCGCAGACCTATTCCCTGCCCTGGGACCGCATGCAGCACATGGCGGTGATTTTCGGCGATATCAGGGACGGTGTCGATATTCCCGTTCGCCTGCACCCGGAAAATGTCGCCGACGACGTGTTCGGCGACCGCCAGCCGGTGCGGCACTATATGCAGAAGATCGCCGAAGAGGGCCGCGGCGTCATCGTTTATCTGCGTGAGGGCTCCGTCGGCGTCGGCCAGGTGGCCGGCCGTCGCAAGGCGCGTGATCCGGACGAGGCGCATGCACAGGCCCGCTCCCGCGAAAATGAGTGGCTGGAAATCGGCCTCGGCGCGCAGATACTGAAGGACCTCGGCATCAGTTCGATCAAGCTGCTGACGACGCGCGAACGCCACTACGTCGGCCTCGAAGGTTTCGGCATCAAGATTTCGGCGACGGATATCTGCTGATTTGGGGGCTTTTGCCTAGCTTCACAGGGCTATCGTGAGGCGAGCGGGTTCCGCTCGTTTCTTCTCCCCGTCGGGGAGAAGTTCGCGGCAGCGGGGAGAAGAAATATGCCGCAACGCCGCGCGACAATGCGGCATCACGGATCAGCAACGTTGTGTCTGTGTGCCCCGTCTAGCAATCACCCGAGGGAAAGACCTCAGTTTTCCTCCCGCCAGCCCTCCAGATAATTCACACTCTCGACCCCCGTAAACTTCGCAAGCCGCGACAATTCCGCGTCGATTTTCTCGAGCCTTCCCGCGGAGGCACGCACGCCCGGCTCCAGCCAAAGACGGCGCACGTCCAGCGTGCCGCGCTTGCGATCCGCCTTCATGTCGATGCGGCCGATCAGCCGGTCTCCTTCCAGAAGCGGGAAGACGTAATAGCCATATTGCCGCTTCGGCTCCGGCACGAAGACCTCGATGCGGTAATAAAAGCCGAACAGCCGCTCCGTGCGGTTGCGGTCGCGCAAAAGCGGATCGAAGGGGCTCAGCACACGGACGCGGGACGAGGGTTCCGGCAGGTCGGAGACATCGGCGCTGAAATCCGCAAAGGCATAGGACGGGCGGGCAGCACCGCCATCGCTTGCGAGAAGCGAGACCTCGCACAGTTCGTCGCGATGGTTCTTGACCCAGTCCCTCGCCTCCTGCGGGGTAACGAGATCGAAAAAGGCAGCAATTTCGCCATGGGTGGCAAAGCCCAGCCGGGTGAGCGCCTGCCGGCAGGCCCAGTCAACGAATTGCGCGTGCTCCACTTCGCTTTCGTGGTGCTCGCCGGGAATGACCCGCTCGGCCAGATCATAGACCTTCTGGAAATTGACGCGGCCGGATATGGCGAGCTTGCCGGTGTGCCAAAGATATTCGAGCGCTGTCTTGGAAGGATGCCAGTTCCACCAGCCGCCGGACTGGTGCCCCTCCTCCTTCAACTCCCGCGCCAGAACCGGACCCGTGGCGGCGATGCGCTCCAGCGTCTCGGCAAAAGCCGCATCGAAACCCTCGCCGTGCCATTTGCGCCAGCGTTCCTGAATGATCGGCTCGCGGCGGCGGAAGCGGTGTTTCCAATAGGGATAAAATTCCGTCGGTACGATGGAGGCGTCGTGCGTCCAGTGCTCGAACAGCGCGCGGTCCTTTTCCAGCAATGTGGTCAGATGTTCGCGCCTGTATGTCTGGTTGCGGGAGAATATTATCTGATGATGGGCGCGCTCCACCGTGCCGATACTGTCCACCTGCACGAAACCGATATCGGTGATGAGCTGCAGCAGGCCATCCTTGGAAAGCGCCTTGCCGGGCGGAGAGGAAAGCCCCTGCCGCGCCAGAAAAATCCGCCTTGCCGCTTCGTTCGAAACCTTGATCGTCATGGCGTTGAAGGTATGACGGCTTTTTCAGGATTGCAATGTTCTTTTTTTGTTCTTTGTTTCACTTCTGTTGATGACACGATATAGAACCGGAAAGCGATAGAGGGATGCATCAGTCTTGGAAATCCGTTTTGACAGCGCCGGCGTGGCCTTCGAGGGCAGGCAGGCTTTACAGCCCCTGTCCCTGACATTGACTGAACGGCGCATCGGCGTGATCGGCCTCAATGGCTCGGGCAAGACCACCTTTGCGCGGCTCGTCAACGGGCTCAACAAGCCGACCGAAGGCAAGGTGTCGGTGAACGGTCTCGATACCGTCAAGGATGCAAAAGCGGTGCTGCAGACGGTCGGCTTCATTTTCCAGAATCCGCAGAACCAGATCATCCTGCCGATCATACGCGACGATGTCGCCTTCGGGTTGAAGCGGCTCGGCCTCAACAAGATGGAGACGGAAACGCGGGTGAAGGCCGTGCTTGCCCGGCTCGGCATTTCTCATCTGGAAGAACGGCGCGCGCACGAGCTTTCCGGCGGCGAATTGCAGCTGTCGGCGCTGGCGGCCCTTCTGGTCACCGACCCGCAAATCCTCATTCTCGATGAACCGACCAACCAGCTCGATCTGAAAAACCGCGCGATCGTGGAAAAAACGATGGCGGCGCTGTCGCAGGCGCTTGTTGTCATCACCCATGATCTGCCGCTGCTTGCCGGCTTCGACCGCGTGCTGGTCTTCCACGAGGGTGCGCTGGTTGCCGATGCCGACCCCGAAGAGGCGGTGGCGCGCTATCTCGAGGTGGCATCGCGATGAAGTCCCTGCATGTCGAAGGCACCGGCTGGCTCTATCGCGTCCCGCCGCGCCTCAAGCTCTTGACGCTGATGGTCTTCAGCATCGCGCTGTTCCTTACCCGAGACCTGATTTTGCAGGGATGCGCCGTGGTTCTGGCCGCCGCCATTTTGCGCCAGACGCGGCTGCCCTTGCGGGAGATCGGCCTGCGGCTGCGCCCGGTGATGCTGACCATTCTCCTGGTTGCCGCCTTCAGCTATCTGCTGCTTCCGGCCCATGATGCCAGCGTCAATCTTTTGCGGCTGACAGCACTGGCGCTTCTCGCCACCGCCGTCACCATCACCGTCAGCATTTCGCAATTCATGGACGAAATTGCGCTTGCCGCCACACCGCTGGAAAGGCTGGGGCTGGTCAAGGCCGCCGATATCGGGCTTGCCGTCGGGCTGGTGGTACGGTTCGTGCCTGAAATCGTCAACCGTTACCATGCGGTGCGCGATGCGCACCGGGCGCGCGGCCTGCCGGTGCGGATGGCCACCATCATCGTGCCGCTGGTGATTATGACGTTGAAGGATGCCGATGCCATTGCCGACGCCATTGACGCGCGCGGTTTCAGAGGCCAAAGCTGACGGCCAGATAACCATCCGGAGTTTCCGAGCCATGACGACCCGCGACCTTGTGCTGATTTCGCTGTTTTCCGCCATCATCATCGCACTGGGGCTTCTGCCGCCGATCACGCTGGGTTTCATTCCGGTGCCGATCACCGCACAGTCGCTTGGCGTCATGCTGGCCGGTGTCGTGCTGGGCGCAAAGCGCGGCACGCTGGCGGTTCTCCTGACGATCCTGATTGCCGCCATCGGCCTGCCGGTACTGTCAGGCGGACGCGGCGGCCTTTCCATCTTCACCACGCCGACCACGGGCTTCCTGATCGGCTGGATCGCGGCGGTTTTCGTCACCGGCACTCTCTCGGAAAAACTCGTCAACCGTGGCCAGTCGGCTCTGGCGCAGGGCGTCGGTTTCTTCATCGCCAGCCTGATCGGCGGCGTGGTTGTGCTTTACGCTTTCGGCATCACCTATCTGGCGCTGGTCGTCGGGCTTGGTTTCGAAAAGGCCTTCATGGGTTCGCTCGCCTTCATTCCCGGCGATGCACTGAAGGCCGTGCTTGCCGCTCTTGCCGGCCGCGCCGTGATGGCGGGTTATCCGCTTCTGCCGCAGCGCGCCTGAGCTAGCTTTCTCCGGGAGGAAAAGAATGGCGACCCGTCTTTACGAACATCCGATCTTCCTTGAACACATCACGCCGGAAGGCCACCCCGAGCGGCCGGATCGTCTGCGGTCGCTGAACATCGCGCTCGAACATCCGAATTTCGAGCGCCTTGAACGCAGGCAAGCGCCGCAGGCCAATGAGGACGCCGTGCTTCTGGCGCATCCGGAAGAGCATCTGCTTGCCGTCATGCGCCAGATCCCCGAAGAGGATGGCGAGATCAACCGCATAGAGGCCGACACCTATGTCTCGCCGAAAAGCCTGCAGGCGGCGCTGACCGGCATCGGTGCGGCGATGGCGGCGGTGGACGACGTCTTTACGGGTGCCGCCGACAATGTTTTCGTCGCCGCCCGCCCGCCCGGGCACCATGCTGAAACCGCCAAGGCCATGGGCTTCTGTCTCTTCAACAATGCGGCAATTGCCGCCCGCCATGCGCAGAAGGTGCATGGGGCGGAGCGCGTCGCCATCATCGACTGGGATGTGCATCACGGCAACGGCACACAGGATATCTTCTGGAGCGACACCTCCGTGCTGTTCTGTTCCACCCACCAGATGCCGCTCTATCCGTGGAGCGGCGATAAAAATGAAACCGGCGTGAAGAACAATGTGGTCAACGCTCCGCTTTCGCCCAATACCGGCAGCGAGTATTTTCGCGAGGCCTTCAAATCGCGCGTCCTGCCGGCGATTGCGGATTTTTCGCCTGATCTCATCATCATCTCCGCCGGTTTCGATGCGCACCACCGCGATCCCCTGGCGCAGATCAATCTGGTGGGAGAGGATTTCGACTGGGCGACGGGGCGGCTTCTGGAAATGGCGGACAAATACGCCTCGAACCGGGTCGTCAGCCTGCTTGAAGGCGGTTATGATCTGGAAGGGCTGGCGGAATCGGCGGCCATGCATATTTTGAGAATGATGAAGGGTTGAACATGACGGAAAATGCCAACACAGCCGATGTCAGCGGTTATTCCTTTGAAAAGGCCGTCGCCGAGCTGGAAAGCATTGTCGCACGCCTGGAACGCGGAGACGTGGCTCTGGACGAATCAATCGCCATCTACGAGCGCGGCGAAGCCCTGAAGAAACATTGCGAGACGCTGTTGAACGCTGCTGAAAAGCGAATCGAGAAGATTCGCCTCGATCGTGCGGGCAAGCCGCAGGGCGTGGAACCGCTGGACGGGGAGTAATTATCTCCTCCCTCATTCCTGTGCTCGTCACAGGAATCTAGCCAGCCCAAGTCCTTGGGTTGAAAAAGCTCTTTCCGCCGCGCAGACGCGCGTCGGCTGGATTCCTGTGACAAGCACAGGAATGAGGGAGTTTGTGGGTTGAGCCGCGTTAAAATCGCTCCCTTGCATCCGGTAACGACGCACAAACACAGCGTTCAATATCGCGATGCTCCCCAGTACCGACAGTTATGCTAAACTCCCGCCAGACAAAACGAGGAACTTGCGATGTCCTTTTTTCCCGGCAACGATCCCGTCGCGGGTGATGCCTTTGCCTGCGACGCCATCGAAAATCTCATCATTCCGCGCACCAGCGATATTGGCGGCTTTGCGGTTCGTCGGGCGCTGCCGACGCGGCAGCGGCGTCTTGTCGGCCCCTTCATCTTTTTCGACCGCATGGGCCCGGCGATCCTGAAAGCGGGCGAGGCACTCGACGTCAAACCGCATCCTCATATCGGGCTTTCCACCGTCACCTATCTGTTCGACGGCGAAATCAAGCATCGCGACAGCCTTGGCACCGAGCTTGTCATCCGCCCCGGCGACATCAACCTGATGACGGCCGGGCGCGGCATCGTGCATTCGGAACGCACACCGGAAAACCTGCGCGGCCATCCGCTTTCCATGTCCGGCCTGCAGACCTGGCTTGCCCTGCCAGACCATATGGAAGAAATCGCCCCCGCCTTTGCCCATACGGCGAAGGAAGACATGCCGCTGATCGACCTCAAGGGCGCGTCCGGCCGGGTGGTAATCGGCGAATTTGAAGGCCTTACCTCCCCCGTTTCGGCCTTTACCGATACGCTTTACGTTGATCTGACGCTGGAGCCGGGCGTGAAATTTCCCTTCTCCGCCGATCATGAGGAACGGGCGATCTATATTCTCTCCGGTTCGCTCGATGTGGCCGGCGATATCTTCGCCGCCGACCAGCTGCTCGTCTTCCGGCCCGGCGACGACATCACGCTTCAGGCTGGCAGCAATGGCTGTCACATCATGATTTTTGGTGGAGCTGCACTCAATCAGCGTCGCTACATCTGGTGGAACTTCGTTTCGTCATCAAAAGAACGCATAGAGCAGGCCAAACAGGAGTGGAGAACCGGACGCTTCGACATCGTTCCCGGCGACGAAGAAGAGTTTGTCCCTTTGCCGGAAGGTTGAAATTCTATAGAAGTGTACGACATGCAGCACGAGCCGTCGGCTTTCGACGTGAAAGACGCTCCGGCACGCCCTGCTGACGACAAGAAAAGGCCGAACGATTGACCGGAATGCCACAGACACCATTGCTCGACCGGGTAAATTTCCCCTCCGATCTCAAGGAGATCGATGATCGCGACCTGCCGGAACTGGCAAGGGAATTGCGCGACGAGATGATTGACGCGGTGTCGAAAACCGGTGGCCATCTGGGTGCCGGCCTTGGCGTGGTGGAATTGACGATTGCCATCCACAAGGTGTTCAACACGCCGGAAGACCGGCTGATCTTCGATGTCGGCCATCAATGTTATCCGCACAAGATCCTGACCGGACGTCGCGAGCGCATCCGCACGCTACGCCAGGAAGGCGGCCTTTCCGGTTTCACGCGTCGGGCCGAAAGCGAATATGACGATTTCGGCGCCGGCCATTCCTCCACCTCCATTTCCGCCGGTCTCGGCATGGCGGTGGCGGCGGGGCTGGATGAAAGCGACCGCAAGGTCATCGCCGTCATCGGCGACGGCTCCATGTCAGCCGGCATGGCGTTTGAGGCGCTCAACAATGCCGGCGCGCTCGATGCGCGGCTGATCGTCATCCTCAACGACAACGACATGTCGATTGCGCCGCCGACGGGCGCGATGAGCGCCTATCTGGCGCGTCTTGCCTCTGGCCGCACCTATATGGGTTTCCGTGATTTCGGCAAGAAACTGACGGCCTATCTCGGCAAGACCATCGATCGCGCCATTACCCGCGCCGTGACCCATGCCCGTGGTTACGTGACCGGCGGCACGCTGTTCGAGGAGCTTGGTTTCTATCACATCGGCCCGATCGACGGTCATTCGTTCGATCACCTCTTGCCGGTGCTGCGCAATGTGCGCGACAACCAGAAAGGCCCTGTCCTCATCCATGTGGTGACGCAGAAGGGCAAGGGTTACGCGCCGGCGGAAGCGGCGGCGGACAAATATCACGGCGTCAACAAGTTCGACGTCATCACCGGCGCGCAGGCGAAAGCCAAGCCGAATGCGCCGAGCTATACCAGCGTCTTTGCCGAAGCCCTGATCCAGGAAGCCACCCTCGACGACAAGATCATCGGCGTCACCGCCGCCATGCCGAACGGCACCGGCCTCGACAAGATGGCCGAGCTTTTCCCGACCCGCACCTTCGATGTCGGCATTGCCGAGCAGCATGCCGTCACCTTTGCGGCCGGGCTTGCGGCTGATGGTTACAAGCCGTTCTGCGCGCTTTATTCCACCTTCCTGCAACGCGGTTACGACCAGCTGGTGCATGATGTGGCGATCCAGAGCCTGCCCGTGCGTTTCCCCATCGACCGCGCCGGTTTTGTCGGCGCGGATGGACCGACCCATGCCGGCTCATTCGATACGACGTTCCTCGCCACCCTGCCCGGCATGGTGGTGATGGCGGCCTCGGATGAAGCTGAGCTGAAACATATGGTACGCACGGCAGCGGCCTATGACGAAGGCCCGATTTCCTTCCGTTACCCGCGCGGCGAAGGCGTGGGCGTCGAGATGCCCGCGCGTGGTGAGATTCTTGAGATCGGCAAGGGCCGCATCATCAAGGAAGGCACCAAGGTTGCGCTGCTCTCCTTCGGCACGCGGCTGGCGGAATGCCTGGCGGCGGCCGAAGACCTCGATGCCGCCGGACTTTCGACCACGGTTGCCGATGCGCGTTTCGCCAAGCCGCTCGATCTCGACCTCATCCGCCAATTGGCCAGCAATCACGAGGTGCTGGTGACCATCGAAGAAGGCTCCGTCGGCGGCTTTGGCGCGCATGTTCTGCATTTCATGGCCAGTGCCGGCCTGCTTGACCATGGCCCGAAGGTGCGGACGCTGACCCTGCCCGACCAGTGGGTGGAGCAGGCCAAACCCGAGACCATGTATGCCAATGCCGGCCTCGACCGGGCCGGCATCGTTTCCACCGTGTTCAATGCGCTCGGCCAGCGTCAGGCCGGCGTCGGTTTCGCCGGCTGACAAGATTGCCGGGACAGGAGGCGGGACGATCCCGCCTCTTTCTCAGGATGCAGCGCCATCGAGAAAGCCGACGACATTTTCGATCCGCCCCTCGGCATTCAGGCTGACGACATCGGTTCCGCCAGCGACATCGTCTCCGTCTGGCGAAATGAGACGCCATGAAAAACGGGTGAAATTGCCGTGGCCATCCGGGGAGCCTGTGAGTACGAACCGATATCCCGGAAATTTCTGCCGCGCCGCCTCGATCATCGCGGCAATCCCCTGCTGACCCTCGCCCTGCATCAGCGGATCGACGTAGCGCGTGTTTTCTGACCACGCCTGACCGACGAGATGCCTGCGGCGTTCATTGTCCTCCTCGTTCCATGCTGCGAGATAGGTTTCGGCGATTGCGAGATGCTGCGTCATGATTGCGCTCCTTCTGGTTGACGGCCCAAACATGCCGGCGGTCGGGAAGCGGAACAATTACCTCAGAGGTAATCGCATTGGCGCTCTCTTCTGCTAGGTTGCGGACATGACACATCATCGAGAACATGTCGGCCAGGTGCTGAAGGAATGGCGTGCGCGCCGGAGGTTGAGCCAGCTCGATCTGGCGATGGAGGCGGACATATCCGCGCGCCATCTGAGCTTCGTGGAAAGCGGGCGATCATCCCCCAGCCGCGAGATGCTCGTGAAACTGGCCGAGCAGCTTTCGATGCCCGCCCGCGCCGCCAACCGGCTGATGCTGGCGGCCGGTTATGCGCCTGTTCATTCCGAACGGCCGATGGACGCGCCCGATATGGCGGCGGCCCGGCGGGCCGTCGAAACCGTGGTGCATGGGCACATGCCCTTCCCCGCCCTTGCCGTAGACCGCCACTGGAACGTCGTTCTCGCCAATGAGGCGATCACGTCGCTTCTGGCCGGCGTTTCCGAAGAGCTGCTTCGCCCACCGCTCAACGCCTTGAGGCTGAGCCTGCATCCGCAGGGCCTGAGTTCGCGCATCGCCAACCTTGCCGAATGGCGTCATCACCTGCTGGAACGCCTGCGCCGTCAGGTCGAAGAGACGGGAGACGAGGTGCTTTCTCGATTGCATGCGGAGCTTGCGGCCTACCCCGCGCCAAAGGTATCGCCCCATACGGCCGGGGCCGACCCCCTAGCCATACCGCTCCAGCTCCGTGATCCGTCTTCGGGCGGCATATTGAGCTTCATCTCGACCACCACGGTTTTCGGAACGGCGACGGACGTTACGCTGTCCGAACTGGTGCTGGAATGTTTCTACCCGGCCGACGCGGCAACCCGCACCGCCCTGATGCAAGACACCAAGGAGTAAGACCCGTGCACACCACCTATCTTATCGGCTTTCAGGTCCGTCCCGGCCAGCGCGAGCGCTTTCTCGAATTGCTGAATGCGCTTCTCGACGCCATGCGGCACGAAAAGACGTTCTTGAACGCGACCCTGCATCGCGACGGCGAAAACGAGAACCGCTTCCTGCTGCACGAAACCTGGAGCGACCATCAGGACGTTCTCGACGTTCAGATACATCGCCCCTATCGTCAGGCATGGCACGATGCCCTGCCCGAGCTTCTGGATGCGCCACGGGATATTTCCATCTGGCATCCAATGCGGGCCGATCATTCCGCCTGAGACCCTTCAAAACGCCTACCGTCAGAAAATCGTCATGGCTAAATGGATCCTCAGGTGAGCGAATGTCCCGCATTTGCCAGCAGACCGAACGCTTTTTTGAGATCGTCCGTTTTCAGAAGCAGATGGTCGCCATCGAAAGTCGAAACCACAAATATTCCTATATCATTGGTGGATAAGGGCTCGATGACGGAGAGGACGATGCCCGTTTCATCAAAGGCAAATGGCCCCTGAAACTTAAAGCACGACCAGCCGGCATCAAAGTGAACATCCTGCGGGATGCGGTCTTTCCGGCAGACGATGGAAAGTTCGTCATCGGTGCGGCTGATGCTGACGAACCCGCCGCCATCGGCCCAGGCCGGAATGGCTTCAGACGCGTGAAGCCGCGCCACCCCATATTCACCATCCAAAAGCCGTAACTTAACGCGAGCTGCCATCTGGAAATCGCCTTTCTCGAAAAACTGCGGCGGGCTTAGCTTATCATCTGCTGATGCGGTCGAGCGCCTGCCTATTTGATCCGAAAACCGAGCAATAAAAAGGGGCCGCACCGGGCCCCTCTTTTCTGTGCAACGATACTGACCGCCCCGCTCAGAACTCCGTCCAGTCCTGATCCTTCGCGGCTGGCGCTTCCGACGTGCCGCCGAAGGCGCGGGCGAGGCTCTGGCCAAGCGCACGGGCCGGTGACGAGACCGGTCTTGCGGTAGCGGAGGCCGGTTTCACCGGTGCTTTCCTGGCCGGCGCAGGTGCCGGCTGGAAGGCTGGTTTTGCCGAGGAGTGGCGAGGAGCCGCATAGCTGCCGGCACCATTGCCGGCGCTGGCAACGGCAGCACGCGTGCCACCCATCCTGAACTGACCGAGCAGGCTGTTGAGCGCTTCCGCTTCGCGGGCCAGCGAATGGCTGGCGGCGGTCTGCTGCTCCACCATGGCGGCATTCTGCTGCGTGCCCTGATCCATGGTGTTTACGGCCGTGTTGATTTCCTGCAGGCCCGTCGCCTGTTCGCGGGCGGCAACGACGATGGCGCTGACATGGGCGTTGATCTCCTCGACTTCCGCCACGATGAGGTCCAGCGCCTTGCCTGTTTCGTCGACGAGATTGACGCCGTTTTCCACCTGCCGGCTGGAAGCGCCGATCAGCGTCTTGATTTCCTTGGCGGCATTGGCGGAACGCTGGGCGAGTTCACGCACTTCCTGCGCGACGACGGCGAAGCCCTTGCCAGCATCGCCCGCACGGGCGGCTTCCACGCCTGCATTCAGCGCCAGAAGATTGGTCTGGAAGGCGATATCGTCGATGACGCCAATGATGTTGCCGATCTCGCCGGAGGACTTTTCGATCTCGCGCATGGCGGCAACCGCATTGCGCACCACGACGCCCGACTTTTCCGCACCGGCGCGGGCGCGTTGAACCAGACTGCCGGCATCTTCGGCGCCCTTGGCGCTGTCGCGCACCGTGGTGGTGACTTCTTCCAGGGCTGCGGCGGTTTCCTCGATGGAGGCCGCCTGCTGTTCGGTGCGGCGCGACAGATCATCGGCGGCAGACAGCATTTCCGAAGCGCCGGCATTGATCGCTGCCGCATTCTCGCCAACGGCGCGCATGGCATGCTGGAGCTTTTCGACGGCGCTGTTGAAATCGATACGGATGGGGTCGATGTAGGAGGCGAACGGTGTTTCGATCCGGTAGGCAAGATCGCCCTCCGCCAGAGCGGAAAGACCCTTGCCCAGCTCGTCACGCGCAAAGGCGTTGGCGGCCTCGTCCTGCGCCTTCTCTTCTTCGTTGCGGCGACGCTCGGTCTCGGTGGCGGAGCGCATGCGCTCGGTTTCGCCGGCGAGACGGGATTTTTCGAGCCCTGCCTCCTTGAAGACGAGGACGGCCTTGGCCATCTTGCCGACTTCGTCCTTGCGGTCGACCGCCGGAACTTCCGTGGTCATGTCGCCATCGGCAAGCCTGCTCATGGCCGCCGTCATGCCGACGATCGGCGTAACGATCGAGCGCGACAGCGCCCAGATGAGGGTAACGGCGAGAAGACCGGCGACAGCGCCGCCGCCCAGAAGCGCGTATTTCAGGTTCAGCGCCGCAGCCTGCTGTTCGGCCGCGTAAGCGGTCGACAGCCCGTTCAGCTGTTCCTTGATCTTGGCGGCGGAGGCTCGGAAACCGTCGAGCTGGCCCTTGGCCTGGTTGCGGCCGATCTCGATGATTTCGGAAATCGGCGCTTCGGTCGTCTTGCGCGCGGCGATCTGCGGTTCCGCCAGTTCCTTGAAGAACACGGTGGCGGATTTCTGCATGTCGTCGATGGATTGCAGAATGTCCGGCCGGCCGGCTGCGAGCACGCGGGCTTCGTCGAGCTTCTTCAGCATCAGGTCGCGCTGGGCGAATACATCATTATAGGTGCTGTCGCTGCGAAACAGCAGGAAGCCGCGCTGGTTGACGGCCTGTTCCAGCATGGCGGC
Organism: Agrobacterium sp. BT-220-3; assembly: GCF_025910175.1. NCBI lineage: Bacteria > Pseudomonadati > Pseudomonadota > Alphaproteobacteria > Hyphomicrobiales > Rhizobiaceae > Agrobacterium > Agrobacterium sp. BT-220-3. The sequence continues at coordinate 1,011,418 of NZ_JAPAIX010000001.1, forward strand.
CGTCGCGCCGTCCACGGCTTGGATGATATCCTTGGTGCGGTTGTTTTCGATCGTAACGCGCTCACTCCCCAGCGTCTGCCAGAATACGACCGCAGAGGCGAGCAGGCACACGCTCATCAACGCACAGAAGGTGACTATGAGCTTTATGTTGATGGGGAAGTTTTTCAGCGACATCGCAAACTCTCTCGGCGACCCGATGCCTCGGAGCAAGCGTCTGCGTTGCAACGGTCGCAATAATGTGGATTGGAGGAGATGCCGTCATGGCAGGTTCCGACTGGCCGCACGGGCCTTGCGCACAAAGTGCAATACAAGCCTTTATATTGGATTAATCGCATATGCTGTTTGAGCGATGCCACATTCACGCCTGTATCAGGGCGAAGGCGGCAGTGTCGGCGGGTTTCGATGATAAATCGCTTGCATCGGCGGAGTTTGACGGTCATTGACACGGGACCATGTCCAAAACACCTGAAAATGAACGGCTTGACCAGCTTCTTGTATCGCTCGGCCACTTCGCCAGCCGCTCGCGTGCGCGCGATGCGATTGCGCGCGGCACCGTGAGCGTCAACGGGAAAACCGCCACCAAGCCCAGCCAGACCGTTGCCGGAAACGTCAAGATCGCCATTACCGATCCGGCGCAGGCCTATGTTTCCCGCGCTGCCCTCAAGCTTACCGCCGCGCTCGATCATTTCGGGCTCGATCCGAAGGGCCACGAATGTCTCGACGTCGGTGCGTCCACCGGCGGCTTCACCGAGGTGCTGCTTCATCGCGGTGCCAAGCACGTCACCTCCATCGATGTCGGCCACGGGCAGATGCATCCAAGGATCGAAAACGATCCGCGCGTCACCAATCTGGAGGGGCTGAATGCGCGCTTCCTCACGGCCGACGACATCGATGACCGATCCGTGGACTTCATCGTCTCCGACGTGTCCTTCATCTCCATCAAGCTGGCGCTCGCCCCCGCACTTGGGCTTGCAGCCTCCGGCGCGCTGGCGGTTCTCTTGGTCAAGCCGCAATTTGAGGCGGGCCGCGACGCCATCAGCAAGGCGGGGCTGCTGAAAGAACCGGAAACGGCCCCCGCCGTTGCTGCCGAACTGGAGCGCTGGCTCGTTGAAGACATGGGCTGGAAGAGCCTTGGCCTCATTCCCTCACCGATTTCCGGCGGCGACGGCAATATCGAATTTCTTCTCGGAGGCCAAAAGCCATGAGCACGCAGACCGTCAGCATAAAGAGCCTTGGCGCGCAGGGCGACGGCATTGCGCACTGTCCCGACGGCCCGGTCTATGTGCCCTTCGCCCTGCCCGGCGAAACGGTGGCGATTGCCAAGGTCAAGGATACCGGCACCATCATCTCGATTGCGGAAGCCTCGGCAGACCGTCGCGAACCCGCCTGTCGCCACTTCGGCCCTGAGGGCGTTAACGGCACCTGCGGCGGTTGTTCGCTGCAGCATTTCGCCGATCAGCCCTACCACGCCTTCAAGCGGGAGCTGGTGGTTTCGGCGCTTCGATCGAAGGGTCTCACGCCGCCGGTGGACGATCTCGTCATCTGTCGCCCCGGCGAGCGCCGCCGCGCGGTGTTTGCCGCCCGCAGGACGGAAAAGGGTCTGCTTCTCGGTTTCAGCCAGGCGAACAGCCATCACATCGTCGCCATCCAGGAATGTCCCGTCACCTCGGCCGGCATCGTCGCGCGGCTGGATGCCATCCGCGCCATCGGCCTTTCCCTTGCGTCGAATGCCGAGCCGTTTCGCATGACCGTCCTTGAAACGCTTTCGGGTCTCGACATTTCAGTCGAAGGCATCAAATCCGTCGGCGACAAGCAGCGCCGCGCCTTGACGGAAACGGTGCTTGCCATGCGCGGCATCGCCCGCGTCTCGCTGTCGGGTGAAATCCTCATCGAACCGCAAAAGCCGATCATCGAATTCGGCGGCGTTCCGGTTTCGCCGCCGGCCGGCGGTTTCACCCAGGCGACCAAACAGGCCGAAGACGCCATGGCCGAACTGGTGCTGGCCCATGTGGGCAAATCCAAGCGCATTGCCGATCTGTTTTGCGGTTCCGGCACCTTTGCGCTGAGGCTCGCGCGTATCGGCCGGGTACATGCGGTGGAAGCGGAAGACAAGCCGCTGAAGGCGCTCGATTTCGCCGCCCGCAACACGCAGGGCCTGAAACCCGTCAGCATCGAAAAGCGCGATCTCTTCCGCCGGCCGCTGATGACGAGCGAATTGAAAAACTACGATGCGGTGGTGTTCGATCCGCCGCGTGCGGGTGCGGAATTCCAGTGCAAGGAACTTGCCCGCAGCACGGTGAAGAAGATCGTCGCCGTCAGCTGCAATCCGCTGACGCTTGCGCGCGACCTCGCCCTTCTCACGGAAGGCGGCTATCGCGTGACACGGGTGACGCCGGTGGACCAGTTCTTATGGTCGCCGCATGTGGAAGCCGTGGCGGTGCTGGAGAAATAAGCAATCCGAGCGGAGAGCTGCCCATTGCCCTCATTCCTGTGCCTGTCACAGGAATGAGGGCCGAGGGGTTTGTTACCAGGCCGTATCGACCGTGCCGTTCCCGACCACGCCCGAGCAGCGGCACGAACCGCCGACGCGGCCCTGCTCGATGGGGCAGATATAGGGTCTGCGGCGATTGGCGCTATCCGGCGGAGTGATGACGCAGACGAAACGCGCGCGGCGCTGGCGATCGCGGCTGTTCCCGGAATAGAAGTTCGGGCTATCGTCCTGCGTGGACTGCGCCAGAATGATGTTGTTGCTCGACACCAGCAAAGGCGTAGTCGCCGTCGCTTCGGCAACGGTCGCGGCGGAAAGGAATAGGGACAGGGCGAAAACGAAGTGACGCATGCGGGTGACCTTCGGACAATGACGGTACGGTATTTAACCCGAGCCATATTGACCGGTTCCTTAACCGCAAGGACTTCCTGCCGAAACGCTTAACGGCGCATGAATGCCTCGAAGGCGGCCCGTGCTTCCGCACTTTGCAATTGCGCGATGAAATGGCGGGCTTCCTCATCGATGCGCGCCAGCACATCCTGCGGATTGCCGCGCACGAGATCGCGGGCGATCTTCAGCGCCTGCTGCGGCTTGGCGGCAAGCCGGGTCGCGAGTGCCAGCGTTTCGCTCTCGACATGTTCCGGGGCCACGACCTTCCAGATCATTCCGGCCTGCAACGCCTGTTCGGCGGTAAAACCTTCGCCCATGGCAAGCAGCGCAAAGGCGCGCTGGTGGCCGATGAGCCTCGGTGCAAGCAGGCTGGATGCCGCTTCCGGCACCAGCGCCAGATCCACGAAAGGTGTCTTGAACAGGCTGCGATTGGAGGCGACTGTCAGATCGCAATGCAGGTTCAGCGTCGTGCCGATGCCGATGGCCAAACCATCGACACCCGAAACCAGCGGTTTTTCGAAGGTCGCGAGTGCCTTCAGAACATCGAGAACGGCAAGCTTTCCTTTTGCGCCCGACATGGCGAATGCAAGGAAGTCGGCCATATCGTTGCCTGCGGAAAAGCAGCCTTCCGTGCCGAGAAACGCAACGACGCGAATATCAGGATCGGCATTGGCGGCCTGCAAGGCTTCAGCCATGCGCAGATACATCGCATCGGTGATGGCGTTTTTCTTGTCCGGCCGGTTGAAGCGGATGGTCAGGACTTCGGGCGCGTGGCTGACCCGCTCGACGAGAATATGATCGTCCGACATAGCTCTCTCCTCAATCAACTCAGGAAGCCAAAACGGCGCGGGCAGCGGCAAGGCTTGCCGCCCCGGCGATGACCCGGTCCTTGAGCGCTGCCGTTTCCGCCAGCAGGTTTTCCGCCGCAAACCGGCAAAGCGCGGCGCGTTGTCCGCCCCTGCCGTCTTCCACGGAGGCCAATGCGCCCTTGGCGAGATAGGCTCCCGTGAGCGCCAGCCCGAAGAGACGCTGGTAGGGTGTCGCGCCGGCGAGTGCGGTTTCGGTTTCGCCCGCCTTCAGCCGTTCCAGCAGCCAGTCGGTCGCCGTTTCCAGATCGTTGAGGCTCGTTTCGAGATAACGGGCCGTCTCGCCGAGATCGTCGCGGTTCGAGGCGGCGGTCCGGGCGGCGATCTCGCGCAGTTCGGTGATGAAACCACGCACCTGCGCGCCATCGGAAAGCGGCAGCTTGCGAACCACCAGATCGATCGCCTGAATGCCGTTGGTGCCTTCATAGATCGGGGCGATACGGGCGTCGCGCAGGTAACGGGCGGCACCCGTTTCTTCGATGAAGCCCATGCCGCCATGCACCTGAATGCCCATGGAGGCAACGTCCACACCGGCATCGGTGGAGAAGGATTTGGCGATCGGTGTCAGGAGGGCAGCGCGCTCCTGCCAGTAAGCGCGCTGCCGGGCGTCTTCAGTCGCGTGCGCCATATCGATGGCATGCGCGCAGCTGAAGGAGATCGCCCGCGATCCCTGCGTCAGTGCCTTCATCGTCAGAAGCGTGCGGGCGATATCCGGGTGCTCGATGATCGGGCTCATGCCGGAACCCTGCCAGCCGGGCGCCTTGCCCTGCGTGCGCTCTCTGGCGTATTCGATGGCCTTCTGGGTCGCCGCTTCACAGATCGCCACGCCCTGCATGCCAACGGCGAGGCGGGCGTTGTTCATCATGGTGAACATGCAGGCGAGACCCTTGTTCTCCTCACCGATCAGCCAGCCCAGGGCGCCCTTCTCTTCCCCGAACCTGCCGTCTCCGAAAATCATCGTGCAGGTGGGCGAGCCGTGAATGCCAAGCTTGTGCTCCAGAGAATGGCAGAAGACATCGTTTCTGCTGCCCGGCGTGCCGTCGTCGTCAGGGAGAAACTTCGGCACGAGGAAGAGCGAGATGCCGCGTGTGCCGGCCGGTGCGTCCGGCAGGCGGGCGAGAACGAGGTGGATGATGTTGTCCGCCGCGTCATGTTCGCCCCAGGTGATGAAAATCTTCTGCCCGAAGATGCGGTAGGTGCCGTCACCATTGCGCTCGGCCCGGGTCTTCAGGACGCCAAGGTCCGATCCCGCATGCGGCTCGGTGAGGTTCATCGTCCCGGTCCATTCCCCGGATACGAGTTTTGGAAGATAGGTGCGTTTCAGATCGTTGCTGCCATGGGTGACAATGGCTTCCACTGCCCCCATAGTGAGCGTCGGCGCCAGCGCAAAGGCCATGGAACCGGAATTCCACATCTCAAGCGCGGCGACATTCAGCATATGCGGCAGGTTCTGGCCACCAAACTCTTCCGGTGCCGTCAGGCTGTTCCAGCCGGCTTCCGCCCAGCGACGGTAAAGATCGGCCCAGCCATCCGGCGTCGTGACCTTGTCGTCGGCGAGTTTTGCGCCCTGACGATCGCCGATCTCGGCAAGCGGAGCGACCTCGGCGGTGGCGAAACGACCGGCTTCGTGCAGAATGGCATCAACGACATCTTCACCGAGGTCTCCCAGCGCACCCTTTGCAAGCGCGTCTTGCAGACCCGCCACATGTTTGAGCGTAAAGGCGATATCGTCCACCGGCGCGGTATACATGCTGCCTCCTCCCGAAGCTTTTGCCTATCGTGCTGCCTTCGGGCTAAATGATTTTTACGTAAACGTCAATTTGAAAATTCCCGTCATTTCGGCGGGATTGTTATAAAACTGTCATATGAATTTGCTCAGCATGCGCTGAAAGGCGCTCACGCCTCTGCTGCCGTTTCCGCCCTGCGGCGCCGGACGCCTCCCCTCCCATCCAGCCGGTCAGGACTGCCACGATGGATCTCATAACACCCGTCATCCCCGGCCTTGTCTGGGCCTATCATTTCCAGCCCGGAAAAGCGCCTTGCCGGCGGCTGGCGCCCGATGCAGGTTTCGAGGAAATGTCCGAGTGCGACGGTTTCTTCTGGCTGCATCTCAATCTCGCCGATCAGCGGGTGGCAAATTTTCTCGAAACGATCGAGGGTCTCGATCCGGCGGCGCGGGCAAGCCTCACTACCCATGAGACACATCCCTCGATCGTGGTCGACGAAAAATCGCTCTATGGCACGCTGGTCGATTTCCAGCGTGAGTTCGACAAGGAGACGCGCGATTTCGGGTGGCTGCATTTTGCGGTGAGCGACCGCTTCATCATCACCACCCGCCTGCAGCCGCTGCGTTCGGTGGACCGGCTGAAGGCTGCCGTCGACAAGAATTCCAACCGCTACCTCACGCCTGCCCACGTCTTCGAGGGCCTCGTTGCGGAATTCCAGCGCTCGCTCATCAGTCTGGTCATGGAAACGACGGAAGAGCTGAACGCTATCGAAGATCTCGTCTATGACAGTGAGAACCGCGATGAGCGGCGGCGTCTCGCGCCACTGCGCCGCACGGTGGTGCGCCTGCACCGGCATCTGCGCACCGTGCTCACCCTGATGCGACGGGCCTCCGCTGCCGACGAGGACGAGATGCCCGATGGTTTCGAGGACGTCGCCTCGCGTCTGATGGGTCGTCTGGAAGCTGTCGACCACGATGTCTACGCTTTGCAGGAGCGGGCAAGGCTGCTGCACGAGGAAATCGATTCCAAACTCTCATCCGAAACCAACCGGCACCTTTATATCCTGTCGCTGATGACGGCATTCCTGCTGCCGCCATCGCTGGTCACAGGTTTTTTCGGCATGAATACGGATGAGCTGCCGTTTACGGTCGGCACGGGCGGCACGCTTTCGGCCAGCATCTTCATCGTGATCTCGGTGGCGCTCGCCTGGTTCGTGCTGAAGCGGGCGCGGATTCTGTGACGATCAACAGAGGTCAACCGACTTCTTAGCGGGGTGGCGTCGACAGTCCCACTCAGCGTCATCCTCGGGCTTGACCCGAGGATCCACAACCACCGGCGACAATAGATCCTCGGGTCAAGCCCGAGGATGACGAAGGCTGATGTTACGAGGCCTATAAGAAGCTTGAGCCGCCCGGAATTTCTCCGGGCGGCTCCATCGATTTCAGCTCGTCCACTTATCAGCTGTAAGGCGAATAGCAGGGCTGGCGTGGGCCATGATACGGCTGGAACGTGTTGCTATAGGCATCGTAGGACCGATAGCGGCCATAGCACCAGTTCACATGCGCCTGGCTCATGCCGGCACGACGGACAGGGCGGTATTCGCGATAGACCGGACGCGGACGATATTCCGGAACCGGACGGTAGATTTCGCGCGGCTGCGAAAGTGCACCGCCGATGATCGCACCCGTCGCAAAGGCTGCGAGCGGGAACCAGTAACCGTCATGATGACGATAGCCCGGACGGTAATCGCGATAACCGCGATGACCACCGTACCAGCCACGACGTCCGCCATCCCAGTCGCGACGATCGCGCCAGTACTGCACATTCACGATATTCTTGCTGGCGTCGTTGCCCACCGTCTCGACACTCTTCGGTGCCGTCGGCAATGGCATTGCCGCTTCTGCCGGAACAATCGCTCCCGCAACCACGATCGCAGAAAGACCGACAGCCAAGATATTCTTCATATAGTCTCTCATCTGACTTCCTCCATTCACGACGGTCGACAGGCCGTTATACGTGAATAATAGCACCTTTTTCTTCTTACTCAGCCAGCTTGTCGGCGCTGGCCGTTACATTTGAGGTTGCAGGCTAGGCGTTTTCGCCTGAACCCAGCATTAACGATGCATTCACGCTTCGGTTACCCGATCCGGCAGCCCGAAAGCAAAAGCCCGGATCAAGTCCGGGCTTTCGAAAACCACTATCAGCGGCTGTAAGGCGATACGCATATGCGGCGCGGACCGCTGGTCGGCTGGTAGGAGTTGTCGTAAGCGCGATACGAGCGCCAGCGGTTCTGGCACCAGGACACATGGCTGCCGCCATAGGCAGGGCGCGGCTGCTGCACGGCGCCACCGATGATCGCACCTGCGGCGAAAGCCGCCAGCGGGAACCAGTAACCGTTGTGATAACGGTAGCCCGGACGACGATCGCGATAGCCACGATGGCCGTTGTAATATCCGTCACGCGGCGGGCGCGGGCGATACATGCGGTCACCGTGCCTGCGGTCGTAGCGGCGGTCCCATTCGCGGTACTGCACCGGAACGACATTATTGTCGGTGGATATTGCCGGCTTCGGCATCGGCACGGGCGCCTGGAACGCCTGCGACGGCGTGAAGCTGGTGAGGAAAACGACAATCGCCGTGGCGACGCTCGTTGTCCGGAAATTCATCATGATCTTCCTCCGTTTGCTTTAACGCGTTGAACCGCGCCTTTTCATCGCTCGCTCTCATCGGAGGTAAGGGTCAGCCCCATGGAACACCCGAAAAGAATTCGATGACGTGCAAACGAGTTTGGGGAAATTTAGTTCCACGACAAAAACCGGTGGAACTGGAAGGTGGTGCACAGCCTGTCAGGCTTCCACCTTCACGTCCGTCAGCGGCCTCGAGCAGCAGGCGAGAATATAACCTTCCTCGATTTCTTCATCGAGAATACCGCCATTGTGGTTCATCTCCACCTTGCCGGAAAGTTTCAGCACCCGGCAGGTGCCGCAAATTCCCGATTCGCAGGCAGCGCCGATGCGCACACCGGCAGCACGCGCCGTCATGAGAACCGTCTGGCCGGGCTGGCACGGCATTTCTTTTCCCGAAACGGTGAAGCCCACCATCGAGAGCGCTTCGCCATCCGCATCGACAAGAACGCTTTCGCCGACGGCGACGGGGGCGGCAGGCGAGAAACTTTCCTGATGGTAACGGCCCATGTCGAAGCCTGACGCATCCAGCATGGAGCGGACGGCAGCCATGAAAGGTTCCGGCCCGCAGCAGAAGACGGTGCGCTCCATGAAATCATGCGCAAGCAGCGCGATCTTGGCCTTGTCGACCATGCCCTTCAGGCCGGACCACAGATCGGTGCGGCCGCATTTCTCGACAATAAAGCCGAGAGACAGGTTCGGCATGAAGCGGGCGAGATATTCCAGCTCGTGACGGAAGACGATATCGCCAGGAGTCCGCGAACAATTGATGAAGGCAATATCGCTCTGCGGAGCGCGGTCGCTCATGTCGCGCACCATCGACATCATCGGCGTGACACCGGAGCCTGCCGAGATGAACAGGTATTTCTCACCCGGATGCCGCACATACGAAAAGTCGCCAAGCGGGCCGAGCGCCCGGATCTTCATACCAGGCTTCAGATTGTCGAACATCCAGCGCGTGCCGATGCTATTGGCCTGCGCCTTGACCGTGACCGACAGCGCATAGGGCCGCGACGGGCTGGAGGACAATGTATATGTCCGGTAGAGTGGTTCCTTGCCGACCGGCAGTTCCAGCGTCACGAATTGCCCCGGCAGATAACGAAACCAGTTCTGATCCTCGGAGCGGAACAGGAACGTCATCACGTCAGGTGTCTCTGGTGTCACCGAGATACATTCCAGCAGGTGACGCTTGTCACTCCACGGCTTCATCTCGTCTATGTGCTTATAGCTCACAACCATATTCATCTTCGCATCACGCTACAGCCGAAAGCCTGGCCTTGTCGCCGGACAGCCGGTCGACCATGAAATCGGCATACCAGTTGACGAACTGCATCACGCCGCCCTCGTCCTCCATGGAATAGGGGCCGGGCTCATAGGCGGGGGAACGAATGCCGAAGGCATTTTCCTCAACGATGCGGCGGTCCTGATCGTTGGTTTCGTTCCAGACGTGGGTGAGGTCTTCCAGATCGTAATCCACGCCCTCGACCGCATCCTTGTGCACCAGCCATTTGGTGGTGACCATGGTTTCGTTGGCGCTGAGCGGCAGTACCCGGAAGGAAATGGTGTGGTCACCGAGGAAGTGGTTCCACGTCGTCGGGTAGTGGAACAGCAGCAGCGCGCCGATATGGCTGATGCTGACATCGTCGGACAGCGGCCGGCGCACAGCGCGTTTGCCGGACATGGTGTAGCTTTCGGCCTCGCCGATCAGCGGCATGCGGGCGACGCGGAACTGGCCCTTGGGGTCGATCTTGAAACGGCTCGGCAGGCCGGCGGCCTCGCAGCGCGCCCAGTGGCCGCCGATTTCAGGATCGCTCGCACCACCGTCGGTTCCCGTCACGCTCGGATTTTCGGGATAGGTGCGGCAGAGTTCAGGATGGTTGGCGGCGCAATGGTAGCATTCGCGGTTGTTTTCCCAGACGAGCTTCCAATTGCCCTTTTCGATGATGGTGCTTTCATGCGCGACCTTGGCTTCCCAGATGCGGTGCGGGGCCATGTAACTTTCTACCTCGGCACGCATGGGCGCGAAATCCGCCGGCTGGTCGGCAAGGCAGATGAAGACGTAACCGGCAACGGTTTCGCAGGCGACCGGCTTCAGGCCGAAATCCCCCTTGTCGAACTCCTCGCCCATATGGCGGGCGAACAGCAGCTTGCCGTCCAGGTCATAGGTCCACTGGTGATAGGGACAGACGAGACGCGCGGACTGGCCCTTCTGCGTGGTGCAGACGCGGGAGCCGCGATGGCGACAGGAATTATGGAAGGCACGGATCTGCCCGTCCCGGCCGCGCACGATGACGACGGAATAGGCCCCGACCTGAACGGTGAAATAGCTGCCGGACTTCGCCACCTCGCAATCATGGCCAACGAACAGCCAGTCGCGATACCAGATCGTTTCCATGTCCAGCTTGAAATAATCCGGGTCCGTGTAGAAAGGCTGTTCCAGACTGAAGCCTTCGCGGCGGTTCTTCAGCTGGCGCAATACGGTTTCACGCAATTCCATGGCCAAATCCTCGATCAAACCGCCCTGCCCGGCACCATTCACGCGGGCTGCGGAAGCATGATCCCATCTAAACACCGGCGGGTATTTGCGGCAGCGCAAACAGCGACATCGGCTTCCGCATTGGCGACAAATTGCGACATGCGCCGATGGCCGTCGCAGGCCATTCCGCTTGCGAAATCCGCGCGCTATTCGGTCCGATAAACCGCGTCGCAATATGACGCATGATGCTGCGCACATCCTATCAACCCGTCAGAAAACGGGGGTAACGGCGCAACGGAGTTTTAACGCTGCCTAAACTATGTTGGCTGATCGACAGCAACGAGGGCGCTCCTGGTGGAGAAGGCGACACGCATACGTTATTTCGATGCGGCAAAACATTCGGTCACGCCGATACGTTCCAATACCGCGCATTCGGACTTCCTGCGCACCGGACGGATTACCCGTTACGAAGAACGCTGGCTGCCGAAGGAGCGCGTCTATTACAGCCATGACGAGGTGGCCGCGATAACCGGGCGCAAACTCGAAGCTGCCGCCGACGCCACCCATAGCCGTCTCAATGGATTTCACCAGTCCATCCGCTTTCCCAAGATGGTTTTCCACCATCTGCTCGATGAACGGCCGCATCTCGGCTATTGCCATGTCACGGCGGCGAAAACCAGTTTCGACGCGCGCCGTCATGTTTTCTGGTCGTTCTATTTCGCGAATTTCTTTGCCGAGCTGAGCGGTGCTGAAAACTTCTTCGAAAACATCGATGCGCGTTATTCGCGGATGTATTTCGCCGTCGCCATCAATGCGCTGCCCGATCGGGGCCTCGCCGTCGACACGTCCTTCCATCGCGGCGGCCTGTTGTTCCAGACCCACGATCCGCGCGTGGCGCTTAAAAACGTGCTGATGCTTGGCGCGCGGTCGGACGAGATGCGCAAGATCATCAGGGCGATGTAAAAAGCCGCGATTGCGCTTTCCATACCTGCCCGAAATACGCTATTGACCGCCCTGAAAGGCAGCATCATGGCGCGTCATATCAATATCGAAAACGAGCGGGAAACCGCCTTGCAGGCAGCCGTCACCGAGCTTGCAGACGGCCAGCCCATCGCCCTGCCGACGGAAACCGTCTACGGCCTTGCGGCAGACGCCACCAATCCGGCGGCGATTACCCGCATTTACGAGACGAAGGGCCGGCCGCAGTTCAATCCGTTGATCTGCCATATGGCCGATATCGCCATGGCCGAACGTTACGCGGTTTTCGACCCCGTATCGCGCCGCCTCGCCGAAGCCTTCTGGCCCGGCCCGCTGACGCTGGTTCTGCCCCTCAAACCGGCAAGCGGTATTCATTCGCTCGCAACGGCCGGGCTCGACACGGTCGGCATTCGCGTGCCGCAGGGTTTTGCCGGTGATTTGATCCGAAAGTTCGACAGGCCGCTGGCAGCGCCGAGCGCCAATAGTTCCGGCAAGATCAGCCCGACGAGTGCGGCCCATGTCGAGGCCGATCTCGGCCAAAAGATCAATCTTATTCTCGATGGCGGGGCAGCTTCCGTCGGCGTCGAATCCACCATCGTCAAGGTGGAAGAGGACGGCCGGGTGCGGCTGCTCCGTCCCGGCGGCATTGTCACCGAGGACATAGAACGCATTGCCGGCCAACGGCTCGAACGGCCGAAAAAAGCCTCTGCCGCCATTGAGGCGCCCGGAATGCTGGCCTCCCATTATGCGCCGGGCGCTGCCGTGCGCCTCGGTGCAACATCAGTCTCTGCCAGCGAAGCCCTGATCCGGTTTGGCGGCATCGCGGTCGAAGGCGAGGAGACGGCCCTTACCGTTCTCGATCTCAGCCCCTCCGGCGACCTCGCAGAGGCCGCCGCCAACCTGTTCGACTATCTCAAAGCCGCCGATGCAAGCGGGGCCAATATCATCGCAATCACCGCCATTCCCACCCATGGTCTTGGAGAGGCGATCAACGACCGCCTCTCCCGCGCCGCCGCGCCGCGAGGCTGACGGCACCCAATCCTTTCGCCCACCGTTTCAAATGACAGCGAGACGCCGCCCATGACGACCACCGCCATCCCCTCCTCCGACATCCTCGACCGCTTTGCCGCCATTGTCGGCGAAAAGAACGCGGTCCGCGACCCGGCGGAAATGGCGCCGCGCCTTGTGGAAAATCGCGGGCTTTATCGCGGCGCCTCGCCGTTGCTCATCAAGCCCGGTTCGGTCGAAGAAGTTGCGGCCATCCTGAAGCTTGCGAGCGAAACAGGAACCCCCATCGTGCCGCAGACCGGCAATACCGGCCTTGTCGGCGGCCAGACACCGCGTGCGGACGGCACCGATATCATCCTGTCGCTCGAGCGCATGAACCGCATCCGCGATATCGATCCCGTCGCCAATATCATCGTGGCGGATGCCGGCTGCATTCTTGATGATATTCACAAGGCCGCCGATACGGTGGAGCGCATGTTTCCGCTGTCGCTCGGCTCGCAGGGGTCGTGCCGCATCGGCGGCAATCTGGCCACCAATGCCGGCGGCACGGCGGTTCTCGCCTATGGCAACATGCGCCAGCTTTGCCTGGGGCTCGAAGTGGTGCTGCCAACAGGCGAAATCTGGAACGGGCTGCGCCGGTTGAAGAAGGACAATACGGGTTACGACCTGCGCGACCTCTTCATCGGCTCGGAAGGCACGCTCGGCATCATCACCGGTGCGGTGCTGAAGCTTTTCCCGAAGCCGCTCGGTCATCAGGTGGCCTTTGCGGGGCTTGGCTCCACCGAAGACGCGCTGAGATTGTTCGAAATGGCCTCGAACCTTTGCGGCACGGCGCTGACCGGCTTCGAACTGATGCCGCGCATCGGCGTGGAATTCACCACGAGACATATTCCCGGCGTGCGCGATCCTCTCGAAAATCCGCATGACTGGTACGCACTCATCGATATTTCCACCTCCGATTCAGCGGAGACGGCGGAGACGATGATGCAATCGCTGCTGGAGCGCGGTTTTGAAGCCGGGCTGGTTCAGGATGCGGTGATCGCCGCATCCGAGGCGCAACGGCAGGCGCTGTGGCACATGCGCGAAAGCATGTCGGACGCGCAGAAACCCGAGGGCGGTTCGATCAAGCACGATGTTTCCGTTCCGGTTTCAAATATACCTGAATTCATGGCGACGGCGGAAAAGGCGGTTATCGCCGCCATTCCGGGCGCCCGCGTCTGCGCCTTCGGCCATCTCGGTGATGGCAACATCCATTACAATATTTCCCAGCCGGTCGGCGCCGACAAGGCCGAGTTCATCGGCCGCTGGCGGGATATGAACGAGATCGTCCACGGCATCGTGCTATCGCTCGGCGGCTCGATTTCAGCCGAACACGGCATCGGCCAATTGAAGCGCGACGAACTGGCCGCCATCCGGCCCGGCATCGAAATGGAATTGATGCGGCGGATCAAGCATGCCTTCGACCCTGCCGGTATTATGAACCCCGGCAAGGTGCTCTCCGCCGGTTAGGCTGAGCAAAGGTCTGATCGAATACGGGCGGCCCATCGCCGCCCGCTTTCTGCAAGGATAGGACAACTCAAATTAGCGTGCACATTCGATCAATTTCTCAATGCCGCCCCATTTGTCGAATTGCTCTTTTCCCATCGCGGCAATCTCGGCACGCCATTTTTTTGCGTCGACGGTGGGATGAGACGTCTTTCCGGGAAAAACGACCGTAATGACCGGGATCGGATCTTTATTTCTCTTCTCGTCGGCAATGCCTGATTTTGCTCTCAGGACGCCACCCTTGTTTACCAAAGGGTTGTTGCCGATATCCTGATGGAAGCGCACGGACGCTTCGCCGAGCTTACCGCCGTCGGCATAAACCCCATAGGCGAAACGTTTGGTTGCCGGGCGATAAACGACGGCTATATCGCCACCCTTCACACCATACTTCCTCACAAAACTACCAGACAAAACAACATACGGAATTTCGTTGGCATCGACCCAATGCCTTTGTGTTCCTGCCGGCCCATCCGGAACCGAGACGGAAGTCTCCGTTATGAAAGCCTTTCCCGGCAGGGGATCGCCAGCCTTTTGAACTATCGGCCTGTTGTTCTCGTCTTTGGAAAAACCAAATATTCTGACCTTTGAATAATCACCGGTCGCAACAGCTTTCTTCCAGGCATCGCGGCATTTTTTCTGCCATCCATTCCGGTCAGTATCGGGTGTTGACCCCACCGCGGTCACTCCATCGCAGGTGTAGGACAGGCCTTCGCCGTTCACCAGATAGGAGTTCGGCGCCCCATCGGCATCAACTTTGAGTTCTTTCGTGGTGAAAACGACGCCCCCCGTTCCACATAGGGCCTGGGACAAAGCTGTCGTCGGCAGAGCTAATATTGTAGCAAAACAAAAGGCAGCGTGGATTTTAGAAGAATTAGACTTAAAGAATCCGCAGAACATGCAACCCTCCCCTGAAAGACATGTATAGGTTGCATTTATTCATGCAGAAGTCGAGTCCCTCTTCTTTCTTCTCGGCAAAATTTTGCAGTTTCCAGGTATCGCAACCCAGTTCAGTCTTCAGTTGATTATACTTTGAGAGTCTAAGCGCTTCAGCTTAGCTTGAAGGTCGCGCTGTCCAGGCCGGAACCAGTTCCGCATTCAGGCGGCGCGGCTTTTGCGCGTGGACGAGTTGCGACAGGCCCATGCCGGGTTTTGCGATCGCCACCGCATGTTTCTTCGGCATCAGGTAACCATATTCCAATGGCGGCTGGCGGCGGATGATTCGGCTGAAGAACGGGCGTTTGTGGTAACGGGATGGGGAAAACCGCGCCGGCTCCGCACACACTGTCACATAGTCGAGGATTTCCTCGATCCAGCCGCTCTGCGGGCGTGCGCCCGGTTCGACCAGCAGGATCCATTGTCCGCGCGCGGAATGCATGACATCGGCAATGTCCCATTGCACATAAAAACGGCAGCCGGCGGCGTCGGCGACACGCGACGACCCATCGCGCGAACCGTGATCGAGGACCACAACATCGCTTACAAGCCCCTCCACGGCACCGGTTACGAGCGCAGACAGCGTGTGCGCCAGTTCCGGTTCCTGATCCCGGCATTCCATTATGACTGTCAACATATGCATAGCTCTAACGCATCGCACAATAAATTGCCACTCCGGTCGTCACGGGAAAATCCACGATGGCCTTATCGCGGCACGACCCGGCGGAAGATGCCGATCTTGATTTTTTGTTCTTGTAATGTTCTCATTTCTGCGTTAGGAATTTAATCATTCGAAGCGGCAGTGAAAGCCTCTTCGAACGGAAACGGTTTAGGGCGTTGGGCGTGCCTTCAAAGGTGCGTCATGACCTTGGAGCATCCAGATGAGAGACCATACGCTTTCAGGGCAGGCTGCCTTTCAGCCGCGCCATACGCCTGACATTGCCAATGCGCTGGCCGATGCATCGGGCCTGCGGATCGAGATCGACCGTCGTCGCGGCCGTGGCGCGGGTCTCAACCCGGATGGGCGTTTCGAGGCACTGCAGCGGGAGGTTTTCGACGATGGCTGGCAAACCCTGGAAGAGTTGCCGGCGTTCCGCACCGAGGTGCAGGTGGAAAAGCCGCGCAGCATTATCAGCCGCAATGAATCGCCCGACATTCCGTTCGACCGCTCCATCAATCCCTATCGCGGCTGCGAACATGGCTGCATCTATTGTTTCGCAAGACCTACGCATAGCTATATGGGGCTTTCGGCGGGGCTGGATTTCGAGGCCAAGCTGTTTGCCAAGCCGGATGCGGCAAAGCTGCTCGAAAGGGAGCTGGCGAAACCCGGCTACAAGGCGCGCGTCATCGCCATCGGCACCAATACCGATCCCTATCAGCCGATAGAACGCGAATGGCGCATCATGCGGCAGATATTGGAAGTGCTGGCGAAGGCCGAGCACCCTGTCGCCATCGTCACCAAATCCGCGCTGATCAAGCGGGATATCGATATTCTGGCGCCAATGGCCAGGAAGGGCCTCGCCAAGGTCGGCATTTCCGTGACGACGCTGGACCGCAAGCTGGCGCGCAGCATGGAACCGCGCGCCGCAACGCCGGAAAAACGGCTGGAGGCCGTCAAGGCGCTGACGGATGCAGGCATTCCCGTGGCCGTGATGATGGCGCCTGTCATTCCGGCGCTCAACGATCATGAGATCGAGCGCATTCTGGAAGCCGGCAAGGCCGCCGGCGCAACCGAGGCCTCCTATGTGCTGCTGCGCCTGCCGCTGGAGGTCAGCCCCCTCTTCCGCGACTGGCTGCTGCGCAACTATCCGGACCGCTACCGGCATGTCATGTCGCTGGTGCGCTCCATGCGCGACGGCAAGGATTACGATGCGGAGTTTGGAAAGCGCATGAAGGGCGCCGGTCCCTATGCCTGGCAGATCGGCAGGCGTTTCGAGATGGCAACGAAACGGCTTGGCCTCGTTCGCCGCGGCACTCATCTGCGCGACGATCTCTTCGTGCCGCCGGGTGGCGCAGGGGTTCAATTATCGCTGCTTTAAGCAGCAGATGCGGAAAGTGTCCGAGAGTGATGAATGCCGGAACTGAAGACGGCGTCGTCCCCGGGCTCGGTCCGGAGATGACGCCGACCATGAAGGATAATTCGCCAATAATCGGAGGCTCTGTGAGCCTTTAACAGACGGAATTCAGAACCATAGGAGCAACCTTCTTGTCTTGTTGCTCTCGACGAAATGCCCGGCGGGTTTTCCCTGGCCTGCCGGACATCACCCCCCGGAACCGCCGCCTCGCGTGCGATCATTTTTCCTCTGCCGCCCCGCTGGAGGATCAAAGGTCATGACGACCTCAGGGGTACGGTGAGCCACGCCCCTCGATCCCGGCTCACCGCGCCTGTCATCGCCCGCTTCCGGGGGCTTGCAGGAGATCGGGTGTGTGTGCAAGTTTCGCCGCATGAAACGCCGCACCGCACCCGATTCTCCTGCCCTCTTCGATCTTGCCGATACCGGCCCGGATTTCTCTTTCGAACTGGAAGCGAGAAGGAAGGGCCTCTGGCCCGTGGCCGGTACGGATGAGGCAGGCCGTGGACCTCTCGCGGGACCGGTCGTCGCTGCGGCGGTCATTCTCGATCCGGACAATATTCCGAAGGGCCTCGACGATTCCAAGAAGCTGACGAAGATGAAGCGGGAGAGCCTGTTCAGGCTCATCATGGAAACCTCTGTCGTTTCCGTCGCCTCCTCCGGTCCCGGCCTGATCGACAGCATGAACATCCTGCGCGCCAGCCTCGATGCCATGCGCCGCGCCGTGCTCGGCCTCGAAACCTCCCCCGCCCTCGTGCTGGCCGACGGCCGCGACAAGCCACCGGGCATCACCTGCGAGGCCAAGGCCGTCATCAAGGGCGATTCCCGCTCCCTCTCCATCGCCGCCGCCTCGATCATCGCCAAAGTAACCCGCGACCGGATGATGGAGCGGGCTGGCATCGTGCATTCGTCCTATGGTTTCGAAGGCCATGCCGGTTACGGGACGCCGGCTCATCTTCGAGCCATCGAAAGCCACGGGCCCTGCCCGCTGCACCGGATGAGCTTCCGGCCACTGAAGCAGGATTGATTACGCGACCGCCGTTTCTCCGAATTCAGGTCTATCCAACCACCATTGTGATGCGGCAGAGGAGACTAGCGGGACGGGCGCGGCGCAACATTGAATGCAACCATAATTTCGGTATTGCTCAAATTGGCCGTAAGGCACTTTTACAGCGCTTACCCCGCGTAAAAATAATATGCTCGTTTAGTTTTGGGCACGAGCACGATGATTCCGATACGCCCATATGAAAAGAAGTTTCCCTCACTTGAAATTGCATCATTTATTTCTGATTCGATGGCTTGATCAATAGTGATTCCAAAACCGTATTGATCGAGATAGTCGCTGAGTTCGACTTTGTCTACGTGCCATTCCTTGTCACTTATAATCGGTGTTTGTTGCCATCGGTAATACTGACCACGCCAGTCGCGAGCTAACTCGAAAGGGCATTTAGTGCTTTTAAGGTACTCAGTGCCGTGTGTTTCGATCAGTTCAGAGACTGCGTCCGGCAGTTGCAGCACGATAACACCCGTCTCGCTATCGCCGGGAAATCCGATGCCCCACGATCGTTCCTCAGCGTAGAGAACTTTAGTTATCCCCATACCGCATGGTGCAATAGCAAGACGATGATCCCGCTCAAACATTTTAAATCCAATATACGTGATCAATATTAATGCCGTGAGATATATTGTCCATTTACGCATTAAATTTCGATTTCCAGTGAATATTCTTAGGTATAATTTAAAATTACATTATTTCTTTACGTCTGTAATCGTGAAGCCGTAAGTCGGTCCGATACTTTTAACACCTCAAACAAAAAACCCCTCGCGGCAGAAGCCGGAGGGGTTTTTGAACAGTCCGATAGTGACCTTAGTTCAGCTTCGACTTCAGGTCGCTGATCGTCGCAGCGAAAAGCTTGGCTTTTGCGGCAGCGGTGGTCTTTTCGGCAATGAGCTTCTCGGAAGCGGCAATGGCGATGTCCACGGCGGCGGCGCGAACGGCGCCGATGGCGTCTTCTTCGGCCTGCTTGATCTTCTGCTCCGAAAGGGCCGTGCGGCGGACGACGAATTCTTCCGTCTTCTGCTTGGCTTCGGCGGTCAGGGCGGCGGCTTCGCGTTCGGCAGCGGCAACGATGCCTGCTGCTTCCGCTTCCGCTTCCTTGCGCTTGCGCTGATATTCAGCCAGCAGGTGCTGGGCCTCTTCACGCAGGCGCTTGGCTTCGGCCAGCTCGTCCTGAATGTTCTGGGCGCGCTCGTCCAGAGACTTGGTGAGCATGCCCGGAACCTTGAGATAGGCGATCAGGACGAAGAAAAGGATAAGGCCGACGAGAGCGAAAAATGATGCATCAAACGCCATATCAGGCTCCCTTCACATTCGAAGCGGCGGCAATGGCGGCCTTGACGTCGGTATCCTTGACCTTGGCGCCGACCAGCTGGTCGACAATCGCGGTCGCGGTTTCCTCGGCGATAGCGCCGACATCGGCAAAAGCCTGTTCCTTGATGCCCGCAATGCGCTTTTCGGCGGCGACGAGCTTTTCAGCAAGTCCGGCTTCGATCGCGGCGCGGTCGGCATCGGCCTTCGCCTTGGCGGCGTCACGTG
The DNA here is from genome assembly GCF_025910175.1 of Agrobacterium sp. BT-220-3. NCBI lineage: Bacteria > Pseudomonadati > Pseudomonadota > Alphaproteobacteria > Hyphomicrobiales > Rhizobiaceae > Agrobacterium > Agrobacterium sp. BT-220-3. The sequence continues at coordinate 1,031,180 of NZ_JAPAIX010000001.1, forward strand.
CCGCGGAGCCGATCGAGCTTGCCTTGGCGCGGGCTGCCGCGAGTTCTTTTTCATAGGTTTCGACGGCAGCGTCAGCTTCGGTTTTCAGCCGTGCCGCTTCATCGAGATCCTGTGCGATGCGTCCATGACGGTTTTCGAGAATGCCGCCGACGCGAGGAACGATGACCTTCTGCATGAGCAGGTAGAAAAGGCCGAACGTGATCGCCAGCCACAGGACCTGCGATGCATAAGTAGACTGGTCGAACGGCGGGAAAACGCCGGAAGCACCGTGTTCAGCGCCGTGCGCTACACCGGTTTCCGTGTGCGTGGCTTCCGGTTGCGGCTGGCCGACAGCCGGAGTTTCCGTATGCGTTTCACCTACGGTCGGTGCTGACTGGGCATAAGCCTCGGTCACGAACATGCTCACCTCCAGGGGGACTGCAAATGCGAAGGATCACGGCACGCCATTAGCGCGAGCCGTGATCCAGACCTGATGCCGGTATTAGACAGCGAACAGGAGAAGGAGAGCAACGAGCAGCGAGAAGATGCCCAGAGCTTCCGTAACGGCGAAGCCGAATACCAGACGGCCGAACTGGCTGTCGGCAGCAGAGGGGTTGCGCAGTGCGCCGGACAGGTAATCACCGAAGATACGGCCGAGTGCGAGGGACGTACCAGCCATGCCGAGGCATGCGAGACCTGCGCCGATGTACTTTGCTGCTTCCGCTTCCATGTGAGACTCCTTGAGATATAGGTTGTTGCGGCTGTTTTTGACGCCCGTTTCCGGGGTCAGCGACTTTACTTCTCAGTGACCACCATGCACGGCGTCGTTCAGGTACATGCAAGTCAGTACCGCGAAGACGTATGCCTGCAGGAAGGCAACGAGAAATTCGAGAGCGGTCATTGCGACCGTCATGATGAGAGGCAGGACAGCGCCGCCGATGCCGAGCGCGCCGAGCGCGCCCATGGAGGCGACGAAGCCTGCGAAAACCTTGAGCGTGATGTGGCCGGCCAGCATGTTCGCGAAGAGACGAACGGAAAGGCTGATCGGACGCGACAGGAACGAGATCATTTCAATTGACGCGACAAGCGGCAAAAGCGCTTTCGGTACGCCCGAGGGGGCGAAGATGCCGAAGAAATGAAGACCGTGCTTGTAGAAACCGTAAACGACGACCGTGCCGATGACGAGGCAGGCGAGCGCGAAGGTGACGATGATCTGGCTGGTGACCGTGAAGAAATACGGGAACATGCCGAGAAGGTTTGCCGTCAGCACGAACATGAACAGCGAAAAGACGAAGGGGAAGAACACCATGCCCTTCTTGCCGGCGCCTTCGCGCAGCATGGAGGCGATGAATTCATAGGACATTTCAGCGACGGACTGCATGCGGGTCGGAATCAGACCGCGGTTCGACGTCGCGAAATAAAGGAAACCCGAAGCGGCAGCCACGGTCGCAACCATGAAAAGCGACGCATTGGTGAAGGAAAAATCGACGCCGCCAATTTCGATCGGAATGATCGGCTGCACCAAGAACTGATGGGTCGGATCGTTTGCCACCGGCTGCCCTCTTTACCTGTCGCCGCTCATGGCGGCATCTCAACTGCAAGAAAAAACAGCTTAAACGCCGCCTTTTCCACCCTCGTCTCGTCTGTCCGCCTTCTCCAGCAGCGGCGGCTTTGCCACCGCGCCCGTCGAGCGCAACACATTCAATACGCCTGCGCAGAAACCGAGAAGAAGAAGAACGATCATCCCCCACGGCGTCGTGCCGACAAAATAGTCCAGAAGATAACCCAGCATAGCGCCGACCACGATGGCCGAAATGAACTCCGATGAGAGCTTCACCGCCATCGCAAAACCTTTTCGGTTTTCCGCAGCGTTGGTCTCCGCCCTCACTTCCGCCTCATCCTCCGCCTTCACCTTTGCCAGCTCGTCAGCAAGGCGCTTGCGGCGCTCGTCCAGACTATCGTCACGGTTGCCAGTCATCTTAAAATCCCACCCATTTTCTCCGTTCCAGCCATGCCAGAACCCTTTGGAGTTGTAAACGGTGACGGATTAAGCCTGTTCCAGCCCGCTCTGAAGTCGCGCGCAACATAGTTTTAGGGGCTTCTCTAGTCAAGGCACTGAGGGTGCTTGTTTCAGCACAAATTAATCATTGAAAAACAATGACTTGATGCCAAATCGCCGTTTGACGGCGATGTTTCGCGAGGGAATCGGCATTTTTGACACGGAAAATGCGACAAATTGGCGGTGTGATCAGCTCCAGCCGCCACCATAGGTGCGGTAAAAGACGTGCAGGCCAATCCTGCCGACCTTCTTCATGGTCTTGCCCCAGGCGGGACGCACATAAACGGCATGATAATGGGTGGCGGAACCCACTTCCTTCAGCCAGATCTTGCCCGCGGTGGTGGCCATGGCCACTTCGCGCGCCATTTTCCAGTGGCGTTCGGAATTCACGCGGTCCTTGATATTGTCGCAGGCGAAGGAAAACTGGCAGCGGTTGCGCCAGTCCTTGTTCTGGTAGACCACGCCGCAGATGGTTTTGGGATAAGCGGGGTTGCGGACGCGGTTGAGGATGACCTGCGCGACGGCCGCCTGCCCCTTCACCGATTCTCCGCGCGCCTCGAAATAGATGCCGGATGAGAGGCATTGCTGTTCGGCCGGCGAAAACACCTCGGCCGGCAGCGGGGTCGCAGCCCAGGCGTGGTCTTCCTCGCTGATCTGCGGCACGAAACGTCCCGCCTCGGGCTTCCTGAGAATGGCGTCGAAAGGAGACTCGCGGGCAAAATCCGGTGCGGCGGGCGCGTAAGCCGTGGCGAGAATGTCCGGGGTCCTGTTGGTGATGAGTTCCGCCAGCATCGGCGAGACGCTCTTGTCCGCCTTCTTTTCATCACGACGGAAATAGAAAGAAGCGAGTTCGACATCCTTGCCGCGTTTCGGCTTGACGAAAGCGGTGCGGTCCTTGCGCTTCAGCGGCTCTATATCCAGCATGCTGGTGCGCTGCAGAACGGAACCGGCAGTGAAGGCCTTCGGCGGCTGCATGATTTCGGTTGCGACGATGCGGCCCTTCTTGGCGGCGCGGTTGACGCGGTCGCTATCGGGTGTCGTCTCCTCACCCTTCTTGTTGGTCACGAAGGCCACCTTGCGGCCATCGGGCAGGGTCATGCCGCTGCCATGCAGCGCCGCCTCCCCTGCCGCATCGTTGAAAGTGAGCGAGGCGTTGTGGACGGAACCGGCCGGAGAGGCTGTCAGCACCATGCGCCATTGCTCACCGCCATTGTCCAACCCGGCCAGCAGGGAGGCGAGATCAGCACGCGCAGCGAGGGAGGGAAAGACGAGCCAGGCGGCAAGGCCGAAGACGACCGGTGAGGCCCATCTGGACGTCCATGACTGAAAGGACGCGGAGGACCGACGACGCATTACACTTTTCGAACGCAAAACCAGCACTCCGAACACCGACAACCAAATTTGCTACAGGTGTTCGAGAATCTCTTATTAACCTTGATGCTTGGTTAACGCCGCGCCCGGACGTGGCTTCACGTTAATGTGTAACCATCTTCCAGGGTGCGGGCTCACCAAAGCCGAGGCAGGCGTTTCAAGGGAAGAGCCCGCGTGACTGCGATATCGGAAGATTGTATGTTTGCGGCATGGGACTATTGACCTTCAGCATTAACGTGACCTTGGACGGCTGTGTCGACCACCAGGAAGGTATAGCCGACAACGAGACACACGCCTTCTTCACTCGGCTCATGGACGAGAGCGGGGCGATGTTGTGGGGCCGCGTCACCTACGAAATGATGGAAAGCTATTGGCCGGCAGTCGCCCGCGGCGAAGCGGAGGCATCTCCGCCGATGCGCGATTGGGCGATCAAGCTGAATGCCAAGCCGAAATACGTGGTGTCGTCAACGCGAACCGACTTCCTCTGGAACAATAGCCACCACATCGCCGGTGATCTGCGAACAGCCATACAGAATCTCAAGGATGCGACCCCGGCGGGCGTGCTCCTGGGCAGTGGCAAGCTTGCGGCTGCGCTGGATCGGCTGGATTTGATCGACGAGTACAAGTTCCTCGTTCACCCCAGGATCGCCGGCCACGGCCCCACTTTGTACGAGAACGGTTTGCCGAGCGCGCGACACCTCGAACTGATTTCGGTAAAGCCGCTCCGCAACGGCGTTGTCGCCATGCATTACCGGCGCTCCTTGACGAAGCCGTAGGGCAGATTTCCATAAGCTTCGACCGGGTTTTCTCCGCGGCAACCAACGCGCATGCGACCCAATAGTCAGACGACGACGTGGGAGCCCAGTTCCACCACGCGGTTGGCCGGAAGGCGGAAATAATCCGACGGGTCGGCGGCGGTTTCGGCGAGCGCGATGAACAGGCGGTTCTGCCAGCCCGGCATGCCCGACTTCGGATCTGGCACCAGCTTGCGACGGCCGAGATAAAACGAGGTGGACATGATGTCGAACTTGTAGCCGGTGCGCCTCAGGTAACCCAGCGCCTGGGTGACGTTCTGGGTTTCCATGAAGCCGAAATGCAGTTCGACCACCGCAAAGCGATCGCTCAGTTTCGTGAGAGTATAACGATCTTCCGGGCGGACGCGCGGCTGGTCCTCGGTGCGGATCGTCAGGATGACGTTCTTGTCGTGAAGGACGTGGTTATGCTTGAGATTGTGCAGCAATGCGGCCGGCGCGGCCTCCGGATCGCCAGTCAGGAAAATCGCGGTGCCGGGCACACGCACCGGCGCATGGGCGCTTTCCTTCTCCACCGAAGCGACGAAGGCCTTGAGCGGCACATCGCTGCGACGGGTCTTGGCGAAGAGGATTTTCGAGCCGCGCTGCCAGGTGGTCATGATGATGGTGAAGGCGATTGCCAGCATCACCGGCACGTAACCGCCATCGTGGATCTTGAGCAGGTTGGCGCCGAGGAACACCAGTTCCAGCAGCAAAAGCGGCGCCAGCACGGCAAGGGCCAGCCAGATGGACCATTGCCAGCGCTTGCGCACGAATTCGAAGAACATCAGGCTGGTGACGACCATCGCACCGGTGACCGAAATGCCATAGGCGGTGGCCAGCGCATCCGAACTCTTGAAGGTGAGCACCAGCGCGACCACGCCGAACAGCAGGATGGTGTTGACGGCGGGAAGGTAGATCTGCCCGGTATTCGTTTCCGAGGTGAAGAGGATTTCCATGCGCGGCAGGTAGCCGAGGTGGATGGCCTGGCGCACCAGCGAAAACGCGCCTGTTATGACCGCCTGGCTGGCGATGATGGTGGCGGCGGTCGCCAGAATGACGGCCGGCAGGATCGCCCATTGCGGGAACATCAGGTAAAACGGATTGGACATTGCCGCCGGATCCTTGAGAACCAGCGCGCCCTGACCGAGATAATTCAGCGTCAGTGCCGGAAACACCAGACAGAACCATGCCCACTGGATGGGACGGCGGCCGAAATGGCCAAGATCGGCATAAAGCGCTTCAGCACCCGTGATCGTCAGGAAAACCGCGCCCAGCACGACGATGCCGTAAAAGCCTTCATTCGCCAGAAACTCGACCGCATGCCAGGGGTTGAAGGCATAGAGAATGCCGAAATCATCGGCGATGTGAATGAGGCCGGCAACACCCATGACCAGGAACCAGACCGCGGTGATCGGTCCGAAGAATTTCGCCACGGTTCCCGTGCCGTGCGACTGGATCGCGAAGAGGCCGATGAGAATGCAGACGGAAATCGGTATAATAAAGTCATCCATCGCCGGAGTGACGAGTTTCAGACCCTCCACCGCCGAAAGCACCGAAAGTGCAGGCGTGATCATGGCATCGCCCAGGAAAAGGGCAGCGCCGATGAGGCCGAGCACGATGAGAATGCTGCGGTGGGTGCCGGCCGTCTTCATCAACAGCGCCAGAAGTGAGAGCGTGCCGCCTTCGCCGTCATTGTCGGCGCGCAGCAGAAGCGTGATATATTTGAACGTCACGATGATCGTCAAAGCCCAGATCATCAGCGATGTCAGACCGATGACTTCCTCCCGCGTCACGCCATCATAGGCGATCGGCCGCAGGGCTTCGCGGAAGGCATAAAGAGGGCTGGTACCGATATCGCCATAAACAACACCGATGGAACCAAGGATCGCGGCATAAAGCCCCTTGTTCTGATGTTTGTCGTCCGAATCCGGTTTCTCGGCAACGTCCTTGTCGACGATTTGAGACATGATGATCCTGGCTCCTTAGAGCCAGCCCTTCCAACGAAAAAAGAGAAACGGGATGATTGCGGACATCAGCATGACGACGAGCGCGAGTGGATAACCAAATGTCCAGTTCAACTCCGGCATGAGCTGAAAGTTCATTCCGTAAACCGAAGCCACCAGGGTCGGCGGCAAAAACACCACCGAGGCAATAGAGAAAATCTTGATGATTCCGTTCTGCTCGATGTTGATGATGCCGAGAGAAGCGTCGAGCAGGAATGTCAGATTGCCGGAAACGAAGGAGGCATGTTCGGTCAGCGACTGGATATCGCGCCCGATCGACTTGCCCTGCTCCCTCACCTCCTTGTCCTGCTGCACCTGCGTGCTTGTGTGCAGAAAACCCTGCACACGGGCAAGCGATGCGAGACTGTCGCGCACTTTTGAGATGAGGCGGTGATAGGCGGCGATATTCGTCAGGCGTTCCTCGAGATAGCGCGGTTGCTTGCGCTTGCTGCGCGCCTGACTGCCGAGAATCTCGGCGGCGAGATTGTCGATGCCGGCCACCGAGTTTTCGAGGATTTCCGCCGTCCGGTCGACGATGGTTTCAAGCAGCTTCAAAAGCAGCACGGTGCCGCTGCGCATTTCATGCGGCGCGCGGGTGATGGCAGCGATGAAAAGGTTGAACGACTTCGGCTCGGCATAACGGATCGTCACGAGGCGTTTACCGGCAAGAATGAAGGCGACGTCGGTCAGGCGCGGATCGTCGGAGTCCGCCTTCCACACCAGAGAAGCGGTCATGAAGACATTGCCGTCTTCCATGTAAAGGCGGCTGGAGGGCTCGATGTCCTTCAAATCCTCGCGGGTGGGCAGGTCAAGCCCCAGCAGCTTTTCCACATGATGCTCTTCAGCCCTGTCCGGATTGACGAGATCGATCCAGACGACGTCGTCGGGAATCTGTTCGGAGCCGTCGTCTGGCGACAGGCTGATCGCCTCGCAATTGGCGCGATAGGCTTTTATCAATCCGTTTCTCCGGTCCGCATCGCAGGCTTCAGCCGCAATGCTGCTTAACATATCCTGTTCAAGGTCGGCAAACCTTTGGACGACACTTCAGGGAACGCTGGAACGGGCGGGATTTTCACATCTCGCCAGCCCGACGGACCAAGAGCCAAACGGCGCAGGCGTATGCTCCCAAAGCGAGAAGCAATCAAGCAATATTTTTTCGCGACAGCCTTGCAGGCGAAGCATCTCTGGAGATTAAACCCGAAGACCCTCTCCGAATGCACCGATTAATCTGCTGTATTTAAAGGATATTCTTTCTATTCCACCATTGGGTCGGCTTGTTGAACGCTATTCGAAAACGATTTTCGGCGCCGGTTTTCTTTCGTCCGCGCCGATGCGTGCCCAGACTTTTTCCGCAATATCGCGGTAGATCGCAGCCTGCGGGCTGTCCGGTTCTGCGGCAACAACAGGTGTTCCGGCATCCGACATTTCACGGATGGAAATGGTGAGCGGCACTTCGCCGAGGAACGGTACGCCGATCCTCTCGGCCTCCGCCTTTGCCCCGCCATGGCCGAAAATATCGTAACGCGCTCCCGTATCCGGCGCGATGAAATAGCTCATATTCTCGATGACGCCGAGCAGCGGAACTTCCACCTTGCGGAACATGGTGATGCCCTTGCGCGCATCGATGAGCGCCAGATCCTGCGGCGTGGAAACGATGACCGCGCCGGCGAGCGGCACCTGCTGGGCGATGGTGAGCTGCGCATCACCCGTGCCGGGCGGCATGTCGAGCACCAGCACATCGAGTTCGCCCCATGCGACTTCGCGCAGCATCTGCATCAATGCCGACTGCACCATCGGCCCGCGCCAGATCATCGCCGCTTCCTCATCCACCAGGAAGCCCATGGACATGACCTTCAGCCCATAATTCTCCATGGGAACGATGATGCGGTCTTCCTGCTGCTGCGGGCGACCGGAAATCTTGAGCAGTCTCGGCAGGGACGGACCGTAAATATCGGCGTCGAGCATGCCGACCCTGAGGCCGAGCGCCTGCAGACCGAGCGCCAGATTGACGGCGGTCGTCGACTTGCCGACCCCGCCTTTGCCCGAGGCAACCGCGATGATGGCGCCGACGCCCGGGACCCCGACCTTGGAAGAGCGTGGCTGGGCGGCCGGGCGGCCGGCTGCGGCGGCGGGGCGCGGCGGTGGCTCTTTGCCCGGTTTGCGATCCGCGGTCAGCGCCACGACTGCGCCGACAATGCCTTCGACACTTTTGGCGGCCTTTTCCGCCGAAAGCCTCAACGGTTCCATATCGGCTGCCTTGTCGGCGGGAACGGTGATCGAGAAATAGGCTTTCGCGTCGGCAATGAAGATTTCAGAGACCATGCCGAGCGCCACGATGTTTTTATCGCTGCCGGGATAGATGACGGCCTCCAAAGCCTTCTCGACCTGGTTCTTGCTGACCTCTGCCATAATTTTACTCCGCTACATCATCCCGCCGGATAGGGGCTCAATTCCGCGCCATCCATAGACAAGCCAGAGCGCTTAGCCAATGCTAAAGAAGATGGTGCGGACATTCGCGACGATTTAACACCCCGGTTTCAGATTTCGTCGTCCATATCGAGTGTTTCCGGGTCGAAAACGCGGCCATCGAAAAAACAATCTGGACCGAGCACGAGGCCGGTGCGCGAGGCACCGACATGCACCGGCTCCCTGAGCGTGCCTTCCAGCTTCAGGTTTGCGCCCGGCACGGGCACAAAAAGCGGCTTCATCGCCTTGCGGAAGATATCCGGCCGGTAGGCATTGCGCGCAGCCTCCACCACGACCGCGTCGAACCGGCGCTCGGCGGGAACCTCGCCCCAGCGCAACATCTGGCTGAAGAACCACAGGGCCTGGCTCTGCCAGGGGAAATTGGCGGCCTTGGCGCTCGTCACGAAAAATTCCGGATTGCGCCGCATGTCCCGCAGCGAGGTGGAAATATATCCCGTCAGCGCCGGAAGCAGGAATTCGCCGTTTTCGTCAATATAATGGGGAGCGGCGAGAATGCCGGTGAGTTCTTCTATATTGGCGGGATTGGCGCACCATTCGCCGGCACGGTAAAGTGCGCGCAGCAGCCCCTCCAGCAGGGTGGCGTTCGCCTCCGCCCATGGCCGCTTCGTGGCCAGCATCTTTTCCGGGGCATTGTGCCAGATCAGCGCTCCGGTCGTGACGATCCGTCCGGCACCCCCCAGAACCACGGCGCTGCCCGCCGGCTCGGCGGTACAGAGCGCATCGACCTTGCCGCTTTCCAGAAGTGCCGGCATCGCCTTCGGCAGGGCTTCGACAATTTCCATATCCCGCCCGAGCAGCACGCCACAGCTTCCGAGCAGATATCGCAGGGCATAAAACGGTGTGGAGACGATATCCTCGACCGCGAATACAGGCGGGTTCCCGCCCGCGGCCCGGCGCGCGGCACAGACACGGGCCATGGCTCGCCCGAAGGCCGCCGGATCCGGCAGCTTCAAACCTTCACGGTAAAGCTCGTCGTAAAATCCATGAGAAACGGTCGTTGCCGATCCGCCAAGGGAGAGTGTAAAAACACCGATGATATCGGCGGGCAGATCGTCGAGGCCAACGGCGGAACCGACCGGAAGCGGCGCGGGCAGATGCGCGATCTGAACGTCATTCTCGTCAAGTGCGGCAAGCACGGCGCGCGCGGACTGCTTTCGGACGAGTTCCAGTTCTATGCCTTCATCGGCAGCAAAGCCTTTCTCGGCAGCGGCTACCAGCACGGCGCAGTCGACAGTCGGAGAAAATCCCGCTTTTACCTTATGCCGTTCCGGCAAACGATTTCTCCTTTCCGGTGATTCGAAAGAAGGATCGCCCAGGAACCCGTTTATCACAATGATAAAATTGCGATTTCGCTATTTAATCAGGCCGACGCGCAGAGCCTTGGCAACCGCCTGGGTGCGGTTGACCGTGTCGAGTTTTTTCGTCGCGCGGTTCAGGTAATGATTGATGGTATGCTCAGACAGCATCATGATTTCAGCGATTTCGGCGCTGGTCTTGCCGGCCGCCGTCCAGTTCAGACAGTCTATTTCCCGCTCGCTCAATGTTTCGGGCACGCGCAGGTCCAGTCGGCGGATTTCAGATAGCCGGGCAAAGATATGGCTGGAAATATAGAAAAGCTCCGCCAGCTGGCTGAGCGGCAGAACCGTCTTATTGCCGGAGAACGACACTGCGCCCCTCGTCGTGGTGATGTCGTGAACGGGAAACCAAACCGAATTGATCATTTCGAACCGCTCGAAGAGACCGATTACCGATTTCCTGGCGATATGTTCGTCACCCTTGGCCAGAAAATCCATGGAAACGGAAAAGGGTGCGGTCGATTTTTTCAACTGCGCCATCACCCGGCTGTTCTGCAGCATGCCCTCTTCATCGTAACGCTGCAAAAGTTCGGCCGGCCAGCTGGTGATGATGGTATATTGCGACAGCTCGCTCGCCATTTCGGACGACAGGTCGAGTACCATGAAGGCCTTGAATTCCCATGCCTCCGTAAGCCGTTTCAAAAAACGGAATATGTCGAATTGCGTGTTCAGATCGGCGATCTCGCGAACGCAATCCACACCAATCGACTGAACGGCGGCCGTCTCTGTTTTCTGCATGAAAGCTGTTCTTCGAGAATGAGAAAATGCCGCCGCAAAGACCCCCTTTGCCCGGAATTGCGGATGTTACTCACCAAATCGATTCATGCAAACAAAAGTTGAAAACTTAATTCAGAATAATCGAAAATACGATTTCACTTTCACAAACCCGTTCTCTGCCAGCGTTTCGCTAGCCCTGTTTTATTCAACCGTCCGCAACCGGGGATAATTTGAAAGCAAGTTCCGCCGCAATTTTATCCGCGGTTTCGCGCACCAGCGGTCCCCATTTGCGAAGCTGTTCCAGATCAACGCGATAGGCGGGACCGGTGACGGAAATCGCCGCATAAAAATTGCGCCCGGGCGCCCGCACCGGAGCGGCAACACAATGGATTCCGATCTCGTGCTCCTGCAGGTCGAAGCCATGACCGTTTTTGCGGATAGCCGAGACATCCTCAATCAACGCCTCCGGGGTTACGAGCGTGTTTTGTGTGAAGCGGTGAAAGTCCAGCCCTGCGGCGATCCCCGCCAGATCCTTGATGGCAAGCAGCGAAAGCGCGGCCTTGCCCACCCCCGTGCAATAGACCGGCGAGGTTTTGCCGACCTGCGAATGCATGCGCAGACTTTGCTTGCCCTCCATCTTGTCGAGGTAGGTGACCTGGCCGCCGTTCAAAACGGCGAGATGCACGGATTCCTGCGTCGCCTCCTGCAGCGCTGCCAGGTGGGGGGCGGCAATGCTGCGCAGATCGTTGCCGCTCCAGGCTTTCGCCGCCAGTTGCAGCAGCCTCAAACCCACGGCATAGGTCTGGTCGGCGGCATGGTCGATCAGACCTTCGGCGACGAGATGGGAGAGCTGGCGATGAACGGTGCCGCGCGGCTGGCCGCAAGCCTCGACCACATCGGTAAAGCGCATCGGTTTCTCGGCAAAGGCAATGAGTTCCAGAAGCGAGACGGCCTTTCCGAGCGTGCCGGTCACGGTTTCCGTTTTTCGCGCCCGGCCCGGAACGGCGTCATGCTTTTGATCATCGGGCTTTTTAAGATTGGGCTTTTTAGGATCAGGCATGGCAACATCCACCGTCATCTGCCTTGACATAAGCGTGACGCCAAGAGAATAATTCCATTTAGTAAAATCTAGTTCCATATATTGGAACAATCAAGCCCTCAATGGATGAGACGATGCCGATGACGCAAGCCCATTTCCCTGACCTTAAGGACGCGGGCGTGCTCGTCACCGGCGGCGGCTCGGGCATCGGCGCATCGCTGGTGGAAGCCTTTGCCATGCAGGGGGCGAAGGTCGCCTTCATCGACATTGCGGAAGAGCCGAGCCTCGCGCTTGTCCGGCGGCTTTCGGCAATGGCGCCTCACCCGGTGCATTTTTTCAAGACCGACCTCAGCGACATTCCCGCGATCGGAAGGACAGTGGAGGCGGCGGCATTCGCCACCGGCGGCCTCAAGGTGCTGGTCAACAACGCCGCATGGGACGACCGCCACGACATCGACACCGTGACGGAAGCCTATTGGGATGCCAATCAGGCCGTCAATTTGAAGCAGATGTTCTTCACCATTCAGGCGGCGCTTCCCCATTTGAGAAAGGCGAAGGATGCGTCCATCGTCAATTTCTCCTCGATCTCGTTTCTCCTGAACATGGGCGATCTCCCCTCCTATGCGGCGGCCAAGGCCGGGATCATCGGCCTGACGAAAAGCCTTGCCGGCAGGCTGGGGCCGGAAAACATCCGCGTCAACGCGCTTTTGCCGGGCATGATCGTGACGGAACGGCAGAAGGAACTGTGGCTGACGGATGACGGGATTGCCGCGACCACGGCGCGGCAATGTCTCAAGCGCACGCTTGTCGCCGCCGATCTGGCGGGGCCGTGCCTGTTTCTCGCATCATCGGCATCGAGCGCCATCACGGCGCAATCCATAATCGTAGACGGAGGCCTGTTATAATGTCTGAACCCGCTTTTATCGCCGTTGACTGGGGCACGACCAGCTTCCGGCTCTGGCTTCTCAGCCGATCAGGCGCGGTGCTGGCCGAACGACGCAGCGCGGAAGGCATGACGACAGCCATGCGCACCGGTTTTGCCGAGGTGCTGCAATCGCATCTCGACGCCATCGGCGCGCCCGACAACCTGCCGGTTCTCGTCTGCGGCATGGCGGGGGCGCGGCAGGGCTGGGTCGAGGCTGGCTATATAGACGTGCCGGCATCGCTTTCCGCGGTTCTCGACGGTGCGGTTCGTGTGCCGGGTCAGGCGCGGGATGTGCGCATTCTGCCGGGGTTGGCGCAGCGGGATAAAAACGCGCCCGATGTGATGCGCGGCGAGGAAACGCAGCTGCTCGGCGCACTCGCTTCCGCCGACGCCGGCGAAAAGCTGGTCTGCATGCCCGGCACGCATTCCAAATGGGTGACGGTCAAGGGCGGCGACGTTACCGGCTTTGCCACGTTCATGACCGGCGAACTCTTCGAGGTCATCTCCAAGCAGACGATCCTTTCCCATGCGGTGGCCGAGGCCGAAGCCTTTAATGGCGAACACGAGGCCTTCAAGGCGGCCGTACGCGACATCTACGCCAATCCGCAGCTGGCGACCAACCGGCTGTTCACCCTGCGCTCCGGGCAGTTGCTGCATGGCCTTGCCGCAACCGACGCCAAGGCCAAGCTTTCCGGCATCATGATCGGGCTGGAAATCGCCGGCGCGCATTCCACCGCAAGGCGGGATACGCCGGTGGTGCTGATCGGCTCCGGCGCACTTGGCGCGCTTTACGAGGGTGCATTCGCAGCCCTGGACATTCAATATACGGTCATCGATGCAGATGAGGCCGTGCGGCGCGGATTGCTGGCCGCTGCAAATGCCATCTGGCCCTAAATCATATAGTGTGAGCGGAATTTCTCGCGAAAACCGCCCGCACTTGTCGCCATTCCGCTTCAGGACGAAAGAAACACCATGCGTATCCCCTTCCCTTCCATAAAATATCCGCTGATCGCCATTCTGCGCGGTCTGAAACCCGAGGAAACCGAAGGCGTCGTCGGCGCGCTGATCGAGACCGGCTTCCGCGCCATCGAGATCCCGCTCAACTCCCCCGATCCGTTCCGTTCGATCGAGATCGCCGCGAAGATGGCGCCCGCCGATTGCCTGATTGGCGCGGGCACCGTGCTGAGCGTGGAAGACGTGGAATCGCTGGATGCGGCCGGCGGCAAGCTGATGGTCAGCCCCAACGCCGATGCGGATGTGATTGTCGCCGCGCGCGTCAAGGGCATGGTGACGATGCCGGGCGTTCTTACCCCCACCGAGGCGCTGGTTGCCGCAAAGGCCGGGGCGACGGGGCTGAAGTTCTTCCCCGCCAGCATCATCGGCCCCGCCGGTATCAATGCCATCAGGACAATCCTGCCGAAGGATCTGGTCATCGCCGCCGTCGGTGGCGTGTCGGACAAGAATTTCGCCGAATATACCAAGGCCGGCATCCTTGCCTTCGGGCTTGGAACAAGCCTCTACAAGCCCGGCATGACGGCGGCGGAGGTTCGGGAACGTGCCACCGTCACGCTTTCTGCCTATGACGCCGCAATCGGAGGATAAGAGCTTGGCAACCGTTTTTCCCTTTGCCGGACAGGTTCTGGACGAGACGCCGATGACGCTTGGCGAAGGCCCGACCTTCGACGCGACGACCGGCACCGCCTGGTGGTTCAATATTGTCGAACGGGAGCTGCATGAGCTGCATTTCGCTTCCGGCCGCAAAACTGTCTATGCCCTGCCTTTCATGGGTAGCGCATTGGCCAAGATCAGCGACAGCAAGCAATTGATCGCATCCGATGACGGCCTTTTCCTGCGTGACACGGCGACCGGTGTGCTGACGCTGCATGCGGAACTGGAAAAGGACATGCCCGGCAACCGCTCCAATGATGGGCGCATGCATCCCTCGGGCGCGCTCTGGATCGGCACGATGGGCCGGAAAGCGGAAACCGGCGCGGGCAGCATCTACCACGTCGCCAAAGGGACCGTCACCAAGCTGTTTGCTGAAGTCAGCATTCCGAATTCCATCTGCTTTTCACCTGACGGCGCGACCGGATACTACGTCGACACCAAGGTGAATAAACTGATGAAGGTGCCTCTTGATGCCGAGACAGGCCTTCCCTCCGGTAAGGCCGAGGTGCTGGTCGATTCCGCCGGTATCGATGGCGGCATAGACGGCTCGGTCTGCGATGCGGAAGGTCATATCTGGAACGCCCGCTGGGGCATGGGGGCGGTCGATCGTTACGATGCCAATGGCAAGCATATCGAACGCTATCTGGTGCCGGCGGGACAAACCACCTGCCCGGCCTTCATCGGCCCCGATGCGTCCCGTCTTCTCGTCACATCCGCCCGCGAAAATCTCGACGACGACGCCATTGCCGCCAACCCGCAGCACGGAAAGACATTCGAGCTTGGGATTGAGGTGAAAGGCCGGTTCGAGCCGCTCTATAAGCTGTAGGGTTTGGCCCAGCAGTCTTCTCCTCATTCCTGTGCCTGTCACAGGAATCTAGCCAGCCCAAGTCTTTGGGCTGAAAAGACTCTTCCCGCCGCGCGGACGCGCGTCGGCTGGATTCCTGTGACAAGCACAGGAATGAGGGCTGTGGGGATGCACCCACACATAAACCTTAGACTGATATACCAAAGAACGTCGCAGCCAGGCCGCCGCCCTTTCAGGGAATATCCGACAGGATCTCGCGGTAATTCTCGTGCAGGTAACGCTGGGTTGCGGCGGCATCGGCGGGGCGGCCGTAAAAATAGCCCTGGCCCATGGCGCAGCCGAGTGCACGCAGCTTTTCTTCTTCCGCCCGTTCCTCGATACCCTCCGCCACCACTTCGAGATCGAGACCTTCGCACATGGCGACAATGGCCTTGATGATGTGCTCCGAAGGGCGGTCGCTGCTGATGCGGGAGACGAAAGCGCGGTCGATCTTGACCTTGTCGAAGGTGAAATCGCGCAGACGGCCGAGGCTTGACTGGCCCGTACCGAAATCGTCGAGGGAAATGCGCACACCCGCGCTCTGCAACTCGCTGATGATGCGCTGCGCGGTATCGGCGGATGTCATCACCGCCGTTTCGGTGATTTCAAGCTCCAGCCGGTGCGGGTCGAGACCGACACGCGACAGGATAGAGAGAATATTGTCCGCCGTGCCAGGGTCCATCAGCTGCGCGGAGGACAGGTTGAAGGACAAGAAAAGCTCGCGCGGCCAGAACAGGGCTGCTTCCGCCGCCTTCCTGAGCAGGGCTTCCGAAAGAGCGTCGATAAAACCTCTTTCTTCAGCCAGCGGCACAAAAACGGCGGGCGATACGAAGCCGAGATCAGGGTCGTTCCAGCGGGCAAGGGCCTCGAAACCGATGACTTTCGCCTCTTCCAGCCTGACGATGGGCTGGAAATGCACATCGATCGCATCGGTGATGATGGCGTTTCGCAGAGCCTGTTCCAGCTGGGTGGCGCGCTTCATCTCCTGAGCTATCTCGCGCGAATAGACCGTTATCTGGCCGCGGCCGCGCCGTTTGGACCGGTAAAGCGCTGTCTCGGCGCTTTTCAGCAGATCCTCGAAATCATCGCCGGCAAAAGGGTAGATGGCAAAACCGAAAGAAGAGGAAAGCCGGACGTTGCGATCGCCGAGATCGTAAGGGGCGGAGAGCACGTCCTTGATCATGTTGCCGATGCGCTCGGCACCGGTGCGCTCGAAGACCAGCGGCAGCACGAAAGCGAATTCATCGCCGTCATGGCGCGTCACGACCGCGCCATCGGGAATGCAGGCCTTCAGGCGATGCGCCACCTGGCACAAGATCTCGTCGCCCGCCTGCACGCCGAAAAGATCGTTGATGGGTTTGAAGCCGTCTATATTCGCGATGCCGACCGTGAAGGGTGCGGGATCGCTGGAGCGTTCGCTCGCGAGCATGCGAATCTTGTCTCGCAGACGGTATCTGTTGCCGAGCCCCGTCAAAGGATCGCTGTAAGCCATCGCTTGCAGCTCGTTCTGGCTGACCTGCAACGTCTGCGGCTCTGGCCGTTTCATTCCTGCATCTCGTGAATCCTGTGTGATCGCGCTCACAATGCAGGGCAAGTATTAAAAAAGCCATAGAGCCGCGAACCGAAAAAGCGGCGGCGTTTTCCGGCAAATCCACGGCTTGCCTCAAAAAGACCCGAGCAGCGGCAAAAAATGTGCTGTGTGTTCACCGTGGCGGCTGAATTTCAGGCTTGCAGTCGCAGGGTATCCTTGCCGAAAAGGCGCAGGAAAACAGCCTCGACCATATCGGGACTGACGGGTTTCAGCAGCATGTCGTCCATGCCCGACGCCAGGCATTTGTCTAGATCACCCTCGAATGCATGGGTGATGACGCCGACAATGGGAATGCGATCGTCACCGGCGAGCTCGCGCATGCGGCGGGCAACCTCGAAACCGTCGATATCGGCAAGTGTCGTATCCAGCAGGACGACGGAGGGCGCCTGTTCCGCAAAAAGACGCAGCGCCTCTTCGCCTGAGGTGGCGAGCCGGTAAGACAGCCCCAGGCCTTCGAGAATCTGCGAGAAGACGATCTGGTTGACCCTGTTGTCCTCGACGAGAAGTATCTCGCAGACGCCGCCGGTCTTGAGGATTTTGGGCAGGTCCTCGGTCATGATCTCCCAATCTTCTTCAGAGGATTTTTCTCTGGGAGAAGAGCTGAGGCCAACGGCAAGATAATGCAGCAGGGACGCATCAATCTCGTCTTCCTCAATGGTGACGACGGGCAGGCCATGGGCTTCCGCAATATCAAGGCATGCGACGCTCATCTGCGCATCGACGACAACGACATCGATGCCGACGCCCGCAGAGGCGGCAATGTCGATGAAACTGCGCTGTTCTTCCTCGCTCGTCACGACGGCACAATCCATGCCGCCTGCGGTCAGCCTTCGACCGGCAACGTCTCCAAAACGACCGTTTTCGGATACGACCAGCACCGCCTTGCTCTTCAGCAGGCCGCTTCTGGCATCGCGTTCATCATCCTTGCCGTAGGTGGAGGCGACGAAAGCAACGTGTTCGAGCGAAGGAATGACGGGCATGCCGTTCGCATCGATAGTGGCAAGTGCCGTCACATCCTCCATCGTCGTCACGAGGAAATATCGGCCCGAACGCCCAACACGCTGCTTGCGCGTGATCGTCAGCACCTCTTCGCCATTCAGGCGTCTCACCCTTTCGGGAATGACGCTCGGCGTGCCGGTGTCCAGCACCATGCGATCGGCAGCGTCGATGCGGCCTGCGACCTTGCGCGAATGGAGATCGAAAACGGTTCTTCCGAGAATGGCTTCGGCACTGGTCTCGACCATGGCGCAGGCGGATTTGTTGATTGCGGCATAGGCCATGTTCCGATCCTTAACGAAAACCGGAAACGGCAGATTGTCGAGAATATCCTCGATCAGCTGGACGCGCTCAAGATCGATGCGCCACTGCTCTTCTCTTTTCTTCTGTTCGGAAATATCGGCAACGACACTGATGCCGAGACCAGAAGGCAGGCGGTTCATGACGAAACGCAGGAAGCGTTCCCCCTTCAGCCGCTCGGTCTTTTCCGCCCGTTCCTTCCAGTGCAGCGCCAGACGCTCGCCGATCCATTCGTCCCGCCCGAGCTGGCGGGCATTGGCTGCCAGACTTTCCGTTTCCTGAAGATAACAATCGTAAAGCGCACTCAGATAGTCGCGCAGCCGCGCGCCCGGTCCGACAACGCCCTCTTCGAGCTGAAAAAAACTTAACAGCTTCCGGCTTGCGAAAATAATGTGATCATTACGGTCGTAAACGACGATCGCCGCGCCAAGCGCGTCGCAAAGGGCATCAAGCATCACCGTATGAACGCCCGCGCCAGAGGACGCCAAATCACTCAACTGCAAACTCCCGCCTGTTTTTAAGGGGTCAGGCTTATGTTTCTATTGGAATCGTCCGAGGCGGATGCCGGGATGAAACGACACATTCCGAAAAAGAGACATCAGGGTTCGCCACTTGAAGCAGTCTTGAGGAGATGATGACGCTCACCCATAGTCGACGTCACACACCACCCGAAAGGGGGGCCTCGTTCCTGCGGTCATTTCAAGCCGCCTCACCATAACCAGGGGCGATTAAAGTCGGATTAACGCTTAACCCGGCGTTGACGGAAATGATTAAATGCCGAACGGGCCGGAAAACATGTGCAAACTCTCGTCGTCGGAGTTTTTTGCTTTCGAAGCGGTGACGAATCCGCGAAAATGACGATCATGGCCATCAAGCAGCTTTCAGAAACCCTCATCAACCAGATCGCCGCCGGCGAGGTCATCGAAAGACCCTCCAGCGCCACGAAGGAACTGGTGGAAAACGCCATCGACGCCGGCGCAACGCGGATCGAGATCGCCACGGCAGGCGGCGGCAAGGGGCTGGTGCGCATCACCGACAACGGCTCCGGCATGTCACCTGCCGATCTCGAGCTTGCGGTCCGGCGTCATTGCACCTCGAAAATATCCAATACGCTGGATGATATCCGCACGCTCGGCTTTCGCGGGGAGGCCCTGCCCTCCATCGGCTCGGTCGCCAAGCTGTCGATCATCAGCCGCCAACAGGGCGCGGAACAGGGGTCGGTGATTTCGGTGACGGGCGGCAAGGTCTCGGACGTGCGGCCTGCCGCCTCGAATGCCGGCACCATCGTCGAGGTGCGCGACCTGTTCTTCGCCACGCCTGCGCGGCTGAAATTCCTGAAGACGGAACGCGCCGAGGCGGCCGCCATCACCGAGGTCGTCAAGCGTATGGCGATCGCCTTTCCGCATATCCGCTTCGTGTTGTCAGGCACCGACCGTTCCACGCTCGAAATCCCCTCGACCGGCGATGACCACCTCGCCCGCATGGCGCAGATTCTGGGTGCGGAATTCAAGGACAACGCCATCGAGATCGATGCCGGGCGCGAGGATGTGACGCTGACCGGTTTTGCCGGCGTGCCGACCTTCAATCGCGGTAACTCGGCGCATCAATATGTCTTCGTCAACGGCCGTCCGGTGCAGGACAAGCTGCTTTTATCCGCCATTCGCGGCGCCTATGCCGAAACCGTGCCGCATGGGCGATATCCCGTTGCGGTGCTGTCCCTGACGCTCGACCCCGCCTTTGTGGATGTGAACGTGCATCCGGCGAAATCCGACGTGCGCTTCCGTGATCCCGGCCTTATTCGCGGGCTGATCGTCGGCGCGATCCGCCAGGCGCTGACGCGCGACGGCGACAGGGCGGCAACGACGGGTGCGAGCCAGATGATGAGCGCCTTCCGCCCGGGTTACAGCCCGTCCAATCTCCGGCCCTCTCCGTCCGCGACATGGTCCGCCGCGACTTCTCCTTCCCGGCCGCTTGCCGTTTCCAGCGGAACGCAATTTTCGGAGGCCGTGCAGTCGCGCTTTTCCGACATCACCATGCCGACGGCGCGGGCCGAGCCGCGGGAGACTTACGAGACCGCCGCAAGCCCCTCACCAGAACCGGTGCTTTATCCGCTGGGTGCGGCACGGGCGCAGCTGCACCAGAACTACATCGTGGCGCAGACGGAAGACGGTCTCGTCATCGTCGACCAGCACGCAGCACATGAGCGGCTGGTATTTGAGGAAATGCGCAACGCGCTGCATTCCAGACGACCGCCTTCACAGGTGCTGCTCATCCCCGAGATCATCGACCTGCCGGAAGAGGATTGCGACCGGCTGATGGATCATGCCGCCGGTTTCGATGCGCTGGGCCTCGTCATCGAGCGTTTCGGGCCGGGCGCGGTCGCCGTCCGGGAAACGCCCGCCATGCTGGGCGAAGTCAATGTGCAGGGGCTGGTGCGCCAGCTTGCCGACGAGATTGCCGAATGGGACGCCGCCTCCACGCTTGCCAACAAGCTAGAATATGTCGCCGCCACCATGGCCTGCCACGGTTCGGTGCGTTCCGGCCGGCGCATGCGGCCGGAGGAGATGAACGCGCTTTTGCGGCAGATGGAAAACACACCGGGTTCCGGACAGTGCAATCACGGCCGCCCGACCTATATCGAGCTCAAACTTTCCGATATAGAACGTCTCTTCGGCCGAAGCTGATCTCGTTACCCGGCGGGCTGGCCTTGGGCCGCGTCGAGAGATATAAATTCAAGGGACTGGAGCATCCGGATTGTTCAGGAGAACGCTGCGCCGTTTCGGGCTGGATGCACTGACAGGACATAGCAGGAGACGAAAACGGATGAACAGATTTGAAGGAGGCGGAAACCGTCTCGCCGTCATCGAATATCTCGACGGTGACTTCCGGATCGTGCAGACCGGCTCGCATGTTGCCTGCGCCATCACCGGCAAGACCATTCCGCTCGATGAGCTCCGCTACTGGAGCGTGGCGCGGCAGGAAGCCTATGTGGATGCGGCGGCTTCGCTGGAAGCCGAAAAGAAGGCGGGTAATTTGCCCGCGTGATAAGGGCGCGGAAGCACGCCCATAAAGAGCCATGCGTGAGAACGCTTCTTTTCACGCTGAGACTGCTCAACTCTCCACCCTCATCCCTGTGCTTGTCACAGGGATCCAGCCAGCCCAAGTCCTTGGGCTGAGAGGACTATTCCCGCCGCGCAGACGCGCGTCGGCTGGATTCCT
Source organism: Agrobacterium sp. BT-220-3 (assembly GCF_025910175.1). Lineage (NCBI taxonomy): Bacteria > Pseudomonadati > Pseudomonadota > Alphaproteobacteria > Hyphomicrobiales > Rhizobiaceae > Agrobacterium > Agrobacterium sp. BT-220-3. The sequence goes on from NZ_JAPAIX010000001.1 coordinate 1,052,527, forward strand.
GTGACAAGCACAGGAATGAGGAGAAGTAGGTGCACGGCGGTTTATCTTCTTAGGTACTCTAAATTGACGGCCGCGCATGTTCCCGCAGCAGGCGGGCGCGGCAGTTCACCACCGCCGTCTCGATGATCGTTCCAGCCGCATTGGGATCGTCGAACACCATGTCGATCTCGATCACCACGCTGTTCCACAGCAATTCTTCCGCCCGGCCATGGTGACCGTTGAGGCGTATGGCGTCCTTGGCCGTCGTCACCAGCTGCAAATTTTGCTTGCCGGCGTCCTGCAGAAGATCGGCGATCTCGTCGTCGCTGAAATGGTGATGGTCGGGAAAGGAGCGCCGCTCCACGATCTCGCCGCCCACAGCCTCGACGGTTCTGAAGAATTTGGCCGGATCGGCGATGCCCGCATAGGCCAGCACGCGCCTTCCCCTGAAATCCTGCGGCTCCTGCGGCGTGATTGCGGCTACGAAAACCGGTTTTGCGGCCTTTGCCGCCATTCTCACCAGCGGATCGGCCGCATGGCCGTTACCGACCTTCAGAAGTCCCGTCATATGCCGCATCTGCTCGGCAAGCGGCGCCCGGACCGGACCGCCCGGCACGAGATGGCCATTACCGATGCCGCGCACCGTGTCGATGACGACGAGCGCATAATCCAGCGTCAGGCGGGCGCTCTGGAAACCGTCATCCATGATGATGAGGTCCACGCCCTCCTTCACCAGCCGGTGCGCGCCTTCCACCCGCTTGCGGGAAATGACGGTCACCGCCTCGCGTGCAAGCAGCAGCGGTTCATCGCCGACATCGGCGGAACGGTGCTGCGCGGGATCGACAAGGGTGGTGACATCAAGCGTGCCGCCATAACCACGGCTTAGGAAGCCGGGTTTCAAGCCCTTTGCGACGGCGGCTCTGGCGATTGTCATCGCTGTCGGCGTCTTTCCAGCACCGCCCACGGTGAAGTTGCCGATGCAGATGACCGGAACGGGAACGCTCGCCCGTTTTGCCGTACGCATCCGCCGGCCGGCAATATTGCCGTATAGAAGGGAAAAAGGTGATAACAGCCAGGCCTGCCAGCCTGCTTCCTGCCACCAGAAGGGCGGCGCTTCAGAAACCATATATGCCCGCTCCCGGCCGCGTCGTCCGCGGCATTCCGTTCGGATGTCATGTCCGGAGGTTGTTTGCCAGAAAAAACCGTAAATTGCAAAAATGGACTGAGTGGGTTTCCCTTGTCTGTCCCGACACCGGCTTGCGGTGCTTTACTCGACATGTCTGTGCGCTGGGGACACCCACTCTCCGTCTTTCCGGCCTTGTGCCGGAATCCAGTCGACGCGCGTCTGCGCGGTGGGAAGGTCTCCTTTCAGCCCAAGGACTTGGGCTGGCTGGATTCCGGCTCAAGGCCGGAATGACGGAAAATGGACCTTATCGTCCTAAGCAACCCGTTCCGGCAGCAGTGCTTCAAGTGCCGTAATGTCATCGAAACAATAATGCGCATCGGCGCCCAGGCTTTCGCGTGATCCCGTGCCCGTCAGAACCGCGATGCGCAATCCCGCGCCGGCATTCCTTGCCATATGCAGATCGTGATTATTGTCGCCGACCACCGCCACCCGCTCCGGCGGGAACCCAACCGCCTCGCAGAAACCGAGAACCATGCCGGGTTGCGGCTTGGTGCCATAACCGCTGTCATAACCCGCGACGAAATCGATATCGCTTTCGAAACCGAAGCGAATGGCCGTCTGGCGAATGGAGTTTTCATTGTCGCTGGAGGCGATGCCGAGCTTGTAGCCGCGTGCCCTCAGCCTTGCGAAAAATGCCTTGAGGTCGGTGACGGGCACGGATTTATCCGCTGCCTCAGTGAAAAGCCGATCGAGCCGCGCAGTCAATTCGCCGACATCGCAGGGCGAACCGGCCGCGACCAGACCGGCGGCGATTTCCGCCGTATTGCCGGCGGCCAGCAGGCTGTCGGGCACCACATGGCCGGTGACGGGGTCCATGCCGCAGGCGGCGAGCAGCTGGTCTGCAAGAACGGGATCACCCTTGGCCGCGATCGCCGCAAGCTCGCGGTTCACTGGTCCCCAGCTTGCGTCATAGCCCAGAAGCGTGCCGTCCTTGTCGAAAAGGACGGCCGCGATCGACTGCGTCACATCACGTTCGATATCCGCTACCATGAACCGATGGCGCTCCGAGGTTGCAGCTTGGCGGTAACGGTGAGCGGGTTGATATAGGGTTCCAGCGCCTTGACGGTGGAGGAAAGCGCGCCGCGCATATCCTGAATGACCCGGTTGCCGGCATCGATCATCTTGTAACGCTCATTGTCGTTGACCAGCAGATAATGCACCGCCTTGGCCAGCATCTCGACATCGCGGATGATGCGCCCACCGCCGGCACGGATCAGTTTCTGATAGGCCTCACGGAAATTCTGCACATGCGCGCCGGATAATACCGCGCAGCCGAGCATCGCCGGCTCCAGCGGGTTCTGGCCGCCCTCAGCCGTCAGCGAGCGGCCGACAAAGGCAAGTTCGGTCAGCCGCAGGTAAAGCCCCATTTCACCGATGGAATCGCCAAGGAAAATATCGGTTTCCGGCGTGATGACGTCGTTGCGGCTTCGGCGGGCTACAGTCAGCCCCATGGTCTTCAGCATGGCTTCCACATCGTCGCCCCGCTCGGGGTGGCGCGGCACGATGATGGTCAATTGACCATTGCGCGACTTGATCGCCGCATGCACGGTGGCGGCTGCCTTCTCTTCACCGTCGAAGGTGGAGATCGCCGCCCATGTCTTGCGGGTTCCGACCTGCTTGCGATAGTGCTCGAGTAGAGCCTCGTCGCAGGGTGGCGGATCGGTATCACCCTTGAGGTTGCCGGAAATGACCACCGGCCAGGAGCCGAGATCGCGGAAGCGTTCGGCATCGAGATCGGATTGCGCGACAACGAGGGCAAGCTTGGAAAACAGCGATTCCGCAATATCGTGCCGGTTGTTCCAGCGATCGAAGGAACGGTCGGACAGGCGCGCATTGACCCTGATCTGGGGAATGTGCCGGCGCTCCAGCTCCATCATCGTCACCGGCCAGATTTCCGATTCAGCGGTGATGGCGGCATCCGGCGCCCAATAGGCGAGGAAACGATTGACCGCGATCTTGATGTCCAGCGGCACATATTGGTGGATGACATCATCGCCAAGCCGGGTGCGGGTCAGCTCGGCCGAGGTCACGGTACCGGTGGTCAGGAGCACGTAGATGTCGCGCTTGCGTATCTCGCGGATCAGCGGAATGAGAGCGAGCGTCTCGCCGACGCTTGCGGCATGGAACCAGACGAGCGGCCCGCGCGGGCGCTCGGCACTGGCATAACCGAAGCGTTCGAGGCGACGGCGCTTGTCTTCCTTGCCCTTTGCCGCCCGATAGGAAAGATAGGGACGGGCAAAGGGATAGGCGGCAATCCCGGCAATCCGGTAACCGGAAAGAGCGAAGCGTGCGAGACGGCTGCTCATGACATTCTGCCCTTGATCATTCCGCTCAATGCCCTGCCCCTGTTCTTTGTTGTTATCGCCGCCTACTTCTTCTCAAATTGCGTCATTTTTTGTCATCGGAAACGAAAGCGCGATCACATTTTCTCGCAATCCAAATCCCGGCCTGCACGTCTTCGGCAGGAATCACGGGAAAACTCGCCTTCACCCGATAGTATTACAACGCAAGGGCAAAGGTACTCAAATTTTGTCGTCGGGATTGAGAAGACGGTGCATATGCACGATAAAATAACGCATATGAGCGTTGTCGACCGTCATCTGGGCCTTGGATTTCCACGCGGTCAGCGCAGAAGCATAGTCAGGATAGATGCCGACGATATCGAGCGCATTCAAATCCCGGAACTGAACATCCTGAAGGTTTTCCAGTTCGCCGCCGAACACCAGGTGCAGCAGCTGTTTCTGTTTGCCAGATTCCGTCATGTCTTTATCTCTTTCTTAAGCTCTGAGAGAGCCCCTCATCTGCGGGATTTCCCGGCAAACGTCAACCGTCGGACAGATGCGAAAACGCTTTCAAAAGCGCAGGCAGCGCATAATCTGCTGCAGCGCACAATGCGGGGTGGTTTACCTCACGGCGATTATACATCAGAGGTTTTCCATCAAGGCCGACCAGAAGGCCGCCCGCCCTTTCGAGGATCAGGTCGGCGGCGGCCAAATCCCACTCGTGCGAGTTCGCCTTGACGAGCGTTCCATCAATGCGGCCATCCGCCACCATGGCCAGCCGATAGGCGAGCGACGGCACATGCGGAATGCGCTTGACGCCGTCCCGAACCTCGTCCGGCAGATGCGCGATCACATCTTCAGGTGCAGCCAGATGAAAGGTGCCGGTATTTTCGCGGGCAGCGGAAATGGGTTCCCCATTCTTCAGCGCTTCGCCGCCTTCCAGTGCCGTGAATTCCTCGGCGAGCGCCGGCGCGACAAGGGCAGCCGCCACCGGCCGCCCCTGATGCACGACCGCGACGCTGACGCACCAGGTGTCCCTGCCGCCGATGAAGGCGCGGGTTCCGTCGATGGGGTCGACGACGAACACGGTGGAACGGGCAAGCCTGTCCGTGTCGTCGTCCGTCTCTTCCGACAGCCAGCCGTAGTCAGGCCGGGCGGATCGCAGGATGGTTTCGAGAATTTCGTTTGCGGCGTAGTCGGCCGCACTCACCGGCGAAAGACCGCCATTTTTCCACCAGACCTCGGGATCCTTGCGGAAAAAACCGAGCGCCGTCTCGCCGGCCTTGCGCGCGGCCTCGAGGACCAGCCTCAAATCGGAAGCCCAGCGGGCCTCTGCAATATCGTTCATTTTGCCGTATTTTCCGCGCGCCTCAGGCGGCGCGCCTGTTTTTCTCTTCGCACTTGCACACAAAGTGCCGGCGAAAACAACCCGCGGGTCGCCTCACTTGCCCGCGATCGTCATGCCTTCGATGGCGAGCGTCGGTGCAGCGACGCCGTATTTACGGTCGATATCGTTCGCCGGCGTGACACGCATGAACATGTCCTTCAGGTTTGAGGCAATCGTCACCTCCGAGACCGCGAAGGACTTTTCGCCATTCTCGATCCAGAAGCCGCTTGCACCACAGCTATATTCACCGGTGATCATATTGGCGCCATGGCCGATCAGCTCGGTGACGTAAAAACCGCTTCCGACCTGCGCCAACAGTTCTTCCGGAGATAGTTCGCCCGGCTCCAGCGCGAGATTGGTGGAGGCCGGCGATACCGAGGTTCCGCCGCGCACGCCGCGGCCGTTGGTTTCAAGGCCGAGTTCACGCGCTGCCGAGGTGGAGAGGAACCAGTGTTTCAACACCCCATCCTCGATCATCGTCATCTTCTCGCCCCTGACACCTTCTCCATCGAAGGGACGAGAGGACGGGCCGCGAACGATCTGCGGGTCATCGGTGAGGTGGAGGCCCTTTTTCAGAACCTGCTGCCCCATCTTGTCACGCAGGAAGCTGGTCTTGCGGGCGACGGAAGCGCCGTTGATCGCGCCGGCAATGGCACCAACGAAACCGCGGGCGATGCGGGGATCGAAAACCACGGTAATGTTGCTGCCGGTATCCACCTGGCGCGGGCCGACCCGCCGCACGACTTTTTCACCGGCGCGACGGCCGATCTCTTCGGCCGCATCCAGATCCGCGTAATAAAGGCGACTGTCGAAATCGTAGTCGCGCTCCATCTTCGTGCCTTCGCCAGCGATGACGCTGACGGAGCGGCTGAAACGGCTGCCCATGTAGCTGCCGGAAAAACCGTGCGAAGTAACGAGGACGAGGCCGCCCATGCCGCTCGATGCGCCGGCGCCGGAGGAATTGCTGACGCCCTTGACGGCAAGTGCCGCCTCTTCCGAGGCGAGTGCCGCTTCGCGCAGCTGATCGGCCGAGACCTCGGTCGCATCGAAAAGCTCAAGATCGTCGTAGGATGTCGCCAGCCGTTCCCTGTCTGCCAGACACGCAAACGGGTCTTCCGGAGAGACCTTCGCCATGGCCACTGCCCGTTCCGCCAGCATCTTCAGATCGAAGCCGGGATTGGCCGAAACACTCGCCACCCGCCGTCCGACGAAAACGCGGAGCGAAAAATCGTCGCTCTCGGAGGATTCGGTGCTTTCCACCTTGCCCAGCCGCACGCCGACCGATTGCGAGCGTGAACGGACGACAACGGCATCCGCCTCATCCGCACCGGCTGCACGGGCAAGATCGACAAGTTCACTGGCGCGATCGAGAAGTTTGGAAGAATCTATTTCTGAGGACATGAGTTGGCCTTTCATTCCTGTTCCATTTATTGTGCCAGGCACCCCGCATCAAGGGCGAAACGCCGCTTTCTCCATCTGAGCGGCTCCATCGCCGCCATATTCGAAAGTCCGCCCGCATGACCGAGCACGACGCTCTCTTTTCCGAACCATTGCTGCTTCTGGCCGGCGCGGTCATCGCGGCCTCGGTTTTCCGCAAACTCGGGCTTGGCACCGTGCTCGGCTATCTGGTGGCGGGCATCATCATCGGGCCATTCCTGCATCTCGTCACGGACGCGAAGGACATCTTCAATGTCTCGGAACTGGGCGTCGTTTTCCTGCTCTTCATCATCGGCCTGGAACTCAAGCCGTCGCGCATATGGCAGATGCGGCGCGACATTCTGGGCCTTGGGCTGGCGCAGGTGCTGGTAACGGGCAGCGTCCTGGCATTGATCGCGTGGTGGGCCGGGCTGATCGACGCGCGCGGCAGCCTTGTTGCGGGTTTCGGCCTTGCGCTCTCCTCCACCGCCTTTGCGCTGCAAATTCTCGAAGACGATGGCGACATGAACACGCGGCATGGCAACCGCTCCTTCTCGATCCTACTGTTTCAGGATCTCGCCATCGTGCCGCTTCTCGCCCTCGTCACCATTCTGTCCAATCGCCCGGACGTGCCGACGGATTCGATGGCCTACGATCTCGTCGCCTCCGTTGTCGCGGTGGCGGGCATGGTGCTGGCCGGGCGTTACCTTTTGACGCCGATGTTCCAGATCATCGCCCGCACGGGTGCGCGGGAAGTGATGATCGCCGCCGCCCTCTTCGTCGTCATCGGTGCTGCCGCCATCATGGAGGCGGTCGGGCTTTCCATGGGCATGGGCGCGCTGCTGGCTGGGCTGATGCTGTCGGAATCCTCCTACCGGCACGAGCTGGAAGCCGATATAGAGCCGTTTCGCGGGCTGCTTCTGGCGCTTTTCTTCATGGCGGTCGGCATGTCGCTGCATGTCAACATCGTCTATGAGCACATCGTCCTCATCCTGATCGCCGTGCCGGCGATGATGGCGGTGAAGGCGGCCGTCATCTACAATCTGTGCCGCATCGCCGGCTCGTCCCGTTATGCGTCGAGCCGTATCGCGCTGCTTCTGGCACAGGGCGGTGAATTCGGTTTCGTGCTGTTCACGACGGCCGCTGCCTCCGGACTGTTTCCGCAGGCGACCGCCTCGATCCTCGTTGCCGTGGTGACGCTTTCCATGGCGCTGACGCCGCTACTGGCCGTGATTTCGCGCCGGCTGACGGCGGAGGATGCCGAGGAAGACACTCTGGACGAGGATTTCGACGGGGCGGGCGCGGATGTGCTGATGATCGGCTTTTCGCGCTTCGGCCAGATCGCCTCGCAAATCCTTCTGGCGGGCGGGCGGGATGTGACTGTCATCGACAGTTCGGCCGATCGCGTGCGTCAGGCCGCACGGTTCGGTTTCCGCATCTTTTTCGGCGATGGCACCCGCAAGGATGTGCTGATCGCGGCAGGCATCGAACGGGCCGATCTGGTGGCGGTCTGCACCCATAAGAAGGAAGTCACCGACCGCATCATCGACATGATCCAGTCGGAATTTCCAAGCGTGCGCATCTATGCCCGCTCCTATGACCGCGTGCACTCTCTCGATCTCAGGAAAAAGGGCGTGGAATATGAAATCCGCGAGACGCTGGAATCGGGTCTGCTGTTCGGCAGGCGCATTCTGGAAGGGCTGGACATGGACGGCGAAAGGGCGCTGGCGATCTCCGACGACATACGCGAGCGCGACGAGGAGAGATTGCAGCTACAGGCCGTGGAAGGTCTCGCCGCCGGCAGGCAGATGCTGCATAACAAGCCGGTGCGCGAAGTGAAGCCTGAGCCGCTGATGAAGCCGAAGAACAAGGCGGAGAAGCGCGAGGAAGAGGAAGACGGGGAAACGGAAGTTCGTTGTAGGTGACGAGGCAGGCATTAGCGCAGGGAGCGCGCTGCTTGTTTCTTCTCCCCGCCGGGGAGAAGATGGCCCGAAGGGTCAGATGAGGGGGCAAGCTCTCCGTATATCGCTACCGTCGCCCCCTCATTCCGCTGCCGCGACCTTCTCCCCGGCGGGGAGAAGAAGCGAGTGGCACCCGCTCGCTCGATAGTGAATATTCAGGGAGTAGCGCTCAAGCCTCCACGCCCTGCCCGCGGTGAAACAGTTCCACCTGCATGTTGATCTGCCGTTTCAGATCGTCCTTGATGCCAGCGGATGCGTTCAGCACCTCCTCGGACTTCAGGAAATCCAGCACGCCGAAACGGTGCACCGGCGGGCGCAGGAAAATGTGCGGCGGACGTAACCTCAGTTTCAGGGCAATCGCCGCCTGCATCATCAGCTGGCTCGCGCCGAACAGGCTGTCCAGCCGGTTCGGCATGGTGGTGCCGTCGCCTTCGGGACCGCCGACGACATCGACGCCGATGACGATATCGGCCTGATCCAGCAGATGTTCATAGGGCACGGGGTTGAAGATGCCGCCATCGATCATGATGCGGCCATCGATACGCACCGGCATGAACAGCGCCGGAATGGCGGCGGACGCCGCCAGCGCCTGGATGATTTCGCCGGTTTCCACCACCACTTCGGTTTGGGCGTAATAGTCCGTGGTGATCACTTTGAGCGGAATGGCAAGTTCCGAGAAATCCTTCGGCAGGGCCTGCGGCATCAGTGCGTGCAGAATGAGTTCGAGATTGAACTGCCCGAGGCGAAAACCATCGACCGCATGGCGCATCGATGCCGGGCCGAGGCTCCAGAGCCGGTTGGCCACCGAGCCCTTCCGCCCCATGAGTTCGAGCGTATATTCACGGATTTCCCGGCCCGTCATACCGGCCGCCATGCCTGCACCGATAATGGAACCGATCGATGAGCCTGATAGCGCCACCGGCCGGATGCCGAGTTCGTCCAGCGCCTCGATGACGTTGATGTGGCAGATGCCGCGCGCACCGCCGCCGCCGAGCGCCACGCCGAATGTCGGTTCCTGGCCACCCGTGCCGCCGCCTTCGAGAACATCTTCTCCGGCGCGGACGATCGTGACGCTCTCGTTTACACCCTGCTCCATGCGAATACCCAAAACTCTTTCCCCGCACAGGTCCTGTCTGCCGGCATAGCATATCCGCGACACTGCCTGACCGTATAGGTCGACAGGACGCAGGCTCTGCCTATTCGGCAAACAAGACAAGACCGTGGCGTGACGGGAAGGTGTTCCCGTCAGGGCTCGTAGCGGTAGAAATGCATTTTCGTGTCGCCGAAGATGCGGCTTTCAAGCAGCTTGAACGCTGCATCGACATTGACCGCGACATCGCCGCGCTCTTCCAGAATGGCAAGCGCGCCGGGTGTCAGCCAGCCGCCACCATGGGCAGCAGCGAAAGCCTTCTCGCCATGGCCATGGCCATAGGGCGGATCGGCAAACAGAAGATCGAAAGGCTCGATATTGTTGACGCCGCCGAGCTTGGTCGCGTCACGCCGCAGGATGCGGGCACGCCCGTGCAGCCCCAGCGCATCGATATTCTCCCACAGAAGCCCCCTGCCCTCGACGCCGTTTTCGACGAAGAGCGCCACGCGACAGCCGCGCGACAAAGCCTCCAGACCGACCGCGCCCGTTCCGGCAAAAACGTCCAGAACGCGCGTGCCATCCAGACTTTCCGGATAGGCGTGGCTCAATATGTTGAAGAGGCTTTCCCGCGTCCTGTCGATTGTCGGACGAATGGAATTTGTTTTCGGCGCGGCCAGTGTCCGGCCGCGGAACTCACCGCCTACGATCCGCATTACGTGTCATTCCCCTGCCTCCAGAAGGTTTGCCACCCGGGCCTTTGCCACCCGGCTTGCCGCCGCCGGGGCCATTGCCGCCGGGGCCTTTACCCTTGCCCGAAAAACCCGAACGTTCGCCACGCTCGCCCGGTTTTCCAAAGGATGGCTTGCCCGATGCGGGTCTGCCACCCGGTTTTGCGCCCCGGGGCTTATCCCCGAAAGGTCGCTCGCCACGCGGACGATCGCTGCGTGGGCGATCACCCTCTTCACGCGGCTTGTCACGGAACGGCCGGTCACCGAAAGGTTTTTCGCCACGGGCGGTGCGATCGCCGAAGCTCTTTTCGCCGCGCGGACGGTCGCTGCGCGGGCGATCACCATCCTCACGCGGCTTGTCGCGGAACGGCCGGTCGCCGAAGGGCTTTCCGCCACGCGCGGTGCGGTCGCCGAAGCTCTTCTCGCCACGGGGGCGGTCGCTGCGCGGGCGGTCACCATCCTCACGCGGCTTGTCGCGGAATGGCCTGTCGCCAAAAGTCTTTTCACCGCGCGGCGCGCGATCGCCAAAGCTCTTGCCGCCACGCGGACGGTCGCCGCGTCCGCGACCACCTTCCTCTTCGCGGGGGGAATCCGAACGAATCCACTCGCCCTCGGCATCGGCATGCCTGACGACGTTGCGGCGCGCCTCCGCCTGGGCAGATGGCTTCTTGAACAGGCTTTCGGCTTCCGCACGGGCGGAAGACTTGCGTTCCTTGCCGTCACGGGTCGGCCTTGCGCCGGGCGCCATCCACACATTGGCGGTGCGGTTGGTGCCGGCGGGCTGGCGGGGGCTGCGGCGCTCTTCGCCATCATCCTCGCTGCGGCCCTTTGCGCCGAACTTCCCGGCGGGCTTGGAGCCGAACTTGCCGGCAGGCTTGTCGCCACGCCTGGTGTCGAGCCGGCCAAGCGCCTTTTCGCGACGGTCTTCCGGCTTGCCGGCGGTCTTTTCAAAACGGGGCTTGCCTTCCGGCGCGTCGCCCTTAGCCCATTCCGGCTTGGCGCGCTTTGCCGGTGCTTCTTCTTCGTCGTCAACCGTCGGCGCATCGTAGATCGGCGCGTCGAAATTGGCGCCAGCCTGCTCGATGAGGCGTGGGCCGAGCTGGTCGCGCAGCATGCGGCCGCGCACTTCAAGCACCTTGCCCTCAGCGAGATCGCCGAGCTGGAACGGGCCATAGGAGATACGGATCAGGCGGTTGACCTCAAGGCCGAGCGCGCCGAGCACGTTCTTGATCTCGCGGTTCTTGCCTTCGCGCAGACCCATGGTGATCCAGACATTGTGGCCCTGGGTGCGGTCAAGGGTCGCGTCGATCGCGCCATACAGCACGCCGTCAACGGCGATACCCTCTTTCAGCTTGTCGAGTGCGGCCTGATCGACCTCGCCATGGGCGCGCACGCGGTAACGGCGCAGCCAGCCGGTGGTCGGCAGTTCCAGCACGCGGGAGAGACCGCCATCATTGGTCAGAAGCAGCAGGCCTTCGGTATTGATGTCGAGGCGACCAATTGACAGGACGCGCGGCAATTCACCCGGCAGATTGTCGAAAACGGTCGGGCGGCCTTCCGGGTCGGAATTGGTCGTCACCAGACCGGCGGGCTTGTGGTAGAGCCACAGACGCGTGCGCTCGGCACCGCGAATCGGCATGCCGTCCACTTCGATCTTGTCCGAAAGCGTGGCGTTCACCACCGGGCTATCCAGCTTGACGCCATTCAGCGACACGCGGCCTTCCATGATCATCCGCTCGACATCGCGTCGCGAAGCGACACCGGCACGCGCCATGATCTTGGAGATGCGCTCTGGCTTGGTGCCGACGACGGCTTCCTGCGCCGTGGCAGCCCTTGCTTCCACCGGTTTGTTTTCACGCTCTGCGGCGGGCTTGCCGGGGCCTTTCGGCTTCTTGTCGCGGCTAATTGTCTTGCCGCCGTCACGCTTCGGCTTGTCTTTAAAAGTCATTTGCTGTTTGCCTGTTGTTTGGGCTGTCCTATCAGGTCCAAGCACAAGGGTTAAGAGGAAATTGAAACGCAATGGCCGAAAGGACGCATTTCATGGAACTGGCGCTGGCGGAAGCCCGTGCCGCCGGTGAGCGGCAGGAGGTTCCGATCGGCGCGGTACTGGTTCTGGAGGGCCGCGTCATTGCCAGTTCCGGCAACCGCACCCGTGAATTGAACGATGTGACGGCGCACGCCGAAATCGCCGTGATCCGCATGGCCTGCGAGGCGCTGGAACAGGAACGCCTGCCCGGCGCCGATCTCTATGTAACCCTTGAGCCCTGCACCATGTGCGCGGCGGCGATCTCATTCGCCCGTATCCGCCGCCTTTATTACGGCGCGGAAGACCCCAAGGGCGGCGCGGTGCATAGTGGTGTGCGCTTCTTCAGCCAGCCGACATGCCACCATGCGCCGGATGTTTATTCGGGACTTGCGGAAAGCGAAAGTGCGGAAATCCTGCGGCAATTTTTCCGCGAGAAACGTCTCGACGATTGAGCGGCCGACGGGAGAAACCTTTCCCGCAGGCCACCATCAGCCCGTCATTTTATCAGAAGGGGTTCCACCAGCTCTTGCCGGTATTTGCGACAGCCGCTTCTTTCTTGCGGCGCTTTTCCTTCTTCTGCTCCGGCTCACCAAGATCGGTCAGCTGATCCTGCGGAACGCTGCGATATTCGGCCGGCGGATCGGTGAGGAACTTGCGCTGGGCGTTAACGACCGAGCCGCCCTGGGCTTCGGCCTTCGCCTTGCGGAAGGCTTCCCATTTCTGGCTTTCTGTCATCTGGCCGGCAGTGCCGTTACCGGCGAGCAGCGGCGAGCGGTAGTGCGGGTTATTCTTATTGGCATCCGCCTCGTCGCGCAGACGTTCGCGGGTCTCTTCCGGCGATTCAACCCATTGCGGGTTGTTTTCACGGCTTGCCATGTTCTGCTGCGGCGCGGCCAGTTGTTCGGCGCGGGACTGGGCCGGAACGACGAGGCCCGGGCGGGGGCTGTATTTCAGGTTACGCTTGGTCTGATCACCGGTGATCGACGTCGCGTTGCCGAGGTCGTCGACAAGCTGTTCCGCCGCCGTCTTGCCTGTACCGTAGGTCGGGCTCGTGCAAGCGCCGAGCAGCACGCCTATCGCCGTGATGCCTGCAACCGTGCGAAACATGCCCAAACCCTGCGCATTACCCTGCATCGTCTTCATCGAAACCCTTCCAGCCGTCCGTCCCACTTCGCCAGACATCGTCTTTCGGCAGGCGGCAGCCCGCATTGCCGTGCAAATCCGGCCATTTTCAGGCAGGTGTACCGGATGAAGAGCCAAAGCGCAATTCATCCGGCCATTTTCATTATGCCAGGGCCGCAAGCTCGCGCAGCGCGGCCGCATCGCGGGCCGAAACCTCCGGATAATCCGGATCGGAACCGACATCGGTGGTGATGCGCCACGAGCGGGCGCATTTTGCACCCTCCGCCAGCTTCTGCTCGACCACGACCTTTGCGACTTCCGGCAGGCGGAAGCCATCGGCCGGACCTTCATCACCCACCACCGAAATGGCCGAGGTGATGCAGATTTCGGCGAAATCCTGCCCGTTCAACGCCGCCAGCAGGTCGGCATCGGCAATATGCACGACAGGGGCTGCCTCAAGCGAGGAGCCGATGCGCTTTTCGCGGCGCTCGACTTCCAGCGCGCCCGTCACGACCGTGCGAACCTTGCGGATCTTCTCCCACTTCGCTTCCAGCGCATCGTTCTTCCACTCCGCCGGGATGTCCGGGAACTGGACAAGATGCACCGATTCCGCATCCGGATAACGCGAAAGCCACGCTTCTTCCGTGGTGAAGGGCAGCATGGGCGCGAGCCACGAGACGAGGCAATCGAACAGCTTGGCGATGACCGACAGCGACGCCCGGCGCTTCAGCGACGACGGCGCGTCGCAATAAAGCGTGTCCTTGCGGATATCGAAATAGAAGGCCGAGAGCTCGACATTGGCAAAATCCACCAGCGCGCGGGCGATCTTCTTGAACTCGAAGCCGTCATAACCTTCGCGCACAACCTTATCCAGATCGGACAGGCGGTGCAGCACCAGCTTTTCCAGTTCCGGCAGATCGGCATAGGCGATCTCCTCGCCCTCATAATGGGCAAGGGTGCCGAGCATCCAGCGGATGGTGTTGCGCAGTTTGCGATAGGCATCGACATTGGTCTGGATGATGGCCTTGCCGAGGCGCTGGTCTTCCCAATAGTCGGTTGTCATGACCCACAGGCGCAGGATATCCGCGCCGGCGTCCTTCATGACTTCCTGCGGCGAAACCACGTTGCCCTTGGACTTGGACATCTTCTCGCCCTTCTCATCCATGGTGAAACCATGGGTGACAACGGCGTTATAGGGCGCACGGCCGCGCGTCGCGCAGCTTTCGAGCAGCGACGAGTGGAACCAGCCGCGATGCTGGTCGGAGCCTTCGAGATAGACATCCGCCGGCCACTTCATGTCCGGGCGGTCTTCCAGCGTGAAGGTGTGGGTGCAGCCGCTGTCGAACCATACGTCGAGGATATCCATGACCTGCAGCCATCTGGCGTGGTCGTGGTCATTGCCGAGGAAGCGTTCCTTGGCGCCTTCGGCAAACCAGGCATCCGCACCTTCAGCCTCGAAGGCCTCGATGATGCGGGCGTTGACGGCCTCATCGACCAGGACTTCGCCCTTTTCGTCGGCGAAGACGGCGATCGGCACGCCCCAGCTGCGCTGGCGCGACAGAACCCAGTCGGGCCGGCCTTCGATCATGGCGCGCAGGCGGTTCTGGCCGGAGGCCGGAACGAAACGGGTGTCATCGATGGCGCTCAGCGAGCGCGAACGCAGCGTCGTACCGTCGCCCAGTTCCTTGTCCATATAGACGAACCATTGCGGCGTGTTGCGGAAGATGACCGGCTTTTTGGAGCGCCAGCTATGCGGATAGCTGTGCTTCAGACGGCCTCGGGCAAACAGGTTGTTTTCCGCGATCAGCGCCTTGATGACACGCTCGTTCGCATCGCCCTTCTTGCCGTTGTCGTCCATCACACGGGCAGCACCGCCTTCGGCGGACGGGCCGAAACCGGGGGCGTCCTCGGTGTAGAAGCCGTCGTCGCCGACCGGGAACGGGATGGCCGGCGACACGCCGCGCGCTTCCAGCTCACGCTGATGCGCGGTCCAGACGTCAAAGTCCTCACGGCCATGGCTCGGCGCTGTATGCACGAAGCCCGTACCGGCATCGTCGGTAACGTGATCGCCATCGAGAAGCGGGACATCGAAGTTGTAACCCAATTCGGCGAGCGGGTGGGCACAGGTGATGCCTGCCAGCTCTTGCGCTGTCACATCTCTCACATATTTGAAAGTCAGCTTCGCCTTGGCTGCAGCCTCTTCGGCAAGTTTCTTCGCAAAGATCAGCTTTTCACCCGGTTGCGGGCCAAAATCGTTCTGTGCGCTTTCCACTTCATAAAGACCGTAAGAAACACGCGAGGAAAATGCGACTGCACGGTTGCCGGGGATAGTCCAAGGCGTGGTTGTCCAAATAACTACAGAGGCTCCCGCGAGGTCTGGAGAAAGCGACGCGCCAAGTTTAGCCGCTCGTGCAACATATTCCTCAGGAAGCCGACTGCCCACAGGCAGCGAAATCGCATCAGGCATAAAGCGGATTGGGAATTTCACCCAGATCATGTCGCTCTCGACATCGGCATATTCGACTTCGGCTTCCGCCAGCGCCGTGCGCTCGACCACCGACCACATGATGGGCTTCGAGCCGCGATAAAGCTGGCCGGTGCGGGCGATCTTCAGGAGTTCGCCGGCGATGCGGGCTTCGGCGTGGAAGTTCATCGTCGTATAGGGGTTTTCAAAGTCGCCTTCGATGCCGAGGCGCTTGAACTCTTCCGACTGAACCTTGATCCAGCCGGCCGCGAAGTCACGGCATTCCTTGCGGAATTCGTTGACCGGAACTTCGTCCTTGTTCTTGCCCTTGGCGCGATAGGCTTCCTCGATCTTCCATTCGATCGGCAGGCCGTGGCAATCCCAGCCCGGAACGTAATTGGCGTCGTAACCGCGCATCTGGAACGAGCGGGTGATGACGTCCTTCAGGATCTTGTTGAGCGCATGGCCGATGTGGATGTTGCCGTTGGCATAGGGCGGGCCATCATGCAGCACGAATTTTTCGCGGCCGGCGGCGGAAGCGCGCAGGCGTCTGTAGAGGCCCATCTCCTGCCAGCGCTTCACCGTTTCCGGTTCCTTCTGCGGCAGACCGGCGCGCATCGGAAAATCCGTCTGCGGCAGATAGAGGGTGGCGGAATAGTCGAATTTTTCTGCGGTGTCGCTCATAATTGTACCGTTGTTGCGCGCCGTATCGGTCGCGCCGTCTCAATTTCAAAGAGGGCAAATTCGGAAAGCACCGTCACAAATGCCATGACAAGCGCCAAAATCCCGGACCTTCCGGCTCTTCAGAGCGGGCGGAAGGCCGGGCCAATAATTCGGCCAATCTGATTTTTAAACATCAACCGGTATTGGGACATGGCCGGTTGTTTATGCGGTTTTCCAGCAAAAAGGAAGAGAAAAGCGACAGTAAAATGGGCCGGAATACGGGCTGACCGGCCCTGCGCGCTCAAAACGCGATCTTCTCATCAACTTCGCTCAGCGGCCGCACGCCTGAGAGCATCGCCCTCGCCTCTTCCTCATCGCGCCTGATCTGCGCGACCAGCGGTTCCAGGCCGTCGAATTTCAGCTCGTCACGCAAGTGTCCGAAGAAGGACACCGAACATACTTCGCCGTAGAGATCGCCGGAGAAATCGAACACATAGGTTTCGAGCAGCGCCGCGCCGTTTTCGGTCACCGTCGGGCGGTAGCCGAAACTTGCGACACCATCTCGGATCGAACCATCGGGACGGCGGAACCGTACGGCATAGATGCCCGCCTTCAGTTCCGTTTCAGGTGCCAGCGCCATGTTGGCTGTCGGATAACCCAATGTGCGCCCAAGCTTCTGGCCGCCGATGACTTCGCTTTCCACAGTGAAGCGGTAACCCAGCAATCCGGCCGCACCCGCCACATCGCCTTCGCACAAATGCGAGCGGATGCGGCTGGAGGAAACGACATCCGAGCCCTCGTCGCGGAAGGCATCCACCAGCGTCACATCGAAACCGTGGCGCTTGCCGGCCGCCATCAGAAATGCCGGGCCGCCTTCGCGACCTTTACCGAAGTGAAAATCAAAGCCGGTGACGACGGCGCTGGCGCCCAGCCAGTCGACCAGAATGGACTTGACGAATTCTTCCGCCGAACGCTGCGAGAATTCCCTGTCGAAGGGGTATTCGATGACGGAGCGGAAACCGATGGCTTCGAGAATGCGCGCCTTCAACGGTGCGGGGGTGAGGCGGAAGACCGGCGTTTCGGGGCGGAACACGGAACGAGGATGCGGCTCGAAGGTCAGAACCAGCGCGGGCACGCCACGCGCCTCGGCCAGTTCCAGCGCACGGTCCAGAACGGCGCGGTGGCCGCGATGCACACCATCGAAATTACCGATCGCGATCACGCCGCCGCGAAGAGCTTCCGGCAGCGGCTCTTTTTTTTCGTTGCGATGAAAGACGGTCATGGCAGTCGATCCATTTTTGCGCCAGCTTAAGCCAGACGCCCTTTAAGCAAGACGGGGCATCCACCAGCCGGGAGCAGCACCCTGCCCCTTCAGATAGGCGTTCAGAAGCGCCTCGTCCGTGTGGCCGTTCAGCGTATATTCGGCGGCGTGAATGCCGCCGCTGATATAAAGAAGGTTGAGGCCGCTCGCAATCGCGCCCTTCACATCCGTCGGCATGCCATCGCCAATGGCGAGCACGCGATCCTTCGGGAAGGAGCCGCGCACTTCTTTGGCTGCCGCAAGGCAGGCTTCATAGATCGGCGCATGCGGCTTGCCGGCAATGCGGACTTCGCCGCCGAGCTGTTCATAATAGGCGGCCATGGCACCGGCGCAGGGAATGATGCGCTCGCCGCGCTCCACCACCAGATCGGGATTGGCGCAGATCATCGGCGCGCCGCGGGCGATGAAGCCCTTGAGCATCTCGGTATAATCCTCGGGGGTTTCCGTCTCGTCGTCGAAGAAACCGGTGCAGACGACGGATTGCGCTTCCGCCTCGCCCACCCGTTCGACATCGAGACCTTCGAGCAGCGGCATGTCCCGCTCCGGGCCAAGCAGGAAGACTTTCTTCGGACCTTCGGCGATCAGGCCGCGGGTAACGTCGCCGGAGGTGATGATGCGGTCATAGGCCTCATCCGGCACGCCGAGCACGCGAAGCTGGGCAATGACACCGGGGGCTGGACGCGGCGAATTGGTGATGAGCACCACCGTCTTGCCGGCCTTGCGCGCTTCGTGCAGTGCAACCGCCGCATGGGGAAAGGCGCTGACACCATTGTGCAGCACGCCCCAGACATCCGAAAGAATAACGTCGAACCCATCAGTGATTTCGCCGAGGGTGAGAATGCGATGGGCCATGATATGCTTTCCGGATGCGAGAAAAGGGTGTGCGTCACATCGCAAAGCGGGACGCCGATGGCAAGAAAAAAAGCGGTATCGAGCGGGGCTTCGGCCCGAACGGAATGCCGCCTCACACTCGCCGTCATCCTCGGGCTTGTCCCGAGGATCTAAACACGTCGAGAAAATCAATGCGTTGGCAGATCCTCGGGACAAGCCCGAGGATGACGGCGGCGACTTTTCGCGCCGTCCAAGCTCACGATGTGGAGTTTTATGACTTCTCCCAAGCATGGGAAATTTCTGTCATGGAACGCTGATAACCATAGCGCATAAAATTTTTCCGACGGCGCGTTCTTGACTCAGGTAGAACGCCTCCTTATCTCGGTCTCGCTGGCACTCCAACAAGGGGAGTGCTAACACCCATCACGTGAACCTCCAAAAGGTTCCTGAAGTCATTTGATCGAGGGATTAGGCAATGACAAGCACCAATTTCCGCCCGCTTCATGATCGCGTCGTCGTTCGTCGCGTTGAATCCGAAGCAAAGACCAAGGGCGGCATCATCATTCCCGATACCGCCAAGGAAAAGCCGCAGGAAGGCGAAATCGTCGCCGTCGGTTCCGGCGCACGTGACGAGGCCGGCAAGGTCGTCGCTCTCGACGTCAAGGTTGGCGATCGCGTCCTGTTCGGCAAGTGGTCGGGCACTGAAGTCAAGCTCGACGGCGAAGACCTTCTGATCATGAAGGAAGCCGACATCATGGGTATCATCGGCTGATTTCGCCGGACCCATCGTTTCCGTAAATTTCAAGCCGGACCCGGTCCGGCCGTTCGAAACCAGGAGTTTTGAAAATGGCAGCCAAAGAAGTCAAATTCGGCCGCACAGCGCGCGAAAAGATGCTCAAGGGCGTCGACATTCTCGCTGATGCAGTGAAGGTCACCCTCGGCCCGAAGGGTCGTAACGTCGTAATCGACAAGTCCTTCGGCGCTCCGCGCATCACCAAGGACGGCGTTTCGGTCGCCAAGGAAATCGAACTGGAAGACAAGTTCGAGAACATGGGCGCACAGCTCGTTCGCGAAGTCGCTTCCAAGACCAACGACATCGCCGGTGACGGCACCACCACCGCAACGGTTCTGGCCCAGGCGATCGTTCGCGAAGGTGCAAAGGCAGTTGCTGCCGGCATGAACCCGATGGACCTGAAGCGCGGCATCGATCTGGCCGTTGCAGAAGTCGTGAAGGACCTTCAGGCCAAGGCCAAGAAGATCAACACTTCGGAAGAAGTTGCTCAGGTCGGCACGATCTCCGCAAACGGCGAGCGTCAGATCGGTCTCGACATTGCTGAAGCAATGCAGCGCGTCGGCAACGAAGGCGTCATCACCGTTGAAGAAGCCAAGACCGCTGAAACCGAACTCGAAGTCGTCGAAGGCATGCAGTTCGACCGCGGCTACCTGTCGCCCTACTTCGTGACCAACCCGGAAAAGATGGTTGCGGACCTCGAAGACGCCTACATCCTTCTGCACGAAAAGAAGCTTTCGAACCTCCAGGCCATGCTGCCTGTTCTCGAAGCTGTCGTTCAGACCGGCAAGCCGCTCGTCATCATCGCCGAAGACGTCGAAGGCGAAGCTCTTGCAACGCTCGTCGTCAACAAGCTGCGTGGCGGCCTCAAGATCGCTGCCGTCAAGGCTCCTGGCTTCGGCGACCGCCGCAAGGCCATGCTGGAAGACATCGCCATCCTGACCGGTGGTACCGTCATTTCCGAAGACCTCGGCATCAAGCTCGAAAGCGTTACCCTCGACATGCTCGGCAAGTCGAAGAAGGTTTCGATCTCCAAGGAAAACACCACGATCGTCGACGGTGCCGGCCAGAAGTCGGACATCGAAGGCCGCGTTGCCCAGATCAAGGCGCAGATCGAAGAAACCACTTCCGACTACGACCGCGAAAAGCTGCAGGAACGTCTTGCCAAGCTCGCTGGCGGCGTTGCCGTGATCCGCGTTGGCGGTTCGACGGAAGTTGAAGTGAAGGAAAAGAAGGACCGCATCGACGACGCTCTCAACGCGACGCGCGCTGCTGTTCAGGAAGGCATCGTACCGGGCGGCGGCGTTGCCCTGCTGCGTTCTTCCACGAAGATCACCGCCAAGGGTGCAAACGACGACCAGGAAGCTGGCATCAACATCGTGCGCAAGGCTCTGCAGGCTCTGGTTCGCCAGATCGCAGAAAACGCTGGTGACGAAGCTTCCATCGTTGTTGGCAAGATCCTCGAAAAGAACGAAGACAACTACGGCTACAACGCCCAGACCGGCGAATATGGCGACCTGATCCAGCTCGGCATCGTCGACCCGGTCAAGGTTGTTCGCACGGCTCTGCAGAACGCAGCTTCGGTTGCTTCGCTGCTGATCACCACCGAAGCCATGATCGCCGAACTTCCGAAGAAGGAATCGGCAATGCCCCAGATGCCTGGCGGCGGCATGGGCGGCATGGACTTCTAATCAGTCCTGTCTCTGGAATAAGAAAGGGCGGTCTTCGGATCGCCCTTTTTCTTTGCCGCCCATGCCATCTTGGTGGTCTGACTCGCAAGCGCACCAGACGGGCGGCATGGACTTCCAATCATTCCTGTCTCTGGAACAAGAAAGGGCGGTCTTCGGATCGCCCTTTTTCTTTGCCGCCCATGCCATCTTGGTGGTCTGGCGTCGCAAGCGCACCAGACAGGCGGCATGGACTCCCAATCAATCCTGTCTCTGGAATAAGAAAGGGCGGTCTCCGGATCGCCTTTTTTCTTTGCCGCGGGGGGAACCGGCGACGCCAAATCCGCAGGATATTGCAACCTGGCCGATGCGGGCTAAAAATATTGTCTCTTTTTGGGACAGGATCGACCTTAGCCGGCTTGTTTTTGGAAGCGCATGCAATAATAGGACAGCCCAAAGAGCGAATCGCAATCGCATATGGGGCGGAGTTTCGCCCTTGCCGGCTTATAAGTTCGACACATAGTTGTCTTTTTTCATATATTTCGCGATTGCGATGAAGGAATACATAATATTTTTGATTTTCTCTCTGACAGGTTGTTGTGGGTAAGAGAAAATAAACTATAAGTCAGCCCCCGTAAGGGTGCCGCGACGGAACGCAAGCATTGAAGGGGTTCGATGCCTGGCTAACACGTTCGACTGCGGGTGGCGGTGGAAGTTCAACCTGGCAGCGACGCTTGAAATTGCGGTGCTGGTACGATGTTCATGCGGGGGCGCGATTTGTTCGAAATATCAAGACGCAACGATGCTCTGCCTGCGGCCGTGACGACCACGCCCGATCCCCGAACCCTGTCCAATTTCTTCATTTCGGAGGAGTGGAGTAGCGACCTTTCAAGCGGCGTCATCCGGCTCGGCGAACAGGCCTCCTTCATGCACGGCCTGCCGCCCGGCGAGTGCGGTCTGCTCAGCCTTGTCCGCTGTTACGATCGCAGCGACCATGCCCGCGTGCTGGAGCTTTTCGAGCAGGCCTCCACCGCACCCTCACGATTCTGCTTTTCCACCAACCTCTTCATCCTGCCGGCGATGCGACAGCCCGTCATCTGCATGGGTGAATCCGCCGGTTTCGAGGACGACCGGCAAGGGCGGATTTCCGGGCTCTTCCTGTTTCCGCGTTTCGAAGATATTCGCTTCGCCGCCTGAACAACTTGCCGAAGGCTTGCCATCGTTCACAAAATGACGACAATTCGTCTCCTCTTGTTCATCTTTATGAGCGAGTAATTTTCGGCCATTGATATCTCCAGACATTGCCCTGCAGCTTAACCGGCGACACGCCGATCAATTACCGGAGATTTCCATGTCCAGCAGCCAGAACGTTCTCGTTCTCATCGCCCGCATTCTGCTTTCCTTCATCTTCATCTCTTCAGGCTTCAGCAAGCTCGTCGATCCAGCCGGTACGGCCGGCATGATCACGGGCGCCGGCCTGCCCGCCGCAACCGCGCTTGCCTATATTGCGGGCCTGTTCGAACTCGTTGCCGGCCTTGCCATTCTCACTGGTTTCCAGACCAGGATCGCCGCCTGGGCGCTTGCCGTCTTCTGCGTCTTCACCGGTCTGGTGTTCCACAGCGGCACCGTTGCCGTTCCCGGCTGGCCTGAGCCGGCTCTTGGCTGGATCAACACGCTGAACGGCATCATGATGGTGAAGAACATCACCCTTGCCGGCGCCTACATCCTGCTTGCCGCCTTCGGCCCCGGCGCCTACTCCGTCGACGCAAGACGCGGCGCGGCTGTGGCCCACGCATAAGCCAAATGGATTGACCAATAAAAAAGCCGCCGGATCGCTCCGGCGGCTTTTTGTTTTACGTGGTCAGACCGCGGCCCTTATGCGCGAGGCGATCTCCTGAACCGCCGCATCGCCTTCGTGTTCCGGCTTGCGGGCACGCACAAAGCAGGCTTCCGAACGGACGATGATGCCGTCAGAGAGAATTTTCAGGTGGTTGGCCTTCAGCGTCGAGCCGGTCGAGGTGATATCGACGATGATATCCGCCTGCCCCGCCGCCGGCGCACCCTCGGTCGCGCCAAGGCTTTCGACGATGCGATAAAGCTGAATGCCGTGCTGGCGCGAAAAGAACTGCTGAGTCAGACGCCAATATTTGGTGGCGATGGCGAGCCTGCGGCCATGGCGGGCGCGGAATTCCGAAGCGACATCGCCGAGATCGGCCATGCTGTCCACATCCAGCCAGATTTCAGGCACGGCGACAACGACATCCGCATGGCCGAAACCGAGGCGGGCGCAGAACTCCACCTGCGCATCGGCATTGGTTAGTCCCTCGCGCACAAGGTCCTCTCCCGTCACGCCGAAATCCACCGTACCGGCGCCGATCTCGCGGGCGATCTCGGAGGCCGAGAGATAGGCGATCTCGATATCGTCGCGCCCTTCGATGCGGCCGCGATAGGAGCGGTCATTGCCGACGGCCGCGACTTTCAGCCCGGCGCGTTCCAGAACGGCGGAGGCGTCTTCCTTCATCCGGCCCTTGGAGGGCAATGCGATGGTGATCATGGCTTGTCGCTCCCGCGCACCGTTTCGATGCGATCCAGCCAGAGCGAAAAGCCCACGGCCGGGATTTTTTCCTGTGCGCCGAGCAGGGTCAGCAGCCGGTCGAAACGGCCGCCACCGGCCAGCACGCTGTCTCCGCCCGCTTCCACCACCTCGAAAACGAGGCCGGTATAATAATCGAGCGGACGACCGAAGGCCGCGCCATAGGTGACGGTTTCGAGATCGACACCGGCATTGGCAAGCGCTGCGACGCGTTTATCGAAGGCGGAAAGCGCGCCATCCAGTTTCAGTTTCGCCTTTGCGGCGAAGTCAGCCAGAATTTGCGATGCCTGCGGCAAGGGCGCCTGCAGGGCCAGGAACTGCTTGAGCAGCTCGAAGCTCTCATCCGGCAGCCGCGTGGCGGCAAGCGCCAGCTTTTCCCGCAGGCGGCGGGCAATTTCCTGCGGTGAGCGGCTGGCATTGGTGGAATAGCCGGTTTCCTGCATCACCGCGTCGAGATAATCGACCAGCACCGCCTCTTCGCCTGTGGCCAGAAGGCCGGCGACCCGCGCGTCGAGGCCGGTCATGGGTTTGGGATGCACGAGGCTTTCCAGCAACGCGTCCAGCTGCGCCATATCGCCAAAGGCCTGCACCAGCCGCTTCTGCCAGCCGAGCGGCAGGCCGAGAGCTGCGACGACCGCTTCGAACACCTGCTGGTCTCCCAGCGTGACGGAGAGTGAACGGCCGGGCAGCAACCGTTTCAGGATAGCGGTTGCGTCGATCACGGCGCGGGCATCGGCGGCGGCGATATCGGTGTCGCCAAGATCCTCGATGCCAGCCTGATAAAATTCGTTCGCACCCTCACGGCGCTGGCGGAAGACCTCGCCCAGATAGGAATAACGCTTCGGCGTACCGGTCGCCGTCTCGATATGGCGCAGGCAGACGGGAATGGTGAATTCCGGGCGCAGGCACAGGCTCTCGCCCGTCTCGCTCTCCGTCATGAAAATACGGCGTCGCAAATCTTCGCCCGCCATATCCAGAAAGGGTTCGGCGGGCTGGATGACCGGCGTGTTCACGCGGCTCGTGCGGCGCGCGGCGAATTCTTCCAGTAGCTCTCCGGAAAATTCCGGCATGTCGATCAGGGGCATGGAAACGGTACTTTTCGTCACGGTTCGAGCGGCTGCATCATTTCGATGCGGTTTCCGAAGGGATCATGGACATAAAACCGGTGATATCCTTCAAGCGGCTCATCCTCAACCACATGGCAGCCCGCAGTTTCAAGTGTTTTTCGCAAGATCGCCAGATCATCGACCAGAAAGGCCGGATGGGCTTTCTTCGCCGGGCGGAAATCCTGCTCGACGCCGAGATGCAGTTTTATCGAACCCCGGCTGAACCAGCACCCGCCGCGCGCGGCGAGATTGGCGGGCTTGGCCTGCTCCGCAAAGCCGAGCAGGCCGCCATAAAAAGAGCGCGCCTCATCCTCACGGCCCGCCGGCATCGCCAGTTGAACATGGTCGAGCGCGACGATCGCCATGGCCTTAACGCCCTTCGGCGGCGCGGCGAACGTCCTCTGCCTGATGCTCGAGAATCTCGCGGACCTTCGCCACCAGATCCGCCTCCAGCACGGTGACCTGCGCCACACGCGCCTCGCGCCAGCTGGCATTGTCCTCGATCTCGCCGGAGAGGCGCTTGCCTTCGATCAGATCCTTGATCTGCACCACACCTTCTGCCCGCTCGTCACCGCCCTGAATGATGGCGATGGGGGAACCGAGACGATCGGCATATTTCAGCTGGTTGCCGAATTTCTTCCAGTTGCCCTGGTACATTTCGGCGCGGATGCCCTCATTGCGCAGCGCCTGCGTGAAGCGCTGGTAACGGCCCATACTCTCCACGTCACCGTCCATGACAGTGATCAGAACAGGCGCCAGCGGCTTGACCTGACCGAGCTTGCCGAGGTTTTTGAGGGCGGTCATCAGGCGCGAAACGCCGATGGAGAAGCCCGTTGCCGGAACCGGCTGGCCCATGAAGCGCGAGACGAGGCCATCATAACGCCCGCCGCCGCCAACGGACCCGAACACGACCTTTTCACCCTTTTCATTGGTGACGTCGAAGCTCAGCTCGGCCTCGTAGACGGGGCCGGTGTAGTATTCGAGGCCACGCACGACGGAGGGGTCTATCTTGATGCGATCGGAGCCGTAACCAGCAGAGTAAATTATACTCCGGATCGTGGACAACTCCGCGATTCCCTCAGAAAAGCGTTCATTCGAAATCAAGCGGTTGCCGTCGTATGGAAACATCGCGTGAGGCATCAGCTTTGTATCAACGCTCTGATCGCTATTCTCGTACGCTATCTGATGACTTCCAATGCTTACTGTGGACTGAAGGAAACCAATCAGAAGTGTGATGTCTTCGGCATCCAGCCCCGCGCCCTTGGTGAAATCACCGGACTCGTCCTTGCGGCCGGGACCAAGCAACAGCTTCACGCCTTCAGGACCGAACTTGTCGAGCTTATCGATGGCGCGCAAAACATTGAGGCGACGACCGACATTGTCCTCACCGCCGAGGCCGATGGCTTCCATCACGCCATCAAGCACCTTGCGGTTGTTGACGCGGACGACGTAATCGCCACGCTGAATGCCGAGCGCTTCCAGTGTATCGGCCATCATCATGCACATTTCGGCATCGGCCTGCACGCCGGCGGCGCCCACCGTATCGGCATCGAACTGCATGAACTGCCGGAAGCGGCCGGGGCCGGGCTTTTCATTGCGGAAGACATAACCGGCGCGGTAGGTGCGGTATGGCAGCTGGATTTCGTTGAAATTTTCCGCGACATGGCGGGCAAGCGGCGCGGTCAGATCGTAGCGCAGGCTCATCCATTGGTCGTCATCGTCCTGCAGCGAGAACACGCCCTCATTCGGGCGGTCGCTATCGGGCAGGAACTTGCCCAGCGCATCGGTATATTCGAACAACGGGGTTTCCACCGGATCGAAGCCGTAAAGCTCGTAGACCCTGCGGATCTTCTCGATCATCTCATTCACGGCATGAATATCGGCAACCGAGCGATCCACGAAGCCGCGCGGCAGGCGGGCTTTCAGTTTCTGAGGCTTTTTTGCTTTTTCGCTCATGATGCCGATCCGATATTTTCCTGAAATTATGCCGGTGTATTAGAGGATGAAGCCCTGTGCGGCAAGCCGCAAAGGCTCAGTTCTGCTGGCCGGCGCATCCAAGCGGTGCTATATGGGATACATGTATCCCAATTCTGATCGAGAAGGACGCGACCCATGAGCAAACAGACGGCCATCCGCCTGCCGGACGAGACCTATGAACGGCTGAAAGCGCTGTCTGCGCGCACCGGCCGCACATCCGCTTTTTACATCCGCGAGGCGATCGAGAAACATATCGAGGATATGGAAGATCTCTATCTCGCCGAAGAGGCAGTGCGACAAATCCAGCGTGGCGAAGCAAAGGTGATAAGCGCCGAGGAGTTCTGGCGTGATCTGGACAATTGAGTACCACACACTTGTCCAGAAAGAGATGAGCAAGTTAAATCCGGAAATACGCCGGAGAATCCGCGCCTTTCTCCAAGAAAGATTGGCGGTGCTCGACGATCCCCGTCAGACAGGTTCCGCCCTGCAAGGCTCCGAACTCGGAAATTTCTGGCGCTACCGGGTGGGCGATTACCGCATCATCTGCGATATACAGGATCACAAGCTTGTCGTGCTGGTGGTCGAAATCGGCCATCGCCGCGAAATTTACCGTTAGGCATTCATGATCCTCGAAGCCCTGCAATATGCCGCCACGCGCGCGGCCACGCCGAAGCCCTTTCGGCCGCATATCCGATATTCCGTCAACCTCTGGGCGCGCGCCAGCCGCTGCGCCAAAGCTTGGGCGGAGCATGAAAACAACAGCCGGCAATTCGTGCTGCAATCGGCGAGAAAACTGAAACAGAGGCGAACGGCCGTGGTGCTCGGCTCGGGCCTGCTGCGCGACGTGCCTTATGATGCGCTGGTGGCAATGTTCGACACCGTCGTCCTGGTCGATCTGGTACATCTCGCCAGCGTGCAGGCGAAGCTGCGCCTCAATGCCAAAAAGAATGTCCGCATCGCCAACCGCGATCTTTCCGGTTTTGACGATGTTCTCGCCGGCCGGCCGGCCGAACCGCTCGATTTCCTGCGGCGCGTGCCCTATCTCGATTTCGTCGTATCGGCCAATCTCCTGTCGCAGATCGGCACCGGCGCGCGCCATCGGCTGGAGCGGGAAAAGATCGCAGATGTGCCGAACGACCTGCTGCCGAGGCTTATCCAGACGCATCTGGACGCGCTTGCCGGACTTCCCTGCAAGGTATGCCTTGTCACTGACACCTCCTTCGAGGTCATCGGCAGGGATGGCAGCTTGCAGCAGCACGAGGACTTGCTGCATGGCATCGATATTCCCATGCCGGCCGCCGCATGGGACTGGCCGCTCGCGCCGCTCGGGGAGGAAAGCCGGAATTATCTCATCGTGCATCACGTCATTGCGCGCGAACTGACCTGATCGCCATGCTTATTCCATAATTTTCACGGCAAATTCGCACCATGTCTCAGGTGGTTCGCACATTGATGTTTCTTGCCTGTCTGCTTTTCGGCGCCATGCCGGTGCAGATGGCGCTGAGCATGCCGACGGCCACGGGCAAGACTGTTTCCTCACAGACCCCGATGAAACATGATGCCCATTCACACCATTCCGATCGGGACGGCGGCTCTCATACGCAAGGCAAGAATGCTCCTTATAGTGCAGCCATGGGTGGCTGCTGTCCGCATGGCGACAACGCCGCGCATCCCGGCTCCTGCGCCGCCTGCCTGATCGTGGTTCCGCGAACGATCTTCGCCGATAGCGTCCGGATGACATTCGCCTATCCGAAACCACAACGCAGCACCCTCTTCAATGGCGAGGCTTTCGCGCCGCCCCTGCCGCCTCCCCGCGCCTGACGCCATATTTTTCCAGACAATCCATCGAAAAATACGTCAGACACAGGAAGGATAATCCATGTCTATCAAAACCATCACGCTCGCCGCCGCTTTCACCACCGTCTTCGCCATGCCCCTTTTCGCACAGGAAGCGGGCGGCCATGCCGGACACGACATGTCAAAGAGCGCAGCAGGCGAAACCGCGTCCACCAAGGCCTTCATGGAAGCCAGCAAGAAGATGCATGGCGATATGGCGATCGACTATAGCGGCGATGCCGATGTCGATTTCGTGCGCGGCATGATCCCGCATCATCAGGGCGCAATCGATATGGCAAAGGTTCAGCTGGAATACGGCAAGGACCCGGAAATCCGCAAACTGGCCGAAGAAGTGATCAAGGCGCAGGAGGGCGAAATCGCCATGATGAAGGCCTGGCTGAAGTCGAAGGGCAAGTAATTAATGCTGACGAATGGGGAACGCCGGTTGCGGCGCTCCCCTTTTCTTCTCCCCGCCGGGGAGAAGGTGGCCCGAAGGGTCGGATGAGGGGGCAAGCTCTCCGTATATCGCTACCGTCGCCCCCTCATCCCGCTGCCGCGGACTTCTCCCCCTCGGGGAGAAGAAACAAGCGGCGGCCTTCCCATGCCAACGGTGCCACTCGCCACTCTGCTACACCCCGGCGAGACCAGCCTTGTAGTCCTCCGACGCCGCACGGCTCAGTCGTTCCAGTTCCATTGCCGCACGGCTGGTGTGGCGTTCCTTGTGGCGTAACAGGGCGAAGTTGCGGGCGGGCAGATCGATGCCCGAACGGACCAGCAATCCCTGCCGCAGGAAAAGGGAAGCGACGGATGCGGAAACCGCCGTCGCCGCGCCGCCGGAGCGCGCTGCCATCACCACCGCCTCGTTGGACGGCAGTTCGAGCATGACAGACAGTTCAGCCGGGTCCACACCCATCTGCCGTACCGCCGCCTCGAAGGCGGAGCGGGTGCCGGAGCCCTGCTCGCGCAGCACCCAGGATGTTCCGTAGAGCATGTCGAGGGCGGTGAGATACCGACCGTCAGCGAAGGGATGGGCGGAGCCGGTCACCACCAGCAGCTTGTCGGATACCACGGGCTGCACCACCAATGCGGGCTCGTCGATCCTGCCCTCGATGAAACCGACCTCCGCCAGACCGTCGAGCACGGCCTGCGTGACCGTTTTCGTATTGCCGATATCGAGTTTCAGCGTAACGCCCGGATAGAGTTTCTTGAACTGCATGAGGATTGGCGGCAGCCAGTAGCTTGCAATCGTCTGGCTGGCGCAAACGGTGATTTCGCCGCGTGTCAGGCCGCCCATTTCGGAGAGGATCAGTTCGGCGTTGCGGACGCGCGCCAGCGTCGCCCTGGCCTCACCCAGAAACACCCGGCCGCTTTCGGTCAGCTCGATATTGCGGCCGACGCGATGAAACAGTTCGACATTATAAAAGGCTTCCAGATTCTTGATGGAGGAACTGACGGCGGAGGCGGTCAAACCGATGGCTTCGGCAGCCCTTGTCAGGTGCTCGCGCTCAGCGACGGCGATGAAAATGCGGAGTTGCTCGAAGGTCATGGCTCTTCATTCGATTTTACCGAATAATATATGCCATATTATTTGATAGAATAAAACAGGCCGCTGCGGCATTGTCTGGCCATGGCACAGCATCGCACCCTCACTCATCCTTTTCAGTTCTCCCTTCGCTGGTTGACCCCGCTTCTGCCGGGAATTCTGCTCTGCGCGGCAGTCAGCTGCGCGGCTATTCTCGCGGAGCGTTTTCAGGTGCGCCTTGCCGGTCATGCATGGCTGGGCGATCTTGTGCTTGCCATTCTGATCGGCACGCTTTTACGCTCGCTGGTGTCGCTGCCGGCGGTTGCTGCGGCCGGGATCAAGTTCAGCGCCAAGACCCTGCTCGAAATCGCCGTGGCGCTTCTTGGCGCGTCGCTCAGCCTCGCCATTCTCAAGGGCGCCGGCGGCCTGCTGATTGGCGGTATTGCGCTGATTGTCGCCCTGTCACTGGTCGTCAGCTATGCCGCCGGGCGAATGCTGGGGCTGCCGCCGAAACTGGCGACACTGATTGCCTGCGGCAACTCCATCTGCGGCAATTCCGCGATCGCGGCGGCCGCACCCGCCATTGGCGCGAAGCCGGAAGATGTTGCTGCCTCGATTGCCTTCACCGCGGTCCTCGGTGTCGCCGCCGTTCTGCTGATGCCGTTCCTGCCACAGCTTCTCGGTCTCGACGCCACCCAATACGGTATCTTTGCGGGCCTGACGGTCTATGCCGTGCCACAGGTTCTGGCCGCCACCGCACCGCTCGGCGCCGTCGCCGTGCAGACAGGCACCATCGTCAAGCTCATCCGCGTGCTGATGCTGGGACCGGTCATCGCCGCCCTTTCCGTCATCCACGGCCAGTCCGGCACGGGACGGCTGAAATTGCAGCAGATGGTTCCGTGGTTCATCATCTGCTTCGTGCTGATGATCATGGCCAGATCCTTCGGCCTTATTCCCGAGGGTCTGCTCGGTCCCCTCGCCTCGCTTTCCAACATCCTCACCATCATGTCGATGGCGGCACTGGGCCTGTCCGTCGATATTCGCAGCCTTCGCCATGCCGGCGGCAAGGTCATCGTCGCCGCCAGCCTGTCGCTCGTCCTGCTTGGAATTCTGAGTTTCGGCCTGATCATGCTGACGCAAGCGGGCTGAACGGTACTACCGCTACTTTTCGGTGCTGACCGTCAGCGTATAATGCGCACCGAGACCGCGACGGGGTAACCCCAGGATTAGCGTCGGGCGGATCAGCCATTCCGTATCCGCCTTCGGCGTCAGCGTTGCCGTTTTACCTTCGGAATCGCTGAAGAAGATCGCATCCTCATCCGGTGTGGAAAAATCGAAGATCGCCATCAGGACGAATTCGCTGGAGGAGGCAAGCTCCACCTTCACCGTCTGCCCGGCCTTGACTTTCAAACGGTAGACATCGCCGCGCCCGCGCCGCGTCCAGCCATCGAGCTTCAGCGGCCCCGTCGGCGGCATCGCCACTTCCTTCAGCCTTTCTCCATCATCCAGCCAGATGCCATCGACATTGCGGCTTTCAGCGAAGGACTGATGCGGCACGGCCGCCATCGCCATGGTGAGCGCCAGAAGAAGGGAGGTTACCTTCATGGACGTACAAACTCCCGCCGCATGACCTCGATCGGCTCGCGGCAATGACAACCTTCGATATGATCGTTGACCATACCCATGGCCTGCATGAATGCATAGACTGTCGTCGGACCGACGAAACTCCAGCCGCGTTTCTTCAAGTCCTTGGAAAGACGAATGGACGCGGCACTGGTGGGGTTGGCCCTTAACGTCGCATAGTCCAGCTTTTGCGGCCTTTCTGCGGCGGCGGGCTCGAAACTCCAGAAATAACGGGCGAGCGAACCGAATTCGTCGCGCAATTCCAGGGCGCGGCGGGCGTTGTTGATCGTTGAGACGATCTTGCCGCGATGGCGGATAATGCCCTTGTCCGCAAGGCAGCGCTCTATCTCGGCTTCACCGAACTCCGCTACTTTTTCAAATTCGAAATTGGCAAAGGCAAGACGGAAAGCCTCGCGCTTGCGCAGAACCGTCAGCCAGGAAAGCCCGGACTGAAATCCTTCCAGGCAGATCTTCTCGAACAGGCGACGGTCATCGGTAACGGGGTAACCCCATTCCTCATCGTGGTAACGGCTGTAATCCTCCAGCCCCTGCTGCCAGAAACACCGCACACGGCCATCCGCACCGGTTTCAAGTCCCGCCTCATCCATTCCGCAACAACCCTTTTCCGCTCCCGCAAATCACCGGCGGGACATGCGCACTTACCACTCATTCACCACGTTTCAAAACCCGGTGCTAACCCTAAATACAGGTTGCACTAATGAAGCGCTTTTTAATGAACAGCCATTTACGATTCACTTGCGTCAAGGTGCGAACGTGTCCGGCAATGCGGGCGAACAAACCCGCGATTTCCATTGTTGCGACATCCCGCAGAGAGATTCCACCCGATGACGATGAAGTCCGTTTTTCTGGCGCTGAGCCTCGTTTCCACCTTCACGGCGCCTGCCGCCATGGCCAATGAGCGTTATCGCGAGCGGCCGCCCGTCATCGTCAGCCCGGACCTGTCCGCGCCCTGGGTAACGCAGCTCGGGCGTGGCAATGTGCGCCCCGTGGTTTATCCGCGCGCACCGGCCGCACGCCAGCCGCTCTTCCAGCAGCGTCAGGCCGCAGCCATGCCCCAGCGCCCAAGCTCGGGCGTCACATCACAACGCCCGGCACGGGTGCAGAACGCCGCCGTGCGCCCGAACGCGCCGGTGCGCACGCAGATCGCCCCGCAGTTCCTGCCGCAGATCGTGAGCTACCAGACCACTCAGAAGCCCGGCACGATCGTCATCGATACGCCGAACCGCTTCCTCTATCTCGTCATGGCCGATGGCAAGGCGCGCCGCTACGGCGTCGGCGTCGGCAAGCCCGGTTTTGAATGGGCCGGAACGCACAAGGTGACCCGCAAGGCGGAATGGCCGAGCTGGACCCCGCCGAAGGAGATGATTACCCGCGAAGCGGCGAAGGGACACTACCTGCCGGCCTTCATGGAAGGTGGCCCGGCCAATCCGATGGGCGCGCGCGCCATGTATCTCGGCTCAACCCTTTACCGGATCCACGGCACCAACCAGCCCTGGACGATCGGCAGCAACAATTCGTCCGGCTGCATCCGCATGCGCAACGAGGATGTCACCGATCTTTATGAACGCGTCAACGTCGGAACCACCGTCATTGTGATATGACGGCAACGGGTTCCCCTATTCCGGGTGATATCGGACCACATCGCGGCGTATGCGCTTGTATTGCCGCCTTGCGGCGGTACACTCCGGGCAAATCTGATTGATCGAGACTTGGCGGGGGACGCCAGGCGCCGGACCTCTCTCAGGGGGATGATGGAACGGCCTTAAAACGGGTGGTCAGCTGACCGCCCGTTTTTCGTTTCTGTCATTTAAATGTTACCAAAAAACGCTTTGGTGCATTTCTGATATCAATCTGGATTCTCTTCATGCCGCGCCACGCTTCTTTTGTCTGCGCCCTGTTGTTCAGCGGCGTTTCCTTCTCCGCAGCAATGGCGGGGGAATTTGAAATTTCCGGTTACGGCGGCTGGCAGAGCGCCCCGCACAGCGACGTGAAAGTGTCCGACGGACCGGACTTCCGGGCTGGATGGGAAGGCAAGTCGTTTTCAAGCCCACCCTATTGGGGCGTGCGCGGCACCTACTGGTTCGACGAGGGCCGGCTCAACAATTTCGGTATCTCGCTCGATTTCACGCATGACAAGGTCTATGCCGATGACCAGACCCTTGCCCGCTCCGGCTGGTCGCATTTCGAATTCACCGACGGCCTGAACCTGTTGACGCTGAATGCGCTCTACCGCTTTCCGCTGGAGAACCTGCCGCTGACACCCTATGTCGGCGCGGGCGTCGGCATCAACGTGCCGCATGTGGAGGTCACACGCGGTTCCGGTCGCACCTTCGAATACCAGTTCGGCGGCGCAACCCTGCAGGCACAGGCCGGTCTCAGCTACCGCATCACCGACAACTGGTCGACCTTCGTGGAATATAAAGGCACGTATTCCTTTATCGACGTGGATATCGACAATGGCGGCAAGCTCAAGACCGATATCATGACCAATGCGGTGAACTTCGGCGTCGCCTACAAGTTCTAGCGTTGGGCTGGAAAATCGGGCGACAGGGCACCCCCCTGAACCTCATTCCCGTGCTTGTCACAGGAATCCAGTCGGCGCGCGTCTGCGCGGCGAAGGGAGCCCTTTCAGCCCAAGGACTTGGGCTGGCTGGATTCCTGTGACAAGCACAGGAATGAGGGACGAGTGCGCACCACAGGCATTGCGCTCTAAGCGGAAAGCCTCGCCGGTTTCGGACCGCCATAGGCCCAGTCCAGCAGCTCGACCGTGTGCAGGATCGGCATTTCCGTGCCGGTGGCGATCTGCGTGATACAGCCGATATTGCCGGTGGCGATGACATCCGCTTTCGTTGCCTCGATGTTCTTCACCTTGCGTGCCTTCAGCTTTCCGGAAATCTCGGGCTGCATGATGTTGTAGGTTCCGGCCGAACCGCAGCAGAGGTGCCCTTCCGCCGGATCGCGCACAGTAAAACCGGCAGCTTTCAGCAATTGCTTCGGCGCCATCGTGATCTTCTGGCCATGCTGCATGGAGCAGGCGGAATGATAAGCGACCGTCAGGCCCTGGCTCTGCTTTTGCGGCAAGTCGAGGGTGGCAAGATATTCGGTAATGTCTTTCGCGAGCGCCGATACCCGCGCGGCCTTGTCCGCATAAGCCGGATCGAGCCGCAGCATATGGCCGTAATCCTTGATGGTCGTGCCGCAGCCGGATGCGGTGATGATGACGGCATCGAGCCCGCCATTCTCCATCTCCTGCGTCCAGACATCGACATTGCGGCGGGCGGCGGCCAGCGCCTCGGCCTCTCGCCCCATATGATGCACCAGCGACCCGCAGCAGCCTTCTCCCCTGGGGATCACGACCTCGACGCCGAGCCGCGACAGAAGGCGCAGCGTCGCCTCGTTGATACCGGGGTCGAGCACCGGCTGGGCGCAACCGGTGAGGATGGCGACGCGACCGCGCTTCTCGCCTTCCGCCGCCCGTTCACCCGGCCGTGCGGAAGCGGAGACGGCGGGGATGGAGGCGGGAGCAAGATCGAGCATGGATTGCAGCGGCTTCAGTGCCGGAAACTTCGCGAACAGCCCGGCAAAGGGTCGCGCGATCCTTGCCAGATGCAGGGCCAGCCGGAAGCGACCGGGATAGGGCAGAACAGCAGCCAGAAGATTGCGGGTCAGGCGATCCATGAACGG
Organism: Agrobacterium sp. BT-220-3; assembly: GCF_025910175.1. Classification (NCBI taxonomy): domain Bacteria; kingdom Pseudomonadati; phylum Pseudomonadota; class Alphaproteobacteria; order Hyphomicrobiales; family Rhizobiaceae; genus Agrobacterium; species Agrobacterium sp. BT-220-3. The sequence goes on from NZ_JAPAIX010000001.1 coordinate 1,087,802, forward strand.
GCGTTTATAGGTCTGTTCGATATGGGCGCGGGCATGATCGACAAGATGCATGTAGTCCACGCCGGAGGGACACGTCGTGGTGCAGGCAAGGCACGAGAGGCAGCGGTCGATATGGGTAACGACCTCCCGGTCGGCCGGGCGGCTGTTTTCCAGCATGTCCTTGATGAGGTAGATGCGGCCGCGCGGACTATCCAGCTCGTTGCCGAGCGTGACATAGGTGGGACAGGTGGCGGTGCAGAAGCCGCAATGCACACATTTGCGCAGGATCTTTTCGGATTCCGCCACATGCGGATCGGCCAGCTGCTCAGGCGTGAAGGATGTTTGCATGGTTCAGACGGCCCTTTCCATCGTTACAGCCATCTTGCCGGGATTGAAGATGCCCACTGGGTCGAGCTTTTCCCTGATGCGTTCAGACAGTATGGCTTCCGCCGCCGGGCGTGGTTCGAATGCCGGCACGGTGGCGCGTATCGCATCATTTGCCCGCATCAAGGTGGCATGTCCGCCGCCAAGCGCGCGAATGGCGCCGCGCAGCAGTTCCGCCTCGGGATCGGCCTCCATCTGCATCCAGACGAGACCGCCTTGCCAGTCGTAAAAGGCATCGATGCCGGCTTCCATGCGCAGGGCGGCCACCAGCCGGTGGCCTTGCGCCGGCGCGACCGAGACTTTCCAGAGCGGTTTGGCGTTTTCCCCGGCATAGGGCGCGACATCCCGCACCTGACGCCACAAAACCGTGCTTTCCTCGCCTTCCAGCAGCGCCCATGGGCCAACCCTGTCCATGACGGAGAGGAGTTTGGCCGCGCGCGCCTCCACCGACGCCGCGAGACCTTCCAGCCTGAGGATCGTCGCCGGGCCTTCCGGCAGGGCGCCATCGATGAAACGGGAGCGTACGCTTTCCGGCAGATGGGCCGCACCGGAGACCTCGACGCTCATCGCCATGGCCGCCGCCATGATGCGCGTCGCCGCCTCGTCATCCAGCCCGGAAACAACGACTGTCTTTTCCGAAGGCGGTTTCGGCAATACGCGGAAGGTGACCTCCGTCAGAAAACCGAGCGTGCCGTGCGATCCCGCCAGAAGCTTCGAGAGATCAAGCCCGGTGACATTCTTCATCACCCGGCCGCCGGCCTTGATGACATCAGCCCGGCCATTGACGAACCGGATGCCGAGCAGGCTGTCGCGAGCAGCACCCGCCACATAGCGGCGCGGGCCGGAGACATTGGCGGCGAAAACGCCGCCAATGGTGGGTTCGCCTGCGGTTGCCATGATCGCGCGATGGTCCATTGGCTCGAAAGCCATCATCTGCCGGTTTTCGGCAAGGGCGGCCTCGATGGTGGCGAGCGGCGTTCCGGCCTTGGCGGTCATGACCATTTCGGCGGGGACGTAGGAGACTATACCGTTCATGGCACGGGAGGAGAGCGCATTATTTGCCGCGACGGCGTTGCCGAAACCGGAACGGGTGTTGCCGCCGATGATTTTCAGCGGGGTTTTTCGAGTTGCGTGGTCGCGGATGATATCGGCGGCCTGTGTTTCTGAGTATGGGGTCAGCATAAGGTGGCCGCCTTTGAGCAAGTGATACCCCCCTCTGCCCTGCCGGGCATCTCCCCCTCAAGGGGGGAGATCGGCAAGAGGCTGGCACATCGTTTCAATCCCGCCGTTCGAGAATTGAGCGGGAGGTCGCCGCTTGTCGATCTCCCCCCTTGAGGGGGAGATGCCCGGCAGGGCAGAGGGGGGTGAGCCGCACCCACCAAGGCTACAGAGCTAAAGCACATCAATTCCGTCCCTCCAGCGGAAACACCTTGGATGGGTTCATCAACCAGCCCTCGTCAAAAGCCCCGCGCACCGCCATCTGCTGGGCCAGATCGGCCTCGCCATATTGGTGGCGCATGAGATCGCGTTTTTCGATGCCGACACCATGCTCGCCGGTCAGGCAACCACCGGCATCGACGCAGAGCTTCAATATCTCATTGCCCGCCTCTTCGGCCCGGGCGGCATCATCAGGGTCATTGGCGTTGAACAGGATGAGCGGGTGCATGTTGCCATCGCCCGCATGGAAGACATTGGCAACGCGAAGGCCGAGCCGGTCGGTGATTTCACTCGTCTTTTTCAGCACGTAAGAAAGTTGGGAAAGTGGCACCGTGCCATCCATGCAGATATAATCCGCGATGCGGCCCGTTGCGCCGAAAGCGGATTTGCGGCCTTTCCAGATCGCCGCCGCCTCCATGGCCGACTGGCATTCCTTCACCGTCTTCACGCCGTGTGTTCTGGCAATGGCAACGATATCCGCCAGCATGGCGTCCATTTCCGCCTCGGAGCCTTCGACCTCGACGATCAGAAGCGCGCCGACATCCAGCGGATATCCCGCCTTGGCGAAGGCCTCGCAAATCTCGATTGCCGGCTTGTCCATGAATTCGATGGCGACCGGGATGATGCCCGCGCCGATGATATCGGCGACGCAGGAGCCCGCTTCTTCGGAGGTTTCGAAGCCGAACAGCACCGGCCGCGCACCCTCGGGCTTGGCGATCAGCCGCACCGTCGCTTCCGTAACAATGCCAAGCTGGCCTTCCGAGCCGCAGACGAGGGCGAGCAGATCATAACCGGCGGCATCGAGGTGCTTGCCGCCCAGCTCCAGCACCGTGCCATCGACGAGCACCATTTTCACGCCGAGCAGATTATTGGTGGTGACGCCATATTTCAGGCAATGCGCGCCGCCGGAATTCATGCCGATATTGCCGCCGATAGTGCAGGCAAGCTGCGAGCTTGGGTCCGGCGCATAAAAGAAGCCTTCCGCACCCGCCGCATCGGAAATGGAAAGATTGGTGACACCCGCCTGGACCTGCGCCGTGCGATTGTAGAAATCCAGTTCGAGGATCGAGGACATCTTTGAAAGGCCGATCACCACCGCATCCTCCTGCGGGATCGCGCCGCCGGAGAGCGAGGTGCCGGCACCGCGCGGTACGACCGGAATGCCATAACGGTTACAATATTTCAGCACCGCTGCGACCTGCTCGGTCGTCTTCGGCAGCGCAACGGCCAGCGGAAGGCGGCGGTAGGAAACGAAGGCATCCGTCTCGAAAGGCACGAGCTCACGTGGCTCATGCACAAGACAGTCCTCGGCGAGGATATCCTTCAAATCGGATATGATGCGGTCACGGCTCGCCACGACCTTTGCCCGCGGCTCCAGAAACTTGATCGGCTGCGTCACCGCCCCTCCTCCATGCACGTCTTGCCAAGTGGTATTCTTTCTTTACCACTTTGAAAGAGCGCAATCAAATGTTATGGATTTTTTCCATCACGGAAACAATCAGAGGTCAACTGTGACAAATCTGGGCGATCTGGAAGTCTTCGCAACCGTTGCCGCCTCCGGCAGCATGTCGCTTGCCGCCAAGGAGCTTGGCTATTCCCCAGCCGTCATTTCCAAGCGCATCAAGCGGCTGGAAGAGAAACTCGGCGCACGGCTGTTCCAGCGCACCACAAGGCAGATTTCGCTGACCGAAGCGGGTCAGGGTTTTTACGAGCGGGTGCTTGCCGTGCTGGAAGGGCTGGAGGATGCGGAAGATTTCGTGTCCGGCCGGGCGAATACCGTCAACGGCACACTGAAAATCTCCGCCCCCACCTCTTTCGGGCGCATGCATATCGCGCCGCATCTGCGGATTTTCATGGAGCGGCACCCGGACCTGTCGGTCAATCTGGTCTTGAGCGACGAATTCATCGATATCATCGAAGGCGGCTACGATCTGGCGATCCGCATTGCCGATCTCAATTCCTCCAGCCTCGTCGCCCGCCGTCTGGCGCCCGTGCGCCGCGTGCTCTGCGCCTCGGCGGACTATGTGGCCACCCACGGCATGCCGGAAACGATCGAAGATCTGAAGAAGCACCGCTGCCTGCCTGCCCACAACAACGATATCTGGCGATTGGAGGGGCCGGGCGGCGCGCTCAGCATCCGCCCGGAAGGCATGCTGGTCACCAATTCGAGCGAGGTGATCCGCGAGGCGGTGATTTCCGGACTCGGCATTGCGCTGCGCTCAACCTGGGATATCGGCCATGAACTGCGCGCCGGTAAACTGGTGCAGGTTCTGCCCGCCTATGAGGGGTCGCGAAACGTCACGCTGTCGGCGGTTTATCCGAGCCGGCAGTTCCTGCCCGCGAAAGTGCGGCTGTTCATCGACTATCTGGCCGGGCTTTATGGGCCGTCGCCCTATTGGGAGCAGGGCTAGAACGGCGGAGGCGCTGGTCATGCCACTTGTTCTGCCCTCGTCCCTGTGCTCGTCACAGGGATCCAGCCAGCCCAAGTCCTTGGGCTGAAAGGAGTCCTCTCGTCGCGCAGACGCGCGTCGGCTGGATTCCTGTGACAGGCACAGGAATGAGGGAAGCGCGAGTGTGCCTTAATGCCCACCCTCGGCATGGGAGCGACGGACGCGGCGCACCACCCACCAGACGCCGAGTACGGCAAAGGGGACGGAAAGACCCGTAACCACGGTGGGGTCGACCGGCAGCACGTCGTGGCTGATGGCCTTGGTGAGATAACCAATAAGGCCGACGACATAATACGAGATGGCGGCGACCGAGAGACCCTCAACCGTCTGCTGCAGGCGAAGCTGCATGGCGGCGCGCTTGTTCATGGTGTTGAGCAGCACCGTGTTCTGCCGCTCCAGTTCCACGTCGATCCAGCTTCTGACGAGAGCCGTGGCGCGATAGAGCTTGCGTGACAGGTTGGCCTGCCTTTCCTCGACCGACTGGCAGGTGCGCATGGCGGGCGCGAGCCGTCTTTCCAGAAAGCTGCCCATGGTCTCGTGCCCCTGAACCGGCGTTTCCGCAAGCGCGCGAATACGTTCGCGCACAATGCCGTCATAGGCGCGGCTGGCGCCGAAACGATAAAGACTGAGCGCGGCATTGGCTTCGAGTTCCGCCGCAAGCCGGGTCATTTCGGCCAGAAGCGCATCGGCCTCGTCGCGCGCGCCGTTCTTCATGCGCTGGGTGATGCCCGTCAGGCCATCCTCGATGCGGCGGATTTCCGGCGAGAGTGTCTGCGCCATCGGCAGGCCGAGCATGGCAAGCGTGCGATAGGTCTCGATATCCAGCAGCCGCTGCACCAGCGCGCCGCGGCTGTAATCGCTCAAGCCCCGGTCTATCACCAGGATCTGCGTCAGCCCATCGCGATCCTGACGGAAATCGGTAAGGATCGCCGCCTGACCGTCGCGCACGTCGCTGTGACAGAGGCTGGTCGGCTCGAACAGCGTCTCTGCTTGCGAGGCGAGCTTATTGTCGTTGCGAATTTCCAGCCGCACGCCTGATATCAGCGAGCCGGGCGGCGAAAAACCATCCCCGAAAGGGTCTCCGACAATATCGCCGCCGAATTTTTCCGGCGCGGGGCCATCCCAGAACCAGGTCGAGAATTCGGTATGCCGTTCCCAGCGCAGCGTGCCCTGCCCCCAGGGCATGGCGTGATGGCGGGCGTCGCGTTCCGGCGGCGCGACACCCCGGCTGCGCGACATTTCCGCAATGACCGAATGATGCACGGCCGAGCCGCCATCCATCATGAAGGCGAGCTGGACGATGATGCGCGACGGAGCCAGCAGCACCGTTGGCCGCGCATGAACTTCCCCGAGCGCCAGCGACCTTTCCGGCGCGCTTGCGAAAGCAAATCTACCCTTGGCCATTGCGATACCGTCCCCGCCTGTTCCGCCGGTTTTCTAAAGCATCAATGGCGATGACGACACCGCAATCGAGACCGATGTAATTGTTTTGATGCACCTGGCGGAGAAAACCCGCCATCATCACCCTGTCCGGGCACAGCTTTAACAAAAGCCAAGTTAAATAGGCAGATGCCGTGTTGACGCAGGGCAGCGCTTCAAGTGAAAGACATGAACTGGACAGAATATTTGACCAGTACGATATTCCGCTGATAATTTGCGTTCCATTGCACCTATGGGCACACACAGAGGGCGGATTTTTACCGGAGAATGCTGCGATGGATGAAACGCTGTTCGCACGGATAGAGCACAGCCGCACAGCGCAGGAGGTGATCTTACGTTTCGAGGAACTGATCCTCGACGGCATATTGCGTGACGGTGACCGGTTGCCTGGCGAGCGGGAACTCGCGCAACGGCTCGATGTCTCGCGGCCGATCCTGCGGGAAGCGCTGAAGGAACTTGAAACGCGCGGCCTTCTTACCAGCCGGCATGGCGGCGGCACCTATGTCGCCGATATTGTCGGGCCGGTCTTTTCCGACCCCTTGAGTGCGCTGATCACCCGCCACAGCCGGGCAACACGGGATTTCCTCGAATATCGCCGCTATGTTGAAGGCATGACCGCCGAACTTGCGGCGAAACGCGCGACGGAGCCAGACAGGCGTAACCTTGCGGCCATCGTCGAAAAGATGCGCGAGGCCCATGAGGCGGGCCGTTTCGATGACGAGTTGACGGGGGACGTGGAGTTTCACAATGCCATCGGTGAAGCGGCACATAATATCGTGCTGATGCACACATTGCGGTCCTGCTACCGGCTCCTGAGCGACGACATTTTCTATAACCGCCATCTCATCTTCACCGTGGCCGGTGCGCATGACGAGGTGCTGCGACAGCATATCGCCATCCACGATGCCATCGCATGCAGCGATCCGGCGGCGGCGAGGGCCGCGGCGGAGGCCCATATCGACTTCATCGTGGATACGACATCGAAGGCGCATCAAGCGCGGGAATGGGACCGGATTTCGCGCCTCAGGCAACAGCAGCGCGACGCCTGAAAACGGCGAAAAACGAAATACGGCAGCTCTTTTATTCAGGTTTTTATGGAACCTTTTGTCCTCTTTGGTCTTTTTCTCCAGTTAATTGGAAAAATTTACCAAGATGGGACCCATGACAACCACGAGCGAAACTGAACGCTATCCGAGGATAGCTCTCATATCGACGCATGGCTATGTCGCCGCGCACCCGCCACTGGGCGCCGCAGACACCGGGGGACAGGTGGTTTATGTGCTTGAGCTTGCACGCAAACTCGGCCAACTCGGTTACACTGTCGATCTTTATACCCGCCGCTTCGAAGACCAGCCGGAATTTGACGAGGTGGACGAGCGCGTCCGCGTGGTTCGCATTCCCTGCGGCGGCCGCGATTTCATTCCCAAGGAATATCTGCACCGCCACCTGATGGAATGGTGCGAAAACGCGCTGCGCTTCATCAAGAAAAACGACCTCAACTACTCTTTCGTCAACAGCCACTATTGGGATGCGGGCGTGGCCGGACAGCGGCTTTCCGAAGCGCTGAAAATCCCGCATCTGCACACGCCACATTCGCTCGGTCTCTGGAAAAAACGCCAGATGGAAACCGACTATCCGGAAAAGGCCGATACGTTCGAACTGGAGTTCAACTTCAGGGAACGCATCCAGCACGAACTCATCATCTATCGCAGCTGCGACATGGTGATCGCGACGACGCCGGTGCAGCTCGACGTGCTGATTGAGGACTACGGCCTGAAGCGCAAGCATATCCACATGATCCCGCCGGGTTATGACGATAACCGCTTCTTCCCCGTCTCGGATGCGACGCGCCAGATGATCCGGCAGCGTTTCGGCTTCGAGGGAAAGACGGTGCTGGCGCTCGGACGTCTCGCCACCAACAAGGGTTACGACCTCTTGATCGACGGCTTTTCGGTGCTGGCGCAGCGTGAGCCGGAAGCGCGCCTGCATCTCGCCGTCGGTGGCGAAAACATGGACGAGCAGGAAACAACCATCCTCAACCAGCTGAAAGACCGGGTGAAATCGCTCGGGCTGGAGGACAAGGTGGCGTTTTCCGGTTACGTGGCGGATGAGGATCTGCCGGATGTTTACCGGGCGGCGGACCTGTTCGTTCTGTCCAGCCGTTACGAGCCCTTCGGCATGACTGCCATTGAGGCCATGGCCAGCGGGACGCCAACTGTCGTGACCATTCACGGCGGGTTGTTCCGGGCGATCAGCTATGGCCGCCACGCCCTGTTCGCAGATCCCTTTGACAAGGAAGATCTTGGTATCACCATGATGAAGCCGTTCAAACATGAGCGGCTTTACGGGCGACTTTCCCGCATGGGTGCGCACAAGGCGCGCAGTCTGTTCACCTGGACAGGCATTGCGCAGCAATTGCTGGCGCTTGTGGAAGGCCGGACCATGATGCCGGTTCTGGAAGAAGCGGATTGGGCCGAACCATGGAACGATGGCGATTGAACCCGCTTCGCCTTTTTTCCACCGATCTCGACGGAACCGTCGTCGGCGATAACGACGCCACGCGCCGGTTCCGCGATTTCTGGCAATCGCTGCCGGACGATCTTCGCCCGGTTCTCGTCTTCAACAGCGGCAGGCTGATCGACGATCAGCTTGCGCTCATCGAAGACACCCCCTTGCCCAAACCCGACTACATCATTGGCGGTGTGGGCACCATGCTGCACGCCAGGGAGCGGAGCGAGCTGGAAAGCGCCTATACCCATTCCCTCGGCACTGGTTTCGACCGGCAAAAGATCACCGATGTCATGGCGGGCCTTCCGGGCGTGGTCATGCAGGCGGAACGCTATCAGCATGGCCTCAAGTCCAGCTGGTTCCTGCATGACGCGGATGAAAGGGCGCTTGGCGATGTCGAAGCCGCACTCCTCGCGGCGGGTATCGATGCGCGCATCGTTTATTCCAGCAATCGTGACCTCGACATATTGCCGAAGGCCGCCGACAAGGGCGCGGCATTGGCATGGTTATGTGGACAACTGCGCATCGGCCTCGACGAATCAGTCGTGGCGGGCGATACTGGCAATGATCGGGCGATGTTCGAATTGAACGGCGTTCGCGGCGTGATCGTGGGTAATGCCCTGCCGGAGCTTGTCTCGCTGGCAGATCAAGACAGCCGTTTTTTCCTCTCCAGTGCGACGGAAGCAAACGGTGTGATCGAAGGTCTCCGGCATTGGGGACTGCACCCCGGTCAACGCAATTCCGGCGCCAACTCATAGCAGCGTGCCGAATGGCCTGAAAACAGACAGATACGGTATTACCGCAATCGGCTGATTGCCCGGAAAGCACCGGACAAAACCCCTGTTCGCAAACCTGCTGCATCGATTTTGCCCAAAGGCTTCATCAGCGTGAAGACAGTAGTGGGTTAAGGATGATGGGGGATTGGCGGCGCATGCGGGATATCTATATTAGCAACTATGACCGACGAAAAATAAGGACTTATTCGGATTGAAGATTTTGAATCGATTGGCGACAGATGTTGGCTTGATGTTGCGCAGACCGCCGCGACAGCAATATGCGGCGCTGTGCTATCGATTGTCCAAAAAAAATCCGGAACCTGAAGTTCTGCTGCTCACCAGCCGGGATACGGGCCGGTGGGTCATTCCGAAAGGCTGGCCGATGGGCGGCAAGAAGGCCCATGCGGTTGCCGAGCAGGAAGCCTATGAGGAAGCCGGTGTCAAAGGCACGGTCGAGAAAGCGCCCTTCGGTTTTTATGAATATGAGAAAAAGCTGAACAGCGGCATCAATGTGCTGTGCAGGGTTCAGGTGCATCTGCTCGAAGTATCGGAGCTTCAGGACAGCTTTCCTGAGAAAGACTCCCGGCGTCTGGAATGGGTCAGCCCGCATGAGGCGGCCAAACGGGTCAATGAGCCGGAACTGAAAGCTCTGATGCTCACTTTCGACAAGCGAATGGCGCTTTCGAAATAGCGCGCCCGCGCGAATAGTGGCAATTTGCAGTTTGTTTTTCCAACATGGCTTTTACCGTCTTTCATTTTGGAAAGATGTGCGAGATGTAACAGTCTTTCTGTAAATTGCCTTCAGCCCGCGAGACTGCCGGACGAAAAGGAATGCTGGCAAACGAGGTCTGAATGGCAATGAAGCCGCCACCCAATATGAAGCCCACGCTCGACAAGGATCTCGACAAGATCACGCGTGTCGAGGAGGCGACGCTGCACGTCACGCAGCAGCTTGCCGGCCTTGGCGCGGGGTTCATGTTCGTTGTCCTGGCGGCCATATTTGCCGGCGTCTTCGTCACCGGCACCTCGGGCGCCGTCATCATCATCGCGGCCGTCGCCATCGGCGCCTATATGGCGATCAACATTGGCGCGAATGACGTGACGAATAACGTCGGCCCGGCGGTCGGCGCCAAGGCGATGCCGCTTGCGGCGGCGCTCATCATTGCCGCCATCTGCGAGATTGCGGGTGCCTTGATTACCGGCGGCAATGTCGTCGAGACCATTTCCAGCGGCATCATCAATATCCAGACCATCCCGGACCGGACCGTGTTTTCCTGGGCGATGTTGTCGGCGCTTCTTGCCGCCGGCCTCCTCGTCAATATCTCGACCTGGACGAAAGCGCCGATTTCCACCACCCACACGGTGGTCGGTGGCGTTGCCGGCGCGGGCATGGCAGCCTATGGCATCGGGGCGGTCGACTGGCTGTCGCTCGGCAGTATCGCTTTCGCGTGGGTTCTGGCGCCTTTCATCAGTGCCGCCATCGCCATCGTCATCCTTGCCTTCATCAAGGAATTCATCATCTACCGCGAAGACAAGATTGAATCCGCGCGGCTTTGGGTGCCTGTCCTCATCGGCTTGATGGCCGGGGTTTTCGCCGCCTATCTCATCTGGGTCGGGTTGCGGCAGCTCATGCATGTGTCGCTTGGCCATGCCAGCGTCATAGGCCTCGTGACCGGGCTCATCGCCTGGCGGCTCTGCGTGCCGATCATCCGCAAACAATCGGAAGGATTGGAGAACCGCAACCAGTCGCTTCGCATCCTGTTTCAGTGGCCGCTCGTTCTTGCCGCCGGATTGATGTCCTTTGCGCATGGCGCGAATGACGTTTCGAACGCCATCGGCCCGGTGGTGGCGATTGTTCGGGCATTGCATGACGAGGCGGTGCAGACCTCCGCCCGCGCACCTTTATGGGTGATGCTGGTCGGCGCATTCGGGCTTTCCTGCGGTATTCTGCTTTATGGCCCGCGCCTCATTCGCCTCGTGGGTGAGCAGATCACCAAGCTCAACCCCATGCGGGCGTTTTGCGTTTCCGTGGCGACAGCGCTTACCGTTCTTGTGGCCTCGCGCTTCGGCCTGCCGGTCAGCACCACCCATACGGCGATCGGCGCGGTGTTCGGCGTCGGTTTCTTCCGTGAATGGTACACGCAGGCATCGCGACGGCGGCAGGAACTCGTGCAGGCGGGTGACGGCGCAATCCGCCGGGCTGACAGATATGCGGAGAACCCCTCCGAGGTGCGCCGCCGTTATCTCGTCCGGCGCTCCCACTTCATGACAATCATCGCCGCCTGGCTGGTAACCGTTCCCGCGAGTGCTACGCTTGCGGCGCTGCTCTATTGGCTGATGTCCTTCCTCTTTCTCTGACGCTGAAACCGAAAAGTCCCATGCGCGCAAATTTCCGGATGCAACGCCTGTTCGTCGAAACCCCGCTTGAAGCGGGGGTGACACAGGAAGCGACGACCGAACAGTTCAACTATCTCGCCAATGTGCTGCGCATGAGCGACGGCGCGGAAATCCTGCTGTTCAACGGCCGAGACGGCGAATGGAAGGCCAGGCTCTCCTTCCCGAGCCGCAAGAAGATCACCCTCATTCCCGTAGAGCAGACGCGGCCGCAACCGCCGGCAGCGGATCTGCACTATCTGTTTGCGCCACTGAAAGTCGGGCGGATGGATTATCTGGTGCAGAAAGCGGTCGAGATGGGCGCCGGTCTCTTGCAGCCGGTGATGACGCAGCATGTGCAGGGCAAGATCCACAATACCGAAAAGCTGCGCGCCAACGCCATCGAGGCCGCCGAGCAATGCGGCATCCTTTCCCTGCCCGATGTCGCCGAGCCGGTGAAACTGAAGGATATGCTCGAGACCTGGCCCCATGACCGGCGCATCATCTATTGCGACGAGGGCGATGCGGGGCAAAATCCGCTGCCCGTTCTGCAATCCGTCAGGGAACGCAAGCTCGCCCTGCTGGTCGGTCCGGAAGGCGGGTTTTCCGAAGAGGAAAGGGAGCTCCTGCGCCGCCTCACCTTCGTCACCCCCATCCCGCTCGGCCCGCGTATTCTGAGGGCCGACACGGCCGCCGTTGCGGCACTTGCGGTCATTCAGGCATCGATCGGCGACTGGAACTGACCTCTTTGGCGCATGTCTTTATCGCAAAACCGCTGCACAGTTTTGCGCTACATGCGCTGGACCATTGCGCTTCATGCATCTTTAAAAGAAATTCATTTGCCTCCGGATGCGATCCGGCTCTATCTGCCAAACATATGCCTCGCCGCAACAGAGACGTCATAACAAGGTAAGCCATGGCACGCGATACGACCGACCAGACCCCCCTCTCCTCCGTCACGGAGCTTACAGATTATCTGGCGGGCGGTTGCAAAGCTGAAACCGATTTCCGCATCGGCACCGAACACGAAAAATTCGCGTTTTTCCGAGATGGCAACCGGCCGGTTCCCTATTTCGGCGAAGCCAGCATTTCCGCCCTTCTGAAGGGCATGCAGGAAAAGCTCGGCTGGGAACCGATCATGGATGGCGAAAACATCATCGGGCTTGGTGAACAGCACGGCATGGGCGCCATCTCCATCGAGCCCGGCGGCCAGTTCGAACTATCAGGCGCGCCGCTTGAGAACCTGCATCAGACCTGCAAGGAATCCAACCAGCATCTGGCGACGCTGCGCGAAGTGGCCGAGCCGATGGGCATCCGTTTTCTCGGCATCGGCGGAAGCCCGCTGTGGAGCTATGACGAAACGCCGCATATGCCGAAATCGCGCTATGCGATCATGACGCGTTATATGCCGAAGGTTGGGACCAAGGGTCTCGACATGATGTACCGCACCTGTACGATCCAGGTTAATCTCGACTTCTCCTCGGAAGCGGATATGCGCCAGAAGATGCGCGTTTCCATGAAGCTGCAGTCGCTGGCAACCGCGCTGTTCGCCTCCTCGCCCTTTACCGAGGGAAAGCCGAACGGCCTTCTGTCCTGGCGCGGCGATATCTGGCGCGACACCGACAATAACCGCTCCGGCGTGCTTCCCTTCACATTCAATGATGATTTCGGCTTCAAGGACTACGTCGAATGGGCGCTTGATGTGCCGATGTATTTCATCGTGCGCGACGGCAAATATCATGATTGTACGCATGTCACCTTCCGCCAGTTCATGAACGGCGCGCTGAAGGGCGAAATCGCCGCATGGGAACCGACCATGGGCGACTGGACGAACCATCTCTCCACATTGTTTCCGGATGTGCGCCTCAAGCGTTTTCTGGAAATGCGCGGTGCGGATGGCGGTCCGTGGCGGCGCATCTGCGCCCTGCCCGCCTTCTGGGTCGGCCTTCTTTATGATCAGGAAGCGCTTGATGCGGCCGATGCATTGACGACCGGCTGGAGTTTCGACGAGGTGATCGCGCTCCGCGATGCCGTGCCGGCCAAGGGGCTCGGCGGGGAGATTGCCGGCAAGCCGCTTCTCGGCCTTGCCCGCGAGGTGCTCGACATTTCCCGCACCGGTCTCAAAAACCGCAACCGGCTCAATGGCGACGGCCAGGACGAGACAGTGTTCCTGTCATCGCTGGACGAGGTGCTTGCCAAGAAGACAACGCTCGCCGACGACCTGCTGTCGCTCTATAACGGCCGCTGGGGTGGATCGGTGCTGCCGGTGTTCGAGGAATATCAGTACTAGGGCCGAGCCCCAGCGCCCACCAGGGTGTAAACGCTGCGATTTGACATTGCCGCGACATCGGTCCCGAGCGTGTCATCTCGGCTGGCGATACCTGCCGGTCCGTGAGGCGGCCGGCATAGGTTCAATGATATTTCTACATTTGCGTCCGGGGATCGCGGGGGGTGAGCGCTTGCGCAGTGGATTGTTTGGGAATGACCCGCAATATCACAGGGCCCGTGAGAAAGGTGTGCAGGGCTGATTGGTCTGAAGCAGAGATACGGGGACTTCCATTCCTCACCATCCAGTGCGATTTTGCCGCCATCGTCAAAGCCATCCTCGCTCGACGGACTGAATGTAATTTATAATCAAAGGGTTGTTTAAGTTTCGCCTCCTCGGTCCCTGAGGAAAACACCGGCCATAAAATATGAAAACTGGCGGCCTTCCGACCGCCAGTGTGTGATTGGGTCTCGGCAATCAGACCTGCTAATTACCGTTATTATTTTCGTGATTGTGATGGCCATCGTGGTCGCCACCGCCGTCATGATCGCCACCTCGGCCATGGTCGCCACCGCCGTCGTGATCGCCACCGCGGCCATGGTCGCCACCGCCGTCGTGATCGCCACCGCGGCCATGATCGCCACCGCCATCATGATCGCCTCCGCGGCCATGATCGCCACCGCCATCATGATCGCCACCACCGCCATGGTCACCACCACCGCCGTGGTCACCACCACCGCCGTGGTCGCCGCCACCGCCGTGGTCACCACCACCGCCATGGTCACCGCCACCGCCGCCGTGGTCACCACCACCGCCATGGTCACCACCACCGCCGTGGTCGCCGCCACCGCCATGATCGCCACCGCCGCCGTGGTCACCGCCACCGCCGTGGTCACCACCACCGCCATGGTGACCGCCGCCACCGTGGTCGCCTCCACCGCCGTGGTCACCGCCACCGCCATGGTGACCGCCGCCACCGTGGTCGCCACCGCCACCGTGGTCACCGCCGCCACCGCCGGGGTTGTTACCTCCGCCGCCACCGCCGGGATCACTCGGTCCGTTGCTGCTGCCAGGATTAGACGGCCCGCTGCCTGGATTGCTCGCTCCTACAACATTGTTGTTGCCGTGGTCGTTTTCATCAACGCCGGGAATGGAAGCAGTCGCCCTACAGAGCGCAGCCTCAAGAGTTCCGGGCCTTACGAATTCACATCGCTGCAAACGCGTCTGCGCGGTTCCCAGTGTCGTACTGGACAGCAAGATTGCAATACACGAGAACACAGTTGTTACCTTACTGCGCATGGGTTTTCCTCCCTTATCGGCAGTTATAACTGCATTCTTTAATTTATATTAATGCAACCACATTCGCAACATACTGAAATATACTAACTATTTTGCATTACTACTTCAGATGTAATCAATTCAAGCTATAAGAAAAATCACATTTATCGAAAGTACTATTACAATTAAGATTTTCTAAGCTTGAAAATATTATTTTTTAGATCGCCGAGTTCATCTCCAGCTGCCCCCGGAATATTTTGCTGGCTAAGCGTTCTTTTCCGATTTGGCACACATCCCAACAGGCGATGTTAATTTTTTTTTGAAATTTTGGGCTAATCATGCAATGAGGTGAGCTTTAGCGCGTTTTGGATGTGTTTTTTTAGTTCGAGCATGGCGTGGGATCTGGTGATCTTCAGTCAATGTTTAACTTCTGTGAGATCGGGCGGCATGAAGCCAGCATCACGATCATCAGCTACCTCGAAGGAACTGATATAATCATGAAGATTTATGTTCTTGCATTCGCTCTGCTGGGCGCGATGCCGCTTGGCACAAAGGTTTCTGCCAGCGAACTTTCTGCCACTCGCTCAATTGCCGCGCCGGTCGGTTTTTCCTCCGCCTGTCAGCGGTACAGCTGGCTATGTTCCTCCAAGGGGGGCGCGAAAATGGGTGATGATCAGACGCGCGAACTGCTTTCTGAGGTCAATCGCAAGGTCAACAGCTCCATCAGGCCAGTGGAAGATACCGTCGTTTATGGTCGCAGCAACTACTGGGCCTTGCCGAAAGACGGGCGCGGCGATTGCGAGGACTATGCCATCGCGAAGACCAAGGCTTTGCTGGACGCCGGTCTGCCCTCCAATAAAATGTCCATTTCCGTCGTGCTGGATCGCAGTGGCAACAATCACGCCGTGCTGCTGGTTCGCCTGTCTGACGGGGAGTATGTTCTCGATAATCTGAGCGGCTCGATCAAGCCGTGGGACCGCACCGGTTATACTTTTCTTGCACGCCAGAAATACGCCAACAAATCCGCTTGGGAAGTCGTTCTGGCCGGTCCTCGCGCCGGACAGTTCAGAGAAATGTGAGCCACGGTGGCCCAGGCTACACGCAGGTAAAAAAAGCCCGATGCGGCCGAGGGGCCGGACACCGGGCAAAGGCAGGGCTATTGGCAAATCACCCTGCGGGGAAAACCCGTCCGTCAGAAACAATTCCGGCAGCTGGAGGTCTGCTGGAATTGTGTAGACGGTCTAGAGCGTTTCGAACCGCTTGACGGCACGAAGCCGTGCGGCGCGGCTCAGATGGGTGGTCGGATCCTCGAGCAGGCCGGTATTGAGCGCGCTCGTCACATCCGATCGCGCCAGCCCGACATCGGCGAGCATGCGGTCGTCGAGCTCCATGAGATCATTGGCGACGATACGATTGTAAATGCGCTGCACAAACGTTTTGACGGTGGAAGCAACGACAATGACCACGCGGCGCAGGGTATCGCCCTGCCGGCCGGTTGCAAGTTCCAGTTCCATTCTCCGTTCTGCCGTGCGCATGACACATATCCTTTCGTAACGGCACGATGCGGCACCGCCCCGGCGCACCATGCGCTAGAAGCTGCCTTGGGTTGGGGGCCTGACGCGATGTCCGCCCCGGGGTTGAGATTGATTTGCTGGATGTCAAAATGTCGCAAGACTATTGATCAGTCCAACGAATGTTTCTAATGTAAGACATCAATCATTCTGATGGATGACCATCCATGTCCGCACCTCTCGACATAGACCAGCTGCACACCTTCATCGCCATCGTCGATACGGGTAGTTTTACCAAGGCCGCAGACCGCGTTTTCAAGACGCAATCCGCCGTTTCCATGCAGATGCGGCGGCTTGAAGAGCGCATCGGCAAACAGCTTTTCGCCAAGGACGGACGTGGCAACCGCCTGACGGCGGAGGGCGAAAAACTGATGAATTACGCCCGCCGCATCATTCGCCTCAACAATGAGGCGATCGCCGCCTTTGACGACAACAGGCTCGAGGGCACGTTGCGCATCGGCACGCCTGACGACTATGCCGACCGTTACATGCCGGAGATCATCGGGCGTTTTGCCAAAACCCACCCAAATGTCGAGCTGTACATCGTCTGCGAACCTTCGGTGGGGCTTGCCGAAAAAATGGCGCGCGGCGAACTGGATATCGCGCTCGTCACCCATAATCCCCGCGCCCGCTCCTCGGATGTCGTGCGCACAGAGCCGCTCTGCTGGGTCGCCTCCGCCAACCATCCGCTGAAGGACGATGCGCCCGTGCCGTTGGCGGTCGGGCGACGCGATTGTCACTGGCGCCAGCTTGCCTGCTCGGCGCTTGATGCCGACGGCCGGGATTATCAGGTTCTGTTCACAAGCTGGTCTTCCACCGTGGTCGCCGCCGCCGTGCTGGCGGGCATGGCTGTCTCCGTACTGCCGGAATCGGCGCTGCGCACCGGCATGAAGGTTCTGACCGCCGCGGACGGCTTCCCGCCCCTGCCACCGGTGCAGATCGGCCTGATGAAACGGCCCGGCCTGTCGCCCTCGCTGGTGAACGCCATCACCGACCACATCACCGCCTGCCTCGACAATATCTCACCGATGAGCGTGACCGACGAGCTGGACAATGATGTGAAGACCTACCCGAAGATGCCACGCCTGCGCGCCGGGCATATGCTGCCGGGCTGGTAGGCGGATGCGTTAGCCGGAGCAGGTTTCGGCTAATGACTAAAGATACACTAAACTCGGCATCATCCTCGGGCTTGACCCGAGGATCCATTCTCTCCACGGCTTGTGGATCCTCGGGCCCTGCCCGAGGATGACGGCATGGAAACCTCAGCGATTTATATCGCGGAACATCCCCGGTTTCCCCGCCTACCGCGCGCGCAGTGACGCAACCGCCAGCAGCGTGTCGCCGCTGATGCCGACCGACCCGCTGCCATTGAACAGCATCATGATCGGATCCGTGGTGTTCTGGGAGTTATCATACATGATGGTGAAACGGGCGATCAGCTTCTTGACCTTTTCCGGGTCTTGAAAATCCTTGATGTCGAAATATTTTTTCATCATCGTCACCTGCGTATCAACCCCGGCATTGCCGAGCTCGTCAGGAATACCGAAAGTGGTCTTGATGAAATTCTGGATCGCGGTGTCGGCCAGAATGGAATAATAGGATGTCGTTCCCGCCGCCATGCGCTGGAAATAAAGCGCCAGTCGCACGCCGGCATTTTCTTCGCCAGCCTGCGTTTCCAGCGTCTGGGTCAGATAGTTGTCCAGCGTCTCGTAAAGGCCGCGCCGCGTCTGGATCAGGCTGCGATCCTCGTGAAGAATATTGCCGTCTGTATTGAAATTGAAGGCGGTGACGAGACGGCGGAAAACCGGGTCCATCTCCTTGTTGACGTAGCTCTGGCTGTCGTCGAGATTCGAGGTGAAAATCTTCTCCAGCTGCTCCTTCGTCACGCTTTTTGGATCGATCCCGAGTGATTCCATCGCGAATTTCGTCAGGCGATCATTGGCCAGGAACTCCTTGAGCGTCTTGATTTTTTGCATTTCGGCCGAAAAATATTTCGCCTCGGTCGTGGCGGCTTCCTTGTCCTTGTCGGTGCCGAAAGCCGATTTCTTCTTGATATAGTCGGCCGACATGGTTTGCAGTTCGATTTCTGACTGCGCCAGAATGGGTGAGCCGACCGAACCGTCCTTCGTGAAGTTGAAGAGTTCGGCAAGCTTCACATACCGATCGTCGTTCAGCGTATAAACGTAGCTCTTCTTATCCTGAAGGTCGCTGGTCAACACCCTCTGGATATCGGAGATGTTCACCTTGGCGGGATCCAGCCCGACGGCCTTCAGCGCATAGGTATAGACGGCATTGGTTCCGAGGAAATCATTGACGCTTGTGACCTTGCCAATGCTGCTCTTGAACAGCGAGAGCGCCTTTGCGTCAGCTGCCTCGTCCGCATCATTGTAATGGGTCATGTAACCGCTGGTCGTCGTCGCGGTCTGTGTCGCCGTCTGCGGCGTCGTACCGGCCGCGAGTGTGCCATCGGGTAGAAAATTGAATACGTTTTTCAGGGCGAGGTAACGCTTGTCGTTCTTGCCCATGGTGGCGATGTAATTGTTCGGATCGCTGAGATCGCTTGTGAGGATGTTCTTGATCGTTGCCGGCACGATGGTCAGGTCGTTCAGATCGAAGGCCGTTCTGATGTAATTGAGAAGCCGCGCATCCGACATCAGTTCCTCTACTGTCGTGACGGAACCAATCCTCGATTCGAAGTAATCACGGTTCAGCGTTGCGACGGTCGGCGTCACACGCGGCGCGCTGCCGATATAGGTGTCCGTTAGGGCTTTCAGATTGTCCGCCGTCTGCGCCCCGCCGGCAGTTACCGTGCCGTCATTCTTGAACTCGAAGGCGTTCGCGATCTGCGCCATCCTGTTATATTGGGTGACGGTGTTCGACAGCGTCGTCTGTTCTGCCTTGATGGCTGCGAGCTTCGCGTCCCACTCATCCTGCGGCGGCAAAACGGCCTCCAGCTGGGTCAGCTGGTCCTGGCGGGTCACCTTTTCCGCCTCGAGCTTCGTGCGCTCCTCGTTTGTCAGACCCGTGCCTGCAAGTTCGGTATCGATGGCTGTAATCCGGGCGGTAACCTGGGCATGCAGTTCGATATTGCCCTTCATCGCCAGTTTTTCGACGGCATCATTATAGGCAGCGCCATATTTCTGGTTGATGTAGCTATCGGGATCGGAAACATCACTCGTCATCAAACCCTTGATATGGGCGTAAGAATAGGTCTTCTCATCGACGCCGAAGACCTGAAAAATATAGGCGCGGGTGCGGTCGTTGCGCAGCAGCTGGTCCACATTGGTCACCGTGCCGATGATCGCCTTGTAATAGCGCGTCTCTTCCGCAAGGCTGTCATTCATGTCGGTGATCGACGTGCCGTAGAGCCCGATCATCTTGTCGAGCTGGGCTTCCGTCTGCACTGTCTTCGTCGACGAGGTGAAATTGAAGGCGGCGGCGAACTCGCGATAACGCTCGTCGGTCAGCTTGTTGGCGAAGCTGTTCTGGTCGTTCAGGTCGCTGTCCAGCACCTTTTTCATGAAGGCCTTGGCATAGGTCATCTCGCCGAGACCGAAGGCATCCATGGCGTAGGAATAGAGCTGGTAGTTATTGAGGAACTCGTCGACGCTTTTCACATCGCCGATGTTCTCCTTGTAATATTTCGTCTGCCGCTCGATCATTCCCTGCTGCGACACGCGCGAAATGCTTGCCTTCATATCACGGTTGATGAGGTCGTAGCTGAGATAAGTCGATACCATCCGAATGCCCCCTGGAGCGCCGCGCATCCCCTGGGATACCGAAAGCTCCGGTTTTAAATCCATACATCGCGCCTCCATCCGGAGGCACGGCAAGCCTTGGCGTGACTATGCATGAAGCGCCTTGCCCGGAGCTTGAAAGAGCACAATTTCGGCCGCGATAAAAATCGCATTGTCCCAATCTGCTTTACCTAAGCGAAACCATGCCACAGTGGGTTTTGCTAACCATTTGGGAATGCAAAGTTTTCTTAACCGCGATTTTTAAGCTGTCTCGAAGATACGGCGGATATTCTCCCTGACATCAGAGGACGAAAAGTCCCGATGAGAAGACCGGGAACCGGCTCTCAGGTAAAACAAGGGTAGAATAAACATGACCAAGACCGTTCTGAAGCCCGACTGGGCCGTCGCCACACTCAGACTCGACCCGGCACGTTTTCCGCAACAGGTCACCTACGGCAAAGGCAACGGCGCGACCGACATCGCCGTGACGCTCGACGAACGGGGCGCCGTTCTGCGAAAGGTCCTTTCCTCTTCCGGCCTGCCTTTGTCCTTCGCTTTGCCAGCCCGCGCCTTCAAGGGCGTTGCCGCCCGCGCCATCGACCATGGTGACGGACAGGTAACGGTGACGCTGGAGCTGCACCATGATGATCCGGATCTGTGTGTTCCGCTTCTGGTCGCCCATGATCTCTGCGATATCGCCGCCGACTGGCGCAGCTGGTCCGAGGCCTACCGCATTCCCATGCTGATGGTGGAAGCCGATGGCGTCGCCCGCCCGCTGGAAGAACATCTCGGCAAGGTGCGCACGAAGAATAGCCGCCCGCGCCGCCGCCACTCCTATTTCGCGGATCGCCGCCCACGCTTCCTCGTTCGCCGCTCCACCGGTTCTCTCGGCATGAGCATGAAGATCGAGGGCAAGGAAATCATCGCCCGCAGCTGATAATCTTCAGCAGAAACAAACAAAAGCCCGGCGCGCACCATGCGGCCGGGCTTTTTTGTATCCTGCGTTGCCGCAGACTCACGCCAAGAGAAGCGGCAGAATGAGGCCCGCAAAAATCAGCACGCCGACACGATTGTTGGATTTGAACAGCACGAGGCATTGCGCCACGTCATCGATATTGAGCACCCATACCTGCCGGAAGAGCATGATGGCGGCGGCGGCAAGGCCGCTATAGGCGATGACGTTAACACCCGCCCCCCAGAAGGACAGGGCGATCATGACAAGGGCTGTGCCATAAAGAAAAACCAGCCAGCGATGTGTATTCTCTCCAAACAGCAATGCGGTCGAACCGATGCCGACCGCAGTGTCGTCTTCCTTGTCCTGATGGGCGTAGATTGTATCATAACCGATCGTCCAGGCGATGGAGCCGACATAAAGCAGGACAGCCGGCCAGGCGATCGATCCGAACTGCCCGGCCCACCCCATCAGTGCACCCCAGGAAAAGGCAAGGCCGAGGAAAAATTGCGGCCAGTTGGTGAAGCGCTTGGCGAAAGGATAGATCGCCACGAAGATCAGCGAGAATATGCCTGTCGCAATCGCGAAACCGTTGAACTGCAGAAGCACAACCAGACCGGCAAGCGCCTGCAGCACGATGAAGACCTTGGCCTGCAACCGGGTCACGCGGCCGGACGGCAGGGGACGGGAACGGGTGCGCGCCACGGCCATGTCGATCTTGTGGTCGGCGAGATCGTTATAGGTGCAGCCCGCGCCGCGCATCGCCACCGATCCGATGAAAAACAGCGCCAGGTGCCAGATGAGCGTGGCCCAGGAAAATCCACCGCTTTGCACAGCGGCATTGGCCGCAAGGGCTGCGGACCAGAAGCATGGCCACATCAGCAATTGCCAGCCGATGGGGCGATCCCACCGGGCCAGCTGCGCATAGGGCCAGAGGGGCCTCGGCAAAATCCGATAGACCCAGTTATTGGATGGCGCGTCCGAAACGCGGTCTGACAAATCGCTGTGGTGAACCATAGGCATGGTTCTACAGCATCGGCGGGAAAATCGGAACGGTTTTCAAAGTGCAAAGATGCGCGGTTTTTGGCGGATTGCAACACGCCACCGGCAAAGCGAAAACCTCACCGACGTCATCCTCGGGCTTGACCCGAGGATCCGCAACCCTTTGAAATCAATGGATCCTCGGGTCAAGCCCGAGGATGACGTCGGACGCGGATTAGCTAAAACATCAAGGCCCGCAACGGTTTCCTGCGGGCCATCAATCTCAGACATTCGGTTTATTGTCTCAGGGCAGCGAGAAATTGAATTTGTAGCTTGCCTGAACACCGATGATGAACTGGTTCTTCGAACCACGCTCGCGCACCAGTGAACTGTCGGCGGCATCGCCCGTCAGGCGGCGATATTCCGCAAACGAGCCGACTTCGGCGTTTTCCGTGACTTTCCAGGTGATGGCCGCGCCGACACCGGCGGAATGCAGGCCGCCGCCGGGGCTATAGGGCGATGGTGCGCCGGCGGCCGTCTGTGCGGCGCTTACGCCGTAATAGCGCTCGTTATATTTGCTGCTTACCCATGTGGCGCGCGGGCCGGCGGAAATCTGGATGCCGGGGGCGATATCGGTGAAGGCATCAACGGCGACATCGCCGACAACGCCGCTATGGCTGCGGATGCCCTGACGAACTTCACCGCGAACACGCAGCCAGTCGGTCGGATAGGCCTCGGCGAAACCGCCAAGTTCGCCACCGCGCTTGATGCGCGTCATGCCCTTCAGATCGGAGGAATCACCGTCATCACGCGGGGATACCAGCTTGCCGGCCAGACCCATGCTGATCGGGCCATTGTCCAGAAGCGAGATCGAGGCGCTGTCGTTGCGCGAGGTGAAACGCGCGCCCTGCCCCTGACGGCCAAGCGAGATGATGGGCGAAAAGCCGAATTCGTTCTTGTTGTCACCCTGATATTTCGGCGCGGTGAAACCGGCGCCGCCGAGCTTCAGATACCAGTCGCCGGAAAACCAGCCCTCGGCATGGGCATTGCCGACGGCAAAAAGCGATAAGACACAAGCGGCAACCGCCGCTGACGGCTTGAACATGAAAGAACCCCAGAAACGCAATACAGACAGGTGCCCGTAGAATTAGAGGGATTGTCTTTCCATTCCATTAACCAGCGTGAGAAGAAATGCGGCGACAACGTCCATCTTCACTCCGGCGCTGAGACACTGCCGTCCAGTTTAAATCAGGATGTTAATCGGAGCGCGAAAACCTCTCGTTTCCGTCATTCCGGCCTTGAGCCGGAATCCAGCCGACGCGCGTCTGCGCGGCGAGAAGAGTCTTTTCAGCCCAATGACTTGGGCTGGCTGGATACCGGCTCAAGGCCGGTATGACGGAGGAATGCCTCAGAACATCACCTTCTCCAGCAGCGGCCGTGTCTTTTCGAACTCCAGAAGCCTCTCCTCGTTGCGGGCGATGTAGTCGCGATTATGCGGAACGGCATCGCGGTCCTTGGCGAGCTGGATCTGGAAAATATGGAAATTTTCGTGGGTAAAGGCCATTTCCGACCCCGCCAGATAGAACTCCCACATGCGGAAGAAACGCTCATCGTAAAGTGCGACCGCTTCGGCCTTGCGTGCCACGAAGCGTTCCCGCCAGTGGCGAAGCGTATGGGCGTAGTGCATGGGCAGGATTTCGATATCCTTCACCAGCAGCCCGGACTTCTGGATCGCCGGCAGAACCTCGGCAAGCGAGGGTATATAGCCACCGGGGAAAATATATTTTTCGATGAAGGGATTGGTCGCCAGTGCCGGATAGGGCTGGCCGATGGAATGCAGCACCATCACGCCCCTGTCGTCCAGCACCTCCGCCACCTTGTCGAAATAGTCGCGATAATGGGTCGGCCCGACATGTTCGAACATGCCGACGGAGACGATGCGGTCGAATTTCCTTGAGGCTGGCAGGTAACGGTAATCCTGCAATTCGAAACGGACATTGCCGGCAAGCCCGCGTTTTGCCGCCCGATCGCGGGAAACGCGCAGCTGCTCTTCGCTAAGCGTGATGCCGGTCACATCGGCACCCGCACTTTCGGCGATATACATCGCCATGCCGCCCCAGCCGGAGCCGATCTCCAGCACGCTCTGGCCCGGCTCAGTCATCAGCTTGGCAGCGATGTGACGTTTCTTGGCGACCTGCGCTTCATAGAGGCTGATACCCGGCGGATTGAAATAGGCGCAGGAATATTGCCAGTCCTCATCGAGGAAGAGGTCGAACAGCTTGGCGCTCAAATCGTAGTGGTGGGCGACGTTGCTCTTGTTGTGATTGACCGGCAGATGCATCCTGATGCGAGCGGCGATGATGCGCGCCATGCCGCGCCAGATCATGCCGAAAGACAGCGCCTCGCTCAGCGTGTTGCTTTTGACGAGTGCCAGAAAGTCGTAGATATCGCCCTCGACGACCTTCATACGGCCTTCCATATAAATCTCGGCGAGTTTGAGTGCAGGATCGGCAGCGATCTCCTGCATGGCGGCTTCGTCTGTGAAATTCAGAACCACCTTTTTTCCCGTGCCGTCGCCAAATATGCGGCTACCACCCGGGCTGTTGACGGTGAGATCACCGACCTTGATTATCTTTTCGAGAAGAACATGCAGAGACGACGCCATGGCACCCCCAATTGCTAAGTCTCACTTATCAATTTTGCTGACCGTATTCCTTTCGGCACAAGTTTCAAGATAGTCTTATTTCAAAAAAATTGAACGATTTCATCAAGCAAAAAGCCCCACCGCGTGTCGCGATGAGGCTTTTTGGTAAAAAAACATTTCAACCCAGGGTCAGCGCCGCTTCATCGCTTCAGCCAGAGCAGCGGCAAGCGCACCACCTGTTTGCGACCCTTCGTTGCGATCTTTCGGTTTGGATGTCGCGTGCCGCATGGCGCCAGCATTGCCCTTTTCGCGCATTGACTGGGGTGCGGCCTCCCCGCCGTCCTTGCGCATCGTGAGACCGATTCGCTTGCGCTTCACGTCCACCTCCACAACCCGCACCTTGACGACATCGCCCGCCTTGACCACCTCATGCGCATCTTTCACGAAACGGTCGGCCAGCTGCGACACATGCACGAGCCCGTCCTGGTGCACGCCGATATCCACGAAAGCGCCAAAGGCGGCGACGTTGGTGACTGTACCTTCCAGGAGCATGCCCGGTTTCAGATCGGTGATCTCGTCCACGCCATCGGCAAATGTCGCCGTCTTGAAGCTCGGGCGCGGGTCGCGGCCCGGCTTTTCCAGTTCGGCGATTATGTCCTTGACGGTCGGAAGACCGAATTGCTCATCAATGAACCGCTTCGGATCGAGCGCCTTCAACACGGCGCTGTCACCCATCAGCGAACGCAGGTCGCGGCCGCAGGCGGCAACGATCTTTTTCGCCACGCCATAGGCTTCCGGGTGCACGGAAGACGAATCCAGCGGCTCCTTGCCGTTCGGGATGCGCAGGAAGCCCGCGCATTGCTCGAAGGTGCGCTGGCCGAGGCGCGGCACCTTCAGCAAATCCTTGCGGCTGGCAAAGGGGCCGGTCTGGTCACGATGCGCAACGATGGCATCGGCAATCGAGGTGCCGAGGCCGGACACCCGCGCCAGCAGCGGCGAAGACGCCGTATTGAGATCAACGCCGACGGCATTCACCGCATCTTCAACGACCGCATCAAGCGAACGGCTGAGACGGCCCTGATCGACATCGTGCTGATATTGCCCGACGCCGATGGATTTCGGCTCGATCTTCACCAGTTCCGCCAGCGGGTCCTGAAGGCGACGGGCGATGGATACCGCCCCGCGCAGAGACACGTCGAGATTGGGGAACTCCGCTGCCGCCCGTTCCGACGCGGAATAGACCGATGCGCCAGCTTCCGAAACGATGACCTTGGTGGGTTTTGCGCCGGAAGCCGAAGCGGGCATCTGCGCCAGAAGGTCGGCGACCAGCTTTTCCGTCTCGCGGCTACCCGTGCCGTTGCCGATGGCGATGAGTTCGACATTGTGCTTGCGGATGAGCAAGGCGAGTTCCGCCTGCGCACCGCGCACATCGTTCCTCGGCTGGAAAGGATAAACGGTTGTGGTATCCAGGAGCTTGCCGGTGCCATCCACCACGGCCACCTTGACGCCGGTGCGGATGCCCGGATCGAGCCCCATGGTGGCGCGCGAACCGGCCGGTGCTGCCAGCAGCAGATCCTTGAGATTGCGGGCGAAAACATTGATCGCTTCTTCTTCCGCACGCTCGCGCAATTCGCGCATGAGATCGAGCGACAGCGACATGGAGAGCTTCACCCGCCAGGTCCAGCTCGCCACCTCCATCAGCCATTGATCGGCGGGGCCGGCATTGCGGATATCGAAGGCGGCGGCGATGGTGCGCTGTGCGGGCTTGACCGGCGAGGGATCATCCGCATCGACATCGATGGTCAATGTCAGCACTTCCTCGTTCCAGCCGCGCAGCATGGCCAGCGCCCGGTGGCCCGGCACCGTTGACCAGCGCTCGAAATGATCGAAATAGTCGGAGAATTTTTCACCCGCCGCCTGCTTGCCGTCCACCACCTTGGCGCGGAAGGTGGCGTTCTGGCGCATGTAATCGCGCAGGCGTCCGAGAAGATCGGCGTTTTCCGTCATCGTCTCGGCCACGATGTCGCGCGCACCTTCAAGCGCCGCCTTAACATCGGCGACTTCGCCCTTGACATAGGCTTCTGCAAGTTTTGCCGGATCGGCGGTGCGGTTTTCCCAGATGGCTTCGGCCAGCGGGCCGAGACCGCGCTCGCGGGCGATTTCCGCGCGGGTGCGGCGCTTCGGTTTGTAGGGCAGATAGAGGTCTTCCAGCTCCGCCTTGGTGCCCGCCTGCATGATCTTGACCATCAGGGCGTCCGTCATCTTGCCCTGACCGTTGATGGTATCGACGATGGAGGTGCGGCGCGCATTGAGTTCGCGCAGATAAACGAGGCGTTCCGCCAGCGTTCGGAGCTGGGTGTCATCGAGGCCGCCGGTCACTTCCTTGCGGTAGCGGGCGATGAAGGGCACGGTCGCTCCCTCGTCCAGCAATGCCACTGCCGCCTTTACCTGATCGGCGCGGGCGTTGATTTCGGAGGCGATGAGCGTGGCGAGGCGGGCATTATCTGCGGTCATGAGGTTCTCTGATGTCACATCTGGAGCGGCGAACATAATGTCTGATTGTGGCGTGACAACAAGAGGCGACAACGATTCCACAGGAAAGGCTGCGTTCAAGGGAAAGACGGGCATTTACGGCGCTTTCTCCTTGACCTTTCGCCCCCCTGCCCTTAACGCCGCTCAAACAAGGTTACTGGCGAATTTGCAGGGGTATTGACCATGAAAGTTCTGTTGATCGGTTCCGGCGGACGCGAACATGCGCTGGCATGGAAAATCGCCCAGTCTCCCCTGCTTGAAGAGTTTTACGCCGCACCCGGCAATCCCGGCATCGCCGACCACGCGACACTCGTTTCGCTTGACGTGGAAGACCACGCCGCCGTCATCGCCTTTGCCAAGGAAAAATCGATCGACTTCGTCATCATCGGACCGGAGGCGCCGCTGGTTGCGGGTCTGGCGGATGATCTGCGTGCAGCTGGTATCGCCACCTTCGGCCCCTCGAAGGCAGCCGCCCAGCTTGAGGGTTCCAAGGGGTTCACCAAGGATCTCTGCGCCCGCTACGATATTCCGACCGGCGCTTACCAGCGCTTCAAGGCGGCCGAGCCAGCAAAACAGTATGTCCGTGAACAGGGTGCCCCCATCGTCATCAAGGCGGACGGTCTTGCCGCCGGCAAGGGCGTGACCGTTGCGATGACCGAAGCCGAAGCGCTTGCTGCCATCGACGACTGTTTCGACGGCGCTTTCGGCGCGGCCGGAGCGGAAGTGGTGGTGGAAGCCTTTCTCGATGGCGAGGAAGCCAGCTTCTTCTGCCTTTCGGATGGCAAGACGGCGCTGGCGCTCGCCACCGCACAGGACCACAAGCGTGTGGGCGATGGAGACACAGGCCCGAATACCGGCGGCATGGGCGCCTATTCCCCCGCGCCGGTGATGACATCAGCCATGGTGGAACGCACCATGAAGGAGATCATCGAACCGACGATTTCAGGCATGGTCAAGGACGGCAATCCCTTTTCCGGCGTGTTTTTCGCCGGCCTGATGATCACCGCGAAAGGCCCAGAGCTGATCGAATACAATGTGCGTTTCGGCGATCCGGAATGCCAGGTGCTGATGATGCGCCTGAAAAGCGATCTGCTGCCGATCCTCTATGCCACCGCCACCGGCACGCTGGACAAGGTGGAAGCGGAATGGCGCGACGATGCAGCGCTGACTGTCGTTCTCGCCTCCAAGGGTTATCCCGGCGCCTATGACAAGAACACACCGATTGCCCATATTCCCGATGCCAGCGAAGAGGCAAAGGTGTTCCATGCCGGGACGGCGCTGAAGGACGGCAAGCTGGTGGCGACGGGCGGACGCGTGCTGAACGTCACCGCCTTCGGAAAGAACGTGACCGAAGCGCAGGCGCGCGCCTACGCTCTCACCGACAAGGTGGAATGGGAAAACGGCTTCTGCCGGCGCGATATCGGCTGGCAGGCCGTGGCCCGTGAAAAGGCCTGAGGCCTGAAGCAGACAGAGTAGTCGGCGCGAATATTTCGTTCAATTTTTACCAAGTTTGCTGACCTGATGGAAAGGAAAGATTGGTAATACTTGCCCCAACATTGAATGGTGCATTGTGCCTCTAACAAGAGGCAGCACTGTTATTTCGGGGGTTTTTCGATGCGTCGTCTTCTTCTCACAGCGATTGTGGCGCTGGCCAGCGGCTCGGCGATGGCGTCTTCCGTCGAATATATCAATGGCGTGCATGTCGCCAATGGCAGTTTCGTGCGTCTGGATTGCACTGGCTGCGCGCCCCTGAAGGGCAAGACCGTAGCGCAGGGTTACGCCATTCCCTCCATCGAGCCCGGCACACAGCATATGGAAATGCGCGAAATCGATGGCAAACGCACGCTGGTGCGTACCGAAGCCTGGCTGGGCGGTGCTCCCGTCACCTTCGTCAGCACCAACCCCGCATGGATGCCTGGCGAGAGCCCGGACGCCGCAATCGCGACCTATGAGGATGCCGAACCCGCCGCGCATCCTGCCGAAACGGCATCGACACCCGCCGGCATCGACGTGACGACGACCACCGCGGCCGTCAAGGAAATTTCGGCAGATAGCGCGCAAGCACCTGCAAACGCGGCAGTCATTGCTGCACCCACATTCCCGGATTTCCAATTGCGCGGCAATTGACGGGCGGGCGGCAACGGCGCTTTTTCGTGACAAATGTCAAATAATCGCGTCATCGCTGCATTCGTCACAATTCACGGCAACCATTCGGGGAATAATAAATTCTTCGACCGCTATTCTGCCGATCGAGCTGATAAAGCTCTGTCTAATTAAATATTTATTCAAATTTTTGGCCGCTAAGTGATTTCATAGTGCGATGCAGCACGACATCAGGCCTGTGGCGGACGCTCGCTTTTCAGGCTGTTCCCCGCGCATCAGGCGCCATTCCCATTTCCGAAACTTCGGCAGCGCGCGGCTTTTTTTAAGGCGCGCGAAGCCAAACGCTTGTGAGCGCCCATGAAGAACCTTTCCATTTCCCGTCAGTTGATCGTTCTCGTCGTGGCCCTGATGGCCGCCTTCTCCGTTGCGACGTTTTACCAGCTGAAATCCGCCACCGACGCGATCTATGAGGAACGCTACGGCATGTTGCGGACGCAGGTGCAATCAGCCATTTCCATTCTGCAATCCTTCCACGACAAGGAAAAGGCCGGGACGCTTTCGCGGGACGAAGCCATGAAGCAGGCCTATGCCACCGTGAGCGCCATGCGGTTCACCCCTGATGGCTATCTGTTCGGCTACGATTACGACGTGACGATGAAGTTCCATCCCGATGCCAAACGTGTCGGTGAGAACTTCAAGGGCAAGCCGGACAGCAAGGGCTTTGCCTATCGTGACGAGCTCGTGCGGCTTGGCCGCAATGGCGGCGGCCAGACGGATTTCTACGGTCCGAAGCCCGGCATGGAAGGCAATGACTACGCCAAGAGCTCCTATGCCCTTGCCTTCGATCCCTGGCAGGTGGTGGTGGTGACCGGCGTCTACATCGACGATCTGAATGCGCAGGTGCGCGGCGAGGTGATGAAGGCGCTGTCGATCGGCGCTGCCATCTTCGTGCTCGCACTGGCCGCCGCCTTCTACGTCATCCGTGGCATTTCGAAACCGCTTGGCGATATTCACCGCGCGCTCGGCGAAGTCGCCAATGAAAATGTCTCGCTCACCATTCCCCATACCGGCCTGACCAACGAAGTGGGCATGATGGCAAAGGCCACCGCCTCGCTTCAGGACAAGGTGCGCGAGCGCCACGCCATGCAGCGCCGCGAGGAGGAACAGCAGCAGCAGCTGAATGCCGAGCGTCAGAACAACCTCGACATGCAGCGCAACGAGGCCGAATTGCAGGCGCGTGTGGTCGCCACCATCGGCGAGTCTCTCGAAAAGCTGGCAGCTGGCGATCTGACGGTGCGTTGCGGCGACCTCGGTAGCCGTTACGCCGCGCTGCGCGATAATTTCAACGAAGCGCTGACGCATCTCGATGCCGCCATGGCCAAGGTGAATTCCAAGAGCATCGACATTGGCGGCTCCAAGGAGGAAATCCGCAAGGCCTCGAACGAGCTTTCGCAGCGCACCGAACAGCAGGCCGCCAACTTGGAAGAAACCTCCGCCGCGCTCGATGAATTGACCGTTGCGGTGCGCCAGACGGCGGAAGGGGCTGCGGACGCCGCCAAGCGCGTCACCACCGTCAGCTCGGAAACGACGCGCAGCGACCGTGTGGTGGAAGAAGCGATTGCGGCGATGAGCGGCATCGAACAATCCTCCGATCAGATTTCGAACATCATTGGCGTTATCGACGACATCGCCTTCCAGACCAACCTTCTGGCGCTGAACGCCGGTGTGGAAGCCGCACGCGCCGGTGAAGCCGGCAAGGGCTTTGCAGTGGTGGCACAGGAAGTGCGCGAACTGGCGCAGAAATCCGCCGCCGCCGCCAAGGAGATCAAGGACCAAATCGCCCGTTCTTCCGCTCAGGTGGAAAACGGCGTGCGCCTTGTCGGCGAGGCCGGCGATGCACTGAAACGCATCTCGGGCCAGATCAAATCCGCCAACGAGATTGTCAGCAAGATCGCCCATTCTGCCGCCGAGCAGGACACGACGCTGCGCTCGATCTCCACGTCGCTGAACCAGCTCGACGTCGCCACCCAGCACAATGCCGCCATGGCGGAAGAGACCACGGCTTCGGCGGAAGCGCTGGCCGTGGATACCGAAGAGCTGCTGAACCTCATCCGCAGCTTCCGCGTCTCCTCCGGCCATCAGCTTCACGGCATGGCGCAACAGATGCGCATGGCGGGGTGACGCGATCCAGAATCCGATCAGCGAAATGCCATTCAAAACGCCGGCTGCAAAGCCGGCGTTTTGCTTTTCCGGCACGCAGAAAATGCGGATCGCATAAATATAAATATATCTTCAGAATTTCCTTGAAATGCTCTTGCAATTTGGCAGTAATTCAAGATTGTGCAAATTAAAATTATTGCAGATTTAGGTATATTCATGAAATATTCTATTATTAAATACTCAATTATTGCGGCCTGCGCCATAATTCTTTCCGCCTGCCAGACAGGAAAGCCGATTGCGATGAGCGTTGTAGCGACGCCGACCGCCAAGGGCATCGCCAATGGCGATGTTCTGGGGCCGCAGCGCGCCGCAGGGCAGGATGTTCCGCAACTTCAGGGTCAGGAAGTCGTGACTGTGCGAACCTATGAACACCGCCGGGACCCGGATGCGGTGAGCTCAACCCGAACGGAACTGGAGGGCATTGCCTGCTCGCTGGAAAGCGACGGCTATCGCGCCGCCGTCAAGACGCCGGCTCAGGTCACCGTTCCGGACTATGGTTATGCATCACGCCCGATCCGCATTCAGTGCAATGCCCCGGGCTTCAAGATGGGCATCGCCACCGTGCAGCCTTACTCAAAGACCTCGGCGAGCCGGATAGGCGCCGCGAGGGGCGCCGGCCTTGCGGCCGTTCTTATCGTTGCCGTTGTGGACTCCGCAACGGACCCGAAAAAGCATGACTATGGTTATGAATTCGCCAATGTGACGATGAACAGAACCAATTGCGCAAGCACCAAGGCCGGTTGCCGCTGATGCCTGAATGACGGTTGTGACGTCATTTCGACCGTTCAAGGCATCAGAAAAATTGTGATGCGCGTCGTATCATAGAATGAAGCGGGTTTCGGAAGAAACCCGCTTCAAACTCTTCCGCGTGCCGCTTTGGAACCGAGGCGAACATGCCAATCATTGACCAATCTCCAGGACCAAGTCCTTGATCCGGGAGGGTGCGTAGACGGCAATACCTTCCCGCTGCAACAGGGCGGCGGTGACACCATTGCCAGCGTGTTTGACACCGGAAAACGAGCCGTCATAGATCGCGACCGAGCCGCAGGACGGGCTGCCGTCTATCAGCAGCGCGTATGTGCAACCATGCGTCTGCGCCAGGGCCAGCGCTTTTTCCGCACCGGCGATAAATTCCGCCGTGACATCGCCGCCGGTCACATCCAGCACGCGGGCGCGGCCTTCCAGCACATCGAGGCCGGAGGCACCATTCTCGATTTCCGCCGGCGGTCGCGGAACGGGCATGCCGCCGGCCATTTCCGGACAGATCGTCACCAGCCTGCCTTCTTCCCGCCAGCGATCTATCGCCGGGTGGAAGAGGGGTTTGCCCTTGCCGTCATATCTGACGGGCTGGCCGAGGAGGCAGGCGCTGATGAGGATTTGGGGGGGCGCGTGGGTCAATCGAGTTTCATCTCCAAGGATGGAGGCCGGGGGCACCCCCCTCTGCCCTGCCGGGCATCTCCCCCTCAAGGGGGGAGATCGGCAAGAGGCATGCTCCCCGCTCTTCCCGCGACGTTCAATGTAGTTGGTAGGCCGCCGCTGGTCGATCTCCCCCCT
Organism: Agrobacterium sp. BT-220-3; assembly: GCF_025910175.1. Classification (NCBI taxonomy): domain Bacteria; kingdom Pseudomonadati; phylum Pseudomonadota; class Alphaproteobacteria; order Hyphomicrobiales; family Rhizobiaceae; genus Agrobacterium; species Agrobacterium sp. BT-220-3. The sequence goes on from NZ_JAPAIX010000001.1 coordinate 1,120,987, forward strand.
TGAGGGGGAGATGTCCGGCAGGACAGAGGGGGGTGAACCGCGCACGCTACCGTCACGGCCGCCCCCAATTCCCTCACCCGGTAATCTTCGAGAAATCTGCAACCGTTCCCGTAGCTTCGCGGATGGCCTTCAACAGCGCCAGACGGTTTGCACGGATGGCCGCATCCTCGTCGTTCACAAGCACATCCTCAAAGAACTTGTCGACAGGCGCACGAAGCGTCGAAAGCGCCTGCATGGCGGAGCGGAAATCTTCCGCTTCGACCGCCTTCGCCGCATCGGCGGAAGCCATCTTGATCGCCGCATAAAGCGCCTTTTCGGCATCAAGCTTCAGCAGCTCTTCCGAAACACCATCAGCGACCACGGTGCCCTTCTTTTCCTCGGCGGCCAGAAGCTGTGTGGCGCGTTTGGTGCCAGCCAGAAGGTTCTTGCCATCCTCACCGGTGATGAAGGCGGTGAGCGCCTCAACACGGCGGGCGATCATCAGCAGATCATCGGAATCCGGTGTGAGAACAGCCTCAATCAGATCGTAACGGGCGCCGAGGTCGCGAAGGTAGACCTTCAGGCGATCATGGAAGAAGGAGAGAAGATCCGGGTCTTTCACGACGCTCAAAAGCGGCAGACGTACGTTTTTCTCAAGCAGAATACGCACCACGCCCAGCGCCGCGCGGCGCAGCGCGAAGGGGTCCTTCGAACCCGTCGGCTTTTCATCAATCGCCCAGAAGCCGACGAGGGTGTCGAGCTTGTCTGCCAGAGCAACCGTGATGGCCACCTTGTCTGCCGGCAGGCGGTCTGAGGGGCCCTGCGGCTTGTAGTGATCTTCGATGGCCGCCGCGACGCTTTCGTTCTCGCCCTGCAACGCCGCATATTTGCGGCCCATCAGGCCCTGAAGCTCGGGGAATTCGCCGACGGCTTCGGTGCGCAGGTCGGCTTTCGCCAGCACCACGGCGCGATCCACCAGAGCAGCATCGGCACCAACGACGTGGGCCAGAGCCTTGGCCAGTTCGCGGATACGCGCCACGCGCTCACCCTGCGTGCCGAGCTTGGCATGGAAGGTAACGTTCAGCGCATCGAGCTTCGCCATGCGCTGATCGAGCGGCTTCTTGAGATCGAGGTCGAATTTTGCAGCCGAATCTTTCAGCGTCTCCAGATCGGGCAGATCGCCCTGGTCGCGGTTCCAGAAGTGGCGGGCATCCGACAGGCGGGCGCGCACGACCTTGCCATTGCCATGGATGATTTCCTTGCCGCCATCGCTCGCCTCGATGTTCGAGATCAGGATGAAACGGTTGGAAAGACCTTCTTCCGCACCCTGACTGCGGGTGACGAAACACTTCTGGTTGGTCTTGATGGTAAGGCGAATGATTTCCGCAGGGATCTGCAGGTAATCCTCCTCGAAGGTGCCCATCAGAACCTGCGGCCATTCGACGAGGCCGGAGACTTCTTCCAGCAGGCCTTCATCTTCCACCAGTTCGAGACCGTTGGCAAAAGCCAGATCCTTGGCGTCGTGCAGGATGATATCCTTGCGGCGTTCGGCATCGAGAATGACCTTCGCCTTTTCGAGGCTCGAGACATAATCTTCGAAACGGCGCACGGTAATCGGGCCCGGCGCATGGAAACGATGGCCATAGGTAACGTTGCCGGCGACGATGCCGTCGATCACGAAAGGAATGACCTGGGTTTCATCATGTTCGGGGCCGAACAGGCAGACGATGGATTGCAGCGGGCGCACCCAGCGCAGGCTTTCCGAGCCCTTGCCTTCGATGCCAGCATAGCTCGATCCCTTCGGCATGGAGGCCGGGCCGGAGCGCATGGATTTCGGCCAGGGGAAAGAACGGATGATGCCGGGCATCACTTCCGCGATGATCTCTTCCGCCGGACGGCCGGGTTTGTTGATGATGGCGATGTAGAAATCGCCCTTCTTCGGATCGGAAACGACCTGCGCTTCCGAAATGTCGTTGAGGCCTGCGCCGCGCAGAAAGCCCTCGATGGCCTTTTCATTGGCGTCGGTGCGCGGGCCTTTTTTTTCCTCACGCACATCGGCGGAGCGGGCGTTGAGGCCGCGAATATCCAGCGTCAGGCGGCGCGGCGTCCAATATTCGCGCGCACCCTCATAGGTCAGCCCTCTCTCCACCAAGGCATCGGTGACGAGTTTCTTCAGATCGCCCGCCGCCTTGCGCTGCATGCGGGCGGGGATTTCCTCGGAGCGAAGTTCAAGCAGAAGATCGGGCATGGGATAAGGACTTTATCTTTGTATCTTTTGTCGGACGATGTATGCCGCGAAAAGCGACAGCGGTCGGCTTAGCAAGCAACGCGGCAAAAGTCACCACGGCATTCGGTTAAATTACCGCCGGCAGGTGTTACCAGCCGCCACCGCCACCGCCGCCGCCCCCAGAGCCGGAAAAACCGCCGCCGCCACCGCCCGAAAAGCTGGAGCCGGAAGAGCTGACGGGCTGGGGAATGGTGGAGGCGATGGTATTGGCCATGGAGGTGGAAAAGCCTCCGATCCTGTCGCCAAAGCTGCCGTAATTGCTGCCCGCATACCAGCCGGGCGCATAACTTGCCGCAGCGGCACCGGCGGCAGCCGTTGCGAGCCAGGTCTCGAAGGTGCGGCTCCACGGTTTTTCGACGCCGAGCGCCACGGCATAGGGCAGCAATGTCTCGAAATGCTGCGGCGACATGGCGGGCGCACCAGCCATGTTCATCCGGTCTTTTTCCGCCAGCGTCAGATAGGTTCGGAGGCCTTCGATGCCATCCATCAGCTTGCGGCCGAGCGGCGTCGGCGCGCCCATCAGGAACAGGAACAGTGCATTGGTGAGCACGATGCCGCCGATGGCGGCCAGCGCCAGCGACTTGGTGTCATGCGTCACATCCAGCAGGATTTGCGTGGCGATACCGCCAATGGCGGAAAAGGCCACAAAACCGGCAAAGGCCAGCATGACGATACCGCCGATACGCTTGCGCAGCGGTGCGCCGCGCGAAAACTGGCGGCCGATACCGATCGACAGGATGCTGAAGAAGAAGGCGAAAAAGCCGAAGACCAGCACGGCGGCAATGGCGCTTTCATCCAGATCGCCGAAGATCAACGTCGCGACGATGAGGGCGATGCTGAGGAAGATGCCGAAAACGATGTAGCCGGCATTGCTGCGGTAATATTTGCCGCGATGTTCTTTCTCTATCGCTGCGCGAAACTGTGTTCCGACCTTTTCGACCTCCGCACCATGGGCCTTGTCGATGGTCAGCGTCTTGCCAGGGCCGCCGATGGAGGACAGCAGCGTTTTCTGGCCGGTCGGCAGATCGGCGGCGGTCGCCTTTTCCGTGCGGCGAATGACGATGGCGTTCTTCAAGTCCTCCAGAACGACATAGCCTTTGACCGCCAGATCAAGGGCCGAGGCAGAGAGCGCCGTCCAGCCGGCACCCGAAAAACCCCTGTTATCGACATAGTTGACCAGAGCTGGCGAGAGCCCCTCCGGCGCATCCCAACGCGGCACGACCACGCCCTTCGCCGGATCGCGGCCAACGGCGAACCAGGCGCGAAGGTAATAAAGCAGCACGGCGAAAAGCCCGCCGCCCGAAAGCAGGATGGCGAGATTATCCCGCAGCCACCAGCCCGCTTCTTGCGAAGTGTCAGGTGCGGCAATCGCGCCCTTGGGCAGCTTGACGGCAACCGTCATGCCCTCGCCCACTGTGAAGGGGCGGGTGGAGGCGAAGAATACCTCGTTACCTTCGTTCAGAATGCGCGCATCCTTGCCTTTCGCGCCAAGCGGACCGGTGAAGACGGCGGTGTCGGTGGCCCTGACGCCCTGCGGCAGCGTGATGGTGGCGGAAATCTCGCCCATGGGGAACTGCCAGCCATTGCCGGTGACATTCCAGGTCAGCTCGTCATAATCGCTGAAATAGCGGATCTGCCGGGCGGTGGTGTAGGTGATCTGGAAGATATGTTCGCCGGTCGGCAGAAAACGCTCGGCGCTGCCGGTATAGATGCGGATGCCGCCATCGATGTTTTCGGTGCGCCAGTTTTCCGGCGCGCCATCGCGCTCCACTGAAACGACGTTGAAATCCACCTTGGTGCGGCGGTTATTCGCATCCAGCGCATAAAGCGGGAAATCGCGGAAGATGCCGCGTTTGATGTTCTGGCCCTCAGCACGGGCGGTGATGGTTTCCGTCACCGTCAGCTTGCCATCCGTCGCAACCTCGATGACGGAATGGTAGGAGCGGATGAATTCCTCCGCGAAGGCCGGGAAGGCCGCGCCCAGGAAGACGAACAGCGCGAGAAGTCTTGCGGCGATGGTCTTCACGGGCGGTTCTCCTTAAGGGAATGGAGCGTTTCCGGTTTCAAGTGATGATGCGCAGCACGGTCATTCCGTCATACCGGTCCCCGGATCAAGTCCGAGGATGACCCGGTATCCAGCAGCTGCGCGTCTGCGCGGCTTGAAGAGTCTTTCGCGGTCAAGGACTTGATCGCGCTGGATTCCGGCTCAAGGCCGGAATGACGGAAAACCAATACCGTTCTTCTAATGCTGCGGCTCGGCAGCGCTTTCCTTTTCCGTGTAGTCGACGCCGAGCGAGGCGAGCTCTTTCCAGTAAGCCGGGTAGGTCTTGCCGACGCAGGCAGGGTTCTGGATAGCGATTCCACCGATCTTCAGCGCCGCCAGCGCAAAGCTCATGGCGATGCGGTGGTCGGCAAAGGTATCGATGGAGGCCTTGACCGTCTGGCCCGCAAGAGCCGGATCGGCATGCACGATCAGGTCGTCGCCTTCCTCATGCGCCAGACCGTTACGGATTTCGTTGAGGCCGAGCGAGACGGCGCGGATACGGTCGCATTCCTTGACGCGCAGATTGGCGATGCCGACGAAACGCACCGGCGTCTCGTTGAAGGCGGCGAGAACCGCGATGGTCGGAATGGCGTCCTGCATCTGCGAGCCGTCGATTTCGGCGGGCAAATGCGGAAACTTCGCCATGACCTCATAGGCCTTGGCGTCCGGCTGGGTGAATTTATCGGCCGGCGTGCCGATATCGATCGCGCCGCCGGTCAGCAGTTCCGCACCCCAGAGATAGGTGGCGGCGGAGGCATCCGGCTCGATGTGGAAATCGGTCGCCGTGTAACCCGTCGGATGCACGCGCCAGATGGCGTTGCTCACCCGCTCCACCTTCGCGCCAAAAGCTTCCATGGCCGATGTGGTGAGATCGATATAGCCCTTGGCGCCGATTTCCTCGCCCTTGAGGATGATATCGACAGGCTTGTCGCCGCAGGCGGCCGCCATCAGAAGCGCCGACACATATTGGCTGGAAAGATTGGCGTCGATGGTGACGCTGCCCTTCGGGAACCCTGTGCCCTTGCCGCAGACGGTGACGGGCGGGCAGCCGGTCGGCGCTTCGGCCTCGACGCCGAGGGAGCGCAGGGCCTCCACCAGCGGCATGATCGGGCGTTTGCGCATGTGCTCGTCGCCATCGATGATGACGGCGCCATCCACAAGTGCTGCGGCAGCGGTTAGGAACCGTGTGGCGGTGCCGGCATTGCCGAGGAAAAGCGGCTTTTCCGGCTGCTGCAATACACCTGTGCCTTCCACCACGAAGGTGGTGGCATCAGGCTCGGTGACCTTGACGCCCATCTCGCGCAGGGCTTCGGCCATATAAAGCGTGTCGTCGCTTTTCAGTGCGCCGGTCAGGCGGCTTTTGCCCCTGGCAAGACCAGCCAAGAGAAGCGCACGGTTGGTGATGGATTTGGAGCCGGGCGGCTCGACCTTGCCGGAAAGCGGGTGGTCGGGCGGGGTGATGGTCAGTTCGATCATGATTGTCGTCTTGTCAAAGAATGCGGCGAAGAGCCGGATTATCGGAATTTGAACGGGAGGTCTTAAGCCGCCGGGGAAACAGTGCGCTTAGAATTTCACTGTCGGCACGGCGCGGTCGGCCGGGTTGTCGATCTCGAAATAGGGCGCCTTGGCAAAACCGAACTGGCCTGCGACCAGATTGGAAGGGAAGCTTTCCACCTTGACGTTGAGATCGCGGGCGGCGCCATTGTAATAACGGCGCGACATCTGGATTTCGCTTTCGATGGTTTCCAGCGAACGCTGCAATTCCAGAAAATTCGTATTGGCCTTGAGATCGGGATAGGCTTCGGCAAGCGCGAAGAGCTTGCCGAGCGCCTGCGATAGCAGCCCTTCCGCCTGGGCGCGACCTTCGACATCGCCCGCCGGCACGGCCTGCGCCCGGTTACGCATGGCGATCACCTCCTCGAAGGTGCTCTTTTCATGCGCCGCGTAACCCTTCACGGTCTCGATGAGGTTGGGAATGAGATCGGCGCGGCGCTTCAGCTGCACGTCGATGCCCGACCACGCCTCTTCCTTCATCTGCCGCGCCTTGACGAGGCCGTTATAGATGAAGACGACATAAAGCGCGATTGCCGCGATGATTGCCAGCGTGATGAACATGAATTGCGATTCCCAGCTTCGATGCGCGCACGATAGCCGCTCATTACCGCAAAGTCATGGGGCTTCGCTCATTCTGTCCGTTTTTGCCGGGAGGAGACAAGCTCAGGGAAGTAAACATCCGTCATTTGTGAAAAACGGTACAATACAACCTCAGCCCGGATACCTTGCGCACAAAAAGAGTATAGGAGGCGAGCCTGAAACCGCGTTCGGCCCAGTATGCCTTGTTTTCCTCTAGATGGTTCCAGCCATCTATTCTCCAGCTGAGGTCGTTCGTATTGCGTGTATAATGCATTCGGACAAGGGCACTTCCAACATCGAAGGTTCGCTGGCCACTATCCTTGCAATCCATGCGAGTGACGATCATTCCGAGCGAATGCAGCTTGTTGGCGCGGGGAAACGCATCCTTGCCACTCATCCATTCAGTCGTTTCGGCAACGGCCGCATTGCCGAGAAGACATCCAAGCGTCAATACAAGCAAAAAACGTAAGCTTCTAATATTCATAATCAAATCCAAGGTGATTTTTCACCGGAACAATCAACACAAAATAAAAGGCCGTCAAGAACGGCCTTTCAAATTCAATAAAATCTTCGGTGCGAACCTGCCTCCAAAAATCAGGCGGCCCTGTTCCAGTTCAGCCCGCCCGCATCCGTTAGCAGGAAGGCCTCGCCGCAGGCTTTCGCCAGCGTGCGCACGCGCAGGATGTAGCTCTGGCGTTCCGTCACCGAGATCACACCGCGCGCATCCAGAAGGTTGAAAACGTGGCTGGCCTTGATGCACTGGTCATAGGCCGGGAATACGCATTTGTGCAGGCGCTGATTGTCGTTGTCACCGGGCGCACCGGCGGCGAGAAGCGCCTGGCACTCCTTTTCGGCGTCGATGAAATGGCGATGCAGCATGGCCGTATCGGCAAATTCGAAATTATGGCGGGAATATTCCTGCTCGGCCTGCAGGAAGACGTCGCCATAGGAAATCTTCTCTTCGCCCTCGCGGCCGTTGAAGTTCAGGTCATAGACATTGTCGACGCCCTGAACGTACATGGCGAGACGCTCCAGACCATAGGTCAGCTCGCCCGCGACCGGCGAGCATTCGATGCCGCAGACCTGCTGGAAATAGGTGAACTGCGACACTTCCATGCCGTCGCACCAGCATTCCCAGCCGAGACCCCAGGCGCCGAGCGTCGGGCTTTCCCAGTCGTCTTCGACGAAGCGCACATCGTGCAGCAAGGGATCGAGACCGATGGCCTTCAACGAACCGAGATAGAGTTCCTGCAGGTTAGACGGGTTGGGCTTCAGAATGACCTGATACTGGTAATAATGCTGCAGGCGGTTGGGGTTTTCGCCGTAACGGCCATCGGACGGGCGGCGCGAAGGCTGCACGTAAGCGGCCTTCCACGGCTTCGGTCCAAGCGCACGCAGCGTCGTCGCCGGATGAAACGTGCCCGCGCCCACTTCCATATCATAGGGCTGCAGCACCGCGCAGCCCTTGTCGGCCCAGTAATTGTGCAGCGTCAGGATCAGCGCCTGAAAGGAACGCTTCGGGTTCATATGGTCGGGAATATCGGTCATTGCAGTCATCGCAGCGTTAGGAGGACAAGTAAGCATTGACTTACTTCGGATGCGGACACGTGCCACGGCATGGCGTGAGGGTCAAGGTTTTATGCGTGGAGACGCCGCCTTACGTCTCATCCTCGCGCTTCACGCGGTATTCGCCGGTTTCCGGGTCCTTGATCAGCGTGCCGATGGCGCCGGTCTCGCGTTCCTTCTCGCGCTGTTTCGATTTCGCCGAAAGCTTTTCCGCATCCCGAACGAAGCGGCGGTAAAGGATGACGGATCCCACCACCAGAAGAAGAATTGTAATCAGCTGCGCCATAAGGCCCTATTCCTGCGACATCATAGACCGAAACGCGACCACAATGCCTTTTCTTCGGCAACCTCCGCAAGTCCCGAGACGGCCCCTGCGGCCAGCCTTTCGGCGTTGAGGTCGAGTGCCGCATTTACGCCTGGCACTTTTTTGCCAAACAGCGAGCGTCCGCCGCTGACGAGCTGAAGCTTGACCTTTTCGCCGAAGCGGCGGCGCAAAATCTCCCTCATGTCGCCCAGCCCGTCGATCAGGCCGAGGTCGAGACCGCGCATGCCGGTCCAGAACAGGCCGGAGAAGAGCGTCTCATCGTCCTTCAGTTTCGAGCCGCGACGCATCTTGACCATGTCGATGAAAACATTGTGGATTTCGACCTGGAGCGACTTCAGATATTCGATGTCGCCTTCCTTTTCCGGCTGGAAGGGATCAAGGATCGCCTTGTTCTCACCGGCTGTATAGACGCGGCGCTCGACGCCGATCTTCCGCAGCATTTCCGGAAAACCGAAACCGCCCGAGACGACACCGATCGAACCGACGATGGAGGTGGGGTCGGCGATGATCTCGTCGCCGGCAAGCGCGATCATGTAACCGCCGGAGGCCGCCACGTCCTCCACGAAGATCAGGACCTTCTTTTCCTTCTCCTCGGCAAGCTGGCGGATGCGATTATAGATCATCCGCGCCTGCACCGGTGAGCCGCCGGGAGAGTTGAGCGAAATGGCAACGGCCGGCGCATCCTTGATCGCGAAGGCTTTTTCAAGCAGAGGCGCGTAGGAGGCGAGATTGAGAGCGGGGCGAAACTGGTTGCCGCCCGCCATGATCGCGCCATGCATGCGCACGACCGGGATCACGAGTTCTTTTTTGCGAAAGCGTTTCGGTACCAGATACTTCAGAAAACCCACAACTCAATCCTCGCAGCAATTGCCTGTTGGTCAGGCATGTATGTATCGCCCGGGAAAACGCAATGGTTTGCGGCCTGCGGACCTCGATTTTATAGGCTGGGCCTGATTGCCTTTACATTACGGCGATAGGCGGTTCGGCCATTGTTCAGGTCATCCACGAGGGGCGTGAAGGCGTGGCTTTCGGCCTCATGCATGACGAGCGGTGCCCGGAACGATAGCTTCGCGCGCGAGCCCTTGATGGCCGTGACGAGCATGCGCACCGCATCTTCCCCGGGGCGCGGATGGATGAGGGTTATCTCCATGCCGCCAAAGCGGCTGCCGCAGGCAGCGATGATTTCCGCCACCGATTGCGGCCGTGAAATCAGGGAAAGCTGCCCGCCCGAAACCATGATTGCGCCCGCGGTCCTGATCCAGTCCTCGAACAGGCCCTCCGTCATGGCGTGGGCCTCGGCCTTCAGGGCATCGGGCGTGCGGCGGTCACCCGCATCGTTATAGGGCGGGTTCATGATGACGTGGTGGAAATACCCGTCCGGCAGACCAGCTTCGATGCGCGCCTTGGCACGCAGGGTCACATCGGCCTCGCGCACGTCGATACGGCCGGAAAAGGCAGCGTTTTCCGCCAATGCGAGACTGCGGCGGGCAAATTCCGCCATTTCCGGCGAGCGCTCGTAAAGCGTCACTTGCGCCTTTTCGAGCCGGGCTGCGACCGCAAAGCCCGCCGCACCCGCGCCGGCGCCGAGATCGGCGATCCGGCAGGCGCGGTCATCCGCCACCAGCGAGGCCAGAAGCATGGCGTCCATGCCGGCCCGGTGCCCCCTGCCCTTCGGCTGGAGAATGTGGAACCGGCCGCGGTGAAATGCATCAATGGTTTCGGAAATATCGCCGCCCACCGTCTCGTCAAGCCTCTTCGTTGCGCAACTCGTCACCCAGCCCGGCATCCATGAGAATGCGGCGGGCCTGATCGGCACGATCCTCTTCGACCAGAAACCGGCGGGGCAGAAGACCGAGCGACCCTTCCAGAATGCTCATCGCCTGATCGGCGACGAGGCAGTGGATCCCGGCGTCCTTCATCAGGCTTTCGGCGAAGGACAGAAGCACGGCATCGTTGGTACGGATCAGTTCACGCATGGATAAGCCCTAAATTCCCATCTTTTTGAATGGCTAGCGGCAATTCGCCCCTTGCCGCGACAGGCGCCAGTTTTTATTGTCGAATTCAAATTCGAACAGGAGTCCTGTCCCTTGGGCGTCGTCATACCGCTTGAAGAAAGCAAAAACAAACTCGCATCCGTCAAGCCGCTTGTCGACCTGACCCGCCCCGACATGGAACGGGTGAACCAGCTTATCCTTTCCAAGGCCGGTTCCGATGTCCAGATGATACCTGAGGTGGCCAACCATTTGATCTCGTCGGGCGGCAAGCGCCTGCGGCCGATGCTGACGCTCGCCTCGGCCTCGATGTTCGGCTACGAGGGCGACCACCACATCAAGCTCGCCACCAGCGTGGAATTCATGCACACGGCGACGCTTCTGCATGACGACGTGGTGGATGAGAGCGACCTGCGCCGTGGAAAATCCACAGCCCGCACCATCTGGGGCAACCAGGCAAGCGTTCTCGTCGGCGACTTCCTGCTCGGCCAGGCCTTCCGTATGATGGTGGATGTCGGCTCGCTCGATGCGCTCGACGTGCTGTCCACTGCTGCCTCGGTCATCGCCGAGGGTGAGGTGCTGCAGCTTTCGGTCGCCAAGAACATGGAGACGACCGAGGACGACTATCTTCAGGTGATTCGCGCCAAGACCGCCGCCCTGTTTGCAGCGGCGGCGGAAGTGGGGCCCATCGTTGCCAAGACCGACAAGGCGACCCGCAGCGCGCTCAAATCCTACGGCATGAATCTCGGCCTCGCCTTCCAGCTCGTCGACGACGTGCTGGATTACGGCGGCAAGTCCGCCGATCTCGGCAAGAATACCGGTGACGATTTCCGCGAAGGCAAGATCACGCTGCCGGTCATCCTGTCCTATCGTCGCGGCACGCAGGATGAGCGCGCCTTCTGGCGCAACGCCATCGAAAAGGGCGAAAGCAGCGATGAGAACCTCGAAAAGGCGCTGGGCCTGATCACCAAGTACAATGGTCTTGGCGATACGATCGGCCGTGCCACGCATTACGGCACCATTGCCCGCGATGCGCTCGCACCGCTGCCCGAGAGCCCGTGGAAAAATGCGCTTCTGGAAGTGATCGACTTCTGCATCGAGCGTCTCAACTGACGCCCAGGCCCCAAACAAACGGCGGATGGACAGGCCATCCGCCCGATGTTTCGGGCCAGCTTCTCCGCAAGGCGTGATTGTGGCCGGGCCATAATTTCTTGCGGGGCTGCTTCAAAAAAGCCATTCTATCGTGACCAAACAATGGAAACTGATTTTTCCGTGCTTCTGCACAAAGGCAAAGGTTCCCTCATGCGGCGTAAACCAGCACTCCGTCTTCTCTGCAGCGCGGCTCTTGCCGCCGCTCTCGCAATCGGCGCGGGTGCCAGCCCCGGCTTTGCGGAAACGAAGGCGAAACCGGAAGACAAGGCCGTCACGTTCGATCCCGGCAAGGTGAACACCTTCTCCGGCGCCTTCCTCGCCGGACGCAATGCCGACGTCGACCAGGATTATCCCACCGCGATTTCGCTCTACAAGAAGGCGCTGGAATTCGATCCGGCCAATACGGAAATCCGCCAGCGCCTGATGATCGCCGAACTTCTGAGCGGCAATTTCGAGGCCGGCGCCAAGATCGCCGATTCGATGAAGGATGACACCTCCGTCGAACGCGTGACGACCATCGTGCGCGGTCTCGACGCCATCAAGGACAAGGACTTCGCCAAGGCCGAGAAGATCCTGAAATATACCGGCCCGAACGATCTCGACCGCATGGTCAACACGCTTTTGACCGCCTGGGCACGCGCCGGTTCCGGCAAGCCGAAGGAAGCGCTGGCCCTCGTCAACAACATGAAGGGGCCCGGCTGGATCTCGATTTTCCAGAAATACAATGCGGCAGCGATCGCCCTTGTCGCCGGCAACACCGAAGCCGCGCGCAAGAGCCTGAACGAGGCGGTGACGGATCGCGAAGGCGGGGCAACCGCTTCCGATACCTATATGCGCGCGGTGATGGCGCTTGCCCGGCTCGAAGCTTCCGCCGGCAACAAGCAGAAGGCGCTTGATGCGATCGCGGTCGGCGATACTTTCGCACCGAATTACGCACCGCTGAAAGCGCTTCGTCAGTCTATCGAAAGTGGTGACAAGCCCGAGCAGCAGATCACCAATGCCGTGGAGGGTGCCGCCAGCGTCATGTTCTCCATCGCTGGTGCTTTGAACCGCGAAGGTGCCGAAGAAATCGTCACGCTTTATTTGCAGACATCGCGCGCGCTCGATCAGAAGAGCCCGGACACGCTCATTCTTCTCGGCGGGCTTGCTGAAGCCATGAAGCAGCCGGAGCGCGCCATCGCCTTTTACCGCGATGTGCCGAAGGATTCGCCGATGTACCGCATCTCCGAGCTGCAGCTCGGATTGACGCTTGCGCAGACCGGCAAGGTGGACGAGGCGCGCACGCATCTCAAATCCCTGCTCGAATCCGATCCGAAGGACGTCCGTTCCTATCTCGCCTATGGCAGCGTGCTGTCGGACGCCAAGGACTACCGCGCCATGGCCGAAAACTACGACAAGGCCATCGAGGTGATCGGTGCCGTGCCGCAGAAATCCGACTGGTCCGTGTTCTTCCAGCGCGGCATCGCCTATGAGCGGCTGAAGGAATGGGACAAGGCCGAGCCGAATTTCAAGCGGGCATTGGAATTGAACCCCGAGCAGCCGCAGGTGCTGAACTATCTCGGCTACTCATGGGTGGACAAAGGCATCAACCTCGATGACGGCATGAAGATGATCAGCCGCGCCGTCGAGCTTCGCCCGAATGACGGTTACATCGTCGACTCGCTTGGCTGGGCGCATTATCGTCTTGGCGCCTTCGATGAAGCCGTGACCGAACTGGAGCGGGCAATCGAACTCAAGGCCGGTGATCCGACGATCAACGACCATCTGGGTGATGCCTACTGGCGCGTCGGCCGCAAGATCGAGGCGGTCTATCAGTGGAACCGCGCCCTGATCGGCGACAGCGACGATGTGGACAAGGCCAAGGTGAACGAAAAGATCGCCAACGGCCTGCCGCCCCTGGAAAAGGATGCCGAAAATACCGCCAAGAAGGAAGTGGCGCCGCCCCCGCCTGCTCCTCCGGCTCCGGCACCGGCCGCCACTCCGGACAAGAAATCCTGACGCCGCATGCGCGTGCATGATGTTTCCGGGGCCACCGAGACAATCGAGGCGGCCCCGGCCAAGATCAATCTGGCGCTGCATGTGACCGGCCAACGGGCGGATGGTTACCATCTGCTCGAAACGCTGGTGGCATTTGCGGAAGCCGGCGACGTGATCCGCATTCGCGAAGCCGATGCCGACAGTTTCTCCATCTCCGGTCCCTTTGGTGATCTTCTGCGCGCTGGCGATGGCGGTGATAACCTCGTCACCCGCGCCAGGGACCTGCTGCGCGACGCTCTTGTCTCAACCGGTCAACCGGCCCGCCCGGTCGCCATTCATCTCGAAAAGAACCTGCCGGTCGCTTCCGGCATCGGCGGCGGCTCGGCGGATGCGGCCGCGACCCTTCGGGGCCTGTTGCGTCACTGGCATGCGAGCATCGATCCGCAAAGGCTCGCCTCCCTCGCGCTTACACTTGGTGCGGATGTGCCGATGTGCCTTGAAAGCCGCTCCCTCGTCGCGCGGGGTATCGGCGAGAATATCGAGGCAGTCACCGACCTGCCGGAACTCTTTCTGGTGCTTGCCAACCCGCTGAAGGCGGTTTCGACGCCGGAGATTTTCCGGCGATTGCAGACCAAGAACAATCCACCGCTACCGGAGCGGACATCAGGCAGATGGATGGATTTTCTCGGCCAAAGCCGAAACGATCTGCAACCGCCCGCACAGGTTCTGCTGCCGGAAATCGGCGAGATCGTCGAGCTGCTGTCGCAGGAAGGCGCCACCCCTGTGCGCATGTCCGGTTCGGGTGCGACCTGTTTCGGGATTTTTCATTCCGTCGAGGCGGCTCACAAAGCCGAAATGTCGCTTCGAGAGAGCCGGCCCGGCTGGTATTTTCAGGCGACGCGGACAATTTGATAAGCGAGCAGATCGAGGATAAGACCATGGCAGGCGAAAGACCCTTCATTCCTCTCGGCATTGCGGTCTTGACCGTTTCGGACAGCCGCACGCTGGAGAATGACAAATCCGGCGATACGCTCGTCGCCCGCCTTGAAGAGGCGGGACATCGTCTTGCCGCCCGCGCCATTGCTCCGGACGACAGGCAAGCCATTTTCAATACCGTGCGTGACTGGACCCTCACCGAGGGTGTGGATGTGGTCATCACCACCGGCGGCACCGGTTTTACCGGCCGCGACGTGACACCCGAGGCGCTGGAACCGCTGTTCGAAAAGCGCATGGACGGGTTTTCCGCCATCTTCCATCGCATTTCCTATGAAAAGATCGGCACCGCCACCATCCAGTCACGGGCGACCGGCGGCGTGGCGAATGCGACCTTCATCTTCGTGCTGCCGGGCTCGCCGGGTGCGTGCAAAGATGCGTGGGACGGTATTCTCAAGGCTCAGCTCGATTATCGCCACTTGCCCTGCAATTTTGTGGAGATCATGCCGAGGCTGGATGAGCATTTGAAGCGTGGGGCTGGTGGCGTTTAGATCAGCGGATCGAGGGCGCGTGGAGCTTACCCCCCTCTGCCCTGCCGGGCATCTCCCCCTCAAGGGGGGAGATCGACTCGTGGTTGGGTCTCGCCCATCTCAACATTTGTGAATGAAGTGGCGGTAGCGCCTCCTGCCGATCTCCCCCCTTGAGGAGGAGATGCCCGGCAGGGCAGAGGGGGGGTAAAGCCCCACCCGCCTCCGGCTCGCAGACAATGCACACCTCAAAAACCCCATCACGCCAGATATTTCTTGAAGAACTCCGTCGTCCGGCCCCAGGCGAGATCGGCAGCTGCCTTGTCGTATCGCGCCGAGGACGTATCGTTGTTGAAGGCGTGGTTGACGCCGTCATAGACGAAGATTTCGAAGGTCTTGCCGTTTTCCTCCAGCGCCTTCTTATAGGCATCGATGCCGGCATTGATGCGCTCATCGAGACCCGCATAGTGCAAGAGCAGCGGCGCCTTGATATCAGGCACATCGGCCGCCGGGGCCTGCTGGCCGTAATAGGTGACGCCGGCATTCAGGCCTGCCGATTTGGTGGCGAAACGGTTAACCAGCCCGCCGCCCCAGCAGAAGCCAACCGCACCGACCTTGCCATTCGCACCCTGTCTTGCGGCGAGCCACACCCGGCCCGCTTCGGCATTGGCGACCGTTGCCTCCATGTCGAGGCCGCTGAACATTTCCCGCGCCTTATCCTCATCCGCAGGCGTGCCGCCCTGCGGAGAGAGGAAATCGACCGCAAGCGCCCTGAAACCGGCAAGCGCCACACGCCTTGCCACATCGCGAATATGGTCGTTCAGGCCACGGTTCTCGTGGATGACGATGACGGAGCCGATGGGGCCGGAAACGGATTTCGGCGTAACGAGATAACCCTTCATCTCACCACCGGGGGCGGGATATGTCACCTCTTCCGCAACGATACCCGCATCGTCAGGCGCGACGATTGCCGCACGGGCGCTGTTGGCCGAAAGGAGCGGCGCGATGGCCGCCGCAGCTGCGCCGGACCCGGCAAGTACCGTGAGCTTTTCCATGAATTTGCGGCGGTCGAGGCTGAGATGGGTATATTCATCATAAGCGTCGATCATGGCCTGCGTGATCTTGGGCTTGTCCATCGCTCTATCCTCCTTGAACGCGCGGATGCGGAAGGATAACGCAGATCGTCTCGGGGAGAACGAGGCGGGGGCAAGCGGCGCCACACATTTGCGTGAGCGCCGCGGCCAGGTTTTCACATCAGGCGGCGAGGTCCACGACGATGCGGCCGTCGATCTTGCCCTCTTCCATGCGGTGGAAGATATCGTTGATGTTTTCGAGCTTGTCCCAGGAGAAGTGGGCGGCCACCTTGCCTTCACCGGCAAAGGTCAGCGCTTCCTCCAGATCCTGCCGTGTGCCGACGATGGAGCCACGCACCGTGATGCGCTTCAGCACCGTGTCGAACACCGGAATGGAGATGAAGCCCGGCGGCAGGCCGACAAGCGCCATCGTGCCCTTGGAGCGCAGGAAACCGTAAGCCTGTTCCATGGCTTTGGGCGACACCGCCGTCACCAGCGCGCCGTGGACGCCGCCGGTCGCTTTCTGCACCTGCTCCACCGCATCCGGCGCGCGGCCGTTGACGGTGACATCGGCTCCGAGTTTCTTCGCAAGCTCCAGCTTGTCGTCGAAAATATCGGCGGCGACGACATGCATGCCCATAGCCTTGGCATATTGCACGGCCATGTGGCCAAGCCCGCCAATGCCTGAAATGACCACCCATTCACCGGGTCTCACTTCGGTTTCCTTGAGACCCTTGTAAACGGTGACACCGGCGCAAAGCACGGGTGCGGCGGGGCCGAATTCCAGATTATCCGGCAGGCGACCGACGAATTTCGGATCGGCAAGGCCATATTCGGCAAAGCTGCCATTGACGGAATAACCCGAATTCTTCTGGCTCGGGCATAGGGTTTCCCAACCGGTGCGGCAGGGAATGCAGCATCCGCAGGCGGTATAAAGCCACGGCGTGCCGGCGCGGTCGCCCTCCTTGATCCCGGTGACGCCAGCGCCGATCTTCGCGACATAACCGACGCCTTCATGGCCGGGGATGAAGGGCGGGTTGGGTTTCACCGGCCAGTCGCCCGTTGCGGCGTGCAGATCCGTGTGGCAAATGCCCGTCGCCTTGTAGTTGATGAGAATTTCACCGGGGCCTGGATCCGGTATCGCCACTTCCTCGATGGTCAGCGGTTTCCCAAACGCGCGGACGACGGCTGCCTTCATTGTTTTCGCCATGACATACTCCTCAATCTCTGCTCGCCTGAAATCCTCGACGGCAAGGCAGAGATTAACGGGGATGAGGTCTCATGGAATTGACCTATCGCAAATCGGGTTATTTTAAAGGCGCGATTGTCTCACTTATGAGGCAACCTGACGGTGCTGTTTTATTCCAGAGCCAACCAGATGGCGAGCCAGCCCCAGAGGCAGAGCAGAAGCACAAAGCCGATGCCGAACAAAGCGCCGCGATGACGCAGGCGGTTGCTGGTGACATGGACATAGGAGTGGGCGTAGCGCGAGAGCACGAACAGCCAGGCCAGCACGATGGTGACGATATTGTCCGCATCGGTGATATAAAGCAGCAGGCAGGCGATGTGAAACAGGACGGGAAGTTCGAACTGGTTGGCGATGTTGCGGTTCACCAGATAGCTTTCCCGCGCTTCCTCGCTCTTGTCGCGAAGCCGGATGGCCGATTCACGATCCGTGAAGGTGTATTTCTTGCGACGGTAGAGCAGCAGCCCGTAGAGCCAGAAAACGAGAAAGACATGGGCGATCATCGGCCAGAACATTGCGGTCGTCGGTGACATGCTTTCTCCTCCAATCATGAAAACGCTCCCCGATCCGGCGTGAATCGGGAAGCGCCAAATACTCACTATCCTTTTACGGATTCGCCTCGAAAGATCAAACTGCGCCGGGGTAGTTCGGGCTTTCGCGGGTGATCGTCACGTCGTGGGCGTGGCTTTCACGCAGGCCGGCGCTGGAGATGCGCACGAAGGTGGCGCGTTCCTGGAATTCCTTGATGGTGCCGCCGCCGACATAACCCATGGCTGCCTTCAAGCCGCCGGCCAGCTGGTGCAGAACGCCGGAGACCGGTCCCTTGTAGGGAACCTGACCTTCGATGCCTTCCGGAACGAGCTTCAGCGTGTCGCGCACTTCCGCCTGGAAATAACGGTCTGCGGAACCGCGCGCCATGGCGCCAACGGAACCCATGCCGCGATAGGCCTTGAAAGAACGGCCCTGATAGAGGAACACCTCACCCGGGCTTTCATCCGTGCCGGCCAAAAGCGAGCCGATCATGACGGCGGAGGCACCGGCGGCAATGGCCTTGGCCAGATCGCCCGAGAATTTGATGCCGCCATCGGCGATAACGGGAATGTCTGCCGCATTGGCGACTTCGACCGAGGCCATGATCGCGGCAAGCTGTGGAACGCCGACGCCGGCGACGATGCGGGTGGTGCAGATGGAACCGGGGCCGATGCCGACCTTGACGCCGTCAGCGCCGGCGTCGATCAGCGCCTTGGTGCCGTCAGCGGTGGCGACATTGCCGGCAATGATGCGAACCGAGTTCGACATCTTCTTAACCACCGAAACGGCATCGAGCACGCGCTGCGAATGGCCGTGCGCGGTATCGACAACCAGAAGGTCGACGCCGGCATCGATGAGGCGCTCGGCGCGCTCAATGGCATCGGCCCCGACGCTGATGGCGGCGGCGGCGCGAAGGCGGCCCTGCGCATCCTTGGTGGCATTCGGGTTAAGCTGCGACTTCTCGATGTCCTTGACGGTGATGAGGCCGACGCAATTGCCCTTCCCATCCACCACCAGCAGCTTTTCGATGCGGTGCTTGTGCAGCAGGCGGCGCGCTTCCTGCTGATCGACGCTGCTTTCCTTGACCGTGACCAGATTTTCGCGGGTCATCAGCTCGTAGATCTTCTGCTGCGGATCGGAGGCGAAGCGCACGTCGCGGTTGGTCAGAATGCCGACGAGGCGGCCGTTCTTGTGGCCACCGGAACCACCGTTTTCAACCACCGGAATACCGGAAATGCCGTGCGCCTTCATCAAGGCCTGCGCTTCTGCAAGCGTGGCGTCCGGGCCGATCGTGACCGGGTTGACGACCATGCCGCTTTCGAACTTCTTCACCTGACGGACTTCTTCGGCCTGCTCGATGGGGGTCAGGTTACGGTGGATGACGCCGATGCCGCCGGCCTGGGCCATGGCGATGGCAAGACGGCCTTCCGTGACCGTGTCCATGGCGGAAGAGAGGATCGGAAGGTTGAGATCGATATCGCGGGCAATGCGGGTTGCGATATTCGTCTGTCCCGGCATAACCTCGGAATGTCCGGGTTGCAGCAACACATCGTCAAATGTGAGAGCGTCCAAACCAGTGGGTGTTTGAATGATGCGTGCCATGACCAAATTCCTTCATAATGAAAATGCGTGGCCGTTCCGGAACGAAAAGTTCACCCCGGCGCCCTGCAAGGATTGCTTGGAAGTTGGCGAGGGCTGGTAACACGTTCATGACAGGAAGGGAATAGAAAAAACCCGGAATTGCCTTCCGGGCTTCTTCTGTTGCTGCATTGCAGCAGAGATCAGATGTCGAACTGGTAGGATTTCGGCACGAAACGATAACCCGTATCCAGCTTTTCCGCATAACCGACAGAAGGGAAAGGCATGTGATAGCCGAGGAAAGGCAGCCGGTCGGTGGCGATCATGTCGTAAACCTTCTTGCGGGTTGCTGCCGCTGCCGCCTTGTCCATGTCGAACTTGACCTCCCAGTCCGGCCTTTGCAGCGACAGGACGAAATGATTGGCCGTGTCCGCCGTCAGGATCAGCTGCTTGCCTTCCGATTCGACCCGGAAGATCATGTGTCCCGGTGAATGGCCGAAAGCCGCAATGCCGGTGATGCCGGACACCACATCGGCACCATCACCGATGAAGGTCGCCTTTTCCGCCAGCGGCTTGACGTTGGCGATGACGCCCTTCTGGCCGCCTTCGGCCGGTGTGCCGACCCGCTTCCCGTCCGTCCAGAAATCATATTCCGCCTGACCGAAGACGTAGCGCGCCTTTTCGAAAGCCGGCGCACCCTTTTCCATCAGCCCGCCTATGTGGTCGCCGTGCATGTGGGTCAGCACCACCACGGTCACATCCTCAGGCGAGTAACCGGCAGCCGCCATGCCTTCAAGCAGACGGCCATTGCCGGCGTCACGGCCCGCTTCACCGAAACCGGTGTCGAACAGCACGAGGTCCGTGCCGGTATTGACGAGGACAGGCGAGAAGGAATTGACGAACTGGTCCTTCGGCAGAAAATTGTCTTCCAGCAGCTTGCCGACGGTTTCCGCCGACTGATCCGTGCCGAAGGTCTCGCCCGGATTGGGCGCCGCGCGCGCGCCGTCCTTCACCACCAGCACTTCGAAATTGCCGAGCTTGAAGCGATTGGTTTCAGGTGGCATGGCGTGTTTGATCTCCATGGAGGTTTGCGGCTGGCTCGTCTGGGCCGTGGCAGTGCGTGTCATCAATAGCGGTGCGCCGAGGACGCTTGCGCCGGCTGCGCCAATGAGGCCGCGTCTGCTCATGCTCAAGGATTGGGTCATCATCTTGTCTCCGATAGCGCCAACTGGCCATGATCGCCAACTGAACTGTGCCCAACGGACAATAGAGCGAGAAAGTTGCAAGGAAACCGGCCTCACGCAGGTTTGATCGGAACTTGAGAAATTGATAATTAACGTGTTGGCAAGCCCGCTTATCAGGCGTAGGAGGAACGGCGATATCCTTTGTCGCAGCGGAAAGCCGCAGGCAGCCTCATGAACCGCATCATTCCCCTGATCCTGGCAGTCGCTCTCTTCATGGAGCAGATGGACTCCACCGTCATTGCAACCTCGCTTCCGGCGATTGCAGCCGACCTCAATGTCGGCCCCATCACGCTCAAGCTCGCGCTGACGGCCTATATGGTGTCTCTGGCGATCTTCATTCCGATCAGCGGCTGGATGGCCGACAAATATGGCGCTAAGAAAATCTTCCGTTTCGCCATCGGCGTCTTCGTTGTCGGGTCCATCTGTTGCGCGGTCTCGTCGTCGGTGTTCGAATTCGTGCTCTCGCGCTTCCTGCAAGGCATGGGCGGCGCGATGATGACGCCCGTTGGCCGTCTCGTTCTGCTTCGAACGACGAAACGGACCGAACTCGTCTCCGCCATGGCGCTGTTGACGATACCGGCGCTTGTGGGGCCGCTCACCGGCCCGCCGATCGGCGGTTTCATCACCACCTATTTTTCATGGCACTGGATTTTCCTGATTAACGTTCCCATCGGCGTCATCGGCATCTGGCTGTCAACGATCTTCCTGCCGGAAATCGAAACCACCAATCCGCCGCCAATGGACGGCAAGGGTTTCATATTGTCCGGCATTGCCGCCTCGGGCGTTGTCTTCGGCGTTTCGGTGGTCAGCCTACCGGCATTGCCGCCCGCCATCGGCATCGCCTCAACGATCATCGGTTTTATCTGCGGTTTTCTTTACATCCGCCACGCCGCACGCCATCCCGCGCCCATTCTGGATTTCCGCATTTTTCAGAATGCGACCTTCCGGGCGGCCTCCGTTGGCGGCACCATTTTCCGCATTTCGACGGGTGCCATCCCGTTCCTGATGCCGCTGATGCTGCAGATCGGTTTCGGGCTCAATCCGTTTCAGTCCGGCATGATCACCTTTGCGGGTGCGATTGGCGCGATCACCACGAAATTCATGGCCAAGCGGGTCTTTGCCGCTACGGGGTTCAAATCGACGTTGATCGGGGCCGGCATCGTCGGCGCCTGCACCACGCTCGCCAACAGTTTCTTCACGCCTGAGACCCCCTACCCCCTGATCATGATCTTCCTGGTCACGGCGGGATTTGCCCGGTCGTTCTTCTTCACCGGATCGAACGCGCTCAGCTATTCCGATATCGAGGACAGCCAGGCAAGTCAGGCGACCTCGATGGCCTCGGTGATGCAGCAGATCAGCCTGGCGCTCGGCGTGGCTTTCGCCGCTTCCATTCTGGAAGTCAGCAGCATGATGTCCGGCACGCATCTGCAGCTTGCCGATTTTCACATCGCCTTCACCATCGTCGCGCTCGTCTCGCTCTTCGCCATCGTGCCGATCATCCGCATGGATGCACAGGCCGGGGCGGCCGTTTCCGGCCACCGCGGCAAGGTCTCGCAACCGGCGGAGTAATGATCAGTCTTCGGCCGCCTCGGTGGCGTCCGCATCGATTGCGGGCGCGCTTCTGCGGCCCTTGAAGTGCTTGGCAAGCAGGAACATTTCGACCGATTCCGAGCGTGACGACGCCGGCTTGATGTGCAGCACCTGCTTGAAGTTCTGCTTCAGCATATCCAGCAATGCCTTTTCCGTGCCGCCCTGGAAGGTCTTGGCAAGGAAATGGCCGCCTTCCGCCAGCACCTGAACCGCGAAATCGGCTGCGACTTCGCACAGATGCATGGTGCGGATGTGGTCGGTCTTCTGGTGGCCGGTGGTGGGTGCCGCCATGTCGGACAGTACCAGATCCGGCGTGCCGCCCACGGCTTCCATCAACTGGTCCGGTGCGGTCGGATCAAGGAAGTCGAGCTGCAGGATCTTCACGCCGGGGATGGGATCGATCTCGAGAAAATCGATGGCGGCGACGCGGATATCGTCCTCGGTGGAATCCGTCACCTTGGAAGCGATCTGCGACCAGCTTCCGGGTGCCGCACCAAGGTCGATGATGCGGGTCGCACCCTTCAATATCTGGTGCTTGTCGTTGATTTCCAGAAGCTTGAAGGCGGCGCGGGCGCGATAGCCCTCAAGCTTGGCGCGCTGGACGTAGGGGTCATTGATATGACGTTCCAGCCAACGGCGCGATGAGGCCTTGAGCTTGGTCTTCTTGACCTTCTGGCCGATTTTTCGGCCGGTGCGATTGGTGCTTGTGGGCGCCTTGCTCATGTCAAACCTTCCGTCCTGTCCTGCCGTGTCATCTGCATGCGCCTTATGCGGTTGCGCCGCCATGCGCCGTCATCCGCCATCATATCCGTCAGGAGCCCTTCGCGCAGACCGCGATCGGCCACGCGCATGCGCCGCGCCGGCCAGCGGCGGCGAATGGCCTCGAGAATGGCGCAGCCGGCCAGAACCAGATCGGCCCTGTCAGGACCGATGCAGGCATTGGCGGCGCGGCCGGCGAAATCCCAGGCCAGAAGCTTGTCCTGCATCGCCGTCACCTCGGCGTCGGAAAGCCAGAGGCCATCCACCTTGCGGCGATCATAGCGCGGCAGATCGAGATGAACACCGGCAAGCGTCGTCACCGTCCCCGAGGTTCCGATGAGGTGAAAATCCTCGTGGTGGGCAAGCGGCGCCAGAGGCGGGCAATGGAACGCATCGAGCAGCCCCTCGACTTCCCGCACCATGGCCGCGAAGACATCAGGCGTCACATCGCGGCCGCCATGGCGTTCCGAAAGGGTGACGACGCCGACCGGAAGCGATGTCCAGTGGGTAATGTGGTTGGCAAGCCGGTTGGAACGGTTCTCACCGACCTTGATGACCGCAATTTCGGACGATCCGCCACCGATATCGAACAGCACCACCGAACGCGCTTCGCGCCCGACAAGGGAGGCGCAACCCGATACCGCAAGGCGGGCTTCCGTCTCGCGGCTGATGATTTCAAGCTTGAGCCCCGTTTCGCGGGTGACCCGCTCCAGAAACTCCTCGCCATTGGACGCGGCCCGGCAGGCTTCGGTGGCGATCAGCCGCATGCGCCTGATCGGGCGACCGGCGAGTTTCGAGGAGCAGACCTTGAGAGCCTCGACCGCGCGGTCCATCGCATCATCGGAAAGCCGGCCGCTCGACACCAGGCCCTCGCCCAGCCGGACGATACGCGAAAAGGCGTCGACAACCCGGAACTGGCCGGGCCGTGTCGGCTGCGCGATCAAGAGACGGCAATTATTGGTGCCAAGATCGAGCGCCGCATACATATCCGTCGCCTGTTCCGCGCCATGATCGTGATGGCGGCCGGCGTGACGGGCGGAAATTTCAGATTGTTGCCGGTGCGTTTCCTGAGCCGCCCCATTGGCGCGGCCATTCTGCTTGCCGACATGTCTCGGCGCATGGGAAGGGACCAGCGGGCGGCCCTGCGGATCACGACCGCGTGGATCGCGATGAGCCCGCTTGCGGTTGCGCGACTTGCGGCCGCCGCTTGGGGGCACCGATGAAGGGTTGCTGACATCGGGTGAGGTCGAGGCCTGCACCTGCTCGCCGGGCGCAGACGTCGTCTGCTGAGAAGCGCCTTTGCCGCGGGAACGCCGGCGACGCTTTCTCTTGCGCGGCTCGGAATCCGGCTCGAGAGCCGATATATGGGGGGAACCGGCCGGAACATCCGCGGCAACATCATGCGACAGCACAGCAGCGTCACGGGGTTTACCGTCACGCTTGTGTTTCTTGCCACGACGGGATCGCTTCGCTTTCCCTTTGTTTGCCACCGACGCCCCTTGGTCCGACGGCTTTGGGCCGTTTCCGGGGTCGATCACTGTCTTGTCCATTTCGCCGCGCACAAGCGTAGACGCTATGCTGCTGGCTTTCATAAGGTTTCGTTGGGCCGACAATACCAGCGCAAGAGATTTTAGCCAAATGGTTTTTGGGGGTATGAAAACGGCAACGCGTTCACACGCAAGCAAAGGCTGTGCGCGGGCTGGCAAAACAGCGGCAATGATTTCTGAGGATTTTCGGAAACCGTGAAACGGAGAAAATACTCCCATCTCCCGGTAAGTCCTTGTAGCATTTGAACTTATCGGGAGAAGGGAATGGTACGGTTGAGTGGGGTCGAACCACCGACCTCAGGTGCCACAAACCTGCGCTCTAACCAACTGAGCTACAACCGCACATGAAACGCCGAACCGGCGTCACGGGGGGTGACATAAAAGGAGTTTCCCCCATTTGCAAGTGCCTCATTGAATTTTGCGAAAAAAGGCATCGAAAGGCAAGTGCTTTTCCTGCCGTGGGGCGAACGGCAAGTGTCAGCCGGCGGTCTCGCCCGCACTCGGCCACGGCCTCGCCGAAGGCCTGTTCATATTAACTCTATTTGGCGATTCATCCAGCGGATGGTGGACCCGGCTGGCCTGTGAAGTTATTTAAAATTCTGTTAACGTGGTGCCTCAGCGGGTTTACGTTTCAGCTTCATGAGGAAGCTGACAAAGCCTCGCAAGGTCCGGTAGTGCCAGAATAGGTTTCGACATGCCCGCCGTCCAATATCCCTTTATCGATATAGCAGTGCATGAACGGGTGCGTGAAGGTTTCGGGCGCGGCGAGGCGATGGCTTTGTTTTCTCTCGACCTTCAGAGCGCCCTTTGGGCAAACGGGCGGGGCGCTGCGCTGTTCGGCACACCGATGGTCTATGATTTTCTGGAACAGGGCCCGAAGCGGCAGGACGTGACCTTCCGGCAACTGGCAGCGACGGCGGCACGGCTGTCCAAGGCGGGTGACAGCCTGCCGTTTACCATTCGCATCAATGCCGGTTTCCGCAGCGTTGCCGTCACCGCCAAAGCGGAAATCATCGAGGCCGAGCCGGGCCAGCCCGTCATTCTGTTTTCCGCCCTCACAGACCAGAGCGCGCCCGACACAGCGGAATGCGCGCGGCGCATGATCGAAGGCTTTGACGATCCCGACATCCATATCGCGGTTATCAATGGCGAAAACGAAATCGTTGCCGCCTCGGCCAAGTTTGCATCGCTCGGCATCACACCACACACGGCAAGGACGCTGGTGAGAATGGCCGCTGGCCAGTCTGGCCATCTGGTCAAACGGCCCGTGCCGACCGGCAAGGGTTATCTGCCCGCAGCCACCGGCCAGATTACCACATCGCCCGAACTCAACCTGCTGTTCGTGGTCGAGACCGCGCTCGGGACGCTTGATCCCGTCAACGGTTTTGCAGAGGACAAACCGCAGGAAACCCTGCCTGCCCCGCAGCCCGCTTTGCCGGTTGCGGAGGCCGCACCCGTTGCCGCAGCGGCCGCGTCCTTCGATTCCGTGCTCGACGCCGTCGCCGGGATCGAGGATGTAGAGGACCTGCAGGAACTGTCTACGGACGCCGAAGACGAAATGGCGGCAGAACAGGAAGATGCCACCATCCTGCCTGTTGCCGCAGAGGAACAGGCGGAGGCCCCGCTGGATATCTCCGTGGAGGACGCCGAGGCCGCTGCGAACGAGGCGATGACCGACGATATTGCCGATCTCTTCGAGCTCGATGCGGATGACGTGGAGGTTCCGGCGAGTGACCCTGTGGCGGGCGAGGAGCATGCTGCAGCGACGCATGAAGACGCCGGGGGCGAACCGGCTGCTGTTGAGACCGCGGAAGTGATGACGACGGATATTGCTGCACCGTCTGAAGACGATGTCTCGGCGGAAACAGAAAAAGCGGAGGAAGCTCAGCCCTTTATCTTCAACGCCGGCGCACGCGCATCCCGCTTCGTCTGGAAGATCGATGCGGAAGGACGCTTCAGCTCCATCTCGCATGAATTCGCAGAGGCTGTCGGCGAAAAGGCAGCGGCTGTCGAAGGCATGGGCTTTGCCGATGTGGCGGCGCTTTTCAATCTCGATCCGGACGGCAAGATCCGCGAGCTGCTCGGCCGTCGCGACACATGGTCGGGCAAGACGATCTATTGGCCGGTGGAGGGCACTTCCCTGATGGTGCCGATCGATCTCGCCGCCCTGCCCACCTATACACGCTCGCGCGAATTCGACGGTTTCCGCGGTTTCGGCATCGTGCGGCTCGCCGATGCCACCGAAGATCCCCATGCCATCGGCCTGACCTTCCTGGAAGAGGCGGAGGCTGCTCTGACCGAGGCTTTGCCGCAACCGGCCATCGAGGATGAAAGCCACGAATTGCTGGCATTTCTTGATGACGGCGATGAGCTGGACACAGCGCAGGCAGATGCCGACATGGCAGAAGGCGATGAAGCCCCGGCACCGGCAGCCGATATATCTGACACGACGCTGCCCGAAATTTCGGCCGGGGAAGAGCATCACGATTACAGCCCGCCGGAATTTGAAGTGCCGGTGTTGGCAACAGCGCCAGCCCCGGAGCCAGAACCGGGACCCGCCTATTCCGACAAGATCGTGCATCTTGAAGAGCGCCGCTCGCGCTCCCGCGAGGGCCTGACCGCGGGCGAACAGGCCGCTTTCCGGGAAATCGGCCGGACGCTGGCGCCCACGGGTGCTGTTTCGGACGAAAATCCGACGTCGGAGAAAGAAGCTCTTTTCGCGGAGCCGCCCGTATCTGCCGATCCGGTCGTGCAGGATGCCCCCGACGATATCGACGACGGAGTGCAGGTGGATACGCCGCCCGCCATGGAAGAAGACGTCATAACGACGGAAGCGGCCGAGGAAGACGATCTCTTCGCGGACTACGTTCGCGGCGAAGGACCGGCAGCCATTCACGCGCCCACGAATACAATCGATACCGACGAGAAGGAAGAAGTCGCAACGGAGGTGCAGCCGGTGGCCGATATTGCCGCCGCGATGGTCAGCCCGCCGCTGCGCCCCGCCGATGCGCTGAGCGCCGAAACGCTGGACCAGATGCCCGTGGCGCTGCTCGTGCATGCCGGCGACCGGCTGATCCACGCCAATCCGGATTTCCTGCGACTGACGGGTTACGGTTCTCTCGATGAATTGCAGGAGGTCGGCGGACTGGAAGCACTGCTGCAACGGCAGGAGCTGGAAAATATGCCTGACAACGAAGGCGGCATGGTCGTCGTCAGCGCCGAAAACGACATCATTCCGGTCAAGGCGCGGCTGCAATCCATTCGCTGGGAAGAAACCAAGGCGCTGATGCTGTCGCTTGTTCCGCTGGAAGAAAAGCAGACGCCGGTTGCAGCGGCGAATGAAAATACGGCAGCCGCCGAAACGGCGAATGCGGAGGCCGGCAGCCTTTCCCTGCTGCAGGGCGAAGTCGAGGAACTGCATTCCATTCTGGAAACGGCGACCGATGGCGTGGTGCTTTTGGGAGACGACGGCGAAATCCGTTCGCTCAACCGCTCCGCCAGCGCGCTGTTCAACTACGACAATGGCGAGATTGCCGGAAAACCCTTCGTCACGCTGTTTGCCCATGAGAGCCAGCGCGCCGTTTTGGACTATCTGTCCGGCCTTGCCAATAATGGTGTGGCCAGCGTGCTGAATGACGGCCGTGAAGTGATCGGCCGCGAGGCATCAGGCGGTTTCCTGCCGCTGTTCATGACCATCGGGCGGCTCAAATCCTCACACGGCTATTGCGCCGTCATCCGCGACATCACCCAGTGGAAACGCACGGAAGAAGAGCTGCGCAACGCCAAGCGCGCGGCAGAAACCGCCAATGCGCACAAGACCGATTTCCTGGCCCGCGTCAGCCATGAAATCCGCACCCCGCTCAACGCCATTATCGGCTTTGCGGACATGATGGCGACCGAACGCTTCGGGCCAATCGGCCATTCGCGCTATGTGGAATATTCCAACGATATCGGCCGTTCGGGCCGGCATGTGCTCGACATCGTCAACGATCTTCTGGACATCTCCAAGATCGAAGCAGGCCAGATGGATGTGGATTTCATCGCCGTACCGCTGAACGAGACGGTGGCCGAAGCGGTCTCGCTGGTGCAGCCGCAGGCCAACAACCAGCGTGTCATCATCCGTACGGCGCTGTCCCAATCCGTGCCGCAGATCGTTGCCGATCTGCGCTCGATCAAGCAGATCGTGCTCAACATTCTGTCGAACGCCATCCGCTTTACGCCGTCGGGCGGCCAGATCGTCGTTTCCACCGCCTATGAGGCCAATGGCAGCGTGTCGCTGCGCATTCGCGACACCGGCATCGGCATGACGCGGGCGGAACTCGAGCAGGCCATGAAACCGTTCCGGCAGGTGGCATCATCAGGCAAGCGCGTGCGCGGCGACGGCACCGGGCTCGGCCTTCCGCTGACCAAGGCCATGGTGGACGCCAACCGCGCCAACTTCTCCATCACCTCGACGCCGAATGAAGGAACGCTGGTGGAAATCACCTTTCCGTCACAGCGGGTTCTTGCCAACTGAGGTCATGCGGGCGTAGCAATGCGAAAGCCGCCGGTGCAATGGTGCCGGTTGAGGCCTTTGCACGACAGTAGACTGGCATGTTCATGACGGTTTCCCTTCCGGCAACGAGACGCTTTTCATTGTTGCCCATAACGGCGGTCATCGTCGCAGCCATCGCCGCCATGCCCATTCTGGCGATCTTCTGGCTGGCGCTGACCGGCAGTACCGAAGGGTGGCAGCATCTTCTTGCCAATGTGCTACCGCGCGCCGGGTTTCGCACCTTCCTGTTGCTGGGAATGACTGCAGCGACGACGGCGCTCTTCGGCATCGTCTGCGCCTGGCTTGTCACCACATTCGAATTTCCGCTGCGGCGGGTGTTGTCCGCGGCACTCGTCCTGCCGCTCGCCATTCCCTCCTATCTGGCGGCCTATGCATTCGGCGAGTTTCTCGATTTCACCGGCCCGGTGCAGAGCGCCATCCGCGCCGCCTTTGGCTACCACAGCATCCGCGACTACTGGTTCCCAGACATACGCTCGCTTGGCGGCGCCGTGGTGGTTCTGAGTTCGGTGCTTTACCCCTATGTCTACCTCTCGGCCCGCGCCGCCTTTTCCATGCAGGGGCGGTTTGCGGCCGAGGCCGCACGCACGCTCGGCGCAAAACCATTGAGCGTGTTCTTTTCCGTGCAATTGCCCATGGCACGACCGGCAATTGCCATCGGGCTTTCGCTGGTCCTGATGGAGACGCTGAACGATATCGGCGCCGTCGAATATCTCGGTGTCCAGACACTGACCTTCACCATCTACGAAACCTGGCTCAATCGCGGCAACCTCGCCAATGCGACACAGATTGCCGCCGTTATCCTGCTCATCGTCGGCGCGCTGATCGTGATCGAACGCAACGCCCGCGAAAGGCAGCGCTTTGCCGCGCCGAAAGCGACCAGCATGGCGCAGCGCCACCGGCTGAAAGACCTTGGCAGCTGGCGGCGCTGGTCCGCGAGCCTGTTCTGCCTCATTCCCGTGGTGAGCGGCTTTTTCATTCCCGTCATCGTTCTTGGCGGTTACGCCGCAAAAAGGCTGGATGCGCTGTTTGCCCCCAAGCTTCTGAAAGCGCTCGGACACAGTCTCGAGGTCTCCCTTTCCGCCGCCTTCGTCACGTTGATTGCGGCTTTCGTGTTTTCCTACGCCATCCGCACCGAGCGCTCGCGCACCTCGAAAGTGGCCGCGCGTCTCGGCTCCATGGGGTATGGCGTGCCGGGAACGGTGCTTGCCATCGGCGTGCTCATTCCACTGGCCGGTCTCGACAATCGCGTCGACGGGCTTCTCCGATCGCATTTCGGATTTTCGAGCGGCCTGCTGCTGTCCGGCACCGCCTTCGCCATCATTTATGCCCATGCCGTGCGCTTCATGACCATGGCGGAAGGCACGCTTGATGCCGGGTTCCAGAAGCTTTCGCCACATATCGACATGGCCTCGCGAACACTCGGGCGCAACCGTTTGCAGACGCTGTTCAAGGTGCTGTTGCCGAACATGCGGCCTGCGGCGCTGACCGCCTTTCTTCTGGTGCTGATCGAGTCCATGAAGGAGTTGCCGGCGACGATCCTGCTGCGTCCCTTCGGCTTCAACACCTTGGCCACGCTGGTGTATGAGGATGCCTCCCGCTCGCGGGTGCAGGATGCCGCCGTGCCGGCCATCATCATCATTCTCGCCGGCCTTATACCCGTGCTTCTTGTCTCAAAATCGATGGATCATCCGGAAAACCACTGACGGCAACCGGCATGATGGCAAAAAGAAAGGCGGCCTTGCGACCGCCTGTATTAGTTGTGCTTTTTTTAACGAGAGAAAGGGGGACAACCTCGCCATATGGAAATTATCAATCCCGGCTATCAGAAATTTGACAGCCCTGCGTTGGGTTTACTTTCCGCCAACTCCTATTAACAAGCGGTTAAAACCAAAATCGATCAATTACCGACGATAATTCCTATTTTTAGACCGTAGAGGGCCAAAACTAAATTATGAGTTTCTAATTTTATCGCGATTACAACAGTAACGCGTAAAAATCGAAACCGACCATTCGATCAGTTTCGTGCGGCCGCGTGCTCGTCTCTCATCCGCTGCAATTCGGTGCGTTTGGAGACAATGGAAGTGGCAATCACGCCGATGGTGACGAGGCCGATGAGGATCGTGCAGATCGCGTTGATTTCCGGCGTCACGCCGAGGCGCACCTGCGAGTAGATTTTGATCGGCAGCGTGGTTGCGCCGGGACCGGTGGCGAAGCTGGCGATCACCAGATCGTCAAGCGACAGCGTGAAAGCCAGCATCCAGCCGGCGATGACGGCCGGGAAGATCAGCGGCAGCGTAATTTTGAAGAAGGTCTTGACCGGCGGGCAGCCGAGATCAAGCGCCGCCTCCTCCAGACTGCGATCAAAGGTGAGGAGCCGGGACTGCACGACGATCGCCACATAACACATGGTGAAAGTGGTGTGGGCGATGACAACCGTCCAGAAACCGCGATCCACCCCGACGGCAACGAACAAAAGCAGCAGCGACAGGCCGGTGATGACCTCCGGCATGACGAGCGGCGCATAGATCATGCCGGAAAACAGCACGCGCCCCGGAAAGCGGGCGAAGCGGGTGAGTGACAGCGCCGCCAGCGTTCCGAGGATGGTACCGATCGTAGCGCTGAGGATACCGACGCGAAGTGTCACCCAGGCGGCATCCATCAGCCCCTGGTTGGACCACATGGATCTGTACCATTGCAGCGAAAAGCCGCCCCAGACGGTGACGAGCTTCGAGGCATTGAAGGAATAAACGATCAGGATGATGATCGGGATATAAAGAAAGGCAAAACCGAGGGTGAGGACGGTGATGTCGAATTTTCCGCGCTTCATGGTCTCACCCCACCTTCTTCTGCTGGTTCTGGAAGATGGCGATGGGCACCACCAGCAACAGCAGCAGCAGCACGGCAACGGCAGACGCTAAGGGCCAGTCGCGATTGCCGAAGAATTCCGTCCAGAGCGTCTTGCCGATCATCAGGGTCTGCGCGCCACCCAAGAGGTCAGGGATGACGAATTCACCCGTTATCGGGATGAAGCAGATCATCGAACCGGCAACCACGCCCGGCAGCGACAGAGGAAAGGTGATCTTCCAGAAGGCTTTCCAGGGTGGGCAACCGAGATCAGCCGCCGCTTCCAGAAGCGTGTTGTCGAGTTTTTCCAGCGCCGAATAAAGCGGCAGCACCATGAAGGGCAGGTAGGAATAAACAATGCCGATGAAGATCGCCGTTTCCGTGCGGAAGATGTTGACCTGCTGGTCCGGCCCCAGAAAACCGAGCCACTGGAACAGCACCGTCAACAGGCCCTCCGGCTTCAGAATGCCGATCCAGGCGTAAACGCGGATCAGGAAGGAGGTCCAGAACGGCAGGATCACCAGCATCACCAGCGTCGGGCGGACCGATGACGGCGCGCGCGCCATGGCGAGCGCCATGGGATAACCGATCAGCAAAAGCAGACAGGTGGAGATGAAGGCGATGCGCAGCGACGACAGATAAGCGTCGATGTAGAGCGGGTCTTCCGTCAGGAAGAGGTAATTCTCGAAATCCAGCTGCGAAAAGAATTCGCCGAGCTTCGAAAACCCTTCGAAGACCGGCGTATAGGGCGGCATGGAGATCGCCGTATCCGACAACGATATCTTGAGAATGATAAAAAAGGGCGCAGCGAAAAACAGCAGCAGCCAGAAATAGGGAACCGCGACGACCAGCCAGCGCCAGGGGCTTTGCCGGTTTTCGGGAGTGGTGATCGCCATGGAAGCCTCCCTCAGCGTGTCAGGACAAGACCTGAATCCGGTTTCCAGTTCAGCCACACCATATCGCCGAAGGTGATCGGACGATCAACGAGACGGGAGACGTTCGCCTGCGCGGCGCGGATGACCCGACCATCGGCAAGCTTGACGATGAAGACCGAGAAGTCGCCGAGATAACCGATATCCCAGACCTCGCCATAGGCGGAATTGATGCTGCTGTCGGCGGGCGGATCGAGCGAGATGCGGACCTTTTCCGGGCGGATGGCGAAAGCCACCTGACTGCCGGTCGCCGCGGCACATTCCTGCTCCACAGATACCGCCAGCCCGTCGCAATCCAGCCTCACCAGACCGGGCCTGCCAATCTCAGAGGCGTTGGCGACGACCTTGGCGTCGAAAATATTGATGTCACCGATAAAATCCGCCACGTAACGCGTGTTCGGCGCTTCGTAGATCTCGGCGGGCGTCGCCACCTGCACGACATTGCCTTTGTCCATGACCGCGATGCGATCCGACACCGTCATCGCCTCTTCCTGGTCATGGGTGACGATGAGGAAGGTGAGACCGAGATTGGTCTGGATGTCCATCAGCTCAAACTGCGTTTCTTCGCGCAGCTTCTTGTCGAGCGCGCCGAGCGGTTCGTCGAGAAGAAGCACCTTCGGCCGCTTGGCGAGCGAACGGGCGAGCGCCACACGCTGCCGCTGGCCGCCCGAAAGCTGGCTGGGCTTGCGCTTGGCGAATTCCGTGAGCTTGACGAGACGCAGCATTTCCTCGACGCGGGCGGCGATGTCCGCCTTGGGCAGGCCATCCTGCTCCAGACCGAAAGCGACATTCTTTTCCACCGACATATGCGGGAAAAGCGCATAGGACTGGAACATCATATTGGTCGGACGCTTATAGGGCGGCACCCCGGAAATATCCTTGCCCTGCAGCAGGATGCGTCCATCCGTCGGCTCCTCGAAGCCGGCCAGCATGCGCATCAGCGTGGTCTTGCCACAGCCCGAGGGACCAAGCAGCGAGAAGAACTCTCGCTCGTAAATATCGAGCGTCAGATTGTTGACGGCAACGAAATCGCCGAAACGTTTGGTGACGTTTTCAAAGCGGATGAAGGGCACCGCATCGGGATTGTCCCAAGGGCTAAATTTGCGTTTGACCGGCCCCAGAGTTTTCGCCATTCACCCTACCCTCAAATCCCGTTGGTCTTTTGAACGATGCTTCGGGGCGGGCGACACCGGCAGGTCGCGGGACCTGCCGGCAAAGGATTTGAGAAACAGGCCCGCCGGCCGTTCCTCAACCAGCGAGCGGAGGTCTTAGCTGCCGGTCTTAATCTGCGTCCAGACGCGGTTCAGCACACGCTGTTCCTTCGGTCCGTAGGGAGAGATGGTGAAGAGCTTCTTCATCGTCTCCTGATCGGGGTAGACCGCCGGGTTCTTGGCGACGGACTCATCCATCAATGCCTGCGAAGCGAGGTTGCCATTGGCGTACTGAACGTAGTTGGACGCCTTGGCGATGACTTCCGGCCGCATCAGATAGTTGATGAAGGTGTGTGCTTCCTCGACATTCTTGGCATCCGCGGGGATGGCAAGGTTGTCGAACCACATATAGGTGCCTTCCTTCGGAATGACGTAGTTCACCTCGACGCCGTTCTTGGCTTCCTCGGCACGGCTCTTCGCCTGGAGGATGTCGCCCGACCAGCCGATGGTGATGCAGCTGTCGCCATTCGCCAGTTCATCGATATAGGCGGAGGAATTGAAGGTCTTCACGAAAGGACGGATCTTCGAATAGACCTCGCCGCCCGCTTCCAGATCCGCGGTTTCCTTGCTGTCTGGATTCTTGCCGAGATAGTTCATGGCGATGGCGAAGGTTTCGTCCGACGCATCGAGAATATTGATGCCGCAGGATTTCAGCTTTTCGGCATTTTCCGGCTTGAAGAGAATATCCCAGCTATCGACCGGAACATCGCCGAGAGCGGCCTTCACCTTGGCGACGTTATAGCCGATGCCGGTGGTGCCCCACATGTAGTTCACGGCATATTCGTTGCCGGGGTCGTATTTGGCCAGACGCTCGGAGACCTCAGGCCACATATTCTTCAGATTCGGCAACTTGGACTTGTCGAGCTTCTGGAACACGCCGGCATTGATCTGGCGGGCGAGGAAGGGGCCGGTCGGCACCACGACGTCATAGCCGGAGCTGCCGGCCAGAAGCTTCGTTTCCACCAGTTCGTTGCTGTCGAATACGTCGTAGACGACCTTGATGCCGGTTTCCTTGGTGAAATCGGCAAGGATCGATTCGTCGATATAATCCGACCAGTTATAGACGTGGACGACCTTCTCCTGGGCCATTGCCGAGCCTGCTGCAACGAGCGCGGTGGTGAGAGCCAAGGTCAGACGGAGAGAACGGTTTTTCATGATGTCTCCTGTTAACGCATCCTCACGGTGGAAGCGTGATCCCCTTTTTTTGGAGAGACTAGAAAGGAAAACAAAAGGGAGCAAGCGGGAAATGTGCAGCACAGCATTTTCAACCGAATGTTTTCCGGTCACAAAAAAGCGAATGGAAACACCTACTGGAAGTCGAAAACACTGAGACCGGTCACCATTTCATCGAGCCCCAGCGGCCGTGTCAGCGGCGCTTCGGCGCGGGACAGACAGCCCTGCCTTTCGCACAGCCGGCACGAGGGGCCGACGGCAACGGGCGACGCACCCGAGGCGGCTGGGCCATAGACCGTCTCTCCCGCCTGTGCGAGATCGCAGCCGACAAGCACGGCCGTTCGCCGCACCCTTTCGCCGAAGCCCGCCTGCGGACCTTCCAGCGTGCGCGAAACGGTGAGGAAAGCATCACCGTCAGGCATTTCCACCGCCTCCACCAGCGCCTGCCCCGGTTGGGCGAAAGCGGCATGGATATTGAGCCGTGGACAGAGACCGCCGAAACGCGCCCGTGGAAAACCGCCAGCCCCTGCGAGGCGGAACCGGTTGCCGGCATTGTCGATCTCCATCAGGAAAAACGGGATCGCCGCGGCGGATGGTCGTTGCAGGCTGACGAGCCGATTGGTGGCCTGCTCGAAAGAAACGTTGAAGCGGGACCGCAAAACCTCGAGGTCATATTTTGCGCGTTGGGTGGCGGCAAGGAATGCACCATAGGGCATCATCAGCGCATGGGCGGCGTAACGCGCCAGTTCGAAGCGGGCGATGCGCCTTGCCTCCTCCCCTTTCAGGCCGAGCGCCTCAAGCTCCGCGCCTATTTCCTCGCGAAGCGCCAGAAGACAGGTCTCCATCGCCATTTCCCGCAGCTGGTCCGGCTGCGACAGGCGCTCGGATAAAAACAGCCGCATGGAATGCCGGTCGTAACGCCGCCTGAGGTTCGGCATGGCATGAACCGGCAGGGTTCTGACCACGATGCCGTGGTTTTTCTGGAGCCATGCTCTAAGGCCGACGGCGAGATCTTCGCCCGCCGCCAACTGTTTGTGGAGTTCTTCCGCCGCCGCGTCGATGGCGTGGAAATAGGCCGGCCGGTTTTCAAAGACATGCCGCACCTCATCGATCGGCAGGCGGGTGGAGGAAAGCGCCGTCTCATGCCCCTCCCGCGCCAGAAGATCCGACAGGTCGGACAGGCGCTGCGCCTGTTCCCTATAGGCCCGGTATAGCTTCAGGACACCGCTTGCCGCGTTGGGCGCGGCATCGGCAACCTCGATCAGCTCCTGCGGCGACGGCACTTCGCCCACCAGCAGAGGATCGGCGAAGACCTCGCGCAGCTGCCCGGCCGAACCGGCGCTTTCACCCTGCAAGTCATCCAGATCGACCTTGTAGACCGAGGCAAGCTTCAGCAGCAATTGCACGGTCAGGGGCCGCTGGTTGCGCTCGATGAGGTTGAGATAGGACGGGGAGATCGCCAGCGCTTCGGCCATCGCCGTCTGCGTCAGCCCCAGACCATTGCGAATGCGGCGCACGCGCGGGCCAGCAAAAATCTTGTTTTCCGACACAGCCTACCTCTCCATCCCCGCGACTCATACAAGTCTGTTACAAACTCGTCAGCGCGAAAGCTTTTACAAAATTTACAATTTTACAGCTCCACCCTGTCACGCACCCTACAGGATAACCTCTTTCAAGTCACTGTTTTTATGTTTGTTCTGGCGCTCAAATCTCCAAAAATGTAAATGTAGTCACATCGAATGGCGCTTCACATAGCTGAGGGAAGCGCGTTTCAGAAACTGCATTTGTCATGGGAGAGAGAAGTATGACGGATTTTTACAAACTTGTTCCGGGCGCGCCGCAGGGACGTTTCGACGGCATCGAGCGCACTTACACCGCCGCCGACGTGGAGCGGCTGCGCGGCTCCGTTGAAATCCGCCATTCGCTGGCCGAAATGGGCGCGAACCGGCTGTGGAAGCTGATCAACGAAGAGAATTTCGTCAATGCGCTCGGCGCGCTTTCCGGCAACCAGGCCATGCAGATGGTTCGTGCCGGGCTGAAAGCGATCTATCTCTCGGGCTGGCAGGTTGCGGCGGATGCCAACACGGCGTCGGCCATGTATCCGGACCAGTCGCTTTATCCTGCCAATGCCGCGCCGGAGCTTGCCAAGCGCATCAACCGCACCTTGCAGCGCGCCGACCAGATCGAGACGGCGGAGGGCAAGGGCCTTTCGGTCGACACCTGGTTCGCGCCGATCGTTGCCGATGCGGAGGCCGGTTTCGGCGGACCGCTCAACGCCTTCGAGATCATGAAGGCCTTCATCGAGGCGGGCGCAGCCGGTGTTCACTATGAAGACCAGCTGGCATCGGAAAAGAAGTGCGGCCATCTCGGCGGCAAGGTCCTGATCCCCACAGCGGCGCATATCCGCAACCTGACGGCGGCGCGGCTTGCGGCTGACGTCATGGGTGTGCCGACGCTGGTTATCGCCCGCACGGATGCGGAGGCCGCGAAGCTCCTGACCTCCGACATCGATGAGCGCGACCGTCCCTTCGTGGATTACGATGCCGGCCGCACCGTCGAGGGTTTCTATCAGGTCAAGAACGGTCTTGAGCCCTGCATCGCCCGCGCCGTTGCCTATGCGCCCTATTGCGACCTGATCTGGTGCGAGACATCCAAGCCGGATCTCGAGCAGGCACGCAGGTTTGCCGAGGGCGTGCACAAGGTGCATCCCGGCAAAAAGCTCGCTTACAATTGCTCACCGTCGTTCAACTGGAAAAAGAACCTCGACGACGCAACGATTGCCAAGTTCCAGCGGGAACTCGGCGCGATGGGCTACAAGTTCCAGTTCATCACGCTCGCCGGTTTCCACCAGCTGAATTTCGGCATGTTCGAACTGGCGCGCGGTTACAAGGACCGGCAGATGGCGGCCTATTCCGAGCTTCAGGAAGCGGAATTCGCGGCCGAGGTTAACGGTTACACCGCCACCAAGCACCAGCGCGAGGTTGGCACCGGCTATTTCGACGCCGTGTCGCTCGCCATTTCCGGCGGCACGTCTTCGACCACAGCCATGAAGGAATCCACCGAGCACGACCAGTTCCGCCCGGCGGCTGAATAAAGCTTCAGAAACGCCCTTCCCGGGAACGGGAAGGGCTTGCAAACCGGATCAAAA
The DNA here is from genome assembly GCF_025910175.1 of Agrobacterium sp. BT-220-3. Lineage (NCBI taxonomy): Bacteria > Pseudomonadati > Pseudomonadota > Alphaproteobacteria > Hyphomicrobiales > Rhizobiaceae > Agrobacterium > Agrobacterium sp. BT-220-3. The sequence goes on from NZ_JAPAIX010000001.1 coordinate 1,159,332, forward strand.
ACCCCTGACAATAATGAGAGGAGAAATGCCATGAATGCCCATAACCCCATCAAGACCCACGTCAAGGAACGCGCCGAGGAGCAGTCCTCCGCCATGACGCAGGATCAGCAGGCCGCCATCCGCATGCTGGCCAATGATCTGCACCGCCTCAACCAGGCCGTCATGAAAGCCGTCGAGGCCGGTGTTTCCGTCGAGCTGGTCCGTTCGGCCCGCCACCATGGCGGCGGCGGCAACTGGGGCGATCTTCTGATCCCGGTCATCGTCGCACAGGGAAGTGCGGCTGCCTGAAACGGCTCTCACGCCGGGCGGCTCTTGCGCCCGGCATATAAATCGGAATGCCCCTTGATCAGACGGGTCATCCGGTCCGCCACCGTCCGTATATCGCGGCGGTGGCGATCGTCATTGTTCATGACGATCCATTGATTGTGGCGAAGCGGCTCGATCTCGCCGCCCTCGCGCATAAGCCGCGCATCGGCATCACCGACGAAACAGGGGAGCACGGCAACCCCTGCCCCGGCCAGCGTAAGATCGAGCAGCGCGGTCGGCCTGTTTACCGTCACCACGGTATTGTCCCGCCGGTTTTCATGCGGCCAGCGCAGATAGGCAGAAATGGCGTTTTCCTCCGCCACCGCCAGCCAACGGTCGGCAACAGAAGCGGCAGCGTTGCGCAGCCTGTAGGGCGCATAGGCCACCTCCCCCGTCTTGATGGCGGCAAGGTTACGCTCCTGCGGCTCAAAGGCGCGAATGCCGATATCGTTTTCGCGATGCGCCAGAGAGGCCCGCTGTTCGGCTATGAAAAGATCGATGCGGAAATCATCGCGATCCGTGCAGATGGCAGAGAAATTCACCGCCAGCAGCCAGGCATTCCAGGTGCCAACGGCTATGCGCACAACGGAAGAGGCTGACGACGCCTTCTGCCATCCCTCGATATCCTTTGCCGCCTGCTCCATCGCCTGAAGGCGGTCAAACAGCGCGCGGCCATCCGCCGTCAGCGCATATCCCGTCTGGCTGCGGTGAAACAACGCCTTGCCGACGCGCTCTTCCAGTTCGACCATGCGCCGCCCGATTGTCGCCGGGCTCAAACCGGTCAGTGCAGCGGCACCGGTCAAGCCGCCGCTGCGTGACACATCAAGGAAAAGCTGATAGGAATCCCAGGTGACGTTTTTCATTGGTGAAAAACGTAGCGCATTTTCTTGCGCAGATAAAACAAAAAACGGCGTGCATCATGGCCCTCCGCAACATGGAGAGTGACATGCACGAGTTTTATTCAGCATTGGCCATCATCGAAAACCAGACGCCGCGCACGCGGCGGGACGCCATCCGGCAGGAAGAGAAATTCTATGCCGATATGGCGGAGGCATCGTGGCCCTGGCGGTTTTTTACCGCGATTGTCGCAAGGGCAAAAGCGAAGACCCTGACCCTAGTAAAAAAGCGCGATCAGGGCAGCCACAGCACCGGCTGCGATTATGGTCAGGCGAAGGGCCACCTGCCGGCTCTCGCTTTCGGCGCAGGCGATTGCAATGGCGTGAGGGCGACGATGTGCGGATCTGTTCATGCGCGGGCTCCTGACGAAAAACTCAACCGACCCATGCCCTGTTAAGAGCCTCCAGCATGACATCATGTGCAGCGGGACCATAATGTGATCCGGCTTTGCTGGCATTCGGTCAGGATGACTCCGTGCCCGTTAACAGAATATTAAAATGGGCGCGGACCGACGACAAAGTCCGCCAACTAAAATGAGTTTGGTGAACGGGTTACTTCCGCACTTCGTCACCCCGGACTTGACCCGGGGTCCAGCGCGATCAAGTCTTTGATCGCAAGAGACTCTTTTCACGGCGCAGACGCGCCATGGCTGGATACCGGCTCAAGGCCGGCATGACGGGGGAGAGAACTACGAATGTTTCAACAATCACGCGAATTCGCCTGCCGCCTGCCCGGAGGCCCAGGCCCATTGGAAATTATAGCCGCCGAGCCAACCGGTCACATCAACGCATTCGCCGATGAAATAGAGGCCGGGCACCGATTTCGCCGCCATGCTGCGGGAATCGAGGCAGGTCGTATCCACACCGCCAAGCGTGACTTCCGCCGTGCGATAGCCTTCAGAGCCGGCGGGCTTGATCTGCCAGTCCTGCACCTCATTCGCCAAGGTCGTCAGAGCCTTGTCGGACATATCGGCAAGATTGCCGGTGAGACCAGATTTCTCGACCACGTGCTGGGCGAGCCTTTTCGGCAGGATTTCCGCAAGAGCTGTCTGGGCCGACTGGCGGCCATTCTTCTGTTTCGCTTGCCTTAACAACGCTGCGATATCGCTTGCTGGCTCCAGCTTGAGGCGGATCGTATCGCCCTCCCTCCAATAGGAGGAGATTTGCAGGATGGAGGGACCGCTCAAGCCCCGATGTGTGAACAGCAGCGCTTCGCTGAACGCGGTCTTGCCGTGCGAAACTTCAGCCGGGACGGCGACACCGGCAAGCGGGCTCAGCCTTTCCAGTGCGGCAGGATCGAGCGTCAGCGGCACAAGGCCCGGACGCGTCTCGATGAGGAGCAATCCGAATTGTTCGGCGATCTGGTAGGCAAACCCGGTCGCCCCCATTTTCGGGATCGACTTAGCCCCCGTCGCCACAACAAGGCTTTCCGCCTCGATGACGCCACCGGACGTCGCCACGCGAAAACGCCCGCCATCATGGGCGACGGTCGAGACGCTGGTTTCGAGCCGTAGCTTCACATGCGCAGCCTGCATTTCGGCAAGCAGCATACGAATGATGTCCTTGGCGCTGTCATCGCAGAACAATTGACCGAGCGTCTTTTCGTGCCAGGCGATGCGGTGTTTTTCGACCAGCGCAATGAAATCGCGCGGCGTATAGCGGGCAAGCGCGGATTTGGCGAAATGCGGGTTGGCGGAAAGATAATTCTTCGGCCCGGCATGAATGTTGGTGAAATTGCAGCGGCCGCCGCCGGAGATGCGGATCTTCTCGCCCGGCGCCCTGGCATGGTCGAGAATGATGACGGAGCGACCGCGCTGGCCCGCACGGATGGCGCACATCATGCCGGCGGCGCCCGCCCCCAAAATCAGCACGTCACATTTCTCTGTCATCATTCCATCCGATCCGTTTCCTTTCCTCTTTTCGAAGTGCCGCCCGTTGTCAATGGCGCTTTCCCCCTCGCCAATTGCCAAACTCCGGTTATGATGGCGCCAGTCGAAACACAGACCCGGTGATACATGCCCCCGAAGAAAACCATGCTCCGCCCAAAAAAACAGGCAACCATGGCAAAGACACCTCCCCTCGACCTCTCCTCCACCCGTGGCGTTTCAACCTGGCGCGAAGCCGCGCAATGGCTGAGGGCGCGCGGCATCGAGGACATAGAATGCATCACCCCCGATCTTGCCGGCGTTGCGCGCGGCAAGATGATGCCGACGGCGAAGTTCACGGGCGACACCTCGCTTGCCCTGCCCTCCGCGCTCTATCGCCACACGATCTCCGGCGAATATCCTGATGAGACCGCGAATTTCCGTTACGAGCCGCGCGACAGCGACCTGAAGCTGGTGCCTGATCTTTCCACGCTCTCGGTCGTGCCGTGGGAGAGCGACCCGACTGCACAGGTGATCTGCGACGTTGTGGATGCCGAGGGCAATTTCGTTCCCTATACGCCGCGCAACGTGCTGAAAAACGTGCTTTCGCTCTACACGGAAAAGGGCTGGAAGCCGGTCGTGGCGCCCGAAATCGAATTCTACCTCGTCGCCATGAACGACGACCCGGATTATCCGCTGCACCCGCCGAAGGGCCGGTCCGGACGGTCGATCGTCGGTGGACAGAGCTATTCCATCGCCGGCATCAACGAATTCGACGAGCTGATAGACGATATCTATCACTTCTCCGAAAAACAGGGCCTCGAGATCGATACACTGATCCACGAGGAAGGCCCGGCCCAGCTTGAGATCAACCTGCGCCATGGTGACCCCATCGAACTTGCCGACCAGGTGTTCCTGTTCAAGCGCACCATTCGCGAAGCCGCGCTGAAGCACGGCATCTATGCCACCTTCATGGCCAAGCCCATGCAGGGACAGCCGGGTTCGGCCATGCATATTCACCAGTCGGTGGTGGAAATCGGCAGCGGCCGCAACATCTTTTCCAATGCGGATGGCAGCCCTTCGAAGGAATTCTTTGCCTTCGTCGGCGGCATGCAGCGTTATGTTCCGAACGCGCTGGTGATGCTCGCACCCTATGTGAATTCCTACCGCCGCCTGACACCGGATATGGCCTGCCCGGTCAACAATGCCTGGGGTTACGACAATCGCACGACGGCCTTCCGCGTGCCGATTTCCGGCCCGCAGGCACGGCGCGTCGAAAACCGCCTGCCGAGTTCGGATGCCAATCCCTATCTCGCGCTTGCGGCGTCGCTCGCCTGCGGCTGGCTCGGCATCGTCAACAATATCGAACCGACCGAGCCGACCGCCGATACGGCCAATGAAGGCTCCATCGATCTGCCGCGCGGCCTTCTGGAAGCCGTGGCCCTGCTGGAGGGCGAGGAACAGTTCGAGCGGGTGTTCGGCCATGAATTCGTCGGTCTTTATGCGGGCCTGAAACGCGGGGAATTCGAGACCTTCATGCAGGTCATCAGCCCGTGGGAGCGGGAATTCCTGCTTCTCAACGTGTAAGGGGTTCGCGGCATGACTTGGCAAAGCCCGATTGCGCCGGGAATTTCCTGGTATCAGGCGACCGTCGGCGAGCGGCCGGAATACCCGGCGCTCGACGGCTCGAAAGACGTCGACGTCGCGATCATCGGCGGCGGCTATACCGGGCTTCAGGCCGCCTTTAATCTTGCCGTGAACGGCGTCTCCGTCACCCTTATCGAAGCGCATCGTTTCGGTGACGGCGCATCCGGCCGCAATGGCGGACAGTTCGGCACCGGCCAGCGTTCATTTCCCGACGAGATGGAGGAGCAGATCGGCTTCGAGCAGTCCAAGGTGCTGTTCGACATTGCCGAAAGCGCCAAGCACTACGTGCTCGATTTCGCCCGGGATCACGGCATCGACATGGAGTATCTGCCAGGTCAGCTCTATGTGGCGCACAAGGCCGCTTATGAGGATGACTACCGCAAAAGCGTCGATGCGATGAACGGCCGCTACGGCTATCCGCATATCTCCTACATGGAACGCGGAGAGGCGCGCAAACGTGTAGGCTCCACCCATTATTTCGGCGGCACGCGTGATACCGGCACCGGCCATATCCACCCGCTGAAGCTGCTGGTCGGTCTTGCCAAAGCCGCAAAAGCCGCAGGCGCCGGCATCCATGAAATGACGCCCGCCAGATCAATCCGCCAGTCCGGCGGCAAGACCATCATCGAAACGCCCTCCGGCACGCTTACCGCGACGCGGGTTCTGATCGCGACCAATGCCTATATCGGCAATCTGGAGCCGGTGACGGCAGCCCATATCATGCCCATCCGCTCCTTCATCGGCGCAACGGCGCCTCTGGACGCTTATCCCGACATCATTCCCGGCAAGGAAGCTGTCGCCGATTCCCGCTTTGTGGTGCGTTATTTCCGCAAGACCGCCGATAACCGCCTGCTGTTTGGCGGGCGCGAGGCCTACACCGCCGATACGCCGCGCGACATTTCCAGCCATATCCGCAGACAGATCGCCGAGATCTATCCTGAGCTCGGAAACGTCGATGTCACCCATTCCTGGGGCGGCTCCGTCGGCATCACCCTGCCACGACAGGTATTCGTGCGCGAAGTGATGCCGGGCGTCACCTCCATCGGCGGCTATTCCGGCCACGGGGTGATGCTCTCGAACTATTGCGGCAAGCTTTATGCCGATCTCGTTCTCGGCAAAAAGGACATGCTGGCGCCCTTTGCCCGGCTGAAGGTTCCGTCCTTCCCCGGCGGGGCATCGTTCCGGGCGCCGCTGCTTTTCCTGGCGCTCTCATGGTATGCGTTGCGAGACAGGTTTTAGGAAATCCGCCCCACTTCTGGAGATCAGATGGAAAGACCTAACGACAGGCTTGTAACGATTGCGACCGGTTACGGGATGGCGGAAACCGCCGTCACCTGTTCGTTTCTGCGCGCCTATGGCATCCACACAACCGTTCCCTCTGCCCATATTGTTTCCGTAAACTGGCATATGACGGTCGCTTTCGGAGGCATGGAAATCCGGGTACCGGAACGGCAAAGACATGATGCGAAGCTGCTGCTGGACAGTATAGATGCCTCGCACAAGGTCGATGAGCCATCACCGCGATCATGGATGGTAAAAATTGCAGCGATTATCGTTCTTTTCTTTTTTTCCGTTCCGCCGCCGGCAAAGGGCTTGTTCAAAAAACCTGCCTTCTAGCCGGCATCACTGAATGACAATCGGTGCGGGGGTTCCGTCCCGCGAAACCAAAATTCATAATTTCACATAACTGAGACTGGCATTTTTAAATCGATTAGATTATGGATGCCCCAACCCTTGAAGATCGAGAGTATCGATATGAGCAGTCAGATCATTCCTGTTGAAGCTTTTGATTGTGTCGTTTTCGGCGGCACAGGCGATCTGGCGGAGCGCAAGCTTCTGCCGGCCCTTTATCACCGTCAGGTCGAAGGCCAGTTTACGGAGCCGACCCGCATCATCGGCGCTTCGCGTTCGGTCATGAGCCATGAGGAATATCGCAAATTCGCGCAGGACGCGCTGAAGGAGCACCTGAAGACCGGCGAATACGACGACGCCCAGGTTTCCGTGTTCCTGAACAGGCTTTTTTATGTTCCCGTCGACGCCAAGGGCAGCAATGGCTGGGACGTGCTGAAGAAGCTTCTGGACGAAGGCAAGGAGCGCGTTCGCGCCTTTTATCTGGCCGTCGCGCCGGGCATTTTCGGCGATATCGCCGACAAGATCCGCGAACACAAGCTGATCACGCGCTCGACCCGCATCGTCGTTGAAAAGCCGATCGGCCGCGACCTTGCTTCCGCGCAGGAGCTGAACGACACCATCGGTCACGTCTTCAAGGAAGAGCAGATTTTCCGCATCGACCACTATCTCGGCAAGGAGACGGTGCAGAACCTGATGGCGCTGCGTTTCGCCAATGCGCTCTACGAGCCGCTGTGGAATTCCGCCCATATCGACCACGTGCAGATCACGGTCGCCGAAGCGGTCGGTCTCGAAGGCCGCGCCGGTTATTACGACAAGGCCGGCGCCCTGCGCGACATGGTGCAGAACCACATTCTGCAATTGCTTTGCCTCGTGGCCATGGAACCGCCCGCGTCCATGAATGCGGAAGCCGTGCGTGACGAAAAGCTCAAGGTTCTGCGGTCTCTCAAGCCGATCAACACCAGCAATGTCGAAAAGCAGACGGTTCGCGGCCAGTACCGCGCCGGTGCTTCCGCCGGTGGTCCCGTAAAGGGCTATCTGGAAGAGCTGGAAGGCGGCGTTTCCAACACGGAAACCTTCGTTGCCATCAAGGCCGAAATCGCCAACTGGCGCTGGGCTGGCGTTCCCTTCTACATCCGCACCGGAAAACGCCTTGCGACCCGCGTTTCGGAAATCGTCGTCACCTTCAAGCAGATCCCGCACTCGATCTTCGACGATGCGGCTGGCAAGATCGAGGCGAACAAGCTGGTCATCCGCCTGCAGCCCGATGAAGGCGTCAAGCAGTCGCTGCTGATCAAGGACCCCGGCCCGGGCGGCATGCGCCTGCGCCAGGTGTCGCTGGACATGAGCTTTGCCGAAGCCTTCAACGTGCGCAGCCCGGACGCTTATGAACGCCTGCTGATGGATACCATCCGTTCCAACCAGACGCTGTTCATGCGCCGCGACGAAGTGGAAGCGGCATGGGAATGGGTCGACCCCATTCTCAAGAGCTGGGAAGATCTGGCGCAGGGCGTGCAGGGTTACACCGCCGGAACCTGGGGTCCGAGCGGCTCCATCGCGCTGATCGAGCGCGATGGCCGCACCTGGCACGACGGAGATTGAGGATGACGGAGATGAGTGAGACATTACATGTCTTCGACAGCACCGCCGATCTCGCTTCGGCGCTCGCAACGGAGGTTGCCGCCCATCTTTCGGCGGCAACGCAGGAGCGCGGCACGGCAAGCATCGCCGTTTCCGGAGGCTCCACACCCAAGCTGTTCTTTCAGGCGCTTTCCCGGCATGATCTGGACTGGAGCAACATCAGCGTAACGCTGGTGGACGAGCGCTTCGTGCCCCCGGAAAGCGACCGCTCGAACCATCGACTGGTTGCCGAGAACCTGTTGCAGGACAAGGCGAAGGCTGCCTATTTCGTGCCGCTCTACCAGCCGGCGGCCTCGCCGGAAGATGCGGCCACGCTTGCGACGGTCAAGACCGAAGCGATCTGCGACCCGTTTGACGTTGTGGTGCTCGGCATGGGAACGGATGGCCACACGGCGTCGTTCTTTCCCGGCGGCGACAATCTCTACGAGGCGCTCGACCTCGACGAGCCGCGCGGCGTTTTGACAATGGCGGCGGAAACCGCGGGAGAAGAACGGCTGACGTTCAATTTCTCCAGCTTGCATGATGCCGGTTTTCTGGTGTTGCATATCGAAGGCGCCGCCAAGAAAGCGACGCTCGAGAAAGCACAGTCGGGCGAGGATGAGGATGAAATGCCGATCCGCGCCGTGCTGAACCGGGCCGAAACGCCCGTGGATATATACTGGGCGCCATAAGCCAACGCGGCTGCCGCGCGAAAGCGCCCAACATACAAGACTGAAACTCGACAACCGGCCGCTCACCTCCCGGATCGCCGGTTGCCGACCAACGAACAGGATGAACGCTCATGTCCGCCGATTCCCGCATTCAGGCCATTACCGCCCGCATCGTCGAACGCTCCAAGCCCTACCGCGAGACCTATCTCGAACGGCTGCGGCTGCAGGTTTCGAAAGGCGTTCACCGTTCCGTGCTTTCCTGCGGCAACCTGGCGCATGGGTTTGCGGTCTGTTCCCCCGCCGACAAGGATATCCTTGCCGGCGACCGGGTTCCCAATCTCGGCATCATCACCGCCTATAACGACATGCTGTCGGCGCATCAGCCTTACGAGACCTTTCCGGCGATCATTCGTGACGCCGCAAAGCAGGCGGGCGGCATCGCGCAGGTGGCGGGCGCTGTTCCGGCCATGTGCGACGGCGTGACCCAGGGCCAGCCGGGCATGGAGCTTTCGCTGTTTTCCCGCGACGCCATTGCCATGGCGGCCGGCATCGGCCTGTCGCACAACATGTTCGACGCCGCCGTTTATCTCGGCGTCTGCGACAAGATCGTGCCCGGCCTCGTCATCGCGGCGCTCGCCTTCGGCCATCTGCCCGCCGTTTTCGTTCCGGCAGGCCCCATGACATCCGGCCTGCCGAATGACGAGAAATCGCGCATCCGCCAGCTTTATGCCGAAGGAAAGGTCGGCCGCGCCGAACTTCTGGAAGCGGAATCCAAATCCTATCACGGTCCCGGCACCTGCACCTTCTACGGCACGGCCAATTCGAACCAGATGCTGATGGAGATCATGGGTTTCCATATGCCCGGCTCGTCCTTCGTCAATCCCGGCACGCCGCTGCGCGATGCGCTGACGCGCGAGGCCACCAAGCGGGCGCTTGCCATCACCGCGCAGGGCAACGAATTTACCCCGGCGGGCGAGATGATCGACGAGCGGTCTGTCGTCAACGGCGTCGTCGGCCTGCATGCGACGGGTGGTTCGACCAACCACACGATGCATCTGATCGCCATGGCGCGCGCGGCCGGCATCATCCTCACCTGGCAGGATATTTCCGACCTTTCGGATACCGTGCCGCTGCTCGCCCGCGTCTATCCCAACGGTCTTGCGGATGTGAACCATTTCCACGCCGCCGGCGGCATGGGCTTCCTCATCAAGCAGCTTTTGAAACAGGGCTTCGTGCATGACGATGTGCGCACCGTTTTCGGACAGGGTCTCGAAGCCTACACCGTGGACGCCAAGCTTGATGAAAACGGCGCGGTGATGCGCGAGCCATCCCCCGAGCAGAGCCACGACCCTAAGGTCCTCGCCAGCATTGAGACGCCGTTCCAGCCGACCGGCGGGTTGAAGATGCTGACCGGCAATCTCGGCAAATCGGTCATCAAGATCTCCGCCGTGAAGGCCGAACGCCACATCATCGAAGCGCCCGCAATCGTTTTCAACGACCAGCAGGAACTTCAGGACGCCTTCAAGGACGGCAAGCTCAACCGCGACTTCATCGCCGTCGTTCGCTTCCAGGGACCAAAGGCCAACGGCATGCCGGAACTGCACCGCCTGACGCCGCCGCTCGGCGTGCTGCAGGATCGCGGTTTCAAGGTGGCGCTGGTGACGGATGGGCGCATGTCCGGTGCTTCCGGCAAGGTGCCCGCCGCCATCCACGTCACGCCGGAAGCGTCCGATTGCGGTCCGATCTCGCTCATCCGGGACGGCGACATCATCCGCCTCGACGCCATTTCCGGAACGCTGGAAGTGCTCGTGCCTGCCGCCGAACTGGCAAAACGTGAACCGGCACGCGCTGATCTCTCGGGCAATGAATGGGGCATGGGCCGCGAGCTTTTCGCCCCCTTCCGCCGCAATGCCGGTCCAGCCGATCAGGGCGCCAGCGTTCTGTTCCATTGATTTTTGATGGGCGAAGGCCGGGTGCGGCTTTCGCCTTTCAACCCACTTTGCGGCATCGCCTGAATGCACCTCTCATCGCCCGAGAGCTGGCGCAGAAACCGCTTTATTTCCCATGTCTTAAACGTCAGACTTGTCATGCGGCTGTGATGATCGCCCTTTAGGGCCTTCTCAGCCGGCCGCGGGACGGCGGTGCAGTTTCGGATGATGGGGCCTGACATGACGATTTTCTCGAGCAAACGCCGCGATGTGCTGAAGCTTATGGCAGGCACCGCCCTGCTGCCGCTGATGGTGGCGGCAAGGGCAGCGATGGCACAGGACGTGGCGCTGCGTGCAATCGTCATCTCCGATCTGCATTCCGCCTATGAGCGCATCGGCCAGCTTCTCGCGGCCATCGAAACGCACATGGCTGCCGACAAGACGCCTCATGTCATTCTTCTGAATGGCGACCTGTTCGAGATCGGCAATGCGGTGGCCGCGCGTTCCGCCGGCGAAATCGAGTGGACGTTCCTGGCGGCGCTCGCCAAGCTTGCCCCCACAGTCATCAATATCGGCAACCACGAACCCGATATCGACAATGATCTCGCCAATTTCGTCAGCCGCGCCAAGGCACTCGGCATCACCGTTCTTTCCAACATCATCGACAAGCGCAGCGGCACCGCCTATGCACCTGCCAGCGCCGAGGTGAGCGTTGGTGGCCAACAGATCGTCGTGGCGGGCCTCGCCACCAATGCGATCAATACCTATCCGAAGGCCACGCGCGAGATGCTGGACATTCCGCAGCCGGTGGAATGGGCGAAGGCCAATCTGCCGGGGATCGTCAAGCAGGGCGCGATCAACATTGTTCTGAGCCATGCCGGCGTCGTCGCCGACCGTGATATCCTGCCTTTGCTGCCGGATGGTACGCTGATCATCGGCGGCCACGACCACCTGAATTTCGTGCATGAACAGGGCGCCACGCGTTATGTCCACACCGGCTCCTGGTGCACTTCCATGACGGTCGCGACGATCACGGCTCCTGGCAAGGCTGCGGCCATCGAGACCGTTGCAATCGATCGTGGCGCTCCCGCCTCCCCCGCTCTCAAGAGCCTGATCGAGCAGACGCTCGAAAAGCACCTCACGGCGGAAGAGCGGGCAGTCGTCGGCAAATCCGCAAAAGCGATGACCGTCGATGAGGCCGGCCGCCATGTGGCGCAGCTCATCGCCGCAAAAACCGGCGCGGATGTCGGCTTCATCGGTCACACCTCCTTCGGCGCGGGCCTGCCCGAGGGCGATATTCGCCGCTACGATTTCAACGCCTCTTTGCGTTTCGACGGCAAGCTGATGGTGACGGAAGTGGATGGCGCGGTACTTCAGCACATCCTCAAGCGATGCAACCAGGATGGCGACATTGCACTTGCCGACCGGACCGGCGATTATCTTTACGCCATGCCGGAGAAACCGGAAACGAAAGAGCGCTACAGGCTGGTCTGCAACGACTGGTCGGCCACCAACCAGAAATCCTATTTCGGCCGCAGCGATCTTGTTTTTGCGGAAGTGCCTGAAGTGAAGCTGAAGCAGACGGTTCTGGGCGGGCTTTCGTAACGCAATTCGCAGCGGTGCGCAGATTTAAAGGTGGAGATGCGGCCTCACTGTACACCAAGGTTCAAGACGGGTGCGTCGGGCGAGAAGCTTGATTTTTTGTGGTGCGTGCTCCTCCATCCTCATTCCTGTGCTCGTCACAGGAATCTAGCCAGTCCAAGTCCTTGGGCTGAAAGGACTCATCCCTCCGCGCAGACGCGCGTCGGCTGGATTCCTGTGACAAGCACAGGAATGAGGGTGGATACCCAGCGGCAAATCGAAACTTTGTATCGTGTATCGTGATGCGTCCGAGGCGAGCGACCGACATGACCGGTCACACCGTCTCGCCAATCATTGGAGCGGCCTTCAGAACGACCGGATGTCGAGCTTCCGGTCCTTATGCGCCGGATGCGTGCTGAACACGAAAATGCGGTCCAGTTCCTTCTGCGTCAACATGCGCAGGAAGCGGACATGGATGGTGTTGTTGGCGTTGACGCGCAACAGCACGCAGCCGATCTTGGTGATGCGGGCGTCGGGAATATCCAGATAGAACTGGTTGGGCATATTGTATTTCGTCAGCAGCGCCAGCACGGCCTCGGTCTGGGAGATACGGATGACGTCGCAGCGGCGAGCGGCCATGTGCATGACGGCCTTTTCGGTATATTCGATGCGCGCCGCATTCATGGTATCTTCCATGCGAAACCGGCCTTCGCGGTCGTACATGAAGGATTCTTCCTTGCTCAGGTAATTGTTCCTGATGACACCCGCACTGCTCTGCACGCCCGGACTCCCATGCTCTATCAACACCTCCGAGATTAGGACATAGTCTTTAACAATTCCTAACAACGCGGTCTTAAACAGACCGGAAGCGGGACATTTCCGGCGTTTTTCCACAGTGACAAAAGGTCGTTAAAAAGCCCCGGAACAGCGAATGTCCGGGGCTTTTTCCTGACCTGGCGGGCAATTATCTGCGGTAGGTTTTACCGTCGGCGTCGAAGAGATGGAGCTTCTCCTGCGGCGCTGCAAAACGCAGGGTCTGGCCCTTGCCGACGGAAGCAATGCCGGGCACCTTGACGATGATCGGCTCCTGCCCCTTGGGTGCTTCAAGATAAAGCAGGGTCACTTCGCCCAAGGCCTCGACAATCGAAACCTTGCCTTCGAACAGATAGTCATCACCGGTGACGATGCTCAAATCTTCAGGCCTGACCCCGAAACTTGCAGCCTTTCCCTGCTCGGATGCAGGTGTGGGAACATTGACGGCAAGCGCCTTGCCGCCGGTAAGTTCGATGGAGGTCCGTTCCCCGGTTCCCGTAATCTTCGCTGCGATGATGTTCATGGCCGGCGAGCCGATGAAGCGCGCCACGAAGAGGTTGGCCGGTTTCTCGTAAAGTTCGAGCGGCGCGCCGACCTGTTCCACCCGTCCCGCATTCAGAACGACGATACGATCGGCCAGCGTCATCGCTTCCACCTGATCGTGGGTGACGTAGATCATCGTCGTATCGGCCATCTGCTCGTTGAGCTTGGCGATCTCGATGCGGGTTGCGACACGCAACGCGGCATCGAGGTTCGACAAGGGCTCATCGAACAGGAAGACCTTGGGATTGCGGCAGATGGCGCGGCCGATGGCGACGCGCTGGCGCTGGCCGCCGGACAGAGCCTTCGGCAGACGTTCCAGATATTGCGTCAGCTGCAGGATTTCGGCGGCGGCGCGCACGCGGCGGTCGATCTCCTGTTTGTTTTCCTTGGCGATCTTCATGCCGAAGGCCATGTTGTCGTAAACTGTCATATGCGGATAAAGAGCATAGGACTGGAACACCATGGCGATGCCCCGCCGCGAAGGCGGGATTTCATTGACCAGCTGGCCATCGATAAACATCTCGCCGCCGGTGATTTCCTCCAGACCGGCGATCATGCGCAGCAGCGTCGATTTTCCGCAGCCTGAGGGGCCGACGAAAACGATGAATTCGCCCTGTTCTATCTCCAGATCGATGCCGTGCAGAACCTTCACCTGCCCGTATGATTTGCGGATATCCTTGAGAACGAGACTGGTCATGGGTGTTCCTCCCTCATCTGTCAGGCGTAACGGGCGAAGAATGCGCCCCATGCCGGAAGTTCTACGCTTCTGCCTTCAAGACCGCCTGCAAAGCCGTGGCCTTCGAGAACCTCCCAGTTCCCTTCCGGCAGCGTCGCCTTTGCAGCTGTCGCGGACAGATTGAAAAGGCAAAGAACGGTTTCGTTGCCGAGCGTGCGGATATAGCTCAGCACATCCCCCTCCACCGGCTGGAACTCGATGTCGCCCTTGGCAAAAGCGGGATGCTTTCTGCGGAAGGACAGGAACCGGCGGTAATGCTCCAGCACGGATGCCTCGTTGCCCTGCTGGGCGCTGACGGCGCGCTGCTTGTGCTCGGCCGGAATGGGCAGCCATGTCTTGTCCGACGTCGAGAAGCCCGCCTGTGCATGACCGGCATCCCACACCATCGGCGTGCGGCAACCGTCGCGGCCCTTGAATTCCGGCCAGAACTGGATGCCGTAGGGGTCCTGCAAGTCCTCGAAAGCAATATCCGCTTCGGTGAGGCCGAGTTCTTCACCCTCATAGATGCAGACGGAACCGCGCTGCGTCATCAGCAGCGCCGAAAGCACCTTGGCGAAGGCGTCCTTATCTTCGACATGCTCGCCCCAGCGGCTGACATGGCGCACGACATCGTGGTTGGAGAAGGCCCAGCAGGCCCAGCCTTCCGGTGCGGCCTTGGCAAAATCCGCCTGCACATCGGCGACACGCTGCGGGGTGAGCGCGTCAGGCGCCAGGAATTCGAAGGCGTAGCACATCTGCATCTTGTCATCGCCGGAGGTATATTCGCCAACGATTTCGAGACCGCGCTGGCTGTCGCCCACTTCACCCACGGCGGCGATGTCAGGGAACTCGTCCAGCACCGCGCGGAAGCGCTTCAGGAAGGCGATATTTTCCGGGCGGTTCTTGTCGTAGAGATGCTCCTGGAAGTTATAGGGATTGACCGCAGGCGCGGTGGAGGCATTGCGGCGCTCCGGCGCCAGCGCCGGGTTGTCGCGCAGCTCAAGGTCATGGAAATAAAAGTTAATGGTGTCGAGGCGGAAACCATCGACGCCGCGCTTCAGCCAGAAGCGGGTGATGTTCAGCAGCTCTTCCTGAACTTCCGGATTATGCAGGTTGAGGTCCGGCTGCGAGGTCAGGAAGTTATGCATGTAATATTGCATGCGGGTCGGATCCCACTGCCAGGCGGAACCGCCAAAGATCGACAGCCAGTTATTGGGCGGCGTGCCGTCCGGCTTGCTGTCCGACCAGACATACCAGTTCGATTTCGGATTGCTGCGGCTGGCGCGACTTTCCACGAACCACGGATGCTGGTCTGACGTATGCGACATGACGAGGTCGATCATGACGCGAACACCGAGGCGGTGAGCCTCTGCAATCAGCCCGTCGAAATCGGCTAACGTACCGAACATCGGATCGACATCGACATAGTTCGAGACGTCGTAACCGAAATCCTTCATCGGCGAGGTGAAGAAGGGCGAAATCCAGATGGCGTCCGCACCGAGACCGGCAATATGCGCCAGCCGGTCGGTGATGCCCTTGAGATCGCCGATGCCGTCGCCATTGGAGTCCTGATAGGAGCGCGGGTAAATCTGATAGATCACGGCGCCGCGCCACCAGTCCTTGTTGGGCGTCAAAGCGGAAGTCACCGAAGCGGTCATGGAAGTGTCCTGTCTGGTATGGGCGTTCATGGAATAATCAGCCTCCCTTGACGGAGCCTGCCAGCAGGCCTCGCACGAGATAACGTTGAAGGGCGAAAAAGACGCCAAGCGGCACGATGATGGTGACGAAGGCGGAGGCGGTGAGGATTTCCCAGTTGCCGCCGCGCGAACCGAGCAGCGCGTTCAAGGCACCGGTCAGCACCAGCTCGTCCTTCTGCGTACCGAGGAACACCATGGCGACGAGCAGGTCGTTCCAGGTCCACAGGAACTGGAAGATGGCGAAGGAGGCGAGCGCCGGGAAGGAGAGCGGCAGGATGATCTTGACGAAGATTTCAAAATCGCTCGCGCCATCCACGCGGGCGCTTTCGATGATCTCTTTCGGCAGGCCGGAAATATAGTTGCGCAGCAGATAGATGGCGAGCGGCAGGCCGAAGGCGGTGTGTGCCAGCCAGATGCCGGCATAGGTCTTGGACGGCACGCCGAAGATGGTGCCGATTTCATTATAGAGCCTGAGAAGCGGGATCAGCGACATCTGCAGCGGCACGACGATGAGGCCCACCACCATGGCAATCAGCAGATTGCGGCCGGAAAAACTCATCCATGACAGCGCATAGGCGGCAAAAGCGGCAATGAGGATGGGGATGACGGTTGCCGGCACGGCGACGGTCAGCGAGTTGACGAAGGATTGGCCGATGCCCTCCGAGGTCAGAACCGTGCGGTAATTGTCGAGCGTGAAGACGGGCGGCGTCGCGACGGAGATGTAAACGCGCTTGCCGCGAGAGCCTTCAAAGCTCGAGGCCTTGCTATATTCGTAGGTGCCGTCCGTATTGACGAGCAATGTTTCGCCGTCACCGATATCGGCCGCCTCGCCGGCTTTGAACGCCGTGGGCTCCTGTACGCGAACGCCGAAGGCCGCAACCTTGCCGCCCTGTCCGTTTTCGAAAACATTGCCTGATATGACATAGCGGCTGCCGTCCTGCTTCTGCGCGGCAGCATCGGCGAGACGAACCGCCGCCGTCTGTTCCGAGCTGGAAAAGGCCGTCCACCAGCCGGAGACCGTGATCTGGTCCTTGTCGCGCAGCGAGCTCACTAGAATGCCGAGTGTTGGCAGGAGCCAGAGCAGCACGACGACCAGAACGCTGGCATGGACGATGAGGCGCGGCAGGCCGACGCGGCGAAGGCGTTTGAAAATATTCATCTCAGCGGCCCTCCATCTCGCGGTTCGCCTGGCGGATGTTCCAGACCATGATGGGGGTGACGGCCGCCATGATGATGAGCGCGATGACCGCACTTCGGCCACTGTCACCGCCACCGCGGAACATCCAGTCGAACATGAGATTGGCGAGCACCATGGTGTTCCATTGACCGTTGGTCATGGTCAGCACGATGTCGAAAACCTTGAGCACGAGAATGGTGATCGTCGTCCAGACGACGGCGATGGTGCCCCAGATCTGCGGAACCATAATCTTCCAGAAGATCTGCCAGCCATTGGCGCCATCGATGACGGCCGCCTCGATGGTTTCTTCCGGAATGCCGCGTAGCGCCGCCGACAGGATGACCATGGCAAAACCGGTCTGGATCCAGATGAGGATGATCATCAGGAAGAAATTGTTCCAGAAGGGCATGGAAATCCAGACTTCGGGATTGCCGCCGAAAAACTCGACGATCGCGTTCAAGAGGCCGATCTGCACCTGCCCTTCGGCACGGTATTCATAGATGAACTTCCAGATGACGGAGGCGCCGACGAAGGAGATCGCCATCGGCATGAAGACGATGGATTTGGCGATGTTACCCCACCAGATGCGATCGGTCATGACGGCGATGACGAGACCGAAGAAGGTGCAGGCGGCCGGCACTACGGCCAGCCAGAGGATATTGTTGAAGATCGACTGCCGGAAACCGGCATCGAAAAACGCCCAGCGATAATTGGCGAGACCGACGAATTCGCTGCCAGTCCGGTCATAGAAAGACAGGATCAGCGTGGCGATGACGGGGTAGACCAGATAGACCAGCAGGAGGATCAAAGCCGGGCCGATGAACAGCCAGGGCCGGACCGCCGCGCGGCGATTGAGGTTGCGGGATGCCTCCAGCACGTCTCCCGAGCGGACCGGAAAGATCGCCTGAAGCACCTTGTCGGATAGCCAGTAATAGGCAGCGCAGGCAAAGACCCCCGCCACCATCACGCCGATGGCCGAAACGAGTTGTTGAGCCATGTTCCCTCCCTTGATCCTCTCCGCGCCGCGCTGATTTATGCGGTCGTCGGGGCAGCGCCGTTGGTAAGGGCCCGGCGGCAAACCGCCGGGCCTGATCCGATATCGTTACTTCAGGCCGTCCCAGGCCTTCTGGATATCGCTCGCGACCTGATCGGCGGATTTGCCGCCGACGAAATCGATCATGCCGGTCCAGAATGCGCCGGCACCGATCTTGCCGGGCATCAGGTCGGAACCATCGAAACCGAAGCTTGTCGCGGTCGTCAGGATTTCGCCCTGCCGCTTCATCTGCTCATTGGCATAGGCATCGACATTCACACCCTTATAAGGGGTCAGGAAGCTGGACTGCGCCATCCAGACCTCATGGGCGATCGGGGTTTTCAGGAAGTCAACGAAAGCCTTGGCGGCCGGCGCTTCCTTGGTGATGGTGACCAGCGTGCCAGCGCCGAGAACCGGCTTGCCGAGATCAGGCTTGGACGCGTAAGTCGGCATGTAGAAGAAATCCGCATCCGTCCCCACCTTGGTGCCCTCGGGGAAGAAGGACGGAATGAACGACGCCTGATGGTGCAGATAGCACTTCGGCGGAATGTCAAAGAGGCCCTTGGGGCTGTCGCGGAAGTCGGTGGAGGCCACGGCCGCGACGCCGCCGCTGACATATTTTTCGTTCTTGGCGAATTTACCGAACTCGTTGATCGCCTCGACCACGGCCGGATCGGTGAACTTGACCTCGTTCGTCGTCCATTTCTGGTAGACGTCGAGCGGCTGCGTGCGCAGCATCAGGTCTTCCACCCAGTCGGTCGCCGGCCAGCCGGTCGCACCGCCAGAGCCGAGACCGATGCACCAGGGGGTGCCGCCATCGGCGACGATCTGGTCCGTCAGCTTGAACAGGTCTTCCATGGTCTCGGGCACCTTGTAGCCCGCTTCCTCGAAGTTCTCGGGCACGTACCAGACGAGTGACTTCACGTCCGCCTTGAAGGGAAAGGCGAAATAGGCCTTGTTGCCATCCTTGCCCTTGTAGCTGCCGAGATCGACCCAGGATTTGCCCGCGCCGTAATTTTCCTCGACCCATTTGGCCGTGTCATCGCCGAGCGGAACCAGAAAACCCTTTGCCGCGAGATCGGCCAGAAGGCCGGGCTGCGGCAGGATGGCGATGTTGGGCGGCGAGCCCGCCTGCGTATCGATGACGATCTGCTGCTCGTAATTTTCCGACGAGGAATAACGGACATTCACGCCGGTCGCGTCAGCGAAATAGGCAAGCACCGTCTGGAACAGGGCCTCGTCCTCACCGCGCCAGGGTCCGAAAATCGTCAGCGTCTGGCCTTTCAGGTCGGCATGGGCCGCCTTGAAGTCCTCGTAGCTTTTCCAGTTGAATTTGGCGTCCTCACCGGGCGCGAATTTAAGGTCAGCGGCAAAGGCCGCACCGGACAGCAGCATGATCGAAGCCGCCGTCGCCAAAAGAGTCTTCTGCATGTGATTTACCTCCCATCACATAAAAGGCTCAAAGCGTCCTCGCTCAATCAAAGCGCTTTGGCTGCCTATTCATCTCATTGTCATCAAGAAGGAGTCAAGAGGCTCTTTCTGCGGAAACGTTGCAGAGCCTCGTGAATAATCATATTTATTTAGAAAGGCGGCTATCGTTTTCGATTGAGAAAAGCGGCGGAGGCTGGTAAAAATCTAAAGCGCTTTGGAAGCCTGGGGAGAGGTTTTACCGTTTCCAGAGCGCACGCATGGAGGAAATGAGAGACATGAACCTGAAACAGTTGTCGCAACTGCTGGGCATTTCGCAGACGACCATCAGCAGGGCGCTCAACGGCTATCCCGAGGTCAGCGCCGAAACGCGCCGTCGCGTCATGGAGGCTGCCGAAAAGACGGGATATCGCCCCAATGCCGCAGCGCAACGGCTGGCGACGGGTAAGGTCGGTTCCATCGGGCTTGTCATGCCGATTGGCGAACACCATCGTTCCGACGTGCATTTCGGCGAATTCCTGAGCGGTCTCGGCGAGGAAGCATCGCGCAGCGGCTTTCATCTCGTCATCATGCCGACAGAGCCGGAAAAGGAACGCGAAGCCCTGCGGGGGCTCGCCGCAAGCGGCAGCGTCGATGGAATCTATCTCGCTTATATGAAGAAGAACGATCCCCGCATCGCCATGCTGCAATCGCTCTCCCTGCCCTTCCTCGTCCATGGCCGCTCCATCGGCGTGGAGGAGGATTATCCCTATCTCGACGTGGACAATGAAGGCGCCTTCCGTGATGCGACCCAGCTTCTCCTCCAGCTTGGCCATACGCGGATCGGGCTGCTGAATGGCCCGGAGGGTTATGATTTCACCTACCGACGCTGTCTCGGGGTGGAAAGGGCGCTTTCGGCAAATGGCCTGACGTTGCATGCGAACAACAAGCGGCACAGCAGCATGACCGACGAGGAAGGCTATCTCGGCATGGAAGCGCTGCTGTCCCGGCCGGAAAAGCCGACCGCCATTCTCTGCGCCAGTACCGCGCTTGCGCTCGGCGCGATCCGTTCGCTCAACCAGCGCGGCTTAAAACCCGGCAAGGATATTTCGCTGATCGCCCATGACGACGTGCTGCCGCTGCTGAAGCCGGACAATTTTTCCGTACCGCTGACCACCACCCGCTCGTCACTCAGGGCGGCCGGCGTGCGCGTGGGCCAGCGCCTGATCAACCGGATCAAGTTCAACCAGACGGAACCCCATCAGGAGCTCTGGAAGGCGGAACTTGTGGTGCGCGCTTCGACGGGGCCGGCTCCGAAAGCGTAGCTGGCCCGTCTCAATCTATTTGGAGTGTGCGGTTGAAATAGAACACAATCAATGCGCAACACAGGACGTCTCGCACAGGCGCACCCTCATTCCTGTGCTTGTCACAGGAATGAGGAGGAGCGCGCATCAGAAAAATAAGATTCTCTACCGACGCACCGCCCCTGATCTTTATGTCGGATACGCTGAAACAAAATCCTTGGAAGCGCTCTAGAACTTCGGCGCGGTCAGACCCAGCGCACGATGGGCGGCGATGACGGTGTTGGCCATCAGCATGGCGATCGTCATCGGGCCGACACCGCCCGGCACGGGTGTGATGGCGGCGGCCACGGCACTTGCCTCGTCGAAGGCGACATCGCCGACCAGCTTCGACTTGCCTTCACCCTTTTCCGGAGCCGGAATGCGGTTGATGCCGACATCGATGACAGTCGCGCCGGATTTCACCCAATCGCCCTTCACCATCGCCGCGCGACCGACCGCCGCCACGAGAATATCGGCGGTCTTGCAGACGGTGGCGAGATCCTTCGTGCGCGAATGCGCCATCGTCACCGTGGCATTGGCATTGAGGAGAAGCTGGCCCATCGGCTTGCCGAACAGGTTGGAGCGGCCGATGACCACGGCATTGAGGCCGGAAAGATCGTCCCCATGAATGCCGCGCACCAGGAGCATTGCGCCAGCCGGCGTGCAGGAGATGAGGCCGGTGGCGAGGTCGCCGGTCGCCAGCTTGCCCGCGTTCAGAACACTGAGGCCATCCACATCCTTCTCAGGCAGGATCGACTGGATGATCTCATCGGAATTGAAGTGTTTCGGCAAAGGAAGCTG
This sequence comes from Agrobacterium sp. BT-220-3, assembly GCF_025910175.1. Lineage (NCBI taxonomy): Bacteria > Pseudomonadati > Pseudomonadota > Alphaproteobacteria > Hyphomicrobiales > Rhizobiaceae > Agrobacterium > Agrobacterium sp. BT-220-3. Next base: position 1,181,004 of record NZ_JAPAIX010000001.1, read on the forward strand.
TACCAGAATGCCGTGGATGGAGGCATCGGCGTTCAATTCGCCGACCAGCTTGAGGAGCGCGTCCTGCGTCGTTTCTTCCGGCAACGTGTGTTGAACGGAGTTGAAACCGCACTGCTTGGCCATCTTGCTTTTGGAGTTCACGTAGGCGTGGCTGGCCGGATCATTGCCGACGATGACAACCGCGAGACCGGGCTTCACGCCCTTTTCCGCCTCAAGCGCTTCTGCCGATTTGCGGACTTCCTCGACGACCGAAGCCGCCTTCGCCTTCCCGTCAATCACAACTGCCATGCGTTCTGCTCCTGCTGGATTACGTTGGCCCCGTATGGTGCCGACTTTGCAGGAATGCAAGCAAAAATGCAGCGTCGTCAGGCAGTTTTGCGGTAGTCATCGCCATGGTCGGCGTAATCGGCGAGACGCTCCCTCAAGAGCGCCAACTCGCGTCTCAATTCCGCCAATTCCTCGGCTTCGGCCTGCTCGTGATCGAAGTGTCCGGCAAGGGCTTCATTCAACAGAGACGGAAGCTCAGGCGGCGCCTGGTCGGCGGTTCTGAAGGTGCGGTTGCCCATCAGCACCTGCCGTACGCGCTCATCGAGCGGGATATCATCGGTGTCATTCGCCGCGTCGGTGTAATAATCGGCGAAAGCATCCTCTGGTTCGACATCGCCATCTGCGGCAAGTCCTTCAAGATCGTGGAACACATCCGGCTCGATTGGCTCGAACTCGGCAAATTGCGGGGATTGCTCCTGTCGGAATTCCTCGTCCGCTTCCATGGCGAGCGGGAGTTGTTCGTCGTTTTCGAGGATCGGCGCGGCCGCCTCTTCCTCATCGTGGCGGCGGTAGCTCAGGAGATAAAGGCTGCCCAGCAGGCCGATCAAGGCGCCGCCGCCCGCCATCATCGCAGCTTGCGTCAGATCGCGCGACAATTCACCCGGTCCGGCCTTCTTAGCAAGACGGGTTTCAATGGCGGGTGTGGCGGATGAAGCGAGATCGCGACGCTCGCTTGCCTCCAGATAGGCATTCCTCGCCGTTTCCAGCTCACCCTGCAATCTGGACAGTTCGCCGGGAGCGATGCCGAGGCCGTTCAGGCGGTCGAGATATCTGGTGCGTTCGCTATTCGCTGTTGCGATTTCCTGGGCGATGCGTTTCTCATCTGTCCGCAAACCGTCGACCAGTTGGCGGAGCGCCGGGGCGGCCAGCGCCTCAACGGCATCCACCCCATTCTGGGCGGCAATGCGACGCGGATGCTTCGGCCCGTAATCGACCGAGACGCCGGCAAGCGCCATGCTGGCACTGGCATGTCTTTGCCTGATATCTTCAAGCGCGGAAAAAGCTATCCCTGTTGGCAACGGCTTCGACCACAGGTCATTCGGCTTGAGGGTGGAAGCTGCCGCCAGATCCACTTGGAGCGACTGTTGCTGCTGCGTCGCCGCCGCAAGACTATTATTGACGTCGCGCAATTGCTGCTCAAGCTGCTGCACTTCCGACAGGACGGCGTCGCCGTGGCGTATCTGGAAGCCGTTCACCGCCGCTTCCGCCTCGTCCAGTCGGGTCCGCGCCCTCTCCGTCTCACGCATGGCGGGCGTCATGGTGCCTGCCTTGCCGTCCGCCATGATCCGCATCGAGAGATAGTCGGTCAGCCGCATCGCGGCTTCCGGCGTTGCGGCCTTGGCGGTCACGATCAGCGTATTTTCATCCGGTGTCAGTTCCAGCCGGATCGCCTCACCGACCGCGCCATTGAGCGCTTCTCGCGGCGAAAGCGGCCGTGCGTCCGCCCCCGTCAGAAGGTCGAGAAGCAGGCCAAGCTCGCCCTGATTGCGAACGCCAACCATATCGGCAGGCTTGAGCTTGAGGTCGGCGGTGACCCGGTCCAGTCCGGAGGGTGAGAGCAGAGTGCGGCGGGCCATGGCAAGGAAGCGGGCCGAATCCGGCGCATCATAGCTGCTCTGGGTCACCTCGACATGCGCTTGAGAAACATAACCGCGAAAACCGGAATCAATGAGCATGAGCGGAAGCGCTGCACCCGCCACGGTGGCGGCGGCCACGCAACCGGCGGTCAGAAGCCGCAGACAATGTTTGCGCCATTGCGACGCGGGCACGGCGACATCATCCTCGTAAGGGCGTGTCGCCATCATATCCGGATTATGATCAACCATCTGAAGCCGTCTGCCACGCTCGGCGCCGCCCGCAACGGGCGACTGTCAAAACCTTACGAGAGGTTAAAGGATCGTGGCAAACAAATGGTTAACGCCAATCTTGGCGACCTTTTCTCAGCCCTTGCCGAGCGCGATGTGCCATGGCTCGGCGCAAAGGCTGTAGAGCCAGCTCATATGCAGCTTGCGGAAGATTTCCGGCATGCCGGCCACTTCGGATGACAGAACCTTGAATAAGGGGCCAACCGCAATGGCGACGCGCGCATCGTCACGGCTGACAGTGTGGTGCAGCCACCTTTCCTGATCTTCCCTAAGCATGCCGGCCAGCAGGACATCCACCTTTACGCCAGACATATCCCGGTTCAGCATCACGAAATCATGCCATGGCGCGTGCGCGCGCAGCTTGGCCAGAACCTCTCCGACCTGCGCCGCATCGTCGCCGGCAACACCGATCCGTTTCGGTACCGCCATATAGGTCAGAAGCGCCATGGTGAACGCCACGCCATCGATGACGACGGGCAGAGGCTTGCCGTCTTCCGCGCGAGCGGCGTTATGCATCGCCTTGCCCTGCGGCAGAAGCAGGCAGCTTTCCAGGATCTGCCGGTAAGCAATGTCTCTGGAAGAAAGCTTCGCCTTCTCGATGGTGAGAAAGGAGAGCATCGTGTGCCCGTCGCAGGCCGAAGCCCTGCCGCTGACCAGTTCCAGCGCCCCATTCCAGTCGAGATCACAGACACGCAGTCCGTGGATATTCCGTTGCGATCCCGGCTGTGCAAAACCTGCCGCGAAATTCATTGCCAACCCCCGATTGCCAAACCCATTGCCTCCGATCCTTCGCAAGGTTTGCGGGATCGCGGCTCATGGATCTGTTTATACAGGTGCAGGTTGAAGTTACCTTGAAAGCAACCTCTCGAATGTCACGCGAAATGGTAAGGGACGATTAACCAGACCCGGGGCCGCAATCATGATGTGGGCACGGGATACGTGCCCGCAGCATCAATGGCTCGGCGCGGCGGCGGCTTCTTTTCCCGCCTCGGACTTCTCGCCTTCAACGAGCTTGACCGAACGCGGCGTGCCATTGCCGTTCTGCTCGCGAATGTCGGCCTTCGACAGGTAATCGAGCTGTTCGATCAACACATCTTCGACCACTTCGTCGTTGAGCTTCTTGTTCAGCCCTTCACGAATGCGCTGCTTGAAGGCCTCGGGATCGAAGGTGGAAATATTGGCGATGTTGACCATGGAGGAACCCGCCAGAAGCGTGAACAACTCATCGGTCATCAATTGCGTGGCCGGCAGTTCGATCTTCGCCATCTTTTCCTTGTCGACACGCAGGGAAATGCGGCTGAGGAAGTAACCGTTCACGCCACCATCGTTGATGACGGGAATGGTGATGCTTTCACCCTTGACCAGTTGCAGGTTGGCCTTCTTGGCCCCCGCCTCATCCCCCGGCGCGGGTGCTGTCGCCATCTGGACGGAGAAATACACCGCGCCGAGCGTGACGGCGCAAACCCAGACGCCGGTGAGAAGAAGCTTCAACATCAGGAGGCGGCACCATACATGAACTGTTCCTGCGAATAGGTGCCGTCCGTATCGGCTTCCTGGATCGCGTTCTTGAGCAGGTCCGCAACAGCACGAACCGCATTCAGATGCGCCTCGACGCGGCTGGCATTGGTTGCGAGCTTGGACTTGATGCCCTGCACCTGATCGAGGTGTCCGGCGGCGATTTCCTCATGGGGCGTATCGCGGAAGAGCATGGTCAACTCATAGAGGCAGCGGCTCTTGTGGGCATTGGAGACCTTGAAATCGAACTGGGGGTCCTTACCGATATTATCGTTCTCGTTGTCGATGATCATTTCAAGACGGCCGAGAACGGATTTGATGCGGTGGTCGTTCGACATAAGGTCCATGCTTGTCTCCTCGTTACGATTTTTCATTTTCAAGCCTCGTCCGTTTTCTCATTGGAAACGCCGAGGACCTGCCGCTCGAACTCCGCCACCATCCGAATTGCAGCATTGTGGTCTTTTTCATTCATGGATACGTCGGTAATCCCCTTGCTTTCGGCTTTCCGCAACGCATCCTTGTAAGCCTGTTCCGCAATACCGACGCCGCCATTTCTGGAAATCGTGTCGGCGAACTGTTCCGCCATCATGCTTTTCCAGATCTCACCGGCATTGCCTTTGCCATAAACCTCTTCGCTGTCTTTCGGCAGCATGTTGGCAACGAAGGTCTGGAGGACGGAAGCCTCGTATTTGCGGTATGTTTCAGGAATTTCCGTGCGAGCCGAGCGGATGTTGGTATCACCAAGGCCCGCCTTCGAGGAGGCGCCATCCAGCATATCGACGGCGGCGCCAAAGCCCTTGCCCGCATCGGCAAGGCTCGTTGCCGCGAAAGCCGCCTTGTTCGCCTTCAGTTTTTCCTGGGCGACCTGCACTTCCTGGGGGTCCGCAGCGCGAACAACATCCATCACCAGATCGCTTATAATCGATATCGCCACGTCCCGATCTCCCGAGCTGATAAACGCGCGGCGAGCAGCCTGCACGTTTACTCAATCAAGAAACATCGCCGGAGACCTCTTTCGAAACGCCTGCGATGCAACAATGGGACAGATTATGAATCGCCAACCTTGCTGGAGGCTGGTGTCCGGGATGCGTTCGTCATTTCAAGTAGATCATAGATTGCATTGTCGTCCGCCTCGCGATCTTCCAGATCGCGGGCAAGATGCATTCTGTCCTCAAGCCGGTCGGCCTTGGTCTTTTCCTTGAGGACCTTGTTTTCCTGCAATTGCTGCACGCCGGCAAGCTGGCGGTCCTTCACGACGAGGCGGCCGTAACGATCCGAATAATGCTTGGAAAACATCTGATGCACCGGTTCCATCGAACTCATCGCTTCCAGCACATTGTCCATGGACTGGCTGACCTCGGTGCGCACCCGGGTGGTGTCTGCCAGTTCCACCTCGGCCATTTTTTCCATGTGCCGCTGGACTGTTACCAGACGCTTGAGTTTTGCCGAGCGCTTGTCCGAGGCCATGAAGTGATCTCCAGATCAGAAGCCGATGAAGACCGGGCCGAAACCATCCACGAACTGGCGGATGAGGGCCGCAATCGACAAATAGAGCATGAAAAGACCGCCCGCCAGAACGAAGGGCGTCGAGATGAAAAAGACCGGTATCTGCGGCGCCAGCTTGTTGATGAGACCGACCGCAACGTTGAACATCAGGCCGTAGATCACAAAGGGGCTGGCAAGCCGCAGCATGATCGAGAAGGTCGCCCGCAGCGTGTCGGTGAGCGTAATCAGCATCTTCTGGCCGCTGATGAGCGCACCCACCGGCGTTGCAGTGTAGGAATCGACCAGAGCCTTCAGGACGATGTGATGGAAATCCAGCATGAACAACACCAGAAGACCGCCGAAGGTGATGAAGTTCGATATCTGGTTTTCCTGCACGTCTTCGATGACATCCGCGCCGCCCGGGGCACTAAGTCCGATGGACGCGCCGATGAGCGCGCCTGTGAACTGGAAGCCGAGCGTATAAAACCGCGCGATCAGGCCGTACATGGCGCCGATGAGGATTTCCGTGAAGATGAGGCCGACGACGGTGCCCTGGCTTGAGCCGGAAACTTTCGGATAGATCGTGTCCCAAAGCACCGGCAGAAGCGCCATGGACACCGCGACACACAGCAACATGCGTATCTGCGGCGAAATGCGCGAACTGGAAAAGCCCGGCATCGTCATGAAACAGGCGCCGATGCGGCAGATGGCAAGGAACAATGCGATAATTGTCCCTTGCGGGTCGGTTATCATGAAATGGCGCCCAGAATCTTGATCTCCAGCCCCTTGGCAAGTTCCACATGCGAAAGAACCGGCAGGGTCGCAAAGAGTCGCTCGATAATCATGCGCACATAGGACCGTGTTTCCGGCGAGGTTACAAGAACAAAGGGCAGTCCGCGGTCCATGAATTCACGGATAACTTTCGACGCCTCCTCGGAGAACTCCTCGAGATGGCGGGGATCGATGTCGAATTCGACGATTTCGCCCTTCTGGTCGCGCTTGAGCGCCTGATGGAAGACCATGTCCCATTTGTTGCCGAGGCGAAGAACGCGCAGCACGCCGTTGTCGGCAAGATCGCCGCAGAGCTGCTGCGACATGCGAACGCGCACATGCTCGACGATCTGCTCGGTCTTGCGCACATGCGGGGCAAGCTCGGCAACCGCTTCCAGAATGAGATGCAGGTTGCGGATCGACACGCGCTCAGCGAGCAGCAGCTTCAGAACGGCCTGCAGGCCGGAATAGGACATATGCGACGAGCAGATTTCATCGGCCAGCTTCTTGTATTCCGGATCCAGCCTGTCGATGAGGATCTTGACGTCCTTGTAGGACAGCAATTGCGGAAGATTGTTGCGGATGACCTCGCTCAGATGCGTCAGCACCACCGAAACATTGTCGATCGGGTGGAAGCCTTCCCGCTTCAAATCCTCGGTGAAGGTCTCGAGAATGGAGACGGCCGGCATGCCGAAGGCGGGCTCGCGGATTTCATCGCCCGGAATGCTCGGCTTGCGCCCTGCCCCGGTGACCACCAGAACATCGCCGACACGCAGGTTGCTCGAAGCGATGGTCGTGCCATGCACGCGGATCTGGTAGGCTTTCTCCGGTATCATGATGTCGTCGGAGACTTTGATTTCCGGCACGACGAAGCCGTATTGGCTTGCGAATTTCTTGCGCATCTTGCCGACACGGAAAGCCAGCTCCTGATGCGCGCCGAGAAGGCGGGTCGAAACCTGCTTGCCGAGGGCCAGTTCGATTTCGGATGTCTTGAGGACCTGCTTGACCGAATCCTTTTCCGCTTCGGTGGTCTGGAGAACCTTATCCGCCTCTTCCTGACGGAGGAGCGCGCTCTCTGCCTCCGCCTGACGCGGAATATACCAGCTGCCGAAGGCCATGATGCCGCCCAGCATGATGAAGGGCAGGAAGGGCAGACCCGGGATAATTGCCAGCAGGCCCATCAGCATGGCAGAAACCATCAGCGCTCGTGGGTATCCGCTCAGCTGGTTCACGACCGCCTGATCGGTTGAGCCGGCGGTGCCGCCGCGCGACACCAGAAGGCCTGCCGCCAGAGACACGATGAGGGCCGGGATCTGCGAGACGATACCGTCGCCGACCGAAAGCTTGACGAAAACATCGGCAGCCTCGCCGATCGGCATGCCATGGCGGAAATAACCAATGATGATGCCGCCGAAAACATTGATCGCGGTGATGATCAGACCGGCGATCGCGTCGCCGCGCACGAATTTCGAGGCACCGTCCATCGAACCGAAGAAGGAGCTTTCTTCTTCCAGTTCGCGGCGGCGGCGCTGGGCTTCCTTTTCATCGATGATGCCGGCGGACAGATCCGCATCGATCGACATCTGCTTGCCGGGGATGGCGTCCAGTGTGAAACGCGCGCCAACTTCGGCGATACGCGTCGCACCCTTGGTGATGACGATGAAGTTGACGGTGATCAGGATCATGAAGACGATCAGACCGATCACGAAGTCGCCGGACATGACGAGGCTGGAGAAACCGGCGATCACCCCGCCCGCAGCCGTCGGACCCTCGTTGCCATGCGAAAGGATGACGCGCGTCGTCGCGATGTTCAGCGACAGACGGATCATGGTTGCGATCAGCAGCACGGTCGGGAAAGACGAGAAATCCAGTGGACGCTGGATCCAGAGCGCCACCATGAGGATGAGAACCGAAAGGGCGATCGAAAACGCAAGCCCGATATCCACCAGAATGACCGGAATGGGCAGGAACAGAACGCAAAGGATCGCCACGATACCCAATGCGAAACCGACATCGCGCATGCTCGGCGTTACTTTGGGCAAGGAGATGACTGGTGGTTGCGCCATAAAAATCGTCCTGTCTCTTCATGAGAAGGGCGACGGAAAAGCCGCCGCACGGTTCGCGGCACCGGGCTCCGAGGATTTCCACGCATTTCGGTCCGATGCTTCAGCCTATCACTAGCTACCGAAGCTTGCGCGAGGATGGCATGTGACGCCGGTAGCGGTCAGAAACCGGACTGGATGCGCGAGAAGACGAGATTGGAAAAAAGGGCGATCTGCGCGCCCACGAAAGGGGCGGCGACGCCGAGAACGAGCATGATCGTGACGATCTTGGGGACGAAGGTCAGCGTCATTTCCTGAACCTGGGTCAGGGCCTGGATGAAGGCGATGACGACGCCGACGATCATGGCGGCCAGAACGGCCGGACCGGCCGCGACGAGAACCGTCCAGACTGCAGCCTGCATGATATCAAGCGCATCGGCCTCGTTCATCGTCGCATCCTTTATTCAGAAGGGCGGCATCATACCGCCCTTTTATATCACGAACCGGCTGATTTATCCGAATCGCCATCGCTATCAGGTGTAGTCGCGATCGGGCCGTTCGAGAAGGTCACACCAGCCTGCAGCAGCACTTTGTCACCAGCTTCGGTGATGGCGACAATGCCATCCGAATAGACTTCGACTTCCTTCACCACACCGGTGACCTTGTCGTCGGCGCTCTTGACCGTCTTGCCGACCAGATCGGAAGCGCGCGTCAGGGCTTCGGCCTGCAGCATGCTCTTCAAATGGCTGTTGGTCTTGATCGTCTGCTCGACCTGCGAGAAGCTTGCCAGCTGCGACATCTGCTGGCCGGCATCCATCGGGCTGGTCGGATCCTGGTTCTTCATCTGGGCGATGAGGAGCTTCAGGAAGCTGTCGTAGTTGAGCGATGCCGCGTTTCCGTCGGTGCTGCTCGCCCCTGCATTGGCCCAGGGATTTGACGCTGCCGAACTGACTGCATCTACCGCCATGGTGCTATCTCCTTGCGAATGTGTTCGATGGTTGCAGGGGTCATTTCCTGATTGTTGAGGATCTTTTCCTCGAGCGGATAGAGCCCGCGAATGGCCTTCAGCGCCTCGAAAGCCTTGCCAGAGGCAACCAGCCCGTCGATCCGCTTGAGTTCGGCCAGGACCTCATCGTGCTGGAAGCAATTCAGCAACATGCTTACGGACTTGCGGAACATGTTCGTCGACTGTTCGCGCCCTTCCGGATTGATGAGGATCATCTGCGCGATGAAATAGAGCTGCCTCAGCGGCGTGGTCGCCTGTTCCGGCTGCAGAACGTGGTTTTCGAGCAAGAACGTGACATCGTTCAGGAATTCGAGCGCCACCTTGCGATCCACACGCAAAACCGCCCCGTTGATGAAAATCTTTTCGCCCGATTTCAGCGAAATTCGAAGTGTACTTTTCATTTCAGTCCATCCCTGATGATGGTTGTCACGTCAATAATGCCCTGGAAATTCGTCGACTGACGTTTCCGGATCAGTTCGCACTCTTTCAATATCCAGATCGCGATCGAGATCAGATTGGCTCTGAGTTCCATGGCCAGCTGGTTATCGGGTTGCTTGAGGTCCTCAATGAAGCGGATCCAGACCCTTCGAGTGTAAAAAAGCGCTTCGATCGTATGGCGCTGCGAAGAAGAATCCTTTGCCTCCACCAGAAGTTCGATCGATTTTGTCAACGCCTGCCGCTCGCGATCCTTCGCGTTGGCGACACCATCCTCCATGATTTCGGCGTAGGAAAACTGGTACATTCATGTATCCTTTATCTGCCGCCACCCCTGTTCATCAGAGGTAGTTAACCAGACTCATTTTTTGCAGACGCGACGTGAGACTGTATGCGATTTCAATCTGCTGCTGCAGCAGATCAAGGCGGGTCTTCGCCTCGTAAGTATCGATCCCCTCGATATCCAGCAGATGCGTTTCGATGATCTTCTTCTGCGCCGCCAGTGAATCGTTGGCTTTCGAAACACGGCTTTCAGAGAGGCCGAGCTGGCTCTGCTGCTGGTTCAAACCACTAATCGCAGTGCCGATATTGGTCACAGACTTGGTCGCCACCATTTCGCGGACGTCGCTGCTGACCTTTTCGTCAAGGAATGTCATCGCAGTCATGGCCGTCATTGCAAAATAACGCATGCCCTGGGAATTGCTGTTGGTCGATGTCTCGACAACTTCATTCTGGCTGATGCGGCTCGTCATGTTCGTGTCGCTCGCCTTGGAACCATAGGTCGTCCAGAAATCGTAGTTCTGGCCGGCCGTCAGATCGGCGTGTGGCGGGTTCGTCACGGTCGTGGTGCCGTTGAATACACCTTCGATGTGGCTCATGAATGCCGTAGCCTGATCTTTCGACAAGCTCTCGACATTGCCAACCGGCGGCGTCTGCGCCGCCATGAACGCGTTCAGCTCCACCTCATAGGCTGCCTTCAATGTCGACCCTTCGGCGAAGTAGTCGTCGACCGGCTTCACATCCGTATTGATGCCGGAGAACAAAAACTCGCCATTGACCGCCGTATTGGCGAAGCTTGTGAAGTTGTTGAAGGCGTTCGAGATGGTTTTGGCGACCGTCGTCAGTGTCGGCGCTTCGCTGCTGGTATTGGGAACGAGAACCTTCTGGATTTCCTGCGCAGCCTTGGCCATGCCATCAAGTGCCGTCTGTGACGATTTGAGGCGCTGGGTGGCAATGGAATTGACGCTGACCAGAGAAGTAATACGATCGATATCGCGATTGAGATCGAGACTGCGGGCGGTGTTGGCACCGAGCGTGGCACCGATATCCGCATGCTTGCCGGTCGTGAGCTCAGTGTTGAGATTGGTCATCTCCAGCTGGGCCTTGAGGATGGTGCTGCGCATGCTGTTCTGCATCGCCAGCGATGAAATGAAGGACGTTTTCATCTGTTACCTCACCATATCCATCAGCGACTTGAGCATTTCATCGATGGTGGTCACCAGCTTCGTCGCCGCCTTGTAGGATTGCTCGATATCCATGAGCAGCGAAAGCTCCTCATCCAGGCTGACGGCGGTGTTGTTGGAATAGGAGGTGGCGGAGCGCTCATAGAGCGCGCTCTTCGCCTCGTTTGCCGACGTTGCACCGGAGCGTTCCTGTTCGAGCCAACCCATGGAGTTGGTGCCGTATTTCAGGATGCTGGTATTCGTATCGATACGTGTCGACGCGGCAAAGCTCATGGGCGCGTCAAATGCGGTCACATAGCTGCGTATCAAAGCGGAAAAGCCAGTTCCGCCCGTCGCAGTAGTATTGATCACATAATCGGTACCGTTGATGCCCCCGTCACGCAACAATTCCGGGTTGCCACCTTTGGAAATAATTAACGCCGGGTTGACGGTAATGCTCGCGGCGAGCCCGGGCGAGACAACACCCGCCGCCGGAATGGTGGTTGCCGCAGGCGAGCCGTAGGTGAAGAGACCGGGCATGTCAGGCAGGCCGCTTGTCGCATCCGCCGGCTTTTCCGCGAACATGGTGATCAGGCCGCGCGCGATTTCATCGAGCTGGCTCTGCATGGTTGGCGCCAGATCGTCGCGAATTTGCATCAGACCCTGAAGCGAACCCGCCGCCGTCGTGTTGCTGCCGCTGCCTGCCTTGAGGGCCACGCCGTCGACATAAATCGCGTTGCCGGTGGTGGTCGCATCGTAGCCGGGCTGCGCGTTGAAGGTCACCTTGCGCGGCACGACCTCAAACAGTGTCGCGCCTTCCGTCGTATAGAGCGCCACATCGTTGTTTTCGCGGTTGACGACATTGATGCCGATGATGGCTGAGATGTCCTTCAGCAAGGTCTCGCGCTGATCGAGAGCATCGCTCGGATCGCCACCGATAGCGGTCTGCGCCTTCACCTCGTTATTGGCTTCCTCGAATTTTGCAAGAAGACCGTTCAGCTTGTCGACCTGGAGGGAGATGTCCTTGTCGGCACGAAGCCGCATGGCCTGCAGTTCGGCAGATGCTGTATTCAGGGAATTGGCAACATCGCTGGCCGCAGTCACTGCCGTCGCCGCAAGAGCGGCATCGCTCGGCTTGGCGGCATAACCGTCAAGGCTTTTCAGCAGTTCCTTCATATAGGTGGCCGGCGAGGTCTCGTAATCGTTGCCGCCAAAAAGGCTCTTGATCTGCTCAAGGCCGGCCAGAACGGTGCTCTGACCGGAAGCAAGCGAGGAGCTGGAGATGGTCTGCCTGAGAAGACTTTCATTCTGGGCACGGCCATTGGAGACGATACTCGCTCCTGCCATGGTCGTGCCGAGAATGGCGGTTCGCTTGACGTAGTTCGCATTGCCGACATTGGCAATGTTTTTGGAGGTAACGTCCGTCTGCTTACCTGTATTATTGAAAATCGACTGCGCAGTATTCATTGCTGACGTGAGCGACATTCATCTGTCCTCGTGAGAATTCTTATCTCTTCAGATTGATCAGGACGTCCATCAAATCCGAACCGGTCTGGAAGACTTTCGAATTCGCTGTGTAGATACGCTGGGATTCAATCATGTCGGTGAGTTCGCTGGCGATGTCGACGTTCGACCCTTCAAGCGCGCCCTTCTGGATGTAGCCGAAGCTACCCGTCTGCGCGAAACCGATGGTGACAACGCCAGACTCGTTGCTCGGCAGATAGACGTTGCCATTCTGCGGGCTGAGGTTGTCGACGCTCGGCACCGTGGCCAGCGCCAGCTGGTAGATGTTGCGGCGGCCGCCATCCTGATAGACTGCCGTTACCAGGCCATCCTTGCCGATTTCGACGTCCTTGATCTGGCTCGGACCGTTACCGTTCAGAACAGCGGTACCAGGTGTGAACTTCGAGGAGAACTGCGTCATCTGGGACAAGTCGATCTCGATCGCCTGCGCCACACCGCTGGTGCTGTCGTTGATCGTGATGGACTTCGGCGACGTGGTCGTGAGCTTGTTTGTAGCCGGATCAAACGTCAGCTGAACCGTGGCCTTCACGGGATCGGTGGCGGGGGGAGTTGCCGTGTATGGGAACCCGCCATTGGTTGACTGATCCTGACGATAGACCGACACTTCCCATTGGGGATTGCCGGAAGCATCATTATCGATCCGCGTGTAATAGAAGTCGTAGAGAACCTTGGCGCCACCGCTGTCGAACGCCGTGAGCGAGGTCTTGGCACCAATCGTCGACGTCGCGACGTTGTCGCTCGGACGTGATCCCACAGCGACAATTGCTTCGTCGCGATTAAGGTTGGCCGGGAAGCTGCCCTGCGTGGAAGGAGATGCCGTCAGGCCGAAATCATTGATGTTGATGGCTTCAAGGCCGGTAAAGCCGTTGACGACGGCTGCCGGCGGGTTGGCGCCATAGGGGTAACCCATCAGCAGGAAGCCTGCCGCATTCTGCAAATATCCTTCCGAGTTCTTCTGGAAGGATCCCGCTCTTGTGAGATAGGGCGTGCCCGCGCCGTCCTGAACCACGAAGAAGCCGTTGCCCTGAATGGCAAGGTCGGTGCTCGACGTGGTGTAGGACAGGTTGCCCTGTTCCGAAATGCTGTAACGAACGTTGGACTGCACACCGCCAGAAGCGTAGCTGCCCGACGAGGAGGGCAGAACGAGCGAGGAGAACGACGTCGATGCGCGCTTGTAGCCGGTGGTGCTCGCATTGGCGATGTTGTCGCCAACGGTGCCCAGCTTGTTCGCCTGCGCATTCATGCCGGACACACCGGTTCGCATAGTGCCGAAAATACTCATTCAAAAACCCTCGTGGTCATCTTCAGGGAGAAGGTAAAGCGTTTGGCTTGCGTGAAGCTGTCTGAAATACCGCGTTTGAAAAAGACCACGCGGGTCAATGAAGATCATTGCCAATCAATGCTGTAGCCAAGGAAACGCTTGGAATCGACAGGATCGTAGCCGAGCTTCTTGCGCAGCTTCTTGCGCAGCTTGCTGATGTGGCTTTCAACGACGTTCTCTTCGACGTCATCATCGAAGATGCCGTAGATCGCATTGAAAATCTGCGCCTTGGAAACGCGACGTCCGCGATTGGCAATCAAATATTCGAGGATGCGTCGCTCGCGGCGCGGCAAGGGGAAGACTTCGCCGCCGACTTCGGGATCGCGACCGTCAGAGAAAACCCTGATCTGGCCCGCATCGGTGAAGTTCGAAATGACCTGCAGCCGGCGACGGATCGCCGCCGCACGCGCCAGGATTTCACGGGGGTGAACCGGCTTGCGCACGACATCGTCAACGCCGCTGTCAAACAGCGCCAAGGTCGATTCCAGCGAGGGCTGGTCACTGACCGCGATCACCGGTGCCGTCGTGCGATCCCTGATCGCTTTCGGCAAGGAGAAGCTCCGGTCGCCCTGGCCGATCAGGAAGGCCTCCACGGCCGCCAGATCGCTGTCCGCCGCCGTCGAGACCCACTCCCCGAATTCGACCGGATCGAAACCGGTCGAGGGGATGCCCTCGCGCCCAAATAGAGAAGTATAGCCGTCTTTAACGAGCTCGCGCTCATCAACCACTACGATCATTCGTCCGCCTCCGAATCAGTGTGGTGTTTTCCAATGTGGCATTGGTACGAATCGGAGGATTCAGCGACAACTGTAGGAAATCATCGATAGTTATTAATAATTGATTAACCATTTTGTGCCGATTTGATCTACATATAGTGGTTATTAACCATATATGGTACAAAATTTTTGTGTAAAAATTTTAAAATTCCGAAAAAATCGCTTGAAGCGCCTTTTTTCGATCAATCTCTCGCCACATTTCAGATTGCGAGTCTCGGCGCGGTTAACGCAACCAAAGATTGCTAGCCATCGCAGAAGTTTTTCGCGTTGGGAGTCCATTTCCCATAGCCCGTCGCCACCAGGTTGGCGATGACCCGGCAGACATATTTCTTCTGCGCCGGGTCATTGTTGGGGCCGGCATGGTAGCGGGCAACGGCCATGGTCCAGGTTTCATGCCTGTTGTGGAGATTGCGCAGGAACATGGCGGCATATTCGACATTACGGCGCGGATCGAACATTTCACGCGTGGAGGTGAAGTTTTCGCCGTGAAAATAATGGTTTATCTGCATGCATCCGAGGTCGATCAGCTTGGCGCCGTTACGCTTTGCCGCCTCGAAAGTGGTCAGCGCCTCCTCCGTGGATGCGGCAAATACTGGTTTTCCTTCGATATTCATGGCGTTGGGGTCCAGCTTCCCCTTGCGGCCCGTCTCTGTCAGACCGACGGAATAGAGAATTCCCTCCGGCACACCATATTTGCGTGCAGCGGACTGGATTTCCCTTTCGCAGGCGCCGGACGTTGCGGAAGCCTGTGCGTTTTCAGAGGTAGACGCCATTGTCAGCAGAAGAACGGCCAGAGCCGAGAGCGCCATCCATGCCTTCATTATGTACCCCCAAATTATCACCATTGCCCTGACGGCCGCCCCGTGCGCCGGACTCGTCACGGTTGCGCCCTGCGGCGGCCTGCTGGCCCTGCTGCTGCGCCTGCTGATTTTGCTGATTGTTGCCTTGTGTGCCCGTTTGGTCACTCTTGTCGGAAGAAGCGATGCTGATGGTGATGTTATCGACCGTCAGACCCTGCGCCTTCAGCCCGTCAAGGATGCTCTTGCTGTCTTCCTGGAGCTTTTTATAGGCCGCCATGCTCTCCACGGTCATGTGAACCGCGAGCTCATCGCCGGCAAGACGCAGCGACATCGTCACCGATCCCAGCTCGATTGGCGTCATATGCAGCTTCAGCGTATGGACGACTTTGCCGGTGCTGCTCTGGGCTGCCGCGTTGGAGAGCGACGAACCGGGCTGCATGGCGCTGACCCATTCGGGATCGTTCGCGATCAGGCCGGTCAGGGCGGAAGCATTGGTCGAGGGCGCGAGGCCGATGAAGCGTCGTGAATCGAGAACCGTGATGGTCTCAGCAGACTTGCCGGTGCTTTCCCGGGCTTCGAATTCGACGCGGCCTTCACGCTGAACCGTGCTGATATCGAGCGCGCGGGCCGTGCCGGGACGCGAAGAAGCGAAGCGGAATGCCGAAGCATCGCCTTCGCTGTCCGAGCCGGATTCAGCCTCGTTGCCGGCAAGTTCGGCCCGTGTCGGCATGTCCTTGGAAGGCTCAGCCTTGCCACGGACGGTCTCGAGCCTGTCGGATTTCACCGGATCGGCCTTGCCGGCGATCGCCTGCGCGATTTCCTCAAGGGGCGTCTTGGCAGTGGCGATATTGCCGGCATTGGCCGTCACCGCTTCAATATCGGAAAGCTTCGGATCAATCGCATCCGCCGCCGTCTCGCCGTCCTTGTCGGTCTCGTTCTTGACCTTCTTGCCGGGCTTGCCGTTTTCAGGCGATGCATGCGCTTTTTTGACCGCGTTCTCAAGATCGGCCAACGCCTCTTGGCCACGGCCCTCTCCGGAATGGTTCTTGACGATCACATTCAGAAAGGTCCCGGGCCGCTTGATCGGCGTATCGGTCTTCTCCGCGTCGCCATCGGGCTGTGCGTGCTGTTCCTCGGACGATCCTGCTTCATGATGCCGCGAATGCGGTGCCTGCGGCGGCCGCTCGTCGCGGACGGTGGAGAGGGCATCGCCGAAGCTTCCGCTTTTAGCATCGTCCCTCACACCGGCGCTGCCGGCGCGTGGATCCGAATATGGTGCATTCACCATCGCGTTAGTGGTTCCGTCGATCATGGTGCCCCCTCGCCTTTCTTCAACAGGCTGTCGATTTCATCGAGCTTGCTGCGGCCACTCGTTACGAGCTGCCGGACGTTGTCGCTCTCATCGTCAACCTTATGGGTTTCAACCCGCCATATGCTCTTCGCCTCGGCATTGCCCGCCTCTTTTGGCGGCGCATCGTGCGCACCCGCTCCTGCTGCAACGCCGGCATCCGCGCCCGGCTGCAGGGAGGGAGGGCGAACCACCTGTTCGGCGATTGCCCTTGCCGCATCTCGCAAGGCCCTGTCGCGATCCGAAAGCTGTGCTTCGGGAATTTGTCCGATTGCTTCGATCGCGCTCACCACGTCGGGCGTGCCGATGTTGGAGAGACTTTCATAGAGATTTGCCTGGACTTCCGGCTGATCCGGCATGGCGGGCGACAATGCTTTCGCTTTCAGTGCCGCCATACGCGCCAGCGAATCCTTGCCACTGATCGCCGCAAGGCGCGATAGACGCAGATAGGCTTCCTTCTGCCTCTCCGCGTCCATCATGGCGAATGTTTCCTGCACCGTTTCTTCGCCGATGGAATCGGCGCGCTTGACCACCAAGGCAACCAGGAGGTCCGCGAACTGGCTGGCATAGGGCGAATGCAGGAACCGCCGCGCGTAACGCTGCGCATATTCGACACCGCGTCCGGCATCGCCGTCTTCGACGGCAATCGCCAGCGAGCGGCGAAGTGCGGCCTCTTCCACGATGGTGCCGGGCGCTTCCAGCCGTGCAATGTCATAAAAACCAAGAGCAGCCAGCGGATCGCGCGGGATGGTCACGTTACCGCCGATCAATGCAAGATAGGCGCCAATCCGGGTGCCGCGATATTCGGGCACCATGGCGGCGATGCTCTGGGCGACCAGCGTTCCCTTGCCGGAGAGATATTTGCGCAGGATATCGGCAACGCGGCTGTCGAAATTACCATCCACATCGCGCGCGACCAGCAATTCGAGCGTGGCCGGATTGCCGCCGCTCATCGCATAGATAAGCGCCGCATCGACATTGCGCGGATCCTTGAAGATCGCCGAGGGGGCGCTTTTCAGCCGCTCGTCGATGGTCTGGAGCAGGAACCGTTGCATCTCAGTCGCGGAGTGGTCTCCCATGGCCACCGAATCCTGCACGAATTGCAGGGAACGCAACATGGCATAGGGCATGAGATTGTCTTGCGATTGCGAAAACGCCTTGCTCGGCTCGGAGCCGAGACCGCAAAGCGTCGCCGCAAGAAGAAGCCAGCGTTTCGAGGATTTCGTCACACTCACCCCCGATCGGCCTCAAGCAGGATTTCAATACGGCGGTTCGCATCCGCCAGGGGATCAGCCGGCACCTGCAATCTGCGGTCAGCGAAACCAGAGACCTGCTTCACCCGCTCTTCGGAAAGGCCACCGCGCACAAGCATGTAATAGGCGCTGTGCGCGCGATCCATGGAAAGCCGCCAGTTGTCATTGGCGCCGCCCTTGAACTGCCGTCCATCGGTATGGCCGCGGATAACCACGCTGCCGCCCCGCTCCTGAAGCAATTTGCCGATCTTTTCCATGGCCAGAACCAATTCGCCCCGGGGCACGGCCGATCCGACATTGAACATCGGCGTTTCCGTCTGGTCGGAAATGGTGAGCAGCAATCCGCCTTCTGCGGGTGTCACCACCAGACCTTCGGAGAGCTTGCCGGTTATTCCCGATATCTGCTTTTCGATCTCTTCGCGCAGCGTGTCCGCCTTTTGCCACTCGGCTTCGCTGGCTTGCTGCTGATCCGGCATGGTGGGTTTGGCGAGCGCTGCCTGCTCTGCGGCATCCGGACGCTGCTGCGGTACAACGGCGGCAACCTCCATCGGTTTGCCGTCCTGCGCCTTGTCGGCCGGTGTCTGCGATTGAACAGTTTCAATCGCTTTTCCATCCTTCGCTTCCGTATCCTTCCTGTTCTCGGCAGATTGCTGAGGCTCAACCGGATTTTGCTGCTGGTCGGCGCGGGTGATCTTCACCTGCTGCGTCCAGAAATCGGGATCGAAAGGATCACGGTAAGCTTCGCCGCCGCTCGCGCCCGTCGCCGGGCCGGAATCGGCTGCCCCGCCCTCGCCCTTGGCGCTGACATTGGCCTGCTGCCCAACCTGCTGGGCGATTTCCGCCAGCACCGAATAGGGGTTCTCGAAGAAGTCGGCTTCCGAAAAGTTCGACTGCTCTCCGGTCTGGGAGGTCAGGTCCTCGCCCGTCGCCGCGGCGGAGCCTTTGGTGGTCTTTTCCGCCTGGATGTTGGACTGGTCCTTCTTCTGGACGCCCTCTTCCTTGTCCGCCGGCTTTTCCAGCCCCTTTGAAGAGGGTTTTTCGTCGGACAGCTTGATCGGATTGAAATAGCTGGCGACCGAGGCCTTGGTCTCCTCATTCGCGGCATTGACCAGCCACATGACGAGGAAGAACGCCATCATCGCCGTCATGAAGTCGGCATAGGCAATCTTCCACGCGCCGCCATGGGCGCCATCGTGCCCGCCCTTGTGGCGCTTGACGATGATGATCTCGTTTTTGCCGTGGTGGTGATTTTCGCCTTCACTCATTTCATCACCTTGCGAAGACTGGATGCCCAGGCGGACATGCGCGTGACGAACACGCTTTCACCCAACTCGACGGTAAGGTCGATGTCCGTGGTCTCGGTAAATTTCATCGTCTCTTCTTCAAAGCCCGGCTGTGTTTTCAGCTTCTCGAACAAATCTTTCGGGCCTTTCACGACAATCGTGACCGCCTCGCCATCCGGCATGGAAGACCGCGCCACATCCGCCAGCGCCGAGACCGCCTTGACCGACAGCTTTTCCGTCAGAAGCGGCGCAAGGATATTGGCTGTCTGTTCGCTGAGATTAGCGGCGATCGCGTCGATGCCATCGCGCAGACGGCGGGACAGGAAAACGGCGGTCTCTTCGAGATAGACCGAACGCAGGTCTTCAAGCTCGGCCTTGTGGGCCGCCAGAAGTTCTTCCCGCTCAGCCTGCATCTTTTCGGTTATTTCGCGGGTGGCGTCGTCGTGGCCACGGGCATAGGCCGCCTGTTTTTCACTTTCCACGTCGACAGTCGCGAATTCATCGAAACCGGCGGCAAGATCATCAAAACCGGAAACCTGTTCGGCATCTGCCAGAGGATCGCCAAACGCCAGCCCCGCGGGCTGCGTGTCACCGAAATCCTTGAGGTATCGTGCAATGGACGCGCTCATGCGCGCCCCCGGCAAAACAGACCAAAGGGGCAAGACATGTTTCGCTGCCTGCGATCCAGAGCGTTCTGTCGCATTTCCGGGCGGAAAACCGGTGTCCACTTTTCCTGGAAATGCTCTAAGCCGTTTGGCGGCACCACCGTCATCCTTGCTACCCTGCCCGTCTCTTCCGTGATTTCCGGGCGGATCACGCCATGCGATCCACCCGATATTGCCCCGACGTTAGGCGTTCAAACTTGTGCGAGGATGAAGGCGGCCTTGATCAGGAAGCATGCGCCCGATCATCCGCGCGCCCACGCCCACCGAAGCCATTATTTGAAGAGCTGGAGGATGTTTTCCGCATTGGCGTTAGCGATGGAGAGCGCCTGGATGCCCAGCTGCTGCTGCGTCTGCAGCGCTTTCAGCCTGGTGGATTCCTCGTTCATATCCGCGTCGACGAGACGGCCTATGCCCTTGTCGATCACGTCCATCAGGCTGGATACGAAGTTTTCCTGCATGTCGATGCGGCTCTGCAGCGATCCGAGGCTGGAAGCCGTGCTGGTCATCGCTTCAAGCTGCTTGTCGACGAAGGACATCATCATGTCGATGGCGTCGGCGTCGGTATAGGTCGTGCCAGCGCCTGCAAACCCGCCCATGGCTGCGGCGACGATATCGAGCTTACCGAGGTCGAGAGTGGAGACGGAAAAACCGAGGGAACGAGCGACTGAAGTCTGACCGCTGCTGGTATCGTAAAACCAGTCATTGCCACCGGTATCGCGATAGGCTGGAGCGACGGCCGTTCCACCGCTCGATGGGTCTGTCGCCGTTACTTTGACCCAGGCATTTTCCGCAAGGCGGAGGTAAGTATCGGTTCCATCACTATAGACGTTCGGATCGGTATTTGTATCCGCCGTCGTGGCATTCAGCGCGCCAACTTGCGCATCGGTGAGCTTCGGGACGACATAACCCGTCTCCGTCACCTTCCCGGCGGTCGTTGAACTCTGAGTGACCTCATGCTCCGTCTTGGCGACAAAAACAGCGTTCTTATCGAGAATCCCGAGCTTTCCGCCACTGAGGTCGAAAAGGACGGTGCTGCCGTCGAGCACATAATCGACCGTCGTGACCCCGACATTGCCCGAGCCCGTACGCGTAAAGGATGCAACGACCTTTTTCGTAATGGGCTCTTCGGCCGGAGGTGTGCCGCCGTTGCTGATGCTGGCCTGCAGCCAGTTTTCACCGGAGAAGGAAGCCGATTCGGAGATGCTTTTCAGCTGCTCCTGAAGCTGCTTGATTTCATCCTGGATCTTGCCGCGGTCAGCCCCGACGCCATAGGCGGCGACGAGCTTTGACTTGATCTGCTTGACGACCTCGATCGTGCTTTCAAGCGCGTCGTATGCCGTATCGACCTTCGCGGCCCCCAGACCCAATGCATCCTGCACCGCCGAAAGCGCTGCATTGTCGGAGCGCATCGTCGTCGAGATAGACCAGTAGGCAGCATTGTCCGCTGCGGTTTCGACACGGTAGCCGGACGACACGCGCGCCTGCGTGGTTTCCAGACTTTTGTCAATCATACGCAGGGTTTGCAGCGCGGCCATTGCCGCCGCATTGGTCAAAATACTGGTCATGGGTTCCACCCAATTCAAAATGTAAGAAAAAATCCGGCGCTTCGCCGAAAACGAGCAGGGGCATCATGCGCATCGGCAGTGGCTGAAACCGGCCACCGCGACCTGTCGTTCGTTAACAAATCGTTAATTTGATAGGTAACAAACAACAACGCTGATTTGCAAGGCGTTCCTTTGCTTCACAGAACGGTTTTGCATAAACCGGCAGGCTTCAGGCAAGCTCGGGCAAAAAAGTGCCGCAAAGAAGCCGTCGCGCCAGTGATTTTCGCAGGCGCGACGGATAGTCGATGACATGTTTGATAGCCTTGTTCAGGCTGCTTCGCCCTGACGGGTTGGCACGAATCGCGCGGCCCTCAGGCTCTGGCGCAGGAATTCGGTATTTTCGTCCGGGTTTTCCGAAGGGTTCTGAAACGAAACATGGTTGATCTCGACCGCCGCATGTTCATTCGCCAGAATGAGGCGCGCATAGATCGTGACGCCCTTCGGCTTGATCTCCAGATCAAGAACGATCTCCGGCGCCCCTTCCCATTCGAGCTTATATTCGCCACCCGCACCGAAATTGATCGTACCGGGATGATAATAAAGTTCCGCGGCAGACGAGACGAGGTCAGCGATGCTGCCATTGCACTCGAATCTGAGCAGCGAAATCAGGTCGGCCGGGTCTAGCAGGCGTAGTTCGGTGGCGATCGGGTTGATCGCCTCTGCGACGATCATTTCCCGCTGTTCAGAATAGGCGGATTTTTTCATTGGTTTTATTGAACCCGTATTTTCGATGACTTCATGGCGTAAACCCGATGAACGAGCTCAGCCACAGCCTTGTAAAAAGCTGGTGGAATCACACTATCGATCGAGACTTGCGCAAACATGGAGCGTGCGAGGGGCGGATCTTCAAAAACGGGGATATTGTTTTCTTCCGCAATCTCGCGGATTTTCAATGCGATAAGGTCTTGGCCCTTGGCGACGACGATGGGCGCGTCGCTTTCTTCCCGGACATATCGCAGCGCCACCGCAAAGTGTGTCGGGTTTGCGATGACAAGCGTCGCGCGCGGCACATTATTGATCATACGGCGGCGGGCGCGATCGCGGGCAATCGAGCGCTGGCGGGATTTGACGACGGGATCGCCCTGCGACTGTTTGTATTCTTCCTTCACCTCATGCTTCGTCATTTTCAGCTGGCTGAACCAGTGATGTCGCGTCCACAAGAGGTCGACTGCGGCAAGCAGCGCGGTCGAAAGCAGGATCACGACCATCATTTTTTTGACGATCTCGACAACCTTGACGAAAATCACCTGCGGATCGGAAAACATCAGGTCGATGAGACCGTAGAAATCGCTGCGCAGGGAGAGGAACATGATCACCGAAACGATCAATATCTTGAACAGCGATTTGCCGAATTCAACGAAACCCTGCTTGCTGTAGATACGTGTGAACCCCTTCGCCGGCGAGATGCGCGACCATTGCGGACGCACCCTTTCGAGCACCGGTGACGGCAGGTTCTGGAAAAACGACGAGGCAAGGCCGAAGACGATGAACATGATCATGGCCGGCATCAGCAGATAAGCCATCGACGTGCCGAGAAAATAAAGCAGCGACAGGGCATCCGGCCGGGTGCTGAGGTCCCATTGCTCAGGTTGGCCGAACAGGTCTTTGAGCGTCACGCCGATGCGGCCGGCGCCATCGGGCAGAAAGAAAACCAGGTAACAATAAAAGGCGAGCGACGAGGCAAAGATCGGCACTTCGCGCGAAAAGGGAAGGTTGCCCTTCTCTGCCGCATCACGGAGTTTTTTCTCCGTCGGGTCTTCTGTTTTACTGTCCTTGTCCTGATCGTCTGCCAAGGCACGTTCCCGGAATGAAAAAGGCCCGCCGATCCCGGCAGGCCGTCATCCCGAAACTAACGCCCGCGGCCGACCGTCGCAATGGCCGGCCCTGGCGTAAGGGCGGGTTATCAACCGGCTTCCGCTCAGGCCGCCGCAGATTGTTCGTCTGCGGACACATCCTTTAGCTGGATCTGGCCTGAATTGGCCAGCCGGATGGCTTCCTGCGCCACGGCGCGGCGCGCGATCGCCACTTCGCGGGTGTTGAGCGAGGCCTGCGGTACCGCAAGATCCGATTCGATCATGCGGCGCTGGCGCGGGCTGATGCTGGACAGGACACATTCCTTGATTTCCATCGTGGCGCCGCGCAGGGCCATGGTCAGAACATCCGCCGAAACATCGTTGAGGAGCAGAACGCGGCTGCGCTGCGGCATGAACATAAGGTCGTCGAAGAGGAAGAGCTTCGGCTTGACCTTGTTGGCGGCTTCCTTGCTGAGCGTTTCGAGCGAGCTGAGCAACGTGTCCACCTGCGGCTTTTCCAGCTCGTTCATCAGATCGGCAACCTTTGTCGAACCACCCGCATTCCGCTCGGCCTCGATTTCGTTGATGAGGTTGACCACGCGCTTCTCGATGATCTGCGCAGCCGTGGGGCTGACTTCCTTCATGTTCACCGTGCGGTTCATGATGTCTGCACGCTGTTCTTCAGGAATGGTAAGAAGAACCTTGGCACCGAAGGAGGAAGGCAGCATGGAGAGGATATAGGCGATGGTCTGGGGGTGCTCGCGCAGCAGGAACTTGCCGACGAATTCCGGCTCCGCTTCCTGCAGGCGGTCCCAGATCGACGCCTCATAAGCCTGGAAGGCGGCGCGACGGCCAAGAAGGCTGTCCACCTCTTCCGGTGTCAGGCCTTCTTCGAGAATGCTTTCGATTGCCTTGGCATTGTCCATCAGACCCGTTCCTTCCGTGAACAGGTCTTCGAATTCCGCCACGATCTGGGCGAGTTCGTCTGGGGGAATGACACGCAGGGTCTGGGCCGAGGAAATGATCATCTGCAATTCGTGCTGCGTGAAAAACTTCAGCAGCTTGCCGGCGACGCCCTTGCCCATGGCAAGAAGCACCGCGGCCGCCTTGTCAGTCTGAGACAACGGCTTCCCTGCCAGGGGGTTACCGAAATCCTCAAAGTCCATCATGGTCTTTCCTCTCCGTCCCCACAGGGATCAGGCTTTTCTCGTACTCATTACTTCAATCAATTTTACGCCGAAGCGCGTATCGTCGTCTTCAAGTACTGTTATTTCACCGCGCGCAATACGGCGGCCATTCACCATGATTTCCACCGGCTCGCCGATCTTGCGGTCAAGCGCAATCGTCGCACCTTCTTCAAGGCTCATCAGACCCGAAACCAGCATCCGGCTGGTGCCGAGAACGATCTGGACATCGATCGGGATATCCATGATCAGGTCCATATTGTCGGACAATCCGCTGCCGAGCGGCGCCCTTACGCCCGCGACCTGCGGGGCGGCGGCGAAATCGTCCATCGCAAAATCGGCCGCTCCGCCACCAAAGGCGGAAAGGTCGTTCTCCGCAGAAGCATCGTCCACGCTTCCGAAATCGCCGAAGTCGCCAAAATCGGACAGCGAACCTTCCGCATCCGTCTTGAGGACGCCACGCAGATCGCCGATAGCCTGATCGATGTCGCCGCCATCTTCAAGCGACGGCAGCGCCGCGTCATCGGTCACAGGTGTTTTCTTCGTAGCCATGCGCTGATTATTCCCTTTGAAACTTGCGTCAGCCTGCCCAAAACCCCAAGAGGGCGGGCAGGATTTAACCCATCAAATGTCGCAGAATCTCGTCGTCCGTGCTGACATTGTTCTTCACCCGAACCATGTAGCGGTCGCCGGACTTGCCGAATTCGCAATTATAAAGCTTGGAGCCGTTGGCGCTGACCTCGACGCCGATATCGTCCTGCTTCAGATCCTGAAACGGAATGACATCGCCGGCCACCAATCGGGAGATCGTCCGCAGGGTCAGCGTTTCGAGCTTGATGCGCGCCTCAAGCGTTACCTGCGATCTCTTCACCTGCTGCGAAATCATCTCCATCCATTCCTCCTGCTTCTTCAGCGCCTGGGCCGAAGCCTTGGGAGCGACGATGGAGGTCTTGAGCAGCGGACGCTGCGGCACGATGAGAGAGAATTCCGACGAGACCTTGCCGATATCGATCTTCATGCGGATGGTTACGCCGTAAAGGCCGGCGATCATTTCCTCGAAGGCGCTTTTTCCGTTGGCGTTAAAAGGCGGATCGATTGTCGCCTCAAAGCCGCCCGGTGCGTTGACGCCGGAGCGCAGGACACCGGCGATACGGCCGAGAACCATGGCTGCAAGGTCGAGTTCGATATGGGACAGGCTGCGCTCGTCCGGCTCGCCGATCGTTTCGGGGGCCGCGCCGAGCATGCGTTCCATGAGCGCAATGACGAAGCCGTTGCCGACAGTCATCATGAAATTGGGGCACCAGTTGCGCAAGGAACAATCGGCGACCGAGACATTCTGGCCGGCATTGGCGATGAGATCCGTCATCAGCCCCGATTCGGAGCCGATATATTCGACGTCTATCGCGATGCCCGTTTCGCTGTGGAAGATGTCCGGCAGGAATTCGCCGTAGAGATGGCCGATATCCGAACCGATCTTCGCAATCGTCTTGCGGTCGGAAAGCCCTCCCGTGAGTTTCGCGAGCAGGGCGGTGTCGATGGCCGGGGCTTTCTGCGCTGCAGCTTTTGCCATGATCATGCCGCCTTGTTTTCGCCGCCGGGATTCATCATCTCCTGCTCGACGGCATCGATGGACGGCCGCTCATAGTTGGAGATGGTCTTGCGGCCGTATTCAAGCGCGACCTGCGGCACCGAGCCGTTCATGTAGGCAATCAGCGTCTGCTTGACGATGATGTAGAGGCGGTGCTGCTTGGTGCGGACGATCTTCACCTGCGAAGCGAGCGGGTTGCAGATCGAATAGGACAGGATGATACCGAGCATGGTGCCGACCAGGGCCGCGCCGATGAGGCCGCCCAGAACTTCAGGCGATTCGTTGATCTTGCCCATGGCCTTGATGACGCCGAGAACCGCCGCGACGATACCGATGGCGGGGAAGGAATCGCCCATGGTGGTGATCGCGTGATACGGCTTCAGCTTGTCGTTGAGGATGGTTTCGATTTCCTCATCCATCAACGCTTCGATTTCGTGGCTGCGGGCGTTGCCGATGATGATCAGGCGAACGTAGTCGCAGATGAACGACGTCAGCTCCTTGTTCTTCAGGACCGAGGGTGCGCTCTGGAAGATCGAGGATTCCTCGGGATTGTCGATATGCGCTTCGATCTCGTTGCGCGATTTCGTGCGCAGATCGCGCATCAGCGAATAAAGCACGCCGAGCACGTCGAGATAGTTGCGCTCCTTCGGCACCGAGTGCTTGAAGGCCTCGCCGAGCGCCTTGCCCGAATCCTTCACGACCTTCATCGGGTTCGCCATGATGAAACCGCCGAGACCCGCCCCGCCGATGATCACCAGTTCGAACGGCTGCACAAGCACGTCCAGATGGCCGCCCATCGCCATGTAGCCGCCGATGATGCAGCCGAAGGTGATTATAAGTCCAATTACAATATTCATTGATCGACCACGCCCGAACAGTGTTCCATGCCGCCATCTCTAGAAAATGTGGCTTGCGTGAACCTGTCCGCGAGGCCTCTTTCACGCTTCCCCGGCAGCCAGTTTCGCGCAAGCAACCTGCGGCATTATCCCGACAAAGGCGGACGTGCGCCTTGAGATCGGGATCAAACGAGAGCGGCGGTTCAGTGACTTCCACCTACACCAGCTACAGACTGATCAGTCAGGACATCGGCAAGTCGCTTGAGCGCGTGTCGAAGCAGCCCGATGTGGCGCGCGAGACCGAATATTACCGGGCAAAGATCGGCGATGTGAAATCCATCGACGATTTCATGGCCGATACCCGTCTTTACAATTATGCGCTGAAAGCCCACGGCCTCGAGGACATGGCCTATGCGAAAGCCTTCATCCGCAAGGTGTTGACGGAAGGCACGACCGACAAGAACGCTTTCGCCAACAAGCTTTCCGACAGCCGTTATGCGGATTTTGCAAAATCGCTGGATTTTGCAGGGCTTGGCGCGGCGGCGACTTCGGTTGACGCGGCCAAGTCCGGCATCATTACCAAATACACCCGCCAAACGCTTGAACAGGAAGCGGGCGACGACAATAACGGCGTCCGCCTTGCCCTTTATTTCGAACGCAAGGCGCCGACGATCAAATCGGGTCTCGACTTTCTGGCCGATGACGCGCTCGCGCAGGTTTTCCGCACCGCCTACAACCTGCCCGACGAATTTGCCGCAGCGGATGTCGAGAAACAGGCTGCCCTCATCGAAAAAACCATCAAGATCAAGGATCTGCAGGATCCCGAAAAGGTCGGCAAGCTGCTCGAGCGTTTCACCATCATGTGGGAAATGCAAAACCCCTCGACGACCTATGATCCCCTGGCCGTTTTCGGCTCCTCCAGCGGCTACGGTATTTCCCCTGATCTGCTGATCTCCATCAACTCCCTGAAACTCGGAGGCAAATGATATGCAATCCGGACTATACGTCGCCCTGTCCTCGCAGATCGCGCTGGAGCGCCGTCTCACCACCATTTCCGACAATATGGCGAATGTGAACACGGTCGGCTTTCGCGGCTCCGAAGTGAAATTCGACGAAATGGTCGCCAAGAACCACAATGACATGAATGCCAAGGTGGCGTTCGTTTCGCAGGGCAACGACTATCTCTCGACCCGTCAGGGCGCCTTCGAACAGACCGGCAATTCCTTCGATTTCGCCATCAAGGGCGATGCCTGGTTCTCGCTGGATACGCCCGATGGCCAGATATTGACACGCGACGGCCGCTTCACCATGCGCCCGGACGGCGCGCTCATCTCTTCGAGCGGTTATCCGGTTCTCGATGCCGGCGGCGGTCCCATCCAGCTCAATGCGAATGGCGGCCCGATCACCGTCGGTCTCGATGGCGCCATTCGCCAGAATGAAAACATCGTCGCCACGCTCGGCATCTTCCAGGCGGATTTCTCGCAGGGGTTCCTGCGTCATCCCAATAGCGGCGTGAAGCCCGTGGCCCAGCCGACACCTGTTGTGAACGACCACGAGGTTGGCGTCGTTCAGGGTTATCTCGAACAATCGAACGTCAACGGCATTTCGCAGATGACGCAGCTTATTCAGGTCAACCGGGCCTTTGAGAGCATTTCGTCGATGATGCGCGAAACCGAATCCACCTTCGGCGAGGGGATCAAGACGCTTGGCGGCGCGCGTTGAGGAACTGAGTAATGAAAATGCCGGAATCCATGCTCTCGGCTGGAGCCATTTCACCGAAGCTCGCCCAGCTGGCGAGCCTCGCCGGTCACTATGCCGATCCGGAATTTTCGGTGGCGCCGGGCGGGCACGTCCGCACCATTGCCGCCGGGCACTACACGGTGTCCGGTCTTTCGCGGCATGTGCGGCTCGGTGAATTCGTCGCCCATCGCAGCGCGACCGGCATTCATCTCGGTGAAGTGGTGCGCGTGGAGCCGGAGATCTGCTATGTCTGCCCCATCGAACCGGGCGAGCCTATCGGTATCCACGACACCGTCATAAGGAAGGGCGCTTTCCGCGTCGCGCCCGACGACAGCTGGTGCGGGCGCACCATCAATGCGCTTGGCGAGCCGATTGATAATCAGGGACCGCTTGCCGCCGGCATCGAGCGCCGTTCGATTTCAAACAATGCGCCGCCGTCGATGACGCGCAAGCGGGTGGAAACACCCTTTAAAACCGGCGTGCGCGCAATCGATATCTTCTCACCTCTGTGCCTCGGGCAGCGTCTCGGCATTTTCGCCGGTTCAGGTGTGGGCAAATCCACGCTGCTGTCGATGCTCGCCAAGGCCGACGCTTTCGACAAGGTGGTGATTGCGCTTGTCGGCGAACGCGGACGTGAAGTGCGCGAATTCATCGAAGATACGATGGGCGACAATATGAGCAAGTCGATCGCGGTCGTTGCGACCAGCGACGAAAGCCCGATGCTGCGCAAGATGGCCCCGCTATCCGCCGTTACCATTGCCGAACATTTTCGCGACCAGGGCGATAACGTCCTTCTCATCATCGACAGCGTAACCCGTTTCGCCCATGCGATCCGTGAAGTGGCGGTCGCCTCGGGCGAGCCGCCGGTGGCGCGCGGTTATCCCGCCTCCGTCTTCACCGAGCTGCCGCGCCTGCTGGAACGGGCGGGACCGGGCGCCGAAGGCACCGGCACCATCACCGCCATCGTCTCCATTCTGGTGGACGGCGACAATCACAACGATCCGATTGCCGATTCGACCCGTGGTATTCTGGACGGCCATATCGTGCTTGACCGCAGCCTTGCGGAAGAAGGCCGCTATCCGCCGATCAATCCTCTGGCCTCGATCTCGCGTCTTGCCAAAAAGGCCTGGACCCCGGATCAGGAAAAGCTGGTCTCGCGCCTCAAAGCGCTGGTGCACCGCTTCGAGGAAACCCGGGATTTGCGGCTGATCGGCGGTTATCGCCCGGGCACCGATCCCGATCTCGACATGGCGATCAAGCAGGTTCCGATCATCTATGAAACGCTGAAACAGCTTCCGAACGAACCGGCGGCGCAGGACGCCTACGCGGATCTGGCAACTGCGCTGCGCGGCGGAGCGCAAAATAATCAGCCGCAGGTAAATCCGAGAATGAGAGGCTGACCCGTGAAGAAGAAACAGATCGACAATGGCGATGTCGGGGACGTACGGCCGCAGCCTCCGTTTTTCACACTCGACCGCATTCTGGCATGGACGGGAATCGGACTTGCCGCCGCCGCCGCCTTCTTTCCCTGGTACGTGTTCTTCAACGAGGACAAGTTCGGAATAAAGGTCGCGAGCGGCGATCGCACGCGCGACCTGCCCCATACCGGCCCGCGTGAAGTCTTCAGCGTTTCGCCGATGGCCATGACCAACCGCAACAAGGAAGACATGCCGCCACCGGCCGAACTGCCGGATATGCTGACGACGGCAACAGTCAGCGGGAACGGCAAGGAAAAACAGAACAATCTCGCCGCCGGGCTTGAAGACCAGCCCTTCCCCGGCCAGACCTCATTCCGTCTGCTGCATGTTTCCAACGGCCGCGCGCTCATCGAGGATGGATCGGGAATGTATGTGGTGCGGGTGGGTTCGACATTGCCGGACAATGCGCGCCTGACGAAGATCGAGCAGCGCGGTGGCCAATGGCTGATAGAGACCTCTTCCGGGAAGACCTATCATCCCGAGAAATAGTCAGATCATTCAGCCTGTATTGCTGTCAGATTTGGCAATGATTTAGCATCCGCACACCGGGCTGGATGCTGGATTTAGTCCGGCATGACGGGGAGGTTTGATATCCCAAGGCGCACCGCATCTGCGGTGTGCCTTTTTCGTTTCCACGACAGCCTTCGAGATCACATTCTCCCCTTCTCCGCATCTTCGCCCTCCCCGCAAGTCTGACGCAAGATTAGCGCCGTAGGTTCGGGCCATACGAGATGGAGAAGTCTATGCAACCGATTCAACTGTTCGATCTGGCATCCCGCCAAGCGGAATGGCTGAGCGTGCGGCAGGAAGTCGTGGCGACCAACATCGCCAACGCCAACACACCGAAGTTCCGCGCCAAGGATGTCAGCCCTTTTGAAGCCGTGATGCAGGCCACCGACCAGCAGGTCGGTATGGCGAAGACCCATCCCGCCCATTTCGGTGCGAGCGCGCTCAGCGAAAACATCGCTCTGCGCGACAACCCGGTCAATAACGAGATCGGCATGCAGGAATCCGGCAATTCGGTCGCGCTTGCGGAAGAAATGACCAAGACCGGCGAGATCAAGCGGCAATATGACCTGAACGCCAATCTCGTCAAATCCTTCCATCGCATGATGCTGATGACGGTAAAGAGGTAAGCCATGGATCCCTTGAGTGCGGCCAGCAAGATCGCGGGCAGCGGCCTGGAAGTGCAGTCCACCAGACTGCGCATCGTTTCGGAAAACATTGCCAACGCAAGATCGACGGGCGACACGCCCGGTGCAGACCCCTATCGCCGCAAGACGGTTACCTTCGGCTCGGAGCTCGACCGCGCAAGCGGCGTGGAGCGCGTGACGGTGAAGAAACTCGGCGTCGACCGTGGCGACTTCGTCAACGAATACGACCCCGGCAATCCGGCCGCCGACAGCAACGGCATGGTGAAGATGCCGAACGTCAACATCCTGATCGAAATGGCTGACATGCGCGAAGCCAACCGCAGCTACGACGCCAACCTTCAGGTGATCCGCCAGACACGCGACCTCGTCGCCTCCACAATCGACCTTCTGAAGGCATCGCAATGATCGACGGTATCAAGCAAGTCAGTTCCCTTTCGCTTACCCGCGGCGCAAGCGGCGTCTCCTCGCTGACGGAAAGCCTTTTTGGCGGCCAGCAGCAGACGACACCCGCGCAGCAGACGGGCGCAAGCTTCGCCAGCGTTCTCGGCAACGTATCGATTGACGCGATGAACAATCTGAAGAAGGCGGAAGTCGCTTCCTTCGAGGGCATTCAGGGCAAGGCGAATACGCGTGAAGTGGTCGATGCCATGCTTTCGGCCGAACAATCGCTGCAGACCGCCATCGCGCTCCGCGACAAGATCGTGTCGGCCTATCTCGACATTACCAAGATGCAGATCTAGCCCAGCAGGAATATTGACATGAGAGCTCTTGCCATCGCTGCCACCGGTATGGACGCCCAGCAGACCAATCTGGAAGTCATCGCCAACAACATCGCCAATATCAACACCACCGGCTACAAGCGCGCGCGTGCGGAGTTCACCGATCTGCTCTACCAGACCGAGCGCATGCAGGGCGTGCCGAACCGGGCCAACCAGGCAATCGTGCCGGAAGGCGCCAATATCGGCCTCGGCGTACAGACATCTGCCGTGCGCAACATCCACACTCAGGGCAACCTGATCGAGACCGGCAACAAGCTCGACGTGGCGATCATCGGTCAGGGCTGGTTCCAGATCGAAGCGGCTGACGGTTCGACGCTCTACAGCCGCGCCGGCGCCTTCAACAAGAATGCCGACGGCAATCTGGTGACGGTCGATGGCTACAATGTCATTCCCAACATCAATATCCCGACCGACGCGCAGGACATCACCATCACCCGCACGGGTCAGGTGACGGCTCGTATCGGCAACGCCGCCGATTTCACGGAACTCGGCCAGCTCACCATCGCAAACTTTGCCAACGAGGCCGGCCTGAAGCCGCTCGGCGACAACCTCTTCTCCCAGACGCCGGCTTCCGGCGACGCGGTCATCGGCGTGCCCGACGATCCGAGCTACGGCTACATCAAGCAATCCTACCTTGAAGGCTCGAACGTCGACGCCGTCAAGGAAATCACCGACCTCATCACGGCGCAGCGCGCCTATGAGATGAATTCCAAGGTCATCACCACCGCTGACGAAATGGCTTCGATTGTCAGCAAGAACCTGAAGTAAGAACGGAAAGGCAGGCGAACATGAGGTTTGGCCGGAAACATAACAGCTACAGAACGGCGCTCGTCCGTATGTGCCTGGCGTCTGCCTTTTCATTGGGTGCACTGGCGCCCGCTCTTGCTCAGGCGCCGATGGCGCTGGTTCCCACGCGCACCATCTATCCCGGCGAAACGATCACGCCGGAACAGGTGAAGCCGGTGGAAGTGACCAATCCCAACATTTCCTCGGGTTATGCGACCGACATCAGCGAAGTCGAAGGCATGATCTCCAAACAGACATTGCTTCCCGGCCGCACCATCCCCGTCGCCGCACTGCGCGAACCCTCGCTGGTGGTACGCGGAACGAGCGTCAAACTCGTCTTCACGATAGGCAACATGACGCTGATGGCTTCGGGAACGCCGATGACCGACGGTTCGCTCGGCGAGGTCGTGCGCGTGCGCAATATCGATTCCGGCGTGATGGTCAGCGGCACTGTCATGAGGGACGGAACCATTCAGGTGATGGCGAAATGAGAATGCTTCGTATCATAGCCGCGGCCATTCTGATTTCGGCCCAGCCGTTCCTTTCCGTCCCCGCAGCCCATGCCGATACCTCCCGCATCAAGGATATCGCATCGCTGCAGGCCGGACGCGACAACCAGCTGATCGGATACGGTCTCGTCGTCGGTTTGCAGGGCACGGGCGACAGCCTGCGATCCTCACCCTTTACCGAACAATCCATGCGCGCGATGTTGCAGAACCTTGGCATCACCACGCAGGGCGGTCAGTCGAACGCCAAGAACATTGCCGCCGTGATGGTGACGGCCAATCTGCCGCCATTCGCAAGCCCCGGCAGCCGCGTCGACGTGACCGTCAGCTCGCTGGGCGACGCCAACTCGCTTCGCGGCGGCACGCTCATCATGACCTCGCTTTCCGGCGCGGACGGCCAGATCTATGCGGTTGCCCAGGGGGCGCTGATCGTCAACGGCTTTTCGGCCCAGGGTGACGCTGCGACACTGACGCAGGGCGTGACCACTTCCGCACGCGTGCCGAACGGCGCGATCATCGAGCGCGAACTGCCGTCCAAGTTCAAGGATTCGGTCAATCTGGTGCTTCAGCTGCGCAATCCCGATTTTTCGACTGCGGTCAGGGTCGCCGATGTCGTCAACGCCTTTGCCCGCGCCCGTTACGGCGATCCGATCGCCGAGCCGCGCGATTCGCAGGAAATCGCAGTGCAGAAACCCCGTACCGTCGATCTGACCCGCCTGATGGCGGAAATCGAGAACCTGACCGTCGAGACGGATACACCGGCAAAAGTTGTGATCAACGAACGGACGGGCACGATCGTCATCGGTGCGGATGTGCGCATTTCCCGCGTTGCCGTGAGCTACGGAACGCTGACCGTGCAGGTTACCGAATCGCCGCAGGTCATCCAGCCGGCGCCCTTCTCGCGCGGACAGACGGCCGTGCAGCCGCAGACCGATATCATGGCAATGCAGGAAGGCAGCAAGGTCGCCATCGTCGAAGGCCCAGACCTTCGCACGCTGGTTGCCGGTCTCAACAGCATCGGGCTCAAGGCGGATGGCATCATCGCCATTCTGCAAGGCATCAAATCCGCCGGCGCCCTTCAGGCGGAGCTCGTGCTGCAATGATGGAAATTCAGATCAAAAACCCGCTTTCGAATGGCCTCGTCCGCTTCGCGGCCGTCGCCTCGCTGCTGTTCCTGCTGCCGGCCGCCGGTGCTGAGAGCCAGCAGAACGTGGTCTCCGAGCTCAGCACGCAGGATGAAATCCAGAAATTCTGTACCAACATTGCCGATGCGGCCCGCGACCAGCGTTATCTCATGCAGAAGCAGGAGCTTGAAAAGCTGCAGGCGGACGTCAACGAGCGCATCTCCGTGCTGGAAGACCGCAAGGCGGAATATGAGGACTGGCTGGCGCGCCGCGAGCATTTCCTCGCCCAGGCGAAAAGCAATCTCG
This sequence comes from Agrobacterium sp. BT-220-3, assembly GCF_025910175.1. NCBI lineage: Bacteria > Pseudomonadati > Pseudomonadota > Alphaproteobacteria > Hyphomicrobiales > Rhizobiaceae > Agrobacterium > Agrobacterium sp. BT-220-3. Next base: position 1,215,740 of record NZ_JAPAIX010000001.1, read on the forward strand.
TCGACATCTACAAGACGATGAAGGCGGATGCCGCAGCACCCCAGCTCGAAAAGATGCATGTGGAGATTGCCGCCGCCATCATCATGCAGCTGCCGCCGCGCCAATCCGGCCTCATCCTCAGCGAGATGGATGCGCAGAAAGCCGCAACCGTCGCCGGCATCATGTCGCAGGCAACCGACAAAAACACTTCGAAGGATCCTTCATGACCCCGCGTCTTCCGGCCCTCCTCCTGCCGCTCGCCCTGCTGGCCGGCTGCCAGAACAACCAGACCCTGAAGGAAATCGGCAATGCGCCCGCGATGAGCCCGATCGGCAGCGGCCTGCAATTCAGCCAGACGCCGCAGATGGGCATGTATCCCAAGCAGCCAAAACATATGGCCAGCGGCTATTCGCTGTGGAGCGACAGCCAGGGCGCACTGTTCAAGGATCTGCGCGCGCTGAATATCGGCGACATCCTGACCGTCAATATCCAGATCAACGACAAGGCCGATTTCGACAATGAAACGGAGCGTAACCGCACGAATTCCAGCGGCTTGAACTGGAAGGCCAATGCGGAGATCCTTGGCTGGAACCCGAAGGCCGATTCCAGCATCAACTACGGTTCCGATACCGACACCCAGGCAAAGGGCAAGACCAAGCGTTCCGAAAAGCTGACACTCCTCGTGGCCGCCGTGGTGACGGGCATTCTCGAAAACGGCAACCTCATCATCAGCGGTTCGCAGGAAGTGCGCGTCAACCACGAAATCCGTATCCTGAATGTCGGCGGCATCGTGCGTCCGCAGGATGTCGATGCGCAGAACATGATCTCCTACGAGCGCATCGCCGAAGCACGCATCTCCTATGGCGGCCGCGGCCGTCTGACGGAAGTGCAGCAGCCCCCGGTCGGTCAGCAGGTCGTCGACCTGTTCTCGCCACTCTGACGCCGGTATGCGGGAGCGGGACTGACCCATGGAAAACGAACAGGCTGACAGCAAAAAGAAGTCCTCGTCGCTGGTGATGACGATCGCTGGCGTCGCGATCCTCACGCTGCTCGGCGCGGGTGGCGGCTGGTTCGTGGGCGGCATGGTCGCCCCGAAGATCGCCGGTGCCGAGACGGCCGCAAAAGCGTCGGAAGCCGCCGGTGAAAAGGGTGGCAAGGGCGGTGAGGGCATCGAGAAAATCTCGGCCGAAGCGAACGGCATCGTCCAGCTCGACCCCATCACCACCAACCTCGCTTACCCGGCGACGAACTGGGTGCGGCTGGAAGTGGCGCTGATGTTCAAGGGGCCGGTCGAGGTGGGTCTGGCGGAAGATATCCACCAGGACATCATGGCCTATGTCCGCACCGTTTCCCTGCAGCAGCTGGAAGGGCCACGCGGCTTTCAATATCTTAAGGATGACATTCAGGAACGAGTTGACCTGCGCTCTCAAGGGCGCGTATCCAAGGTCATGTTCCGGACCTTTGTCATCGAATGATTCGATTTCTTGTTACCATCGCTGTCCTCCTTGCTTTGCCGGGCCTTGCCAATGCCCAGCAATTTCCGTCCGATCTGTTCAATACGCAGATAGACGGGTCCGTCGCGGCATGGATCATCCGCACCTTCGGCCTTCTGACGGTTCTCTCCGTCGCGCCGGGTATCCTGATCATGGTCACGAGCTTTCCGCGCTTCGTGATCGCATTTTCGATCCTGCGCTCCGGCATGGGACTTGCGTCGACCCCGTCCAACATGATCCTTCTGTCGATGGCGATGTTCATGACCTTCTACGTCATGTCTCCCACCTTCGACAAAGCCTGGACGGACGGCGTGCAGCCACTTCTGCAGAACCAGATCAACGAGCAGCAGGCGGTCGAGCGCATCGCCGAACCCTTCCGCACCTTCATGAACGCCAATACGCGTGACAAGGATCTGAAGCTCTTCGTCGATATCGCCCGCGAGCGCGGGCAGGAAGTGATGACCAACAATGTCGTCGACTACCGCGTGCTGGTTCCTGCCTTCATGCTGTCGGAAATCCGGCGCGGTTTCGAGATCGGCTTCCTGATCATCCTGCCTTTCCTGGTCATCGATCTGATCGTCGCCACCATCACCATGGCCATGGGCATGATGATGCTGCCGCCCACCTCGATTTCCCTGCCGTTCAAGATCCTGTTCTTCGTGCTGATCGACGGCTGGAACCTGCTTGTCGGCAGCCTCGTCAGATCTTTCAACTGACGGCATTTGTGCCGGCCTGATACCGCTTAACCCAGCTCTTTTACCCCGCGTGCCCATGGCCGCGGGGTTTTTGCGTTTTAACGCTTTAGTTACCAGTTTTTCTGACAAATTGGTAACTATATTTCTCAATAAAAAGCTTACCATTTAAATATACGCAAAAGTAACCATAGATATTTTCGAGTATTTCTTAGTGATCAAATTAATAAATGCGCAATTCTTCGCTGCGACATTCTCTCCACACGCAGCGGGTTTGGTTTCCGAAACTAGTTATTTCTGAACCGAGTGGCATGAAGCCGAAACGTTGTGACCGGTAATACGAAGCCCGGTATGTCCCCACTCCAGTATCTCGTAAAAACAAGGGACACATCTATTATGGCAAGCATTTTGACCAACAACAACGCAATGGCCGCCCTGTCGACGCTGCGTTCGATCGCTTCCGACCTGTCCACCACGCAGGACCGTATCTCTTCCGGCCTGAAGGTTGGCTCGGCTTCGGACAACGCTGCTTACTGGTCGATCGCGACCACCATGCGTTCCGACAACAAGGCTCTCGGCGCAGTCTCCGACGCGTTGGGCATGGGCGCGGCCAAGGTTGACACCGCATCTGCCGGTATGGACGCCGCCATCAAGGTTGTGACCGACATCAAGGCAAAGGTCGTTGCCGCCAAGGAACAGGGCGTTGACAAGGCCAAGGTTCAGGAAGAAGTCACGCAGCTGCTCGACCAGCTGAAGTCGATCGGTACAAGCGCGTCTTTCAACGGTGAAAACTGGCTCGTTTCCAGCGCCAACGCCACCAAGACGGTTGTTTCCGGCTTCGTTCGTGACGCCAGCGGCAACGTTAGCGTCAAGACGACGGACTACGCTCTCGACGCCACCTCCATGCTTTACACGGAAGCTACGCCCGGCACGATCGACGCAAACTCCGGTATCCTGAACGCTACCGGTGCGACGACGACTGTCGGCGCCAAGACCTACACCCAGATCTCCGTTCTCGACATGAACGTCACCACCGACGATCTCGACAACGCCCTCTACTCCGTTGAAACCGCTCTGACGAAGATGACCAGCGCCGGCGCCAAGCTCGGTTCGCTGTCTGCCCGTATCGACCTGCAGACCGACTTCGCCGACAAGCTGTCCGACACCATCGAAAAGGGCGTTGGCCGTCTCGTTGACGCCGACATGAACGAAGAGTCCACCAAGCTGAAGGCTCTGCAGACACAGCAGCAGCTGGCAATTCAGGCTCTGTCGATCGCCAACAGCGACTCGCAGAACATCCTCTCGCTCTTCCGTTAAGAGCTGAACGTCTCATAGCCCTTCGGGGCTGGGGGATCCTTTTCTTCCCATATGCATTCGGGGGCTGACCAAATGCATTCCGGGCAGAAAGCATAAAGGTCCGAGAGGCTGAATCGGACTGAATGCATCAGATAGGCCGCATCCAGAAAATGGGTGTGGCCTTATCTGTTTTTTAAACATTTCGGGATACGCGCGCGTGCGCGCGAGAGTTGCAAATTTGATTTTTGACCATGCCGATTTTCTCCTCCCGTTTATCAATTCATTAACCAAGTTCGCGTTACCTAAGCTCATCGAAACGGCGAGCTAACGTTAAAAATCAGCCAGTTAGCAGGCATGATGCTGTGCGCCGTTCCCGGTGAAACCGGAATGTCCCTTCTTTAATCAGCCATTCAAGGGGCACACTACTATGACGAGCATTATTACGAATGTCGCAGCAATGTCTGCGCTCCAGACCCTGCGCTCCATCGGCCAGAACATGGAATCCACCCAGGCACGCGTCTCCTCCGGCCTTCGCGTTGGCGAAGCCGCTGACAACGCTGCTTACTGGTCGATCGCAACCACGATGCGCTCCGACAACATGGCGCTGTCCTCCGTTTCCGACGCTCTCGGCCTCGGCGCCGCCAAGGTAGACACCGCTTCCGCCGGTATGGAATCGGCAATCGAAGTCGTCAAGGAAATCAAGGCAAAGCTGGTTACCGCCACCGAAGAAGGCGTCGACCGCACCAAGGTTCAGGAAGAAATCGGCCAGCTCCAGAAGCAGCTCGCATCGATCGCACAGGGCGCTTCCTTCTACGGTGAAAACTGGCTCGTCGGCGTTTCGACGCTCGGTGCAGCGACCCCCGGCACGGACCCGGACAAGTCGGTCGTTGCCGGCTTCGTTCGTTCCACCGGTGGCGCCGTCAACGTCACGACCACGAAATATGCCCTCGACAACACCGCTACCGGCAACACTCTTTTTGGCTCGGTTGACTCCGCCGGTGCCCCCGATACGACCGGCATTCTCGGCACGGTCGGAACGTTCACGACCGTTACCGCTCAGTCTGTCTACACCCTGGACATCACGCAGTATGCAGCTGCAGACCGCGCCACCAATATGGCCGAAGCACTGACGCTGGTTGAAAACTCCCTGAAGGCGATGACGAGCGCCGCTGCCAAGCTAGGCTCGCTTTCCATGCGTATCGGCCTGCAGGAAGACTTCGCCTCCAAGCTGTCCGACTCCATCGACAAGGGCATCGGCCGCCTCGTGGACGCTGACATGAACGAAGAGTCCACCCGCCTCAAGGCCCTGCAGACCCAGCAGCAGCTCGGCGTTCAGGCTCTTTCGATCGCCAACAGCAACTCCGAAAGCATTCTGTCGCTCTTCCGTTAATCGAAAGCTTCAGCCGAAAAAATCAACCGCGCCGAAAGGCGCGGTTTTTGTTTGCGCGCTAATTACACTCATTTTCGAAAATTCTTGCTTAACATTTTATTAACCAAATCACCGCTAAATCGGATCATCGAAACGATTCGTTAACCAAGACGAAAAAGAGGTTAACAGGCATCACGCCGCGCAGTCGTTTCCGGCGATCCCGGAATGTCCCTTCCCATTTAGCCAGCTCAAAGGGGCAGCACCCATGACAAGTATTATGACAAACGTCGCCGCCATGTCGGCGCTTCAAACACTCCGCGCAATCAGCGGCCAGCTCGAAGAAACACAATCCCGAGTGTCTTCGGGATTGCGGGTCAAAACGGCGTCCGACAACGCCGCTTACTGGTCGATTGCCACAACCATGCGTTCTGACAACATGGCGCTCTCCGCGGTCGAGGATGCACTGGGTCTGGGTGCCGCGAAGATTGACGTTTCCTATTCCGCGATGGAAAGCGCCGTCGAAGTTGTGAAGGAAATCAAGTCGAAAATCGTTGCGGCGACCGAAGAGGGTGTCGACAAGACCAAAATCCAGGAAGAAATTGACCAGCTGAAAAAGCAGCTGGAATCGATTGCGCAAGGCGCCTCTTTCAGTGGAGAGAACTGGTTGCTGGGCACAGGCGCCAAGACCGTCGTCTCCGGCTTCGTCCGTGACGGTAGCGGTTCCGTCAGCGTTAGCAAAACCGACTACACCCTGATTGACACGACGACCGCTACAGAAACGGCCAACGTGATTTTCGGGCTAACCGGCGCACCTGCAACGGTTGACACAACAAAGGGCATCATTGGCCAGGTCGGGACAGCCTCGGGCATTTCGGTATGGGACATCGATCTTAAACTCTTCGATTCCGCGACACCGCCAGCCTATACGATTGGCAATCTGTTGACGGATGTTGAAACTGCATTTCAAGCGTTGAGCAGCGCATCTTCCGCCCTCGGCTCCATCAAGATGCGCATCGGACTGCAGGAAGACTTCATCTCGAAACTCACCGACTCCATCGACAGTGGTATCGGCCGCCTGGTGGATGCGGACATGAACGAGGAATCAACCCGCCTCAAGGCATTGCAGACACAGCAGCAGCTGGGTATCCAGTCGCTTTCCATCGCCAATACCAGCTCCGAAAATATCCTGTCGCTATTCCGTCAGTAAGCGGCGCCCGTTGGCTACGGGCGGTTTCGTCCCGCTCTGGCAGCAACAGAATATTCGGATACGGAAACCGCGCTTCGCAAGAGGCGCGGTTTTCCCGTTCGCCGAAAGCTGTCCGGCGTGCGCACAAGGGCACGCAGCTACCGCGAATGGCGTCGGTCACGGGAGATAAATTCGCACGTAAATATTTGATTTTACTGGGATAAAATGGTGCTGCTAGAGAGATTTGAACTCTCGGCCTCTCCCTTACCAAGGGAGTGCTCTACCCCTGAGCTATAGCAGCATCCGGTGCCGAAGCGTTTGCTTCAGCATCAAGCGTGGCGGCCTATTGCCATAGGTTTTTGACGAGCGCAAGTCGCAAAACGATATTCTTGATCAAGCGGGGCAAAAAAGCGTGCCCCCTGTTGAAAAAGGTATTTTTCGGATATTGCTGAATTTATGAACGAACATCATGACAAACAGGCAAAGGCAGCGGTTTCCGCGGATGCTTCCGCAGAGCCATCCGCCTTTGCGGCAAACGGCAACGCGCAGGCTGGTCCCGGCGAGAAGGCGCGCCAGCGCGAGGCGGAGCGCAAGGCGCGGGCGGCAAAGAAGCTGCGTGAAAACCTTCAGAAGCGCAAACAGCAAGTTCGTGCGCGCCGCGCCGGCGATGCGGATGAAACGATTGGCCTGCCTGCCGCAAAAACGGACGAATCATCCTCATAGAGAATTCACGAGCATAAAATTGAAACGCCGCGGAAACTCGTCTAAGGACGCGCCTTTCCGCAAGGCAGATAAAGAAAGGCGGGCGCAGGCCCGTAGGGACGCATGGATCGCATCAGAATTACGGGTGGCAACAAGCTCAACGGCATCATTCCCATCTCCGGCGCGAAAAACGCCGCCTTGCCGTTGATGATCGCATCGCTTCTGACAAGCGATACGCTGACGCTTGAAAACGTGCCGCATCTGGCTGATGTGGAGCAGCTCATCCGCATCCTCGGCAATCATGGCGTCGATATTTCCGTCAATGGCCGCCGCGAAAGCCAAGGCGAGGCCTATTCCCGCACCGTGCACTTCACGTGCCGCACCATTGTCGACACCACCGCCCCTTACGAGCTGGTTTCCAAGATGCGCGCCAGCTTCTGGGTCATCGGCCCGCTTCTGGCCCGTGAAGGCCGCGCCCGCGTTTCTCTGCCCGGCGGCTGCGCCATCGGCACGCGCCCGGTCGACCTGTTCATCGAGGGTCTTGAGGCGCTCGGCGCGACGATGGAGATCGACGGCGGCTACATCAACGCCAGTGCTCCAAAAGGTGGCCTGATCGGCGCTGTCTACACGTTCCCGAAAGTCTCTGTCGGCGCGACGCATGTGATGCTGATGGCAGCGAGCCTTGCACGGGGCACCACCGTCATCCATAACGCCGCCCGCGAACCTGAAGTGGTCGATCTGGCGCAGTGCCTGACGGCCATGGGCGCGAAGATCGAGGGTGCCGGCACCTCCACCATCACCATTGAAGGCGTCACCTCGCTCTCCGGCGCACGGCACCGGGTTCTGCCTGACCGTATCGAGACCGGCACCTATGCCATGGCCGTTGCCATGGCCGGCGGCGACGTAGTGCTGGAAGGCACGCGCGCCTCGCTGCTCGACAATGCGCTCGACACGCTGCGGCTTGCGGGCGTTGGCATCAGCGACACGGAAACCGGCCTGCGCGTCGTGCGCAACGGCAACGGCATTCAGCCGGTCGATATCGTCACCGAGCCCTTCCCCGGCTTCCCAACCGATCTGCAGGCGCAGTTCATGGCGCTGATGACCCGTTCGCAGGGCGTTTCCCACATCACCGAGACGATCTTCGAAAACCGCTTTATGCATGTGCAGGAACTGGCCCGTCTCGGCGCGAAGATTTCGCTCTCCGGACAGATGGCGCGGATCGAAGGCGTTTCCCGCCTGAAGGGTGCGCCTGTCATGGCGACCGATCTGCGCGCCTCGGTGTCGCTGGTGATCGCTGGTCTGGTGGCGGAAGGTGAGACCATGGTTTCGCGCGTCTACCACCTCGATCGCGGCTTCGAACGCCTCGAAGAAAAGCTCACCCGCTGCGGTGCACTGGTTGAACGCGTCAGCGATTAATCCCTTCATCGCCGCTCATCCGTTTCTACCCGTTGCAGAACGGGCCTCGACTGCCTATTTCCAGTAGTAAGGAATAGACATTGCGGGCCGTGGCCCGCGGAAAAGGAAAGAAACGATGAGCGGCCTGAAATTGCTCGCGCTGGATAATGAAGATCTCTCCGTCATTTCGACGCATATGCAGGACAGCGTCTTCAAGCTGAAGGATGTCTCCTTCGAGCCGAAGCACGGCCAATTTTCGCTGTCCGCCAACCGCTTCGTCTGGGAAAGCACCGAGAAAAAGAGCCTGCCGCCAGAGCGCTGCCGCAGCGTGGTTTTCCTGAAGCGGGTTTCGGCGGTGCGTTCGCACGGCATCAACCGCGACGACAAGGAACAGGTGCTTTCGCTTCTCGCCATCCGCTTCGTGCAGAATGGCGAAGGGCCGGATGGCGCTGTCGAACTGACGCTTTCGGGCGGCGGCGCAATCGCGCTCGACGTGGAATGCATCGAGGCCCAGCTGACCGATGTGAGCGGTGCCTGGGAAACGGCCGCCAAACCGCATCATCCGGATAGCGAATAAGCGCTCCACGCCACTGCAACGGTTGCCTTTCGTCACCGTTTCGATCTATGCCACATACCAGAGCCGCAATATTGCTGCGGTAAGTTCGTGCACCTCGCGGGGATCACCCGCGGGGACAATGAAAGGGTAATGGCGTGGCAATCTGGCTGGAGCGGGCATCGGCTGATTTCGAACAGAAATTCGCTGCCTTCCTGACAACCAAGAGAGAAGTTTCCGAAGACGTCAACGCGACCGTTCGCGACATCATCAACGATGTCCGCCATCGCGGCGATGCGGCCCTTGCCCATTATTCCCTGAAATTCGACGGCATCGATTTTTCCAAGGTCTCGATGCGGGTGACGGCGGATGAGATCGATGCGGCCTTTGCCGCCGTCGACAAGAGTGTGATCGAGGCGCTTGAACTCGCCGCCCGACGTATCGAAAAACACCATGCGCGGCAGATGCCGAAGGACGATATCTACGAGGACGATATCGGCGTGGGTCTCGGCTCGCGCTGGACCGCCATTGAAGCCGTTGGCCTTTATGTGCCCGGCGGCACCGCCAGCTATCCAAGCTCAGTGCTGATGAATGCCGTGCCGGCCAAGGTTGCCGGTGTCGAGCGCATCGTCATGGTCGTGCCGGCAAATGGCGGCGTGATAAACCCTGCTGTTCTTGCCGCTGCGCGCATCGCGGGCGTTGAGGAAATCTACCGCATCGGCGGCGCGCAGGCTGTCGCCGCACTTGCCTATGGCACCGAAAGCATCGCGCCGGTCGCCAAGATCGTCGGTCCCGGCAATGCCTACGTGGCGGCCGCAAAACGGCAGGTCTTCGGCACCGTCGGCATCGACATGATCGCCGGGCCTTCCGAGGTGCTTGTCATCGCCGACAGGGACAATGACCCCGACTGGCTGGCCGCCGATCTTCTTGCGCAGGCGGAGCATGACCGTGGCGCGCAATCCATCCTGATCACCGACAATGCCGAACTCGGCAAGGCGGTGGAAGCGGCAGTGGAGCGTCAGTTGAAACGCCTGTCACGCGCCGAGACGGCGGCGGCAAGCTGGGCCGATTTCGGCGCGATCATTCTGGTCGACAAGCTCACCGACGCGATCCCGCTGGCCAACCGCATCGCCGCCGAGCATCTGGAACTTGCCGTCGATGACCCGGATGCGCTGATGGCCCACATCCGCAATGCAGGCGCGATCTTCGTCGGACGCCATACGCCTGAGGTGATCGGCGATTATGTCGGCGGTTCCAACCACGTTCTGCCGACGGCACGCTCGGCGCGCTTCTCCTCCGGCCTTTCGGTGCTGGATTTCGTCAAGCGCACCTCGATCCTGCGCCTCGGTCCCGAGCAGCTGCGGCAGCTTGCGCCGGCAGCGATCACCCTTGCCCGTTCGGAAGGGCTGGACGCGCATGCGCGGTCCGTCTCCATTCGCCTCAACCCGGAAAGTTAAGAGATGGCTTCAGGCGATTTCCGGCTCTGCGATGTGGTTCTGGACGATAGCATCGGCCGGTCCACGCCCGACGTGGAGCATGAACGCGCCGTCGCCATCTTCGATCTGATCGAGGAAAACACGTTCGAACCGTTCGGCCATGAAGGCGGTCCATACCGGCTGCATATATCGCTGGTCGACGCCAAGCTGGTTTTCTCGATCAAAACCGAAGACGAAAAGGATGTCTCGACCCATATCCTGTCGCTGACGCCGTTCCGCCGCATCATCAAGGATTATTTCCTGATCTGCGAAAGCTACTACGAGGCGATACGCTCCTCCACGCCCAGCCAGATCGAGGCGATCGACATGGGCCGGCGGGGTATTCACAATGACGGGTCGCAGACACTGATGGACCGGCTTTCCGGCAAGATCAAAGTGGACTTCGACACGGCGCGCCGCCTCTTCACCCTTGTCTGCGTGCTTTATTGGCGGGGTTAGAGATGAGCGATCCTGCCGCAGCGCCAAATGAAGGAAGAGCGCCCAAATCGGTTCTCTTCATGTGCGGCATGAACTCCATCCGTTCTCCCATGGCCGAGGTCATCGCCAAACGGCTGGTGGCGCCCGGCATCTATATACAGTCGGCCGGTGTGAGGGCGGGAGAGCGCGATCCCTTCGTGGATGCGGTGCTGGAAGAACAGGGTTTCTCGCTCGGCAAGCACAAGCCGCGCACTCTGGACGAGATCGAGGATGATTTTTTCGATCTGATCATTACATTAACACCCGAAGCCCATCACGCAGCCTTGGAACTGACCCGCTCGAATTCGCTCGATGTGGTCTATTGGCCGACCATGGACCCGACGGTGATCACCGGCACGCGCGAGCAGATTCTCGACGCCTATCGCGAGGTGCGGGACCATCTGGCAAAGCTGATCTCGGAACGACTGCCGAGGCGGCAGCAGCCGGTGGCGGATACGCTTTCAAAAGACTGAAAACTGCCTCGGCCTGTTAAAATCAATCGCGATTTTCAAGCCGATGCTTTAGAGGTTCACAAATGTGCCGGGATTGTGTAGTTTCCGCGCAATTTTCCCGGACTCGATATGTCCGGCACTATCAACAGGAAGAAAACCCTTACATGACAAAAGAAGAAGTCCTTGAATTCCCGGGCATCGTAACCGAATTGCTGCCGAACGCAACATTCCGCGTGAAGCTTGAGAATGAGCACGAAATCATTGCCCACACCGCGGGCCGCATGCGCAAGAACCGTATCCGCGTTCTGGCGGGCGACAAGGTTCTGGTCGAAATGACGCCTTACGACCTGAGCAAGGGCCGCATCACCTACCGCTTCAAGTAATCCGTTTCAGCATCGGACGCCCGGGCAGCGCAATGACAATATCAAAACAAAAGCTCGTTCTGGCATCCGGCTCGCCGCGGCGGCTGGAACTGCTGCATCAGATCGGCATCGAGCCGGCACGTCTGATGCCGATGGACATCGATGAGACGCCCGCGAAGCTTGAGCATCCGCGCACGCTGTGTCGTCGCCTGTCGCAGCAGAAGGCCGAGGCGGCCCATGCGGCGCTGAAAAGCGAGCAGGCCTGGAAAGACGCTTACGTTCTCGGTTCCGACACGGTTGTAGCCGTGGGGCGCCGCATTGTGGGCAAGGCGGAATATACCGAGGAAGCCTCGGCGGCGCTGCATCTTCTCTCCGGGCGCAGCCATTGGGTCTATACCGGCATTTGCCTTGTGACACCCGGCGGCAAAATCCGTCAGAAGGTTGTGGAAACCAAGGTGCGCTTCAAACGCCTCTCCACGCGTGAGATCGAAGCCTATATCGCCTCCGGGCAATGGCGCGGCAAAGCGGGTGCCTATGGCATCCAGGGTATTGCCGGTTCGTTCGTTCAGAAACTGACCGGCTCCTACACCAATGTCGTCGGCCTGCCGCTCTACGAGACCATGTCGCTTCTTTCCGGTGAAGGATTTGAGGTGACGTCGGGCTGGCTCGAAGGATAGACCATGGCAAAACCATCCCAGGAAGGCGTGGGAAATGTCACGCCGCTTCGGAAATCACAGCCATGCCCGGAATGCGGGCGACCCTCGACCCGGGACGATTATCCATTCTGTTCCGATCGCTGCCGTTCGCTCGATCTCTCCCGCTGGCTGAACGGCTCCTATGCCATTCCCGTCGCGGATGATGAGAGCAGCGCCGGTGGACAGGATACCGGCAAGAATACGTCCGAATAACATCACGCGCCGCCGGAAGTTCCGGCGGTGAATTGCATATTATTTTCAGGGCTTTCGCCCGCAATATATTCACAGGGCCACTCATAGCCCGAAAAGCCATATTGAAACCCGGCTGGCGTCCTCCCCCGGCAGCCATTAAGGTTCCCCGATGGACGCGAGCTTGCAAAAAAGAGTGAGCCATGGCGCGCTGCTGTTTGCGGTGCTGGCCGTCTGTCTCGCCATATCGGCGACGGTGCTGCTTGCCAATGACAAAAAGCACCTCAAAAACCTGCTGACCTATCTCAACCTTGTTCCTGCCACTCGTGCCGTCGAGCAGCCTGCCCGGATGAAGCCCGTCAAGCGGCAAAAGCTCGCCGCGCCGAAGCTCGATCTACCACCCCATCTGCTGAAATTCGAGCAAGCCGGCGGCAGGGCATCCTTTGCACGCGACTTCGTTCTTTCCGGCAAAGACCTCTGCGACCGCTTTATCGCGCAGGGTTTTTCCACCCCGCAAGGCTGGCACGTCAGCACGGTGAACACCCGCAATTTCGAATGCATGGCCGAACTCGTGATGGAGAATACGGCAGGGTCTGCCGAACGGGCATCGCTTTTCCTTGACATCAGAGGTGGGGCCTCCTGCGAGGTTCGCTCCATCAGGATGAAGGCCGTTGCGCCTGAGACACCGGACGGCAGCGCTATTCTGACAAAGCTTGAAGAGGCGCTGGCCCTGATCATCAGGCAAACCCGCTGGGCCGACCTAGCCAGCATCCTTGAACCCGCACGCAGCAGGCAGCCTTATCAGGCACAGCACTTTGGTATTTCGGTCTCCATAAAGCCGGAACCGGTTGCGCCGCATCGCCTGAACATCATTTTGCTGGCAACAGAACAATCCCCGGGGCTGAAGCTGACACGCAGCTTTTTCGACACGGAGAAATGGCTTCCCGCCGCAACCGTTTCGGATAATCCGACACTCTATCGGCCGTAGGATAACCACACCTGTCAGTGCAAGATGGCTTAGCCTATCGCCGCCAGTTTGCGGCGGACCGGCGGGATTCTGTCATTTTGCTGTGCCTGGCGCTTGGCTTCCCATTGAAGCGCGGTGCGAACGATGGTTTCCAGATCGTTGAAGCGCGGACGCCAGTTCAGCTCCGACTGGATGCGAGCGGAATCCGCCACCATCGTCGCAATATCACCCGCACGGCGCGGACAATGGATGATCGGGAAATCATGCCCGGATTGCCGCTGCACCGTGTGCAGCACATCCAGCACCGAATAACCCACACCATAACCGCAATTGAGCGTTCTTGTGCCGCCACCGGCGCGCAGATGCGCCATGGCCAGCATATGTGCGTCAATCAGATCGCTGACGTGGATATAGTCGCGAACACCCGTGCCATCCGCGGTCGGGTAATCCGTTCCGTAAACCTCGACCTGGTCGCGTCGGCCGGTCGCGGCTTCGCACGCTACCTTGATGAGGTTCGCAACACCGGTGGGGGAAGGCCCTGCCCTGCCCTGCGGGTCAGCGCCCGCAACGTTGAAATAGCGCAGCGCCACATAGTTGAAATCATGCGCCTGCACGACATCGCGCAGCATGATTTCGGAGGCGAGTTTCGACAGGCCGTAGGGATTTTCCGGGCTGAGGATCGCCGTTTCGGGAACCGGGCCATCAAAGGGCTGGTTTCCGTAGACGGCTGCTGTTGAGGAAAAGATGAAATTGCGAATGCCATGGCCGACCGCTGCCGCAACGAGGGCGCGGGTCGTGCCAGTATTGTTTTCGTAATATTCGAGTGGCCGGCTGATCGATTCAGGAACGCTGACGGAGCCGGCGAAATGGAAAATGGTCTCGATCTGGTTTTCTTCGAAAATCTGGCCAAGCAATGTGCGATCCGCCGCGTCGCCCAGATAGAAACGCGCCGCCGGCGCTATCGCCCAGCGCGATCCCGTCGAAAGCCGGTCGACAACAACGACCTCCTCCCCGGCGTCGAGCAGAGCCCACACCATGTGGCTTCCAATATAACCGGCCCCACCGGTAACAAGAACAGCCATGACATTACTTCCCTGTTTGCTTTTCTTGATCCCATCAAAGCCAATAATTCTTCATCATTGATTACTTGCACAGCGAATACGCCATCAAACCCTCAGCCCTCTGAAAAGGTGGCTTACGATTGGTTAGCGCAATAAAGTGCTTTTTATTTATTAGATGAAAATGTTCTCATAAAAGGAACAATCAGCGCATAGCATAGAAATGCGCTCACGTCGATGGCTACGCCGTGGGGTTGTAGTTTTCGCAGCTCATCGTGATTTCTGGGGCAGATTTGCACCTGCCGCGCAGCATGATGCGCGGCGCGGCAGGGCAAAGATTTACCGGCCGAGAATGTAAGACGCCAGCCGATCGGCTGCGTCTTCGATCTGCTTGGGGTTGCGCAGAAAGCAGGCGCGCAGGAACAGTTCTCCGCCTTCGCCAAAGGCGGTGCCAGGCGCGAGGCCGACGCCGGTCTTGTCGACGATATCCAGCGCCGTGGCGCGGCTGTCCGTCACGCCGTCTATCTTGAGGAAGGCATAAAGGGCGCCGTCCGGCTTCAGGGTTTCGACACGGTTCGTTGCAATCAGGGCGTCGCAGAGTATGTCGCGGGAGGTCAAAGCGCGCTCATAGTTTTCGCGGACGAAACCATCACCATGATCGAGGGCGGCGACTGCGCCACGCTGCATGAACTGCGCCACGCCGGAGGTGGAATATTGAATGAGGTTCTCGATCACCTGCCCGATGGCGGGCGGCGCCACGAGCCAGCCGACGCGCCAGCCGGTCATGGACCAGTTCTTCGAGAAGGAGTTGGCGAAGACGATCTTGTCATCCGGTTCCATGACGTCGAGGAACGACGGCGCACGGGTGCCGGCATAGTGATAAAGCGCATAAATCTCATCCGCCACGATCCACAGATCATGTTTGCGGGCAAGCGCCAGAACATCGCGCAGATTGTCGCGTGTCGCTGTCCAGCCGGTCGGGTTAGACGGCGTGTTAATGAACAACGCCCTGGTCTTGCCGGTGATCGCGCTTTCCAGCTTGCCGATATCGAGATCCCAGCGGCCATCGTGAAAATCGATGCCGACAGGAACGGCCTTTGCGCCCGCCACGCCGATGGCAGCGACGATATTCGGCCAGGTCGGCGTGAGATAGACCATTTCGTCGCCCGGCGACGTCAACGCCTGCACGGCAAGCGCAATCGCCTGCATGCCGGAACCTGTTACGTAAAAATGTTCAGGGGAGAGAGAGGCTGCAAAGTGACGCTCGTAATAGCTGCTGAGCGCCTGTCGCAATTCTGGAATGCCGCGTTGCCAGGTATAGAAGGTCTCGCCATTGTTGAGCCCGTCGATGGCAGCCTTGTTGATGAAGTCGGGGCTCGGCAGATCACCTTCGCCGACCCAAAGGGGCAGAAGATTGTCCCGTCCCCGGGCATAATTCACGACCTCGACAATGCCGCTCTCGGGAGCCGCCAGAGAGCGTGCACTCAGACTGTTCAAAATGGACATTAAAGACACTCCGTTTGGTGTCTTCTTATCCCATGGAGCAGCCGATATGCATGATATTCCGTGAGGCGGTCATGGATTTTCTTTATGGATCGATCCCCGGCCGGAGATCGCCGCCCACATGGGCCAGCAATCAGGCCGGGGATACTTCCGATTTTAACGCGTCTTGAGCAGATCGCGGATTTCGGTGAGAAGCTTGACGTCTTCCGGCGGCGGCGCTGCTTCCGCCTTCTCCTCGACCTTCTTGGTCTCGACCGAGGCCCGCAGCTTGTTGACGCCCTTGACCATCAGGAAAATGATCCAGGCCAGAATGAGGAAGTTGATAAGAACCGTGAGAAAGTTGCCATAGGCGAAAACGGCGCCCTGATCGCGGGCGGCGGCGAGCGAGGGGGCGGTGACGCTGGAACTCAGCGGCAGGAAGTAGTTCGAGAAGTCGAAGCCGCCGAAAATCGCGCCGACGATCGGCATGATGAGATCGTTGACGACGGAATCGACGATCTTGCTGAAAGCCGCTCCGATGATCACACCCACGGCCAGATCCATGACATTGCCGCGGGCAATGAAGGTTTTAAATTCATTAAGCATTCAGTTGTCCCTCTCTCCTGCTTCGCGAGCTGAAGCTATGTGACTGTCCCTACACGCTCAACCATATAGCTTCCTTACCCCATTTGGAATTCGTCAAGATTGCATTTATTAGCTTTTTTGTACGCCAGCACCCTGTTTCTGCGCATTTTCCGGGCATAAAACCGCTACACGCTTTTAGTGGGAAATGCTCTCATCTTGAACTTTATGATCAGACCGCACTCATTCTCAACGGCCCGGAATTCGCCTATGCTCCTCTTCGGGAATTCTGGCATGGGGAGGATGCGTGCTTCCTGGGTGGATCATATTCGGTTCGGCCTTCGCTTATGTCCTGCTGCTGTTTGCGGTTGCAAGCTACGGGGACAGGAACAGCCGCAAAAGAAACGCCCCGGAAAAAGGGCGACCGTTCGTCTATGCGCTTAGCCTGGCGATCTACTGTACCTCATGGACCTATTTCGGCGGTGTCGGGCTTGCCGCAGACAGGGGGTTGGAGTTCCTTGGCATCTATACCGGGCCGATCCTCGCCTTCACCATCGGCATGCCGATCATTCGCCGCATCGTCGAACTGGCAAAAACGGAAAAGCTGACATCGGTTGCGGATTTCATCGCCGCCCGCTACGGCAAGAACTCCACCGTGGCGATGATCGTCGCCATCATCGCGCTCGTCGGCGCCATTCCCTATATCGCCCTGCAATTGAAAGCCGTTTCCAACTCGGTGGCGACGATGGTCGATCCCGGCGATTACGGCATTGGCAGCGGCAATCTCTATTTCCTCGATCTGCCGCTGGTCGTCACCATCGTCATGGCGGGCTTCGCCGTCATGTTCGGCACGCGCCACACCGATGCCACCGAGCATCAGGATGGGCTGATCCTGGCGATTTCGATGGAGTCGCTCGTCAAACTCGTCGCCATGTGCACGGTCGGCTTTTACGTCCTGTTTGTGCTTTTCAACGGTCCCTCGCATCTGTGGCAGCTCGCCTCCGGCAATGAACAGGCCATGAAGGCCATATCCTACCATACGCCCATCAGCCGCTGGATCGTGATGACCCTGCTTTCCGGCTTCGCCATCATCCTTCTGCCGCGTCAGTTCCACGTCACCGTGGTGGAAAACCGCACGCCGGAAGAGCTGCGCATGGCGGGGTTCCTGCTGCCGCTCTACCTCATTGCCATCAACATCTTCGTTCTACCGATCGCGCTTGCCGGCATTCTGACGCTCGGCGCAAATGGCGATGCCGATCTTTACGTCTTGCAACTGCCGCTCGCCCATCAGATGCCGGTCGTGTCGCTGATCACCTTCATCGGCGGGTTTTCGGCGGCGACAGCGATGGTAATCGTCGCCTCTGTCGCGCTGTCGATCATGATCTCCAACGACATCGTCATGCCGATCTTTCTGCGGCAGAAACTGTTGAACCGTTCACCGCACCGGGACAACTTCGCCAAAACGCTTTTGAAAATCCGAAGAACGGCGATCTTTGCGGTGATGCTTCTCGGATACGGTTATTACCGCGCCGCCGACAGCGCCACGGGACTTGCCTCTATCGGCCTTCTGGCCTTCGCCGCCATCGCCCAGATGGCCCCTGCCCTCTTCGGCGGCCTGTTCTGGCGGCGGGCCAATGCGCGCGGCGCGATTGCGGGTCTCAGCTCGGGCTTTTTTGTCTGGGCCTATCTGCTGTTTTTGCCAAGCTTCGGCGGGCCTGACAATTCCGAGGTCGCGGCGAACATTCTCGGCTTCCTGTTTTCCGGAAGTACGGTCTTCAACGGTCCGGAGGCAGACCCATTCGTAAATGCGGTCATTCTCAGCCTGCTCGTCAACAGTCTGGCCTTTGTGCTGGGCTCGCTCTCGCGCAATCCACGGCCGGTGGAGCGCATCCAGTCCGGCATCTTCGTCAAGCGCCATTCGAAATCGCAATTTGCCACGCGCGGCTGGAAAACCCGCGTCAGCGTCGGCGATCTCAAAAGCGCGATCGCCCGTTATCTCGGCGAAGAGCGCATGCTGCGCTCCCTGGCGACCTATGAAAAGACGGCGGGCAGGAAGCTCAATGACGACCAGCCGGCGGATATGGCGCTCATCCATTTTTCCGAACAATTGCTCGGCAGCGCCATCGGCTCCTCCTCCGCCCGTCTTGTGCTGTCCATCATTCTCCAGAAGGCGGAGGATACCAGCGCAGACACGGCCTGGCTGCTGGATCAGGCAAGCGAAGCCCTGCAATATAATCAGGACATGCTGCAGACCGCTCTTGCGCAGATGGATCAGGGCATCGCCGTCTTCGATAGTTCGCAGCAGCTGACGATCTGGAACCGGCGCTTCCGCACCCTTCTGGATTTGCCCGAGCAGTTCGGTCAGGTGGGCGTGCCGCTCACGGATATCGTCGCCATGCTGCAGGAACGCGGTGACATGCCGGCCGGCGATACGAATGAGCTTATTACCAGCTTCCTCACCATGGACCTGCCCTTTTCGCTGGTGCTTGCGGGCGGCGAGCGGATTATCGAGGTGCGTTCCAACACCATGCCTGACAAGGGCATCGTCGCCACATTCACCGACATTACGCAGAGGGTGGCGAGCGACCAGGCACTGAAACAGGCGAACGAAACACTGGAGCAGCGCGTGGCGGAACGCACCGTGGAGCTTACCCGCGTCAACCGCGAACTGGCGGAGGCGAGAGCATCCGCCGATGAAGCGAATATCGGCAAGACACGCTTTTTCGCCGCTGCCGGTCACGATATCCTCCAGCCGCTGAATGCAGCGCGCCTCTATTCCTCCTCGCTTGTCGAGCGGCTTGGCGCGTCGGGGGAAAGCGATCTCGTGCAGAATATCGATTCAGCGCTCGAATCGGTCGAGACCATTCTCGGCGCAGTGCTCGACATTTCCCGCCTCGACACGGGGTCGATGAAGGCGCGCATGACATCGGTGCCGCTGAACGAATTGCTGAAACGAATCGACACCGACTTCGCGCCGATGGCGCAGGAAAAGAACCTGGACCTGGTAGTCATGCCCACGTCGCTCACGGTGCGCTCGGACCCCAATCTCCTGCGTCGGCTGATACAGAATCTGGTCTCGAATGCCATCAAATATACGCTGACGGGCAAGGTCGTCGTCGGCGCGCGCCGCAGGGGCGGCGAGGTTGTCATTCAGGTCACCGATTCCGGCATCGGCATACCGGCGTCCAAATTCCGTACGGTCTTCAAGGAATTCGCCCGTCTGGACGAAGGTGCGAAAACAGCGTCCGGCCTCGGGCTCGGGCTTTCCATCGTCGATCGGCTGTCGCGCATGCTGCACCATCCGGTGCAGCTCATTTCAACGCCCGGAAAGGGCACGACATTCCGCATCCACCTGCCGCGCGAGGCGGACCGGATCGCACCCGCGAAAGCCGGTGGTGCAATCGTCAATCCGGCGGCGAGCGATCGCCTTCACGGTATCAGGGTCCTGTGCATCGACAACGAGCCGAAAATCCTTGAGGGCATGACCCTCCTGCTCTCGGGCTGGGGCTGCGAGGTGTTACCCGCAGGCTCCGTTGCGGCGCTGGAGGAACCCTTCCTGACCCTGACCGCAGCACCTGACGTTATCGTCGCCGATTACCATCTGGACGATGGCGACGGCATCAGCGCCATCCGCTTCATCAGGACTTTTTACGGCAAGGCGATCCCTGCCCTGCTTTTGACGGCAGACCGCAGCCCGGAAGTGCGAAGCGATGCGGAGAAATACGGGATTTCCGTCCAGCACAAGCCGGTCAAGCCGGCGGCCCTGCGCGCCTATATCAACCAGATATCCAGCACGGCCCGCGCTGCGGCGGAATGAAAAACTCCCGGACCTTGCGATCCGGGAGCTTTTTGCTTTCTTGAGCACGTCTAGTTTAAACGGAACCGTTAAACGTGTTCTCTCTGTTTGTTTTAGCGCATTTTCCGGACGTAAAACCGCTACGCACTTTTACTGGAAATGCTCCGAATGCACCCGTCAGGCCGCGCGGCTCAATCGATTCCTCCCAGTCGCAGAGCCCTGCTCCATCTGGAACCGCTGAACCAGATCGAGCAGCGCCTCCACCTCGCCGGACAGTACCCTGCTCGCTGCGCTTGACTGTTCGGCAAGGGCTGCGTTCTGCTGGGTCATCTGATCCATCTGGTTGACTGAGCTGTTGACGTTGTGGAGTGCCGAGGACTGATCCTGCGTTGCCGTCGCAATGGTTTCAACGTGCTGGCTGACGGTGACGATCTGCCGGCTGATGGCGGAAAGTACGGTGCCTGCCTCCTGAACCAGCTTCGATCCCGAGTTGACCTCCTGTGTCGACTGATTGATGAGCTGCTTGATTTCACGCGCCGCGTCGGCGGAACGTTGCGCAAGCTCGCGTACTTCCTGCGCGACGACGGCAAAACCCTTGCCCGCTTCACCCGCACGCGCCGCCTCGATGCCGGCATTCAGAGCGAGAAGGTTGGTCTGGAAGGCGATGTCGTCAATGACCTCGATGATCTGCTCGATCTTGCGCGAGGCGCCTTCGATACGGCCCATGGCGTCAACGGCATTGCTGACGACCGAACCGGAACTGTCGGCGCTCTGCTTGGTGATGCGAACGGCCTCATTGGCCTCCCGCGCACGCTCGGCCGAGGACCTGACAGTCACCGTGATTTCGTCGACGGCGGCGGCGGTCTCTTCCAGCGAGGCGGCCTGATTTTCGGTGCGCTTCGACAGATCGACCGACGATTGCTCGATTTCAAAGCCGCTGTGCTGGATGATGAGCGTGCGCTCGCGGATCTGGCCCAGCGCATCGCGCAGGTTGAGAAGGGATTCGTTGAAATCCGTGCGCAGCCGGTCCAGACGGCCGGCAAACGGCGTTTCGATGGTGCGGCTCAGATCACCGCGCGAAAGCCTGCCTAGACCGGAGGCGATTTCCCCGACTGCAAATTCGATCTGGCCGTCCAGCTCCTGCTTCTCGGTATCGTTGCGGTGACGTTCCGATTCCGCCATGGAGCGTTCCTCGGCACTTTTTCCCTCGATCGCGAGCTTCTCAAGCGCATTCTCGCGGAATATCACAAGAGCACGGGCAATGTTGCCGAACTCGTTGCTGTTGGTGGCATAGGGGATCGGCGTATCGAGATTGCCATCCGAAAGAGACTTCACGGCATCGGCAAGCCTGCTCAACGGCTGCAGGGTGCGCCTGATAACGAAATAAGCGAGCAGCCCCACACCAACCATGGCGAGGCCACCGCAGATCAGCATCAAGTCGCGCAGCCCGTATATCTGGGCTTCATAGACTTCCATCGGAACGCCGACAAAAAGGATGCCGACGGTTGCCCCGGTCTTGTTAACGACCGGCATGTAACCGGTCATGTAATTGACGCCGAAAAGCGTGGCCGGGCCGAAATAGGCTTCACCCTTGGTGACTTTTTCGAAAGCAGGATGATCGGTAGCGAGCTTCGTGCCTGCTGCCCTTTCGCCCTTTTCATTTTTCAGATTGGTGGTGACACGAACGTATTCGCCGGCCTTGGTTTCAAAGACGGTGGCGATGCCGCCGTTTCCAGCCGCCGTGCGGTCGACAAGGTCGTTATCGCGCAAGGTTCCGATGCTGGCGCGGCCGACGCTCTTCAGCTCGCCGTCACCCATGTCGAGGGCAACGCCGCCGACCTTCATCTCGTAGAGGATTGCCATGCCGCGCATTGCACTGTGCGTATCGCGCAATGCGGTCGTGATAATATTGTCTTTCAACCGCATATAGGTGGAAACACCGACTGCTGCGACACTCAGCATGATCAGACCAAGCGTGAGCGCGACGACTTTACCCGCAACGGACTTAAAGAGCCGGTTGTGCATGAAACAGTTCCCCAAAGCCAAACCTGTGACAGTTCTAGTTGGCAACTGTTAAAAAACGCGAAATGACCGGCGAAATAAGGCGTTCCGCAGCTGAAATACTACCCTCGGTCTGCGCGAGGCGAGCCGGACAAGGAGGACGGGGCAAGCCCGTCCGCGATCAATGGATGTAACCGAGACGGATCGCCTTTGCGATCGCCTGAATGCGGTTGACGGAATCGAGCTTGATCGTCGCCGAACCGAGATAGGCATTGACGGTGTGCACGGAAAGCCCGAGCTTGACCGCGATCTCTTCGCTGATACGGCCATCACCGGCCAGTTGCAGGCAGGCGATCTCCCTCTCGCTCAAGGCTTCCGAAGGTGCCGCCTTGCGCTCGTCCAGCGCCAGCATGTCGACCATGATCTCGCAGCATTTAATGTGCTGCTCGATGACGACTTCATTGTCGAGAACGAGATTGCTGCCGCAGAAAACGATGTAGCCGTTGCCGATGGTGCCGAGCCGCACCGGCAGGGCCAAGCCCGCATAGGGCAATGTGTCATTCTCGATCCGGCGCAGCAGCGCCGGCACGTCGGGAAGATCGGCAAAGCCGCCGGCATTCTTGTTGCGCCAGATGACCGGAAGCAACGAGGTCTCGATATGATCGAGAAGAATATCGCCGACAGCGCGGATGAACTGCGTGCTCTGTTCTGCGGCATTCATGCCCCAGTTTTCCAGCTCGCAGGTCATCTTCTTCTTGTTGGGGAAACCGGAAGCGGCGGCCTTCGTCACCACGAAATTCCGCGCGCCGACCACCTTCTGCATGGCGACGAGTTTCGGAAACAGGTCCGACCGGGTTGTCACGACTGGGCTGCGGTGAAACATCCCCGTTTGACCAAAGCCCTCATTGTCCTTCGTCTGTACCATCGTTCGATGCCTATACAAGGTTGTTGCGCACGGCGTAGGCGATTGCCTCCGAGCGGGTTTTCGTCGCTGTTTTACGCATCACGCTTGTAATGTAATTATTGATCGTATTGCGAGAAATGCCAAGGATCATCGCAATTTCGTCACTGGTCTTGCCTTCGGCGATCCAGAACAGGCACTCAAGCTCACGTTCGGTAAGATCGATATCCCGCACCGCTTTTGCTTCGCTGGCGATGCCGAAACTGACGCAATACCCTGTCAGCAGGGCGATTTCGCGCAAACGTTCGGGTAACGGTACCGCATTTTCCGGAAACAGCAATAGCAGCGAAAGCCGGATGCGGCCCACGCAGAAGGACAGGGCCGAATATTGCCGGTCGATACCGTAGGGAACGGAAACGTCGTCGGGAAGGAAAAGCAATTTCGGTCGCAGAAGCGAAAGGCATTTTTCCATTTCGCTTGATCTGTTCTGGCTGTTCGTCAGTTCAACACCGAGCCTGCGCACCAGATCGAAGGGCCAGTCGGACGTGACGATAAATTTCAGCCCGGTTTCTTCGAGAAGATCATCCCGCGCCAGCAGATAATGCGAGGCGCCGGCGTAGGTTACGAGCAGATCCAGCGCGCCTGAAACGTTACCGGCAGCGGCCGTGGCAGCGACGTTTTTGGCAAGCTGGTCGCGCGGCAAGGGCTTACCCATGCCCTCCATAGGCTTGGCAGACAGCCTGCGGATATCAACATCGACTTTCAATCGCCTACGCCCTCTTGCTCCCAGCGGGAGATTATACATCGGGATGGAATCATTCCATTCGAGAAGCTTACCAAAACGGGATGGCGCACCCCCGGAGACCGAATCACTTCATTTTATGGAACCGACCGGAATTTGCCATTACCTGACAACAGCCTTTCCACGTATTTCCCTGCTCGTCTATTGCTAAAAAAACATACTGAAAAGCTGGCCAATCCATAAACGGCATTCTCAACCTATTCCCAGCAAACTGTATCGTTGCTGAATTTTTTGTAAACAGTGTCCTGAAACGAGAATGCAATCGCGCGCCTGCCAGCATATCAAAAAGCCCCTAAATGCGCAAAAGGCCGGGTAAACCCGGCCTTTTTCAATATCACGCGGCTTTTTCCACCGCCCATTTGCGAAGAATCTTGGCTGCTCTTTCCTCGCTGATTTCCACCATGCGGGAGAGCCTGCGCTCGGGTCCTTCGCGAACGCGGCGGTTGAAGGTGCCTTCGCTGTCGCCGCCAGCCAGAAGGTCGTCGGTGCTGTCGAAGCCGAAATCCGCCCCGAAACCTTCCATGAGACCACCTGCGCCGGCATCCATGCCCGGGGAGAAGTCAGGCAGTTCGAGACCTGCGGCCTCCTGGCTGAGCTGGCCTGCCGCTGCACCGTTGCCGGCAACCGAGCGGACCAGGGGACGTACACCGAGCCAGATGACGAGGAAGGCGACAGCGACGAAGGCGAGCGAGTTGATGATGCCTGCCGAATTGCGGCTCAGCACTTCCATGATGCCCGGTCCGCTTGCGGCTTCATCGAGCAGCTGCGTTTCGAGGAAGTCCATGGCCGTCAGCGTGACCATATCGCCGCGATCGGAAGAAATGCCCGCAGCCGAGGTTACGATCTTCTGCATTTCGGCGAGATAGGCGTCGATCTTTGCCTGATCGGCGGGTTCGCCGACCATCTTGGCAATGCGACCCTTGTTGACGACCACGGCGACCGAAATTTTCTCAACGGTATAGCCGTTCTTGACCGTGGCGACCGTCTTGGAATTGATCTCGTAGTTGGTCTGTTCTTCTTTCTTCGCGGACTGGTCGGAAGACTGTGGACCACCGGCACCGCCCTGCGGCGCTGCCTGCGGCACGTTCTGCTCCACGGTCGCTGCCGTGTCGGGCTGCGTTTCCTGGGACTTCTGGTCTTCCTTCACCGTGCGGACGGAGCGCTCGACGCGCGATTCCGGATCGTAGACGGTTTCCTGAATCTGGCGGCTGTCGGTATTGAGCTGCGCAGTCACGCTCGAGCGGAAATTGTCCATGCCGAGGAAAGGCGCCAGCGCCTTGTCGATATTGGTGGTGATTTCCTGCTGGACGTTCTGCGCCAGCGTCAGCGAGCGGTTCATGGCGGCATTGGTGACATCGTCGCCGGAAGCCAGAAGCTGGCCGGTCGAATCGAGCAGCGTCACGTCATCGACTTCAAGACCTGGAACGGCCGAGGCGACGAGGTGACGGATGGAGGCAGACGCCTTGCGCCCGGCGGTGGCACTGGCG
The DNA here is from genome assembly GCF_025910175.1 of Agrobacterium sp. BT-220-3. Lineage (NCBI taxonomy): Bacteria > Pseudomonadati > Pseudomonadota > Alphaproteobacteria > Hyphomicrobiales > Rhizobiaceae > Agrobacterium > Agrobacterium sp. BT-220-3. Next base: position 1,241,131 of record NZ_JAPAIX010000001.1, read on the forward strand.
CGGATCATGACCGATGCGGTGGGCTTCTGTTCGCCACGGCGGAAATTGCCGACATCCGGCATGACGATATGGACGCGTGCGGCCGCAATCCCGTCAATCTGCTGGATGGAGCGGCTGATCTCGCCTTCGAGGGCGCGAACCCGCGTCACTTCCTGCATGAAGGAGGTCAGGCCGAGAGAACCGACATTGTCGAAAAGCTCATAACCGGCATTGGCGCTGTCGGGCAGGCCGCGCTCGGCCAGCAGCAGACGTGCCTTGCTGGTAAGCCCGACGGGAACCTGAAGGCTCGAACCATCGGTTCCGACCTGAAAGTCCAGCCCCGATTCGGCAAGCGCAATGCTGATCTTGTTGAGGTCGCTCTTTTCAAGTCCCACATAGAGAGTCTCATAGGTGGGACGGTTCACATAGAGTGCCGCTGCAAGGATAACGGCCATGGACAGAACGCCCACGCCGCCCAGCATCAGAAGCCGTGTCTGACCGAGAGCCGCGACATTCTTCAAGACCTGAGGGATTTGATTTAACAGATTCATTCTGTTCCGCACCGTCATTCATAGAGTCCGAGACCTTTTGGCCCCGTGGTGACAATAGGGTGCGAAGCTTGCGCGAGCGTTGCCTTTCTCCGTTATCCGCGAAGGGGAAGGAAACGCGAGGGTGAATGGATGCGGGGAGGTCTAGAACAGATCGAAGTCGCCGGAGGCCTTGTCGAGCGGCTGGGAATGGCCGTGGCGGAAGGCCGCACCCAGCGCCTTCTGCATCTCAGCAAGCTTGACGAGGCTGAGTGCGGTCGAGACGTCCACGATCCACTCACCGGGGATAGAGCCCGTGATGGTATCGATGAACTCGGCAAGGCCGCGGGTCTTTTGAACGGCAAGGTCGATGCCCTGCAGCAGCTTGACGCCGTCACCGGACAACTGGCCGCTGGTCGCTTCCAGCAATTGCGGCTCGATGCGTTCGATGAGATAGGCGACGTCGTGCAGCTCCGATACCACGCGCATGAGAACATCCGGCAGGGCTTCTTCGAACGGAGTGGTGCCGGTGTGGTCTGCAATCTGCATTGGAAACTCCGTGACTAGAAAAATTCGATGTCGTTGGCGACGGGTTTGGGCGCCGGCACCGGACGCGTTTCCATCGCAACCGTCTTCTGGGTTTCCGCGCCGCTCAGCGGATGCTGTCGCGCACGACCGGAGACCGGCCAGAACTCGATCTTGCGGCCATGCTCCCCGCCCGTGGAGGAGCTTATGACCGGAATACCTTCATCCTTCAGAAACTGCATGGCGAAGATGGCATTCTGCTCGCCGACATTGGAGAAGCTGGCGATCGTCTTTGCGCCGCCGAAAACCTTCGCCTCCAGCCGGTCGCGGCGGGCGCCCTTCTTCAGAAGGCCGTTGATCAGCAATTCCATGAGATGCACGCCATAACGCGTCGCATCTCCACCGGTCACATTGCCCGTTCCCGGCAGCAGGAAGTGGTTCATTCCTCCGAGGCCGGCAACGGGGTCTCTCAGACAGGCGGCCACGCACGAACCGAGTATCGTCGTCAGAACCACGTCGGGATCGCTGATGACCTTGTACTCGCCCTGAATGATATGTACGCGCTTGGCCGCAGTTTCAATCATTTCAGCGATCCGAAAACCGCCTCGATGGCTGCACGCATCTTGTCGATGGTGAAGGGCTTGGCGAGCACGTTGTTGGCGCCGAGCTGGGCTGCCTTCTGCACCAGCGCGCGGTCACCCTGCGCGGTGAGGATGATGAAGGCGGCCTTCTTGGTGGTCGGGTTGGCCCGCACGGCGTGCAGGAAACCAAGACCGTCCATCTTCGGCATGTTGAAGTCGGAGATGACGAGATGATGGGGCTGCTGCTCCATGATCTTCAATCCCTGCTCGCCATCGCCAGCGGCAGTGATCTGCTTGAAGCCAAGCTGTGTCAGCGCATCGCTGAGGAGCAGCCGGCTGGTCACCTGATCGTCAACGATCAGAACTTTGATCTTTTCTGCGAGAGACATTAGTCAGCACCTTCTTTACGGGCAGTGGTTAGTTTCAGGATTTCTTCGCCGATGGAGGCCAACGGCAATTGCTGTTCCACGGCGCCAAGCTCATAGGCCACACGCGGCATGCCGTAGACGACACATGTTTTTTCGTTCTGGCCGACCGTGCGTGCGCCGGCATGGCGCATTTTCAGCAGCCCGGCCGCACCATCGCGGCCCATACCTGTGAGAATGACGCCGACGGCGTTGCGGCCGGCAAGCTCGGCCACCGAATCGAACAGCACATCGACGGAGGGGCGATGGCCATTGACCGGATCGCGCTCGACCAGGCGGCAGCAGGGTGCGGCGCGATTGGCGATCTGCAGATGACGTTCGCCGCCCGGCGCAAGGTAGATCTTGCCGGTCTGGAGGCGTGCACCGTCCGTCGCCTCTTCCACGACGGGTGCGCAGATGCGGTTCAGCCTTTCCGCGAAACTCTTGGTAAAGGTCGGCGGCATGTGCTGGGTGATGACGGTCGGCGGGCAATTGGCCGGAAACTTCTGGAGCACGGCGATCAACGCCTCGACACCGCCCGTGGAGGAGCCGATGGCCACGACCTTGCGGCCGGCGCGGTAATCGCTGACCGGGGTCGGCTGCGGGGCGGCAACGGTTTCGGGGCGCGCCGCGCGATAGGCCGCGTGCTGCGAGCGGGCAGCCGCCTTTACCTTGTCGGCAAGGTCACCGAAGGGGCGGGCATCGCCCGGAGCCGGTTTGCCGACGCAGTCAAAGGCGCCGATTTCAAGGGCTGCGAGCGAGGCATCCGCGCCGCGATGTGTCAAGGACGAGACCATGATGACCGGCATTGGCCGCAGTCGCATGATCTTTTCGAGAAACTCGAGACCGTTCATCTCCGGCATCTCGATATCGAGCGTCACGACATCGGGATTGAGCTGCTTGATGGCGGCGCGCGCCTCCATGGCGTTGCCGGCCTGGCCCACCACCTCGACCTCCGGATCAGCCTTGAGGACGGCCGAAATCAGGCCGCGCATGGTTGGGGAATCATCGACGACGAGTACCCGTGCGAGTGCGCTCATGCCTTCCTCCCGGATGCGTGACCAATGAAGCGGTAGGTGGTGATGCCCGTATTATCGAACAGGTTCTTTGCATCACCGGACACGCGTTCGGAATGCCCGATATAAAGATGGCCGCCTTCCGGCAGCAGCCCGGCGAAGCGTGACCAGATTCGCATCTGGGTCGGCTCGTCGAAATAGATGACGACGTTGCGGCAGAAGATAACGTCGAAATTGCCCTTGAAGGGCCATTGCGTCATCAGGTTCAGTTCGTTGAACGTGATGAGGCGCTTGACCTTGTCGTCGATGCGGAACTTGCGGCGACCGCCGGCATCGACTTCCGTGAACCATTGCTTGCGCATGGCGGGGGAGACGGTTTCCAGCGCATTGTCGTCGTAAATGCCGGCGCGGGCCTGCGCCAGTATCTTCGGATCGATATCCGTCGCCAGGATCTTGAAATCGTAATCCGCCGCATTCGGAAACATGGCGAGCACGGTGAGCGCGATCGAATAGGGCTCCTGCCCGTCGGAACAGGCCGCAGACCAGATGCGGACGCGCCCGCCGGATTTCGCCCGCGCGATGAGGCCCGGCAGGACCTCGTCCCGCAGATGTTCGAAATGATGGTTCTCGCGGAAGAAGCGGGTGAAATTCGTCGTCAGATGCGACAGCATTTCGCGCCGCGCCTGCGCGCCCTCGGGCGAGGACACCAATGCGCAATATTCTCGGAAGCCCGACAGGCCGAGATTGCGGATGTGCTTTGACAGGCGGGAATAGACCAGCGACGCCTTGGTGTCGTTGAGATAAATGCCCGCATCCGCGTAGATCATCGCAGCGATCTCCGACAGATCGCGCCTCGACAGTGGATATTCGCCGCTGGCAAGGACGTCGTCGGGAGACTGGCGCTGGTCGCTGAGATTAAGTGCTGCCATGGATGTTCCGCTTTCAACCTGTCGCCGCAAGCGACATTTCCTGCTTCAGGGGCTGTCCGCGCGAGGCGCTGACGATGGCATCGACATCCAGAATGAGCGCAACGCGTCCGTCACCCAGAATGGTGGCGGCGGCAATGCCCGGAACATGGGTATAGTTGGCTTCCAACGACTTGATGACAACCTGGCGCTGACCCTGGATCGCATCAACCATCAGGGCACGCTGGCCGCCGCCTTCCGATTCCACCAGAAGGGCGACGCCTTCGACCGGATCGGCCTGGGTCGGGCGGAAGTTCAGAACGCGTCCGACATCGACCAGCGGGCAGAAGGAGTTGCGGATGGAGATCAGCCGCTGGTTGGCGCCGAAGGAGTGAATGTTCTTCGCTTCCGGCTGCAGGGTTTCCACGATTGCCGTCAACGGAACGACAAGTGTCTGCCCGGCCACCGTCACCACCATGCCGTCGAGAACGGCAAGCGTCAGCGGCAGGCTCATGGTGAAGGTTGAACCATGGCCGGGGCGCGAGGAAATGTTGATGCGGCCGCCAAGCGCCTGAATGGAACGCTTGACCACATCCATGCCGACGCCACGGCCGGAAATGTCGGAAATCTTGTCCGCCGTGGAGAAGCCCGGAGCGAAGATCAGATTGTCGATTTCTTCATCGGTCAGGTTCGCATCGGCGGCGATGAGATCGTTGTCGATCGCCTTCTGGCGAACGCGCTCGCGGTTGATGCCCGCGCCATCGTCCTGAAGCTCGATCAGGATACGGCCCGAGCGGTGCTTGGCCGAAAGCTTGATGGTGCCTTCCGGGTTCTTGCCCGCCGCTTCGCGTTTTTCCGGCGTTTCGATACCGTGGTCGACGGCATTGCGGATCATGTGGGTCAAAGGTTCGGCCAGCTTGTCGATGACCGTCTTGTCGACTTCCGTGTTCTCGCCTTCGGTGACGAGGCGGATCTGCTTGCCGATCATGTCGGCGACTTCGCGGACGATACGCGACATGCGCTGGAACACCGGCTTGACCGGCTGCGCGCGGATCGCCATGACGCTGTCCTGAATTTCGCGCGTCAGTTGCTGGAGTTCGTCGAGACCCATATTGACGGCGGACGTGCCGCTGGCATCGTTTTCGATGACGCTCTGCGACAGCATCGCCTGATTGATGACAAGCTCGCCGACGAGGTTGATGAGGCGATCGACACGGTCGAGATCGACACGGATGGTCTGGCCGGCACTTGCATTGGCCGCGGCATTGGCGTTCGCCTGGGCGGCGGCGGGGGCTGCTGCCGCCTCGCGCTTTTCGATGGCGGCATTGACGCTCTGGGCGATCTGGGTGGTTGCGACGGCCGCCTCGACGGCTGCGGCAACGAAAGGTTCTTCCGCCGCGACGGCTTCGACGGCAGGTTCTTCGTCCGGCCCGCTATCGAGAGCCGAGAGATCGAACGGAACCGGGATCATCGGAAGCTCTTCCTCATCCGCGGCAGCATCCGACACAACGGGGGTGATTTCGAGGTCGCAATCCCATTCGGCGAATTCGAAAACGCTGCGGATACCTTCCTCGCCCTTGTCGGTCGTGATCGAAACCGTCCAGGAGAGATAGGAGGCTTCGGGATCGAGCTTGTCGAGCGAAGGCAGCGCTGACATGTCGCAATTGATGCTCATCTCGCCGATGCGCGAAAGATCGCGCAGGAGAAGGGCTGCTTCATTGCCTTTCGAATAAAGCGATGCATGCGGCTTGAACGCGATCTGGAAGGACGGTGCTTCCATCAACGGCGTGGTTTCGTCGGCAAAGTCCGAGAAGGAGAATGGGATTGGCTCGAAACCGCTCTCGTCCGTCGGCTTGGGCGCGACGGGTTCAGGCATCTTCGCAGCAGCTGGCGCTGCTACTGCTGCGGAAACCTGGATGGTTTCCCCGTTTGCCAGCGCTTCCAGTTCCTTGACGAGGCCACGGGTGCGGCTTTCATCGACGCTGCCGCCGTCTCTCGCCGCATTGGTCAGGTCCGCCAGCACGTCGGCGGAGCGCAGCATGACTTTCAGGACGTCCTGTGTCGGCTCCAGCTTGTTGGAACGGACGCAGTCGAGGGTCGTTTCAAAAACGTGGGCGAAGGCCACGAGATCATCGAGACCGAAGGCACCCGCCCCGCCCTTGATGGAATGAACGGCACGGAAAACGGCATTGACGGTTTCCGGATCACGGTCGCCGTCATTCAATTTAAGAAGCCCCGATTCCAGTTCAGCGAGCTGCTCCTCGCATTCCTGGAAAAAGATTTCCTTGATTTCGTTCATATCCATCGTGAAATGTCCCGTATCAGGCGGTTACGCGTTCAATGGCATCTATGAGTTTTGCAGGGTCGAACGGCTTGACGATCCAGCCTGTCGCACCGGCCTGACGGGCGCGGTTCTTCTTCTCTGCATCGCTTTCGGTCGTCAGGACGAGGATCGGTATGGCGCGGTATTTTTCATTGCGCCGCACACCCTCGATGAAGCCGAAACCGTCGAGACGGGGCATATTGATATCAGTCACGATGACATCGGGGTTGCTCTGCTCGAGCACTTCGAGACCTTCGATGCCGTCTTCGGCCTGAATGGTCTCGAAACCGGCATTGTTGAGCGTGACCAGGAGCATGTTCCTGATCGTCCGGGAATCATCCACGGTCAGAACTTTTTTCTTCACTTTTGCATCTCCTTCAGGAGCAAATGATCGATATCGACGCCTATCAGTTTCATGGTCTTGTCGAATGCATCGGACACCTTGGCAAAACCGAACCGCTTGCCATCCTCTTCCCAGGATTTCGCGCCGGCCATGAGGACCTGGACGCAAAGTGCTCCGATACGCTCAACCTCCGACGCATCGACCGACAACGGTGCTCCCCTCAGCGTCATCAGCTTGCCGTGCAGCGCCGATGCCTCGTTGAGATCCAGCACCGGTGACAGTTTCAGCGTCGCCTCAGCTGCTTTTCTGGCTGCCATTACATGACTCCTTGGCGTCTGAATTGTTGGTAATCCTGGCCGTAATCCGTGCGGTTATGCGCACGGGCCATAAATGATGAGTGCGGCCGATCCGCACCGGCGGCGGCAGCGAAATGTTCCTGACGGGCAATATGGAATGCGCGGATGGTGCGGCCGAGTTCCAGAATGACGGTATGAAGCGTGTCGGCCTCGGATGCGCCCGCGCCGATATCGGCGACGATCCGGCCCGCCTGCCTCTCCTGCTCGCCAATATCGGCGGCGACGGATTGCAGTTCGCCGGCCTGCGCGGCAGTGTGCCGGGAGACCTCAGCGATCATCTCGTTGATACCCGACACCTGCCGGACGACCCCGCCGATTGCTTCCTGCGTGCGGTTCACCATGCGCACGCCGCCCTCGACCTGTGTCTTCGTGGTGCCGACAAGGCTCTTGATCTCTCTTGCCGCATCGGCGGAACGCTGGGCGAGCGCCCGGACTTCCTGCGCGACGACGGCAAAACCGCGTCCGCTGTCCCCGGCTCGCGCCGCCTCGATGCCTGCATTGAGGGCGAGAAGGTTCGTCTGAAAAGCAATCTCGTCGATCGTGCCGATGATCCTGCCGATCTGTTCGGCGGATTGCTCGATATCGGACATGGCGTCGATCGCCTCGCCGATCGCCTTGCCGCTTTCGACTGCCGACTCACGGGCACGGGTAACGGCCGTTTCCGCCGCCGATATGCGCGCGCCGTTTTCAGCCACGGTCCCTATCATCGCCTGGATGGCGCGGGAGGTTTCGGCAAGGGCTGCGGCCTGCTGGCTGGAACGTTCCGCCATGGAACGACCAATCTCGGCAAAACGTGCGCTCAGCGCCTCGGCCTCGCCGATGCTGTTTTGCGCCGATATCAGCGAGGTGCCGATCGTTTCGAGCGCCGCATTAAAGGAGACAGCAACGTCCGCGTAAGCCTCAGGCACATTGCCACCGATGCGGGCCTGCAAGTTCCCTGCGGCAAAGGCTGTCAGCGCCTCGCCCAGCAGGCTTGCCGCTTCGGAGCGGTCGCTGTCGCGCTGTTCCGCCAGTTCCCGGCCATGGCGCAGGCGCAATTCATTAAAGCGCAGCGACACGGCGATCTCGGTATCGACCATCACCAGACGGACGACGTTCTTCACGACTTCCGCCAGCTCGCAGCTTTTCCTGCGATTACCGGGAAGGATGGAACGCGGGGCGTGCTCGGTCACCAGCCCGCCGAGCAGATGTTCCAGAACGATCGCCTGGCTGGCAATCTGCCAGCGCGGGTCGAGGCCCATGCGGCTGGCATTGTCGGAAAGAACCTTTACCCGCTCGGCATAAAGCGCATCGAAGCGCGCATCGGTCAAAACGCTCCAATGCGAGGATTGCAGATCGTGCAGGCGGTTGAGCTGGTTTTCGCTTTCGAAAGACGGCGAACAGTCCGGCATGGACTGGAAACGATTCATCACGTCACGCAGGCCCGCCTTGACGTAGGGTTCCAGCATGCCGCGATAATTGCGCAGGAAATCGGATTGCGTCTCATCAAGGCCGGCAAAGCGCAGCCGCCCCGCCAGGCTTCCGCCTGCCGATCTGCGCGCTTGATCTGATGGCAAGTCCTGCCCCAACCGACGTCCCCAATAACATGACGGCCGGTAAAACCCGGCCAATTGGCCAAGGTTCAGAACGCCAGCACCCTAAGGGGGGATTTTTGAACGAACATACCCATCGCGGACGATGCGGCATCGACGCTTGCCTGACCTTCTTGAACCAAGAAACGAAATACCGGATCGGCACCGGTACGGCAGTGCGGCGTCATGCCTGGAAGGGGAGAGAACCCCATTCCGCCGTGGAAATACCATCAATCTTTATGGTTAATTCCTTGCTTGAAAGTTAAGAAACATAAGCATCGGCGTCAAACGGTAAAATTTGTAAAAGCTTTTAGCCATTGTCGCCCTCACTTTGCCGCAAACGGGCAAAAACGAAAAGGAATCGGACGCTGCGGGCGGATTTTCCGGCCTGTGCGCTGGACAAGCGTGTCCGCCTTCCCCTAAAACAAATCAACGGGATATTCGCTCAGCGGTGATGCTTTAAAGAGACCTTTACGATCAAGGAGATGCCAACTTGTTATGGATGGAGAAATGCCGCTTTTCAGGCCGCCATCCGCAAGTGTTGATCGGCCTCGTGGTCGCAAGCCTGCTCGTCATGATCGGCTTTCAGGCGCCTTCCGGCGTCAAGACAATCTCGAAGGCCAGCCGTCTGGAACGTTTGCAGACGGTGGATCTCGGCCGATCCCCTTCTCTTCGCGACAAAGAATGCACAAGCGGCAGTGATTTCGGCTGCAAGGCCGGCGACGCCGGTTCGGGCTTTCGCCTCAGCGATTTCGCCTCATCCACCCTGCGGATAACGCCAGAAGCCAGGCCGGCGGTCACACCTGTTGCCGTCGTGCCACAAGCTTTCCGAGACTTTGCGAGCGTGGTTCCAAGAGCGCCCCCGCATATTATCTATTAGTCATTCCGGCGGTCCTCATCATTCGGTTCATCATGAACCTTGAGGGATCGGAGTCGTCGGAAACCCGCCGTAGGCTCCAATTCCAGAGAGAAAACCGCCGCCGCATATGACACTTGCAACCATTCTTCCATTTATTGTCGCATTGCCGTTCGTCGGCGCTCTCCTGACGGCTTTCATGCCGCGCGATGGTGCGGCGGCCGGTCCGGCCTCTGTCGCCGGCGCTGTCGCCCTCTTCGGTCTTGTCGCCAGCATGTTTCTTTATTCGACCGTCAGTGGCGGCGGGGCGCTGAAATATGATGTGGAATGGCTGCCGCAGCTGGGGCTTAATTTCACCCTTCGGCTGGACGGATTTGCCTGGATCTTCGCGATCCTCATTACCGGCATCGGCCTGCTCGTGGTCCTCTACGCCCGGTACTACATGTCCGCAGAAGACCCGATCCCGCGTTTCTTCGCCTTTCTGCTCGCCTTCATGGGCTCGATGCTGGGCGTCGTCCTCTCCGGCAATGTCATCCTGCTGTCGATCTTCTGGGAAATGACGAGCATCTTCTCATTCCTGCTGATCGGCTACTGGCACCAGAACGCCGGTGCCCGCGACGGCGCGCGCATGGCGCTGACCGTGACCGGTATCGGTGGCTTCAGCTTGCTTGCCGGACTGCTCATCCTCGGTCACATGGCGGGCAGCTACGATCTCGACAAGATCATCGAGGCCGGTGCCGATATCCGCGCCCATTCTCTATATCTGCCGGCACTTATCCTCATTCTCGGCGGCGCGCTGACGAAGAGCGCGCAGTTTCCGTTCCATTTCTGGCTGCCCAACGCCATGGCAGCGCCAACGCCCGTTTCCGCCTATCTGCATTCGGCAACCATGGTGAAAGCAGGCGTCTTCCTGCTCGCGCGGTTCTGGCCCGTGCTGGCGGGCACGCCGGAATGGTTCTGGCTGGTAGGCGTGGCCGGCGTCATCACACTGCTGCTCGGCGCTTATTTCGCCATGTTCCAGCAGGACCTGAAAGGTTTGCTCGCCTATTCCACCATCAGCCACCTCGGGCTCATTACCACGCTGCTCAGCCTCGGCAGCCCGCTTGCGGCGGTTGCGGCGATCTTCCACATGGTCAACCACGCCACTTTCAAGGCATCGCTTTTCATGGCGGCGGGCATCATCGACCATGAAACCGGCACCCGCGACATGCGGCGACTGAGCGGGCTCTATACCTATATGCCGGCAACCGCCACGCTCGCCATGGCGGCCAGCGCGGCCATGGCCGGCGTACCCCTGTTCAACGGCTTCCTTTCCAAGGAAATGTTCTTTGCCGAAGCCGTCGAGACCCATGCCGATTCGCTGCTGGACCGGGCCCTGCCCTATGTCGCGACGCTGTCGGGCGCATTCGCCGTCGCCTATTCGCTGCGCTTCATTCACACGGTCTTCTTCGGCCCCAAGCCCGTTGACCTGCCGAACCCCAATCCGCACGAGCCGCCGCGCTGGATGCGTTTCCCGATCGAGTTCCTGGTTTTCGCCTGCCTCATCGTGGGCATCGTTCCGAGCCTGTCGATCGGCCCGTTCCTGCATTCGGCCGTGCTTTCCGTTCTCGGTCCGCAGACGCCCGTTTACAGCCTGTCGATCTGGCACGGTTTCAACCTGCCGCTCATCATGAGTATCGCGGCACTTATCGGCGGCGTTACCATCTATGTCCTGCTCGGCGGTTATTTCTCGCGTTGCGACGACGGTCCGCCGGTCTTCCGGCATTTGCGAGGACAGCGCATCTTCGAGCGCATTCTCGTCACCGTGTCCTGGAAGTGGGCGCGGTGGCTGGAAAGCAGGCTCGGCACGCGGCGTCTGCAGCCGCAGCTGAGACTCCTCATCCTCGTGGCGCTTCTTGCCGGTTTCTCACCCCTGTTCCTTTCGGAATTCTCCCTGTCGCTGCCGCGCGTAACAACCTTCGATCCGATCTTTGCCATTCTCTGGCTGATCGGCATGATCGCCGCGATGGGCGCCGCCTGGCAGGCGAAATATCATCGCCTCGCCGCCCTCGTCATGCTTGGTGTCTCGGGTCTCGTCACCTGCCTTACCTTCGTCTGGCTATCCGCGCCGGATCTCGCAATCACCCAGCTGCTGGTCGAAATCGTCACCACGGTTCTCATCCTGCTCGGTCTCAGATGGCTGCCAAAACGCTTCGAGAAGGTCGACAGCAGCGACGAGTTGCCGGCGCAGCTTCGCCGCGCGCGTGACTTCCTGCTGGCCGCCGCAAGCGGCATCGGCATGTCCGTCATCGCCTATGCGGTCATGACCCTGCCCGTTCCGAACGCCATCGCGACCTATTTCCTTGAGCGCGCCTATTCGGAAGGCGGCGGCACCAATGTCGTCAACGTCATCCTCGTCGATTTCCGTGGCTTCGATACCTTCGGAGAAATCGCGGTGCTGGCCATCGTGGCGCTCACCGTCTTTGCGCTGCTTCGCCGTTTCCGCCCCGCGCATGAAAGCATCGGGGTGCCGGAACAACAGCAGATGCAAAACGCCTTCGATGCCGAGCGCCCGGATCGTAGCAAGGGCGATACGGTCCGCGATTATCTCTATGTGCCATCGATCGTGATGCAGTGGATGTTCCCCGTCATCATCACCTTCGCGATCTTCCTGTTCATGCGCGGCCACGACATGCCGGGCGGCGGCTTTGCAGCCGGCATTACCATGGCGATCGCCTTCCTGCTGCAGTATCTCGCCGGCGGCGCGCGCTGGGCGGAGGATCGCATCCGCATCCTGCCACTGCGCTGGATGGGCTTTGGCCTCTTGATGGCGGCGTCAACGGGTATCGGCTCCTGGTATTTCGGCTACCCGTTCCTGACCTCCTATTTCCAGTATACGGAGATACCCTATATCGGCAAAATGCCGACGGCATCGGCCCTGCTGTTCGACCTCGGCGTCTTCTCGCTGGTCGTCGGCTCCACCGTTCTTATTCTCATAGCACTGGCACACCAATCGTTGCGCAACTACCGCGTTCGCACGCCTGAAGCCGCAAAAGCGGAGGACGTGTAATGGAACTCATTCTTGCAATCGGCATCGGCATCATGACCGGCTCCGGCGTGTGGCTGGTGCTTCGCCCGCGCACCTATCAGGTCATCGTCGGGCTTTCACTGCTGTCTTATGCCGTCAACCTCTTCATCTTCGGTGTCGGCGGCATCAAGACCAATGCGCCACCGGTTCTGGTCGATGGCGTTGACAGTTCGACGCTGGCGGACCCTGTGCCGCAGGCCCTGGTGCTGACGGCGATCGTCATCGGCTTTGCGACGACGGCGCTGTTCCTCGTCGTGCTGCTTGCCGCGCGCGGCCTGACCGGCACCGACCATGTGGACGGGAGGGAGACGAAATGATGTCGTTCCCCTTCCACATCGTCATCGCCCCCATTCTGGTGCCGCTGATCACCGCTGCGCTCCTGCTGTTCTTCGATGAGCGCCAGCGTGTCGCGAAAGCCGCCATCAGCCTTGCCTCGACCGTCATATTGCTCGGCGTCGCCATCCTGCTGTTCCGCGAGGTGAATTCGACGGTCAATACAGAGATTGCGGCGGTGGTTTCGAGCGGTGTCTATCTGCTCGGCAACTGGCCGGCGCCCTTCGGCATCGTGCTCGTTGCCGACCGGCTTTCCGGGCTGATGGTGCTTCTGACGGCGCTGCTTGCCATTCCCTCGCTGATCTATTCGATGGCGAAATGGCACAAGGCAGGCGCCCATTTCCATTCGCTGTTCCAGATGATGCTGATGGGCGTCAACGGTGCGTTTCTCACCGGCGACCTCTTCAACCTCTTCGTTTTCTTCGAAGTGATGCTGGCGGCTTCCTATGGCCTTTTGCTGCATGGTTCCGGTCAGCAGCGCGTCAAGGCCGGACTGCATTACATCGCCATCAACCTCGTCGCGGCGCTGTTCTTCCTCATCGGCGTCAGCCTCATCTATGGCGTCACCGGCACGCTGAACATGGGTGACCTTGCCCACCGTATCGAAGGCCTCAACCCGGACCAGCGCATGCTGCTGGAAACCGGTGCTGCGGTTCTCGGCATCGCCTTTCTGGTCAAGGCCGGCATGTGGCCGCTCAATTTCTGGCTGCCTTCCGCCTATGGCGCGGCTTCGGCCCCGGTTGGCGGGCTGTTTGCGATCATGAGCAAGGTCGGCATTTACGTCATCGCCCGCCTGTCCTTCCTGCTTTTCGGGCAGACGGCCGGCGAATCCGCCGGTTTTGGCCATGATGCCCTGCTTGTCGGCGGCATCGCCACCATCATCTTCGGGGCCATCGGCGTTCTGGCATCGCAGGCGCTTGGCCGGCTGGCCGGGTTTTCGGTTCTGGTATCGTCGGGAACGCTTCTCGCCGCCATGGGCACAGGCAACCCGACGGTGGCGGCCGGCGCGCTCTATTATCTCGTCAGTTCCACGCTCACCATCAGCGCCTTCTTCATGCTGATCGAACTCGTCGAACGCGGGCAGGATGCGGGCGCGAACGTTCTTGCCGTCACCATGGAAGCCTATGGCGAGGGCGAAGATGAGGAGGAGGAAGAGGAAGTCGGCGTGACCATGCCCGGCACCATGGCGGTGCTCGGCGCTTGTTTTGCAGCCTGCGGCATTCTTTTGGCCGGCCTGCCGCCGCTCTCGGGCTTCATCGCCAAATTCTCCATGCTGACCGCCATTCTCAATCCTTCCGGGCTCGGCGCCAATGACAGCGTCTCCACGCTTTCCTGGTGGCTTGTCTTCCTGATCGTCTTTGCCGGTTTCGCCTCGCTGATCTCGATGACGCGTGCGGGCATCCGCACCTTCTGGGCCTCCATTGAAGGCACGGTGCCGCGCGTTCTCGTCATCGAAATCGCACCGATCATGCTGCTGCTCGGCCTGACACTTGCCATGACCGTGCAGGCCGGGCCGGTGATGCGCTACATGCAGGAGACGGCACGTATTCTCGATCTGCCGGCGAGCTACATTCAGGGCGTCATTTCCGCACCGAGGGCGGGAAGCAATCCGGAGGCGCAGCCATGATGAGCCGTGTTCTGCCCTACCCGCTGCTGACGGTCTCGCTGATCTTCTTCTGGATGACGATCAACAGTTTTTCGCCGGGACATCTGCTGCTCGGCACCTGTGTGGCCCTCATCGCCTCCTGGGCGATGGCGTCGCTCAGGCCCGCGAAACCGCGCATCCGCAACTGGCACAAGCTCGTCAAGCTGATTGCCATCGTGCTTTACGACATCATCCGGTCTAATATTTCGGTCGTGAGGATCATTCTGTTCCAGCGCGAAAGAGACCGCAAATCCGGTTTCCTTGCCGTCCCGCTCGAGATTCGCGATCCGATGGGGCTTGCCGTTCTGGCAACGATCCTCACCTCTACACCCGGAAGCGCCTGGCTCGAATATAATTCCAGCCAGGGCACGCTTCTCCTTCACGTTCTCGATGACGTCGATGAGGCGGCCTGGATAAGCCTCATCAAAAACCGATATGAAAAACTGCTGATGGAGATATTCGAATGAGTTCGATTATCCTTTTCTGGTCCTTTTCGCTTGCGCAGCTGATGCTGGCCATCGCCATGACGATCTCCGTCTACCGCATCGCCATAGGCCCGCGGGCCCAGGACCGGGTGCTGGGCATTGATACGCTCTACGTCAACGCGATGCTGCTTCTCCTGACCTTCGGCCTGCGCACCGGCAACGACATCTATTTCGAGGCCTCGCTGCTCATCGCAATCCTCGGCTTCGTCTCCACCGTTGCCCTTTCCAAATTCATGATGCGTGGCGAGGTGATCGAATGAGCAATGCCGCAGAATTCCCGCTCTGGGCCGCCATTGCCGTGGCGTTCTTCGTACTCCTCGGCGCCTCGCTGACGCTGATCGGCACGATTGGCTTTGCCAAGCTCAACAGCTTCTATGAGCGCCTGCATGCGCCCACACTCGGCACCAGCTGGGGCACCGGCGGCATCGTCATGGCCTCGATCATCTATTTCTCCGTCTCCGGCGACCGCTTCGCCTTCCACGAGATCTTCATCGGCATCTTCGTGACGGTGACGACACCGGTGTCGCTGATGCTGCTGGGGCGTGCGGCGCTCTATCGGGACCGGGCGGAGCAGAATACGGATAATCGGGAGCATCTGTAATTCGATTGGGTTAAGGCCGTCTCGGAATAATGACCTTGCGAAAAGTGAAGAAGATTCTTCTACTTCGGAGCACCTTAATTCCATTCGCGATATCCGACTTACGGGCCGGAATTTCATGGGTCCAGCCGTAGCGAGGACACGTTTCAGCACGATTACTGAAAGCCAAAATTTTCGTTGCGCAACTTCGTTAGCTATTCGCCGGATAGCATACGCACTCGTTGACATTTTTTTTGCCTCGCGATCAACCTCATTTTCAAAAGTATCTCACGTAGGACGATAAGGAGGACGACGAAACACTCAACTAGGCGAAAAATCCAATTGAGAAAAATCAGTAAACTAATAAATAATTGAAATAGCTTAAATAATTACTGAAGAGGCCCTTAGCTCTTCAGAAAATGAATATTGGCGAAGACATCCCTCTTCCCCCTACAAAACAGGGTCCGACTACAAAATAGATACAGCGGAATCTTATTGTACCGCTTTCGTTGAACCGAAACAGAATGCTGCATAAACTTTATCTGGGAGAATTAATGGTGCCCGGAGGCGGATTTGAACCACCGACACGCGGATTTTCAATCCGCTGCTCTACCAACTGAGCTATCCGGGCACTTCAGGTCCTTGAAGAACCTCCGCTTTTGGCGGGCGGGGCTGTTTGGTGCCCCGAAAGTGAGCGGGGTTATAACATCTTGTTCGGACATGGCAAGCGCCATCGCGAAGTTTTTTGACAGTTTTTTCACGGCGCCTGTGGATGGCTGGAATGCCGGCTCGGCGCAGGACAAATCCCGCGCCGAAATCCCGGTATTCGTCATCCGCTAATCCGCATTTCCCCTCAGCAATTCACCTGATCTTTTTTGGGGCAATGACGGGCAGCTTCTGCGGTGACGTACGACGCCCGCCTTTAAGACCCTTCCCTGTGCCGTGCGGCAAGGCCAAGCGCGAAAGGCACAACGGCCACCAGTGCCGCCATGACAGGCGAGGAAGCGAAGATGCGACTGGCGAGCGAGGTGACGGCAACGGAGCGCACCACCATCATCAGGCGCGAATTCTCGTGGTCCTTCTCGTGCCTGATATTTGCGGGTCTATGACGAACCGGATGGGAAGCCGCCTCCAGCTTTTTCACGTCGCGGCGGATCTTTTCCAGCTGTTTGCGCAGATCATCCAGTTCCGCGCGTATTGACGGATCCACCATTGCGGAAACACGCGCCTGTCCGGCGGCGGGTTTTCCGGCCTTTTTCTCCGCAGCTTCTTCATCAAGCTCAGCCAGGTGGTCGTCGAGGTCCGATGGCTTGTCAAAACCATGGGATCGCAGTGATGTCTTCATTGCAGTCTCCTGAAGCGTCCTGAATTGCGGCAGCGGGCGCAGATCGCCCGATCACGCCTTTTCAACGCCCCAGCCGGGCAAAGGATGCACATAAAGCGGCAGCATCGGGACAGAGGCCGTTAAAAAAGGCCCCGAAGGGCCTCAGGCTGACGACAGAAGTGTAAAATCTCTCCTGCATCATCCTCGCCCTTGAGGCGGGGGGCCTCAACCCGTCGGAAGAATGGATCCTCGGGTCGAGCCGAGGATGACGTTGAGCCTGGAGAGACGCAAAACGGGACCCCGAAGGGTCCCGTTCGTTGATCTGCCGAGAAGGCTTATGCCGCTTTCGCGGTGCTGGCACAGGGATCGAAACGACCGTAGAAGGTCTCGCCCTTGGCGGCCATGTCCTTCAGAAGCGGCGTCGGCTTGAAGCGTGGGCCATAGCTCTCGCTCAGCTTCTCGGCGAGCGCCACGAAAGTCTTCACGCCCATGCCGTCGATGTAGGAGAGCGCACCGCCGGTGTAGGGCGCAAAGCCGAAACCGAGGATGGAGCCGACATCGGCCTCACGTGGATCGGTGACGATGCCTTCTTCCACTGTGCGGGCGGCTTCCAGCGCCACGGTGACGAGGAAGCGCTGTTTCAGCACTTCCATATCCACATCCTCAGGCTTCTGCTGCGGATAGAGATTTTTCAGGCCGGGCCAGAGGGACTTCTTGGCGGGCTTTGGCGGGTAGTCGTAAAAGCCCTTGGCGTTCTTGCGGCCGAAGCGGCCCTCGCCTTCCACCAGCGTCTTCACCAGCTCCATATGGCGCGGGTCGACGGCCTTTTCGCCGAGATCGGCGACTGTCGCTTTCAGGATCTTGTAGGAAAGATCGATCGCCACTTCGTCATTCAGCGCCAGCGGGCCGACCGGCATGCCGGCGAATTTCGCGGCATTTTCGATCATGGCGGGCGGTACGCCCTCGATCAGCATGTCGTAGCTTTCCGCCATGTAGCGCAGCACGCAGCGATTGACGAAGAAGCCGCGCGTATCGTTGACGACGATCGGCGTCTTCTTGATCCTGGCCACGTAATCCAGCGCGACGGCAAGCGCCTTGTCGCCGGTTTCCTTGCCGAGGATCACTTCCGTCAGCATCATCTTCTCGACCGGCGAGAAGAAGTGGATGCCGATGAAATCCGCCGGGCGCTTGGAGTTCTTCGCCAGGCCAGTGATTGGCAAGGTGGAGGTGTTGGAGGCGAAGATCGCTCCTTCAGGCAGCACGGCCTCCACGGCCTCGATGACGGCCTTTTTCACATCCCGGTCTTCGAAGACGGCCTCGATGACGAGATCTGCGTCAGAAAGCGCCGCATAGTCCGCCTTGGGAGTGACGAGGTCGAGCAGGGCCTTGCCTTCATCCTGCGTTAGCCTGCCCTTGCCGATGGCCGCCTTGACGCTTTCCTCGCAATGGCCCTTGCCCTTGTCGGCCGCTTCCTGATCGCGATCGACCAGCACAACGGGGATGCCGGCGGCTGCGGTGACATAAGCGACGGCAGCGCCCATGAAGCCCGCGCCGACGACGCCGACCTTTTTGAACTCGGTCTTCGACTGGCCGGCCGGGCGGCGCGCGCCCTTGCCCAGTTCCTGCATGGAAACGAACAGCGAGCGGATCATGCCGAAGGCTTCCTTCGAGCGAAGGATTTCCGTGAAATAACGCTGCTCCACCTTGAGCGCCGTATCGAAGGGCAATTGCAGGCCTTCATAGACGCATTTGAGGATGGCAAGCGCTGCCGGATAGTTGCCGGCGCTTTCACGGCGCAGGATCGCCGGAGCGGCCGGCCAGAGCTGGGCAGCTGCGGGCGTCCAGATGCCACCGCCGGGGGCCTTGAAGCCCTTTTCATCCCAAGGGGCGACCGGCTTCAGGCCGTCCTTGATCATCTGCTTTGCGGTGGCGACCAGCTGATCCGGCTCCACCACCTGGTGCACCAGACCCATGGCCTTGGCGCGTGCGCCGGTCAGCGATTGGCCCGTCGTCATCATCTGCAGTGCCGATTGCGCATCGGTCAGGCGCGGCACACGCTGGGTTCCGCCGGCCCCGGGGAAGATGCCGACCTTGACTTCCGGCAGGGCGATCTTGAGGCTTTTGGCGCTGGAGGCCACGCGGCCGTGGCAGGCAAGCGAGAGTTCGAAAGCGCCGCCCATGCAGGTGCCGTTGATGGCGGAAACCCAGGGCTTGCCGTTGGTCTCGATCTTGCGGAACAGGCCAGTCATCCGGCCAACCAGTTCGAACAGCTTTGCAGCGGCCTGATCCGGGTTCTTCGCCTTCTCATCATTGTAGAAGGAGAACATCGACTTGATCATCGAAAGATCGGCGCCGCCGGAAAAGGTGCTCTTGCCAGATGTGAAGACGACGCCCTTGACGGCGCTGTCGGCGACGGTGGCATCAACAATGGCGTTCAGTTCGTCCATCACCTCTGACGTGAAGACGTTCATGGATTTTTCCGGCATGTCCCAGGTGACGAGGGCAATGCCGTCTGCGTCCGTCTCGATGGTGAAATTGGTATAAGTGCTCATTTTGGGATTCCTCTTCCCTGAATTTCGTTTCGCCGGACTTCCCAATCCCTCATTCCTGTGCTTGTCACAGGAATCCAGTCAGCCCAAGTCTTTGGGCTGGAAGACTCTCGCGCGCCGCAGACGCGGCGCTGCTGGATCCCTGTGACGAGCACAGGGATGAGGAGCCTGGGGTCGCCCCCCGCCTCAAACGCGCTCGATAACGGTCGCCGTGCCCATTCCAGCGCCGATGCAGAGCGTGACGAGCGCGGTGTTCAGATCGCGCCGCTCCAGCTCATCCAGCACCGTGCCAAGGATCATCGCACCCGTGGCACCCAGCGGATGGCCCATGGCGATTGCGCCCCCGTTGACGTTCATCTTGTCGTGGTCGATCTCGAAAGCCTGCATGTAACGCAGCACGACGGCGGCAAAAGCTTCATTGAGTTCGAAGAGATCAATATCGGCAAGCGACATTCCGGTCTTTTTCAGGAGCTTTTCCGTCACATCAACGGGGCCGGTCAGCATCAGCGCCGGATCGGAGCCGATATTGGCGAAAGCCTTGATGCGGGCGCGCGGTTTCACGCCCATCGCGTCGCCGCCAGCCTTGGAGCCGATCAGCACAGCGGCGGCGCCATCGACGATGCCGGACGAATTGCCGGCGTGATGGACGTAATTGATCCGCTCCACTTCCGGGTGGGCCATGATGCCGACGGCTTCGAAACCGCCCATTTCACCCGGCATCTGGAAGGAGGGGTTGAGGGAGGCGAGCGCCTGCATGTCCGTGCCGGGGCGCATATGCTCGTCGCGGTCAAGGATCGTCAGGCCGTTGCGGTCCTTCACGGGAATGACGGACTTGTTGAAATAGCCCTTTTCCCAGGCATGCGCGGCGCGCTTCTGGCTCTCGACAGCATAGGCATCGACATCGTCACGGGAAAAACCGTATTTGGTGGCGATGAGATCGGCCGACACGCCCTGCGGCATGAAGAAGGCCGGGAAGTTCACGGAAGGGTCCATGTACCAGGCACCGCCCGACATGCCCATGCCGACGCGCGACATGCTTTCCACGCCGCCGGCGATGACGATATCGTCCGAACCGGCCTTGACCTTGCCGGCCGCGAAGTTGATGGCGTCGAGACCCGAAGCGCAGAAGCGCGAAATCTGCATGCCCGGTGCCTTGTTGGAATAACCGGCCTCGAAGGCGGCGGCCTTGGGGATCACCGCGCCGGCATCCATGACCGGATCGACGCAGCCCATGATGATGTCATCGACAGCAGATGTATCCAGCCCGTTGCGATCGCGGATGGCTTCCAGCGTCTTGGCGGCAAGGCGAACGGAAGGCACCTCGTGCAGGCTGCCATCCTTCTTGCCGCGTCCACGCGGGGTGCGGACATGGTCGTAGATATAAACGTCGGTCATTAACTTTCTCCCTCGGCGCTTGAAACGCCCTGTCAGAATGCTTCCGCAGCCAGTTCCATCATGGTGTCCGCGCCGGTTTCGATGCGGGCCTTGCGCAGCGCCGTTTCCGGCATGATGCGCTCCATGTAAAACTTCGCCGTGACAAGCTTGGTCTTGAGGTAATCCTCGTCCGAAGTGCTGCCTTCTGCAAGCGCTTCGCTGGCGGCTTTCGCCATGCGCGCCTGCATGTAGCCCAGCACCACGATGCCGAAGAGATGCATATAGTCGGTCGAGCCGGCACCGGCATTGTCGGGTTTCGCCATGGCGTTCTGCATGAACCACATGGTTGCGGCCTGCAGGTCGTTCAAGCCCTTCTTCAGGCCCTTGGTGTAGAGGCTGAGCTTTTCGTCGGCGCGGTTTTCCTCGCAGAAATCGCCGATTTCCTTGAACAGCGCCATGACGGCGCGGCCGCCATTCATGCCGAGCTTCCGGCCGACCAGATCAAGCGCCTGAATGCCGTTGGCGCCCTCATAGATCATGGTGATGCGGGCATCGCGGACATATTGGCTCATGCCGTGCTCTTCGATGTAGCCGTGGCCACCGAAGACCTGCTGCGCCATCACCGCGTGGTCGAAGCCCTTGTCGGTCAGGACACCTTTCAGAATCGGCGTGACGAGGCCGAGCAGGTCGTCCGCCGCCTGCCGCTGTTTTTCGTCAGCGGCGCGATGGGCGATGTCGGATTGCAGCGCCGTCCAGAGCAGGAAGGCGCGGCCGGCCTCGTTATAGGCCTTGATGGTCATCAGCGTGCGACGGATATCCGGATGCACGATAATCGGATCGGCCTTTTTGTCCGGGAATTTCGCGCCGGAAAGCGAGCGGCCCTGAATGCGCTCACGGGCATATTCAACCGCGTTCTGATAAGCGATCTCGCCAACGGAAAGGCCCTGCAGGCCAACGCCAAGGCGGGCTTCGTTCATCATCACGAACATCGCGGAGAGACCCTTGTTCTCCGCGCCGAGCAGATAACCCGTCGCTTCGTCATAGTTCATGACGCAGGTGGCGTTGCCGTGAATGCCCATCTTGTGTTCGATCGCGCCACAGGTAACGCCGTTGCGCTCGCCCAGCGTGCCATCTTCGTTCACGAGGAACTTGGGCACGATGAAGAGCGAAATGCCCTTGGTGCCTTCCGGTGCACCTTCGATGCGGGCGATCACCAGATGGACGATATTATCAGTCATGGAATGTTCGCCGGCCGAAATGAATATCTTCTGGCCGGAAATCCTGTAGCTGCCGTCGCCCTGCGGCACTGCTTTTGTGCGCAGAAGACCGAGATCGGTGCCGCAATGAGGTTCGGTCAGATTCATGGTGCCGGACCATGTGCCTTCGACCATTTTCGGCAGATAAGTCTGCTTCTGTTCCTGCGTTCCGTGCACCAAGACGGCAGCGATGGCGCCCTGCGTCAGGCCGGGATACATCATCAGCGACAGGTTGGCGGACGACATATATTCGCCGATCGCGGCATGAAGCGTATAGGGCAGGCCCTGACCGCCGAA
This sequence comes from Agrobacterium sp. BT-220-3, assembly GCF_025910175.1. Lineage (NCBI taxonomy): Bacteria > Pseudomonadati > Pseudomonadota > Alphaproteobacteria > Hyphomicrobiales > Rhizobiaceae > Agrobacterium > Agrobacterium sp. BT-220-3. The sequence goes on from NZ_JAPAIX010000001.1 coordinate 1,263,424, forward strand.
TTCCTGCGGAACGGCAAGACCGATCCAGCCGCCTTCACAATAGGCGTCGTACGCTTCCTTGAAACCATCAGGCACGGAGACCGAACCGTCGTCGGCGCGCTTGCAGCCCTGCTGGTCGCCGGAAAGGTTGAGCGGGAAAAGCCGGTCTTCGGCAAGCTTGGCGGCTTCACCGGTGATCGCCTCGATCATGTCAGGGGTTGCATCCTCGAAGCCGGGCAGGTTGTTATACCGCTCGAGGCCGAGAACGTCGTTCAGGATAAAAAGCGTGTCTTTGACTGGGGCCTTGTAAACAGGCATTACCGATGTTCCTCCGCATCGTGAAAGCCGGAGCCGATCCGGCCAATATGGGATGACAATATTTGACGTGCGCGTAAACGTCAAATAAATTCCGGCGGATTATCGCCCGCCCTTTCCGCCAAATGGATGGTCTGCGCCCGCGCGAGAGGGCCATGCGCCGCAAAAGTTAAAAAATTCCGACCATAGTTAACCACTTCTTTACCACGTTTCGTGAATTCTCCCGACAGAGGTAACTGCTTCGTCCATCGGCGCATTTTCCTCAAAGGGGGCAAATACCGGCTCTAGAATTGCTGCTTGTTGCGGCGACGGCATGTCCAGACAGGCAACCGTTGCGACAAACAACCGGGCACGCCGGACGGAAGCGAAGCGAGCGAGAAGATGAACGGATTGCGATCGAAAACCCAACAGCCAAGCGACAGGTCGTCTCTTGATGCTCTCAATCGCACCATTGAAGGCCTGGAAGCCCGTATCGAAGGGCTGATGAGCCAGAAGTTCCCGCGCGAGCCGCGCGCGGCCACCCCCGCGCCGGAACCGAAAACCGAGGCTTACGCCACGCCGCGCGAACCACGCGCCACGGTTACCCCGCCGCAGCTCGACCCCGTCAACGAAATCCGCCAGCGCCAACGCCTGCTCGAATCAAGCTTCCAGCGTCCGCAGGAGCCCGTTGCGCGTCCGGAACGGACCATCACCAGACCGCTTGCGCCCGAATATCGCCCGAACGACGTTCAGACCGCGGCAGCGGCGGCCGCACCGCGTGCGCGTTCCATCCCGCCCTATCAGGAGCAGCAGCGTAACGACGCGGCCCTGCAGGAGATCGCACAGGCGCTCGTCAACCTGCGCCACGAGCTGAAGCACGATATTTCCGAAGGCGTAGCGCGCGAGGCGCAGGGGCTGCGCGCTGAAATTCGCAACATTCGCGCCATCGCTGAAGACCAGCAATTCATCGGCGATCTGCGCGACGATATCGCACGGCTTGCGGGCAGCATCGACCAGCTCGGCAATCTCGCAGCTCCTGATGCCTACGGCCTGCGCAACGAATTCGAGGACCTGCGCCTCACGATCGACCAGCTTGCGCGTGAAGACAGCGTGCACCGGATCGAAAGCCGCTGGAACAATGTGGAAGACACGCTGCGCGGCTTCGACGCGACCTCGCTGCAGGATGAGATCGTCTCACTCGCCTATCGTCTGGACGACATCAAGACCCAGCTCGGCGGCATGAGCAACAATCCGGCCGTGCGCGTGCTTGAGGAAAAGCTGATCGCGATTGCAAGCGCGGTGGAGCAGCTTGGCAAACATATGCAGCCCAATGAGGCTGCCTTTACCGAGCAGTTTTCCGGCCTCGACCAGCGGCTGGACGAAATCAGCCGTGCGATTGCCGCGACCGGCGCGCGCTCCAATGCGCAGGCGACGGACAATGCACTGGCGCAGCGGCTGGAAACCCGTCTGAACGGCCTTGCCGAACAGCTTGATGACATCAACCGCCTTGCCGCCGCCAAGCCTGAACCGGCTCTTGATCTGACCGCCCGCCTCGAAACGCTGGCCGGCAAGATCGACGAGCTGAGCACCGCGCGCGACGCAGCACAGCTGCATGAGCGGCTGGACCAGCTTTCCCTGCTTCTGGAGCGTTCGCAGCGCCCGTCGCAACAGGCGGAACTGACATCCTTCCTCAGCGACATCTCCCAAAAGATCGACGCGCTGGATCACGGCGCCGTCAATGACGGTCTGGCGGAACGGCTCGATACGCTTTCGCGGCGCATCGAGGATCTCGACTATCGCTACAGCCAGCCGCAGCCGGCATCCGGCTTTAACGAAAGCGCCTTTTCGCGCCTGGAAGAACGGCTTGGCGATATCGCCGCCCGTCTGGACGAGTCCGCCCATGCCGCACCCGCCGACAGCGGCGCGCTGGCAAGCCTCGAAAACCAGATATCCCACCTCTCCTCGCTGATCAGCCAGCCCGGTCACCACCAGCCGGCGGGCATGTCGCCCGAACTCGACGCCCGCATGTCGGCGATCGAAGACTATATGGCGTCGAACGACGAATATATCATCGAGGCCGCGCGGCAGGCCGCCGAGGCCGTTCTGGACGCCTTTACGCGCAATAATGTCTCCTCCGGCGCAAACCTCGCCGACATGACCATGCTGACCGATCTTGCCACCGATCTGCGCAGCCTGGAGGCCTTGAGCCGCAACACCGAGGAACGCACGCACCGCACCTTCGAGGCGCTTCACGAGACGCTGGTGCAGATCGCCGGACGGCTGGACAGCCTCGACAATCGCGATGCGGCTCCCGCCTATCGCCAGGAGACGACCGCCGCGCGCAATGTCGCACAGCATATGGTCTCTTCCGCACGCGAAGATGTGCCAATGCCGGCTGCCATCTTCCCGCAAGAGGGTTATATCGCCGAAGAGCAGGCCATTCTCGACGCTGATGACGCTGGCGAAAACGACGCGGACGCCATCGTGCCGCCCGCTGCCGCCAAGCCCGCAAAAGCGGAAAAGAAAAGCCTGCTTGCCGGCCTGACGAAACGTTTCAAAACCGGCACGGCAAAGACCGCCAAACCGGTAGAAGAACCCGTGGCTGCCGCCTCGACACGCACCCAGGTGGAACCGGCCCCGTCGCTTGATCCGATCGACGTTCTGCCGGCCGGCCAGGAGAACGAACTACTGGAGCCGGGTTCGGGCGCGCCTGATATCAAGAAGATACTGGAACGCGTGCGCGCCAGCCAGGTTGCCGCCAGCGGCAAGGCTGCAGACGCAGAAGGACGGACGGATTTCATTGCCGCTGCCCGTCGCGCGGCTCAGGCCGCCGCCATGGAAACGTCACCGGAGAAACTTGAAACCGGCAAGAAGAGCCGCAAGGCCGACGCCTCTGTGCTGTCGCGCTATCGCCGCCCGCTGCTGCTCGGTATCGGCGCCATTCTTCTCGCCATGATGGCCATGCCGCTCGTCAAGACGATGATCGGCGGCGCGGAAGCCCCGACACCGCTCATCGAACAGAAAATGGACAATGCTCCGGTCTCCGCACTGCCCGAGACCGGCGACGACGCCGTGACAATCCCGTCCGATCTCGTCATCGATCCGCAGCAGCAGGCATCCGCCGACAGCATCGAAAACGCAGCACCGCCGCAGAATACCATTGATCCCCGCACCATCGGCGGCGCACCGCTTGCCGACGAGCCACCGGTCGCCGACGCACCGGTGGTGGATACGGCGACGCCTGACACGGTTGCAAAGAGCGAGCCGCAGGCGCCGGCGCCAGCAGCTGCGACAGCTACCCCCGCACAGGACGCGATTACGGTTCCCGCCGGCATCGAGCCCGCATCGCTTGCCGAGGCGGCCGCCAAGGGCGAAACACAGGCGCTGTTCGAGATTGCAGCACGCTACACCGACGGTCGTGGTGTGACCGCCGACCGCGCGGAAGCCGCCAAATGGTACAAGCTGGCGGCGGATCGCGGCCTTGCACCCGCGCAATATCGTCTCGCCAACCTTTACGAGAAGGCAAACGGTGTCGAGCGTAACCTTTCCGAAGCCAAGCGCTATTACACGCTGGCCGCAGATCAGGGTAATGCCGGCGCGATGCACAATCTCGCCGTCCTGCTCGCCTCCGACGCGGCCGGCCAGCCGGATTTCAGTGCCGCCGCACAGTGGTTCATCAAGGCTTCCGAACTCGGTGTCCGTGACAGCCAGTTCAACCTCGCCATTCTCTACGCCCGCGGAAGCGGCGTGAAGCAGGATATCGAGGAATCCTACAAGTGGTTCGCGATTGCAGCCAAGGATGGCGACGCCGACGCTGCCCAGAAGCGCGACGAGGTTGCAGGAGCGATGAACCCGCAACAGCTTCTGAGCGCTCAGGCCAAAGTGGAAGCATGGAAGGTCAAGCCGCTTTCGGACGACGCCAACAGCGTCAACCCGCCCGAGGAATGGGCCGGCAAGCAGGGCGTCAAGACCGCTTCCGTCGACATGGAAAAGGCGATCCGCAACATTCAGGCAATCCTGAACAAGAACGGTTTCGATGCCGGCCAGCCTGACGGCAAGCTTGGCAAAAATACCGTCACCGCCATCAAGGACTTCCAGAAATCCGTGGGCCAAACGCCTGACGGGCGCATTACCAACGAACTGGTGACCGCGCTGCTGGCCCGCAACAAATAACCGTTCCGCAACGGTTGGAGCGGCCGCACCGGCCGCTTCCCTTCAGTTTGGCGTCGGAATGTGGCGCAGCCCCCACGCCTGGTCTCTATCTTTCCAAATTATCAACGTATTTACCGTTGAATGTTGACACGTCAGACCCTCGCGGGCATGACGAATGAAGGCTGGGCATGCCCGGTCTTTTCAGACAGAAAGTATAATCGCGGCGCGGCCCCCCTCACCCGGACAAGCCCTGCCGCCCGGAACCATTTGCCCGAGGTCCGAGCCGTGACTGTCTATCTGCCGATCGCAGAACTGTCGGTGAATATTTTCATCATTCTCGGCATGGGCGCGGCCGTCGGTTTTCTTTCCGGCATGTTCGGCGTGGGTGGCGGCTTTCTGATCACGCCGCTGTTGATTTTTTACAATATTCCGCCCGTGGTAGCTGTTGCGACCGGCGCGAACCAGGTGGTGGCCTCCTCCGTTTCCGGCTCCATCACGCATTTCCGGCGCGGGACGCTGGACGTCAAGCTCGGCAGTGTTTTGCTTGTCGGCGGTCTGGTCGGCGCCACGGTCGGCGTGTGGATATTCTCCTTTCTGCGCAGCATCGGCCAGCTCGATCTCATTGTCTCGCTGCTCTACGTCATCCTGCTCGGCACCGTTGGCGGGCTGATGCTGAAGGAAAGCATTTCCGCGCTGCGCCGCGCCGCCCGCAACGAAACCGTAACGCTGCGCCGCCCGGGCCATCACAACTGGGTTCACCGCCTGCCGCTGAAAATGCGGTTCAAGAAATCGAAGATCTATCTCAGCATCATTCCCATCGTGACGCTGGGTTTCGGCATCGGCATTCTCACCTCCATCATGGGTGTCGGCGGCGGCTTCATCATGGTGCCGGCGATGATCTATCTCCTCCGCATCCCGACCAGCGTGGTTGTCGGCACCTCGCTGTTCCAGATCATTTTCGTGACCGCCTATACGACCATCGTCCAGGCCGCGACGAACTATTCCGTCGACGTGGTGCTGGCCTTCATCCTGATGGTGGCCGGCGTCATCGGCGCGCAATATGGCGTGCGCGTGGGCCAGAAACTGCGCGGCGAACAGTTGCGCGCGCTTCTGGCGCTTCTGGTTCTCGCGGTCGCCCTTCGCCTTGCAGTATCGCTGGTGGTGCGCCCGGAAGACCTGTTTTCGGTTGCGGTCGGAGGGTTAGGCTATTGACCCGCCATCTGTCGTTTGCCGCACTTTTTCTGGCGCCATTCCTTGCCTTTGGGAGCATGGCTTCGGCACAGACGCCGCCGCTTGCCTTGCCGCCCGGTCCGCAGCAGCGATCCCTGCTGGAAAACATCGAAATCGGCGCTTCAACGACAGAAATTCCCATCGCCTCGGATTTTCGCGGCGCGGATTTCACCCTCTTCGGCGCGCTGAACAATACCGACCAATTGCTGCTCGCCATCGGGCAATATGATATCGTCGTGACGCTCGAAGGGCCGAGCGACTATATGACCGTGCGCAAGAAGGAGCGGGTGGCGGGCATCTGGATCAATACCAGCGCCATCACCTTCACGCCCCTGCCGGAATCCTATTCCATGGCCAGCACGCGCGATATCAGCGCCGTCGCCTCTCCCGGCACCTTGCGGGCCATGGGGCTTGGCGTCGATCATCTGTCGCTGAAAAGCGCGGTCTTCTCCGGCGTGCCTGACAATGTCTTCGATTTTCAGGAGGCCTATCGTCGGCTCAAGCTTTCAAGCGGCATTTATCGCAACGATACGACCGGGGTGAGGCTGGAACGCACCGGCCTGTTCTGGGCGACACTGCGCCTGCCGGCCAACGTGCCGAACGGCGTGCACACCGCCCGTGCCTATCTGTTCAAGAGCGGCAAGTTCATCGCCCAGCGCGAGCTGAAACTGCGCGTCGTCAAGACCGGCATGGAACAGGCGATCACCGATGCGGCGCATCAGACGCCGCTTGCCTATGGCGCGCTATGCGTTCTGCTGGCTGTCGTCACCGGCTGGGGCGCCAGCATCATCTTCCGCAAGGACTGAGCGTTTTCAATCGCGCAAAAGAGAGCGTCTGCCGCCCGCGCGGGCAAAGATAGCATTCGCTTCCTTCCGGGGTTTGCTGTAAAATTCAAGATGTTACAACCGCGCACGCAGCTAATGGCGGCAAATGCGGTTGTGACCGGGATGAAAAGGAGAAATGTCATGTTCAAGCACATTCTCATTCCCACCGATGGCTCGCCGCTGGCGCAGATCGCAATCGACCAAGGGTTCGCTCTCGCCAGAGAGGCAGGCGCAAAGGTGACCGTCGTGACGGTATCCGAACCCTTTCACGTGATTGCCAGCGATGTCGAGGACATTGCCGCCATTGCCGAAGAGGAATTCCACCGTTGCGAGGAGGCAGAGCATCTTCTGAGAGACACGCAGGCGCACGCCGCAGCGATGGGGCTTGATTGCGAGGCGCTGCTGGCGCGGGCGGGGCGGCCGGACGAGGCGATCATCGAAATCGCCGACAGAACCGGCTGCGACCTCATCGCCATGGCTTCACACCGTCGCAGAAGCTTCATCGAGATGCTTCTCGGCAGTGTCACGGCCAAGGTGCTGAAAAACTCGAAGATACCGGTGCTGGTCTACCGTCAATAGGCGGCCGAAGCGGAGTGATTGCGCTCAGCCGAGCAGATTTGAAAACCGCACCGAATAGATGCGGTCCCGTCCCATCAGATGCGCCACGAGTTCAGCGTGATCGAAAAGGCCGCGCATCGCCTTGTGGCGCAAATCCAGCCCGCCGCTCATGACCCCGAAGGCCGGCATCAAAAGCCGTGAACCATCCGTAGCAAAACAGGGCCGCCGCACCGTCTTTTCGCGACGGCGAACCGTGGCGGAGGGATGCAGGTGGCCGGCGATTTCGCCTGCAGCATCTCCCACCTTCGGCTCATGGCGGAAAACGAGATTGCCATAAAACATCTCATCCACCGAAGAGCCCGGCAGATCGACCGTACCATCAGGATCGTGATTGCCGTTGATCCATATCCATTCCCGGCCACGGGCCATCTCGCGGATGAGTTCGCGCAGCATAAGCGGCAGATGCTCGGACCCGACGCGGTCGTGGAAATTATCGCCGAGGCTGACGACGATCTTCGGATCATAGCGGCTGACGAGCGAAGACAGGATTTTGAGGGTTGCGATAGTGTCGTAAGGGGGCAGCATGCGCCCGCGCCGGGCAAAGGCCGCGCCTTTTTCCAGATGCAGATCGGAAACGACGAGCAGAGACAGGTCCGGCAGGTAGAGCCCGCCGAGCGGATCGCACCAGGCGGCGACGCCGTTGATAGCGGTTTCGCTGCCGAGGCATTCGAAGCCATTCGAAAACCTGTCGCTCAATGTCAGCCGGCTTAGCACTTTTACCTTCGTTCCTTTATTCCAGTTTAATGCTTCAGGACATGGCTTCGGCGATCAGCTCGTCTGCGGCCTCCGCAAGAACCTGATCCATCGCCTCGCCCGCCACCGTCTCGCGGCCGATTTCCAGCATGACAGGAACGGCAAGCGGAGAGACGTGCTCCAGCGCACGGTGGGTGGTGTGGCCCTTGATTCGCTTCAGCATATCGCCAAGACGGCCAATGTCCAAAAGTCCCGCGGCCGCATCGCGCCTCGTGGCCTCCAGCAGGATATGATCCGGCTCATGGCTGCGAAGAACGTCATAAATAAGATCGGCGGAGACCGTGACCTGACGGCCGGTCTTTTCCTTGCCGGGATGGCGGCGTTCGATGAGGCCGGAAATGACGGCGCAGTTGCGGAAGGTACGCTTCAGCATGAAGGATTCGTCCAGCCATGCCTCCAGATCATCGCCCAGCATGTCCTCGTCCAGCAGGTCTGCAAGCGACAGGCGCCGGGATTTCAACCGGCTGCCGATATCGTCCATGGCCCAGATGGCGAGCGAATAATCGGTGGCGACGAAGCCCATGGGCTTTGCGCCCGCCCGTTCCAGCCGTCGGGTCAGAAGCATGCCGAGCGTCTGGTGCGCCAAGCGTCCCTCGAAGGGATACATGACCATGAAGAAGCGCTTGCGGAAGGGGAAGGTCTCCACCAGTAGCTCGTCGCGCTTGGGAATGATCGATTTTTCCTTCTGGATCGCCAGCCAGTCGCGTACCTGATCCGGCAGGGCATGCCAGCGTGCCGGGTCTGCCAGCATGGACCGCACTTGATCCGCTAGGTAGGTGGAGAGCGGGAACTTGCCGCCGGCATAGGAGGGTATCTTCGGGTCCATCGAGAAGGCCTGGGAGACCAGGCATTCATTCTCGCGGATACCTTCGAAACGCAGCACCTTGCCGGCAAAAAGAAACGTATCGCCCTGCACCAGCTGTTCAAGGAAATATTCCTCGACCTTGCCGAGCGACATGCCGCCGCGTCCGACAGAGCCCTTGGCATTGCGCTTGACCATGCGAACATTGAGTTCCGCCGCCTCGACGATGGTGCCGAGGTTCAGGCGATATTGCTGCGCGACCGCCGGATTGGAGACGCGCCAGCGACCGTCCTTCATCTGCCGGATGCGGGCGTAGCGTTCATAGGTGCGCAGCGCATAACCGCCGGTGGCGGTGAAATCCACCACCCGGTCGAAGGTGGCGCGTGGCAGATCGGCATAGGGCGAGGCGCTCGTCACTTCACGATAGAGATCGTCCGCATCGAAAGGCTCGGCGCAGGCCATGCCGAGTATGTGCTGGGCCAGAACATCGAGCGCGCCTTCGGCAATGGGGGGCGTATCCTGCGCGCCGATATAGTTCGCATCAAGGGCTGCCCGGCACTCCATCACCTCGAAACGGTTGGCGGGAACGAGGATCGCCTTTGACGGCTCATCCATGCGGTGATTGGCGCGGCCGATGCGTTGGGCCAGGCGGCTTGCGCCCTTTGGCGCTCCGACATGCACGACAAGATCGACATCGCCCCAGTCTATGCCGAGATCGAGCGTGGAGGTGGCGACGACGGCGCGCAGCCGGTTTTCGGCCATGGCCGCCTCCACCCTTCGGCGCTGGCCGGCATCCAGTGAGCCGTGATGCAGGGCAATCGGCAGATTATCGTCATTGATGGTCCAGAGTTCCTGAAAGATCAGCTCCGCCTGCGAGCGGGTGTTGACGAAGATCAGCGTCGTCTGGTGCTCTCTCAGCGCCGCATATAAATCCCTCATGGCGTAACGTGCCGAATGGCCGGACCACGGAATGCGCTCTTCCGTGTGCAGGATTGAGATATCCGGCTTTGCCCCGCCCTCGACGGTGATGAGGCCAGCGGGCGGCTCACCCTGCCCCTGCGGTGCGAGATAGCGGCGCAAATCCATCGGCTCCGCGACCGTAGCTGAAAGGCCGATGAAGCGCACATCTGGAGCATGCCGGCGCACCCGCGCGAGCGCCAGCGACAGCAGATGGCCGCGTTTGGAGGTCACGAGCGAGTGCAGCTCATCCAGCACCACATATTTGAGGTCGCGGAAAAAGCGCTCGGCTTCCTTGTTTGCAAGCAGCAGCGACACCTGCTCTGGCGTCGTCAGGAGAATATCGGGCGGCTTGATCTTCTGGCGCTGACGTTTTGCCTGCGGCGTATCGCCGGTGCGGGTCTCGATGGAAATCGGCAGGCCCATTTCGGAGACGGGTCTGGTGAGGTTGCGTTCGATATCGACCGCGAGCGCCTTCAGCGGCGAGATATAGAGCGTGTGCACGCCGACAAAGGCGGCGCCGGGCGGCACCTTGCCGCGTTCCGCAAGATCGGTGAGCGAAGCCATGAAGCCGCCCAGCGTCTTGCCGGCGCCCGTCGGCGCAATCAGCAGCATATTCTCACCGCCACGCGCCCGCGCCATAAGCTCCAATTGATGGGCGCGCGGAGACCAACCCTTTTGCGCAAACCATTTCTGGAATGACAGGGGTAAGGTGCCGACATGCGTGCCGGAAATGGGAGACTCAGCGTGTTTCACGCTCTCAAGGTAGTGAGAAACCTAGAAAAAAGAAGAGCAGAACAGGCTCGCTTGACAGGAATGCATAATCATGGATAAATAATATCCACGATACTTGAGCAAACCAAACGTGAGCAAATCGGATGAAACTCGGCGACGGCGTTGAACAGGCCATTCACAGCGTAGGCATGCTGGCGGGGCTTTCCGAAGGCGGCGTGCTTTCAGCGGCGGCGCTGGCCGAATTCCACGGCGTTTCCACGAGCTATCTCTTGAAACACCTGCAATCGCTGTCGAGCGCCGGAATAGTCGCCACCGTGCCGGGGCCGAAGGGCGGCTATCGTCTTGCCCGGACGACCGACAGGATCACGCTGCTCGATATCGTTCTCGCCGTCGAGGGACCGCAGCCCGCCTTTCGCTGCGCGGAAATCCGCCAGCGAGGGCCCAACCCCTTGCCGGGACGTTATTTCACCAAGCCTTGCGGCATCAACGCCGCGATGTTGAAGGCGGAGAAAGCCTATCGGGCCGAACTCGCCAAGACCACAATCGCCGATATTCTGGACGATCTCGCCGCCAATGATGATGGCGGGATTGCCGCGCGTGGCTGCGCCTTTCTGGAGCTGAACGAGCGCAAGACGATGACGCGCTGAGACCCGAAAACAGGCCCCCAAAGAAAGATCGACCTACACCGGAGAGCTTCGCCGCTTTCCGGAGCGATGACGCATGCCCTTAAACAGACCCAACCAATGGAGAGACCCATGAAAACCCGTATCAACTATGCAAAAGCATCTCCCGAAGCCTTCAAGGCCGTGATGGCGCTGGAAAACTACGTCCAGAGCAGCGGTCTTGAGCGCCGCTTCGTTCACCTCATCAAGCTGCGCGCCTCGATCATCAACGGCTGTGCCTTCTGCGTGGACATGCATGTGAAGGAAAGCCGTCACGACGGGCTTTCCGAACAATGGATCAACCTGATGAGCGTGTGGCGGGAATCCCCTGTTTATACCGAGCAGGAACGCGCGCTTCTTGGCTGGGTGGATGCGGTGACGAAGATCGCCGAAACCGGCGCTCCGGATGACGCCTTCGAGGCGCTCAAGGCGCATTTCTCCGATGAGGAGATCGTGAAGATCACGGTTGCCATCGGCGCCATCAACACCTGGAACCGCATCGCCGTCGGTTTCCGCTCGCAGCATCCGGTCGATGCGGCTGCGAAGGCGGCGTGACCTCTTAAACCCAAAATGGGCGGCCGCTACATGGCGATGTAGCGGTCGTTTCTGTGATTGATGGCGAGCGTGAGGTTCATGACCAGCGCGCCGAGGATGGAGCAGATGATGATGAAAGGTGTGGCCACGAAGAACGAGCAGGCCAGCACCATGCCGTCAAAGGCGAGCTGCACGAGGCCCGCGCGCCAGCCGAAACGATCCTGAAGATAAAGCGCGAGGATACCAAAACCGCCGAGACTGGTGCGATGACGGAACAGCGCCAGCATGCCGGCCGCGACGGTCAATCCGCCAAAGAGAGCCGCAGCAACCGGATTGATGCTCTGAAAGGCGAAAAAGCCGGGCATATATTCGGAAAGAAGCGCAGTCATGGCGATGGCGCAGAAGGTCTTGACCGTGAAGGCAAGGCCGAGGCGGCGGAAGGCGAGATAATAAAACGGCAGGTTGACGAGAAAGAAGACCACGCCGAAGCTGAAGCCGGTGGAATAATGCGCCAGAAAGGCAAGGCCGACTGTGCCACCGGTGAGCAGGCCCGCGGCGGACAGCAGCGTCACACCCAGCGAGACGAGCATGCTGCCAGCCAGAACGCCCTGGGCATCCTCCAGCAGCGAATGACGATCGGGCGCGGAAGCCCAGATATTCACGCGCTTGCGCACAGTCGTATCGCCCATGTCCGTTCCCCTGATTTTCCGGCCTTGATCGAGCTATTGCGCAAAAGCGCGATGGATTTCAAGCGTGCTTTACTCAGCGCACGACGATGTATCTGTCCGAGCGGTGATTGATGGCGAGAAACATGTTGAGCACGAAAGCGCCGACAATCGAATAGACGACGGTGGCCGGATCGATGACGAGGAAGGCGCAGAGCATCACGAAGGCATCGAAGGCCAGCTGGATCAGACCGGCGCGGATGCCGAAGCGGTCCTGAATATAGATGGCCAGAATGCCGATACCGCCCAGGCTGGCGCGGTGGCGATAAAGCGCCAGCAATCCATAACCCAGAAGCAGGCCGCCCAGCAGCGCCGCCCAGAGCGGGTTGATGCTGTCGATGATCATCCAGCGCGCCTCCACTTCCGTGAGCACCGAAACGAGGCCGATGGCGATGAAGGTCTTCAAGGAGAAAGCAAGACCGAGGCGGCGGAAGGAAAGGTAGTAGAACGGCAGATTGACGAGAAAGAACAGGAGGCCGAAGCTGATGCCGAAGGCATAATGAATAAGGAAGGCGACGCCGGCGGTGCCGCCGGTCAGAAGGCCGACCTTGTTCAGCAGATAAAAGCCGAGCGCCGACACGATGGCACCGGTGACGATGCCCTGCACGTCTTCCACCGGCGCATGTTTCGCCGGGTCCGAACTCCACATGCTGTAAACGCTTCTCGTTCTGCTCACGCTTTTTTCCCTCAGGTTCCGGCGTATTTTGCACTGCAAAAAACAGCCGATCAAGATGGATGCGTAAGGAAGGCTGACCTATCGTGAAAAAGGCAAGAAACGAGATGTTCAGGCTTTGGCGCGTGCAAGAAAAAGAATGCCGGAAAGGGGTTTTCCGGCATCCTTGCGAATGGTGGTTTTGCGGATTTCGATGAGGGAAAAGCCCGCCCGCTCCAGAAGGCCGGTCACGTAGCTTTTCGAATGCGCGTAACGAAGAGATTCCCGCAGAACGAAACCCTCCTCGTCCCCCGCATCCTCCACCGAAAAGGCAAAGAAACCGGAGGGCGCAAGCAGGGCTGAAACGAGCGGCATGACGGTTTCGAGACTGCCGAGATACATCATCACATCGGCAGCGGCGACGAGAGCGGCGCGGTGTTCCACTCTTTCCGGGCTGAACAGCCCCGAGGTGGCGGCGTCCAGCGAAAGATCGGCCTGACCGAGATGGTCGTAAAGACCTTTTTCCTCGGCCTTGGCAAGCATATTCTGGGAGATATCGAAACCTTCCAGCCGCTTCGCCAGGGAGCGGATTTCGATGCCGAGAAGGCCTGTGCCGCAGCCAATATCGACAATGGTGTCAAAGACGCCGCCATCCGCCGCCCTGCCGATCAGCTCCGCCAGTTTCTGCGGTACGCTGTAATCCAGTTTCTCGACGAGCGACGTTTCGAAACGGTCGGCGTAATCGTCGAACAGCCCTTCCACATAACGGCTCGGCGGCTGCTCGGGTGTTTCCGCGGCACCGAGAACCGCGAGTTTCAGTTCGGCTGCGAACAGCCCTTCCGTATCCAGCTCGGCGACTTTCTCGTAAGCCGCCACGGCTTTTGCAGTCTCCTGCGCCTTTTCGTGATATTCCCCGAAGCGAAACCAGCCCGCCGTCCACCGTGGCGCAAGTTCAAGCGCCTGTTCCATGAGTTCGGCGGCGGCGGGATAATCACCGCTCTCCGCCAACATGCGGGCATAGTCCGCCCGGCGGTCGGCAATGACGTCACCGGAAGAAAACTGGTTTGGGGCCATTCAAGATTCCTGAGAAGATGCGGGCTGTCATTTATCAAGCCATAAAAAAACTCAAGTCCTATTTCATGGCAGCGGCGAATATGGCGCGATATAGTGCGCGAAAACTTGCATCGAAGCGGTGCGCCCCATATGTCAGGACAAAACAGGAGACTTGCTGATGGCCGGTGAGGTCAACAAAATGCTGGGTGATACGGTGGCCCGCACCGTGGTGAAGCTGCTGGTGGTTTCATTGCTCGTCGGCTTTCTGATGGCGATCTTCGGATTGACGCCCTGGAACATCATCTATGGCGCGCGCGATTTCGTGGTCGAGCTGTGGCGCAGCGGTTTCCATGCGCTGGGCGCAATCGGCGACTATCTGATCCTCGGCGCTACGATCGTCATTCCCGTTTTCATCATCCTGCGTCTCCTGAGCTATCGCCGCTGACATGACCGACACATCATTCCAGACGCTCACCCGGCGCGGCTTCGTGCTGATTTCCGCCGGCTCCGTGCTTTCCGCCTGCGTTTCCGTGCCCACCAACAAGGGCATGCCGTCCGGCACCCGCGATGAGACCGCGGCAGCGCTTCCGATGGTCAACGAGTTGCGCCGCTCGAAGGGCCTTTCGCCACTCGCCATCAATGGCGCAGCCAGCGGTGCTGCCGCTTATCAGGCCGGCCGCATGGTCAAGGCGCAGAAAATGGCGCATCTGATCGGCCTGACCGACAGTTTCCTCATCCGCATGAAGGACGGCAATGTGCCGCTACCGGCGGCGGAAAACGTGGCCGCAGGTCAGGACAGCGTGGAGCGTGTCGTCAAGGCCTGGATCGGCTCTAAACATCATCTCGAAAACATGCTTGGGCCCTATAATGGCCTCGGCGTCGCTGTTGCCTATGATGCCGCCAGCCGTAACCGGCCCTATTGGGCGATGGTGCTCTGCGCGTGAGATAATGGGGCGGGGGCTAAAACCCCTCCACCCTCATTCCTGTGCCTGTCATGGGAATCCATCCGACGCGCGTCTGCGCGGCGGGAAGAGTCCTTTCAGCCCAAGGACTTGGGCTGGCTGGATTCCTGTGACAAGCACAGGAATGAGGAGGAGGGCGCACCACAAGAAGCACTCCTCTTAACCGACGGCACCGTCTCGACCTTTAGATCATGCTCAGCCAAGCTTACGGTCGGCCCAGCGGTCCACCGCGCTGTCGCGCAAGTCGCGGATCGACTCCACGCCTTCGCGGGCGACCAGCTTCGACAGGCCCTTGACGATGGACGACGGCAGGCCGGGGCCTTCATAGACCATGCAGGAATAGAGCTGAACCAGATCGGCCCCTGCCCTTACCTTTTCCAATGCCGTTTCCGGCGAAGAAACCCCACCCACGCCGATGATGGGCAGATTGCCGCCCACGCGACGGCGCATCTTGGCGAGAACCGTGGTCGAAAGCTCGAATAGCGGCTTGCCGGACAACCCGCCGGCCTCACCCTTGTGCGGACCGGGCCGCAGGCCTTCGCGCGAAAGAGTGGTGTTCGATACGATCAGGCCATCGAGATCATGGGCCAAGGCCTCTTCTGCAACATCATCCAGCCCTTCCTCGGTCAGATCGGGCGCGATCTTGAGGAAGATCGGAATGCGTTTGCCAAAGCGTTCTGCCTCCACTTTCCGGCGTTCCAGCACGGCGGCGAGAAGTGCTGCGAGGCTTTCCCGCGCCTGCAGGTCGCGCAGGCCCGGCGTATTGGGCGAGGAGATATTGACGGTGAAATAGGATGCAATCGAATAAAAGGCTTCGATGCCCTGCACATAATCCGCGATGCGGTCTTCGCTGTCCTTGTTGGCACCGATATTGACGCCGACAATGCCGCGCAGCTGCGCCTGCTTCAGACGTTCCAGTGCTGCGGCGTGGCCTTCATTGTTGAAACCGAGACGGTTGATGACGCCTTCATCCTCAACCAGACGGAAGATGCGCGGTTTGGGGTTTCCCGATTGCGCACGCGGCGTGACGGTGCCGATTTCGGTAAAGCCAAAACCGAGCCGCAGAAGTGGTCCCGGCACTTCCGCATTCTTGTCGTAACCCGCAGCCATGCCAAGCGGATTGGGAAAAACGAGGCCTGCCACGGTCTGCTGCAGACGCGGATCGTGCGGCACCATGCAGGTCGGCAGGAAGCCGCTTTTCAGCGCCGCCACGGAGAGGCCATGCGCCTTTTCCGCATCGACCAGAAACAGACCCCTGCGGCCGATCGAGGAAAATAATCCGCTCATCACAAAATCTCCGGAAACTGGTGCTGGCCGTCATGGCCAAGTGAAAGCGGCGTTTCCCAAAGCACGGCGGTCAGGGGAAGAGACGCATAAAGATGGGGGAAAAGATCGCCGCCTCTCGAGGGTTCATAGACCAGCTTGTCGCCAAGCACGCCCCCGTCGACCGCGATCAGAAGCAGGTCAACCTGGCCGGAAAAGTGCCTTGCGGCGGTCTCGGCCACCTGCTTTGCCGTCGAGAAATGAATGAAGCCGTCGGTCAGATCGATGGCGGCGCCTTCGAAGACGCCCTTCGCTTTGGCCGCATTCCACAACGTCTCCGGCACGATTTTATAGATGATCGCGGGCGTTTCCTGCATGGGGCTCTCCGAAGGCTTTCCAAGGCTTTTCAGTCTGGGCGGTTTGCCGCAAAGCGGGTCGATTGTCCACAGTTTCCACTGCATTTTTATTGCTGAAGCCGTCAAAGGCCGCCTGTCCACAAGCTTTTTCTTGTAATGCGCAACCGATTGGAGCAACCTTTGAGCGGAGGAGCCGGTAGCGTTTCGACCGCCGGCAAATGGGAGTGCATCAGACCAGCGAAAGAACCGCATAACGCCCTTGGGAGGGGGCCAGAATGTCGGAACTTGTCATTATCATAGCAGACGACCACCCGCTTTTTCGCGGCGCCCTCAAACAGGCCGTATCCGGTCTTGACGGGCAGCAGACCATCATAGAAGCCGGGGATTTCGAGGCCGCCCGAAGTGCCGCGACGGCGCGTAACGACGCCGATCTGATGCTTCTCGACCTCGCCATGCCGGGTGTCAGCGGGTTTTCAGGCCTGATGGCGCTCCGGGCGGAATTTTCGAGCCTGCCGATCGTCATCGTTTCGGCAACGGATGATGCGACCACCGTTCGCCGGTCCATCGAACTCGGCGCTTCCGGTTTCATTTCCAAATCCTCCGGCATCGACGATATTCGCGATGGTATTCGCGCCGTTCTGGAAGGGGACGTCTGGATACCGGCGAGCAGCCACGGTGACAAGGAAAACGACCCGGATGTGGCTGATCTCATAGGCCGGCTCAGAACGCTGACGCCGCAGCAAAGCCGGGTTCTGGGCATGCTGGCCGAAGGATTGCTGAACAAGCAGATCGCCTATGAGCTGAATGTTTCGGAAGCCACCATCAAGGCGCATGTCTCCGCGATCCTGCTGAAACTCAAGGTCGACAGCCGCACGCAGGCGGTGATCCAGCTCGCCAAGATAAACACATCGGCCATGGTGGCGTGATCAAGGATTTTATTCCTTTCCTTTCTTTACTCCGGGCCGGATATGGTCTAGATTCCGGGGAGTAAATGACAGGAGCTTTTCCGCTATCGGCTCCACCTGCGGGCTTTCTTACCATGCTGTCACACGAGACGATCTGGGGCGCCATCGATACGCTTGCCAAACGCCATGAGCTGACGCCCTCGGCATTGGCGAAGCGCGCCGGTCTCGATCCGACCTCATTCAACAAATCGAAGCGCTTCGGCCCGGATGGCCGCAAACGCTGGCCTTCGACGGAATCCGTCTCCAAGGTGCTGGAGGCGACGGGGGCAAGCGTCGACCAGTTTTTCGGCTATGCTTTTGGCAAGGCCGCCCAGACGATGCAGCCTTCCGGCGCGGACAATGCCATACCCCTGCTCGGTTTTGCGCAGGCGGGTTCCGGCGGTTTCTTCGATGATGGTGGTTTTCCGGCCGGTCAGGGCTGGGATGTGGTGGAATTCCCCTCTTCTCCCGAACGCAAGCAGGGCGTCTATGCGCTGGAGGTACAGGGCGAAAGCATGATGCCGCTTTACCGCGATGGCGACATCCTGATTGTAGAGCCAGGCGCGCAGGTGCGGCGCGGCGACCGCGTGGTGCTGAAAAGCCGCGACGGCGAAGTGATGGCCAAGGTGCTGGCGCGGCAAAGCCCCAAGAATATCGAGCTTCTTTCGCTCAACCCCGAACATCCGAACCGCAGCTTCGACATGGCCGAGGTGGAATGGATCGCCCGCATCATCTGGGCCAGCCAATAGGCAATGAGCGTGCGGGCGTCCCGCTTACGTCGCTACGCTCTCCGCACCCTGCCGACAATATCCCTTTACAGGCCGAGTGCGCTGACAGCGGCATCAACCGGCATGACCTTCGCACCGCCGGACACCGCCCTGCGGACAAGGCCTTGCAACCTATCTTCCGGGCAACCGTAAAAGCTCGGCGCAGGCGAGACATCATGCGTGAAAATGATGAGCCAGCCGCCATTTTGCAAAACATCCTCAAGCCAGCGATCGGCAGCGTTGAGATAGTTCTGATCGGGCCGCAATTCCACCGCAGCCAGATTATAGGGATCGATGCTGCCCCGATTGATGCCGGCCGTGATGCCACGGGCCGTCCTGAACCTGCGCCGCAACAATGGTTGCATGAGGGGTGAGGCCATGCCGAAGGGAACGGAAAAATTCCGTTTATGCCCATTTTGGTTGAATGATCCGAGCACGCTTTCGTTGCGATCGAGATCCTCCTCAAGCCCGCGCCGCGAAAAGCTTGAGAGTTTGCGGTGAGAATAGGTGTGGCAGGCTAGCTCGTGGCCGGCCGCTGCCAGTTCCGAACAGCCCTGCGTGGAGATCATCTCCTGCTGCTCATCGTGCGTGTCGATGAAAACGCCCGCAATGTAAAACGTCCCGCAAACACCCTCGTTTTCCAGTATGCGTGCGCCCTTTGTCCAGGCGGTTGCGGGTACATCGTCGAATGTGAAGGAGACGATCGGTTCGGATGTCTCGATCCGAGCCGCCGGTCCCGGAAAATAGCGTACGAGCCGGTTATTGATCCGGTCCGCAAATGTCCCGATTTTTTGCGCCATGCATAGCCCCCCGGCCTTTCTGCAAATTACTGCCCTTGTTCAAGTATGTCGTAAGCCTGATGCCTCAAACAATAGATTGCGATCAGAAGAGAAGACCAGATAGGCCCAGTTCCAGTAAAGAAATTACTCTCAATACACGAAGAAAGCAGTGCATACACCCAAATTCGGGCAAAAAGCCGCGTCAATCCCGGATCGGTTCCCCTTTCCACCGCTATACGAAAATCATTTGCAGGTATGATGACGAGCCATATGACTATGAGAATAAATGCCGGCAGGCCGCCATTCAGCAGGCTTTCTACATAGCCGTTATGGGCATGGGAGGCCGTGACCGCCCAGGTTTCGGAAATATCGGCCTGCGACAGGAGCGCGCTACTCGTCCAGAATGCCTGGAAACCCTGCCCGAAAATCGGCGATTGCGCAAAGGTGTCGAAGGACAGACGCCATATGTCCGTTCGGCCGGTAAAAGTGGAATCGATACCCAGACTTTCGACCAGATTCTGTATGCTCGGAAAATAGGTGGAGCCGACTGCAAGGATGTTGAAGAAGGCCAGAAGGCCGCCGATCATCAGCAATGTGCGGCCTGCATGTCTTTCCAGAATCCAGATCAGCGCGATAGTGACTGGCAACAGCATCGCCGCGGTTTTTCCATTGGTTTTCCAGAGGAAGAAACCTGCCAGAAGCGTGATTGCGATACCGCCAACCGTCGACCAGGCATTACGCAGGTAAAGCCCGACCATGAAAAGAATGATCATGGCCGGAGCAGCCGCGTTCTTGTGGTTGAAGATGCCGCGCCAATCGCCCGCAAGCGACGTTTCATCGAGATCGTAGGGCTGATGGATCGAGCGCGAGCTCAGAAAGAGCACCCCGAAATAGCAGAGCGCCAGCAGGATGATGGCGAAGATGGCCATCATCCGGTCAAACTGGCGCCGGTCCCGGGGCATGACGACAAGGACGCTGGTGATGAAACAGAGAAGGGCCGTAAAGATCAGGCGTTGCAGCGAGGTCCCCGGCTGCTCGCCAAGCACCGAGCAGATCACCAGCCAGAAAAACAACAGGAGGATGGGCAGACGCGGCCGCAGCAAAAGTCCTGTCAGCCGGTGGCGCAGGGCAAAAACACCCAAAATCAAAGCAATGACAAGCCCGGTGAGCTGGTTTGCGGCCGCATGCGGCACCGGCGGAGCCGCGAGATTTTCAAATGGGGCAACGGAAATCCAGATATAAAGCATCGTGCCGACGAAAAAAATCGCGTCACGACGGCTGCCCGTAAGCGACATGGCATTGCTTGGCGCAGAAATGGGCTGGGTATCAGCAAAACGCGGCATGGTCGCCTGTACGGAGAACGGATAATCGGATCATCTATGGTCTGCTCTCGGACGAACGACGAAACCCTTTTTTGAAACCAGGCCCTGTCCAAACAACCATAAACAGTCATTATCATCATTATTGTGTAATTGCTTTAACCCTCTCTTACCTCAAAGAAGGCTAAGACAGAAGAAACTGTCATTCATCGGTTCACCGGCATTCAGATTACTGGCCGGACGCCGGCTTTCAGTTCGCCAAATATTACAAAGCAGGGCAGTCATTTTTTGAATGCGTCCGGCAATGTCGGAAAACATGGAGAATGAGGTGTCGTTCAATACGCCGCGGCTCGGCCATCTAGTCAGACTGGGATTGACCTATATGGCGTCCGGCGGGGCTCTGCTGATGTCCAGCGCCGCCCAGCTTTTGACATTCGCCCTGCTTGCCCGTCATCTCGGCGTCGAACAATTCGCGCTCTATGCGTCGATCACGGCCGTCACCAATCTCGGCGTGCAGATCTGCGGCATCGGTTCGCAGGAATCTCTGATCCGCCGCGTCGCGCAGGATCGCAGCATGTTTCCCGTCATGCTCGGCCACAGCTATCTTCTCAGCGCGGCGACAGGCGTGGTACTGACCTTCATCGGCATGGTGACGATCCCGGTGTTTTTCCCGACGTCGGAAACATTGCTGCATACACTCATCACCACCTTCCTGATCCTGATAACGAACCTCGTTCTTCTGAAAGTCATTTCGCTTTCCACGCAGAGCTTCATCGCCCATTCCGACTTCGCTTCAGCCAACAAGCTGGAAGTGATGTTCGCCGTCGCACGCACGATTGCCGCCGTGGTTGCCTGCCTCATCTTCAAGATAGAAACGGTCGAGGCCTGGGCCTTGTGGAACCTTGCCGCCCACGCCATTGCGACGGTGATCTCGGTCAAGGCGATCGGCAGGCTTGGCAAGCCGGTTTTCCGGATCGTTCGCGATGAAATCCGCATCGGCATTCTGTTCTCCACCCAGTTCCTGTTCAAGGCCGTGCGCGGCAATGCCGATATTCTCGTTCTCGGCGTCATTGCCAGCGCCGAGGTCCTGGGCAGCTATTCCATCGCCCGGCGGATTCTCGACAGCTCCTACCTCTCGGTGGAGGCCCTTAACCGCCTGATCTATCCGGGTTCGGCCTCGGCCGCTCTGCAGGGCATCGGAAAGACCATAGAACGCGCCTATAATGTGCTGAAGGCGGCGCTCGTTATCGCAGTTGGCAGCGCGCTGGCGATCTTCATCATCGCGCCTTTCCTGCCCCTGTTGTTCGGCGACGAATATGTCTCGCTGCCCATCATTACCCGTGTCCTTTGCTGGGTCGTTTTACCGATGGCGGTGGCGGCGACGGCGCTTGAAGCACTCGGTGCATCCGGGCGGCAGGATATTCGCGCCAAGATCTGGAACAGCGGCAACCTTATCGGCTCCGTTGTCGTCGCCGTCTTCACCTGGTTCTTCAGCATTTCGGGAACGATCGGCAGCTATTTCCTGGTGGAATCCGCTATTGCCGCGGCCGTCTGGATCGCGCTTCTGCGCCTGCGGCGCAACGATGAAGCCTTTGCACCTGCCAAATAGACGGCGCTTTCTTTAATAAAGCCCATAGGGGAAATAACGCCGGTAGATTTCTTCCAGCCGGCCGTTGCGGGAAAGTGCGGCAAGCGCCTGATCAAAGGCCGGCACAAGCACATTGTCCGGATCGACAGCCATGATGGACAGGCCTTCGCCAAGAAATCTGTCGGACATGTAAGGCCCGCCGAAGAGCGAGCAGCAGCCTTCGGACGCGCTTCCTGAAACCCAGAAAGGCAGGCGCAGACCATCGGCGAAAACGGCGTCCACCTTGCCCGTCTTCAACGCGTCGTACATGGGTTCATAGCCCTCGAAACCTTCAGCCGCGGCCTTTGGAAAAAATGCCTTCAGCATCTGCTCGTGCCGCGAACCCGTGACAACGCCTACCTTTTTTCCCGAGAGGGCTTCAGCGCCGGAACCGGTGAATTTCCCCGCCTTGTTGACGGCCAGGCGTGCGGGCAATAGCAGATAGGGGCGTGAGAAGGTGAAACTCTTGCGCAGATCGGCGGTGGTGGCGAGACCGGAAATCACCGCTTCCCCCTCCCCCATCTCGAGCGCCGCTTCCAGCTCGTCAAACGGCAGCGCCTGCACCTGGCATTTGCTTTCAACCTTCAGCTGGGCACAGATTTCACGCACGAGATCGACATGAAAACCCGCAAGCCGGCCTTCCTGATCAGTAAAATTGAAGGGTGGGAAATCGACCGACATCAGAAACCTGATGCGGGGAACGGAAGAAAGATCGCCGCCCGGAAACCGCTCCTGCGCATCAAACAGCACCGGCATGCGGTTTCCGTCCGACAGACCTTCCGCATGAACTTTGCTAAAAAAGCCAACAAATTGTAAAGCGACAGCTAAAGTAAAAACAAGACTTACATTCCGCGTTACATTCGTCATTCTCATCTATACTGTCCGTAGCAGGAATTGGCGCGTTACCATGACAGCGGCGGCGATGCATGGATTATTTTAGGCAGTATACACGAGAATCGTTTCGCACGACGCCGGCGGGACGAAAAATTGCGTTTTCGCTCATTGGTGACAATCCGCTCTGGATGGCTCCCCAACAGGACGAGCCCGGATCAACGCGCTTTCTCTCTTCGCTGGGGTTTGGCAAGCCCTATATCAGCACATTCGAAGAACGGGCCCTGAAAAACGGCTCGACCGTGGAAGACGAATTGCTGGCAAGCGGTCTTGTCGATGCGGATGCCTATTACGGCGCCTTTGCCAGATTTTTGCGACTGCCGTTTCTTGCGGAAATCGATCCCGGCCGGGTATCAGACATCAAACATCTGGACATGCAACTTGCCGAACCACGGCTTCTGCGGCTGGCACCACTGAACGGCAAACCGATGCTGCTGATCGTGCCGGAACTGGCACGGATGGAATTGCTGAAAAGCATGCTCGATCAGCGTCCGCAGCTTTTCGACGAACTGGCTGTGACCACACCGCAGGCGATGCGCGGCGCAATCTGGAAGGCGGGCGAGGCGCGCCGCTGCCAGGACACGCGACATCGGCTTTTCAACGCGGCGCCGCAGCATTCGGCCAGAATCACGCTGCAAGGGCAGCAGGGTTTTACAAGCGGTGTCCTCGTTACCCTGCTCGTTCTGTCGCTGCTGTTTTATACGCAGGCGACCCTGGTCTATATTCACGTCACGCTGACAATGCTTTATCTTTCCACCCTGCTTTTCAGACTTTTTGCGCTCGTCCATGCGCCCAGAGAAAACGATGCAAAAACCGTCGTCCCGCTCCCGCAGGACGGAGATCTGCCGGTCTACACCATTCTCGTGGCGCTTTATCGCGAAGAAGCGGTCGTCGAGCAGCTTGTCGGTGCGCTGGAGCGGCTGGACTGGCCCAAATCCCGGCTCGACATCAAGCTCGTCTGCGAGGCGGACGACGCCGCGACGATTAAGGCCATACATCGGGCAAATCCGGGTCCGCATGTGGAGATCATAAGGGTTCCGCCGTCCCTACCGCGCACCAAACCCAAGGCGCTGACCTATGCACTCTCCGGCGCGCGCGGCACATTCGTTGCCGTTTACGATGCCGAAGACCGACCGCATCCGCAACAATTGCGCGAAGCCCATGCCGCCTTTCACGACCAGCCGGAAGAGGTGGCCTGCCTGCAGGCGCCGCTTATCATCAGCAATGCGCGCTCCTCCTGGCTCAGCGCCTGTTTCGCACTGGAATATTCTGGTCTCTTTCGCTGCATGTTGCCCGTTCTCGCCGCGCACAGGCTGCCGTTGCCGCTTGGCGGCACCTCCAACCATTTCCGCACCGCCGTCTTGCGTCGGGTCGGCGCCTGGGATCCCTACAATGTGACGGAAGACGCCGATATGGGCCTCAGGCTGCACAGGCTCGGTTATCGCTGCGGTGTCATCCGGCGACAGACGCTGGAGGATGCGCCGACCTCGCTTCCCGTGTGGCTGAACCAGCGTGCGCGATGGTACAAGGGCTGGCTGCAAAGCTGGCTGGTAATGACCCGCGCGCCCTTCATCACCGCACGCCACATGGGATGGGGTGCCTATACGGTCTTTCAGTTACTGATCGGCGGGATGCTCCTGTCGTCGCTAACGCATCCCCTGCTGTTCGTTTCCTTCGCTTTCATGGTCATGGCGATCCGTGAAAATGGCGCGGATATGCTGCTTTCCTGGCAGGGGGCTCTATTTCTCATCGATACGCTGAATATTTTCGGCAGCTACGCCATCTTCGTGCTGATGGGCCGAAACAGGATGATAGCCTACGAAAAACAACAGATCGGACGTCGCTGGATGGCAATCCCGCTCTATTGGCTGATGATGTCTGTTGCCGCCTGGCGCGCCGTGGTGGAGCTGAAAACCAGACCTTTCGTCTGGAACAAGACGCCGCATGTGCCTGTCGTCAAAGATGCGGCGTGACGAGACATAGCCGGGGGGAAGCGCTTACTTCGCGCTTTCTCACGATACATGGAATACTCTCAGTCCGCGCTTCCGCAATTGGAAACCATTCCGGCTTCGATGGCGATGCCGCTATAGCAGCGGCAATACTTAAAATGCCTTGCCGAACGAGGCTTGTCTCCCGGCAAGGTCTTTCACTTCGCCACCGAAGCGGCTGAAAACTTTATTTGGCGACGAGCTTGTTCTTGATCAAGCCAACAATGACCTGGACGATCAGACCGCCCACACCGCCACCAACGAGCTGACCGGCAAGAGCGGCGATATCCACGCCGCCGGCTGCCGCCGTGCCTGCAGTCCCGAGCAGCGATCCGAGAACCGTTCCGCCGCCGATGCCACCGATGGCGCCGGCGATCAGGTTTCCGAGCGAACCGAGATCGGAATCCTTCAGTATCTTTCCGCCTGCCGTGCCGCCAACCGCACCACCAACGATTTGGGCCAATATCGAAGTAAGATCCATGTCATCCTCCTCACTTGTTTCCCCGACCATTCGGGGAAACAAAGCCTCTTATTCATGTCTGCGCAGGCTGGACGGAACCGGCGTGGCCGGCCTTCTCTTCCTCGCCAAAGATTTTCCAGACCACGGCGCCAATGACGCCGCCGAGGATCGGAGCGAGCCAGAACAGCCAGAGCTGTTGCACCGCCCATCCGCCGACGAACAGGGCCTGCCCCGTGGAGCGGGCCGGATTGACGGATGTGTTGGTGACCGGAATGGAAATCAGATGAATAAGGGTGAGGGCAAGACCGATGGCGATCGGCGCGAAGCCGGATGGAACCCTGCCATGCGTCGATCCCAGAATGACGATCAGGAAAAAGGCCGTCAGGATGACCTCGATCAGCAGCGCCGAGACGAGAGAATAACCACCCGGCGAATGTTCACCATAACCATTGGCGGCAAAACCGCCAATGTCCGCCCCTGCCTTGCCTGTAAGGATGACATAAAGCGCCGCGGCCGCGACAATCGCCCCCAGAACCTGCGCCACTATATAGGGCAGGAGGTTCGCTGCCGGAAATTTACCGGCAACCGACAGGCCGACGGAAACGGCCGGATTGAAATGACCGCCCGAAATGCCGCCAACCGCATAGGCCATGGTCAAAACCGTCAGGCCGAAAGCGAAAGCGACACCAAGAAAACCAATGCCGAGTTCAGGAAAAGCAGCAGCAAAAACCGCACTGCCGCAGCCTCCGAACACGAGCCAAAAGGTACCCAGAAATTCCGAAAGAAGCTTGCGACTCATAACATTTCCCCATCATGTTACGACTGCATCAACTATTACGTGCAATTTAATAGTAGTCAAGCTAAATCGCATATTCACGCGACTGCCGGGGCGTCAATGCGCTCCCGCACGACACAGCGTTCCTCTGCCTCTGCTCGCACGCCAGCGCCTGAAGCGTTTCAAAAAGACAACGCAGGGTGAGATCGGCTGACGCTTAGCAACTTCAGGCTCAGGCAAGCCCGATTGCGTAATGAGCCTTTGCAAAGTGATGGACTTGAACGGACGCTCTTCGGGGCATTGGCAAGTAAATCATTTGTTGCTGTTGAGAATTTGGCCTTAGCCTTTAGGATTTTCCGGACATGACTTCGATCATTTCTTCCCTGAATGTCAATCAGATCAAATATCTTTCGACAGCAGCAGTTGCAGCCTGGACAACCGATGAGGTGGCGACGCTTTCCACGGCTCAGATTAAAGCGCTTTCCTCCGATCAAGTCGCGGCACTGGATGCAGAGGATGTCAAAGTCCTCAACTCCCGACAGTTAAGCGCCATCTCACAGGGCGCCATCATCGGTTTGACGCTGGATCAGCTGAACATCCTCGATCAATACGCCATCAAGAGCCTGAGTGCGGGTCAGATTTCTGCGCTCACCACCACGCAGATCGATGCGCTGACGGTCGATCAAGCGGAGGCGTTGACCGCGCCCCAGGTGAGCGCCCTCAAAGCAACGCAACTTGCGGCCTTCAGCGCGGAGGAATTAGCGACCTTCTCGACCGCCGATATTGCGGCGATAACCGCCAGAGCCATGCCCGGCTTGAGCACGGAGGCGATCGCAGCGCTTACCCCAGATCAGATCGCGGCTCTGAACATAAGCGCCATTGCGAGCCTGACGACCGATCAGATCGCGGTTTTGAGTCCAGGTCAGATCGAAGCCCTGTCGCCCGCACAGATCAGGATGCTGAATTCGGCGCAACTTGCGGCCTTCAGCGTGGAGGATATAGCAACCTTCTCGACCGCCGATATTGCGGCGATCAACGCCAAGGCCCTGCCGGGGATGACCACGGATAGTGTCGCCGCCCTGTCCCTCGATCAGGTCGCCGCATTGACGGCAGCTCAGGTTGCCGCACTCAAAACGACACAGGTCGCGGCCTTCAGCGTCGGCCAGATCGAAGCCCTGTCGCCGGCGCAGGTGATGGCGCTGAGTTCGGCGCAACTCGCGGTGCTCAGCACGGATGCCATAGCGACCTTCTCCCTCGCCGACCTCGCGGCGGTGACGGCCAGAGCCGTGCCGGGCCTGAGCACGCAGGCGCTATCAGGCTTTACCCCCGATCAGACCGCTGCCCTCAGCACGGGCGTAATTGCAAGCCTGACGACCGATCAGATCGAAGTCTTGAGTACCGATCAGATCGCAGCCTTGACGACGGCTCAGATTGCCGCACTCGGGACGAAACAGATTTCGGCTTTCAGCACGAGCCAGATGGAGGCCCTGTCACCGGCGCAGGTGAAGGCGTTGAGTGCGGCGCAACTCACCGCCCTCGGCGCCGAGGATATAGCAACCTTCTCCACCGCCGATATCGCGGCGATCAACAGCAAAGCAATCTTACGCCTGGGTACGGAGGCGATCGCTTCGCTTAGCGATGATCAGATCGCAGCCTTGACGACAGCCCAGCTCAACGCCCTCAGCGCAGCGCAGTTTCAAGTCCTGAACGCCAGTCAGATCGAACTCCTGTCGGCCACCCAGATTGCCGCCCTGAACGCCGGCGTGATCGCAAGCCTGACAGCAGATCAGATCGACATCTTGAGCACCAGTCAGGTCGAGGCCCTGTCCTCCGCGCAGGTGAGGTCGCTGAGTTCGACGCAACTCGCGGCCCTGCGTCTGGAGCAGCTGATGACATTCTCGACCGCTGATGTCGCGGCAATCACGAACAAGGCCCTGCCGGGCTTGAGCGTGGATGCTATCGCCGCGCTGACCAGAGATCAGATCGCTGCTCTAAGCGCCAGCGCAGTCACGGGCCTGACCACCGATCAGGTCGAAGCCCTCAGTAGAGATCAGGTCGGCCTTCTCTCCGCCGCGCAGCTTAAAGCGTTGAGTTCGGCGCAGGTCGCTGCCCTTGGCAGCGATGTGACGGTCCTCTCCACCAGCCAAACCGCAATGTTGGGTGCAGCGGGTGTCAGGGGCCTGAGCGCCGATCAGATTGCCGCCATGAGCGTCGGTCAGTTTTCGGCCTTGACCGCAGTCCAGATCAGCGCTCTCAGCGCGGCGCAGATCGCGGCCGTGAGCGAGGACACCATAAAATCACTTTCGCCGGTCCAGATCGCGGCCATAAGCGCCGCAGGCATCGCGGGACTTTCAACCAGTCAGATCACCGCTTTGAGCACCGATCAGATTTCACGTCTGACCACCCGGCAAATGGCAAGCTTAAGCTCGGCGCAAATTGCCGCTCTGGGCACAGACGACATAGCTGCTCTTTCAAAAAACCAGATCGCTTCCATAAGTGCCGCAGGCATTATGGGACTGAGCGCCGAGCAGCTGGCGACCTTCAGCACCGGTCAGGCCAGCGCCCTGACGGGCGCGCAGATTGTCAATCTCGATTCCACGCAGATTTCGGCACTGGGCACGGATGATCTCGCGACATTCACACCCAGGGAGATTGCCGCCATCGGTTCGACGGCGATCCCGGGCTTGTCGGCCGAAACGATGGTGTCCCTGACGACGGCGCAGATTGCCGCCCTGAATACGCAAAGCATCAGTGCACTGAGCACGGCGCAGATCGCCGCCCTGACCACCGCTCAGGTGGCTGCCCTGACCCCTGCACAGGTCAGCGCGCTCTCCTTGAAGCAGATCGCCGTCTTGAGCACGGATGACATTGCAACATTCTCGACCAAGGATATTGCCGCGATCAGCTTAAACGCGATCCAAGGTCTGTCGACCGAGACCGTAGCCTCCATGACAACGGGTCAGATTTCGGCTCTCAACGCACAAAGCATCGGCGCGCTGACCACCGCGCAGATTGCCGCCTTGACGACGGCACAGGTGGAGGCTTTGACCACCGCACAGGTCGGCGCTCTCACCTCGAAACAGATCGCCGTCTTGAGCACGGAGGACATTGCAACATTCTCCGCCAGGGATATTGCAGCGATCAGCGCCAGTGCCATCCCCGGCCTGTCAACGGAGACCATAGCCTCCTTGACGACGATGCAGATTGCCGCCCTGAGTTCCGCTGGCATTGGTGGACTGAGCACCGGGCAGGTGGCCGCCTTGACCAGCGCTCAGGTGAACGCGCTAACCAATGCCCAAATCCGTGCCCTCGCCTCCAGACAGATTGCGGCGTTGCGCCCGGACGATATCGTCTCGCTTTCAGCAAGCCAGATCGCCGCTCTCAGCGCTGCGGGGATAACGGGCCTCACCCCTGATCAGATTGACGCCCTCACCACCGATCAGGTCGCGGCTCTGAACAGCGCTCAGATCGGCGCGCTTAACTCGAAACAGATTGCCGCCCTCAGTCCCGATGATCTCAACACCTTCACCGCCGCCGAGCTGGCTGCAATCAGCTCCACAGCGATCCGGGGTCTGTCGACAGCAACGGTCGCTTTGCTGACGACGGCTCAGATCGCAGCACTGGGCACGGTAGTATCGGGCATGACCACCGACCAGGTTGCAGCCCTCGGGACCAATCAGGTGGGCGCCCTGACCAGCGCCCAGGTCAGCGCCCTCACCTCCAGACAGATTGCAGCGCTGGGTACAGACGACATCGCCTCGCTTTCGGCAAACCAGATCGCCGCTCTCGGCACAGCGGGTGTGACTGGCCTGACCACCGATCAGTTCGCGGCGCTCAGCGCCGATCAGGTCGAGGCCCTGACCAGTGCCCAGATCGGCGCTCTCAGCTCCAAACAGATTGCCGCCCTCGGTGCTGATGACCTCAGCACTTTCACGACCGCGGAGCTGGCCGCAATCAGCCTGAATGCGATCCCCGGCCTGTCGACGGCCACGATCGCTTCGTTGACGACCGCACAGATCGCCGCCTTCGGCACGGCGGCGATAGCCAGCCTGACCATCGACCAAATTGGCGCGCTCGGCACCAGCCAGGTAGAGGCCATGAGCAACGCCCAAATCGGCGCCTTCACCTCCAAACAGATTGCAGCGCTAGGCACGAATGACATCGCCTCGCTTTCAACAGCCCAGATCGCCGCTCTCAGCACGGCGGGCATAACAGGCCTGACCAGCGATCAGATTGTGGCGTTGAGCAACGATCAGGTCGAGGCTCTGACCGGCGCTCAGATCGGCGCGCTCGACTCGAAACAGATCGTGGCCCTCAGCGCCGATGATCTGGTCACATTTACCAATTCCGAGCTGGCTGCAATCGGCATGAATGCGATCGCGGGCCTCTCAACGGAGACCATAGCGTCGCTGACGGCAGCGCAGATCGCAGCATTGAGCCCGGATGCCATTAGTGGGCTGAGCACCGGGCAGGTGGCCGTCTTGACCAGTAGCCAGCTGAACACCCTGAGCAATGCCCAGGTTAGTGCCCTCACCTCCAAACAGATTGCCGTCCTCAGCCCCGCCCACATCGCCTCATTCTCGGCAACCCAGATAGCGGCTCTCGATGCTCTGGCTGCATCCGGCTTCAGCGGCGCACAGATCAGCGCCCTGAGTGTTGGGCAGATCGAAGCGCTCTCCACCCGCCACATCGCATCGTTGAGTTCGGAGGCGCTCACGGGCCTGTCTCCGGCCATGCTGAAAACCTTCTCGCCGGCGGAACTCGCTGCGATTGGCTCGAACGCGATAAGGGGATTGTCTACCGACTTCATCGCCACATTGTCTTCCACTGACGTTGCGGCCTTGAGTACAGCCGGCGTCGCCGGATTGACCAGCGACCAGATCGGCGCTTTCGGCAAGGAGCAGATCCGGGCACTCACCACCGGCCAGATCGCCGCGTTGAGTTCAGCCGCACTAGCAGGGTTGACGGCGGAAGGTCTGGCAACCTTTACCACCGAGGAACTCGCCGCGATCAACTCGTCGGCGATCAGGGGGCTTTCCACCGGCGTCATAGCGTCCCTTTCCTCTCAGGGTGTAGGCGCACTGACGACAAGCCAGGTGGCTTCGCTGAGCTACGGCCAGGTGGCGGCAATGGGTTCCGCGCAAATCGGAGCCCTGACATTGGCGCAGGTCGGCGCCCTTAAATCGCTGCAGACCGCCGCATTTGGCGGAGACGATCTCGCCGCATTGTCCACCGAGCAAATCATCAGCTTGAGTTCAAACGCGATCTCGGGATTGAGCACCAGCGCGCTCGCCGCCTTGACGGCTTCGCAGGCGGCAGCCTTCACACCGGGTCAGATCGCCGCCATGAGTTCGGCGCAGGTCGTGGCGTTGAACAGCGACGATCCGGTAAGCAGCTCCGCCCAAACCATCGCCTCATCCACCGTAGCCGACACGTCGACGACGCAGGCGACGTCTCAACAGTCGCCAGACGTCGCTGCTGCGATTTTGTCCTACCTGAACGCATGACCTTCAGTGCGGCGAATGCTGGAGTAAAGAAAGGTAGCTGGAGCGGGTGAAGGGAATCGAACCCTCGTATTCAGCTTGGGAAGCTGCTGCTCTACCATTGAGCTACACCCGCGCCGCAGACAAGACATCGGATAGTTCCATCCGGGTGTCAAGCACCCGGAGGGGTCATTATTCCGCGCGGAAATGCTTGGAAAGTTTCAGGCCCTGGGCCTGGTAGTTGGAGCCGAGGCCGCTGCCATAGAGGCCTTCCGGCTTTTGCAGCATATGCTCGTAAACCAGGCGGCCGACGATCTGGCCGTGTTCGAGGATGAAGGGCACCTCGTGGCTGCGCACCTCGAGAACGGCGCGGCTGCCTGTGCCGCCGGCCTGCGCGTGGCCGAAGCCGGGATCGAAGAAGCCGGCATAATGCACGCGGAACTCCCCCACCAAGGGGTCGAAAGGCGTCATTTCGGC
Source organism: Agrobacterium sp. BT-220-3 (assembly GCF_025910175.1). Taxonomy (NCBI): domain Bacteria; kingdom Pseudomonadati; phylum Pseudomonadota; class Alphaproteobacteria; order Hyphomicrobiales; family Rhizobiaceae; genus Agrobacterium; species Agrobacterium sp. BT-220-3. The sequence continues at coordinate 1,295,485 of NZ_JAPAIX010000001.1, forward strand.
CGCGTAAAGCGGGGGCACATGCACGGCCTCGCGTGAGACGAGAATATAGAATTCATCGGGATCGAGGATCAGTTCCGCGCGGCCGCGCGCATGCAGCGGCTCCCAGAAATCGAGAACGTCGTGCTGAGCCTTCTTGTCGACATCGACCACCGCCGTGTGATGCTTGCCGCGATATCCGATCAGGCCGTTCTCGCCAAAACCCATGAGGTCGATGGAAAGCGCGATGCCGCCGCCGGTCACGTTCGGTGTGTCGCTCGCGACCAGCATTTCCGTCTCGTGCAGTTTCAGCAGCTCGCTTTCGTTGAGCAGCGAGTGACCAACGCGGAAGCGGATCTGCGACAGGCGCGATCCGCGACGCACGACCACGGGGAAGGTGCGCGGGCTGATTTCCAGATAGAGCGGACCTGAATATCCAGCCGGTATCTTGTCAAATTCCTGCGCATTGTCGGTCATGACGCGGGTGAAGATATCAAGACGTCCGGTCGAGCTTTTGGGATTGGCCGAGGCCGACATGTCCGCCGGCAGCTCCAGGCTTTCCATCAGGGGAACGATGTAAACACACCCGGTTTCCAGCACCGCCCCCTGGGTGAGATCGACCTCGTGCAGGCTGAAGCGGTTGAGCTTGTCGATGACGCGGGTTCCGGGGCCCGGCATGAAACTGGCGCGCACGCGATAGGCCTTCGAGCCGAGCCGCAGATCGAGGCTGGCGGGCTGCACCTGGTCAGCATCGAGATCAGCTTCGCTTTTCAGCTTGCCGCCCGCAAACAGCGCCCTGATTGCGCCATCCGCCAAAATGCCCGTGGTTCTGATCATGGTCATCATTCCTTTTTACGGCGACAAAACCAAAAGGAAAGCATTGACGCAAGCCGGTAACGGCAGTATGGCAAGCTTATCCCGTGGTGATTTGGCCGGTCGGCTTGCAGCCACGTTAAACAAGTGGCTAAAAAGACCGGGTGCTAGGAACCGGTCTGCTTTTGCGGCCGGTTTTTTTGTTTTGAAGGTGATCACATGAGCAATAAATGGCGCCCGGCAACCCAGCTCGTTCACGGCGGTACGCTACGCTCACCCTATGGTGAAACGTCGGAAGCGATCTATCTGACCCAGGGTTTCGTCTACGAAAACTCCGAAGCTGCCGAAGCGCGCTTCAAGGGTGAAACGGATGGATTTATCTACGCCCGCTATGCAAGCCCGACCAATGACATGTTCGAAAAGCGCATGTGCCTGCTGGAAGGTGCGGAAGACGCCCGGGCGCTCGCCTCCGGCATGGCCGCTGTCACCGCCGCCATCATGTGCCAGCTGCGCGCCGGCGATCATATCGTTGCTGCCCGTGCCCTCTTCGGCTCCTGCCGCTGGGTGGTCGAAACGCTTGCGCCGAAATACGGCATCGAATGCACGCTGATCGACGGACGCGATCTCGGCAATTGGGAAAAGGCGATCCAGCCGAACACCAAGCTGTTCTTCCTTGAAAGCCCGACAAATCCGACGCTTGAAATCATCGACATTGCCGGCGTGGCGAAGCTCGCCAACCAGATCGGCGCGAAAGTGGTGGTCGATAACGTCTTCGCGACGCCGCTCTTCCAGAAGCCGCTCGAACTCGGCGCTCACATCGTTGTTTATTCGGCAACGAAGCATATTGACGGTCAGGGCCGTTGCCTTGGCGGCGTGATCCTTTCCGACAAGAACTGGATCGAGGAAGAGCTGCAGGATTACTTCCGCCATACCGGCCCGGCCATGTCGCCGTTCAACGCCTGGACGCTGCTGAAGGGCATCGAGACCCTGCCGCTGCGCGTCAAGCAGCAGACGGCCAATGCCGGCAAAATCGCCGATTTCCTCGCCGATAGCGGCAAGGTTGCCAAGGTCATCTATCCCGGCCGCGCCGATCACCCGCAGGCCGACATCATCGCGCGGCAGATGTCCGGCGGCTCGACGCTCGTGGCTTTCGAACTGAAGGGTGGCAAGGATGCGGCCTTCGCGCTGCAGAACGCGCTGGAAATCGTGAAGATCTCCAACAATCTCGGCGATGCCAAGAGCCTCATTACGCACCCCGGCACCACGACGCACAAGAACCTGACCGATGAGGCGCGCGCCGAACTCGGCATTTCCGGCGGCACCTTGCGTCTTTCCTGCGGCATTGAGGATACGGACGATCTGCTGGAGGATCTGGCGAAGGGTCTGGCAGCCGTTTCGGCTTAAAAATTCAGTCTGCACATCGCCATGGCCCGTCTTCAATGACCGGCCATGGCGCCCGAAAGGCTCCCGCCGCAAGGGTGAAGCCCGGTATCAGGCAACCAATATTTACCTTTACCGTTATCCCTAACGGTGGAAAACAGCGCAACAGAAGATGCCGCCTGCCCGTCAAGTCGTTCATTTTCTTGACGATAGCCAGAACCTATAGTGTAGGATATCGGCGGCAGGCATAATATCGAGGTGTGGCGCGTATGTATCGTGCTCTGACAAGGGATATCGAGGTTACGGTCGATCCGTATTATCTCGAGGAACAATCCGACCCAGATGACGATCGTTACGTCTGGGGCTATAAAGTCGTGATCTCGAACAACTCAGATATTCCGGTAACACTCGTCAACCGCTACTGGCACATCACCGATCAGAACGGACAGGTGGATGAAGTCTACGGCCCCGGCGTCGTCGGCGAGCAGCCGCATCTGAACCCCGGCGACAGCTACGAATATTCGTCAGGATGTCCGCTGGATACGCCGTCCGGCCTGATGTTTGGCCATTATGAAATGGAAACGGACAAGGGCGAGGTGTTCAATGTCACCATACCCGCGTTTTCACTGGATTCACCTGGCCTATTGCGGGTTCTGAACTGATGAAATCGCAGGAACGCGAGAGCCGCGCGTTAAAAGCGCAGCTGAGAGTGTCGTCGGTAAGGTAAAAAATCTCTCTTCCGTCATGCCGGACTAGATCCGGCATCCAGCCACGGCGCGTCTGCGCCGTGAAAGAGTCTTACGCGATCAAAGACTTGATCGCGCTGGATCCCGGCTCAAGGCCGGGATGACGGTGTGCGAAGGTACGGCTCTCCTCGTCAGACGTTTTCAAACTCGCTGACATCATAGCGATAGGTCGTGGAGCAGAACTCGCAGGTCACGGCAATTGCGCCGTCTTCTTCGCTTGCCTTGATCTCTTCGGCGGTGAAACCGGAGAGCACGCCCTTGATCTTTTCGCGCGAGCAGCTGCAGCGGTCAAAAATCGCCTGCGGATCGTAGATGCGCACGCCACTTTCGTGGAAAAGCCTGTAGAGCAGACGCTCCACCGGCACCTGCGGATCGGTCAGCTCGTCGGTATCCACCGTGTTCAGCAGCGTGACCGCCTCGGTCCAGGCATCATCCTCAGCCACGTCGTAATTGCCCTCATCGCCGTCGCCTCCGTGAAGATCACGCATGCGAAGACGCTCAGGCGCCTGCGGCAGAAATTGCGCAATCACGCCGCCGGCACGCCAGCCGTGGCGTGGCTTTCCTTCGCCGTCACGGTCGAAGAATTCGGCGACGCCAAGGCGCACGCGGGTGGGAAGCTGTTCCGACTGGCGGAAATAAACCCCGGCGATTTCTTCCAGCGACGAGCCGTCCAGCGGCACGATGCCCTGATAGGGCTGCATTCCCGCGCCCTGATCGATGGTGAAGGCCAGAATGCCGGTGCCCAGCAACTGTTCCGGAGAGGTCGCTCCCGCCGCAATCGCCTCCGCCAGCCGCTCCTCATCGAAACGGGCATAGGCACGCATGCTTTCAGGGGCGGTGAAATCCGCCACCAGAAGGTCAACCGGGCCGTCACCCTTGGTCTGAACGGTGAGCTTGCCGGAAAATTTAAGCGAGGTGCCGATCAGCGCCGTCAGAACGGTGGCTTCCGCGAGAAGGCGGGCGACCACCGCAGGATAGTCGTGCCTTTCGAGAATGGCATTCAACAGCGGCCCAACCTGCACGGCGCGGCCGCGCACATCCAGACCTTCGACCTGAAAGGGCACGACCTTGTCGTCGCCAGCCAAATCGAGGTCGTCCAGTTCAACTGTTACATCTGCCATATCATAACTCCTTGGCGCAGCCGTTGCGCCGCTACCGTCCAAAAGTCCGGCTTTCTGAATGTGCTTTTTCCGCTTGTCGCACAGAGATTCGGGAAGCGAAACCGCCTCCGGGAAAAATCGTGCAAATCGTGATTGTGGCCCGCCAGCAAAACCGACGAGCCTTTTCGAAGTCCCACAGATGGTAATGTACCGAGCCAAGTTCAAGCACCCTTCCTCACCGTTTGGCAGGAAGGGCAAGAGCCGTCAGATGACGCCCATGCACCAGGCAATGATGGACTTCTGCGCATGCAGGCGGTTTTCCGCCTCATCGAAGACAACCGACTGCGGCCCGTCGATCACGCCATCAGTCACTTCCTCGCCACGATGTGCCGGCAGGCAATGCATGAACAGCGCGTCTTTATCAGCCTTCGCCATCAGGGCTTCATTGACCTGATAGGGCTGGAAAATATTGTGGCCGCGCGCCTTGTGCTCCTGGTTCATCGACACCCAGGTATCGGTAACGACGCAATCCGCTCCCGCCACTGCCTTATCGGCATCGTGGTACAGCGCGATCTCGCCGCCATTGTTGCGCGCCCAGTTCAGGAACTTGTCATGCGGTTCGGACCCCATCGGCACCGCCATCGCCATGCGATAGCCAAAACGAGCGGAGCCTTCCACGAAGGAATGCAGCACATTGTTGCCGTCGCCCGTCCAGGCAATGGTCTTGCCCTTGACCGGGCCGCGATGTTCCTCGAACGTCAATATATCCGCCATGATCTGGCAGGGATGGGTGTCGTCCGTCAGACCGTTGATGACCGGCACAGTGGCGTGTTCAGCAAGCTCGAGCAGGCGCGAATGATCTGTCGTGCGGATCATGATGGCGTCGACATAACGCGACAGCACCTTGGCCGTATCGCCAATCGTTTCGGCGCGGCCCAGCTGCATTTCCGTGCCCGACAGGAAAAGGGTCTCGCCGCCGAGCTGGCGCATGCCGACATCGAAGGAGACGCGGGTGCGGGTGGACGGCTTTTCGAAGATCATCGCCAGCATCTTGCCGGCGAGCGGCTTTTCCGCCGTGCCGGTTTTGGTGGCAATCTTGCGCGTGCGCGCATCATCAAGAATTGTCCGCAAGTCCTCCGACCCGACGGCCGAGAGGTCCAGAAAATGTTTTGGTGAAACCATGCTGATCTGTCCCATGCTTGCGAGCCTCTGAACAGAGGCCCGCCCTTGATTTACTCAGGCGATTTTCGCCTGTTTCGCTGTCAGGGAGGCGGCGGCCGCGTCGACACGCGCAAGACCCTGGCGGGCCTCTTCCGCCGTGGTGACGAGCGGCGGCAGAAGGCGGATGACATTGTCGCCCGCAGGCACGCCAAGCAGATGTTCGGCGCGCATGGCCTGCAGCAGATCGCCCGAAGGGACCTTCGCCTTGATACCCAGAAGCAGGCCTTCGCCGCGGATTTCCTCGATCACGTCAGGATAACGATCCTTGAGCGAGGCGAGGCCCTGGCGGAAAACCAGTGCGACGTCACGGACCTTTTCGAGAAAACCGTCGGCTAGAACGACATCCAGCACGGCATTGCCGACCGCCATGGCCAGCGGATTGCCGCCATAGGTGGTGCCGTGTACGCCCGCCGTCATGCCGGAAGCAGCATCCGCCGTTGCAAGGCATGCGCCAAGCGGGAAACCGCCGCCAATACCCTTGGCGACTGCCATGATATCGGGCGCAACACCGGTCTGCTCATAGGCAAAGAGCTTGCCCGTGCGGCCGACGCCCGTCTGGACCTCATCGAAAATCAGGAGCAGGCCGTGCTCGTCGCACAGGCTACGCAGGAGTTGCAGGAATTCCTTGCTGGGCGCGCGGATACCGCCCTCGCCCTGGATCGGCTCGATCAGAAGTGCGGCCGTCTCGGCCGTGATGGCTGCCTTCAGGGCATCGACATCGCCGAACGGCACCTGATCGAAACCTTCGACCTTGGGACCGAAACCTTCGAGATATTTCTGCTGGCCGCCGGCGGCGATCGTCGCAAGCGTACGGCCATGGAATGCGCCTTCGAACGTGACGATACGGAACTTTTCCGCATGGCCTTTCGAATAGTGATAACGGCGCGCGGTCTTGATTGCACATTCCAGCGCTTCCGCGCCGGAATTGGTGAAGAACACCTTGTCTGCGAAAGTCGCTTCCGTCAGGCGCCTGGCGAGTTTTTCCTGTCCCGGCACTTCATAGAGGTTCGAGACGTGCCAGACCTTCTCGGCCTGCGTCTTGATCGCATCCACAAGGTGCGGATGGGCATGGCCCAGCGAGTTGACGGCGACACCGGCCGCAAAATCGAGATATCGTTCGCCGCTTTCCGTGAACAGCCAGACGCCCTCACCGCGCTCAAAGCGCAGGGGAGCCCTGGAAAACGTATCAAACAATGGCGCGGCGGCTTCGGCCATGGCTGTATCACTCCTTGCGCAGATGCGCTGTCAACGGTTGTCAATAGGCTTCAAGGGTTATCCCTCGCCTGAAAATCAAAAATGCCGCCTCGCGGCGGCAGGGGCACTATTGTCACTTCGTTTGCCGATGTCAACAAAAGTCCGCGTTTCCCGGGCTTCTCAAGCCCTAGTAGGTGGCGGCCGGCGAGCCCCAAGGTGTTGCCTTTCAGACTCAACTCGCCAGCAAGTTGGGGAAAACCGGAAAATCGATTCCAGATGATTCCCCCGACTCTTGCCACGGACTCTGCGTGGCACTAGGTTAATCGCTAATTACTAGACTGCATTGCGGCGGAACTAGTCACCAAAAATCCGGCGGAAACCACGCTTGCGGCACGCCCGCGAGACGGAGAAGGATTCTGCCGAAAATACACGCGACAAGCGGAGAAGCGGCATGAACTGGACAGACGAGCGAGTCGAAAAACTCAAGAAATTGTGGTCCGAAGGGCTTAGCGCCAGCCAGATAGCAGCGCAGCTGGGCGGTGTCAGCCGCAATGCCGTAATCGGCAAGGTCCATCGTCTCAACCTGCCGGGACGCGTCAAGGCTGGCGGTCCGGTCACTTCGGCACGTTCCGCGCCCAAGCGCACCGCTGCACCTGCCCCGCGCACGACGACTTTCGCAGGCCGCGTCAACGCAGCGCCGGCGCGGGTTCTCACCCGTTCGAACGCGGCGACGGCGTTGCACGAGGAGATCGACATCGAGACCGCACAGGTTCTCGATTACGTTCCTTCCAAAAACGTTGTCACGCCGATTTCCCGTCGCCTGACGCTGACGGAACTGACCGAGCGCACCTGCAAGTGGCCGGTTGGCGATCCGCTGAAGGACGACTTCCATTTCTGCGGTTGTGAAGCGCTGGAATCTTCGCCCTATTGCAAGTTCCATGCGAAACTCGCCTACCAGCCGGTGAGCGAGCGCCGTAAGGCTTGAGTGTTGCGGCACGCATTTCAACACTCAAAATTACGGGCCTTCGGGCCCGTTTTTTTATGACGAAAAACAGGCCGGCTCCGCGGTCAGCTTGATGACAGCGCGTCGAACCCTTGCCACTCCCTCGTGATTGGGCGTCACCCTTCGATCCTGGTTTCAACTGGCTGCCGATCCTCCGTCAAAACGGAGAATGGCATCGAGTTTTGTGGATGTTGATATAGAAAAAGCCCGAAACCGTTTCCGATTTCGGGCCTGCTTTTTTGCGGCACCATGTTGCCAGCGAAACTATCGGCTCCGCTTCGCTCAGGCTTCCATCGAATATCCGGCACCACGCACGGTGCGGATAACATCCTGCATGTGCGAAAAATTCAGAGCCTTGCGCAGACGGCCGACATGCACATCGACAGTGCGCTCATCGACATAGATATCGTGACCCCAGACGCCATCCAGCAATTGCGAGCGGGAAAACACCCGGCCCGGTGACGTCATCAGGAATTCCAGCAGACGGAATTCCGTCGGGCCGAGGCGAACTTCGCGGCTTTTGCGGTGAACGCGATGGGTTTCGCGATCGAGTTCGATATCGCCGCATTTCAGCACCGATGACAGAACCTCGGGCCGGGCCCGGCGTAGCATGGCCTTGACGCGGGCCATGAGTTCCGGCGTCGAAAACGGCTTGACGACATAATCATCGGCGCCGGTGGCAAGACCGCGAACCCGCTCGCTTTCCTCTCCCCGCGCCGTCAGCATGATGATGGGCAGGCGTTCGGTTTCCGGCCGCATTCTCAATCGCCTGCAGAGTTCGATACCGGACACGCCGGGCAGCATCCAATCCAGGATGAGAAGATCCGGAATACGCTCCTGCAGCCTGATTTCCGCCTCGTCGCCACGGGGTATCGTGTCGACGTCGTATCCCTCAGCCTCGAGATTGTAACGAAGCAGGACGCTCAGCGCTTCCTCGTCTTCCACAACTGCAATCTTGGGCACCATATATTGAACTCCGCAAGCTTCTGCCTGTCTGTTACTCGGTCACCGAACCGAGGGTGTTGGAACTGTCGTCCTTCGGACGCTCGCCCTCCGGCTGGCTGCCGGTGGTCATGTAATAGATCGTCTCGGCAATATTCGTGGCATGGTCGCCGATGCGCTCGATGTTCTTGGCGCAGAACAGAAGATGCGTGCAGGTGGTGATGTTGCGCGGATCTTCCATCATGTAGGTCAGAAGCTCCCGGAAGAGCGACGTGTACATGGCGTCGATTTCCTCGTCGCGCTCGCGAATGGCATTGGCCTTCTCGGCGGAACGGGTGGAATAGACGTCGAGGACTTCCTTGAGCTGCACCAGCGCCAGCTCCGACAGATGTTCGATGCCGCGCGCGAGCTTGCGCGGCACGCCGGTTCCGGCAACCGCAATGACGCGCTTTGCGGTGTTCTTGCCGAGATCGCCGACGCGCTCGAGATCGGCGGCGATGCGCAGGGTACCGATGATCTCGCGAAGGTCGGCCGCCACAGGTTGGCGTCTGGCGATGGTGACGATGGCCTTGTCGCCGATTTCGCGTTCGGCATGGTCGAGAATTGTATCGTCGGAAATGACCTTCTGCGCGAGTGCGGCATCGGAATTGACGAGCGCACGCACGGCGTCGCCGCACATCTGCTCGGCAAGACCGCCCATTTCGGCGATGCGGCGCGTCAGAAACTTCAATTCGTCGTCATAGGCGGACAGGATATGCGAATGGGTCGTTGTCTGTGTCACGGTCTAGTCCTCCGGCTTGGCCTGCATGCGCGTACCCGGAAGCGGGCACGGCAGAGGCACCAGTCTTGTTCGGTTTCGAGAAAGCGCCGGCCGGGGATCAGCCGAAGCGGCCCATGATGTAATCCTGCGTGCGCTGGTCGTCCGGATTGGTGAACATCTTGTCCGTTTCATTTTCTTCGACAAGATGACCAAGATGGAACATGGCCGTACGCTGCGAAACACGCGCCGCCTGCTGCATGGAGTGCGTGACGATGACGATCGTGTAGTTGGTGCGCAGTTCGTGGATCAGTTCCTCGACCTTTGCGGTCGCGATCGGATCGAGCGCCGAGCAGGGTTCGTCCATCAGGATGACTTCCGGGCTGACGGCAACCGCGCGCGCGATGCACAGACGCTGCTGCTGACCACCGGAAAGACCCGTGCCGGACTCGAGCAGGCGATCCTTCACCTCGTTCCAGAGACCCGCCTTCTGCAGGCTCTGCTCGACGATCTGGTCCATATCCGCCTTGTTGCGGGCGAGACCATGGATGCGCGGGCCGTAGGCGATGTTTTCATAGATGGTCTTGGGAAACGGGTTAGGCTTCTGGAACACCATGCCGACGCGGGCACGCAATTCGACGACGTCGATCGCCTGATCGTAGATATCATCCGTATCGAGCGTGATTTTGCCGGTGACCCGGCAGCCGTCGATCGTGTCGTTCATGCGGTTCAAGGTGCGCAGGAAAGTGGATTTACCGCAACCGGACGGGCCGATAAGCGCAGTCACCGTGTTTTCACGGACGTTGAGGTTCACGTCGTAAAGCGCGCGCTTTTCGCCGTAATAAACCGAAACGTCCTTGCCGATCATCTTGTATGAGACTTCATTCATTTTCTTGTCCAGCGCCTTTTCAACTGCTGCTTCCGACAACATGTTCATTGCTCTAGCTCCCTCTACCAGCGCCGCTCAAAGCGGCGACGCAACAGGATTGCGCCAACATTCATGACGATGAGGAACAGAAGCAGGATGATGATAGCGCCAGATGTCCTTTCGACAAAGGCGCGTTCGGCTTCGTTCGCCCACATGTAAATCTGCACCGGCAGAGCCGTGGACGGATCCATCGGCGTTGTCGGATAATTCGCAACGAATGCCACCATGCCGATCAGAAGCAGCGGCGCCGTTTCGCCCAATGCGTGGGCGAGGCCGATGATGGTGCCGGTCAGAATGCCGGGCATGGCGAGCGGCAGGACGTGGTGGAAGATCGTCTGCATCTTGGATGCGCCGAGACCGAGTGCGGCAGCGCGGATCGACGGCGGCACGGCCTTCAATGCGGCACGGGTCGCGATGATGATCGTCGGCAGCGTCATCAGCGTCAGGACAAGGCCACCGACCAGAGAGGCGGAGCGCGGAAAGCCCATGAAGTTGATGAAAACGGAAAGGCCGAGCAGACCGTAGACGATCGAAGGAACAGCCGCCAGATTGTTGATGTTTACCTCGATGAGATCCGTCAGGCGGTTCTTCGGAGCAAATTCCTCAAGATAGATGGAGGCTGCGACGCCGATCGGCAGCGACAGTACAAGCACGATCAGCATCATGTAAAAGGAGCCGATCAGCGCCACGCCGACACCCGCCGCTTCCGGACGGCTCGAATTGCCGTTGACGAAGATGCCGGTGTTAAAATGCTTGCCGAGCTGCCCGCTTTCGGCGAGCTGGTTCATCCAGCCAAGCTGCTGGTTCGAGATACGGCGGTTGGCTTCATCCACCGTCATGTCCACCTGGCCCTTGAAGGCACTGTCGACATCACCAGACGCCAGAAGCGTGACGGTGCGCGTGGTGCCGATAATGGCCGGATCGGCAACGACGATATCGCGCAGCTGTGTGCGTACGCTGTCAGAGATCATGGTGTTGACGGCGCGAAGACCGGCACGGTCCGTCGGCGCAACGCCAAGAACCTTGGCGACCGCATCGCGAGCGAGGACGGGATAATTGGCCGTCATCAGCTTGGCAGGATTTGCGGCCCGCTCATTCTTCGGATCGATGATCAGTTCGGAAAACTCGACCGGAACGGTGATCATCGTCTGCTGGAAGGCGGTGTAGCCCTTGGAGACGACCGACCAGAGCAGCAGGAAGAGGAACAGGAGGCCGAAGGAAATCGCTGCCATGCCATAGGCACGGAAACGGCGTTCGGCGGCGTAGCGGCGCTTGATGCCGATATCACGACGCGCGGCCTTGTTGGTGCCGGCAGCGCCGGCTGCGGGAGAAACGATGTCGGTCATTCATATTGCTCCCGGTATTTGCGCACGATGTAAAGCGCGTAGATATTCAGGCAAAGCGTGATGGCAAAAAGCGTGATGCCCAGCGCGAAGGCAACCAGCGTTTGCGGCGAGGTGAATTCAAGGTCGCCGGTCAGCTGACTGACGATCTTGACCGTTACGGTGGTCATCGGTTCGAAGGGGTTGAGCTGCAGGCGGGCGGCAACGCCGGCCGCGAGAACCACGATCATGGTTTCGCCGATCGCACGCGATGCCGTCATCAGCACGGCGCCGACGATGCCGGGGAGAGCGGCGGGAACGATGACCTTCTTGATGGTTTCAGACCGCGTGGCGCCGAGACCGAGCGAACCGTCACGCAGCGAGCGCGGCACGGCGGTGATGATGTCATCCGACAGCGACGAGACATAGGGGATCAGCATGATGCCCATGACGAAGCCGGCGGTAATGACGCTCTGCGCCTGGATGAAGTTGGCGTAGTTACCCGTCGCCAGGCCGTTGATCTGCGTGGAAATGTCTCTGAGGAACGGACCAACCGTCGTCAGCGCGAAGAAGCCGTAGACGATGGTGGGAATGCCGGCGAGCACCTCGAGCAGCGGCTTTGCCACGGAGCGAAGGCGTGGCGAGGCGTATTCCGACATGTAGATCGCCGAAAACAGGCCGACCGGGACCGCCACCAGCATGGCGACGAAACCGATGTAAAGCGTGCCGGCGAGCAGCGGGATCAGGCCGAACTGACCGGACGAGTCCGTTGCACCCGCCGCCGCAAAACGCGGATCCCATACCGTTCCGAAGAAGAACTGGTGTGCCGGAACCATGGTGAAGAACTGGATGGCTTCCGTCAGCATCGACAGGACGATGCCGACGGTCGTCAGAATGGCAATGGAGGAGGCAACGAGCAAGGCCGCGAGAATGACCTTCTCGACCCTGTTGCGCGCCCGGAAGCGCGGAGCGATCGAACGCAGCGCATAAGCTGCACCGCCGAAAGCGGCCAGCAGCACGATTGCGATCATCGCAATACGGCTGGTGGACGTCATCGCGTTCAGCGTCTGGGCGGCATCGACCATGTAGCGCTCGGGATCGCCGGCGATGGCAACGCCCTTCGACGCCAGAAGCGGCCGCACTGTGGCGGCATCCGCATCAACCTGCGCCGTTTCCTCCGCCGTCAGCCGCTGCAGACCTCGGGCGATCGACGTTACCATACCATATGTCAGGCTCTGCTGCGCTTCGGATTGGGCGCGCACATCTTCAGGAAATTCAGCGCGCACGGAAGACGTAATGATCAGCGGGCTGATGACAAGCCAGGCGCAGAGAATGAGCGCCGCTGGCAGCACCGCCCAGACCACCGCGTAGGAACCGTGATAACCGGCACGGGAATGCATGGTGGCGGGGCGTCCGCCAGACAGGGCAACGGCACGGCGGCTGCCGAGCAGATAGCTGCCGATGCCGATCAGCGCCAGTATCAGCAAAAGGATCGATGTGTTCATTAGAGTTCCCTCGGCGTGCCTCAAGAGCACGATGCGATATCGGGCAAATCAAAAAGTCATCAAAACGAGACTGCTGGACCATCCAGAAATGCTTGCCGCCTGACTGTATCAAAGTCCGGCAAGCGTCAAGGTTGATACATCCTATCCATCTGTAATCGATCAACAATTATGTGGACAACGATGAATTGGAACTGTCAACCGGAGACCGTCGCCGAGGCGGAAAGGCAGCGGAGTGGAATGAGGGGCGCGGCAGGCCGCACCCCTCTTTCTTTATTACATCGAAGCGCCGGCAGCGAACTTGGCGCGGATTTCTTCGCGTTCTTTGTCCGGAGCGGCAACGAGGCCGTAGTTGGCGAGCGGGGAATCCGGGCCGATCATTTCGTCAGAAACGAAGAACTCGACATATTCCTTGAGGCCCGGGATAACGCCCAGGTGAGCCTTCTTCACGTAGAAGAACAGCGGGCGAGAAACCGGGTACTTGCCGCTGGCAACGGTTTCGGTGGACGGAACAACGCCCGAAACAGTCGCAACCTTCAGACGGTCAGCATTGTTTTCATAGAATGCGAGGCCGAAAACGCCGAGGCCGGTCTTGTTGGCATCGATACGGGCAAGCGTCTCGGTGTAGTCGCCGTCGATGTCGACTGCGGCGCCGTCCTTACGGACTGCGATGCACTTTGCAGCAGCCTGCTTGGCATCGGGGACCAGCGTCTTGATGGCGTCGGTGGCGCCTGCTTCCTTGCAGCCGTCAGCCATGATCTTCTCTTCGAAGACTTCGCGCGTGCCGTGCTTGGAACCCGGGATGTAAGCAGCGATTGCTACATCAGGCAGTTCCTTGTTGACTTCCGACCACTTCTTGTAGGGGTTGGCAACGAGCTTGCCGTCCTTGACGACTTCAGCGGCGAGAGCGAGGTAGAGATCCTTCGGCTCAAGCTTGATGTCCTTGTTGGATGCGTCCATCGCGAAGACGATACCGTCGTAACCGATCTTCACTTCCTGAACGTCGGCAACGCCAGCAGCCTTACAGGCGGCCAGTTCGTCGGTCTTGATCTTGCGCGAAGCGTTGGCGATGTCGATGGTGCCTTCACCAACGCCGGAGCAGAACGCCTTCAGACCGCCGCCCGTGCCGCCGGACTCAACAACCGGAGCCTTAAAGTTCGGGAAGGTTTCAGCAAAGGTCTCGGCAACGATCTTGGCATAGGGCAGAACAGTGGAAGAACCGGCAACCTGAATCTGGTCGCGAGCAGCGGCGGCGCCAGCGAAGGCGACAGAAGCCACCAGAGCTGCTGCGGAAAATTTTACGATGTTCATTTGTCTCTCCCGTCGTGGGCTTGTTTGTGGACGCAGCCGATTGCGGCAATCGCTCTTAGCATGCGCTCGGCGACCTTTTCTTAACCACCGTAGCCACATCCTTTTATGTCACTTCAGTGAAAGATTTGTGACAATCTAAATTACTGATTTTGCTTATAGAATTTTTCGAAATTAAAGGCCTTATGCCTTTTATGTTAAAATCTGACGGTAAAGTCCGTGCCGTTGCCCAGTTCCGATTTAATGATGAGGCGGGCGCGGTGGCGGGTGAGGATGTGCTTGACGATGGCAAGCCCCAGGCCCGTTCCCTTTTTGGACCGGCTGTCGGCGACGCTGACGCGATAGAACCGCTCCGTCAGGCGCGGCACATGTTCGGCTGGAATGCCCGGGCCCTTGTCGATGACGCTCACCTCCACCGGCTTGCCGGGTTCGGCGCGCAGCCAGACATCCACGACCTTGCCTTCCTGCCCATATTTGCAAGCATTTTCAACGAGGTTCTGGAATACCTGCACCAGCTCGTCACGATCGCCCTGCACTTCCGCCGGCCGATCGGGCAGATGCAGGATGATATCGACATCGAGCTCGTCGGCGAGCGGCAGCAGCGCATCGCGCACATGGCCGATGACGGGCACGAGATCGACCTTCTGGTCCGGAGCGATATTCGCCCGCAATTCCAGCCTTGAAAGCGACATGAGGTCGTCCACCAGCCTGCTCATGCGGGTTGCCTGATCCAGCATGATGGCGAGGAACCGTTCCTGCGCTTTCGGATCGTTGCGCGCCGGCCCCTGCATGGTCTCGATAAAACCGCGAAGGGAAGCGAGCGGCGTGCGCAATTCATGGCTGGCATTGGCGACGAAGTCGCTGCGCATACGGTCGATGCGGCGAAGCTCCGAAACGTCGCGGAACGACAGGATGTAGAATGGCGGTCCCGCAACCTCCCCCGCATCGGCACGGGCGATACGGACGATGAAGACCCGCTCGGATGGAAACCGTTCGGAATGCTCGACCTGGTTGGGCTGGCCGGTGGTGATGGTTTCGCGAATGACATCCAGCAGACCCGGCGAACGCAGCCGGGCGGAAATATGCGCGCCGGCCGGAAGCTGGCCGAAGGCGCGCTCCGCTGCGCCGTTCTGATACAGCACGCTGGCATTCTTATCGAGGATGAAGACCGGCGTATCCAGGACGGCAAGGCCCGCGCGGACGCCGGAAATGACGTTTTCACCGGGCACTTCCGGCTCATCCGTTTCTACAGCCGCGTTTTCTTCCCTCGCACCCGCCGACCTTTCCCGAACGGCCATAATGGCGATGATGGCGCAGAGCCACAGGACGGCGGGCATATAGGGTGTGTGAAGCTCCGAGACGGCCACGACGGCAAGCATGCTGACGACCAGAACGGGCAACCAGTTTCGGCGAAGCTTTTTTGCCAAAAGCCTTAATCCACTATCGCCTTCCATGACTGCCATTTCAGCCCACTTTCCACTTCCACCTGACAGCGCACCGAAACCTCATAGGCCAGCTTCATGACAGAGATTCATCGCCGCGCATTTTCCACAACGTATATGCGCAAAATAGGTGCCGCAATCGCTTGCGCCGTCGCACCCAGGCCAACCCACCCTCTTTCACTTGAATTCTGCCGGTGGATATGAACTCATTGGCGGCGAGTTGCCTTTACACAACAACAGCCGGAGGAAAATATGGACGCGGAAACGAAGAAGCGCTCGGTGGAGCTGACCATTGACGGCAAGCTGCGCAGCTTCGATATAGACAATCCGGTTCTTCCCGACTGGGTGGAGGAAAACAAGCTTTCCGCCGGTGATTTTCCTTACGACAAAAAGATGAAGCGCGAGGAATACGACGCCGCCCTCGAAGCGCTGCAGGTGGAGCTGGTCAAGGTACAGTTCTGGCTGCAGGCGACCGGCAAACGGGTGATGGCCGTGTTCGAGGGTCGTGATGCGGCCGGCAAGGGCGGCGCGATCTTTGCGGCCCGCGCTTATCTCAACCCCCGTTATGCCCGCGTCGTGGCGCTGACCAAACCGACGGAAACCGAGCGTGGGCAATGGTATTTCCAGCGTTATATCTCGCATTTTCCGACAGCCGGCGAATTCGTTCTGTTTGACCGTTCCTGGTACAACCGCGCCGGGGTGGAGCCGGTCATGGGTTTTTGCACCCCTGAAGAGCACAAGCGCTTCCTCAAGGAAACACCGCGCCTCGAAAAGATGCTGGTCCATGAGGATGTTCACCTGTTCAAGTTCTGGCTCGATATCGGCCGCGAAACGCAGATCGAGCGTTTTCACGATCGTCGCCACAGCCCGCTGAAATGCTGGAAGCTTTCCGACATGGATATAGCCGCATTGACGAAATGGGACGACTATACGGACAAGCGTGACGAGATGCTGGAAAAGACCCACACCGACGCCGCCCCGTGGACGGTGGTGCGGGCCAACGACAAACGCCGGGCGCGGGTGAACCTTATCCGCCACATTCTCAATGCGCTCGACTATGACGGCAAGGACAAGAAGGCGATCGGCGAGATCGACGGCAAGATTTTGGGATCAGGACCCGGATTTCTCAAATAACATCGGCCACGGTGACAAGCGCCCCGAGGCGGCGGCGCTTGTCTCTCTTCTGACTGGCTTCTTACTGGCCGGGCAGAATGCGCACGGAGTAAAGATTGACCGGGCGGCTGTCGCCGTCGATGTCGCTGTTGATGAAGACCTTGCCCGGCGCATTGGGGGCGAGCGAGCGCTCGAAGGTGGCATTCAGCAGCATATCAGCACGCTCGGCCGTGGCCGTGAAGCGGTGGCGCGAGCAATCGCCGAGGGTGGCGAAATCGCAGGCGACGGAAACCTGCGTCTGCCGGTCGCTGGATGATTGCAGCGTGATCGATATGGTCGAGGACTTGCCCGCCATATCCCGCATCACCTCCACGGGAACCTCGATGCTGACCGCGCCATCCTGCGACACGCTTCTCGACGTCATCTTTATCGCCTTGCCGGCGGGTGTGGTGATATTTTCGACAGTGGCGCGCGGGCCTGCCGATATTCCGGAACTGCCACGCTCGGCATTGAATATCTCGACCCAGTCATCGGAAAAACCACGGCCGGCGGACAGGCTCGGCGCGGGCTCAGCCCCATTGAAGTCCTCTGCCTGCACTTGCGCCGGCGGGTTGGGCACGCTGGTATCACGCTGCTCCGGCGAGAGCAGCAGGCCGGAGGAATAGACCCACCAGGCACCGAAACCGATAAAGGCCAGAAGCGTCACATATATGAAAAGCCGGGCAAAGAGGCCGCGGCGCTTGCGGCGGCCAACGGCACCTTCAGGACGAAAGGCGAGCGAGGCATCGCCTGCGCTAGAGCCGCGCTTCGTCGGTTTTGCACTGCGCCGACCGGCATTCAGACTCTCCGCAGCAACGGGAGCGCCCGGCCGCACGTCGCGCGTTTCGCCGCGCAATTCCGGTTCGATAGCCATCTCGCCGTGGTGCTGAGGTTGCGAAACGGGATCGACTGAAGGCTCATCATGGGCCGCACTTTCCGGCAAAGGCGGCCGCAATTGCTGCTCCACCCTGTCCAGAAGACGGTTGCGCTCTTCATTCTCGATGACGTGGATCAGGCCTTCCAGCCGCTGGCGCTGCTGGGCGACAACCTGCGGATCGTCTATGCCCTGCTTGCGCAGGCCCGCTTCCAGCGCCTGACGGGATGATTGGTAAATCCGTGCACGAACTTCGGCGTTCGATCTGTCCGATTTTTCCAGAGCATTTCTGATTGCCGTTTCCAGTCCGCTCACGACCGATCCTTGTTCTAGTGCGCCTTGCAAAAAATATGCGGCGTTGCGCCATACGTTCACGATTCGGTAACGGCTATGCCGCGCCTCCGCAAGCACCGTTTGTTATAAAGACCGGATTGCTTTGGGGAAAATCGATCCATTGTGGCGCTGCGAACGCAGATTTGAGAGCCCGGCACCCGTACTGTTTTCGCTTTCAATCCGCCGCCGAACGCGATAATGACTTACGTGCGCGTAAACGTAAATCCGTGGGAGGAGACATGCTGCCGTCCGTGCTGAAAGACAATCTGCGTCTTCCGGTCATAGCGTCACCGCTATTCATTATTTCGCATCCGCAATTGACGCTGGCCCAATGCAAGGCGGGCGTCATCGGCGCTTTTCCGGCCCTGAATGCGCGGCCTGAAAGCCAGCTGGATGAATGGCTGGCAATGATCACCGAGGAGCTGGCGGCCCACAACAAGGCCAACCCCGATCGCCCGGCCGCTCCCTTCGCGGTCAATCAGATCGTGCATATGTCCAACCGGCGGCTGGAACACGATCTCGGCCTCTGCGTCAAATACAAGGTGCCGGTGGTGATTTCCTCGCTCGGTGCGGTGCCGGAGGTGAATGCGGCCGTGCATTCCTACGGCGGTATCGTGCTGCATGACGTCATCAACGATCGCCACGCCCGCTCCGCCATCCGCAAGGGAGCGGACGGGCTGATCGCGGTGGCAACGGGTGCAGGCGGACATGCGGGCACGCTTTCGCCCTTCGCGCTCGTTCAGGAAATCCGCGAATGGTTCGATGGCCCCCTGCTGCTCGCCGGCGCCATCGCCAATGGCGGCTCCATCCTTGCCGCACAGGCCATGGGCGCGGATATGGCCTATATCGGCTCCCCTTTCATCGCGACACAGGAGGCCCGCGCCTCCGATGGTTACAAGCAGGCGATCGTGGAAGCGCAAGCCAAGGACATTGTCTATTCGAACTATTTCACGGGCGTGCACGGCAACTACCTGAAAAGCTCGATCGTCGCCTCCGGCATGGACCCCGACAACCTGCCCGAAGCCGACCCTTCGAAAATGGATTTTGAAACCGCCACTGGCGGTGCAAAGGCGTGGAAGGATATCTGGGGCGCAGGCCAGGGCATCGGCGCGGTCAAGTCCATCGAGCCGGTGGCAGATCTCGTCGATCGTCTGGCCAATGAATATGAGGAAGCCAAAAAGCGCATCTGCGGCAAAGCCTGAAGCCGCAGGTAAACAATGGACAGGCAAAGCTTTTTGCGGAATTTTCAAAACCTGCACATTCAAGGCTTGAAATCCATCGGCATTGCCTGTATCAGCCCGCCATGAAGCTGATCCGTAACAAACGGGTCACAATCGGGCCGCTTTAGCTCAGTTGGTAGAGCACGTCATTCGTAATGACGGGGTCACGTGTTCGAGTCACGTAAGCGGCACCATCCCTTGTTTTCCTCATTGAAATCTTTATTCTTTAAGGAAATCAGAGGGTTTCGACTGCCCCACCGGTACACACGGGCGGTCCTCACATGGTAATTAAGATGCCGCGTCCGTCGAAGCGAAAAGACAGTGCCAACGCTCTATTCAGGCAGCGCGTCCCTCTTGATCTAATAGAGAAGCTGAAGGGAAAGACCTTCACGACTTATCTTCCGGTTTCCAGCGATCCAGCGGACGGGACAGCTGAATACAAAGCGCTTGTGTCAGGGCAGATTAAATTCTCTCTGAGAACAGCCGATACTCGCCTTGTGCGTATTCGACATGCAGCAGCATCTGAGGCCGTTGAAGCCTTTTACGCCGCAGCCTATCGCGGACCTCAAGACCTAACGCACCGCGAGACACAGGCAATCCTAGGGCTGTTTTATACTCACCTCATTGAGAAGCATCGCGACAACCCGCCCGCCAGCATATTCGAAGGCGGTCGTATTGCTTGGTCCGAATTCGAAATTTGGGACGACATTCTAGACGAAGCAGCGCGGCTAGTTGCGTACGGCACCGCTGCGGCCCGGCGTCTGGCAGATCAACAGATGCTGAGGTTGATAGACATCGACGCGTTTCTTGCTGCTAATGCTATCGAATTGAGCGAACGTTCACGCGCCAATCTAACGGAAGCATTGCCAGAGACCCTAAGGAAAGCTACGGCCACTCTGAAGGCTTACGCCTCAGGCGACTATGGTCCCGATACTCTCATAACTTCCTATCCACCGAGAACCGCTGTTCTCACAAAATACAGCCTTGCGGCAAACCCTGCGCCTTCTCTGAACAATGCGGGCAACGGCATTGCGCAATGCACCACATTCGACGAGCTATTCAGGCGGTGGCAGACAGAGACACGGCCCGCCGCTTCGACAGTCTCTACATGGAAGGGGCGCATGGCGCAGTTCTCCGCATTCATAGGCAAAACAGACCCGCGCACAGTGGATGAAGTTGACGCCATTCGATGGAAAGACGACCTCATAGCAAAGGGACGGAAAGCTATTCAGGTCGGGCAGATCGCAGCATTACGCCGTCTTTACAGTTATGGCGTCGAGAATGCTGCAACCTCAGGCATTACGCACAACCCGTTTGCCGGTATCAAAGCAAACCAGAAGAAGGTCGCCGGGACAGGCCGTTTGCCGTTCACGAGTTCGGAAGTCTCAATCATTCTCTCAGCTGCGCGCAAGGAGAAGCTACCGCATTTGCGATGGGCGTCTTGGTTATGTGCAGCAACGGGCGCGCGTATTGGCGAAATTGCGCAGCTTTGGGGGTCGATGATTATTGAAGTTGACGGTATCCCTTGTGTCGCGATCACTACCGCACCGGACGGCGGCTCCATCAAAAATGTTGGATCAGAGCGCACGATACCTATTCATCCTGATCTGATCGCTGAAGGCTTTCTTGAGTATGTGAGACAGCGCGGCAAGGGTCCACTATTCTATCGAGAGATATCGCACAAAGCCGCAAAAGCGCGTGATGATGGCGCGCGCAAGCACAAAAGCAAAGGCGTAACCAATCGCGTTTCGGATTGGGTACGCGGCCTCGGCATAACAGACGCCCGCAAGGCTCCGTCACACAGTTGGCGTCATTGGCATAAATCCACGCTAACCGCTCTCAGCGTGTCGGACAGATTGATGGACGAAATACATGGCCATTCAAATCGATCTGCCGCAGCAGGTTATACGCACAGCACACCTGAGATGATGCTTGAGGCTTTGCGCAAAATTGATCTGTGCGCGCTTGCAAATCGCGAGACTCAAAACAGCCTCGAAGAATAATGTTTTCTCGGTAGATACCTCATCACCCGACATGTAAGGCTAAATATTTATCTGATAATTATTCATAAATTTCAATAGCATATAAATTAATACTTTCACTATTGTAAGTGATATTTCTTTATTTGTGTTTTCCGTATTTTTTATCTTGTTATTTTATTATTGGATTGTACTTTTCTACTGCTTCGCCTCAGTGGCGAATTTCACATGTAGGGGTACACAGGAATGCAAATCGGTAGGGCCATCGTTTTCGAAAAATTGCCGCAGGGCTTTTACTTGAAGTTTTTCAGAAATGAGGTTTGTTGGGCGCGAAATATAGGCTTCACAGTCTCGTATTACTCACACAAACTGCGCGCCTTCAGACACGGTCAATTCCGCGCCGGTCTAGTTCGCGACTGATTTATCGGCGTCAGCAAAGCAAAAGGCCACAGTGTAGCTTACTGTGGCCTTTGTCTTAACCCTCTAGCGAAGGGGCTTCTCGATTGCGCCAAAAGCGCGCCCGAAGCTTTACGATAAGAGCCGCGATCCATTTGCGCAAGCCTCTTAAAGCCCACGCGGTTCTTGCCACTGACTGTAATGGTCTCCTTCGCAGCCGTTTGATCCGCTGCCCTTAACGTTACGGAAAACTGTGCGAGACGCGCACAGTTACCGGTAAGCGCGGCCCAGCTGCAAACCTTAACGAGTTGCAGCGTTACGGTACTTTGCGTGAGACTAACGCAAAGTCCACAGGTGCTCGCCCTGCCAAGGTCTATTATCTGAACCGGGATCAAGCCCTTCTCGTTTGCCTGTTCTCCCGTACCGCGACTGCCGCTAAGCCGCCGTTCCACGGAATTAGAATGACCCACTGGAATAGCTATAAGTTTAGCCTAATGCCTAGCGTTAGGTGTTGCTCATACATACGATCATAATCCGGTCTTATAAATTGGGCTTTACGCTACGTGTCCCTCGGTGCGGATGCCAATAAGACCTGCCCACCGGAATAATACACAACGCCGGTCCAAGAGCAATGACGGTTGTTCCAAACCCTGCCCCCCCCTTACCTATCCGCACATTCTCAGTCGCCAAACGCACCAGCTAGGCGCGGCACTGTGCGCCCAATTCAAGGCACCCAACATGACGCCCTACATCACACCCTATATGTTTCAGACGCACGAAATACGAACCGTAGAGCTAGACGGCACCTTCTGGTTTCTAGGCACAGATATCCTCAAGACACTGTTCGGCACCGACGTCGGGCGCAATCGAACTTATAACTTCCTCAACGAAACTCAACGGCGTGTGGTCCCAAGAGAGACGATATCGCTCCCGCCCGGCAAGCACATGACCATCATCTCTACTACTGGTCTTGATGCTCTCCTCGTACGCAGCCGTCAGCAGATTGCGCGCGAAATGCGCCACTGGCTCCGTAGCCAACTCTTCCAGCGATCTATCGAGCAATAAGAGTTCCCCACTGGAATAATCATTCAACAGTCCGATTTCTGGAAAGAAACTCATGACACCGTTTACACCTCTGATTACCGACGCAGGTTTGCGTGTTCTCGACATTGAATTAGCCCGGCAGCTGGGCGTTGATGATCTCCAACGCTTCCAGCGGCATATCTCCGACCACGCTGCCATGCTCAACTACATGGGAAACCTACTTGAGGCTCCCGTTGCATCTTATGATCAAAGAGAAGTTTCGAGGGTTTATTTCCTCACTGTGGCACATGCGCTCTGCATTGCCGAGATACCGCTGGCATTTGGATATGAGGCGGATTTGGAAAAGACGTACAGCACCATCGAAGCGCTGTACGCCTTGAATGCAAACTACATCGCCCAGCGAAACAATGAATCGGCTGAAACGTGTGTCGCTACCGGCGCGGTAGACACAGCAAAGGCAAGGCTCAAGTAAATGGCAGATCGTCTTCAAGGTGTTAACCTCGCACCTAACGCAAGCACTGCGTCTCGGCCTATGGTCCGCGCAGAACAGGTAACAGAACGCTCAGGGATCGGAGATTTTCTCTCTGGTCTCGGCAAACTGAACCCGACCCTTCAGCAGTTCGGCGCTACTCTTCAGGCTGAAGATAATGACCCGCAGCGCCGTCAGGACGAAGCGGCTCGTATCCAGTTCCAAACGATGGGCAAGTCGTCAGCTGACATAGCGTCAATCGATACGCGTGGCATGAACGAACGCGAAACGCGGGCGTTAGGCTTCCGTCAAGGAACGGCCTACGCCAATGAAGTCCAGCTGAAGATACAGCAGGAGATTGCCAGCGCGCCTCCCGGCTCGGTCAATGTCGATCAGTTGTATGCCAAGTACCAACAGGAAGCGAATAAGCAGTTCGCTGGAAACAGCACGGCTATGCGTGGCTGGTCCGAAACGATGGACCCGTTCCTTACAAACGCTAAGCAAGGCGTCTTCAAAGACGGCGTGAAAGAGCAGCTTACGCAGCGCGCAGCGACCGTTCAGGCTGTGTTCTCGTCTGAATGGGCAAAGGTCTCGGCATCCGCTCCCGGCAATGCTGAAGCTGGTCTCAAGGCTATCACGAAGATGGCGAAAGAGAACGAACAGTTCCTCGGCATGTCTCTGGCGGAACAAGGCGAAGTCCTGAAGAACCTTGTCACGCAAGCTTCATTGGCGGGCGATCCGACACAGGTCAAGGCGCTAGGCGAGTTCGATGTTAACGGCCAGAAGCTGAAGAACATCATGGGGCCGGTTTACGACAACATGAGCATTCAGGCGGCAAACCGTTCTGAAGATAACCGACAAAAGCGGATGCAGCCTCTCGTTTCCGAATGGATGTTCAACGCTGATGTGGGGGCGCTCGATATGGTGATGATGCACCAAATGGACAAAGAGATGAAAGCCGGGAACATTACGCGCGCGGCTTATTCGCAGATCATCTCAAAGAACCGTAACGCCCTAGAGAAGCAGCGAAATGAGCTTCACCAAGAGCAGAAGCGACTAGCCGGCTCTCACTACATGCAGCAAGTCGAGCCTGACCTTATTCAGCAAGCTGCTGACGGAACTCTGCCAGCGCTTCAGGCTGACGACACTATATTGCCGCAGCAAGATGGAACGTTCGTAACAGTGAACTCCAAGGACAAGATTGCGCGTGGTCTAGCTGGCGCTGTCGAGCAACGTGCCCGCTTCAAAGTCGAAGCTCTAGGCAAAGGCGCAACGCCTGGGCAGCAAGCAGCCGCGAAGGCTGACGCTGAGATTGAAGTGTATGCGGCCAACAGTATGTTGCCTGAAGCACAGAAGAAGAGCGCACAGGCTCTGCTCAGACGCACGAACTCCGACATCGAAATCACAGATGCAGACCGCGCTGGCGTGGGCGACCTTATGCGGATCGCGCGACACGCTGACGGGCTGATTGACGAAGTTGTGCAGACCGACAAGGACAAGGCTTTCGTCTACACACTGACCTCGCTCGCTTCCATCGGACCTGTTGACGACGCTATTCGTCAGGCTCGACAAGCCCGTGCGAACTACGACACGCGCACTCCTCTCGCCGGGAAAGCTTTAGAAGACACCGTTGCCAAGGTGACAGACCTTCTGAAAGTGGACGAGGAAGGCTACGTCTTCGACACGAAGAGTACGTGGGGCAACGACGTCAGCGGCATGATCAAGAAGCAGGTCCGCGCACTGCAAGGCATCGAGCTTAGCGGTGACGCCCTTGCTGAAACAGTGTCTCGCGTCATCAAGTCCAACACGACGAAGTATAATGGTTTCTTGGTCAACACTCAGGGTCTCCCTGTGAATAAACCAAGCCAGTTGAATTCAATGTTGGACAGCGTCACGGCCACGATCAAGGCCGACCCAAAGTACAAGGACATGGAGATTACCTATCTCCGCAATGGGCAGGATGCGAGCTTCGTTCCCATGGCTCTGTACAAGGGTGTCCCGACGCCCATTCCCGGCCTTCGCTACACCTTCAAGCAAATCCAACGGACGTACAACGACGCGGTTAAGGCCGATCCTCAACGTGCGTTCGATCAGAACATCAAGAAATCCAACGATAAGCGGACTGCCCGTGAAATGAGGCAGATGGCTCCATAAAGGAAAACCATGGCACAGGTATCCCCCGCAGCTAAATATGCATACGACGAGTACAGGAAGAGGGGTCTATCTGATCACGCAGCTGCGGGCTTCGTAGGCAACCTCATGGGCGAAAGCCAAGTCAATCCTAAGGCTATCAGAAAGAACGACGCAGGGCCGGGCCTACATTCTTACGGTATCGGCCAATGGAACCGAGAACGTTTCGAAGGGCTGAAGCGTCTGGCAGCTGAGCGTGGTACATCATGGGACGATCTGGATACGCAGATTGAATGGGGCTGGCAGGAGATGAACACGACCGAGGCGGGTACTCTTGCTCGCCTCAAGGCTGCTCAGGACGTCGATGCAGCGACAGACGCTGGCATCATGTACGAGCGTCCGGTAGGCTCTGAGAAAGGACCGCGTAACGGTCATAACTGGTCAGGACGCAACGATAACGCCCGCGCATTGCTCGGCATGGCTCCCGGCTCAGTGGCCGATTTTAAGCCGACTGCAAGCCCGGCTACCGGCCCTTACAATCCGACAGCTGAGCAAGTGGGGCCGAACGGCATCTCTCCTGTGAACTCTGTGCTAGCACCAGAAGCGTATTCTGAGCAACGCGCTAACGAGCCTCGCCTTCCCGGCCTGTACGACAACGCGCCGACCTTCCTCGACATGATGGATGCAGCGCCTAAGGAACTCCCAACGCGTCACCTGTGGCAGTTCATGCAAGCTGAGAGCGAGAAGCCCGACCAGAACTGGCTTGATGCTCGTACTATGGAAACGTTCAATGCCACTCCCGGCTATCAGGGTCTCAATCCCCAATGGCAAGAATGGGTAGTTCAGAACTCCGTATCACCTGAAAGCGTAGCTCAAAAGATCGAATTCGCCATGGATCAGATGAGCGCTACCGACACGCTGGATAGAGGAGGCGTGAGCGGGCTTGGTGTCAGGCTTCTGGCTGGCGTGACAGACCCTAGCATATGGGCGCTAGAGATCGGCACAGGAGGCATAGGCGGCACGGCTGCTATTGCTTCACGCCTTGGTAGGGCAACAGCTGAAGCAGGGCGTCAAGGTGCTATCGTGGCTGCATCCAACGCAGTGAAGCTTGAAACAACGCCGAACTATTCGGTGCGCGACTTGGCAATCGACAGCAGCATCGCAATGGCAGCTGGTGGCGTCTTCGGTGCGATTGCCGCCAAGGTTCAGCATGTAGACCCGACTTTAGGCCGAGACATGCAGGAAGCGTTCGCGGCTTAATCCCGTAGCCAGATTGACGACGTTGCTCGTGCAATGGGCGGCTCTTCGGCTGGCGCTGCGCAGGTCGGTAACATCCCTTATGCTTTCACGGCGGAAGGTATCGAACGTGCACAGGCTTCAATCGACGCTCGCTCTGGACTTAACCGATCAGTTGACGCGGTTCGCCTTGACGCGCACGCAGCTGGTGTACGAACCGGCAACTCTGAAATCATCGCCACGATGGACAGCCTCATGCCTGATCCTGTCGGGACAGGTGGTGTCGTTGAGAAGGGCAAGGTCGATGCGCACACTTGGATGGACAAGGAACTGAAGGGTATCCAGACCGAGTATGATAACGCCGTAGAGGATGCCTTCACGACTTATCTTGAAGAGACCTCTAACGGTCGTGGCGCTGGCATCTTCGACATCAACACTCGTCTTGAAAAGCGTAAAGAGTTCGCAATCGCGATCACCAACGCTGTCGAGACAGCCGACCGATCGGAACTGCCTAAGTCCCTTCAGCGTGTAGCTGACGCGCAGTCACGCCATAACGCCCGTGTTCTCAATGTCAATCGGCGTCGTAACGGGACCCCTTATCGGCTCCCAAAAGGGACCCCTGCCTCTAGTTGCATCGGGTCAGCGCGCGTAGGCCCGGGGCTCTCCATTTAGCGCAAGGGCCTGCGGG